>NZ_CP099399.1:0-1200000 GCF_024721175.1 Rhizobium sp. Pop5 | reverse complement strand
TCGCCTGGCTGCCCTACTGGCTCATCCGCGACCGCGTGCGGGCTGGAGCGCTCGAAGTGTTGCTGCCGGGTCAGCCGGAGTTTCTCTACGACTGCCATGCACTGTGGCTGCAGACACCGCACCTGCCGCTCAGGATCCGTCTCGCCGTCGACGCATTGGCGGCCGCGCTGCCCAAATTCATGACCTAGGTCCGTCGGGCCGTCCGACCTTCGCAGGATGGGCAAGGAGTACAGAAAGGCGAAGTCGTCTGCTTGATAGTTCCAGCGGCTTTCATCACCTACGGACGGCGATCCAGAGCGTCGCGTCGCCGCCGGTGCCGATCGCCCACGACATTTCAGAGGGTCTGCGTCAGGCCGGTTCCCTTTCCCGGCGCATCTCGTTCCTCATGATGAAAAGCGACGCGGCGAGAATGAGTGCTGCCCCGAGCCAAAGATAGCCGGCCGGCGCATAGCCGAAGAATAGCCAGCCCGCGAGCACGTTCAGCGGTAGTTTGAGGTCGTCGAACGGCTGCACGTAGGCGGCGTCGGCGCTGGCATAGGCAAGGGTCAGCAGATATTGCGCCACAACAGTCAGGAGGCCCGCCAGCAGGAAGAGAGCCAGCGTCGTGCCCGTCGGCACGACGAAGCCTGCGGCTAATGCCAGGCCGCCGTTGATCGGCGTCAGCATCACCAGCAACCAGACGGTGATGGTCTCGGGCTTCTCGATGCCGGTCAGGTTCTTGGTGATGAGAGACGATGCGCCCCAGAGAAGCGCCGAGAGAACAGGTAGCAGAGCTGCCCAGCTGAAGCTGTCCGACCATGGCTGGAGGATGATCATCGCGCCGCCAAAGCCGACAGCCGTCGCCGCCCAGCGGGCGGGGCCGACTCGTTCACCGAGGAACAGGCGGGCGCCGAGGATGATGAAAAAGGGCGAGGTCATGACGAGTGCGATCGCCTGCCAGATCGGCACCGAGGCAAGGCCCGAAACCCAGGCCTCGACGCCGAGCGCGGCAAAGACGACGCGCACGACATGCCGCCACGGATAATCCGTCCGCATGGCGGAAAGGCCTGATTTGCGCAGAAAGGGCAAAGAGAAAAGGAAGGCGAAGCCATATTGCCAGAAGGCCGTGGAGGCCGGGGGAAAGGCGAGCTTCATGGTCAGCCATTGGGTGACCACATTCAGGAGCGAGAAGGCCACGCCTCCGAGCACCATGAAGGCTGCGCCGGCAAAGGCGCGGGAACGCGGGACTGCAAGGGAATTCTGATTCATGTCTTCCATCCGGAACAAGGACCAAACATAAATCAGGACGTATGAGGCGACGGCACGCAGAAACAGGCAGTTCCCTGCCCGCATGCGGTCACGCTCATTCTCTTTCATCCGGACTATACCGTCGGCTCCGGAATCGCACCGGATCTGCTGACCCCTCCCCGGCTAAAGCTTCGGAAGGCGCTCGCGGGCTCGGGCCGCAGCCCTTACCGCCGGTGGGGACTTTCACCCCGCCCTGAGAACGGCTTCGTTCGTAGAACAAAGCGCTGCATGCGGCAAGCGACAAAAACAAAGAGGGGCTCAGCGATGCCGAACCCCTCCGAAATCCTGCGCAGCCGCTCTCGTGTACGGCTGGCGGACTATCCAATCAGCCGTTGACGGCATCCTTCAGGCCCTTGCCGGGCGTGAACTTCGGCACGTTGCGTGCCGGAATGTCGACTTCAGCGCCGGTCGACGGGTTGCGGCCCTTCGTTGCGGCACGATGAGAAACAGTGAAGCTACCGAAACCCGCGAGGCGGATGTCGCCCTTGTTCTTGAGTTCGGCCTGTACAACGTCGAAAACCGCGTCGACAGCGGAAGCCGCGTCAGACTTCGTCAGTCCAGCCTTTTCGGCTACTGCGGACACGAGTTCATTCTTGTTCATGTTTCCACCCCTTTCTAAATGGTATGAAACGACTCAAATGTAAGCTAGGCGCAGAATAGGTTTCATCAGGCCCGCCGGGAACCCAAAAGCCCTGCAAATCAAGGAAAAGCAAGCGTCTCCATGACGTTTTCACAAAAAAGGCTGGCGTTTCCGCCAGCCTTTTCGCGTCTTTTGCGCCAATGGGGCATAAATGTGGCAAGCGCCACTCAATGCGCTATGGCTGCGCCCGTATCATCAAGGCCTTCGACCGATGCGATGACCGGCGTTTCCACCGTGCCATCCCACTCGATCGGCTCCGGCCGCCGGATCAGTGCATGCTTGATCACCTCGCCCATCCGGGATACCGGGATGATCTCCATGCTGTTCTTCACGTTGTCCGGAATCTCCGCCAGATCTTTGGCGTTTTCCTCCGGAATCAGCACCTTCTTGATGCCGCCACGAAGTGCTGCCAGCAGCTTTTCCTTGAGACCGCCGATCGGCAGCACACGGCCGCGAAGGGTGATTTCACCGGTCATGGCCACATGCTTGTTCACCGGGATGCCGGTCATGATCGAGACGATGGCGGTCGCCATCGCCACGCCTGCCGAGGGGCCATCCTTCGGCGTTGCGCCTTCCGGCAGGTGCACGTGGATGTCGCTCTTGTCGAAGCGCGGCGGCTCGATGCCGAAATCGACGGCGCGCGAGCGGACATAGGAAGCCGCTGCCGAGATCGATTCCTTCATCACATCCTTCAGATTGCCGGTGACCGTCATGCGGCCCTTGCCCGGCATCATCACGCCTTCGATGGTCAGCAGTTCGCCGCCGACTTCCGTCCAGGCAAGACCGGTCACGACGCCGACCTGATCCTCGCCCTCGGCTTCGCCATGGCGGAAGCGCGGAACGCCCAGATAGTCGGCAATGTTGGCGGCCGTCACATGAACGGACTTCGTCTTGCCCTTGATGATCTCGGTGACCGCCTTGCGGGCGAGCTTCATCAGTTCGCGTTCGAAGCTGCGGACACCGGCTTCACGGGTATACTGCTGGCTGATCGCCATCAGGGCGTCGTCGCTGACCGAGAATTCTTCCGGCTGCAGCGCATGTTCCTTGATGGCCTTCGGCAGCAGGTGCCGCTTGGCGATCTCGCGCTTTTCATCCTCGGTGTAGCCGGCGATACGAATGATCTCCATGCGGTCCATCAGAGGCGCAGGAATGTTCAGCGTATTCGCCGTCGTGATGAACATCACGTCCGACAGGTCGTATTCGACTTCCAGGTAGTGGTCCATAAAGGTCGAGTTCTGCGCAGGATCGAGCACCTCGAGCAGGGCCGAAGACGGGTCGCCACGATAATCCTGGCCGAGCTTGTCGATTTCGTCGAGCAGGAACAGCGGGTTGGACTTCTTCGCTTTCTTCATCGACTGGATGACCTTGCCGGGCATCGAGCCGATATAGGTGCGGCGATGACCGCGGATTTCGGCTTCGTCACGAACGCCGCCGAGAGCCATACGGACATACTCACGGCCGGTCGCCTTGGCGATCGACTGGGCGAGCGAGGTCTTGCCGACGCCCGGAGGGCCGACGAGGCACAGGATCGGACCCTTGATCTTGGTGGCGCGGGCCTGCACGGCGAGATATTCGACGATGCGCTCCTTGACCTTGTCGAGACCGAAGTGATCGGCTTCAAGGATCTTCTCGGCATTGTTGAGATCGGCCTTGATCTTCGACTTCTTGCCCCAGGGGATGCCGAGCAGCCAGTCCAGATAGTTGCGCACGACGGTGGCTTCGGCCGACATCGGGCTCATCTGGCGCAGCTTCTTCAGCTCCGCATCGGCCTTTTCACGGGCTTCCTTGGACAATTTGGTCTTGGAGATGCGCTCTTCAAGCTCGCTCATCTCGTCGCGGCCTTCCTCGCCGTCGCCGAGCTCCTTCTGGATCGCCTTCATCTGCTCATTGAGATAGTATTCGCGCTGGGTCTTCTCCATCTGGCGCTTGACGCGCGAGCGGATGCGCTTTTCGACCTGCAGGACCGAGATCTCGCCTTCCATGAAGCCGAGCGCCTTTTCGAGGCGGGCCTTGACGCTGGTGGTCTCCAGCATTTCCTGCTTCTCGGTGATCTTGATCGACAGATGCGAGGCGACCGTATCGGCGAGCTTGGAATAGTCGTCGATCTGGCTGGCGGCGCCAACCACTTCGGGCGAAATCTTCTTGTTGAGCTTCACATAGCTCTCGAATTCCGAAACGACCGAGCGCGACAGAGCTTCCAACTCGACCGGATCGTCATGCGGCTCGTCGAGCACATGGCCGAGCGCCTCGTAGAAATCCTCGCGGCTGGTATAGGCGTCGATCTCGGCGCGTGCACGGCCTTCGACGAGAACCTTGACGGTGCCATCAGGCAGCTTGAGCAGCTGCAATACGTTCGCCACGGTGCCGACATTGTGGATCGCCGAAGGGTCCGGATCGTCGTCGCTGGCGTTGATCTGCGTCACCAGCATGATCTGCTTGTCGGAACCCATGACCTCTTCGAGCGCACGGATCGACTTTTCCCGTCCGACGAACAGCGGCACGATCATATGCGGGAAAACCACGATGTCGCGCAAGGGCAGAACAGGGTAGGCGGTGCTGCTCGCTACAGACGTTTTCTTCGTCATTCTTTTGTCCTTTCCATCGTCCCGTTGCCGGGCTCTCTGCACGGCCGCTTGGGACCGGCCGGCACTCTCACTTGGCTCTACAAGTGGAGGTTCTGACTACGCTTTTCAAGCCACGCTAACGCCCGCGTTCCCCGGATGTGACAGCTTTGTTACAACGGAACGCCAACACTATGAAGCGCGTGGCTGGACCGGCGCTTACCACTTCCGACCCGGCTAAAATACAAACGCCAACAATAGGCTTACGGAATCACTGCATCTTTGCCAAGCACCACCCCTTGCGCAATATCGGCAAGGGCAATTGCGGTTCCCATCCGCAAAATACTAACAGTGCCTCGCATGGTTTTTCAAATAGAAAGGGGCTTGCCGACGGCAAGCCCCTCAAAATAATCGTGTGAAAGTCACAAGGTCACGCGGAAGCGTTGGCCTTTTCTTCCTGACGATCGGCATAGATGTAGAGCGGACGGGCAGAACCGCGCACCACTTCCTCGGAGATGACAACCTCGCGCACGCCTTCCAGCGTCGGCAGCTCGAACATCGTGTCGAGCAGGATCTTCTCCATGATCGAGCGAAGGCCGCGGGCGCCGGTCTTGCGCACGATCGCCTTGCGGGCGATTTCGCGAAGCGCATCCTCGTGGAAGGTCAGTTCCACGTCTTCCATCTCGAACAGGCGCTGATACTGCTTGATCAGTGCATTCTTCGGCTCGGACAGGATCTGGATCAGCGCATCCTCGTCAAGATCCTCAAGCGTCGCCAGAACCGGCAGACGGCCGATGAACTCGGGGATGAGGCCGAACTTGACCAGGTCTTCCGGCTCCAGTTCGCGCAGGACTTCGCCGACGCGGCGGTCGTCCTGGGCCTTGACGGTCGCACCGAAGCCGATCGAGGTCTTCTCGCCGCGGGCGGAGATGATCTTGTCGAGGCCGGCGAAAGCGCCGCCGCAGATGAACAGAATGTTCGTCGTGTCGACCTGCAGGAATTCCTGCTGCGGATGCTTGCGCCCACCCTGCGGCGGAACGGAAGCGACCGTGCCTTCCATGATCTTCAGGAGCGCCTGCTGCACGCCCTCGCCCGAGACGTCACGGGTGATCGACGGATTGTCGGACTTGCGCGAGATCTTGTCGACTTCGTCGATGTAGACGATGCCGCGCTGCGCGCGCTCAACATTGTAGTCCGCCGCCTGCAGGAGCTTCAGGATGATGTTTTCCACATCCTCGCCGACGTAACCGGCCTCGGTCAGCGTCGTCGCATCAGCCATGGTGAAGGGAACGTCGATGATGCGGGCGAGCGTCTGGGCAAGATAGGTCTTGCCGCAGCCGGTCGGGCCGACGAGCATGATGTTCGACTTCGCCAGCTCGACTTCGCCGTTCTTGGAGGCGTGTGCCAGGCGCTTGTAGTGGTTGTGAACGGCGACCGACAGGATCTTCTTCGCCTGCCGCTGGCCGATGACGTATTCGTCGAGGACCTTGATGATGTCCTGGGGCGTGGGGACGCCGTCACGGGACTTGACCATCGAGGACTTGTTCTCCTCGCGGATGATGTCCATGCACAATTCGACGCATTCATCGCAGATGAACACGGTCGGTCCGGCAATCAGTTTCCGGACTTCGTGCTGGCTCTTTCCGCAGAACGAACAATAGAGGGTGTTCTTGCTGTCGCCGCCGTTGCTGCCGCTGACCTTGCTCATATCACTTTCCTTCCAGCACGCCGCATTTCAAGGTGAAATCGCGGTCCACTCAATCAGCTCCTGGCGGCACTCCGTTTCCGGAGCCTTTGCCGAGAAGGGCTTCAGGGGCTACGAACCGGGCCCAATCAATCATGTCCGGGTTCCGGCGGCAACGAATTCCCCTTCGAATGCCAAATGCTATGTCATAAAAATTCAACATAGCATTAATAGTTACTATTAGCGTCTTCGTCGCCGGATGAAAGCCTTGTTCGATCACAAATGAGATAGAACTGTGGCGAGGAAAACACCATCCCTATTAATTACTAGGCCTGCTCGCCTTCCATTTCGAGGCGCGAGGTCAGAACCTTGTCAATCACGCCCCAGCCCTGGGCCTCATCGGCATCCATGAAATGGTCGCGATCAAGCGTCTTTTCAACTTCCTCATAGGTGCGGCCGGTGTGCTTGACATAGACCTCGTTCAGGCGGCGCTTCATCTTGAGGATGTCACGGGCGTGGCGCTCGATGTCCGAGGCCTGGCCCTGGAAGCCGCCCGAAGGCTGATGCACCATGATGCGGGAATTCGGGGTGGCGAAGCGCATGTCCTTGTGGCCGGCCGCAAGCAGCAGCGAACCCATGGACGCGGCCTGGCCGATGCAGAGCGTCGAAACCGCGGGCTTGATGAACTGCATCGTATCGTAGATCGCCATGCCTGCGGTGACGACGCCGCCGGGCGAATTGATGTAAAGCGCGATTTCCTTCTTCGGGTTTTCGGCCTCGAGGAAGAGAAGCTGGGCGCAGACGAGCGTCGCCATATGATCCTCGACGGCACCCGTCAGGAAGATGATGCGTTCCTTCAACAGGCGGGAATAGATGTCATAGGAGCGTTCACCGCGATTGGTCTGTTCCACGACCATCGGCACGAGGGCCATTGCGGTATCGACTGGGTTTCTCATGTGCGTCCTTTGTCAACGTCTCGCCGGCCGGCGCCGGGAATCAAAGAAAATGTCTTATCCCTACATAGAGTGTCCCTGCCCTCCTCTTCAAGACACGCATGAGGATAACGTTAAGAAGGCGGGGCAAGACGGCTCTACTTGCGGCTCGTGGTAGCCTCTTTCCTCAAAACGCCTGTTAACGGCGAGCCCTTCGCAAGGTCTCCCCCGGCTTTTCTCCATGACAGGATGAAGAAAGCCTTACTCCATTCGACAGTGCTCACACACGTTTACCCAACGGAAAGCCTACCGGCAGATATCGGCACAAAACCATACCGCAGTGCAGCGGCATTAAGAAAGTGGCGAGCTTCCTCGGCAAGGATGCGAGCCAACAGAAACGGGCCGACAGACAAGGGGTTTGCTGCCGTGTTCAATATCGCTACGGGTCTCGCCATCTGGTGTTCGGAGGCCATGACGCTGGCTTTGGTGCTCTTCGTCGCCTGGCGTCACAACGTCAGGAACGAGGCCTATCTCTATTGGGGCTTCGGTTTTCTGCTGACCGGCATCGGCTTTGCGATGATCGCGTTGCGTGGCCAAATCCCGAGCGTGCTTTCCATCGAGACCGGCAATGCCATTGCGCTGCTCGGCCAGAGCGCCTGGGTGGCGGGCTTCCTTGCGCTCGAGCGCAAGAGGATCGAATGGTGGGCGCTGCTGCCGCCGGTCATCTGGCTGGCCGGAGTTTTCCTGCCCTGGGTCAACGATGATTATTCGAACCGCGTCGTGCTCTACAATCTCGCTTCTGCGACAGGCGCCACGGCACTCGCCATGGCGGTTGCCGCCGGCGACATGCGCCGCGAGCGCACCCGCGTCAAACTGATGGGCGTCTTCGTCATTCAGGGCTGCCTGTGCTTCGGCTCTGCGCTGACGATGGCGCTGACGCTGCCGAGCGAAATCGACGCAACCAATCTCGCCGGCGCCTCCGCCATGGCAAGCGCCTTCCTGCTTACCATCGCCTTTGCCTTCACCTGTCGGCTGATCATGGAGCGTTCCGAACGCCACCTACGCGCGCTGACCTTGACCGATGCGCTGAGCGGCGTGCTCAACCGCCGCGGCTTGCTCGGCTATTTCGGCGCCATCCAGGAAAGAGCCCATAACGAGCAGCGCCAGGTCGCGGTCATGCTTTTCGATCTCGACCATTTCAAGCGCGTCAACGACCGCTTCGGCCACCAGTCCGGCGATGCCGTGCTGACCGCGTTTGCCCGCATGGCCCGCCAGTATATTCCGAACAACATCTTCGGCCGCATGGGCGGCGAGGAATTCGCAGCCTTCGCAGCCGTCGCCGACCAAACGGAAGCCGAAGCGATTGCCGAAGCGATCCGCACCGAATTCTGCCGTCTTCCCGTCAGCACCGGCGAGGCGATCGTTCCGGTCACGGTCAGCATCGGCATCGCGCTGGCCTCCTCGATCGAAGCCAATATCGACAAGCTGATCTCGGCCGCCGACCGGGCGCTCTATGCGGCAAAAGGTGCTGGCCGCAACTGCACTGTCACCTTCGGCGAAGCGGAGGCAGCAGCCCCGGCGCCAGCGACGCCGGACAACACCGCCGGCGAACTCGTGCCGACGGTCGACGACCAGGTCGAGGCGCTGCGGCGCATGGGCCAGCTCTCGAGGGCCGGCTAACACGCCGATCCGAAAATCGGAATCGATTCTCAGGGTTAGAGGGAAAATTTAAAGTGATGGAGCGCTCGCCCGATGCTGAGCGTTCCACCGTTCCCTCCTCCGCATCTTTCCGAGGCCCGGCAAATCCGCTAAGCCTCGGGACATGACGATACCGCCCTTCCTCAAGATTGATCCCGTAACCCGCCATGTGTCGCTCGACGGCAGCGACCCGGCCTTCTACGGCAACCCGAACGCGGTCTATGCCGCGCTCCATGCCCATTGCCCCACCTTCTATTGGGAGCAGCAGAAGCAGTGGTTCGTGACCGGCTACGATCATGTAAACGGGCTGCTGCGCGACCGGCGCTTCGGCCGGCAGATCCTGCATATTGCCAGCCGCGAGGAACTTGGCCTTGCCGAACCCGAGCCGCATATCGCCGCCTTCGATCTTGCCGAGCGCTATTCGCTGCTCGAGTTGGAGCCGCCGGAACACACGAGGCTGCGCACCCTCGTCAACCGCGCCTTCGTCTCGCGCCATGTCGAGAAGATGAAGCCGGAAATCGAAGACCTTGCCAACAGGCTGATCAACGCCTTTGCCGACAAGGGCGAAGTCGAGCTTCTTTCGGCCTTTGCCGATATCATCCCGGTGACGATGATCGCACGCATGATCGGCATTCCAGAAGAAATGGGACCGCAGCTGCTGAAATGGTCGCATGCCTATGTGCGCATGTACATGTTCGGGCGCACCCGCGCGGACGAAGATGCGGCCGAGCAGGCGGCACGGGAATTTTCCGATTATGTGAAGACCGTCATTGCCGAGCGCCGGGCCGAACCGCGCGACGACCTGCTGACGCATATGATCCATACCGAGCACAAGGGCCAGTACCTGACGGAAGACGAGCTGGTTTCAACGACCATCGTGCTGCTCAATGCCGGCCATGAAGCGACAGTCCACCAGATCGGCAATTCGGTGCGCATCATTCTGGATAGCGGCTACGATCCGGCTGAGCTTTTCGGCGACGAAACCGCAACGGAACGCACCGTCGAGGAGTCCCTGCGTATCTGCGCGCCCGTCCACATCTTCCAGCGCTGGGCATTAGAACCTGCAGAGATCGACGGTGTGGAGTTCAAGCGTGGCGACAAGGTGAGCATGATCCTCGCCGCCGCCAATCTCGATCCGGCGAAATTCAGCGATCCCCTGACCTTCAAGCCCGACCGCAACGAAGCACCCAACCTCTCCTTCGGCGCCGGCATCCATTTCTGCATCGGCGCACCGCTGGCACGGCTGGAGCTCAACGTCGTGCTGCCGATCCTGTTCCAGCGCCTGCCGAGTCTCAAGCTTGCCAAGACGCCCATCGTCAAGGACGTCTATCACTTCCACGGCCTCGATCGCCTGGATCTCGTCTGGTAGGCCGCCACATCAGCACCTGCAAACGAAAACGGCCGGTGTGCTCACAGCGCACCGGCCGTTTCTTTTCGCGGAGGGAATGCCGTATCAGCCGTAACGGCCCGTAATGTAATCTTCCGTGCGTTTGACCTTCGGCGACTGGAAGATTTCCGTGGTCGGGCCGTATTCGATCAACTCGCCCAAATACATGAAGGCGGTGTTGTCGGAGATACGGCTTGCCTGCTGCATGTTGTGCGTGACGATCACGATGGTGAACTCGCCCTTCAGCCGCGAGACCAGCTCTTCGACCTTGGCGGTCGAGATCGGGTCGAGGGCCGAGGTCGGCTCGTCGAGAAGCAGAACCTCAGGACGTAGCGCCACGCCGCGAGCGATGCAGAGACGCTGCTGCTGACCGCCAGAGAGGCCGAGGCCGCTACCCTTCAGCTTGTCCTTGACCTCATCCCAGAGAGCCGCCTGGCGCAGCGCCTGCTCGACCCGGACGTCCATATCGGCCTTGCCCAAGCGCTCGTGGTGGCGAATGCCGTATGCGATGTTGTCATAGATCGACATCGGAAACGGCACGGGCTTCTGGAAAACCATGCCAACACGGGCGCGCAGTTCATTCATCGAAAAACTCGGATCAAGGATATTCTTGCCGTCGAGCTTGATCGAGCCAGTCGCGCGCATCTTCGGATAGAGCATGTAGATGCGGTTGAGGATGCGCAGCAGCGTAGACTTGCCGCAGCCCGACGGACCGATCAGGGCCGAGACCTGGCGCTCGGGGAAGCTCAGGCTCACATCTTTGATCGCGTGGGCGTCGCCATAGTAGAAATTGACTTTCTCGAGAGTGATCTTGTCTTTGGCCCTCGCCTTTTCGGACTTGCTGACGGCATCGAAAGTATCTGAGGACTGAAGCATCATTTCCCGCCTTTTCGGTTCAGGACAGAGCGCGAAACGACGCTCAGAATCAAAACGACAGCGGTCATCACGAAGGCACCGGCCCAGGCGAGATTCTGCCATTGCTCATAGGGGCTCATAGCGAACTGGAAGATGACGACCGGAATGTTCGCTATCGGCTGCGACATATCCAGGCTCCAATACTGGTTGTTCAGAGCCGTGAAGAGGAGCGGCGCGGTTTCGCCCGAGATACGGGCAATGGCGAGCAGGATGCCGGTCAGAATACCCGTGGAAGCGGCGCGGTAGAGAATGTTGACCGTGACCTTCCAGCGCGGGATGCCGAGCGAAAGTGCCGCCTCGCGCATCACATCCGGAACCAGCCGCAACATCTCGTCGGTCGTGCGCACCACGACCGGCAGGAAGATGAAGGCAAGCGCAATGCCGCCTGCAAAGCCGGAGAAGCGCGCCGTCGGCCGGACGACCAGTTCATAGACGAACAGGCCGATGATGATCGACGGCGCCGAGAGCAGGATGTCGTTGACGAAGCGGATCGTCTCGCCAATCTTTTTGCCGCGGCTGAACTCCGACAGATAGGTGCCGGCGAGCACGCCGATCGGCGTGCCGATGACGACGGCGAGCGCGACCATCAGCAGGCTGCCCATGAAGGCGTTGGCGAGACCGCCACCGTCTTCGCCGGGCGGCGGCGTCATTTCGGTGACAAGACTGGGGCCTAGCGCCGACAGGCCGTGTATCAGCGTCGTCCAGAGGATCCAGACCAGAAAAACCAGGCCGAGCACGGTGGCGAGACCGCAGAGCGTCAGCGCAATCGCGCTGCCGATCTGGCGGCGGCGGTAGAGGGAGCCCGAATAGGTGGCCATGATTACTCTCCCCTCTGTTTTGCCATGCGCACCAGCATGAGCTTGGCGGCGGCCAGAACGATGAAGGTCACGACGAAAAGAATGAGGCCAAGCGCGGAGAGCGACGATCTGTAGAGATCGTCCGAGGCCTCGGCAAACTCGTTGGCGAGCGTCGCGGCGATCGAGGTGCCCGGCTCCATCAGCGACACGGCGATATTATGGGTGTTGCCGAGGACGAAGGTCACCGCCATGGTCTCTCCAAGCGCGCGGCCGAGCCCGAGGAAGATGCCGCCGACGACAGCGGTGCGCGTGTGCGGGATGACGATGTCACGCACCACTTCCCACTTGGTCGAACCCAGCGCATAGGCCGATTCCTTCAGTTGCGCAGGAACGACCAGAAAGACGTCGCGCATGACCGAGGAGATGAAGGGGATGATCATGATCGCCAGCACGATGCCCGACGTCAGCATGCCGATGCCCAGCGGAGCGCCCGAGAACAGCGCGCCGATCACCGGGATCGGGCCAAGCCAGTCGATCAGCACCGGCTGAACGTAATCCGACATGAAGGGGGCGAAGGTGAAAAGACCCCACATGCCGTAAATGATCGAAGGGATGCCGGCGAGAAGCTCGACGGCGCCGCCGATCGGGCCGCGGATGGAGCGCGGCGCGACTTCGGTGATGAAAACCGCAATACCGAGACTGACGGGAACGCCGATGATCATGGCAAGCGCCGAGGTGACCAGCGTGCCGTAGATCGGCACGAGACCCGCGAACTGCTGGGCAACCGGATCCCATTCCGTGCCGGTCAGAAAGCCAAACCCGAAGGTCCGGAACGCCTGAAGCCCGCCCAGGGTCATGGAGGTTGCGGCGGCAAGCAATGCTGCGAGAACAAACAGGCCGCAGCCCAAAACTATCCAATAGAAAATACGATCGCCGGTCGCGCCATCGCGACGCTTCACGCCCGCTCCGGAGGCAGGCAGCGATGCCAATGCTTCGCTCATATTATACGCTCGACTGCTTTGAGGGGGTATCAAAGTCAAATGTCAAAGGCATTCGGAGCGGAAAGCCTGGCTTCCCGCTCCGAACGCGTGTCCTGCAGGGATCAGCCCTTGAAGGAAGCCGTCCAGTAGTCCTCGATCTGCTTCACCAGGGTCTCCGGAAGCGGAACGTAATCGAGGGAGGAAGCTTCCTTCTGGCCGTTTTCGAGGGCCCACTTGAAGAAGGCGAAGGCAGCCTTGGAGCGTGCCGCGTCCTTCGGGTCCTTATACATGATCGCCCAGGTCGTGGCGGTCACCGGCCAGGCCTTTTCGCCCGGAGCGTTGGTCATGATCAGGTAGAAGTCCTGAGCCTTGGTCCATTCGGCGCTCGCAGCGGCAGCCGAGAAGCTTTCGGCGCTCGGCTTCGGGTACTGACCGGCCGCGTTCTGGATCAGAGCGTAAGGCAGTTTGTTCTGCAGGGCGTAGGCATATTCGACGTAGCCGATCGAATCCTTGACGCGGGTGACGTAAGCGGCAACGCCTTCGTTGCCCTTGCCGCCGATGCCGACCGGCCAGTTGACGGCGGTGCCCTCACCGACCTTGCTCTTCCAGTCCTCGTTGACCTTGGAGAAGTAGTTCGTCCAGTTGAAGGAGGTGCCCGAACCGTCCGAACGGTGAACGACGGCGATCTGGCTGTCGGGCAGCTTCAAGCCCGGGTTCAGATCGGCGATGGCCTTGTCGTTCCACTTGGTGACATTGCCGAGGTAGATGTCGGCGAGAACCTTACCGGTGAACTTCAGCTCGCCCGACTTGATGCCCTTGACGTTGATGACGGGCACGATGCCGCCGACAACGAGCGGGAACTGGCCGAAGCCGCCGTCGGACAGCTCCTTCGGCTCGAGCGGCTTGTCGGACGCGCCGAAGTCAACCGTTGCAGCCTTGATCTGAGCGATACCGCCGCCCGAGCCGATCGACTGATAGTTCAGCTTGTCGCCGGTCTGCTTGTTGTAGTCCGCAGACCACTTGGAGAGGACCGGATAGACGAAGGTGGAGCCGGCGCCGGTGATGTCGGCGGCGGACGCCGAAACTGCCAGCGCGGCAACCAGACCCGCGCCGAGGCAGGCCGAAAGGAGTGTCTTGGTGAGCATATGAAGCGCTTCCCTAATGGAATTGAAGGACAACGAGACCAGCACCATGGAGGGGGTGTCCATTGTCGGGGGCGCTGAAATTCCCGTCACACGAGGCGGGCTAGGCGCGTTTTATTGCAGTTTGATGACGGATTTTGACCGTTGAAACCGACTGAGAGGCCGTGCATCGAAGGCTGCGCCCGCAGTCTTTCCGCCGAATCCGGGATTTAACAAAGCCTTAGCAAAAACATTGGGATAGATTGACGCATCGCTGTGGTGGATTGCCGCAGCCATGGCCGAAAATGTCGCTCTCAGACGTCAGAATTAAATCCCGAGCCGACCTCCTCCGTCAAGGCAGCGACGGCGGAATCCAATGGGCACTAAGCGGCGGTCTCTTCCCGCAGCTTGGTGGATATGTCGCGCGCCGACATAGGCTTGCCCATCAGATAGCCTTGAAGCTGATCGCACCCGGCGTCTCGCAGGATCGCAGCCTGGCGGCTGTTCTCGATCCCTTCGGCGGTGACCGGAATCTGCAGAGCGGTCGCAAGCGAGATGGTTGCCCGAAGAACATCCGCGCCATTTGTAGCCTCGTCGAGAGCGGACACGAGCGATCGGTCGATCTTCATGCGATCAAAGCCGAACTGCCGCAATGCGCCGATGCTTGCGTAGCCGCAGCCAAAGTCATCGAGCGCGAACTTGATGCCGACGCGCTTGAGCTGGTCGATCGAGCGCCGGGCCTGATCCGGATTGGTGATCAGAACGCCTTCGGTGATCTCCAACGTCAGTCGATGCGGATCGAAATCGAGTTCCCGCAGGAGCGAGATCACCTCGGCGGCAAATTCCGGATTGCAGAGCTGGATCGGCGAGACATTCACCGACAACGCCAGGTCGGGCCAGTTCCTGGCATGTTCGATCGATGTTTTCAGCATGTGAGCGCCGAGCGCATCGATGAGGCCGCATCTCTCGGCGAGAGGGATGAAAATCTCCGGGCTGATATTGCCTGTCGCCGTTCTCCAGCGCGCCAGCGCTTCAAGACCCGTGACAGCACCGGTCGAGGCGGAGACGAGAGGTTGGAAAACGGCTTCGATCGCGCCATCATTGATGGCGCTCTTCAACTGCCCTTCCAGCTCGGCGATACGTTGGCGCTCACGGTCCAGCTCGAAATCGTACTCGACCGCCTGGCCACGGCCATTTGCCTTGGCGCGATAAAGAGCCATATCCGCTCTACGCAGGAGCTCCAGCGGCGACACGTCGGTTGTGCGTGCAGCGGTGCCGATGCTTGCTCCAACCTCGATCGTTCGTCCGTCGATTTTGAAGGGTTCGGCAAAGAGCGCCAGAATGGCTCTTTCCATCTCCTCGCCCGAGGCGGACCCGACCTGCACGAGCGCGAACTCGTCGCCTCCGAGCCGGGCCGCATCAACGACTTCGGGATGACAAGACATCAGGGCGGCCGAGACCATCCGGATCAAATCGTCCCCAACCGCATGCCCCCAGGCATCGTTGACGGCTTTGAAGCCATCGAGGTCGACCAGATGGAGGCGGCGTGGAGAACCCGAGTCTTCCAGCTCTTCCAGCAGGTTGAGAAGCCCATGTCTGTTCAACAGTCCGCTCAGGCTATCATGGGTGGCCTCGAAAAGCGCCGTTTGCGCCAATTGGTGCAGGCGTCGAGCCTCGGATGCGCCCACCAGCAGAACACCGGACAAGAACAGCATGAGGATGATGGTAGCGGCTGCAATATAAGGATAGACCTGATGGAATACGGCGCTTCCCGGCGCTTTGCTGGGCCAGACGAGATGGCCGATAACCTGACCCCACATGTCCTTGATCGGCGTGTCCAGCAGGCCCTGTTCGGGCGCGGCCGCAAGGCGCAACCCTTCAAGCTCGTGTTCGTTCGAAAGCGTGTCGAGAACTTCCGATGTGAATTCCTTGTAAAGGGTCAGGACGCTGAGCTTCGGCAGCTCGCCATCTATCGTGAACGGCTGGATTGCCTGTGACGCGATCACCGCGAGACCGTTTTCGGTCCTGATGAAATTGATGATCGGTGCCTGTCCCGGATCGGCGGCCGCGTTGATCTGCCGATAGAAGGCTTCACCGAAAAACGCGCCCGGCTGGAAAGGCTTGCCTTTTGCATAAGCGGAAATGATCGAAGACCCGTCAGGCCCAATCACGATCGCCCCGTCGTATAGCGGATAGTCCTCGCTGGTTTTCCCCCAGTTTTCATAGGCCCAATCGGCTGCAGTCGGAGATGAGGTCGCGCTATAGGCGTCGTCCCATACGGCGTTATCCCTTGTCGTCGCGCTA
Source organism: Rhizobium sp. Pop5 (assembly GCF_024721175.1). Classification (NCBI taxonomy): domain Bacteria; kingdom Pseudomonadati; phylum Pseudomonadota; class Alphaproteobacteria; order Hyphomicrobiales; family Rhizobiaceae; genus Rhizobium; species Rhizobium sp. Pop5. Next base: position 1,183,694 of record NZ_CP099399.1, on the reverse strand, counting down.
AGGCGACTGACAAAGGCCGCAATCGCCGCACGGGCGGCGCGATTGGCCCTGGCGTCGTCGATCTCGTTTGCCGACCGAGTCATCGTGATGACCACGTGGCTCATGAGGCCGGTCAGTAAGAGGGCGACGACAAGAAAGCAGACGGTTGTCGCAATGATGGAAAACGTCTGGGCTCGAACGTGCCTACCTGCAAGTTTCGACGACATGCAAATTCCGAGAAGATCGATTGCAAGGTCATGTCTATGGGGACGGCAGGAGACATCATGTCCGCAATGCGCTGCGGATAAGGTCTAGCATTTGACGATGTAGGCGGCGTTAATGCGAAAGATCAAAAGCGTTTTATCTGGCAAAGAGACGCGGCAATTCGCAGAAGAAACGGCTGCAGTCGCCGCAAAGCGGGACAGGCCCCGTGTCGTCGCCGGTTTGCGGGGCGCTGCTCAGACCTTGATCACATAGTCCTTGCGAGTCGTTTCAACGACTTCCCACGTTCCCTTGAAGCCGGGTCTCAAGATCATCCGGTCGCCCGCCTTCAGATGAACCGGTTCGCCGCCGTCCTCCGTCACGATCGAATAGCCGGAGAGCAGGCTGAAATATTCCCACTCGTCGTAGACGATCCGCCATTTTCCCGGCGTCGCCTCCCATATGCCGGAATAGAGGCCACCTTCGGCCTCCTCCAGGCTCCAGGTGCGGAACTGCGGATCGCCGGAAACGATCCGGCCAGGCTCCGGAGCGCCGAACTCCGGATCGAGGTCATCGATGCCGAAGGTGATGAAATTCGCGGTGGTTACCATGGGTTCCTCCGATCTCAGTGTTCTTCGAAGCGACGCTTGCGGGGGCCAAGGCCAAGGTTGAAATCGTTGGATTTTTCATGCGCGTTCGCAGTATACGTTCAACATCTTCGCAGCATACCATTGCTCGGCCCCAATGCTCTCGCAGCATACCTATGTTCAGTTTTGCAACCGCAAAAAAGCGTACATTGCGACCAAGAAAATCATGCGCCTGTCCGCTGGAGCGGGGCTGACCGCCCAACTTTCGCAGGGAACGAAAGCTGGTGCGGACCGAGGCCGCATTGCGCATCGCAATCTCGAAGAGGGGTGTTGTCAAGACGGAGCGTCGGGTGATCATGTCATTCTCCTGAGAAAGAACCTGCCGCTACGGGACCTAGCACACCTCCTTGGCCAGGTGATCAATTTGTCGCGGCACTGGCGGCAGTTATCCTGTCCGTTAAGGTCGTGGTGATCTTGCGCTTTGCGATCCCAGGGCCACTCTATCAGGAACAATCGCAAAGCCCGCGAGTTAATGCTTCAGTCGGGCGTAAGCGTAATCGGAGCGCGGCGCTCTCCCCATCCCTCGGGTATCCGAGGTTGCTTCCAGCTTTCGAGCTGTGACGCGGGGTTCGAATCCCTGCCCCGACAACCATATTCGATACAAGCGAACAAAGCCTGCGATTTCTCGTCGGGCTATCTCAGCCTGACGTCGACACGGCACCCCTTCTCCGAGGGATGCCTGATCACCTCGCCATGGAACTGCGCCGCCATCGGCTTGACGAGTTTCGATCCGATCCCATCGCCAAGGTCGGGCGGGCACCCTGCCCCGTTGTCTGCCACAGTGCGGAGGATGTCCGCTCCTTCAAAGGTCAGCGTGATCTCCACGCTCCCGCCATCGTCGTTCGGGAAGGCGTACTTGAAGGCGTTTGAAGTCCGCCTTCGGGATGGTGATCAAAGTTTATGCCACTCAGTGAGAGGTAATCGCACGACCGCTGGACGCGAGATGCTCTGTAATGGCGCGCCGGATTCGGTAACCGTGTCGAAGAGCCTGTTGTCCAGGTCGATGACATTAAAGCGGACAGCGATGAATTTGAGGCGGTTTTCGGCAGGGACCGCGATCCCGACTTCCTGACCGTTGAATACGACAGCTTGCCTTTGCATAGCAGACCTCGGGCGCGCCACACAGGAGCACCATCTTAGAAAAGTGGAACAAAGGGGTACGACGCGTCAGATTGCCGCCGTAGGTCGGTATCGGATCGAGACGAGATCACGCACTCGCTGCGCCATGGCGAAGAAACGAAGTCGGACAAACAAAGTCATCATCCTCCCTCAAGCGAGGTCAAACGACCGCTGAGTATCGTCGGCGTGGGACGGTTATTCGGAACTCTTCTGCAAAAAATCTAGTCGAGAAACATCGAGCAAGCAACTGATTTTTGTGAGTATTTAGCGTTTTCAATCGTATGATAATTACCGCAGGTGCGAAGCAACAAATGATGTACGTTCGTCCGGCCCCATTGTCGAATGCCGCCGGCGGGGCCGAAGCATTGGCGAGGGCCGTAATTGGGGTGGAAGGTATTGTTGAACGCCACGTAAGAACGGTAGTGCGCATAGCACCAACGCTCGTGAGGCTAATTCCTGAATACTAGGGTCGATGTTCCGCTCCCACGCAGCCCTTCCAGACAGTAGCGATAGCCCTGACGGCTTCAGAAGTACCTGATTACGGTATATCCAGCGATATATCCGAGAGGGAACATTGTCGCCACAATGTGGCTAGATCGATAGTTCGACGTCATGGCAATGACGCTGGTTACTAGCCCGGCTGCAATTCCAACCGCGAGGACAGCTGGAAGGGCATTCGCCGCAAACGCGCCGGGGCCATCCCCTGATCCTCTGGAATACAAATAGACAACAACCATTGCGACAGTTGCCGTCATAAGCGTCCACCCTTGTCGCCAGAACGCGAGCGCGACAAAACCGACGATGTACGGCAAAACAAAAAGGATAAAGAACAACATCAGCATACCAAGGCGAAACCTTTAACAGCTACTAAACGGTAGTGGGCAAGAGAGGCGGACAACTTTCGACGCCGCAAATGTCGGCACAGCAGAAATAGACCGTATGTTCGTGGGGTGAAGGTGGCCCGCCCCCGCGCTAAGCTGAATTCGGGGATTGCTCTGGATAGGCCGGAGCCGAGCCCCACGCTTAAGCGAGGGCGAACCATGGAAGAGAATAGCGTAACTTTCATCGGCTTGGATACGTCGAAGCTGAAGATTTCAGTGGCGGTTGCGGATGGAGAGCGCAACGGCGAGGTGCGGTTTTTCGGCGACATCTCCTCGGAGCCGGCGTCGGTGGCATCGATGGTCAACAAGCTTTCCAAGCGTGGAGCCAAGCTTCATTTCTGCTATGAGGCAGGTCCGACCGGTTACGGTCTTTACCGGCAGATTGTCGAACTGGGGCATGACTGCGTGGTGGTGGCGCCGTCGCTGGTGCCCAAGCGAGTGGGCGACCGGGTGAAGACCAACCGCCGGGATGCCGTCAGCCTGGCGCGCCTGCACCGCGCGGGCGAGTTGACCGCGGTCTGGGTTCCGGATGAAGCTCATGAGGCGATCCGCGACCTGGTGCGGGCGCGCGAGGCTGCCAACGGCGCGTTGAAGCAGGCACGCCAGCAACTCCAGTCTTTTCTCCTGCGCCACGGCCGGATTTATACCGGTCGCACCCCATGGACGCGCGCCCATACAAGATGGCTGGCACGCCAGACCTTCGATCACCCCGCCCACCACATCCTGTTGGCGGAATATTGCCAAGCCATCGAAGATGCCGGCGTACGCCTGGACCGGCTGACCGAGTTGGTGGTGGAGACTGCAGCATCCTGGTCGATGGCCCCGGTTGTGGCCGCCTACCAATCGATGCGCGGCGTTGCATTCATGACGGCGGTTACCTTTGTCGTCGAAATCGGCGATGTCAGGCGCTTTGACAATCCTCGTCAGCTGATGGCCTATCTCGGTCTCGTGCCATCGGAGAGCTCAACCGGCGCACGGATCAAGCGGGGCGGGATCACCAAGGCGGGCAACGCAAGGGTGCGTCGGGTCCTCATCGAAGGCGCCTGGACGTATCGCTTCCCCGCACGTGTAAGTCCGAAGATCCAGACCCGGCTAGAGGGATTACCGAGGACAGTTCGAGAGATTGCCTGGAAAGGCCAAGTGAGGCTTTGCGCGCGGTATCGCAAGCTGATGGCGGCAGGCAAGCCGAAGGTCATCACAGTCACTGCCATTGCTCGGGAAATGGCAGCATTCCTGTGGGCGATCGGGCAGGAGGTCGCACCCACGGCAAAAGGCTAGACCTCATCGGTCAGCTTGAAGAGCAACGCTTTAGTGGAAACATAAAGGTCATCTGCTGTTGGACAAAGATGGAGGCAGGGCTCCGGTGGGGAATCCTCGCGCCTACTATGTGGCGGACACCGTCCATGCCCGATCCTAGATCGAGGTAGCCCCAGACGAACAAACGGAAATGCGGTATCCAACCCGCGCATAAGAGTATGCCAGCCGTCGTCAAAACGCCCTGTCTCCTCCTTTGTTCAACAGCTTCACACTGGTCCCTCCGTCGTCAAAGTCGGAAAGGAAAATCATGACCAAAAAGCTTGCAAATGAACATAAGAGTAGGCTGGCGGAACGTCCGGCGACCCGACCATTGCCTTCTGCCTGCCACATCTCCTGAACCCTAAGCCGCGGTATCCGCGGAACCGGAACTGGAAAGCTCGTCCATCTCTGTAAGTATTGTGGGCAGAAGCGTCCGGTTGGAGGCCATGACCGACATTAGTCCGATCCGCCGAGGGTGTGGTCGCCTGACATGGCCGAATGCCGTGCAACTCGATTACGAATTTCGTTTCGTTGTACCTGCGCATACGCCGCCCGACAACTAAGTCCTCGGCCATAGCGCTCGTGGAACCATTTAAGAGGCACGCAGCTTCTTTTGTGTGTTCAGCGCCGATGCAAAGTGGAACGCAGACACCGGTACAGCAGCGAACGCAAACTGACGCAACGTCGAAAGGAAGCTCGACTGCAACTCAGGTTGCATGAAGCCGCCGAACATCGACATAAATGCTGCAAAAACCAAGCCCTGGAGGATAGCGTATTCAGCTATTCGGGCTACGGAGCGTTCCCGCAGATTCTCGGGGGGAAAGAAACCAGCCAGTCCCTTCATCGCCAGCAAAAAGAGCGGAAACAGCAAGCCCAGCTTGAAGAGACTGGTCGGCGAGGAGGTCTGATCAGTGAGATATAAGCCCAGCGGAACGGCAAACGCGGGCACGAGAAAGACAAGGTAGTCCTTGAGCACTTGGCTTTTCACTGGTCAGCTTCCGTACTTTATCAATCGAAGATTGTAGTCTCCAGCGCGTTGATGTCAACGAGATGTGTGCTCGAAACGGATTCTGGAAACTAGAGCAACATATGTTGCAGCTCTCATATGCCGCAAGTGCCACAAGGCGCCTGTAGAATACGGAAGTAGACGTCAGCCCTCACAAGCTCTAGACCGAGTTCTTGCGAGGTCTTCGTCGCGGCTCTGAAAATCCAGCGAGGGCCGCGGCTTCCTCGGCGTCCGTCACGTGACGACCCCTTCGCGGGTGATCCGTTTCTTAACAAAAGAGTGCGAAATTTTATGGGGCATGCCAGCTCCGAGGACCGTCACCGAATTGCTAACCATGTTTTCAGCCCGTTCGCGAAAGCCCTACTTTTTTGAATTTTTCCGCCCTTCCAAAACGAAATCAGCGCCCGACTCTGCTCGAATCGGACGCTGATCCTATGGTTGAATTAGGCAAACATAGTCTGCGAAATTGCAAACGTTTGCTGCGAAGGACACTCAGATCTTCGAGAGCGCCTGCTCCAGATCGGCGATGATGTCCTTGACGTCCTCGATGCCGACGGAAAGGCGCACAACGTCGGGTCCGGCGCCGGCCGCGATCCTTTGTTCGTCGTTGAGCTGCCGGTGGGTCGTCGAGGCGGGATGGATGACGAGCGAACGGGTGTCGCCGATGTTGGCAAGGTGGGAGAAGAGCTCCAGCCCCTCGACCAGCGCCTTGCCCGCTTCGTAGCCACCGTTCACGCCGAAGGTGAAGACGGAACCTGCGCCCTTAGGCGAGTAGCGCTGCTGCAGGGCGTGGTTCGGATCGTCTTCGAGACCGGCATAGTTCACCCAGGCGATCTTGCTGTGCGCCTTCAGCCATCTGGCGACAGCGATCGCATTGTCGCTGTGGCGTTGCATCCTGAGCGGCAGCGTCTCGATGCCGGTCAGGATCAGGAAAGCATTGAAGGGCGAGATCGCCGGTCCGAGGTCGCGCAGGCCGAGCACGCGGGCAGCGATCGCGAAGGCGAAATTGCCGAAGGTCGCGTGCAGCACCATGCCGTTATATTCCGGCCGCGGGCTCGACAGCATCGGGTAATTGCCCGACTTCGACCAGTCGAAGGTGCCGCCGTCGACAATGAGGCCGCCCATGGAATTGCCGTGGCCGCCGAGAAACTTCGTCAGCGAATGCACGACGATGTCTGCGCCATGCTCGATCGGGCGGATGAGATAGGGCGTTGCCATCGTATTGTCGACGATCAGCGGCAGGCCGTTGCGGTGCGCGACGTCGGCGATCGCGGCAATATCAACGAAAGTGCCGCCGGGATTGGCCAGGCTTTCGATGAAGATACCGCGTGTCTTGTCGTCGATCTGGCTTTCGAAGCTTGCCGGATCGGCGGAATCGGCCCAGCGCACCTGCCAGCCGAAATTCTCGAAGGCGTGGCCGAACTGGTTGATCGAGCCGCCGTAGAGCCTGCGGGCTGCAATGAAATTCTCGCCCGGACGCATGATGGTGTGGAAGACGATCATCTGCGCCGCGTGGCCGGAGGCCACCGCAAGGGCGGCCGTCCCGCCCTCGAGCGCTGCGACGCGCTCTTCGAGCACGGCCTGCGTTGGGTTCATGATGCGGGTGTAGATGTTGCCGAAGGCCTGCAGGCCAAAGAGGGCAGCGGCATGATCGGAATCGTTGAACACGAAAGCGGTCGTCTGGTAGATCGGCGTTACGCGCGCACCGGTCGCCGGGTCGGGCTGTGCGCCCGCATGAATCGCTAACGTGTTAAATCCCGGATCGTTCTTGGCCATGTCGTCCCCCAGTTGTTATTGACGGGCGGATCATAGCCGCTCCGCGATGAAAGTTAATCGCGATCCATTTCAACCCGTGGGCGTTCCGTGGAAAATCCATCCAGCCGATCGCAGTTCAGGCGACGAGACGAGGATACTCGATCGCGGGGCAGCGGTTCATCACCATCTTGATGCCGGCGGCTTCCGCCTTGGCCGCGGCAGTATCGTCGCGTACGCCGAGCTGGGACCAGATGACTTTCGGCAGCGGCGTCAGCGCCAACGCCTCCTCGACCACTCCATCCAGATATTCGGAGGCACGAAAGACGTCCACCATATCGATCGGCACGGGAATGTCGGCAAGCCGGGCATAGACGGTGCGGCCGTGGATCTGTTTGCCCGCCTGCCCCGGATTGACGGGAATGACCTCGTAGCCGCGCGACAGCAGATAACCCATGACGCCGTTGCTCGGTCGGGCCGGATTGGGCGAGGCGCCGGTCAGCGCGATGGTTTTTACCGAATGCAGGATTCCGGCGAGATAATCATCCGTGTAGGCGTCGTGATTCATATCCGTTTCTCCACTTCCGAAAGCCCCTTGGCGCGGCCTGCAGGTTTTTTAGATTTCCTTGAAACCGGCCGCACGCTTTTGCGGTATATATGAAGTGGATACCACACGAGGATAATTCGATGAAAAAAATCGCTCTTGCCCTCACGCTCGTGCTCGCCGCATCGCCGGCCATGGCAATCTCGCGCTACAATCCACTCACCATGAACTGTGCCAGTGTGCGTGCGGCCATCCACAATCAAGGCGCCGTCATCTTCCGCTACCAGTCTCCCCGAGGGCTGCCGCTCTACGACCGCTATGTCCGCAACAGCGATTATTGCGACGCGACCGATTATGCGGAATGGGCCCATATCCCCTCGAAAGACGATCCGCGGTGTCCGGTCCTGAACTGTCAGAGCATCGACAACCTTGACGGGATGTTTTTCGTTCCGCATCATCAGCTTTGATGATTTTCGCGGATCAGACAGACGCGGAAACTGCTCGCCTCTCGCGCCTCATAATAGCCTTGGCTCAATCGCGCGCTGCGATTTTTTCTGGATTATGCAATCATTGGCTTAAATTTCCAGCTATATCAAAGTTATAGAATAATATCTATATTTCAGCGGCATAGAATAGTCGCCAATGGGAACCCTCCGGGCTATTTCTGTTTTTGTTCATGGTAATTCCGCCTTATGTTCCCTCGTCCATTAGAAACATCTCATAGTTGAAAGCCTAACGCAGATTGAACGCATGTCGCGCGCACGTAAAAATTGCCCCCTTGGTGGTCATTGTTGGCCAATTGGAGGGATGTCATTCGACGTTCTGACCGCAAGGCGCGACGGCTGCCGTTGATTTTCGTGCAAATCGCAGTTGTCTTTTCAAGAATTTAGGTCGCCTATGACGAAGCGTATGCTCTTTTTCGTCTCCTTCCGGATTTTTTCCCTTGCCTGTTGACGTCATCCTACTCGTTCTCTTCGGCGCATTGCTGCATGCGACATGGAACGCCATCGTCAAGGCCGGCAGTGACAAATCGCTGGACGCGGCGCTGATCTCAGCCGGCGGCGCGGTTTCGGCGCTGCCTTTCCTCGCCTTCCTGCCGTTGCCGCAAACCGCCGCCTGGCCGTTTATCGGCGCTTCGGCCGTCCTGCAGTTCGCCTATTTCCAGCTGGTCGCCGCCGCTTACCGGACCGGCGATATCGGCCTCGTCTACCCCCTCATGCGCGGCTGCGCGCCGCTGCTGATTGCCGCGACGAGCGGGGTCATCCTGCATGAAAGTCTTTCCGCCGGCGCTCTTGCGGGCATTATGACAATCTCAGCCGGCGTGCTGACGCTCGCTCTGGAGGCGCGGGCCGGCAGCGGCCGTGCCGTCATTTTCTCGCTCGCCAATGCCTGCGTCATCGCCAGCTATACCTATGTCGACGGCATCGGCGCGCGCCTTTCCGGCAATGCGGTTTCCTACACGTTGTGGATGTCGCTGCTGCCGCCCGTCCTGCTGTTTGCCTGGGCGACATTCCGGCGTGGCGCTTTCGCCGTGACCAAGCATATCCGCCACAACTGGTGGCGTGGCCTGATCGGCGGCGCGGGTTCGATCGCATCTTATGGGCTCGCACTCTGGGCGATGACAAAAGCGCCCGTCGCCACCGTTGCCGCTTTGCGCGAAACCGCAATCCTCTTTGCACTGGTGATCTCAGTCACCGTATTCAAGGAAAAGGCGAGTATCTGGCGCTACGCCGCCGGTGTCGTCATCGCCATCGGCGGACTGGTCCTGAAATTGGCGTGATCACTCGCCCTTCCATTCCGCCTTCCGTTTGCCGAGGAAGGCGCCGATCCCTTCCTGCGCATCCTGCGTCAGCATGTTTTCGACCATGACCTTGGCGGTGTAATCATAGGCCGCCTCCGCCGGCAGTTCGAGCTGGCGGTAGAAGGCCTCCTTGCCGATCTTCAGGGTCAGAGGCGATTTGCTGGCGATCACGCCGGCATATTTGGAAACAACCTGCGCCAGATATTGCTTCGGCACGATGCGATTGACGAGACCGAAATCCTTGGCGGTCGAGGCGTCGATCGTTTCGCCGGTCAACAGCATCTCCATCGCCTGCTTGCGATAGGCGGCACGGGTAACGGCGACCATGGGCGTCGAGCAGAACAGGCCGATGTTGACGCCCGGCGTGCAGAATGTCGAGGTATCCGTGCAGATCGCCAGATCGCAGGAAGCCACGAGCTGGCAGCCCGCGGCCGTGGCAAGCCCGTCGATCTCGGCGATGACCGGTTTCGATAGGTGCGAGATCCTCAGCATCAGATCGGCGCAGAGCCGGAAGGTTCTTTCGAAGAAGCCGGCGCCTTGATCTTCATCGGCGCGATGGGCCGTGAGTTCCTTGAGATCATGCCCGGCCGAAAAGACGTTGCCGGTCGAGGCAATGACGACAACGCGCACATCCGGGTCCACTTCGGCCTTTTCAAGCGCGGCCATCAGCGTTTCGAGAAGGGCGATCGATAGCACGTTGGTCGGCGGATTGTTGAGCACGAGCCGCAAGACGCCGTCCTGCAGCGAGCGTACCAGCAAGCCACCCTCCTCCATCCTGTCTGCGTCCTTCCGGAAGGATACGATCTCCGCCATGATGCTGCTCCTGCGCTCGATTTCCAGACAGCCGTTGTGCCACAAGGCGCCGGCAATTTCGAGCAGGATCGCCCTATCCCGGAGCACGCGGCCGCGGTCAGGACCAGAACCAGGACTTCGATGCCTCGGCCCTCGCCTGCGCACCGGTCAATCCGATATCGCGAAGCTCGTCCTCCGTCAGCTCCGAAAGCCTTCGGCGGCTGTGACGCTTTTCGAGGCGATGCTCGATGGCTGCCAGCAGCCGCCGACCCCGAGACATGATCTCGCGCAGTTTCGATCGGCCGACAACAGGGAATGTTTCAGTAAGCTCGCTTGTTTCCAAAGCCATCTCTTCTTCCTTTCCTCAACGAAGAGAAGATGCGCTGGAAGAAGCCGTGAAAGAAGCTTATGGATATTATGATATGCATAAGGATTTCTTTTGTATGCCTCTCAACCTCGATCAGCTCGCAACCTTCGTCAACGTCGCCGATCTCGGAACCTTTACGGCTGCGGCCGACAAGGAAGGACTGACGCAACCGGCCGTCAGCCTGCAGGTCAAAGCGCTTGAGCAGCGGCTCGGCGTCCGGCTGATCGAGCGTGTCGGCCGGCGGGCGCAGCCCACCGCGGCGGGGCACGACCTGCTCGTGTATGCACGGCGTCTGCTTCGCGAATCGGCGGCCGCGGAAGAGGCGATGACGCCATACCGAGACGGCGCGAGCGGTCGCGTGCGCATCGGCACCGGCAGCACGGCGTCGATCCATCTGCTTCCCCGCGTCGTCGCCGCCGCCAGGAAAAGCATGCCGGGCCTCGAAATCACCGTCCACATCGGCAACGCTGACAACATTCTGCGCGATCTGGAGGCCAACAACCTCGATATCGCCGTCGTCGCCCTGCCGGCCGCCGGGCGGAATTTCGAGATCGAACCGTTCTATGAGGAGGAACTGCTGGCCGTTGCTCCGGCGGGCAGCTCGATGCCCGAAGACGGGCCGGACGCCGCCTTCATGCGCGAGAAGACGCTGCTGCTTTATGAAGGCGGCAACACGCGGCGCGCGATCGACGAATGGTTGGCCGCCCCGGACAGCAGGATCCGGCCTGCGATGGAGTTCGGCAGTATCGAAGCGATCAAGGAGCTGGTGGCCGTCGGCCTCGGCTGGTCGATTCTGCCAGGGCTGGCGCTGAAGCGCGATCGCGCTGGCCTCGTGACGACATCGTCGCTGAAGCCCAAGCTTACGCGCCGGCTCGCCATGGTTCTGCGCCGGGACAAACATCTGACGCGGGGTTTGCGCGAAATGATGACATGCCTGCGCGAATTCAAAAGCTAGGCTGCGCGTCGCGACCGGCCGGAACGCCGCGGCACGGACGACACTAAAACAGCCAAACGTCGCCGGCCGTGAGCTGCAAATGTGAGGTATTATAATACCTCAGTCATAACCATTTGTTTTTGCTTATGATTTTTTCAGGCCGCCGGAAATGGCGATATTGACCCGATGTCATATTCCCTCTATACACCGCGCCAGAACGCAGCCTTTCCGGGCTGCTTTCTTTTTGGCATGCCTAAAGCGTGCCAATCCAAGCAACAAGAAACGCCCTTCAAGCTCCGGCCAAGGGTCCTAAAAGAGAGTATTCACTATGGCAACCTTCTCCCAGAAGCCTGCAGAGGTGGAGAAGAAGTGGGTGATCATCGACGCCGAAGGGCTGGTCGTTGGCCGTCTCGCTTCCATCATCGCTATGCGCCTGCGCGGCAAGCACAAGGCAACCTTCACGCCCCACGTTGACGACGGCGACAACGTCATCGTCATCAATGCCGACAAGGTCGTTTTCACCGGCAAGAAGTATTCCGACAAGGTCTACTACTGGCACACCGGTTATGCCGGCGGCATCAAGGAGCGCACCGCGCGCCAGATCATCGAAGGCCGCTTCCCGGAGCGCGTCCTCGAAAAGGCCGTCGAACGCATGGTTCCGCGCGGCCCGCTCGGCCGCCGCCAGATGAAGAACCTGCGCGTCTACGCCGGCGCCAACCATCCTCATGAAGCCCAGCAGCCGGTCGCCCTCGACGTCGCCGCGCTCAACAAAAAGAACGTAAGGAGCGCCTGATATGGCTGACCTCTCCTCCCTGAAGGATCTCGGCACGTCTTCCGAAGCTGCTGCTCCGGCACACGTCCGCAAGGTCGATTCGCTCGGCCGCTCCTACGCGACCGGCAAGCGCAAGAACGCTGTCGCCCGCGTCTGGGTCAAGCCGGGCTCCGGCAAGATCATCGTCAACGGCAAGGAATTCGCGGAATATTTCGCGCGTCCGGTTCTGCAGATGATCCTGCGCCAGCCGATCGTCGCGGCTGCCCGTGACGGCCAGTTCGACATCGTCGCAACCGTTGCCGGCGGCGGTCTCTCCGGCCAGGCCGGTGCGGTTCGCCATGGCCTGTCCAAGGCGCTCACCTACTTCGAGCCGGGCCTGCGCTCGGTGCTGAAGAAGGGTGGCTTCCTGACCCGCGACAGCCGTGTCGTCGAACGTAAGAAGTACGGTAAGGCCAAGGCTCGCCGTTCGTTCCAGTTCTCGAAGCGCTAATCGCTTTCAGACATGCTTTCATGGAAAGGCCGGGTTTTCGCCCGGCCTTTTTGTTTATTCGGGCTTGTGGAAGAAAGCCTCAAGCCGATAACCGTCGGGATCGACGATGAAGGCGGCATAATAGAACTGGCCATAGTCCGGACGAATGCCCGGCGCGCCGTTGTCCTCGCCGCCATTGGCAAGTGCGGCGGCATAAAAGGCGTTGACGGCTTCCTCGCTCGTGGCGACGAAGCAGAAATGCAGCCCCGAACCTCGATCGGCCGGCACCGGACGCTCCACTTCACTCACCCAGAAGGCAGGCCTCTCGGCGCCGTAGCCAATCGTTCCGTCAAAATTCGACAGCCGCTCATAACCGAGCGGCACCAGTGCAGCATCATAGAACTGGCGCGATCTATCGAGGCTTTTTACCCCGATCGAAATGTGATCGAACATTGCCTGTGGCTCCCTTGTGATTTGCCTGTCGCAGCTTCTTGGAAGCGATTTGAGAAGTCAACGCACGACCGAAGCCAAAGCGGCATCCGCTTGCAATCGGCCCGCCGCTCCCCTAGAGATCAAGGAACCCGCTCATGTCGACTGCATGGCCCTCTCCCTTTGCCAACACGCCCGAACCACCCTATTACGTCGTGACCTTTTCTTCTGTTCGCACAGAAGGGGACATGGTTACGGTGCTATGGCGGATCGGATGGCGGAGCTGGCGCTGCAGCAGCCGGGCCGTCTCGGGGCCGAAAGCGCGCGGGATGCCGACGGCTTCGGTATCACCAATTCATACTGGGCCGACGAGGAAAGCCTGAAGGCGTGGAAACAGGTCGTCAGCCATCTCGCCGCCCAACGCCTCGGCCGTGAGCGTTGGTACAAGCAATATAAGGTTCGCATTGCGCGGGTAGAACGCGCCTATGAATCTACCGCAGAGGAAGGAGCTTCCCATGGCGAATAAATCGATCGATCATGCCTTTACGGCGACCAGTCTCACCTCCGCCGCCACCGACCCGACCTTTGCCGGCGCGCTGTCCTTCATGCGCCGCCGTTTCACCAAGGACCTTGCCGGTGTCGACGTTGCCGTCTGGGGCATTCCCTTCGATGCCGCGACATCGAACAGGCCCGGCACGCGCTTCGGGCCGCAGGCGATCCGGCGCGCCTCGGCCATCTTCGACAATGATGCGCAATATCCTTTTAATCGCGATCTTTTCGCCGAGATGGCAGTGATCGACTATGGCGATTGCCTTCTCGACTACGGCAACCATCAGGACACGCCGGCCGCCATCGAACGCCAAGCGAATGTCATCCTCGACAGCGGCGCCTTCCTGCTGACGCTTGGCGGCGACCATTACGTCACCTGGCCGCTGCTGAAAGCCCACGTGGCAAAACATGGGCCGCTGGCGCTCGTGCAATTCGACGCGCATCAGGACACCTGGTTCGACGAAGAACGCCGCATCGATCATGGTTCTTTCGTGGCGCGGGCCGCCCGCGAAGGCATCATCGATCCCGACCGCTCGATCCAGATCGGCATCCGCACGCATGCGCCGGAGGATTGCGGCCTCAGTATCCTTTACGGTCACCAGGTCGAGGAGATGAGCGCCAGCGACATCGCCTCGGCGATCATCTCGCATACACGCGGCGCGCCTGCCTATCTCACTTTCGATATCGATTGCCTCGATCCGGCCTTTGCGCCCGGCACCGGCACGCCGGTTGCCGGCGGACCGTCGAGCGCCAAGATCCTCTCGGTGCTGCAGCGCCTGCACCAGCTCGATATCCGCGGCGCCGATGTCGTCGAGGTGTCGCCGCCTTACGACCATGCCGATATCACCGCCATTGCGGGGGCAACGGTGGCAATGTATATGCTGGGGCTTCATGCGGAGCGACGCGCCATCGCCGTGTCACAAGGCTGACTTATCATCGCTCAAACTGAATCCGGAAACCTTCATAACCCATTGAAAGCGCAGGTCTAACATGGCACCGAAAATCTTCATCGACGGCGAACACGGCACAACGGGTCTGCAGATCCGTACGCGCATGGCCGGCCGTCGCGATGTCGAGCTTCTGTCCATTCCCGAGGCCGAGCGGCGCAACGCCGCCATGCGCGAGGACATGCTGAACAGCGCCGACATCGCCATTCTTTGCCTGCCCGACGACGCGTCGAAGGAAGCGGTCCAGATGGTTTCGGCCAATAACAACGTCCGCGTCATCGACACCTCGACCGCCTTTCGCGTCAATCCGGGTTGGGCCTACGGTTTTGCCGAGATGGACAGCGAACAGGCCGACCGGATCAAGGCCGCCCGTTTCGTCGCCAATCCCGGCTGCTACCCCACAGGCGCAATCGGTCTCATCCGGCCGCTGCGCGCTGCAGGCATTCTGCCGGACGGCTATCCCGTCACGGTCAACGCGGTCTCCGGTTACACCGGCGGCGGCAAGCAGATGATCGCGCAGATGGAAAACCCCGATCACCCGGATGCCATCACCGCACCGCATTTCCTTTACGGCCTGCCGCTGACCCACAAGCATGTGCCGGAGATGACCGTGCACGGCCTGCTCGACCGCGCGCCGATCTTCTCGCCGTCGGTCGGCAAGTTCGCACAGGGCATGATCGTTCAGGTGCCGCTGCATCTCGGCGACCTCGCCGAAGGCACGACCATGGAGAGCATCCATGCCGCGCTCGTCGCCCATTATGCCGGGCAGGACATCGTCCATGTCGTGCGGCTCGCCGAAAGCAAGGCCCTGCCCCGTGTCAACGCCGTCGAACTCGAAGGCAAGGACACGATGAAGCTCTTCGTCTTCGGCACATCGGGCGGCTCGCAGGTCAATCTGGTGGCGCTGCTCGACAATCTTGGCAAGGGCGCCTCCGGCGCTGCCGTCCAGAACATGGACCTGATGCTCGCCTCGTAAGGCTCGGCCAGCCCGGCTTTACCACCAGTCTTCATCATGATCTGCCACCGCGGCCGCCTGCTCATGCTGGCGGCCGCGGCCTTGCTTTCAGCTCGATCAACACGGAGGATTGAGCTATGAGCAGGTTCCCGCTCGCAGCCAATCCCAAACAAGGAGACTGAGTCATGACGCTGGGTGCGCTCATCGCCGGCGTGCACGCATGGTTTACAACAGCCCTGCCCGACCACGGCATCTATGCGTTGATGGCGTTCGCCTTCATTGCCGGGCTCGCGCGCGGCTTTTCGGGGTTTGGCGCCGCGCTGATCTTCGTTCCGCTCGGCGGCGCGATCGTCGGTCCGAAAATGATCTCGCCGATCCTGCTAGTCATCGACGGCATCGCGTCACTCGGGATGATCCCGCCGGCCTGGCGCGGCGCCAACCGCCGAGAAGTCTTTGTCATGGCGGCAGGTGCCGCCCTCGGCGTCCCGGCCGGCACGGCGATACTGGCGTTGCTCGACCCACTGATCCTGCGCTGGAGCATCACGATCATCGCCATCAGCCTGCTTGCGCTGCTGGTATCGGGATGGCGCTACCATGGGGAGCCGACAGCGCCGCTCACCAGCGGCGTCGGGCTGATTGCCGGACTTTTCAGCGGCGCGGCGCAGCTCGGCGGGCCGCCTGTTGTCGCCTACTGGCTCGGCGGCAAGAGCGACTTCACACGCGTGAGGGCGAATGTCGTGCTCTATTTCTCGATTTCGAGCGTCTTCAGCGCCATCAGCTATTATTTCGGCGGACTGTTCGTGCCTGCCGTCTTCGCGCTCACCGTCGTCATCCTGCCGAGTTATGCGGTCGGCCTCTATGGCGGCTCGAAACTGTTCGGGCTTGCCGAGGAGCGGACCTTCCGCATCGCCTGCTACGTCCTCATCGCCGCCGCCGCGATCATCGGCATGCCGCTCCTCGATGGGGTGCTGCGCTAAGCTCGCCCGCTCAATCGCGTTCGGCGATCACCGTCTCGCGCGGATATTCGCCGTAAAAGCCGCGCCAGTTGGCGACCGCAAAACCGAAAACAACAAGCGCGCCGGCCTGATGCAGCAGGCCCCAATGAAGCGGCACTTGCATCAGCAAGGTAGCGATGCCGATCGCCGCCTGCACCGTCACCAACGAAAAGAGCACGACGGCGCGGCGCGCATGCGTGGTCCAAGGTGCTGCGCGAAGCGAGATCACCATGTTGATCAGCGTCAGCGCGAAGAGCGTATAGGCGCCGAAACGGTGGATGAACTGCACGGTTTTGGGGTTTTCGAAGGCATTGATCCAGAAGGGCTGCTGGATCAAAAGATCCGACGGGATGATGGCACCATCCATCAGCGGCCAGGTATTATAGGAAAAGCCGGCGTCGAGCCCCGCCACCAGAGCGCCGAGATAGATCTGAAACAGCGCGAAAATGGCGATCGCGGCGGCAAAGCCGCGCGAGCTTCGTGCCGGCGCCGGATCGTCCGAATGTCTGGAGAGACCGCGCATGATCCACATGCAGCTGGCAAAGATCAGGCAGGCCATGACGAGATGGGTCGCGAGCCTGTACTGGCTGACGTCGGTGCGGACGGCAAGGCCTGACGATACCATCCACCAGCCGATGAAGCCCTGCAGCCCGCCGAGCGCCAGAATGCCGGCGAGCGGCCAGCGCAGGCGTCGCTCGATCCGCCCTGTCAGCCAGAAATAAATAAGCGGCAGCGCGAAGATGACGCCGATGCCGCGGGCGATCAGCCGATGCGCCCATTCCCACCAGAAGATGCCCTTGAACTCATCGACAGTCATGGAGCTGTTCAACTGCTGAAATTCGGGAATGCGCTGGTAGAGGCGGAATTCCTCCTCCCATTCGGCGGCCGACAGCGGCGGAATGACGCCATGGATCGGCTTCCACTCGGTGATAGACAGGCCGGAATTGGTCAGCCGTGTGGCGCCGCCGACGAGCACCAGACAGAAGAGCGCCAATAGGACGAAACCAAGCCAAAGGCGAACGGCGCGGCGGTCGCTGTTCTGCTTGCGCATTTCACTCAGGATCGCCTGTTCCGTGGTGAGGTTCGCGACGGCCATGATGTCTCCTTCTGATCCGGCAGTTGATTTGCCCCACCGGCTCATGCAAAACAAGCCCCGAACCTTTGCGGCATGCCGTCGCGCCGGTTCGACCCCTCTATTGCAAGAGATAACCGATGCCCGTCCGTCTGCGCAAATTCATCGGCACGATCCTCATCATCGTGCTCGTGCTCGTCTATGCGCTGGTGGCGAACACGATCGCCGTTGCAACGCTCGGCAACGCGCCCTGGTGGGGACATCTGCTCTATTTCCTGCTGACCGGGCTGCTTTGGGTCTTGCCGGCAATGGTGATCATCAAATGGATGGCCGGACCGCGGCAGCAGTGAGCCCATTACAGCGCGTCGCATTGAACTTGATTCATGCGCAGCACACTTCCGCGCGGCATGCATTAATAGTGGAATAACCGTGATCGGCGGAAAACTTCGCCCATCGCGTGCGGTTAAACCAATTATACGTCCGGCACCCCTACCTTCCGCTCAATATTCTTGACCGGAGACCACCCGTGCAGACGCAAAAGCTCGATGTCCATGTACAGCCGTCGGACGGCGCAGCGCTGGCCGAGACGGCCATTTCCCGTCTGCGCCAGCTGAGCATGAAGCTCGCCATGGCCGAAATCGACATCAGCGTTTTCGACAGCATGCAGCCGCTGGAGGACGACTGGCGGGTGTTGGAACGCGACAACCTTCAATCCTTGCATCAAAGCTACGACTGGTGCGCCGCCTGGGTGAGCGCCTTTCAGCGGCCGCTTGCGATCCTCAAAGGCACCTATGCCGGCCAGGCCGCTTTCATTCTGCCGCTCGAGATCGTCAGGTCCCGAGGGCTTTCCATCGCGAAGTTCATCGCCGCCGACCACAGCAACATCAATACCGGCCTGTTTTCCGAGAATTTCGCAGAAAGCGGCGGCAGCATCGACGCCGAAAAGTTCGCCGGCCAACTCCAGCACGCGCTGAAGGGTCGGGCCGATCTCTTGCTGCTGCAGAACATTCCCCTGGAATGGCGCGGGCGGCAGACCCCGCTCACGGGGCTGCCGATGGTGCAAAACCAGAATCATGCCTATCAGCTGCCGTTCCACTCCACTTTCGAGGAAACGCTGAAGCAGCTCAATGCCAAGACCCGGCGCAAGAAATTCCGTGTTCAGTCGAAGCGCCTCGAGGCAGCCGGCGGCTTCGAATATGTCATCCCCGATACGTCGGAAGAACAGCACCACCTGCTCGATACGTTCTTCCGCCTGAAGAGTGTCCGCTTCGCCAACCTCGGCCTGCCCGACGTTTTCGCAGACAAGGAGACCCGGACCTTTCTGCACGGCCTCCTCGACAAGCGGGATGACGCCAACCAGTATTTCGCTCTGCAGATGCATGTGCTCCGACTCAAGGGCGAAAATCAGGGCCGCATCGCCGCGATTTCAGGGATTTCACGCAAGGGCGACCACATCATCTGCCAGTTCGGCGCGATCGACGAGGCGCTCGTGCCGGATACGAGCCCAGGCGAGTTCCTTTATTGGCAAACCATCTCGGGACTGCATGGCAAGGAAGTCGCGCTGTTCGATTTCGGCCTCGGCGACCAGACCTACAAGCGCTCGTGGGCGCCGGTCGAGACCGCGCATTACGACGTGGTGCTGCCGGTTTCGCCTTTCGGCATCGTCGGCGCCGCCGCTCACCGGATCGTCACCCGCAGCAAGGCGCATATCAAGGCGCTCCCGAAGCTCTATAAATTCGCCCAAGGCATCCGGGCCCGGATCGGTTGACCATTCAGGCGGCCCGGCCGAGTTCCTGCTCTGTCCCGTCGCCGTTCGACATCAGCACGACGCGCTCGTAACCCGCCGCCTGGAACTCCGTCATCAGCGTCACGAAAATCGTCTCCTCGACGTCCGGCAGGGAGAGGATGATCTCGACGTTCCGGCTGCGTGTCAGCCGTGAGACGCCGGCGACATCGGCAGCTCCGCATTCGACCACTACCAGGTCATAGGCGGCGGCGAGCGCATCAAGCAGCAGCGACAGCCTGTCGACGCCGCGCATGGCGCGGCGAACATCGCTCTGGCCCTGCGGGATCAAATGGGCATCGGACAGGCGATCGCTGTGGATCGTATCGCCAAAGGCGGCCTCGCCGCAAAGCAGATCGGTTACGCCAAGGGCGGACCGGTCTTCGGCCATCAGTGCGGTCGGGCATCCGGAACCGGTCATGTCAATCAGGATGACGCGACGGCCGGTATCGGCGAGCATGCGGGTCAGCGAAACCGTCGCCGCCGAACCATTGTCACCGGTCGGAGATATGGCGATGGCAAGCGGCGCGCGGCTGCCTGTGAGATAATCCGCAACGGAAGCGACCGAGAATTCATTGTCGTCCTCCGGCACCTCCTCAGCAGCCTTCGCTTCCTCGACGGCGTCATCTTCGTCCGCGACAATAGCGAGCATGCTTGGTTGAACGGGCTTTCTGACGGTCGCGACGACGACGGGAGCCGCTTCCCGCACGTCCTCTTCCTCGATCGCGCTGTTCTCCTCGGCCCGTCTCGGAGAAGTATCGACGGGGCGCAGCGCCCGGCCGCTGAAGAGCTCGGCCAGCATGATGACGATGGCGCTGACGATCAGCGTCGCGACGGCCGCTACGATGACGATGGGCACGACCTTGGGGAAATAGGGATCGACCGGCTCGATCGCCCTGGAAACGATGCGGGCATCGGCGGGGCTTGAATTGCTGTCGGCGCGGGAAGCGGCCTCGCGGTAACGCACCAGATAGGTTTCGAGCAGCTGGCGCTGGGCGTTTGCCTCGCGTTCCAGCGCGTTGAGGCCGACTTCGTCTTCGCCGGCGCGGGCGCTGTTGGCCTGAACCGCGTCCTTCTGGCGCTCGAGCTCCTTCGCTCTGAGATCGGCAACCTTGGTCTCGTTCTCGATGCTCGCTAGGATCTTCTGGGTCTCCTGGCGGATCTGGCCGCGAATATCAGAGAGCTGGGCGCGCAGGCTTTTCAGCCGCGGATGATTGTTGAGAAGGCTGGTCTGCAGGTCGGAAATCTGCGATTGCAGGCCCGATTCCGTCGCCTTCAGCCGCTGGATCGCCTGGGAGGACATGATGTCAGGCAGCGTATCGGACGCCTCGCCCGAAGACAGCGCGTTGCGCACCGCCTGCGCCCTCGCCTCGGCATTGGCCTTGTCGCCGCGCACGCGGGTCAGCTCGGCGGAAATATCGTTCAACTGCTGAGCGGGAAAGGTGGTCGTGCCGTTCGTCTGCAGCAGCCCATGGGTGGTGCGGTATTCGGCGACCTTCTTTTCGGCGTCGCTGACCTTCTGGCGCAGGCTTTCGATCTCCGGCTCCAGCCAGCGCGTCGCCTCGGAATTGGAGTCGAGCTTGGCGCCGCTCTGGGTCGAAAGATAGACATTCGCCATCGCATTCGGAATGGCGGCGGCGAGTTTCGGGTCTTTCGAGGTGAAATTGATGCCGATGACGCGCGAACCCGGTACCTGATAGACCTGCAGACGCTCGATGAAGGCGTCGATGATGCGCTCCTCGGGCGGGTTTTCCAGCGGGTTCTTCTTCAGGTGCAGCTTAACCAGGATGCTGCTCATGGCCGAGCCGTTGGCGGCATCGTCGAATTCCGGCAGGTTATAGAGCTTCAGGTCGTTGATCACCTTCTTGAGGAGATCGGCCGACTGCAGCAGCTGCACCTGGCTCGCAATATTCAGTTCGTCCATCAGCGGGGCGGCGCTGGCGTCGTTGATCTGCTGGGTATTGGCGAAAGCCGGCGCGCGCGGTTCGATGAGGATGCGCGTTTCGCTGCGATATTGCGGCGACATGATCTTGGCGCCGGCAAAGGCAACGCCCGCCCCCACGAGGGTAATCGCCAGAATCCTGAAACGGCGGGCCCAGACCGCGCGGACCAGCTGGCCAAGGTCGATGTCCACATCCTGATCACGAGCTACGCCGGACATGCTCTTACTCCACAACAAAGGTGCCGCAAGCGTAAACGACCATGGTAACTCAACGGTTAATGGTATTGCGCCTAGAAATGAGCGACGATCTCGAAAGGAACTCCGGAAATTGCTGCGCCCTTTACCGGGCATTAACCCTAACGGATCGATAACGGCTTCACCGAGTTCATTTTTTTCTGTGAGCAAAAGCGGATGCCCCTCGCCCGGCCCAATATCCTTTTGGCCCTGAGCCTTGCAGCCATGACGGCAGCATTGGGCGGCTGTACGACGTACAAGCCGGCTCCAAAGGCTTTCAACGAGGCGACCATCCAGCCCTATACGCTCGACAGCGGCGATCGGCTGCGCATCACCGTGTTCGACCAGCAGAGCCTGACGAACACCTATACGGTGGATCAGGCCGGCTATATCGCGTTTCCCCTCATCGGACAGGTCCCTGCCCGCGGCCGAACCCTGCAGCAACTTTCGGGGCAGATCGCCCAGAAATTGCAACAGGGCTATCTTCGCGATCCGGACGTCACCATCGACGTCGATCGCTACCGTTCGATCTTCCTCATGGGCGAAGTCGGCCAGCCAGGCCAGTATGCCTATGTTCCCGGCATGACGGTGCAGAACGCCATCGCCATTGCCGGCGGCTTCACCAGCCGCGCCAACCAGAGCATGGTCGACGTCACCCGCAAGATCAATGGCCAGGTGCTGACCGGCCGTATCAACATATCTGGACCGATCATCGCAGGCGATACGATCTACGTTCGCGAACGGCTTTTCTGAGCGATGGCAGAACAGAGGCCGCTCCGCATCCTCCATTGCTTCAGGTCGCCGGTCGGCGGGATCTTCCGTCATGTCCGCGATCTCGTCGAGGAGCACAGCAAGGCCGGTCATGAGATCGGCATTCTCTGCGACAGTTCGACCGGCGGCGAATATGAGGACCGCCTGTTCGACGACATTCGTCCCTTCCTCTCGCTCGGCCTGACACGCGTCCCGATCCGGCGCTCGATCAGCCCGTCCGACATTGCGACGATGTGGGATACATACAAGAAAATCAAAAGTTTGCGGCCGGATGTGCTGCACGGACACGGCGCCAAAGGCGGCGTGCTCGCGCGACTTGCCGGCTCAGCGTTGCGGGTGAACAGGTATCGCGTAGCCCGCCTCTATACCGCGCATGGCGGAAGCCTGCACTATTCGCGCTCGTCGCTCGGTGGACAGTTCGTCCTCAGGATGGAGCGCCTGCAGGAATATTTCACCGATGCGCTGGTCTTCATCTGCGAATACGAGCGCGACACCTATTCGCGCAAGGTCGGCCGGCCACGGACGAAGACCAGACTGATCTATAACGGCATCGGCGAGCGTGAATTCGCGCCAGTCTACACCCGGTCGGATGCCGTGCATTTCATCTATGTCGGAATGCTGCGGGACCTTAAGGGTCCCGATCTGTTTATCGATGCCTTCGCCAAGACCGAGCGGCTGCTCGGCAGGCCGCTGTCGGCCCTGATGATCGGCGACGGCCCCGACCGCGATCGCTACCGCGAGATGATGGTCGAGCGCGGACTCGGCAAGCGCATCGGCATGCTGCCGGCGATGCGCATCCACGAAGCCTTCGCCATGGCGCAAAATCTGGTCGTTCCCTCGCGCGCCGAAGCCATGCCCTATATCGTGCTCGAAGGGCTCGGCGCCGGCAAGACGATCATCGCCAGCCGCGTCGGCGGCATCCCCGAGGTGCTCGGCAAGGATAGTGCCGCACTTGTGGAGCCCGGCAATTCCGACGATCTCGCCCGCGTCATGGCGGAATCGTTGAGCACGCCCGGCTGGCACGCCAAGACGATGCCGCCGCCCGAAGCGATAAAGGCCGTGTTTTCCTCAAGCGTCATGGCGCGCGATGTCCTGAAATTGTATTATGAGCTGGTCAATCCCGCTGCCGGCCAAGTAATGCCCATCGCCTCGTAAATGTTTCTTAGGGGCTTCCTGTTATTTCGCTTGTGACAACGAGCGATAAAACCCCATGAACAAGCTGGAAAAAAGCGATCAATTCGACGTGGAAGCACTGCGCAAGCAGGTTTCCGACATCGAAGTGCGCGGCGACGCGGCTCAGGAAAAACCTTCCGAGCCGACAGAGATCAATCCCTATGCCCGGCAGATCGCCGAACAATTCCGCGACGGACCCTATTCGCCCGCGATCATCATCGGGCAGCTGCGGCTACTGGAATTCCTGGCACTCTTCGCCATCGCCCTGATCGCTCACACTTTCTGGTCCGGCGACGGCAGCGATTCCCTGTTGGCGCGGGCGGGCATGGCGGCGATCGCCTCGGCCCTGACCGTCATCGGCCTGCAGCTTGCCGATACCTACACTATCCCTGCGCTTCGGGCCAAGCTCCGGCTAATGCCGCGCATCCTCGGCTCCTGGACGATCGCGCTTCTCCTGACAGCCGGCCTGTTCGCGCTGGTCCGCGGAACGACCTGGGCGATGTTCGATGCCTATATCCCTTGGTTCACTGCAGGTGCGCTATTCCTTGCGGCCGAGCGCTTCCTCGTCGCCTATGGCATCCGCAACTGGGCGCGCAACGGCATCATGGAGCGGCGCGCCGTTATCGTCGGCGGTGGCGAGCCGGCCAAAGACCTGATCCGAATGCTCGAACAGCAGGCAGACAACGACATCCGCGTCTGCGGTATCTTCGACGACCGCGGCGAGAAGCGCTCGCCGATCATGGTCGCCGGTTATCCGAAGCTCGGTACCGTGGCGGAACTCGTCGAATTCGTGCGGCTGACGCGCATCGACATGCTGATCATCGCGTTGCCGCTTTCGGCCGAGGCCCGTATCTTCGATCTCCTGAAGAAGCTCTGGGTTCTGCCGGTCGATATCCGCCTTGCCGCGCATGCCAATAGGCTGCGGTTCCGGCCGCGCGCCTATTCTCATGTCGGCTCCGTGCCGATGCTCGACATCTTCAAGAAGCCGATCCGCGACTGGGATTCCGTCGCCAAGCGCGGTTTCGACATCTTCTTCACGATCGTCGCTCTTGCGCTGCTCTGGCCGCTGATGCTCGTGACCGCGATTGCCATCAAGGCGACCTCGGAAGGCCCTGTCTTCTTCATGCAGAAGCGCCACGGCTTCAACAACGAAATCATCAACGTCTTCAAGTTCCGCTCGATGTACACCAACATGAGCGACCCCACAGGCAAGGCCGCGGTCACCAAGGGTGATCCGCGCGTCACCCGTGTCGGCCGCTTCATCCGCAAGACCTCGATCGACGAGCTGCCGCAGCTTTTCAACGTGCTGAGGGGCGATCTCTCGCTCGTCGGCCCGCGTCCGCATGCCGTTCTCGCCCAGGCCCGCGACCGCGCCTTCGGCGATGTCGTCGAGGGTTATTTCGCCCGCCACCGCGTCAAGCCCGGCGTCACCGGCTGGGCGCAGATCAACGGCTGGCGCGGCGAGGTCGACAATGACGAGAAGATCAAGTTCCGCACGGCCTACGACCTCTATTACATCGAAAACTGGTCGCTGTGGTTCGACCTCAAGATCCTGTTCCTGACGCCCGTCCGGCTGCTCAACACGGAAAACGCCTATTGAGCGCGATCGAGGCGACATATCCCCGTGTCGCCCAGCCGCAGCGGATGACGCTGCGCCTGATCGGCTCGGCCTTCGTCGCCTTCGGCGTCTTTCTGTCCGGCTTCGTGATCGATGAGCCGGCGCCCTATGAGCTGTGGATGGCAGGACTGGTCGGCCTATGGTTCATTCTCGGCCTCAAGATCTCGCGCGGCGTGGCGCCACTGCTTGCTCTGCTTCTCACCTTCAATATCGGCGGCATGCTGTCGCTGACGCAGATGAAGGATCTGGCGACAGGGCCGATGTATATCGCCGTTTCGACCTTCCTGGCGCTGACGGCGGTCTTCTACGCGGCAATCATCGAGGATAGCCACAAGCGGCTGCCGCTGATGTTCAACGCCTGGACCTTTGCCGCTGTCGTCACTTCAACGCTTGGTGTGCTCGGCTATTTCCACGCCTTTCCGGGCTCGGAAGTCTTCACGCTCTATGATCGCGCCAAGGGCGCCTTTCAGGATCCGAACGTCTTCGGCCCCTTTCTGGTGCCGCCCTCGCTCTATCTCGTCCATGGCATTCTCGCTGGCGACCTGAAGAAAGCGCCGATGAAGGCCTTGGCCTTGCTCGTGCTCGCGCTCGGCATTTTCCTCTCCTTTTCCCGCGCGGCCTGGGGGCTTTTTGCCCTCGGCGTCGTGCTGCTGATCTTTATCATGCTGCTGAAAGAACGCAGCGGCGCCTTCCGCTTGCGGGTCCTGGTCCTCTCGCTGGCCGCGATCATCATGCTGGTCGCCTCGCTCTTGGTGGCCCTGCAGATCCCGAAGGTCAGCCAGCTGTTTTCAGCGCGCGCCCAGCTGGTGCAGCAGTATGACGGCGAGCATCTCGGCCGCTTCGAGCGCCACCGGATCGGCTTCACCATGATGATGGAGCGCCCGCTCGGCATCGGGCCGCTGGTGTTCGGCACGATGTTTCCCGAGGACGAGCACAATATCTGGCTGAAATCGCTGACCACCTACGGCTGGCTCGGCTTCGTCAGCTATGTCGGCATGCTGCTCTGGACGCTCACCATCGGCTTCCGCAACCTGCTGCTCGATCGGCCCTGGCAACCCTTCCTGATGATCGCCTGGATCTCCGTTCTCGGTCACGCGTCGATCGGCAACGTCATCGACATCGACCACTGGCGCCATGTCTATCTGCTGCTCGGCACGGTCTGGGGCTGTGTGGCACTTGAAGCACGCCACAAGCGCGGACGAAATCCCAAGGCAACGGCGTAAGGTATCGCCCCCATCGACCGGTACGAGGACGAAAAGACGCGCCGCGTTGCAGTGGCGCGGCTCTCTATTTCGTTGCTCCGGCCGTCAAGCCGGCAATGAACCGCCGCTGGAAGACCAGATAGGTCAGGATGAGCGGGGCAATGACAATAACCGCACCGGCGGTCAGAACCGGCGTGTTGACGGTGTAGCGCCCCTGGAAAAACAGCATGCCGAGAGGCAGCGTCCGATAGGCGTCATCGTTGACCAGAATGAAGGGAATGAGAAACTCGTTCCAGGTCCATATGAACAGGAACAGCGCCAGCGTCGACATTGCCGGCACCATGAGCGGGACGACGATCTTGCGCAGGATATAAAAGCGCCCGGCGCCATCGAGGACCGCCGCCTCGAGAATTTCTTCGGGCAATTGCTGCATCGCGCTGGCGAGGAAGATCGTCGAGAATGGTATCGACATCGCGATCTGCGGCACGATCACGGCGGCATAGGTATTGATCAAGCCAAGATAGCGCATTTCATAATAGAGGGGGATGATGAAGGCCTCCGCCGGCACCATCATGCCGATTGTCAGGATGCCGAACAGCGTGCGCCGGAGCGGAAATGACAGGAAAGCAAAGGCAAAACCCGTGAGCAGGCCCAAAAAGACGCTGGCTGCCACCACAGGGATGACAACGATAATCGAATTCCAGAAGTAGATGTTGAAATGACCGGCGTTCCAAGCGTCCAGGTAATTTTCGAAATGCGGATATGCGGGCAATGCGAACGCGCCCTTCAGGACGTCAGCCTTGCTCTTTATCGAGGTGAGAAGCAGAAGCAGGAACGGCGTGATCGTTACGAAAGCAAGAAGCCAGAGGATCAGGCGAAATGACAGCGTAGCGGCGGGGATGTTAGACGAACGGCTCATCAAGCCTGCCCTTTATTCTGCGAGCCCACCAACCGGTGAATTGCAAAGTTGATTGCGAATGTGAGGAGCGCACCGACAATGGCGATGGCGGCTGCGGCTCCGAACCGATTGAGCTCAAAGCCGAGCTGATACATGTAGATATTCGGCACGAGCGTCGCATTGGCAGGCCCGCCCCGCGTCATCGTGAAAATCAGGTCGAAACTCTTGATCGACGCAATGACCGTCAGGAGCAAAACCACCCTGATTTCAGGCATCAAAAGCGGCAGCGTAATCCAGAAAAAGGTCTTTCGCGCCGAAGCACCGTCGACCTTGGCGGCGTCGAAAAGCGATGGGTCGATGCGCTGAATTCCTGTGAGGAAGATGACCATGCAAAAGCCGAAGAAATACCAGGTCGCAACGATGCCGACTGCGGGAAGCACGAAGTCGAAATCTCCCAGCCATGGGAGTGCCAACATGCCCAAACCCACCCCTCTCAGAAACTGATTGAATGGGCCAAATGCGGGATTGTAGAGCCACGCCCAGATGATGCCCAACACGGCAGTCGGCATGATATATGGCAGGAACAGGAACGTACGCAGGGCAAGCTGTTCGCGTTGCTTCAGATTCCAGACGCACGCAGCAAGGGTTATGCCTAGCACGAGCGGCAGGACACAATAGAAAATCATGAGCTCGGCGTTATTGCGCAGGGCAATATAAAATCGATCATCGGAAAAGAGATCGACGTAATTGCCGAGGCCAACCCACTTGGGCACAGTGAGGCCGTCCCAGCTAGTCAGACTCAATCCCAAAGCCGCGACAATCGGCCCGAAGACAAAAGCCGTGTAAATGAGCAATCCAGGCAATAAATAGATCCAACTGGTACGTTCGGATCCATCAAGTGGGGAGCGCTTCATCCGGTACTCCATGAAGCCAAAGCTATCGTCGTTGCCCCGCAAGCCTGAGATCGCGGCGCTGATTTTTACCTAAAGCGCGTCGCGCTTTAGCTTTAGGTCTTTGTTTTTACGCATGTCGTTATCGCAAAACCGCTGCACAGTTTTATGCGACATGCTCTAAGGTCGACGAGACGCAGGCCACGAACGCGGCCTGCGTCCGCGCCATTTATTTCTGACCCTTCAGGTACGCCTGATAATCCTTGTCCATCGCGTCAACAAAGGCTTCGGGCGTGATCTTGCCCGACAAGAGAAGCGGCGTGTTGTCGTCGATTGTCTTCAGCATCGTCGGGCTCGACCAATCGGGGTAGTGGCCGAGCGCGTCGTTGGCGTTGAGCTTCTTCCACATATCGATGCCGGCGCTCAGAAGTGGCGTCAGCTTCGGCTTTGCGTCCGCCGCAAGCGATGTTGCCGGAAGATAGCTGGCATTGGCCCAGGTTTCGGCAGCCTTTTCCGAAACCATGTAGTCGATATATTCACCGGCCAGATCCTGCGTCTTCTTGTCTTTGGCAAGGCTCGTTATCGCCCAGGCAAGGTCCACGCCTCCGACACTCAGGGGCTTGGAAATACCCTTCGGGGCGGGAATGGCCATGAAGCCGATATCGGGATTGTGCTGCATATCACCGAAATACCAGGTCCCGGAGATCAGGAAGGCGCCCTGCCCTGATATGAAAAGCTGGACGGCGTCGTCACCCGAGATGCCCTCGAAACCGGGATAGAAATAGCCGCCCTGCGCCCACTTCTGCACAAGTTTGGCGGATTCGATATTACCCTTGGTGTTCCAGGAGCCGCCCTTGCCGTAAATCAGATTGTCAAGTTCGGCACGATTGCTCGCATCGATATGGGCCTGATCGATGGCGCCGATCATATGCAGGGCCAGATGCTGCTTTGCCGAGCCCATCATGAAGGGCGCGACACCTTTTTCCTTCAGCTTGTCGAGATCGGCCAGGAGCTCCTCGAAGGTTTGCGGCAGCGCTACGCCCGCATCATCAAGGATCTTCTTATTGTAGTAGAGGCCAACGATTTCGGCGAGGCCCGATATGCCGTAGGTCTTACCCACTCCGAATTTCGGTCCGTCCCAGCGGTCGCGAGCAAGTACGGAATCCGACTGCCGCTTGTCCCAGCCATATTTCTTGATGTAGTCGTCGACGGGCAGGAGCAGGCCTTCCTTGACCATCGCGCCCATATCGCCGGCGCCCTGGTTGACCTTCGTGATCACAGGGCCGTCGCCTGCCGAAACTGCAAGTTTCAACGTCAATTTCATGTCGTCGAAGGTTCTTGCGGTGCGTTTGATCGTGACACCCGAATGGGCCGCTTCGAACTCCTTGTTCAGTTGCTCGATAACCGCGCTCTGACCTTCATAGGTCTGGTCATCCCAGACAGCCAGATCGTCGGCGCGCGCCGCTGCTGAAAGGCTGAAGCTGACAAGCGCCGCGCCGGCGAGCGCGACGGCTGCTTTCAATTGCCGTGTTGACAGTATGTTGATCGACTTCAAGCTTCTATTCATCTGTTCCACCTCACTTGGTTTATTCTCCACTCTCCGTTCGGTCCTTGCGCTTAACAGCGGCCGAACGTTTTCTTTCCCCAGAGCTTTGCCGGGCTGGCGAATCTGAGGTAATCGTCAATGCATGAGCCTCCCTCGCAACCTGAAATGACAAAACGCCACGCAGGAGGTGGCAAAGTGATGGACAGCAACTGCTTCATCCGCCCGGCGACTGACGCGGACAGCGAAGCCCTTTTCGAAATCTGCCTCAAAACCGCCAATGGCGGCAAGGATGCCAGCGCGCTTTACAGCGACCCGCACCTGCCCGGTTACATCTGGTCGGTGCCTTATCTCAAATTCGCCGGAGACTTTGCCTTTGTCCTGGTCCAGGACGGCCGTACGGTCGGCTATGTCGTCGGCACGCCGGATACCAATAGGTTCGACAAAGACCTGGCTGCAAACTGGTGGCCGTTCGTCCGTGGGCAAATCGCCGACTTGGCACCCGTCTGTGCGCGCGACGCCGACGTGATAGAGCGAATTCACAATCCCCGCAGCGGAACGCCGTGGCTTCAAGACGAATATCCCGCGCATCTTCATATCAACATCCTTCCCGGCCTTCAGGCAAGCGGTTGGGGACGCAGGATGATCAGCACCGAGCTTCAGGCGCTTCGAAATCACGGAGTCGGCGCCGTACATCTCGGTGTCGACCCGAACAACGAAGGCGCCAAGGGATTCTACCGCCACCTCGGCTTTTCGCAATTCGAACGGGATGGCGCCATGGCCTTTGCAATGCGGATCGATGAAGGATCTTGCTAGAGCCGACGGCGCCGTAATGTTCATGACACTGGCTCCGCATTTGCAGCGTCCAGCCCATATTTCAGAACCGTTGCCGCCGGCATGGCGCTCCAACCTTGAAGCAGGGAGCCGCGCCCATAAGGCGGCGAGAAATATTCCACTGCGCCGATCCAGCCATTGTCGAGGCAGATTTCCCACCAGCGCGTCAACGCGTAGCGTGCGCCTCCAAGCCCGTGGCGAAGGCGCTCTTCGGCATAGGCTCCATCCCAATATGGCCAGTCCGAACCATTATGGTAGCGGTAGGGAAAAGCCGTCTTGGATCGTAAATCGCTCTGCCGCTTGAACGGCGGATAGGCGCACATGACACCCCAACTGCCATAGGGCTGCTGTCGATTGTTGCGTGTTTCCAGCTTAGTTTCAAAAGCCTGCAACAAGCCCACGGCCCGCTGCTTCGAAATCGCGCCGAATCGCGACAAGGTCAGGCTGTCGAGAACCAGATGATCCTCGACAAAAGCGCCGGGCGTTCCGTAATCGATATATCCTCCCGTTGCCGGCACAAAGAGTTTGGCTTCGATTTCCTGGCGGGCCAGATTTGCGGTGTTCAGCGCGCGTTCTGCAAGAGCCAGGTCATGCTCCTTGCCCAGCCTCGCCACCGCGTCCATGGCGCCGACAAAAAGTCCCAGATCATAAGAGACGAGGCCCTCACGATAGACATTGTCGGCCCAATCCCGGTCGTTGCGCGGTTTGAGCGGCAGAACGCTGCCGGGACCAGCCAGACTAAGATAGCGGTCGGTGATCGCCTTCACGACAGGCCAGTGTCGCTCCACCTCGGCCAAGTCTTTGGTTGCACTGAAATATTCGTCCAGGAAAAGAATGAAGAAAAGCGGGCTGTCAAAATGGTCGCTCCACCAGTCCTGCGGACGGTTGTGATATTCCGGAACTGCCCTTTTGTGATTTTTGGGATTGGCCTTGCTGTCGGCTACGAAGTGCTGCCAGGCCTGCGATTGCGCCGGCCCCGTCAAGATCACGCCGCTGGGGGCCTCTCCGTCCGGCTGTACCCCCTTGGCGAGAATCCGGATCTCGTCGCGCACCGCCTCCGGCGCCAGCGTCAAAAGGGGCTGCATCGTCCAGTAACCATCGCGGTAATAGGTCCGCGCGGGAGCACTGTAGGCCTGCCCCGCAGCAAGGCCCGCAAAGGCGCCGTTTTCGTCGCGCCTTATGCTGGAAAGGGCGGCATGCACACCCTGACTGACCATGCTGCGCATCAGTGGATCGGCCTCGGGCATCATATCGCAGCGCGCCACATATTCAGCGGCTTCTGCAAAGATGGCTTCGCTGCTGAGGCTCAGAGCTTTCTCGGCCTCATCTCGTGAGGCGCCGACGGCAATCCGCAAATCCGAACCCGAGGCTTCCA
The DNA here is from genome assembly GCF_024721175.1 of Rhizobium sp. Pop5. Lineage (NCBI taxonomy): Bacteria > Pseudomonadati > Pseudomonadota > Alphaproteobacteria > Hyphomicrobiales > Rhizobiaceae > Rhizobium > Rhizobium sp. Pop5. The sequence goes on along the minus strand of NZ_CP099399.1, from coordinate 1,151,924 downwards.
CGATGAGAATGCCCCATGCCATTTCAATAGTCTGTCGATGATGGCTCCGAGTGGCCTTCGCCCTGGCGCCTTTGCCATCCGGCTCATGCCACCATGCGCAACGGCGCGCCGGATAGATGCCCTGGAGTGCGGCTCCCCTGATCAACATAACGGGCAGCGACTGTGCGACAAATACCCCGCCATGCTTCGAAACGACCCGGTTGGGGGCATAAGTGTAAGGGCCACCGATCGGGGAAAATCTCACACGTCCCAAAGTGCCTGCCCCCCACAAGGCAAGATCGGCATATCCTTCCGGATGGATGTCCCCCTGCAGGCGTGGCGCCATGATAGGCAGTAAGACGGGCTCTTGAGCGGAAAGCTGTCCATCGGTCGCGGGCTTTATCATGCGTAAATCCCCGGCAGCCAAATCAAAGAGACAACAGGACGCGAAGGAGAGAACAACTGGATGAGATCAGGCCAGTTCCTCTTTGGGCGATCTTCGCGGGCACGCAGTCAACCAGAGCATATGTATGGTGCATACTTCTCCTCGACCCTCTTTATTTCCATCGCGCATTGCATCGCACGTTTATCCCAGCCTACAGACGGCCTCCCATTTGTCAAGGACATAGACAAATTGTTAGTCCCGGTGTATGGAATTCCAAATTGTCGCGATAATTGTGGCTCCGCATGGCCCCAATTAAGTATGCGCTCCGAACTAATTGGAACGAGCTAGCCGGATGGCAATGACATCGCCCGTCACACAGACTCCCATCGCACGTAAGATTTCAACCAATGCCGTGATCAGAACCGTCCTGGCAAACGGGTCGATCTCCCGCGCCGATATCGCCAAGCTGACCGGCTTGTCGAAACAGACGATTTCCGATGTCGTGCGCGGCCTTGAGGATGACGGATGGCTGAAACCTGTCGGTCGGACCGATGGTCGCCCGGGCAGGAATGCGATCACCTACGAAATCAATGCCAGCGCGGGGCTGGCTGTTTCCATCGATCTGGGGGGCACCAAGATCGCTGCTGCCATCTGCGATCTGTTGGGAAATGTGGTTGCCGAAACCAAAATATCCACCGACCCTCGCGGCGGCACGCATCTCGTCAATCAGTTCAGCGACGCTATCGTCGAACTCGCGCTTGCGGCCGGAACGACCGCTGACAAGCTCCGTCTCGTCGTTTTAGGCAGTCCCGGCGTGCTCGATCCAGCTACCGGACATATCAACGTCGCGCCGAACATCCCCGGCGTCGACGCGATGGATCTGCGGCAAGTTTTCAGCGACAGAATGGGTATACCCGTGATCGTCGAAAACGACGTCAACCTCGCTGCGCAAGGGGAGAAATGGCGGGGACATGGTGTCGAAACCGACAATTTTGCCTTCATTGCCCTCGGAACCGGTGTCGGCATGGGCATTATCGCCAACGGAGCCCTATTGCGCGGCGCGCGCGGTGCGGCCGGAGAGATCGCCTATCTTCCGATCGGGGGGGATGCTTTTGACCCCGGCGGATTTACTCTCGGAACGTTCGAGAGCGCGGTTGGCAGCGTCGCGATGCTCCGCCGCTACATTGGCTTTGGCGGACGGAACGCATCCACGGTGGCCGATCTCTTTGCCGCATTCAATGCAGGAGAAACGAGTGCTGAGGCCGCGATCGAAGAGACCGCGAGGCTGGTGGCCGTCGCCATTGCCGCCATCGGAGCCACTCTCGACCCTGAACTGGTGATCATCGGCGGCAGCATTGGCGCAAGATCAGAACTTGTAGACGCGATCCGGCGCTTTCTGCCGCGTTGTACACCTTACCCGCCGCGTATCGAGATCAGCCGTTTCGGCAGCCGGGCCGCTCTCATGGGTGGAGTGGGGATCGCGGTCGAGCGCATGCATGACGATCTGTTTGGTGTAAAGCTGCGGGAAGTCTGAAGAATGCATGCAGCAGCAGTACGTTCGCCAATGAATCGCTACACCACTTGAGAAGCGCTGCAAATGCGCTAGATTTTCGACCATGATAACGGCAACGCAGATACGCGGCGCGCGCGCCATGATCGGAATGAGTCTCGAAGAGCTCGCCGCCGCAAGCGGCCTGCCGGTCGAGACCTTGACGGCGCTGGAAACCGGCGATTTCACGGGCGAGCTGCACGCGCTGTTCGACGTGCGCAACGCTCTCGAGGCACACGGCATCATCTTCCTGTCCAGTGGCAATCAGGACGAAGGCGGTCCCGGGATCCGGCTGCGTGCCCGCACCTCCAGCGACGACGGCATACGGCCGGAAAACCTCAACGCCGCCAACGACGACTGAGGGAACCAATTGGCCGCCAAGGCGTTTTCGCTGTCCCATCACAAATCGGGGCAGCCTCTTGAACCGCAGCAATAGTCTCTACGTCATCATCGCCGTTCTTGTCGTCGCCGTCATCGGCCTCGGCGCCTATGTCTTCCACGAGGAAAGCAAGCCGCAGGGGGTCGAACTCAGCATCGACAAGAACGGTGTGTCGATCGAGCAGAATTGAAGGTTAGAGATAGGTTTTTGCAAGGTCGGCGAGTTTGCCGCTGTCCTTTACGCCTTGCCTGTAGAGCTGGATGATGACCGCCCCGATCCGCTCGGCTTCCGGTGTCGTCTTGAGAAGGCCGCGTTCGTCGCAAACCTTGTCTAGCACTTGCGAAAGCAAATCGAGATCTTCCGAAAATAGCGGTAAATCATGGGGGTGAATTGACGATCGCAGCATCACGCCACAGCTCCCTCCGAGGGCAGACGCATTCACCGCCTGCATCGTCGGCCGCCCTCCACAACCGACAATAAAGTCATTATGCGCGAGCGCCTGAATTTTAGCAACGGCGCAAATTCTATGGAACAATATTTTGTCTCAGGCGTTAAGGCGCGTTTCGCGGCAGGATTAACAAGTGCAGACGCGAGCGAAGAGCGCTTGCCCTCCCCCGCGCGAATCCCTTCGTCAACGGCAACGGCAGCCTGCCCGTTCTCACCGATTTATCCGAAGAGATGGCCGGCCAAGTGCGGGCGCGATCATCCTTCGTTACGTTTGCGAAGACGGACGCGTTTCGCGAGCGCTAAGCGCTACGCACTTTGGCGCGACATGCTCCAGCTAGCTGTTGCGCCGGCTACCCGAGGCTGCGACCTGAAAAGGCATGAAGCCCTCCGTGATCACCTTGGCGCTGATCTCGATGACCCGCTCCTCGGCGAGTTCCGCGAGCGCCAGGGCAACATCGCCCTCCGACCAGCCGGCTTTGACCGCCTCGTCCGACAGAGCTTGGAACGCGCTGGCGAGACTCTGCCTGCAAGTTACATTCTGCTTAATATCGGCCATGCGCTCGCACTAGGCTATCTGTGACAGGGATAATGTCAATCTACACGTATTCGCGAGAATGCGAAGCGGTTTCAGATTACTTTCAATCCAAAACTGGGGCATTCAACTAATAAACTGGTATAGCCTTAACAAAAAGCAACAAGCACTTCACACTCCAATTGAAGGAGTGCCAAAATGAACTAAGGGATTTTCTTGCGACTACACCCTGGGGGAGCATTTCATCGCATTGTTTATTTTAAATGGTCGGGGCGACTGGACTTGAACCAGCGACCCCTTGACCCCCAGTCAAGTGCGCTACCGGGCTGCGCTACGCCCCGACCTGCCGAAACGGCTTGCTTCGTTTAGTTTTTCAGCGCGTGCAATGCAAGCGGAAAAAGCCTGCCTCCAAGAAAAAGAGACACTTGGCAGTGACGCTCAGACGCTTGCCAGCATCAACCGGCCATCAGCGGTTTGGCGAGGTTGCCATGTCTCATAATTGGCGATCGAAAAATGCGGTGTTTCGAAGGGTGTCGTGTGGGTTTCGGTGATGACGGTCACGTCGGCGCCGGCAGCCTCCCCGGCGAGAATGCCGGCGACGGCATCTTCGAAGACCAGGCATCTCGACGGATCGACACCGAGGCGGCTTGCGCCGAGCAGGTAGCCTTCGGGGCTGGGTTTGCCTGACTTGACCTCGCCACCGCTGACGATGACCTTCGGCATCGGAATGCCGGCAGCGGCCATTCGGCGCCTGGCGAGTTCGATCGGGGCCGAGGTTACGATTGCCCATCGTCCATCGGGAATGGCTTCGAGGAAGCGGACGGCGCCGGGGATTTCGACGATGCCGGTGACATCCTCCATCTCCTCGGCGAGGAGCAGGTCCGCTTCGTGGGCCGGATCGACGCCGGGCAGGCCCAGCCCGCGGATGACATCGCTGGCGCGAATGCCGTGAATCGTCTTCAGGAAAACCTCCGGCTCGAAGCCGTGGCGCCTTGCCCATTCGCTCCAGACACGTTCGACGACGGCGATGGAATTCAGCAGCGTTCCATCCATGTCGAAGAGGAAAGCATCATAAGACCTGTCGCGGATATCATGGAGAGTGGACACGGGTTTCTCCTTACGGGCGTGAGGCCGGGGCGCCTCCACGCAGGCGAGTAGCTGAGAGCAGCGGCAGCGTCAACGTCAGTCGTTGACGTCGGGGTGGGTGATCTTGCGCAGGTCGGCGAGGCCGCGTGTTGCATCGCGGCTGCCGGTTGCGGCGGCGGCTTCGAAGATGCGGCCCGCATCGTCGTACATTTTGAGATTGAGATAGCTGTAGCCACGCAGGACCATCAGGTCGATGCGCTCCTGCTGCAGCTGAGCGCGCTGATCGAGATAGATGAGGGTTTCGCGGTAACGCCCGGCGTCGAAGGCCGAAAGCGCGCGGTCGGCGAGGATCGCCACCTGCAGTTCGGCAGCGCGCTGGCGGTTCTGCGGCGCCTTGGTGGCCGCCACGGCGGCATTGCTGGAAAGGCCGGCGCGCAGATAGGCGAGGCTCTGACCATAGGCAGCGTCCTCACGAACCTTGCGGACCGGGCTCTGCAGAGCCGCCTCGAAGGCCGCAATTGCCTCCATCGGCCGATTGATATCCATCAGGCACCAACCACGCGACAGCGCATCGGCCGGGCTGAGTTGCCCGGCATCGAGGGTCGTCGAGCAGCCGCGCGTCTGGCGCGGGCCACGCTCGATGGTGACCGTCTGCATCGCGGGCTTCGATGGGCGAACGGCGGCTTCCGATCCCGGCCGCACCTCGGTACGACGCTCGACCGGATGCGGTTCATCCGCGACAGGACGCTGCGGCGGCAGGGTCGACGGCCGGGAAGCGGGTTGCTGCGGAGTGGCCTCACCCTTTTCCAGCGGCGACGTGACGGCATTCATCGCCTGCGACGAGGTGTCTTCGAGATTGGCGATCCGGGCCGACCGGCCGACCCAAGCCTGCTGGATGTCGCGCACGCCCTTGCGGTCGCCCAACTGTTCGCGGGTGACGACAAGGCCATAGGCGGATGGTTCGTCGTCAGGCTTCCACGCAAGCGCCGTCTCGAACCAGCGGGCGGCGGTCTGAAACTGGTTGAGAGAGCGGGCATACCAGCCGAACTGCTGGGCCGTCGGCACATATTTACGGGCGATGACTTCCACGGCGATGCGGTGCAGCACGTCTTCGCTCAGATCGGCCGGCGGCTGCAGCGCCATCACGTTGGCGGTGGCGGCGAGATAGGTGGCGGTCGCATCCTCGGAATCCGCGCGCCAGCGGAACATGACGTCCTCGGCCTCCACAGGCGCCTTGCGGGCGATCAGCGCCAGCGCCAGTCCCTGCGACGCGATTGCCGAATCCTCCTTGGCGCGGGCGGCCCGGAACCACTTCTCGGCATCGGCGTCGTTGTTGCGACGAAGCTGATACCAGCCGAGCAACAGCGCATCGGAGGCAAGCCCTTCAGTTCCCACAAGTTTTTCGATGCGGGCGACATAATCTGGCGCAACGGCAAGATTCGGGTCTTCATTGCCTTCAGCCATGAAGCGCCGCGCAAGATTGTCGCGGATCGCGTCGAATTCCTTGCTGCCGTCGGCTGCAGGCTTTTCCAGCGCGAGCAGTGCCTGCATCGGCTGGTAGCCAAGCAGCGTCGAGGCCTTTTCGACCGTCGCCTGCCGCTCGGCGGGATTGGTGCAGTTCTTCAGGATATAAGTGTAAGCATCCTGGCCGCGCTGCGCCCTCTTCGTGTGAATGAAGGCTTCGGCGACACGCCAGAGAACGTCGACCTCGCTGCAGGTGAGCAGGCTCGGGGTCGCGGCACCGATGTCGACTACCGTCGCATATTGCTTGAGGTCCGAAGCGTTGACGAGACGTGCGCGAGCTTCGGCGACATCGAGCCGGTCAAGCAGATCTGCTGGCGGCTGCCAACCTGCATCCGTTGCCTGGCGGTCGGCGATCGCCTTGCGCAGCTCCGCATAGCGGCTATCGGAATAAAGCTTCCACATGGCTTCGAGCTGCTTGTCGCCATTCTGCGGCACGGCGAGCGGATCGGCCGGCGGGACCCAGTTCGGGTAGAGCGCCTGCAGGCGGGAGATTTCGGCCTGCAGGCGCACCTTGTCGCCGCGGCTCGCGAAATAACGAAGCGCACTTTCATCGACGGCAGGCTGCGGCTGTGCCGCCGCTTGCTGCTGTGCCGGCGGCTCGGAAACGATGGGCGGGGTGACCGGCGTCGGCTGGGCCGCCGTTTGCGGCGCGGCCGGTTGTTGTGCCTCGGGCTGCGGCGCGGCGGTCTTCGGTTCAACCGTAACCGGTTCGGACGGCGGCGAGGAGGTGATCGCCTCGATCCTGTCGGCGACTGTCTGCACATTGAAATCCGGATCGGCGGCAGGAACCTCCGTCGGCTTGATGCGTCCCACCATCATCAACTCCGGCGCCGGCTTGGCGCCAGAGGCGAGACCGAACCTCTCCTGCAAGGCGGCACGGTCCCTCAGCCCGGTGACGAGGGTCCCGACCACGACTGCCGCTGAAATCGCCACGAGAGAAGACTTCACAGACACTCCGGATGCTTCTCCCCGATATAAGCCAGCCCCAGCAGCTGAAGCGTGGACGGATAATAGAGCTTGGGCGCAAATTGCAGGGCGGAGACCGGAAGCTTGGTCCCGTCGACTACACAGGCCACAACATCGTTAACAATTCGATAACCGGGGTCCGACAGCACGGTCTTCGGCCGGCCGGTGGTCAGGTCGACGGTAGCGAGGACACCACCTTGCGATATTCCCTGCCGCAAGCGGGTCAGCAGCGCCTTGTCGCTGACGCCCCCGCGGACGAGATAGAGCGGAATACGGATGGAGTTATAGGCGAATTCGGCATCGAAACCCTCTGCCGGCTGCGGCTTGCCGTGCAGACTTACCCATTCGGCCGGAAGTTTGCGTGGGCCGAACTGCATGGCGCTCAACAACGCCACGCCGTCTTCCGACAACTTCTTCCACTGATCCGACGGAGCAAGCGCCGCCATCACGGGGATAGCCTCGTAAACCCAGTAGGACGGGTTCACGACGGGACCGTCGTCGCGGTCGGCAGCGGCAAAGCCGTCGGTCCCCGGCATCAGCAGGGTCCGGTCGCCGGAACGGACCACGGTTTTGGCAAGCAGCGCCTGCGCCATCCGGGAGGCGGCGACGATATAGTCCTCGCGTTTCCACGCCGTGCCGGCAAGCGCCAGCGCATAGGCGATCAGCATATCGCCATCGGAGGCATTATTGGTGTCGGTGACGTGCGGCTTGACGTTCGGATCCCATTTCCACACCGCCAGGCCATCGTCGCGCAGCAGCAGCTCAGTGCGGGTGAAATACCAGATCTGCTCGAAATCGGCGGGGTTCGCCGAGAGATAGGCAAGCAGCATGCCGTAGCCCTGCCCCTCGCTGTGGCTGATATTGCCATTGCCATTATCGATGATGCGGCCGCTCGCATCGAGAAACTTCGCCTTGTAGGCGGACCATGCGCCGGCATTGATCATCGCCTGCTGCGCGATGGCAGGCGAGCCCGCGGGGGCGAGCGCGACCATTGCCGCCAGCATGAGCGCGCGCCACCTCCTCACTTCGACCGACCCAGTTTTCTCAGCATGCTCGCCGTGGTGAGGCCGATCAGCAGCAGGAAGACGACGAGCAGGAAAGCGTAGGAAAGAATATTTGTCGACAGCCAGTTGGCGGCGATCAGACGGTAATTGCCGATCGACCACGGAACGGAAGGCACGAAATCGAAGCGGGTGACGGGCACCGTCTCGATCTTTCCGGTCTTGCTCGAATAGGTGGTGATGTGGCCCGCGATCTGCGGCCAGTTCGATTGCGCGGTCACGACCTCGAGCCCTTCGCGCAAATCCTTCGCCGACGGCGCCGTCACCAAGGTCCATGAACCGCCTCCCGTAGGGCTGGAGCCTTGGGCGACCAGAAGCGTGGCGGCGTTGGACGGTGTGAAAATCTCCTCGGCGCCGGGGACGAATTGCAGCGAACTGCGGGAAATATCGAAGTTGCGCCAGAGCCAATCGCGGAAGGCGGTGATCCGGCTGCGCAATACACCACCGCCGACCTTGGAATTCCATTGCTCGAAGGCCGTGCCGGTATCGACGACGCCGGTTTGCGCATCGACGACCGGACGCCACGATGCCTGGCTGGCCGTGGAGATATTGGCCTGCGTCAGCGCGGTTGCCGGCATCTGCGAGATCGAGCCGATGAAGATAGCGTCATGATCGCCGATCGTATTCGGCGAGGCGACGGTTTCGACGGGGATCGGATGGCCGGCCATGATCGCCATCTGACCGAGCAGCGTGGCGGCGGCCGAAAGCGTGTCGGCATCGACGCGGTCGATGAAGAGCGGCGTCGGCTCCGCGGACCGCCCATAGGGATAGCCGGTACCGGCCATGGCAGCCAGATTCGGCCGCTGACCGACGCGGGCGAAATCGGGAATGTGCAATTCGGATGTGTCGAACAGGGCAAAGCGCGGATTGGCACCGGCGGTCGCCCCGGGCGCGCAAGCCGCATCGTCCTTGGTCATCAGGATCGCCTCGATCGCCACCGAATTGAGACCGGGCTTGAAGTGCCGCATCGTCACGCGGATCGGCAGATGACGCAGGATGCCGCCCGTGGTCGTGGTGATCGGCACGGTGGAAGCGATGTTGTCGTTGACGTAGATGTCGATGTGGCTACCGGGCAGCACGTTATCGGTGTAGGCGGCGTCGAGCAGCACCTTCGCCTCGCCGTAGGCATTGGCATAAAAATCGGCCGGCACGGCGACATTGAAGCTGGTACGGAACCGCCGGCCCGAAAACTCGGTGGTCTTCACGCCGAGTTGGGACAGAGCGATGTTCGTATCGGAAAAGACGAGCGGCGCGTTCGGTGCGCTCCAGCGCTCGGTGGTCAGCGCGTCGCGACGGATATCCTGGGATCTGTCCGTCGGCGAGACGATGGTATCGATCGCCGAGGAGACGGCCTGCCAGGAAGGGCCGCTGATGAGAAGCACCGGCGAACCGCTGCGCGGATCGGTGACGAACGCGGCCAGTGCCGCGCTTTCGGCGCCCGGCGGCAAGCCGGGGAAAAGCGGCCTCAATTCCGCCGCGGTACCGACGAGCACGCTGAGCTTGCCCGGCCCGGCGGCCGGAAGCGAATCGGTGCTGAAGGCGAAGATCTGGTTCGGCATGCTGCTCAGCACCGATAGGCCCTGCGCAAGCCGCAGCAGCGGCTTGGTGGTTCCGGGCTGTTCCAGCGCCGGAACAACGATGTCAAACTCGGTCTTGCCGGCGCCATCGACGCCGATCGCGCGGACGGCGTCCGCACTTGCCAACTGGGCGGCATCGCTGTCGGCGAAACGCAGATAGGTTCCAGCCGGATCGATGTTCGACCACAATTCGTAGGTGGATTGAATGCTGCAATCGGTGCGGTGGCGCTGGTCGGCCTCGAAGGTGACGACGTTGGCGCCCGGCTGCAACAGACCGGAGGGAACTTCGAAGGTGACGGCGGTCGGTCCATCCGGAGAGCCGATACGCTGCTGGCCGATCGGACGATTATTGAGATAGACGGTCAGCGCGGACGCTTCGGGCGCAACGACGATCGAATTCTGGTAGGCGAAGGTAAAGCTTGCCTTGGCCGCCGCCTGTTCCGGTGTCAGATAAACGGACCACGAACGCCGGTCGTATTCGCCGCTGAGACTGAGGTTCGAAAAGGGCAGCACGTAGCGACGGGCATCGCCGGCGCGCGGTGGCGCAGCTGCATTTGCCTCGACGGTAGGCTGGGATGCGGGCATGGTCGTCTGCGGCGGCACGGCGACCGGCGGCGCGGGCACAGCCGGAGCGGCAGGCGCGGGTGTGACCGAAACAGGAGGCGTGACGGGAGCCGGCGCGGTGGCGGCAGGCGGGGCGGCCGGCGTCAATCGCGGGGTAGCGGGCGCGCCGGGCGGCCGCTCGCCGGACATGTCGAAAGGCGATGTCTGCGCCTGGGCGAACGCAGAAGCATTTAGCAGGAGAAGCGAGGCAGCGAGGATTGTTCTCATCCGGCGTTGACCTTTGCCGCCTGCTGCTGCGCTTCCCGCTCCGGCCGCATACTGCGGAAGAAATAAACGAGGCCGCGGCTAGTCTGATAGAACGACAGGCCGAGGAACCAGATGGTGCCGCGGATGAGACCGGGGTTGCGGCGGCGTGACGTCTGGAACTGCGTCCACTGGTCGGAATTGGCGAACATCAGATCGGCGATCAGACGATGGTCAAGCGCGCTTTTCGGCACGTATTGGCAACCGAGATTGGTGATGTCGCCTGATGGCTCGATGTTGCGCACGATGAGCGGCAGCGTTTCCATATCCGCGCCGCTATAGGGCTGGAAGCGGATCTCGCCCGGCACGCCGACCACCAGTTCGTCGAGGTGCTTGTTGAAGATGTGAAGCCTGGCGCCATGGACGGAGACATCCTCGATCGAGGCTGCGTACGACTTGCCGTTGGCAGCGAATTCGCAGCGCCGGTTGACGCGGACGCGGCGGGACAAGGCGCGCTCGCCGCGCTCCGACACGACGCCGAGCGCGCAGCCGGCCATGATCAGGTTGATGACGTTCCATCCACCAACGACGAGCGTGACGTCGGCCTTATAGGGCTCGGCATAGATCCTGTAGATGGTGATGACGAGCGCGATGATCTGCACTGCAAAGATGACGAAGAACGGACGGCTGATTTCCGACAGGCGGCTGACGGCGATCGATTCGTCCTTGGCGGTGACCTTGAAGGTCGGCTTCCTCGGATTGAGCATGACCGAGACGACGGCCGGCAGCAGATGCACGGTCTGGACATATTCGTAGAGCTCGGAAATCCACGGCCACCGGAACGACCCGTAGAGGTAGTTCTGCATCATCAGGTTCACGAGCATATAGGCAAGCGTATAGGCAAGGAATTCGCCGCCAGAGGCGGTGAAGATTTCCAGATCGAAGAACAGGTAGAAGAGCGGCGCAAACAGGAAGATCGTGCGGGGGAACGGAAAGAGCCAGAAAAGCGTCGAGGACATGTAGCAGAGGCGCTGCGGGATCGAGAGCCCGCGCTTCAGAAGCGGGAAACGGAAGCGCAGGATCTGCATCATGCCCTGCGCCCATCGGCTACGCTGGCCGATGAAGCTTGCGAAGGTGGCCGGCTGCAGACCGGCGATCAGGGGCTTGTCGACATAGATGCTGTTCCAGCCGCTGCCGTGGAGCGCCAGCGCCGTCTCGCAATCCTCGGTGATGCTGATGCCGGAAAAGCCGTTCTGGGATTCGAGTGCCCTGCGGCTCAGAACCGCGGCCGAACCGCAGAAGAAGGCAGCGTTCCACTTATCGAGGCCGCGCTGGATGATGCCGTAGAACATCTCGTTCTCGCTCGGCATCCTATCGAAGGTGCGCAGATTGCGCTCCAGCGGATCGGGATTGATGAAGAAGTGCGGGGTCTGGACGAGAAAGAGCTTCGGATCGTCATCGAAGTAACCGACCGTCTCGAGCAGGAAATCGCGGGCCGGCGCGTGGTCCGCGTCGAAGACGGCGATGAGTTCACCGGTCGAATGCTTCATGCCGTTGTTGAGATTGCCGGCCTTGGCGTGCTCGTTGCGGTCGCGCGTGAGGTATTTGACGTCGAGATCCTCGCAGAGCTGCTTCAGCTCGATATGGCGGGCGGCAGCAGCCTGTGCCTCGAGCAGCTTGCCCGAATTGCGCTTCTGCAAAGTACCGCCATCGTCGAGCAGCCAGACATGCAGCTTCTCAGCCGGATAATCCATCGCCTTCGCGGCGGCCAGCGTGTTTCCAAGAAGACCGGCATCCTCGTTGTAGGATGGCACGAAGACGTCGACATGTGGGAAACGCTCGTTCTTGGCCGCCCGCGAGGGCCGCGACGGCAGCGGTGTGGCGACGATGAAGAGGCTGAGCGCCAGCATTGCGACGCTATACATTTCAGCAAGATAGAGCAGCAGGCCGGGGATGAAGTTTTCCGGCTGGTTCACCGGCGGCAGCGTGTTTGTGGTGCGCCAGTAGACATAGCGCAGCACGATCGAAGTGCCGAAAGCGAGCGCCACTAGGCGCCACGTTCCCTCGCCTTTCAGAATCTTGATGAGCGCCATGACGGTCACGACAGTGATGCTGGTGATGAGCTGGGTCTGCAAATTGACCGGCAGCGTGATCAGCACGATCATGCAGAGCGAAACCACGGCCCATATGATGACACTGCGGGCTTTGCGCATAGACGTTCCTTCGAAATTGCTCAACCGGGACACCGTGGGCGTTCCGGGCATGCTTATTATCTCCGGCAGACGGCTGTCATGGCCGCGTCGCCTACGCAGTCCGGCGACGGCACGGCGGCACCGATCGCCCTTGCTGATTGATCGTCCGGCCCGGCTGCTGCCGCGTCCGGCTTTGCGTTCGTCTGAGGTGTCTCGCCAGGCAGCGGCACACGCGGGCCAACCGGTGCCGGCAGCGGCGCGACGCCTTGAACTGGCGCGGCCGAGGCGCTGCGAACAAGAGCGGCGCGTGGCCGGCTGACAACGGCAGGCGCAGGCTCGTAACCGATCGGCATCGGGCTGGCGCGATAACCGCCCTCGTCGGGGTAGATCGGCTGACCGGAGCCTCCGAGTGCTGCGTCGGCGGGGGGCGCGTGGCCGTACGGGTTCCAGATCTCACCGTCGAAGGTGCCGGTGACGGTGTAGCCGTAGACGATACCGAGCAACTGACGCTCGCTCGCCCTGGCGTCACAAAGACGCAGGCGCAGCTGGATCATGCCGAAATTGCGCGCCTGAGTATTGGCGGCGACGCTCGAACGGATCTGCTGCCAGGCATAGATGCACGTGTCGCCGGCACGGCTAACGCCGGACGCGTAACCGAAGGGACCATAGCTGTTCTGCAGGAAGGTTGCGGATGTCGCCATTGGAACGCCCGGGGCCGAACGTGCCACCTCGCGGGCAATTCCACTCTCGTTGATCATGCTGAAGCCCGCATCGCCCGTGCCAGGATTTGCCCCGGAGGCCCCGAAGAACTGGACTTTCAGGAAATTCTGGCCAGGCACGGAGGATGAGGTAAATAGTGAGATGTTCTGCTCGACGCCATTGCCACGCTTGCGCTCGACGACGCTGACGATCGACGGACCTCCCGGCGGCGGCAGGACCAGCGCCTTTTCGGGCGCCACTGTCTCCGGCCCGGAAGGCTGACGCACACCGCCTGTCGATGTGCAGCCGGCCATCATGCCGGCCACGGCCACCAGCGATATCGTCTTACGCAAGTGCATGTTTCGAGCCGCCGCAATCGTCTTTCCAGATATCCATTCGCAAGCCGAAACGCGAGGGATCTTCGAATCAACGACCAGCAGGCCGTTCAGCTGACATAAACCGCCAACATGGTTAACGAAACGTAAAGAACCGAGTCCTGGCATCACCGGAAGAACCCGTGGACATTGTTCGGACGCTCAACCGTATGATGCACAAAACGATTCGCCAACAACTCAATCGTTCTCTCCCCGCGTTTGTCTCATCGGCAATGGCCGAAGCACGCGCGTCGGTAAGAGGGGAATTTCGACTGCCAAGCATCGACAAGCCCATCCGCGCTGCGAAAGGCAGACACGGGAACTATGCAGCATTGTCCGCGTTGCGTTGATGTCTGGGGCTGGAAAAGGAGAACTCCCATGCACAAGATCATGCTGGCCGCAGCAGCAATGCTGACCATCAGCTCCGCCGCCTTCGCGCAGAGCACCGTCATCGTCACCGATCCTGCACCGACAGGCTCGGTCGTACTGCCTGGTGAGGTGCGCACATATGTGATGGAGCAAAACACACCGTCTGTCGTCTATGACGGCGATATCACGGTCGGCGTAACGCTGCCGGATACAGTCGAAGTGCATAGGGTGCCGAATGTCGACAGCTATGCCTATACCGTCGTCAACAACCGGCGCGTGATCGTCGAGCCGCAAACGCACCGCGTGATCCAGGTCCTGGAATAACGCGATCAAAGCCTGTGAGCGTGCGGCCGCCTTGCGGCCTCACGTCCGCTCGCCTTCCCTTCTCGCAGGCGCATTGAGAAGCTCGCGGATCTTGTGGGCGAGCTGCTCGAGGCTGAAGGGCTTGGCGAGCAGGGAAACGCCGTGATCAAGCACGCCGTTGTGAACGATGGCATTTCGGGTGTAGCCCGTTGTGTAGAGGATCCTGATTGCCGGCCATTTTTGCTGAACGATATCGGCAAGCTGGCGTCCGCTCATCTGCGGCATGACGATATCGGTGAAGATCAGGTCGACGGCCGCATTCTGCTCCAGAAGGACAAGCGCCTCCATGCCGCTTGCCGCTTCCAATACGGTGTAGCCGAGTTCATGCAGGCTTTCGGCGGTCATGCTGCGGACGTGCTCATCATCCTCCACCACCAAAATCGTATCGTTGACGCTACCCTGGGGGATTGGGTGGGCGCCCACAGCGCTCAACCGAGGATCCGTTACGCCGACATGACGGGGAAGATAGATCTTCACCGTCGTGCCCCTGTCGATCTCCGAATAGATCTTGATGTGGCCGCCGCTCTGCTTGATGTAGCCGTAGACCTGGCTGAGGCCGAGACCGGTACCCTTGCCAGGTCCCTTGGTCGTATAGAACGGGTCGAAGGCGCGGTCGATGACTTCGGGCGACATGCCGGTACCGGTGTCGGTGATGCTGATCATCACATACTGGCCGGCCTCGACCTCGGAATGCATGCGCGCATATCGCTCGTCGAGTTCAGTATTGGCGGTCTCGATGGTCAGATGGCCGCCGCCGGGCATGGCGTCGCGGGCATTGACGGCAAGGTTCAGAATGGAGTTTTCGAGTTGGCTGAGATCGGCAAAGCTCTGCCAGAGACCGCCGGCAAGAACGGTCTCTATCCGGATCTGCTCGCCGAGGGTGCGCCGCAGCAGCTCCGACATGCCGCCGACCAGTTTATTGGCGTCGATGATCTCCGGGGCAAGCGGCTGCTGGCGTGAGAAGGCGAGAAGACGGGCGGTCAACACGGCCGCCCTTTGTGCGCCGTCCCTGGCATTCTGGATCGAATTCAGCAGGCGAGGATCCTCGTTTCCGGTCATGCGCCGCTGAGCGAGGTCGAGGCTGCCGATGATGATTGCCAGCATATTGTTGAAATCATGAGCGACGCCGCCGGTCAGTTGGCCGATCGTCTCCATCTTCTGCAATTGGCGGACCTGCGCCTGGGCGGCGGCATTCTCGTTCATCTCATGCTTGAGCTCGGCGGTACGCTCGGCAACCGTTTGTTCCAGGCGGGTATTGAAGCTGTTGAGCTCGCTGCGAAGGCGGCTCTGCCTGGAATGGGCGACGATGATCATCTCCATCAGCCCGACGATGATCCCCGCATTGACGAGATAGGTCGACAGGCCGATCCATTGCCCGGCGCTGACCGGCCAGAAGACATTGTGAGGTTCGACGAAAAACTGCTGGACGATGAAGCCGGCGACCACGGCCGCGAGAAGGCCCGGTCCCGCGCCACCGATGAAACTCGCGAGCAATATCGCCGGGAGGAAGCTCAGGAAGGGAAAACCGGAAAGATAGTCACTGGCTGCAATCCTTAGAAGAAAGGTCAAGCCAACCGCGACAAGCGCCAGCGGATATGTGTAACCGGGCCTGTGACGCAACCAGTCCGTGGCACTCAGCAAATCCATCCCAGGCCTCTTTCCCTCCGCTTCAGAAACGGTATCCCAGCTTTTGCACATCGAATTTCACCCGGCAATATGCTCTTTCTCACACGTCGGGGCAGCATGTCTTGACGAGCGCCAGCTGCGGTCCACATAAGCTTGATGCCCGGCAAGGGGAAATGGGTGAACGTGACCATGAAAGACATCTTCATCGTCGAGGACGATACGCTGATTGCCATGCTGCTCGAGGACATGCTCGGCGATCTCGGCTATCGGGTCTGCGCAAGCGCGCCCGACCTGGAACGGGCGCTGGCAACCGCCAAGGACTCGGAGTTCGACGCAGCTATTCTCGACGTCTCTCTTGCCGGCCACAGTTCGCTGCCGGTCGCAAAGCTGCTCGACGAACGCGGCAAACCCTATCTCTACGCGACGGGATATGGCAGCGCCCCCGAAGGCAGTACAGGCACACAGTCCGTGCTGCGGAAACCCTTTCAGCTCAGCGAACTCGAACAGGCGATGAAGCGGCTGACGCAAGCCTGACCTGCGTTCCAGCTCAGCGTACCTGGTCGAGCAGGCGCTTGCATTCCAGGAGATCGTAGAGCGCCTCCTGCAGCAGCGCCCTGTCTTCCTTGCCGACACTCGACTTGCCGATGGAAACCTCCGGCTGGTCGTCGTCGCCGGCGACAAAATTGAAAAATCGGCGGGTGATCGGCGGCTTCGCGCGGCCGACGATCTGATCTTCCTCGGCCATGCCGACACGCGGTTCGCCGACGCCCGCCTCCTGCACGCCCGACGCCAGCGCCTCGACGCTGGCGAGATCGCCGTGGCCGACCGATATGACGAATTTATTGCCGTTGGTCTTCAGAAGCTTCTGAACGCCCTTGATCGTGTAGCCGTGATCATAGAGCAAATGCCGGATACCCTTGAGGAGATCCACGTCCTCCGGCCGATAATAGCGACGGCCGCCGCCGCGCTTCATCGGCTTTATCTGGGGAAAACGCGTCTCCCAGAAGCGCAGCACATGCTGCGGCAGATCAAGATCGTCTGCGACTTCGCTGATGGTGCGAAAGGCATCGGGGCTCTTGTCCAACGTCATACTGCTACGCGACCTCGCGGCTCGATCCAACGGCGACTCATCATATTTCAAAGGTTTGGCGCCGACAATTCAAGTCATGTCTTGGCGTTGCGCACAAGCAAGGACGGCGTGCGAGGGAAAAAATGTCGTTCCTAAACGGGAAAGCGGTATCAGGAAGCCGGATTCTGCGGCTTCAGCTTGACCTTGCGAGAAACATGGGCCTTGAGGATGCGCGTCTTGAGCACATTCGACGCCTTGAAGGTCATGACGCGACGGGGGGAGATCGGAACCTCCTCGCCGGTTTTCGGGTTGCGGCCGATCCGCTCGTTCTTGTCGCGCACCTGAAAGGTTGCAAAGGACGAAAGCTTGACGGTTTCGCCACGCACGATGGCGTTGCAGATTTCATCGATGACGGTTTCGACCAGCTCAGCGGATTCGGTCCGGGAAAGCCCAACCTTTCGGAAAACGGATTCCGCCAGGTCTGCTCGCGTCACTGTTTTTCCGGTCATGGTTTCCCCGCCCATTACAAAATATTTTGTGAAAGCGAACGAAGAGTATTTGTCTTGCGCCTTACGGTCAAGCTCTTGTTCGCCGCCAGTTTTTTAGGATTCGTGCTTACCAGCGCAGCAGAACGGCGCCCCAGGTGAAGCCGCCGCCCATCGCTTCGAGCATCACCAGGTCGCCCTTCTTGATGCGGCCGTCGCCGGCAGCAGTCGCCAGGGCCAACGGGATCGAAGCGGCCGACGTATTGCCGTGCAGGTCGACGGTAACGACGACCTTCTCCGCATCGATGTTCAGCTTCTTCGCCGAACCGTCGATGATGCGCCGATTGGCCTGGTGCGGCACCAGCCAGTCGAGGTCTTCGGCGGTGGTACCGGTCGAATCGAAGGCGGCCTGAATGACATCGGTGATCATGCCGACAGCATATTTGAAGACCTCACGGCCTTCCATGCGCAGCTTGCCGACGGTGCCGGTCGACGACGGGCCGCCATCGACAAAAAGCTTGTCCTTGTGCGAGCCGTCCGAGCGCAGATGCGCGGTCAACACGCCGCGGTCGGAGGACGTGCCCTCGCCTTCGGCAGCTTCGAGTACGATCGCGCCTGCGCCGTCGCCGAAAAGTACACAGGTGGTGCGGTCGTTCCAGTCGAGAATACGCGAAAAGGTTTCAGCACCGACGACAAGAACGCGCTTTGCAAGCCCGCCGCGGATATAGGCATCCGCCGTCGTGACCGCATAGACGAAACCGGTGCAGACAGCCTGGACGTCGAAAGCGAAGCCATGGCTCATGCCGAGGCGGTTCTGGATATTGACCGAGGTCGCCGGAAAGGTGTTGTCGGGCGTCGAGGTGGCACAGATGACGAGATCGATATCCGCCGGCGTCAGGCCGCCATTGGCAAGCGCCGCGCGCGCGGCCGCCTCGCCGAGCGATGCCGTTGTCTCGTCATCGCCGGCGATATAACGCTGCCGAATGCCGGTGCGCTGGACGATCCATTCGTCCGACGTATCGACGATAGCCTCCATGTCGCGATTGGTCATCACGCGCTTCGGAAGTGCGGCTCCGAACCCGCGAACCACTGAACGGATCATATTCGATTGAACCCCGTAGCTCATGCCGCTTCCGGGCCTATGGGAGGCAGCCGCTTGGCATGATATTTCTTAAGATCGTTTTCTATTTTCTGATTGAGGCCGTTCTTAGCCATGTCGTAGCCGACTTCGATGGCGGCTGCGATGCCTTCCGCATTGGCCCCGCCATGGCTCTTGATGACGATGCCGTTCAGGCCGAGGAAGACGCCGCCATTGACCTTGCTCGGATCGAGCTTCTCGCGAAGCATGTCGAAGGCGCTCTTGGCGAAAAGGTAGCCGATGCGCGCGAGCAGGGTGCGCGACATGGCGGCACGCAGATATTCGGCGATCTGCTTGGCGGTACCTTCGGCCGTCTTGAGCGCGATATTACCGGAGAATCCTTCGGTCACGACGACGTCGACCGTGCCCTTGCCAAGATCATTGCCCTCGACGAAGCCGGAATATTCGAGCGAATCGATGTTCGCCTCACGCAGCAGCCGGCCGGCCTCCTTGACCTCTTCCTGGCCTTTCACCTCTTCGACGCCGACGTTCAGAAGACCGATCGTCGGACGTTCGATCTCGAAAAGCGCGCGCGCCATGGCACCGCCCATCAGAGCGAAATCCATCAATTGCTGCGCATCGGCGCCGATCGTCGCACCGACGTCGAGCACGATGCTCTCGCCCTTCAGCGTCGGCCAGATCGCCGCAATCGCCGGGCGCTCGATGTTGGCCATGGTGCGAAGACAGAACTTCGCCATCGCCATCAGGGCGCCGGTATTGCCGGCCGAGACCGCGACATCGGCATCGCCCGTCTTCACCGCCTCGATCGAACGCCACATGGTGGAGATATAACGGCCGCGGCGCAGTGCCTGGCTCGGCTTCTCCTCCATGCTGACGGCGAGCTCGCAATCGTGAAAGACCGATTTTTCCCTGAGTTTCGGGAACTTGGCGAGAACCGGTTCGCATTGTTCCTTGAGGCCGTAGAAAACGAAGGAAATATCCGGATGCCGATCCAGCGCTTTGGCGGCACCGGGGATGACAACCTGGGGACCAAAGTCGCCACCCATGAGGTCGATAGATATTCTGATCACGCGTCCCTGATCCTTCTTTTCGCCGAGGGCGAAATTTCGGCCAAAATACCGGTTTTGGCGTCGCTTACAACTGAATAGTATCAAATGCCAGCGAAGCTTAGTCCTTTTTCCAGTCCTTGAGGGCCGCGAAAGCGGAGGGCTTTTTATCGTTCTCGCCGCTATCCTCGATATGGCCGGCGAATTCGACACCCTCCTTGCGCGGATAGGGGTCGATCGCAAGAGCCGCGAATTCGGCAACCACCTCTCCGGCGTCGATCGTATCGCCTACGAAGGTCTCGGGCAGATCAGGACCGTCGGGATCAAGCAGCATCTCGCCGGCGTCATTGCCCGGCTGGCGGGCGAGCTTGGAACCCTCCGGCACGAAAATCTGCTCAAAATTCTCGTCGATCGCAGCTTCGACGGGTTCCAGCGTCACGACGCAGGACTGGACAATCTTCGCCTGCACGCGGCCTTTGACGCGAACGCCGTCACGCTTCCAGCGGGCAATCTGCAGGTCGGCGTGCAGACCGTCGACGGAAACGACGCTCCAGGCCTTCGCAAGCGCCTTCAGTTCGTTGTCGTCGGCCTCGATATGGACTTCGACGGGATTGGCCGAGATATGGCCGACCTTGACGTGATAGGAGAAGGGAACTTCGTCCCGATCGTGCTTCATTGCTTGCTCCTTCAGGCAACAGGCGGGAGCGTTGCCGAACCGGTGGCCATCACCTCTTCCGGAACAACAGACAGATGGGATTCCGCAGCCATCATCCATCCGGCAAGGCCGGACATGTCGGCCGGCGTCGTGGTTTCGGGGTAGATATTGCGCGTCAGTGCAAGAGCAAGCGCTTCGGCATCACCGGCATCCATTGCCTTCGAATAGGCTTCGAGCCGGCCGTAAAACATGCCGGCGAGCTTCTTCATGCGCTTCGGCACGCTGTTGTCGCCGATGCCGAGCTCGCGAATCGAATAGTCGATATCCTGGAAGAAGGCGTCGACGATCTCCTGGGCTATCTCCTGACCACTTACGGCAGAAGCCCGTGTGCGGCGAAAAAACAAAATCATGGCAATCGACAGCATCTCGAAACGGCCCATGACCGTGTCCGGCACATTCAGCCTGATATAGAGTTCGGGCATGCGCGCGGCCGCTGTCAGCGCCGCATATTGCCTGTCAACGATCGCCTGATTGTTGTTTTTCTTACGGAACAGCCCGAAGATCATGTTTTTTCCGGAAATGCCTCATTCTTCGCGCCGGCTGGCGTCCGGCCTTGTTGCATGATTTCGAAAGCTGGTTTACCGAAGCAGGCGCGAATTGCAATGCTGATCGTGACCAGTTTCGGGACGGCGCCCCTCAAGACGCCGGCGAGCCGAATTCGGGACATTCGACTCGGAATGGCCACAATGGTTTTGCAGGAGGGAAGCGTGCAAGGCCCCAAATGGCTGCTATCGACACTCAAGGGAGTAAATGTCGTTGAAGAAACGGTATTTCAAGTCTGACATGAAATTCTTCAGCAGCGCGGCCATTGCCTTCATAATCGCCTCCACATCAGCACTTTCGGGCTGCCAGACGAGCACGGTGCTTAATGGCGGCTACATCGTCGACCAGCAGTCGCTGAACCTGGTACCTGAAGGCTCCAGCCGCGAGCAGGTGCTGCTTTCGCTCGGCACGCCGTCGACGACGGCAACTTTTGATGGCGAAGTTTTCTATTACATCTCGCAGCGGCGCTCACGCGCCGTCGCCTTCCAGAAACTGAAGGTCGTCGACCAGAGCATTCTGGCCGTCTATTTCGACAAGAACGGCGTCGTCACCCGCCGCGCCAACTACGCGCTGCAGGACGGCAAGGTGTTCGACACGATCTCGCGCGTCACGCCGACCGGCGGCAAGGAACTCACCTTCCTGCAGCAGATGCTCTCCGGCGGCAGCGCCGCAAGCGCCGCGCGCAGCCTGTTCGGCGGTGGCGCCGGCGGCACGCCGCAGAATCCGAGCAGCCTGCGCTGATCGGACATGTCTTCAACGAAAAACCCGCCGGATCGCTCCGGCGGGTTTTTCAATGGTCACGGCGCCGCGGCGAACCGCAGCGCCTGGGCTCTACCGATCAGCCGGCAAGAATGGCAAGCAGCAGCAGCGCGACGATATTGGTGATCTTGATCGCCGGGTTGACGGCTGGGCCGGCGGTATCCTTGTAGGGATCGCCGACCGTATCGCCGGTGACGGATGCCTTGTGCGCATCCGAACCCTTCATGTGACGCACGCCGTCCTTGTCGACGAAACCGTCCTCGAAGCTCTTCTTGGCATTGTCCCAGGCGCCCCCACCTGATGTCATCGAAATGGCGACGAAGAGGCCATTGATGATGACGCCGAGTAGCGATGCGCCGAGAGCGGCAAAGGCCGAGGCCTTGGAACCGGAAATGAGCAGCACGCCGAAATAGACGATGACGGGTGCCAACACGGGCAGCAGCGACGGCACGATCATCTCGCGAATGGCTGCCTTGGTCAGAAGGTCGACGGCCTTGCCGTAGTCCGGCTTCTCCGTGCCCTGCATGATGCCCGGCTTTGCCTTGAACTGACGGCGCACCTCCTCGACGATCGAGCCGGCGGCGCGGCCGACGGCGGTCATGGCGATGCCGCCGAAGAGATAGGGGATCAAACCGCCGAACAGCAGGCCGGCGACGACGTAGGGGTTCGACAGCTCGAAGGAGATCGCGCCGATATTGGCGAAGTATGGATATTGATCGCCATGGGCCGCGAAATATTGCAGGTCGTTGGCGTAGGCGGCAAACAGCACCAGCGCACCGAGACCGGCCGAACCGATCGCATAGCCCTTGGTCACGGCCTTGGTAGTGTTGCCGACGGCGTCGAGCGCGTCGGTCGATTTGCGCACTTCCGGCGGAAGATGCGACATTTCCGCGATGCCACCGGCATTGTCGGTGACGGGCCCGAAGGCGTCCAGCGCAACGATCATGCCGGCAAGGCCGAGCATGGCGGTGACCGCAATGCCGGTGCCGAAGAGGCCGCCGAGCTGGTAGGTGGCCAGAATGCCGCCGACGATGACGATGGCCGGCAGGGCCGTCGATTCCAGCGAAACCGCCAGACCCTGGATGACGTTGGTGCCATGGCCGGTTACCGACGACTGGGCGATCGAAACGACCGGGCGCTTGCCGGTACCGGTGTAATATTCGGTAATGACGACGATCAGAGCGGTAACGACGAGGCCGACGAGACCGCAGATGAAGAGGTTCGTACCCGATATGTCGGCGCCGGCTACGGTGCCGAGCGAACCCCAGCCGACCGTCAGCGAGGTGGCCGCGCCGAGTCCGATGATGGACAGCAGGCCGGTGACGATCAGGCCCTTGTAGAGTGCACCCATGATCGAGCCGTTCGAGCCGAGCTTGACGAAGAAGGTGCCGATGATCGAGGTGATGATGCAAGCCCCGCAGATCGCCAGCGGATAGATCATCGCGGACTGGAGGATCGGCGCGCCGGCAAAGAAGATCGCGGCGAGAACCATGGTGGCGACGACCGAGACCGCATAGGTCTCGAACAGGTCGGCTGCCATGCCGGCGCAGTCGCCGACATTGTCGCCGACGTTGTCGGCAATCGTTGCCGGGTTGCGCGGATCGTCTTCGGGAATGCCGGCTTCCACCTTGCCAACGAGATCGCCGCCGACATCGGCGCCCTTGGTGAAGATGCCACCGCCGAGACGGGCGAAGATCGAGATCAGCGAGGCGCCAAAGCCGAGCGCCACGAGCGCATCGATGACTTCGCGCGAGCCGCTCTCATGTCCGAGCCCGAAGGTCAAAAATGTATAGTAGATGGAGACGCCGAGCAGCGCGAGACCCGCCACCAGCATGCCGGTGATGGCGCCCGATTTGAAGGCGATGTCGAGGCCGGCGGAAAGGCTGGCGGAAGCAGCCTGCGCGGTGCGCACGTTGGCACGGACGGAGACGTGCATGCCGATGAAACCGGCAGCGCCCGATAGTACGGCACCGATCAGGAAACCGATGGCGGCCGTTGCGGAAAGAAGCAGCCATGCCGCGATGAAAACAACAACGCCGACAATGGCAATGGTCTTATACTGGCGGGTCAGATAGGCCTGAGCGCCTTCGCGGATATAACCCGCGATCTCCTGCATGCGGCTGTTGCCCTGATCGGCGGCAAGCACCGACCGGGTTGCCCAGGCGGCATAGGCCACCGAGAGCAGACCGCATGCAATTACGCATAAAAGAATGGTCATTTCGCTCTTTCCTCCCGTAGGCCGGAGCTCACTCCTACTCCGGCGAAAACGCCGCCGAATCGCCTTTCCTCTCCACAGAAACGCCACAGCTAAGCGGTGCGGAGATTGCGTGGTCGATCACGTGGCGTCAAGACCGCAATGGGCGAAAACCATTGCAGTGCGACGAAAGAAGCGGGAAGATTATTTGGCGGCTAAGGACTTACTTCTTCGCCTCGCCGCGGACCTGCTTTGCAATGCGGTCGAGCACGGCGTTGACGAGCTTCGGCTCGTCGTCCTCAAAAAAGGCCTGGGCAATCTCGACATATTCGGTGACGATGACCGCGACCGGAACGTCCTTGCGATCGATGAGCTCGAAAACGCCGGCGCGCAGGATGGCGCGCACGGTGCTGTCGAGGCGCGACAGAGCCCAATCATCCTGCAATGCCTGGGCGATCAGTGGATCGAGGCGGACCTGATCGCGAACGACGCCGGAGACGATGGAACGAAACCAGGCGGCGTCGGCCTTCAGATAGGTCGCGCCGTCGAGTTCCTGGCCGAGGCGGTGCGCCTCGTATTCAGCCACGATTTCCAGAACGCCCGTGCCGCCGACATCCATCTGATAAAGCGCCTGGACCGCAGCAAGGCGGGCAGCGCCCCGCTGGTTCGCAGTCTTGACCGGCCGTTCCGTCTTGTCGTCGTTCATTCGTTATGCACCCAATTTCTGCTTCAGCCCGATCATCGTCAGAGCCGCGCGAGCGGCAAATCCGCCCTTGTCCTTTTCCGAGCGGCGTGCGCGCGCCCAGGCCTGTTCGTCGTTTTCAACGGTCAGGATACCATTGCCGATGGCAAGGGATTCGCTGACCGCGAGATCCATCAAAGCGCGCGAGGATTCGTTCGATACGATATCGAAGTGATAGGTCTCGCCGCGGATGACCATGCCGAGGGCGACATAGCCATCATAATGCGTGCCGCCATTGTCGTCCCCATCGAGCGACATGGCAATCGCCGCTGGAATTTCCAGTGCACCGGGAACGGTGACGACTTCGTACGTGGCGCCGGCTTCGTCAAGCGCAAAGGTCGCGCCTTCGAGCAGCGCATCGGCCATGTCGTCGTAGAAGCGGGCCTCAACGATCAAAATATGGGGAGCGGTCTCTCTTGGCATGGTTCACCTTCGGTTGGAGGGGCGTTTTCCACTCGGCAGCCCGCGGTCAAAACACGCCTTCGTGCGAATGGCAAGTGATTTCGCCAGATGCCGCAATGCGGAAAGAGGAAATATCCGCAAAGGGATAGCTGCGCGTGCCGCGCGCGGTCGGACAAGCCCCTTGACTTGGCTCTGCCCGATGCCTGGAAAACGGCAATTCGAGGGCAGTTTTCATGAACAATTTTTAATTGTTCTTCAGTGACTTACCCCATTGAAACGGGAATGGCGGGGCGCCACTTCGATATCGTAACGCAGACGATCCCCTGCAACGACAGCCGACCGTCAAAGCAGATGAAAGGATACTATCATGAACCGCGTTATCACCATTACCCTCGCAGCAACGCTCTCCTCCCTCGCCTTTGCCGGCATCGGTCGGGCCGAAAGCCTTGGAATGAATACCGCCCAAGGTATCGAGCAGACGCTCAGGACCTTCCAGAGCAATGATTTCAATATCGAGCAAGTGCACAACTGGCGCAATCTCGATGACGAGACGACCGGCCCGCGTTCGGCACCGGAGCGTTCCGGCGAGGCCATTCGCGGCATCCAAGCCTCGATCGACGCCAACAAGTCGCTTGCCCACCGGCTCAACAATGAAGGCGTCGATGTCCGCAATATCGTCAATGCCGAACAGGCGGCCGACGGAAGCATGACGTTCTACGTTCGCTGACGGCCTCTGCCCAATTCGTGGCGAGGCGCTCCAGGCATGGGCGGCGGTCTCCTCTCCGCCCATGCGGGGGTATCATGCGGAAAGCCATTGAATTTTTCCCCATGATGATAGCTTCTCTTCCTGCAACAGGAGAGCATCATGGCGACGGAAGCAAAAGCAGTGATCAATATCGCCGATCTCAAGCTCGACCACTGGAAACAGGGCGAGTTCTACGAAAGCGCCGATACTTCGTTCGGCGCGCTGCTGGGCCTTGCCGGCCTTGGCATCAGCTACAACGAGGTGCCGCCGGGCAAATCGAGCTGCCCCTTCCACAATCACCATGTCGAGGACGAGCTTTTCTACGTGATTTCGGGTGCCGGCGAATATCGCTTCGGCGACGAACGCCATTCGATCAAGGCGGGCGATGTGCTCGGCGCACCGGCCGGTGGGCCGGAAACGGCACACCAGATCATCAACACCGGCACGACGACGCTCATCTATCTCGGCATTTCGACGATGGCGAAGACGGAGATCGTCGAATATCCCGATTCCGGAAAGTTTCTTGCCAAAACGAACAGGGATGCTGCGAAGCGCTTCCGCCATATCGGGCGGCTTGAAAGCAATCTCGATTACTGGGACGGCGAGCCCGGCGCCTGAGAGCGCCATTTCCAAAAGGATCCGACGTGACCGACATCCCGACCCTCGAAACCGAGCGGCTGATGCTTCGCCCTCACCGCCTCGACGATTTTGCGGCCCATGCAGTGCTGTGGGCGAACGAAGACGTCGTTCGCTTCATCACCGGCGTGCCGTCGACGCGCGAGCAGAGCTGGAGCCGCATGCTGCGCATTGCCGGCATGTGGCACCATATGGGCTTCGGCTTTCTCGCGATCGTGGAAAAAGAAAGCGGCCTCTTCATCGGTGAAGCAGGCTTTCTGGAGGCTCGCCGCGAAATGGAACCCTCGATCGAGGGGACCATGGAACTCGGCTGGGCGCTGCTGCCCTCGATGCATGGCCGCGGTTATGCCACCGAGGCGCTGACCGCCCTGATCGGCTGGGCGGAAGTGCATTTTCCGGCAAGGCCAATGACCTGCATCATCAGCCCCGAAAACCAGGCGTCGCTGAGGGTTGCCGCCAAACTCGGTTTCCGCGAGACGGCGCGCACCCAATATAACGGCGAGATCATTCAGTTTTTGCGGTAGGAAATTCGGCGAGCCGGGCGGCATAACGCGCCATGGTATCGACTTCGAAATTGACGAAATCGCCGGCCTTACGGTCGCCCCAGGTGGTAACCTCGAGCGTGTGGCGAATGAGCAGGACGTCGAAATCCGCGCCGTCGACCGCGTTGACGGTCAACGAGGTGCCGTCGAGTGCGATCGACCCCTTGGGCGCCACGAATTTCGCCAGATGTTCGGGCGCGCGCAGGCGGTAACGCACGGCGTCGCCTTCCGATGTCACCGAGAGAATTTCCGCCTTGCCGTCGACATGGCCGGACACGATATGGCCGCCGAGCTCGTCGCCGATCTTCAGCGACCGTTCGAGATTGATGCGGCTGCCTTCGCGCCAGGTACCGATCGTCGTCAACCGCAGCGCCTCTTCCCAAGCTTCCACTTCGAACCAGCGGCCGTTGCTGCCTTCCTGCGGCAGGCCGGTGACGGTCAGGCAGATGCCGGAATGGGAGATCGACGCGCCCATATCGATGGTCGCGGGGTCGTAACTCGTCGCAACGCGGAGCTTGATGCCCTCTTTGAGCTGCGAAACGGCTTCGATCGTACCGACATCAGTGACAATTCCGGTGAACATCAATTCTCTCTTTCATATTCATCCAGGCGATCAGCGCCGAACATATAAGTGCCCCGGTGGGCGAAACCGGATGGTATGTCGGTTGCCTGCAACGGAGATTCAATACCTCCATCGCCGATGACAATGGGCGACTGATAGAGCTGGATGCGGTCGACGAGGTCGGCTTCGAGGAAAAGCTTCGCGGTCTTTGCGCCGCCCTCGATGAGAAGCGAGGAAATGCCGCGTGTGGCAAGGGCCGGCAGCAGGACATCGGGATGATAGGGGCTACAGTAGACGATTTCGACGCCAGCGGCTTCGAGCGCGGTGCCGCGGGTTTGAATGCCAACGTCGGTGGGTGGGACACCCTCCTCTGCCCTGCCGCTTGTGGGTGAGATGCCCGGCAGGGCAGAGGGGGGTAAGCCTTCCGCGTCAGCCCGCAATAAAGATACTTCCTCGCTCGCGACAACGATGACCGGCACTTCCCGCGCCGTCTGAACCAGCTTACTCGTCAGCGGCAGCGCCAGAAGAGGATCGAGCACGATACGAACAGGCGACTGCGCCTCAAGACCTGGTGTCCGCACCGTCAGCAGCGGATCGTCTGATATCGCCGTGCCGATCCCGACCAGAATCGCATCCGTCTCGGCGCGCAGCGCCTGGACCTGGGCGCGGGCTTGCGGGCCGGTGATCGCCACCTGCCCTGCCCCCTCTCGCCCGATCATGCCGTCAGCGGAAACGGCAAGCTTGAGAGTCACATAAGGGCGATTCTTCGTCTGGCGGGTGAGATAGCCGGCGAGCGAACGCCTGCCCTCTTCCTCCAGCACACCCGTCGTTACCTCGATGCCGGCGTTGCGCAGCATGGAAATGCCTCGGCCGGAAACCCTGATATCGGGGTCGGTTACGCTGATGACGACGCGGGAAACGCCGTAGGCAATCAAGGCCTCCGCGCAGGGCGGCGTCTTGCCGTGATGCGAACAGGGTTCGAGCGTGACATAGGCCGTGGCGCCGCGGGCGAGTTCGCCTGCTTCGGCGAGCGCCTGCGGCTCGGCGTGCGGGCGCCCGCCGAGCGCGGTCACGGCCCGGCCAACGATGAAGCCGTCGCGAACGATGACGCAGCCGACGGATGGATTGGTGGCAGTGCGCCCGAGATGCCGGCGCGAAAGACGGATCGCGGCAGCCATGAAGCGCTGGTCCTCAGGCTGAGCGATCCCCTCGCCCATGGTCAGACGTCCAGCGGATCGCGGGCGATCTTGGCGTTGATTTCCGAAATGACCTTCTCGAAATCCTCGGCAAGCGTGAAATCCCGATAGACCGAGGCGTAACGCACGAAGCCGACATCGTCGAGGCTCTTCATGGCTTCGAGCACCTGCAAGCCGATCTGCTCCGAGGAGATCTCGGTCTCGCCGGAGCTTTCCAACCGGCGGACGATGCCGGAAACAGCGCGCTCGATGCGGTCGCGCTCGACCGGGCGTTTGCGCAGCGCCACTTCGAAGGAGCGCACCAGCTTGTCGCGGTCGAACGGCACCTTGCGGCCGGTCTTCTTGATGACCATCAACTCGCGCAACTGCACGCGTTCGAAGGTGGTGAAACGGCCGCCGCAATCCGGACAGATACGCCGCCGGCGGATGGACGTATTGTCCTCCGCCGGACGCAGATCCTTAACCTGGGTATCTTCCGAACCGCAATAGGGGCAGCGCATCCCTACTCCTTACCCCATGTAGCCATACATGGGGAAGCGGTCGGTGAGGTTGACCACCTTGCCGCGCACGGCGGCTTCGACGGCGGCATTGCCTTCATCGGAATTGGCGACCTTCAGGCCGTCGAGAACCTCGACGATGAGGTTGCCGATTTCGCGGAATTCCGCTTCCTTGAAGCCGCGCGTCGTGCCGGCCGGTGCACCCAGGCGCACGCCCGAGGTGACGAAGGGCTTTTCCGGATCGAAGGGAATGCCGTTCTTGTTGCAGGTGATGTAGGCGCGGCCGAGAGCGGCCTCGGCGCGCTTGCCGGTGGCGTTCTTCTTGCGCAGGTCGACGAGCATCAGATGGTTGTCGGTGCCGCCGGAGACGACATCGAGGCCGCCTGCGATCAGCGTTTCGGCAAGCGCACGGGCGTTCTTGACGATCTGAGCGGCGTATTCCTTGAACTCCGGCTGCAGCGCCTCACCGAAGGCGACCGCCTTGGCAGCGATGATGTGCATCAGCGGACCGCCCTGCAGACCCGGGAAGACGGCCGAATTGAACTTCTTGGCCAGATCCTCCTCATTGGTGAGGATGACGCCGCCGCGCGGGCCTCGCAGAGACTTGTGGGTCGTGGTCGTCGCGACATGGCAATGGGGGAACGGCGACGGATGCTGGCCACCGGCAACGAGGCCGGCGATGTGGGCCATATCGACCATCAGATAGGCGCCGACGCTGTCAGCAATCTCGCGGAAGCGCTTCCAGTCCCAGATGCGGGAATAGGCAGTGCCGCCGGCGATGATCAGCTTCGGCTTGTGCTCTTCGGCCTTGCGGGCGACTTCATCCATGTCGAGCAGGTTGTCGCCTTCGCGCACGCCGTAGGAAACGACGTTGAACCATTTGCCGGACATGTTGACCGGCGAGCCGTGCGTGAGGTGGCCGCCCGAATTCAGGTCGAGACCCATGAAGGTGTCACCGGGCTGCAGCAGCGCCAGGAACACGGCCTGGTTCATCTGCGAGCCGGAATTCGGCTGGACGTTGGCGAAGTTGACGCCGAACAGCTTCTTGGCGCGCTCGATCGCCAGTTCCTCGGCGATATCGACGAACTGGCAGCCGCCGTAATAGCGCTTGCCGGGATAACCCTCGGCATATTTGTTGGTCATGATGGAGCCCTGGGCTTCCAGCACGGCGCGGGAGACGATGTTCTCGGAAGCGATCAGTTCGATCTCGTGCCGTTGGCGACCGAGTTCCTTTCCGATCGCGCTGAAGATTTCCGGATCGACGTCCGCAAGCGAGCGATTGAAGAAGGATTCGGTGGAAGCATTGGTCATGGGCGGGCTCCTCAACTGGAATGCGCTGAGGTATTAGCCTTCCGCCGGGGCGAGAGCAATACGAAGAACGACATTTGCTGGGCAAAGCGCGCGCTCTGACACTTTTGCGTCACCGCTCGGCGGCCACTTCAGTCACCACCTCTCCCTGCATAAAAAAAACCGCGCCGGGAAAGCGCGGTTTCAAGTCACGATGCAGAGGTCGCCGCTTATTACTGGACCGGCTGTTCCATGCCGGCCGTGGTATCGAGCGCCAGCTCGGCATTGCCGTCCATCTGGTAGATGTCGTCGCGGAACTGGACGACGCCGTCGGGCATGCCCCAGGCGGAGATATAGACGAAATAGACCGGCACTTCGGTGGCGAGCTTGATCGGCGTGTTGACGCCGGTTGCGATGACCTGCTCCATCTGCTGGCGGCTCCAGCCAGGCGTCTCGCGCAGCAGCCACGTCGACAGGTCGCGGACGTTCTGGACGCGCACGCAGCCCGACGATTCAAACCGCATGAGCTTGTTGAACAGGCCCTGCTGCGGCGTGTCGTGCATGTACTCGCCGTTCTTGTTGTAGAAGTTGATCTTCGTCGACGCCATGGCGTTGATCTTGCCCGGGTCCTGACGGAACATCAGGTTCGGCGCCTCGCCGTTCCAGTCGACGGTCTCGGGGGCGACTTCGTTGCCCTTGCCGTCGATCAGGCGGATGGCGTTCTTTTCGAGATAGGTCGGATCCTTGCGCATCAGCGGCATGATGTCCTTTTCGACAATCGAGCGCGGCGCGGTCCAGTACGGGTTGAGGATGACCTCGTAGATCTTCGAGTTGACGAGATGCGTCGGGCGGCTCAAGCGGCCGACAACCGCGGTATGGCGCGTCGCGACACTGCCGTCTTCGACGGCTTCGACATAGGCAGCCGGAATGTTGACCATCAGGTGGCGGCGGCCGAGATCCTCCGGGAAGGTCTGCAGGCGGACCAGATTGGTATTCAGCTGCTGAAGGCGCACATCGGCCGGAATGTTCATCGCCTTC
The DNA here is from genome assembly GCF_024721175.1 of Rhizobium sp. Pop5. Lineage (NCBI taxonomy): Bacteria > Pseudomonadati > Pseudomonadota > Alphaproteobacteria > Hyphomicrobiales > Rhizobiaceae > Rhizobium > Rhizobium sp. Pop5. The sequence continues at coordinate 1,120,452 of NZ_CP099399.1, read as the reverse complement.
AGCGTGAATTCGCCGAGAACGCCGTCGGCCGGCAGGCCATGGCGCGCCTGGAAGCGCTTGACGGCGCCATCGACATAGGAATCGAAGGCGCTCGACATGCCGGCCTCGCGCGGCAGGTCGCCGGTGATCGCAAGGCGCTGGCGCAGCGCCTGGACGGCGGGAGAGGAAACGCCGAGTTGCAGGCGCTGGTCCCCGGGATTGACTTCAGGCCAGCCGCCGGCGGCAGCGATCTGCTGATACTGCATGATCGCCTGCTGTGCGCTCGCGACCGACTGGGGGCTGAGGATCGGGGTGTTGGAAAGGACGGCGGTTGCCGTGCGCGAAGCCGCTTTGGCGTCGAACTGGTCGTCCCAGTTGCCGCGTTTCGGGGCATTCAGGAGCCCATCGAGCGCCGATTGCGCGAATGCGGGGGCGGCAAGCGCGCCGGCACCAACCGTTGCCGCGGACGCAAGGAAAGCGCGGCGCGAGAGAGCTTCAATTCCGTTTTTCTTCGACATTCGTCCCAACCACTCAATGCCGCCATAAAAAGCGCGGCCTTTTTGCGATATCACTGCGCCTGCAAACGCAGATCCCATCCATTCGTTCTTCCGGCGCATCAGGAAATTCCGCGCGTCCCATCACACGATTGCGATAGGAAAGCCTGGACGTTCCTGGTCCATTGAAAGCGCCGGTTGTCAGCCTTCCGCTGCCACACCAATATGGCCAATTCGTGTTGCCAGAGCGGGAGAGGACTCCGGTTGCCGGGGAACACAACGCAACGAACCATATGACGGGCTAAACCGTGCCGGTTAATAACGGCTAAAAAACGACTTGAATACCGGCCTTTGCGCTTGTCAGCCATGCGTTGCAAAGATGACACGCGGGCGCAAACGGCAAAACCGGACGCGCAGGGAACGCATCCGGTTTTCTTCAACCCTGGAAGGAGGTCTCGGGTCTCAGAGGCGATAGAGGATCTGATCGTTCCAGAAGCGATCCAGCCGCTGGAGCAGCTTGTTCATCTGGGTGAACTCGTCGGTGCCGATGCCGCCGACCTTGTCGATCGAGGCGATGTGGCGTTCGTAGAGCTTGGCGACCGTTTCGGCGATGTCCTGGCCGGTTTCGGTCAGGCTGATGCGGACCGAGCGGCGGTCGATGCGCGAGCGCTGGTGGTTGATGAAGCCTAGGTCGACCAGCTTCTTGACGTTGTAGGAGACGTTGGAGCCGAGATAGTAGCCCCGCGAGCGCAGCTCGCCGGCGGTCAGCTCGGAGTTGCCGATATTGAAAAGGAGCAGCGCCTGGATGGCGTTGACGTCGCTGCGACCCTGACGGTCGAACTCGTCCTTGATGACGTCGAGAAGACGGCGGTGAAGACGTTCGACAAGATGAAGGGATTCCATGTAAAGATCACGGATGCCCTGATCCTGCTGGTCACGGAAGTTCGATACCGCCTGCGGCTTGATTTTCGTATTCATGTTGACTGCCTCACTGTTTGGTTGGCGGTGTGTTTTCTTCCCGCCTTGAGTGAGACCCTATCGAATACATATAAAATTCGACTTAAACCGCAGGCTTAATGGAGCCTTACCGGAAACCCCACGTTGTCTCAGGGTAAATCAACGCTTACCTGACGGCGGTGACGGCGCTTTTCCAGCCAGAGCAGCAGGCGGAAAGTCCAGTAGACGGCGGCCACCATGACATGCAGCAGAATGATCAGCTTGTTGGGGCCGAATATGTCTGGCAGGAGGCCGTACATAAGAATCTGACCGCCGGCCGCCAACACCCAGATGACAGGACCCCAGGAGACGGTGAGCCATAGACCGAGGGAGGCGACAGGGAAAAGCACCGCCAGACTGGTGCTCGCCACCTTCCATGGCAGACTTAAAAGATCGAAGCGCCCGGCGCCGACCAGCGAATAGCCGACGAGCATCGCCCAATATTGCAGCCCGAACCAGAAGCAGGATACGGCCACCAGTCTCAGGAAGAGGATGAAGAGAAGATCCGCCAGCGTGCGTTTCGGTATCGTCGGTGAGTCGGTTTCCATAGCGCAAACTTCGGTTTGGGAGTTGTATCATTACGAGCAGTCTTCCGCCGCGGCCAATCGTCCGGTTTGGATTTTCCAGGCGCCATGATAATGAGCCCTCCAATAAATGGAATGGGCCAGGGATAGATATCATGCAGGACAGGACGCATCTCGTCGACGAAATCACCGGCCATCGCCGCATGCGGCGCAACCGCAAGGCGGACTGGACGCGCCGCCTTGTACAGGAGAACCGGCTGACCGTCGACGACCTGATCTGGCCGATCTTCATCGTGCCGGGTTCCGGCATCGTCGATCCGATTCCGGCCATGCCCGGCGTCAACCGCATGAGCGTCGACAAAGCCGTCGAAGCCGCACGGGAGGCGGCAGACCTCGGCATTCCGGCACTTGCGACCTTTCCAAACATCGAGATGGAGCTGCGCGACGAGACCGGTTCGAACAGCCTCGAAGCCAACAACCTGATCAACCAGGCAACAGCGGCGATCAAGAAGGCGGTGCCCAATATCGGCGTCATCACAGACGTCGCGCTCGATCCCTTCACCAGCCACGGCCATGACGGCATCCTGAGAGACGGCGAGATCGTCAACGACGAGACGGTCGATCAGGTGGCGCGCGCCGCCGTGATGCAGGCCGACGCAGGCGCCGACATCATCGCGCCGTCGGAAATGATGGATGGGCGCATCGGCGCGATCCGCATGGCGCTCGATGCGGCAGGCCATCAGAGCGTCGGCATCATGAGTTATGCGACGAAATTCGCTTCCGCCTTCTACGGGCCCTATCGCGAGGCGATCTCGACGGGCGGACTGCTGAAAGGCGACAAGAAGACCTATTATCTCGATCCCGCCAACGGCACCGAAGCGATCCGCGACGCCGCCCTCGACGTCGAGGAAGGCGCCGACATGCTGATGGTCAAGCCGGGCCTGCCCTATCTCGACATCTGCTGGCGCGTGAAGGAGGCCTTCGGCCTGCCGACTTTCGCCTATCAGGTGTCCGGCGAATATACGCAGATCAAGGCTGCAGCGATGAACGGCTGGATCGACGGTGAGCGGGCAATGCTCGAAACGCTGCTGTCGTTCAAGCGCGCGGGATGCGACGGCATCCTCACCTATTTCGCGGTCGAGGTCGCGAAAATTCTAAGCAAACGCTAGTACAGCGCGAATTATTGCATTTCGCCCTGCCATCACCATATCAGCGGCATCGCTTTTCCTGAGGAGATTGAGATGAGCTACAACCCCAATCCGCTTTATGCCGCCCCGGACGACTGGCGCGCCTATAGCGGCGTGTTGAGCCGCCGTGTCTTCGCCTTCATCCTCGACTACCTAATCGTGGCGCTGCTGTGCATTCCTGCGGCAATCGTGCTGTTCTTCCTGTCGATCGTCACCCTCGGACTGGGCTTTTTCCTCTACCCTGCACTCTTCGTCATCGTCGCCGGCATCTACTTCGGCCTGACTGTGGGCGGACCGAGCCAGGCCTCGCTCGGCATGCGCGCAATGGGCATCGCGATCGTGCGCGTCGACGGACGGCCGATGGATTTCCTGACGGCGATCGTGCATCTGGCGCTGTTCTGGATCCTCAACTCGGTGCTGACGCCGCTCATCCTGCTGGCCGGCCTGTTTATCGAGCGCAGCCGTCTCATCCACGACCTGCTGGTTGGCACGGTGACGGTGCGCACGGCTTGAAACCTCGACCAAGACTTCGTGGCGGAGACGAAAAAACTCTCCGCCTTCCCTTTGCCGGGCACGCGCGACGCTCCATATTTAAAATTAGAAGACTGAAATGGAGGGCGAGAACCGTCCCGCTGTTGACGTTTTTTATTCTTAGGTCATGCTGTCAGAAAACGGCACTGTCTCGACAAGGAAACTTCCGCGACAAATGAATACGCAGACGACGCCATCCCCGCAGTTTTATCTGACGGCTCCGGCTACGTGTCCGTATCTGCCGCATGAGATGGAGCGCAAGGTTTTCACCCATCTGGTCGGTCCGCGCGCCGCCGAGATGAACGATATCCTGACGCAGGGCGGTTTCCGCCGCTCGCAAAACATCGCCTATCGCCCAGCTTGCGAATCCTGCCGCGCCTGCGTTTCCGTGCGAATTCTCGCCCAGGAATTCGAGCCGACGAAATCGATGAAGCGAGTGCTCGCCGCCAATTCCGACGTGATTGCCACCGAATTCGCAGCCCAGCCTTCCAGCGAGCAATATTCACTCTTCCGGCGCTATCTCGATTTTCGCCACCAGCAGGGCGGGATGTCCGACATGACCGTGCTCGATTATGCGATCATGGTCGAAGACACGCATGTGAATACCAGAATCATCGAATATCGCCTGCGCGAGGAAGGCTCCGGACTGGAACCGAGGCCGAAAGGCGAACTGCTTGCCGCCGCTCTGACCGACACGATGAGCGACGGGCTGTCGATGGTCTATTCCTACTTCAATCCGGGACTCGAGCGGCGTTCGCTCGGCACCTTCATGATTCTCGACCATGTCAGACGTACGAAAGCGCTGGGCCTGCCGCACGTCTACCTCGGCTATTGGGTTCAAGGGTCGCGGAAAATGGACTACAAGACCCGTTTCCAGCCGCAGGAGCATCTGACCCCGCGCGGCTGGGAACGTTTCGACCCCTCCTCCATGCCCGAAAGCACCCACGACTGAATGTTCCCGACCTCACTTTCCGATCATCGGAAGGGTCTGCTGCTGACGGCGATCGGCGGGCTGGCGCTTTCCATGGATATTCCGCTCGTCCGCCTTGGCGATGGCGACATCTGGTCAGTGCTGGGAGCGCGAAGCGCGGCAACGGTTCTCGCTACGATGGTCATTCTTGCAGCGATGCGCCTTGCTTCGGGCAAATGGCCGGTTCTCGTTCCCGGGCGGCCCGGCGTGCTCGCCGGTCTGCTCTACGGCCTCTCCTCCCTCACCTTCGTGCTGGCTATCTTCAATACGACCACAGCCAATGTCGTCTTCATCGTCGCCTTCAACCCGATGTTCGGGGCGCTTCTTTCCTGGACTTTCCTTAGGGAGAAGCCGCAGCCCGCAACGCTCATTGCCATGGTGTTCATGATATCAGGCGTCGGGCTGATCGTGAACGAAGGGCTTTCCAGCGGCCATTTTTTTGGCGACGCCATGGCGCTTCTCAGCGCGCTTATTCTTGCCGCAGCCATCACGGTCGGGCGCGCCTCACGGCGGCAAATGGGCTTTGTGCCGCTGCTTGCCGCCGTCCTGCCGGCCGCGCTCGGCCTCGCGCAAGCGCTACCCTCAGGGCTTGTGATCGCCCATCCCGGCTGGATCCTCTTTAATGGCGCCATCATGATGCCGGTTGCGTTCTGGTGCCTTGCGACCGGGCCGCGCTACCTCTCCGCGCCTGAAGTCGGCATGTTCTATCTGCTGGAAACGGTGCTCGCCCCGATCTGGGTCTGGCTAATCTTTGCGGAAACGCCGGCGACAATGACACTCGTCGGCGGCGGCATCCTGGTGACGGCGATCGCCGGGCATTGCTTCTGGATGGTACGAGGGAAGAGCGCCATCCAGATTGCGGAATAGACGTTGTTACTTCCTCGTCCTGCGTGACTTCAGCGTGCCGCTCAACCCGTAGGCTTCAATTGCTGCTGTTCCAGCTCCCTGCCTAGCCCCTCAACCACATGCGCCCAGCCCCGACGGGTCTTTTCCTCGTGTTCGGCCCATTCGGCGCACATTTCGTGAGTCAGCGTCAGGCGGCTGCCGCCGCCGAGTGGTTCGATGTCGATTTCGACACGGTCGCAATTGTGATCGTGGTCCTCGACAGAAAAGCTGAAGGCCATATGCCGGGGACGCTTCAGTTCCAGGAAAACGCCCTGATGAAATGCGTCTCCGGTCGGGCGTCGGTCGACGATGAAGAAACGACCGCCGACATGGGGATCGATTTCGGCGCGGATGACATGACCGTCATCAGTCGCAAACAGGAAGCGCCGGGCGATTTCGGGGTTGAGCCAGGCGTCGTAGACGACAGCGGGCGGTGCCCTGTAGGTATGGCTGACATGCAATTTGATGGTGCTGGCGGGCATTCGATTTTCCTCCGGTAAGGGCGCACGCCTCTCCCAGGCGCACGTAGACACCGGCCATTCCGCCAGCCTCGGAACCGGCCTTCTCTCATTTTTGGTAACAGGAATGAGATAGAGGAGTTGCCGCGCCCGCCAAGAGCCGAGCGCGAATTTAGAGCATTCCATTTTTCTCCGATTTACGGAAATGCTCTATCTTTTTGTTTCTGCACAATTCCCTGCAAAAGCGCTGCACGCTTTTGCGGGGAATTGCTCGAGCCTTAACCGGCGAATTTGCCGCTGCGCGGGAAACCCTTGGGCACGGTGCGGCCGACGGTGGCGCGATCGGCCAGCCACTCGGCAAGCTCGTCCTTGTTTTTCGTGAACGTGCGGCCAGCGCTGTCTTCCCAGACAAGGCCGTCTGATATCGCGAAGCAGCGGACGTCGGAAATGCCGCCATCCTTGTAACGCTGCAGGCGCACGCCCTTGCCACGCGACATTTCCGGCACCTGCACCAGTGGGAAGACCAGCAGCTTGCGGTTTTCGCCGACGACGGCGACATGGTCGCCGCTGACCGGCACGAGCAGCTGTGTTTCCTCGGGCAGCGCGACATTCATGATCTGCTTGCCCTTGCGCGTATTGGCAACCAGCTCGGCCTCGGGAACGACGAAACCGTTTCCGGCAGTCGAGACGATCAGCTGCTTGCGCGACGGATCATGGACGAAAGCGGTCAGCACCGCCTGGTCGTTGTCCATATCGACCATGATGCGCAGCGGCTCGCCGTGGCCGCGGCCGCCCGGCAGCTTGTCACCGCCGAGGGTGAAAGCCTTGCCGCCCGTCGTGACGATCAAGATCTTGTCCGTCGTCTGCGCCGGGAAGGCCAGCTTCAGGCCGTCGCCTTCCTTGAAGGTCAGCGTCGCCGTATCGGCGATATGGCCCTTCAGCGCGCGGATCCAGCCCTTTTCTGAAATAACGACGGTGATCGGTTCCTTCTCGATCATCGCCTGCTGGATCGCTTCCTCGTCAGCTTCGGGCGCGTCGGCGAACTGAGTGCGACGGCGGCCGACCTCGGTCGCCTTTGCGAACTTCTTCTTCACCTCGCCGATTTCCCAAGCGACCGTCTGCCACTGCTTGTCGTCGGAGGCAAGCAGCGCCTCGATCTCGTCCTTTTCCTTGGTGAGTTCGTCGAACTCCTTGCGGATCTCGAATTCTTCCAGCTTGCGCAGGGCGCGCAGCCGCATATTGAGGATCGCCTCGACCTGATTATCGGTCAGATCCCATCGCGCCATCATGACGGGCTTCGGCTCGTCTTCCTCGCGGATGATCCGGATCACCTCGTCGATATTGAGGTAGGCGATCAGAAGACCGCCGAGGATTTCGAGGCGTCTGTCGATCGCCGCCAGACGGAAGCGGGAACGGCGCTGCAGCACTTCGCGGCGGTGATCCAGCCACTCCTTCAGCACCTCGTTCAGCGCCATGACCCTGGGAATACGGCCCATGGACAGGACGTTCATGTTCAGCGGGAAACGGCTTTCGAGCTCCGTCAGCTTGAACATCGATTCCATCAGGATCGTCGGATCGACGGTGCGGCTCTTCGGCACCAGGACGATGCGGATGTCCTCGGCCGATTCATCGCGGATGTCTTCCAACAGCGGCAGCTTGCGGGCAATCAACAGCTCGGCGATCTTCTCAATCAGCCGCGATTTCTGAACCTGGAAGGGAATTTCGGTGACGACGATCTGGTAGCCGCCGCGGCCGAGATCCTCGCTCTGCCATTTCGCCCGCACGCGGAAACCACCGCGGCCGGTGCGGTAGCTCTCGATGATGCTGTCACGGCTGTCGATGATGATGCCGCCGGTCGGAAAGTCCGGGCCGGGAATGAATTCGACGAGCTTCTCGACGGTCGCATCGGGATGCTTGATCAGATGCAGGGCAGCGTCGCAAAGCTCGTGGGCATTGTGCGAAGGGATCGAGGTCGCCATCCCGACGGCGATGCCGGAGGAGCCGTTGGCGAGCAGGTTCGGGAATGCGCCGGGGAGGACGACCGGCTCGGAATTCGATTCGTCGTATGTGTCACGGAAATCGACGGCATCCTGATCGATGCCTTCGAGCAGCAGCTCGGAAACCGCCGTCATCTTCGATTCGGTGTAACGCATGGCGGCGGGGCTGTCGCCGTCGATATTGCCGAAATTGCCCTGACCGTTGACCAGCGTGTAGCGCTGCGAGAAATCCTGGGCGAGACGCGCAAGCGCGTCGTAAATCGACTGGTCGCCGTGCGGATGGTAGTTACCCATCACTTCGCCGACGATCTTGGCGCATTTCCGGAAGGCCGACGTCGGCCTCAGCCCCATTTCGTTCATCGCGTAGACGATGCGGCGGTGGACGGGCTTCAATCCGTCGCGCACGTCAGGCAGGGCGCGGTGCATGATGGTCGATAGCGCATAGGCAAGATAGCGCTGCTCGAGCGCCGCCTTGAGGTCGACCGGTTGGATGTTGTCGTCGTCTCCGCCCGAGGGCGGCAAAATCTCTTGTCCCATGGGTCTTGACTAGCCCAGAAGAGGCTGGCGGGCAAGGAATCCGGCCTATTGCAACTGTGGATGAAGTCTTCCGGCTGACATCAAAGGATGAGACAAGCTCATCACCCACAATTTGGATTTCGTTTGCCGTTCCTTTCAACAAAAAATTAGTGGTCCACAATATAAAGCGGACCTAATCCGTAGTAGCGTAACTGCAGATTTCTGAACCGCCACACGCCACCAGAGGAATCACCCCATGAATTTTTCCCGGACAACGCGGCTGATGCTGACGGGCGCAGCCTTTTTCTCGCTCGCCGGCTCGGCTTTCGCTCTCGACGGCGCTGACCTGTTGAAGAAGCTCAATGCCGCCTATGCCGCACAGGGCGGAACGATTTCGGCTGACGGCATCGACATCAGCGGCACGACCGTGACCTTGAAGAATGTCAGCGTCAAACCAACCGCCGGCGAGAGCCTCCCCATCGGCGAAGTCACGCTTTCCGGCGTCGAAGAAGACGAGGACGGCGGCTACTACATCGAAGAAGCGGCCTTCCCCGACATCAACAAGACCCAAGACGGCGTCACCGTGACGGCACAGGAACTGACGCTCGGCGGCATCTCCGTCCCGTCAACCCCTGGCGGCGACACGCTCGATACCATGATGCTCTACGAAACCGCCCATACCGGCCCGCTGAAAGTGGTCAAGGACGGCGCGGAAGTCTTCTCCGTGCTCGAAAGCGATATGAATCTGACATTGCGCGAAGACGAATCCGGCTTCGATTTCGATGGCGCCTTCAAGAGCATGAAGGCCGACCTCAGCAAGGCCGAAGATGCGCAGAGCAAGGACGCGATCGAAAAGCTCGCCTTGCAGCACGTCCAGGGCGACATCACCATGAAGGGTGCCTGGGAACTCGCGCCCGGCACGATCGACGTTTCGGAAATCGCCTTCGACTTCACCAACATCGGCAAGCTGAACCTCGGCTTCAAGATTTCGGGCTACACGATGGCCTTCATGAAGTCGATGCAGGATGCGATGAAGGAATCCGAAGCCAATGCGAACAAGGAGCAGTCGCAGCAGGCGCTCGGCCTTGCCATGCTCGGCCTGATGCAGCAATTGTCCTTCGAGGGCGCGAAGGTGCGCTTCGACGATGCTTCCATTACCAAGCGCGCGCTCGATTATGCCGGTTCGCAGCAGAACATGTCCGGCAAGCAGATGGCGGATTCGCTGAAGGCGATGACGCCGATCATGCTGGCGCAATTGAATATTCCGGAGCTGCAGAATGCCGTCTCGGCCGCCGTCAACACGTTCCTGGACGACCCGAAGAGTCTGACGGTGAGCGCCGCCCCTGAGAAGCCGGTGCCGTTCCCGACGATCGTGGGCGCCGCCATGGGCGCGCCAAACACGTTGCCGCAGGTGCTCGGCGTGAAGGTTTCGGCCAACGACTGATCGCCCGATCTCGCGATGAAAGGCCCGGCAGCCTATGCCGGGCCTTTTTCGTTTTCAGGCGCGGTGGCGGGCGACTTCGGCGATCGCGAGAGCTGCGATATCGAGTAACTCCTCAACGGATGCCCCGTCCCTCGCCTGCACCGACATCCCTTGCACGATAGCGCCTAGGAACCGCGCCAGTGCGCGTGCGTTGGTCCCGGCCCTGATATCGCCCTCGCGAATGCCGCGCTCGATCCTTGCGGCGAAGGCATCCAGCGACTGGCTGCGCAGGGTCGCGACATGATCGGCAACGGCGTCGTTCTCGCTGGCGCAGTTCAGCACCGCCGTCGAGATCATGCAGCCTTTCGGATGCTCCGGCGCCGAAAAAATCGCGGCCGAACCCCGCAATATGCACTCGAAGGCGGAGACGGTGTCGATCGGCTCCGCGAGCGCGGAGAAAGTGTTTGCGCCGAGCATACGGTATTGCTGCAGCGCCTCGCGATAGAGATCGGCCTTCGAGCTGAAGGCGGCATAGAGGCTTTGCGGTGTGATGCCCATGGCAGCCGTGAGATCGGCGATAGATGCGCCCTCATAGCCACGCGCCCAGAAAGTCTCGCGGGCGGCCGTCAGGACCGCCTCGCGGTCGAAGGCCGGCGGACGACCGCGGCGGCGGGCGGCAGGATTTTTCACGTCAGCACTATTTTTCACAATGGTCACTCTAGAAATTCCGGGCGGCTTGCTATATTCAGGAACGATCATTGTGATTATAGGAGGTTTAGTCCGATGAGTCTTCCCCTCGAAAAGGCAGAGACCAACAGGAATTCGCCCCTTGCCGCGGCCGTCGACGCCGCGATCACAAGCGCGCTCGACGACAAGCGGCTTGTGGGAACGGTGGTGCTCGTCGCCCGCGACGGAGAAATCGCCCATCGCCGTGCCGCCGGCCTTGCCGATCGCGAGAACGGCGTGGCGATGCGCGAGGACGCCATCTTCAGACTCGCCTCCATCACCAAACCGATTGTCACCATCGCCGCGATGCGGCTCGTCGAGCAGGGAAGAATCGGGCTCGCCGACACGGTAACGAGATGGCTGCCGGACTTCCGGCCAAGGCTACCCGATGGCGGTGAAGCAACCATCCGCATCCGCCACCTGCTGACCCATACCTCCGGTCTCGGCTACAGTTTCTCCTACGAGGACGGCGGCCCATATGCCCGCGCCGGCGTTTCCGACGGCCTTGACCAACCGGGTCTGGCGCTTGCCGAAAACCTCCGGCGGATTGCCAGCGCTCCGCTGCGCTTCACGCCGGGCAGCGACTGGCAATATTCCGTTGCCATGGATGCTCTCGGCGGCGTCATCGAGGCGGAAACCGGCATGCCGCTGGGCGAGGCAATCGCTGATCTGGTGATGAAGCCACTCGGTCTTGCCGATACCGCATTTTCGGTTCGCGACCGCAGTCGGCTCGCTGCCGCCTATATGGATGCTTCACCTGAACCGGCGCTCATGGGAGAGAATGCGGTGGTGATGTCGCAGATGGGGCCCATCCGCTTCGCGCCGAACCGTATCTTCGATCCCGCCTCTTATCATTCGGGCGGCGCCGGCATGGCAGGAACGGCGGGCGATGTGCTCGCCGTACTCGAAACCATCCGCAAGGGCGGCGCACCGCTGCTTTCGAGCGAAACCGTAGCGATGATGACGACGGACCAGGCCGGCGGTCATCGCCAGCAATACGAACCTGGCTCCGGCTTCGGCTTCGGCTGGTCTGTAATCACCGACCCGGTCGCGGCAGGCGTCCCCTTCCCCGCCGGCACGCTGAAATGGGGCGGTGTCTACGGCCACAGCTGGTTCATCGATCCGGTCAACGGGCTGACCGTCGTTGCGCTGACGAACACGACGCTTGAAGGCATGTGGGGCAAGTTCACGGTCGATCTGCGCGAGGCGATCTATGCGGCCTTGTGAGCGACCGAAATAGCAAAAGCCCGGCGTTGACAGTCGCCGGGCTTTTCCGTTCGAAAATGAGCCGAACTCAGTCCTTCTTCACCGGCGGGATCGGCCGGATCGCGAGTTCGCGCAGCTGCGTCGGCGTTGCCGGGCTCGGCGCGCCCATCAGGAGATCCTGGGCCTGCTGGTTCATCGGGAAGAGCGAGATTTCGCGCAGGTTCTTCGCGCCGACGAGCAGCATGATAATGCGGTCGATGCCGAAGGCGGCGCCGCCGTGCGGAGGCGCGCCATACTGGAAGGCGCGGTAGAGGCCGCCGAAACGATCCTCGACGTCCTGCTGGCTCAGCCCCACCTTCTCGAAGGCGGCGACCATGGTTTCCGGCGACTGGTTACGGATCGAGCCCGAGGCGATTTCGAAGCCGTTGCAGACGGCGTCATACTGGAAAGCCTTGATCGTCAATGGATCTTGGTTCTGCAGCGCTTCGAGGCCGCCCTGCGGCATCGAGAACGGGTTGTGGGCGAAATCGACCTTCTTTTCTTCCTCGCTCCATTCGAAGAAGGGGAAGTCGACGATCCAGCACAGTTCGAAACGGTCGCGATCGACGAGGTTCAGCTCTTCACCAGCCTTGGTGCGCGCCTCACCCGCAAACTTGTAGAACTTTTCCGGCTCGCCGGCGACGAAGAAGCAGGCATCGCCGTCATCGAGGCCGAGCTGGGTGCGGATCGCGTCGGTGCGCTCCTCGCCGATGTTCTTGGCAAGCGGTCCGGCGCCTTCGAGCTTGTCGCCCTCCTTGCGCCAGAAGATATAGCCGAGGCCCGGCTGGCCTTGGCTCTGCGCCCAGGCGTTCATGCGGTCGCAGAAAGCGCGGCTGCCGCCTGTTTTGGCCGGGATCGCCCAGACCTGAACCTTCGGGTTGGAAGCGATCATGCCGGCGAAGACCTTGAAGCCGGAGCCCGCGAAATGCTCGGTCACCGCTTCCATGACGATCGGGTTGCGCAGATCAGGCTTGTCGGAGCCGTATTTGCGGATCGCCTCGTCATAAGGGATACGCGGCCATTCCTTGGTGACCGGCTTGCCCTCGGCAAACTCCTCGAACACCTTGGTCATCAGCGGGCCCATCGTGTTCCAGACATCTTCCTGGGTCACGAAGCTCATTTCGAGGTCGAGCTGGTAGAATTCGCCTGGCAGACGGTCGGCGCGCGGGTCTTCGTCGCGGAAGCACGGCGCAATCTGGAAGTAGCGGTCGAAGCCGGCAACCATCAGCAACTGCTTATACTGCTGCGGCGCCTGCGGCAGGGCGTAGAAGGTGCCGGGATGGATGCGGCTCGGCACGAGAAAGTCGCGCGCGCCTTCCGGCGAAGAGGCCGTCAGAATCGGCGTCGTATATTCGGTGAAGCCCGCACCGCCCATTTCGCGGCGCATGGCCGAGATGACCTGGGTGCGCTTGACGATGTTCTTGTGCAGGGTCTCGCGGCGAAGGTCGAGGAAGCGATACTTGAGGCGGACGTCTTCGGGATATTCCGGCTCGCCGAACACCGGCAGCGGCAATTCCTTGGCGGCGGAGAGGATTTCGATCTCCTGCGCATAGAGCTCGATCTCGCCGGTCGCCATCGTCTTGTTGACGGTATCCTCGGTGCGGGCCTTGACGAGGCCATCGATGCGGATAACCCATTCGCCGCGCACGGTTTCCGCCGTCTTGAAGGCCGGACTATCCGGGTCGGCGACGACCTGGGTGATGCCGTAGTGATCGCGAAGGTCGATGAAGAGAACGCCGCCATGGTCGCGAACGCGGTGGACCCAGCCGGCGATGCGGACGGTCGAGCCGACATCCGTCTTGCGGAGGGCGGCGCATGTGTGGCTGCGGTAGCGATGCATGATCTCAAATCCTGGATGTGCTGAGACGGCTGCAAGGGCTCCAAGACCCTCAAGCGCCGACAAGAAAATCGGGCGGAAAAGCGCATGGACGCTCCGATTTGTCAAGGCTTGGCGCGCGCAGCCGGGTGTTTGGTACGCCTTTATGGCGAGGCTGCGATCTCCGCGCTGCGGCAGTTTGGCTGCGCCTGCCGTATTGATGAAACTATCAGTCAACTTTAAAAGGACGGCATTCTCATCGCGGAGCACACTATGCCTCTCCTTACCCGCCGCAATCTGTTGAAGGCATCCGCCGTCGCCGGCGCCTATGGCGCCGGCATCGGCATTGCTGGTCGATTCGGGCTTGCCGAGGCAGCGCCCGAGCCGCAGTTGCTGACGGCGGTGAAGACCGAGGCGATGCTGACCGATGCGGGGCCGACCAAGGAGATCATGAGTTGGGGTCATGACGGGATGCCGCCGATTCTCAGGATGACCAAGGGGCGCCCCTATGCGGCGCGACTGAAAAACGGGCTCGACGAGCCGACGACGATCCACTGGCATGGGCTTCGCATCGACAACCGCATGGATGGCGTGCCCTTCATGACACAGCCTTACGTCTATACCGGCGACAGCTTCGATTACGCCTTTACGCCACCCGATGCCGGCACCTTCTGGTATCATCCGCATTGCAATACGCTGACGCAGATGGGGCACGGCATGACCGGGGTCATCGTCGTCGAAGATCCGGCCGATCCGGAGTTCGACGCGGAGGTGGTGCTCAACCTGCGCGACTGGCGGCTCGGCGGCGACGGCCAGTTCATTGCGCCCTTCCGGCCGCGCGACGCTGCCAAGAGCGGCACCTACGGCACGGTGCGCACCGCCAACTGGCATCGGGAACCACAATATGACGCGCCGGCCGGCGGGCTGGTGCGGCTGCGCATTGCGGTCACCGACGTCACGCGCATCTTCTCGCTGAAGATGGAAGGCGCCGACGCCACTGTGATTGCGATCGACGGCAATCCGGTGCCCAAGCGCTTCCCGCTCGATCTCTTGCAGATTGGGCCGGGCCAGCGGCTCGACCTTGCCGTGCGCATGCCTGATGGAGAAGGCGCCGTCGCGACGCTCGAAGATATCCGCGGCACGGCGCCAAAGGTCATCGCCAGCCTGCGGGCGGTCGGATCATCACTGAAGCGCAATATCGGCGATCTCGGGCCACTTGCCGAAAATCCGGTCCGCAAGGCCGATATTTCCGCCGCCGAGCAAATCCCGCTGGTGCTGAGCGCCACCGCCGAGAATACCGCCGTCGAAAGCATCTGCGGCACGCTCGGCTACAGCTTCTGGGCCATCAACAAAGTGCCATGGCCGGGTGATACGCCCGACCCGACGGCGCCGCTGGCGGAGCTGAAGCTCGGCAAGAGCTATATCTTCAACCTCGAAAATACGACGCCGCATGCGCATCCGATTCACCTGCACGGTATGAGCTTCACGGTGATTTCCTCCTCGACGCGGGAGGTGATGCCGCTGGTGACCGATACCTATCTGATCCAGCCGGACGAGAAGGTGCAGCTTGCCTTCGTTGCCGACAATCCCGGCGATTGGCTACTGCATTGCCATATCATCGAGCACCAGAAGACGGGCATGACGAGCTATGTCAGAGTGAGCTGAAGCTCGCTTTGCCACAGTTTGGACGTGATTCTTAACCAGCAATGCTGGAAGGCGTATGCTGTTGTATTGACATATCGAACCGAAAGGAGAAGGAAGGTTCAACCGACCTTTTCCTTGCGAATGAAATGATATGATCGAAACCACCGCCGATTTGGCGGCCGCCTGCAAAGAGCTGGCCAAGTCCGACTTTATTACCATCGACACCGAATTCCTGCGCGAGACGACATTCTGGCCCGAGCTCTGCCTGATCCAGATGGCGAGCCCGACGACGGAAGTTCTTGTCGATCCGCTGGCGAAGGGCATCGATCTTGCCCCCTTCTTCGAGCTGATGGCCGACACGAAAGTGTTGAAGGTCTTTCATGCGGCGCGCCAGGACATCGAAATCATCTTCAATCGCGGCAATCTCATTCCGCATCCCATCTTCGACACGCAGGTCGCCGCAATGGTCTGCGGCTTCGGCGACAGCGTCTCCTACGATCAGTTGGTCAGCCGTATCAAGAACGTCCACATCGACAAGTCGTCGCGCTTCACCGACTGGAGCCGCCGGCCACTCTCCGACAAGCAGCTGGAATATGCGCTGGCCGACGTGACCCACCTGCGCGACGTCTACCTGTCGCTGAAGGCGGAGCTCGATCGCGAAGGACGTACCTCCTGGCTGTCCGAGGAAATGGATATTCTGGAAGCGCGCGAAACCTACGACATGCATCCCGACGACGCCTGGCAGCGTCTGAAGATGCGCCTGCGCAAGCCGCAGGAGCTGGCGGTCCTGAAATATGTCGCCGCCTGGCGTGAACGCGAGGCCCGAGCCCGCAACGTGCCGCGTTCGCGCGTGCTGAAGGACGATGCGATCTACGAGATCGCCCAGCAGCAGCCCAAGGATTCCGAGGCGCTCGGCCGCCTGCGCACCATTCCGAAAGGCTGGGAGCGCTCGGCCGCCGGCGGTGCGGTTGTTGAGGCCGTCAATACGGCGCTTGCTCTTCCGAAGGCAGACATGCCGCATGTGCCGCGCCAGGCGCAGGCGCCCGAGGGGCTGCTGCTGCTGTCGAGCTCTTGAAGGTGCTCCTGAAGCTCATCTCGGAAAAACACGGTGTCGCGCCGAAGGTGATCGCCAATAGCGAGGATCTCGACAAGATCGCCGCCGATGGCGAGAAGGCCGAGGTCGCTGCCCTGCATGGCTGGCGGCGCGATCTTTTCGGCGAACCGGCGTTGCAACTGATCCAGGGCCAGATCGGACTGCGCTTCGTGGGTAGGAAGGTCGAAACCGTCAGCCTGTGAGACGACATCAAATTCGCTTGACGCCTTTTTCTCGGCTGAAACAATGGCTGGAGCGAACATCGCGGCGAAGAGGCGGCATGCGGGAAATATCTCCGACGCAGAACTGGATCCTGATCACGATCGTGCTGGCTGCCAGCGGCGTCGCCTATGATATGATGTTCTACTCCAATCAGACGCCCGTGGTCGGGGCAATCTTCGCGCTCTTCATCGGCATGCCGATCATAGCGTTCGAGCGCAAGGCGCTGTTTCGCGGCCTATACAGACGTATCCAGAAGCTGCCGACCTTTGCCTTCATCGTTACCGAGCTTGTCATCTACGAGATCCTGATGAGCATCGGCTTTGCCTGCGCCGCTCTGCTCCTCTCGTCGCTCGGCATGGTGAAGCCATCGTCGTTTCTCGATCTCGTCATCATGCCTTACGAGGTTTTCCTCTATGCGCTTGCCGTCTGCTCGGCGATGATCTTCATCCTGCGCGTGCGGGAACTGCTCGGCCGCGACGTTTTCCTCAGCATGCTCGTCAGCCGCTACCGCAATCCGGTTAGGGAAGAGCGTGTCTTCCTGTTCATCGACCTCGTCGATTCCACGGCTTTTGCCGAGAAGCACGGCGACCTCAGAGCGCAACAGCTGCTGAGCTCGCTGTTTGCGACCTTCGCCGAGCCCGTCAGGCGCCACAAGGGCATGATCAACGACTATGTCGGCGATGCCGCGATCATCACCTGGCCGCTGGCTCGCGGCATCAAGGGCGCTCGCTGCGTCCGCTGCATCTTCGACATTCTCGCCGATATCGAAGCCAATGCCGCCAGTTGGCGGAAAAATTACGGACAGGTGCCGAAGCTTCGCGCCGCCCTTCACGGTGGCGAGATCATCACCGCCGAAGTCGGCGTCGACCATCACAAGATCAGCTATTTCGGTGACACGGTGAACACCACCGCCCGGCTGGAGACGCTCTGCCGCAGCCTGAACCGGCCGGTGCTGATTTCCGCCGAGCTTGCCGGGCGCATGGAATTTCCAGACGAGATCTCCTGTGAGGATCTCGGAACTCACGCCCTCAGGGGACGCGGCCAGGCGCTCGGCGTCATTGCGCTTTCCTCGCGCGCGGTCACCGTGCTGAACACACCCGCGGTCATTCTGCACGGCTGAGCAACGGCTTGGCCCTCCGTCACCAAAGCTTCACCCAACCGTCAATTCGCTGACACCGAAGCCCTGTTAAGCGGAAGGCATTCGCATCCGTTCCCGGGGGATATTATGAAGAACGTCCTTTTTGCTTCCGTATCGCTTTTCATCCTGATTGCGGGCTCCGCTTCGGCCGACCAGCAGGAGTTTCAGGCCAAGCTCGCCGGCCAGGCGATACTGCCTGCAAACACCATGGTTCCGGCTCCGGCCGACGCGCCTGAATTCCTCAAGCATGCCGGCAAGTTTACGACGCCGGACCGCAAGCGCACCGAAGCGCTCGGCACCGTGCCCGGCAAGGACGGCGCCCGTGTCACCGATCTGAAGCTCCCCTTCGATGGTCAGGCGATCCAGGGTTTCTCGGGCATCAAGACGATGGCCGACGGCACCTTCTGGACGCTGACGGATAATGGTTTCGGCTCGAAGGCCAATTCTTCGGATGCCATGCTCTTCCTGCACCAGATGAAGTTCGACTGGGCCGCCAACAAGGCTGAGGTCGTCAAGAACATCTTCCTCTCCGATCCGAACAAGATCGCTCCGTTCCCGATCGTGCTCGAAGGCACCGATAAGCGGTACCTCACCGGCGCCGATTTCGATATCGAATCAATCCAGCCGGTTGCCGACGGCTTCTGGCTCGGCGACGAATTCGGTCCCTACATCCTGAAGATCGACACCGACGGCCGCCTGACCGACGTCTTCCCGACGACGCTCGATGGCAAGCCGGTGCTTTCGCCCGACAATCCGCTGATCCAGCTGCCGGGCAACCCGACCGCAAAGATGCCGGTCTTCAATCTGAAACGCTCCGGCGGCTTCGAAGGCCTCGCCATGTCGAAGGACGGCTCCAAGCTCTATGGCCTGCTCGAAGGCGCCATCTACAAGGATGACGGCCAGATGGAATCGGTCGACGGCCACACCGCCGTTCGCGTCATCGAATTCGACGTCGCCTCCAAGAAGTGGACAGACCGCAGCTGGCTCTATCCGTTCGAGGACAAGGGCGTGTCGATCGGCGACTTCAACATGCTCGACGAGACCACCGCTCTCGTCATCGAGCGCGACAGCGGCGCCGGCACCAAGGACAAGGCCTGCGCCGACCCGAAGCAGCCGAAGCCGGATTGCTTCGAAGCTCCGGCCGAACTGAAACGCGTCTACAAGATCGAGTTCAACGACGCCAATTCCGGCAAGGCCGTCCGCAAGATCGGCTATATCGATCTCCTTGATATCAGGGATCCCGACAACAAGAAGAAGGCCGGCAGCAAGGATGGCGTCTACGACATGCCGTTCGTCACGATCGAAAACGTCGATCGCGTCGATGCCACGCACATCATCATCGGCAACGACAACAACCTGCCCTTCTCCGCCGGCCGCGCAGTAGATAAGGCCGACAACAATGAATTCAGCCTGCTTGAAGTTGGCGAGTTTTTTGAACGCGAAGTAATTCGGCGTTCTGGCAGGGAATACGAGGGGCGGCGCAAACAGTGCGCCGCAAATCAGGCTACTCGAACCTGAACGCCAGCCTCTTGTTCGTCAATCTCGAGAGCTGCTGCAGGCGGCCGTCCAGGCGTTCGCCGGCGAAGTCGCGGTACTCCGGGGGCACGACGAATTCGAGGTCGAAATCCGGGCTCGACGACCTGCGGAAGGTCAGATTCCTGACGATGCCGGGCATCGAGGCCGAGAAGAGGTAGACGACGCGCAACATGCCGCCGAGCAGCTTGGCGCGGTCGATGAGCTGGGCCGTGGCGATCTGTGCCAGCGGGCCGGTGGCGCCGTCGTCGTGTAGGCCCTCGAAACGATAATAATTCGTCAGCGCGATGAAGGCGCGGCCGGGGTGGCTGATGCCGACGAAAGAGGAATGGGCGATGACGTTCAGCGCCTGCAAACCGCGATAGTCGGGATGAGCGCGCCAGCTGATATCGGCGAGCAGACAGGCCGCCTGCCGATAACGGCTTTCTTCTTCGGTTTCCTGGACGTCGAAGAAGGGCATCATCCGGCCCGTCCATTCCGCCAGTTCACGCGCATGCTCCGGCGAGCGGGCACGCAGGATCGCCAGTTCGCCCGCCGCTGCAAGCAGCGGATCGAGGCGACGTTCGGACTCCGACAGCAGTGAATAAAGATAGCCCTCGCGCACACCCTGCGCGGAGAAGGAAATCACCGAGGGCTTCATCGCGCTCAGCACTTCCTTCATGGCGACTGCGCCAAACGGCAGCAGCGAACGGCGGTGCTTGGAAACGGCCTGCAGCGCCGGCTCCTTGGAGTCGCGCGCGGTCGCCACCTGTTCGAGGAACAGCATGATGGCGTCGAGCGACACCTCATAACCCTGCATCATATGCAGCGGATAATTGGTGATCTCCATGTGCAGCTTGGCGATATTTCGCCAGGTGCCGCCGACGGCGTAGAAGGTGCGCCCCTCGCCTTTCGCCAGCAGCTTCGCCGTTTTCACCTGCTTGCGGGCAAAGGTCCGGGCCTTGGAAAGCGAACCGCCGGCATATTCCGACAGGCGCAGGCCGCCGAGCGGCAAGGTGATGCCCTTGCCGACCTCCTTGCCCTTGATGTCGATCAATTCAAGCGAGCCGCCGCCGAGATCGCCGGCAATGCCATCGGGATTGAAGAAGCCGCTGATGATGCCGAGCGAGGCGAATTTCGCTTCCTCCTCGCCTGACAGCACGCGGACATGGCGCTGCAGGATCGTCTCGGCCTGATGAATGAAATCAGGACCGTTGCTCGCCTCGCGCGCGGCGGCCGTCGCCAGAACATACATGGTCGAGGCGCGCGCCTGATCGGATAGAGCCTTGAAACGATGCAACGCCGCCAGAGCCCGGCCGACGCTCTCCTCATCCATCTTGCCGGTGAGGGCTATGCCCCTACCGAGGCCGCAAAGGACCTTTTCGTTGAAGAGGATGGTGGGAGAACGGGACAAGCCTTCGTAGACGACCAGACGAATGGAATTCGATCCAATGTCGACGACGGAGACCGGGGCGATTCCCGGAAGGCGCCCCTGGGCTTCAGATTCAACCATTTAGGTCCAGTTTTACTTGTTGTTGCGGCCTTCGAGCAGGCCTGCGATCAGCTTCGGCGCACTGGACTTCAAGGCTTCACCACGGCCCGACAGGCTCGGATTGGTCATGAAATACTGCTGCGCATTAAACGGTTCCTCGCCCCTGCGCACTTCCATGCGACGCGACGTACCGTCGGGCAATATCTCGTAGCTTTGTTGATTGTCAATCACGTTGCCGAGCATAATCTGTGACAAGACCTGCTCGTGAACGGTCGGATTCGTGAGCGGAACCATCGTTTCCACGCGGCGGTCGAGGTTTCTCGGCAT
The DNA here is from genome assembly GCF_024721175.1 of Rhizobium sp. Pop5. Lineage (NCBI taxonomy): Bacteria > Pseudomonadati > Pseudomonadota > Alphaproteobacteria > Hyphomicrobiales > Rhizobiaceae > Rhizobium > Rhizobium sp. Pop5. The sequence goes on along the minus strand of NZ_CP099399.1, from coordinate 1,099,277 downwards.
CATGTCGGCCGAACCGATATAAACCAGCGCCTTGTCGGACGGCAGGCCGTGGCCGTTGCCGAAGCAGAAGATGCGGCTGTGCTCGAGGAAGCGTCCGACGATCGACTTGACGCGGATCTTTTCCGAGAGGCCGGGCACCTGCGGGCGCAGGCAGCAGATGCCGCGCACGACGAGATCGATCTCGACGCCGGCATGGCTGGCACGATAGAGCGCGTCGATGATGTCGGGATCGACGAGCGAGTTCATCTTCATCCAGATCGCCGCCGGGGCGCCGTTCCTGGCATGCTGGATCTCTTCCTCGATGTGACGCAGGATACGCGGGCGCATCGTGTAGGGCGAGATGGCGAGCTGCATGCCTTGCTCCGGCTCGCCGTAACCGGTGATGAAATTGAAGATGTTCGCCATGTCATGGGCGATGACGGGATTGCAGGTGAAATAGGAGAGGTCGGTGTAGATCTTCGCGGTGATCGGGTGGTAGTTGCCCGTTCCCAGGTGGCAATAGGTCCTGAGCTTGCCTTCCTCGCGGCGGACGACCATCGACATCTTGGCGTGGGTCTTGAGTTCGATGAAGCCGAAGACGACCTGCACACCGGCGCGCTCGAGATCGCGCGCCCAGCGGATATTCGCCTCTTCGTCGAAGCGGGCCTTGAGTTCGACCAGCGCCGTCACCGACTTGCCAGCTTCGGCGGCATCGATCAGCGCGCGGACAATCGGGCTGTCGTTGGAGGTGCGGTAGAGCGTCTGCTTTATCGCCAGGACGTCAGGATCGCGCGCAGCCTGGAGAAGAAACTGGACCACCACGTCGAAGGATTCGTAGGGGTGATGGACGACCATGTCCTTTTCGCGGATGGCGGCGAAGCAGTCGCCGGCATGTTCGCGGACGCGCTCTGGAAATCGCGCATTGTAGGGGAGAAACCTGAGATCGTCGCGCGGCGCCTTTGTGATCTCGGAGAGGGTGTTCAGCGCCAGAAGGCCCGGCAGAACGGCCACGCGGTTATCAGGAATGCTGAGCGCCTGGACAACGAACTGGCGCAATGAGGCCGGCATTTCCGAGTCGGTCTCAATGCGGATAACCTTGCCGCGGCGGCGGCGCTTCAACGCCGTTTCGAAGAAGCGGACCAGATCCTCGGCCTCTTCCTCGACTTCGATATCGCTGTCGCGGATGACACGGAAGGTACCGGAACCCTGCACCTCGTAGCCCGGGTAGAGCCGGTGGATGAAGATGTTGGCGACATCTTCCAGCGTGATGTAGCGGATCGTGGTCCCCTCGTCCGGCAAGCGGACGAAGCGGTCGAGCGCCGGCGGCAGGCGCAGCAGCGCCGTCATCGGCTCGCGGCCGCTCTTGCTGACAAGCTGCAGACCGATCGAGAAACCGAGATTCGGAATGAACGGGAACGGGTGGGCCGGATCGATCGACAGCGGCGTCAACACGGGGAAGATCGACTGTTCGAATTCAGCGGCCAGCCACTGGCGATCGGCATCGCTCAAGGCGCCGGGGCGCACGATCAGAATGTCTTCCTTGGCGAGATATTGCTGCAGGACGGCGAGTGAGGCCTGCTGCTCCATCTGCAGATGATCGATCTCCTGCAGGATCGAATCGAGCTGTTCGGCAGGCGTCTTACCGTCGGGGCTGCGGATGCCGATGTTCTGGCGCACCTGACCTTCGAGGCCGGCTACGCGCACCATGAAGAACTCGTCGAGGTTGGCGGCGGAGATCGACAGGAAGCGGACGCGCTCAAGCAGCGGATGCTCGGTGTTCAAAGTTTCTTCGAGGACGCGACGATTGAACTGCAGCCAGGAGAATTCCCGGTTGATGAAGCGCTCGGGACTCGTCAGCAATTCTTCCAACGGGGGGACGTTGTCATTGGTCTGCGGGAAGGCTTCCTGATTTTCTGCGACTGCGCTGTCCATGGTCCGCTTACCCCGTTTTCAATCGCGACGGCAATTATATCAGTTTCACGACGGAACTGTGACAGTCAATCGGCCGGTTCCGAATTTCCCAATTCATTCAATACTTCGGCAGCAAGAGACCGGGTGATTTTCGTGCCCCGTGATAGGGCCAGCCGGTCGAGCCTTTCGACGATCGTCTGGGCCGCATTCAGCGACCGCTCCATACGGTTAACGATATAGAGCACGAGTTTGTCATCTATATAAAGCTGCCGGTCGGCGAAGAGCTTGACTATCACCTGCGACAACAGCGCCTCGTCGGGCTCGCCGATCTCAACGACCGTGGCGGCCTTCAGCCGCGAACGCAGATCGGGCAGCAGAACCGGCCACGACATCGGCCAGAGGCGGCTTGTCATCAGCAGGCTGCTGCCGTTTTCGCGCACGCTGTTGATGACGTGGAAGAGCGCATTGTCGTCGAAGCCGAGGCGATCGGCATCCTCGAACAGCACCGGGCCGGCGGCGGCGGCAACCGCGGCGTCCGAGCCGAGCTCGGGATGGATGCTGACGGCGCCGCTCAATTCGCTCCAGATACGGGCGAGATGGGACTTTCCCGAACCGACGGGACCGGCGAGCACGACGACCGGCGACGGCCATGCCGGCCAGGCATCGACGATCGAAACGGCAGCGGCGAGACGCTCCGAAATCAGGAGGTCGTCACGGCCGCTTGCCGCATCGTGCGAAAAGGCCAAAGGCAGCTGCTCTCCGGCCTTGCGCTTCGGATCAGCGTTCTTCACGTCATTCATTGGGAACTGATTTCGTCTTCCGGGCGCGGGTGCTCGCAGACCCGCCAAAATAGAGATCGCTCTGAAGGTAGCGTGAAAGCGCAAAACGGACAAGGACGCCGACGGCCGCTGCCGCCGGCACGGCGACCAGAAGACCGACGAAACCGAAGAGCGCGCCAAAGGCAAAAAGCGCAAACATCAGCCAGACCGGATGCAGGCCGACGCTCGAGCCGACGAGCTTCGGCTGCAGGATATTGCCTTCCAGGAACTGGCCGCTGAAGAAGACGGCGAGCACCAGGCCGATCCAGAAATAATCTGGCCAAAACTGCACGATCGCCACGCCGATGGCGAGAACAAGCCCGACCATCGAGCCGACATAGGGAATGAAGCTGATCATACCGGCGAAGAGGCCGATCAGCAGGCCGAAATTCAGCCCGACGAGGGAGAGGCCGGCGGCATAATAGATGCCGAGGATGAGGCAGAGCGACCCCTGGCCGCGGATGAAGCCAGCGATCGCCTGGTCGATCTCCTTGGCGATCTGGCGGACCTCGCCGACATAATCACGCGGGATCCACTGGTCGACCTTGGCAACCATGCGGTCCCAATCGAGAAGGATGTAGAAGGCGACGACCGGGGTGACGACGAGCAGCGATATGACGTCGACAATCGCCTTGCCGGAATTCCAAATCTGCGCAAAGAGGCCGGTGAGGAAACCCATGCCTTCGGAGAGGATGGCGGAGAGATTGTCCTTGATCGTGCCGGCCTGGCTTTTGACCCAGTCCGGCAGCAGCGAATTCTGCGTCTGGGTGATGAACTGCTGCAACTGGCTGATATAACCCGGCAGCCGACCGGCGAAATCGTTGAACTGGCTGATGAGCACCGGAATGAGGATCATCAGCGCCAAGGCGAAAACGATGACGAAGGCAACGAGGATACCGACCGTCGCCATCATGCGGCTCAGTCCCAGGCGCTCCAGCCGATCGGCCACCGGATCCAGGAAATAGGCGATCGCCATGCCGGCGATGAAAGGCAGCAGGATCGAGCTGAAGACATAGAGAAAGGCGATGAAGAAGACGAGCACGGCCAGCCAGAAGAAGATCTGGCGCTTGAGACTGTTGCCGCTGACATGCTGTGGCATCGCTTCCCCGCTGATCGCTCGCCGCCGCCGAATGCCGCATCCGATCCGACGCGGCCATTCAGCACATAGGATGCAGGCGCAAAGATGGTCAACCCTGTTGCGCCAAATCCCGGAAAGGCTCAGGGAAGACGCGGGAAATTGGGGGCTTTTCCCATGCAGCGCTTGCATAAACGCCCCTGTCATGCAATTGCGACCGACAGATGACGCGGCATGTTAGCCGCCTGAAAATAGCCATCGGAGACCAGCATGAGCCAGTCTGGGAAAAACGGCCTGACCTACAGCGATGCGGGCGTCGACATCGATGCCGGCAACCTCCTCGTCGAGAAGATCAAGCCCGCGGTTCGCTCGACCCGCCGCCCCGGCGCCGACGGCGAGATCGGCGGCTTCGGCGGGCTCTTCGACCTCAAGGCCGCAGGCTTTACCGATCCGGTTCTCGTCGCCGCCAATGACGGGGTCGGTACCAAGCTGAAGATCGCGATCGACGCTGATTATCACGACACCGTCGGCATCGACCTCGTCGCCATGTGCGTCAACGATCTCGTGGTCCAAGGCGCCGAACCGCTGTTCTTCCTCGACTACTTCGCGACCGGCAAGCTCGATCCGGATCAGGGCGCTGCCATCGTCGGCGGCATTGCCGCCGGCTGCCGCGAAGCGGGCTGTGCGCTGATCGGCGGCGAGACGGCCGAAATGCCCGGCATGTATTCTTCCGGCGACTACGATCTGGCCGGTTTTGCCGTCGGTGCTGCCGAACGCGGCAAGCTGCTGCCATCAGGCGATATCGCCGAGGGCGACGTGATCCTCGGGCTTGCCTCATCCGGCGTCCACTCCAACGGTTTCTCGCTGGTGCGCAAGATCGTCGAACTGTCCGGCCTCGGCTGGGATGCGCCGGCGCCGTTCGTCGAAGGCAAGAAGCTTGGCGAAGCGCTGCTCGAGCCGACCCGCATCTATGTGAAGCCGCTCCTGAAGGCGATCCGCGAGACGGGTGCGCTGAAGGCGCTTGCCCACATCACCGGCGGCGGCTTCCCTGAGAATATTCCGCGCGTGCTGCCGAAGCATCTGGCCGCCGAGATCGATCTTGCGGCCGTCAAGGTACCGCCAGTGTTTTCGTGGCTCGCCAGGACGGGCGGCGTCGAGGCCAAGGAAATGCTGCGCACCTTCAACTGCGGCATCGGCATGATCGTCGTCGTCGCCGAAGAGAATGTCGCCGCCGTGTCGACGGCACTCGAAGCCGAAGGCGAAAAGGTCGTCACGCTCGGCCGCATGATCGCCCGCGACGAAGGCGCTGCCGGCACAGTCTACAAGGGCACGCTTGCCCTATGAGCACGCCGCGCAAACGCGTCGTCGTCTTCATCTCAGGTGGCGGCTCCAACATGATGGCGCTGGTCGCTGCGGCCAAGGCTGCCGACTATCCGGCCGAGATCGTCGGCGTGATCTCCGACAAGGCGGATGCCGGAGGGCTTGCCAAGGCAGCCGCCGAAGGCATCGCCACCTTCGCTTTCCCCCGCAAGGATTATGCCAGCAAGGATGCGCATGAGGCTGCGATCTTTGCCGCGCTCGATACGCTTTCACCTGACATCCTCTGCCTGGCAGGCTACATGCGGCTGCTGACGGCGACCTTCATTCAACGTTATGAAGGCCGCATCCTCAACATCCACCCTTCCCTGCTGCCGCTGTTTCCGGGCCTGCACACCCATCAGCGCGCCATCGACGCCGGAATGCGGATCGCCGGCTGCACCGTGCATTTCGTCACCGAAGGCATGGACGAGGGTCCGGTGATCGGCCAAGCCGCTGTCCCGCTCCTTTCCGGCGACACGGCCGAAAGCCTTGCCGCGCGCGTACTCACCGTGGAACACCAGATCTATCCGCAGGCGCTGCGGCTCTTTGCTGAAGGCCGAGTGACAATGGAAGGCGGTAAAGCTATTGGCAACGAGGCTTCGGCCGTCGCGCCCAAGGCTCAGCTCATCTCGCTGATCGGGGACTGCGGTTAGACACTACGCTGCTATCTGCACTAAGCAGGTTGCTTTTCCTCAACGGGATCGCATCACCAGTTCAGACAAATAAACATGCGCTATTCTCCGGCTATGAAATCGTTTCGGGAAAGCTGAAAAGCAAAGGGAAGCCTTTTGAAAGGACCGCTGCTTGTGAATGCAGCTTGGCGCTTTCTGGCCCACTCTTCGAAGAAGCCTTGCCCAAGGACTCGTTCGACGATGCCCTCAGTTTTAGCCTCATCAGTGATGGCGAGTTTGATGGATACAAGTCGATACCCTGAGCCAAACGATGCCTCAAGATTTCCCAGATCGACTTTTTGTGCCGTTGCGGGATCGGATAGATCCGAAAACGTTACCAACGCCGGATAAGAAGACCTTGGAACGTCCCTCGTCTGTCTCAACCGCTCCAAGTGATCGTTTTGTGCTCTGATTTCTTCACGAAGGCTCGCGGCATTTCCTGATCTGCTAAGAGGCGGCCTGAAAACCTGCTCGCTCGCCAAACCATCATATATTTTCGGAAGCACGAAGATGTATCTACTTGGAGCAAGCTCCACGACGACCGCTTCACCAGCGAGATCGCTGCTGAATCCACCGCCGCTGTCACCCAAACGAGCCCAACTAGGACTTTCGGACCAGCCGACGCTTTGCACGGACTCTCCCACGCGCCTCCCAGTGGGCGTTTCCACAACCACAATTATTTTCTGGTTCCAACGCCACGAATGGAAGCCAAACGCGTCGCATCCACCGAGGAGCGCCGGCTGAAGAAGGACCGCCAGAATGGCCGCATGGCGCCGTATGGGCATAAGCGTCTCGCGCAAAGTTAGATCATTCCAGAATATTGCATAAAGGCATCATCCTGGAGACCCTCAAGCAGAAGCCGCCTTTATGGCAATTACGTCTAACAACACAACCGCTGCACGCATTGCAAGGCCCTGCCACCCAGCGAGAATCAGATTCTTTAAAAGCTAAGCCGCCAGCGCCCGCAGCGGATGCAGCGTCCCGTCGCTGTAGACGAAGCGGCCGGCGTGGAAGGTGGCGCGAATGCGATTGATGTCACCCGGCTCGACCGCCACCAGATCGGCGCGCTGGCCGATGGCGATCTCGCCTCGATCCATCAGGCCGGCGGAGCGGGCGGCGTTGGCGGTCGCCATGGCGACGGCGGCCGGCAGGCCGCCTTCCACCGTGTCGGCGAGCTTGAAGATGCCGGGCACGAAGGCGGCCGGATGGTAATCGGCGGCGATGACGCTGAGCAGGCCGGCCCTGGCGGCATCGAGGGCGCTGAGATTGCCGGACATCGACTGGCCGCGGAGCGCATTCGGGGCGCCCATCAGCGTCCAGAGGCCGCGACGGCGTGCCTCTTCGGCCGCAGGTGCGGTGACCGGAAACTCGCTGATGGTGACGCCGAGATCATGCATCTCGGCGACCTTTTCGACGCTGTCGTCGTCGTGTGAGGCGAGCGACAGCTTATGCTTCAGCGACAGCGCGACGATCTCCTTCAGCTTGGTCTCGATCTCGGGATTGTTGCGCATGGCGATGCGCTTGGCGACGATCTCGGCCGCCATCTCCTCGGAGATGGCGCGGCGTTCGGAAATGCTGAGGATATAGCTCTGCAGGTTATTGTACTGGCCCTGGCCCGGCGTGTGGTCGGTGAGCGAAACCATATCGATCTGGTCGGCATTCAGCAGCCGCTCGAGCGCCGGGGCCGCGCCGACGTTGGTGATCTCGTAGCGGGCGTGGACGCGATGGTCGATCAGGAGATCGTCGCGCAGCCGGTTGATGCCCTCGATCACGGCCGACGTCGTCTCCAGCGAGCGCACATGGCCGTAGACGCTTTCGGTCGCGAAGGAGACGGCAGCGAAGGCGGTCGTAACACCTGCGGCGGCAAGCTTCTTGTCGAGTTCGTGAATGCCGAAATCGATCGGCATATGCGCATTTGGCCGCGGTGCAATCTCTCGCTCGATCATGTCGCCGTGCAGGTCGACGAAACCGGGCATCAGCAGCCGCCCGCCACCATCGATGGCAGCACCGGCAAGCGGCTCCGCCCTGATCTCGGCGATGGCGCCGTCCTCAACACGCACGGAACCTTCGCTCACCACCTCGTTTGGGAGAACGAGGGTGAAATTGCTGAGCCACATGGGCTTTCTCCTGACGCATCCGATGAGTGACAAGCCGCAGCGGATAGAACCGCTTCGTGACAGTCGTATGAAATTTTGGGCCCTATTACCTTATCGCGGAAACTTGTGCTTGGGAAACGGCCGGATCGGCCGGCGACGGATTCACGGTCATCGGTCCAGCCCAGCATTGACCAGGAGCCCACAAATTCAGATCGCAGTTGAATAGTCATAAAATAACTAGTAATGATACGACCATGACAACAATCAAACGCTCCCCAATCGCGCTCGCCGTCCTTGCAATGCTCATTGAAGAGCCGCTGCACCCTTACCGAATGCAGCGGCTCATCAAGGAACGCGGCAAAGACGAGGTAATCAATGTCACGCAGAGGGCAAGCCTCTATCAAACAATCCAGCGGCTCGAACGCGAGGGTTTGATCACCCCCCAGAAAACGATCCGGGACGACAAGCGTCCCGAGCGGACCGTTTACGAGATCACCGACAAGGGCCGCGACGTCGCGCTGGAATGGATGCGGGCGATATTGTCGACCCTGACGCGGGAATATCCGGAATTTCCCGCAGCCATGTCATTTCTTCCTCTGCTTACGCCTGAGGATGTGGCGAGCCAGCTTGAGCTCAGGGCAAGAGCCATCGAGTCGGAGCTTCGACGGATCGACAAGGCTTTGCAGGAAGCGCAGGCCGTTCCAAGGCTCTTTCTTCTCGAGATGGAATATGTCCGAGCGCTTCATGCAACCGAATTGTCCTGGGTCAACAGCATTGTCGAGGACCTCAGGGCCCAGCGCATTACCTGGACGGAAGAGTGGCTGAGGCAGATCGCCGCCGCGTTCTCCATCGATCCCAACCTTAACGAGAGGTAGCACCATGAAGGTTTTGATTATCGGCGCCGGAACTGGCGGTTTGGCACTCGCGCATCTGCTCAAGCAAGCAGGGATAGGCATAGCGGTTTATGAGCGCGACCTTGCTCCGAACACCGACACCGGCGGTTATCGCGTCGGCATCAGCCCGGCTGGAAGCCGAGCGCTGAAAGCCTGCATCCCCGGCCACCTCTACGACCTCTATGTCGCCACCTGCGCCAGGTCGCCGCGCTATTTCAACATGCTCACCGAACAGCTGGGCGACGTGCTGAACTTCGATATCGATGATGCAGGCCCGAACGCTCTCGACGGTGAAAAGAACGTCATTCGAAAGACGCTGAGGCGGGTTCTGCTCAGAGGACTTGAAGACGACGTCTTCTTCGGGAAGAGGCTTCAAGATTATACAAGTAACGCCGACGGGTCGGTCACCGCTCGCTTCGAGGATGGAAGCCTTGCGACAGGCGATGTCCTTGTGGGTGCGGACGGCACGAACTCCGCGGTACGCAAGCAACGCTTGCCGGAAGCGCGTCTGGAAGACACGGGAATGCTATCGCTCGGCGGCAAACTTCCCATGACGGTCGAGACGAAAGCTCTGCTGTCGGACAAAATGTTCCGAGGCATGTCGCTGATCATGGCGCCGATGGGTTTCGGCGCAATCATTCACTCGCTGGAGTTCGCCTCTAGCCGAAGCGATCCCGATTTTGCTGCTCGCTGGCCGGATTTCGTCGAAGCACTCGACGAGGACAGCATCGGCTGGGGCATATGGGGCGCTCGGCAAAATTTCCCGCGGGACACGACCGGCCTCGGCGGCGAACAATTGAGAGACCTCGGCTTGGAGCTCACCCGGGACTGGCACCCGCACATGCGTGCTCTCATTCGCATGACGGAGCCTTCGACGATCCACGATGTCAAGATGAGGACCTCCGTTCCGCTGAAGCCCTGGACGAGTTCGAATGTCACTCTGCTCGGCGACGCCGTCCATACGATGACGCCCGGACGAGGCGCGGGCGCCAATACAGCGCTTCGCGATGCCGCTCTGCTTGGACGCATGCTGGTTGAAGCGGACCGAGGACGAAAGCCGCTCGTCGAAGCCATACATGCCTACGAAGTCGAGATGCTTCGCTATAGTACCGAAGCAGTCCAAGAATCGAAAAGGCAGCTGGATGCCAGCGGTCTGACCCATCGGCCGATCGTCGGCAGGCTTCAGCTCGCTGTCACGCGCGGCGTCATGCGCATCATCAACGCGGTGCCTGCACTGAAGCAGCGCGCGTTTCAGCAGATGATGCGAGTTCGCGGGGAAAACTAAACCGGTCGCGAATCAAGTCGATCCACCCGACCGCCTTACCCGCTATTGAAGCCTGCTCTTGTTCAACAGCGCCCACTGCAGCAGCACGATCGTCTTGGTGTCGAAGATTTCGCCGGTTTCGATCATCCGGGCGGCCTCGTCGAGCGGGATTTCAAGGACTTCGATATCCTCGTGCTCCTCGTCCAGGCCGCCGCCTTCCGCGACGCGATCGGCGGTATCGATCAAGGCCGTGAAGAAATGAACGACTTCGGTGATGGCGCCCGGCGTAGTATAGGTTTTGAAGAGGAAGCGTGCATCCCGCAGGCGATAACCAGTCTCCTCCATCGCCTCGCGGCGGATCGCCGCTTCGGGATGATCGTCGTCGAGGAGGCCGGCCGGCACCTCGATCATCCAGGCAGGATCGCCGTTGAGATGAACGGCGAGACGAAACTGGCGGACGAGAACGACGAGGTCGCGCTTGGGATCATAGAGCAGGATGCAGGCGGCGGGCGTGCGGTGATAGACTTCGCGCTTCAGCCGTTGAGTCGCACCCTTGCGGTCGATGTAGTCGAGCAAATAGCTGCTCAGCCGCGTCCACCCATTCGACAGCGTTTCCTCGCTGACGATCTTCACCCGTGATTTCGGCTGCATCATGCTGCGTCCCTGCGAAGCCAGACCTTGTTGTCATGCACGGCCGCGCCGCCATAGGGCGCGACCGGATCGGCGCCGGTCAGCACATTGATGCCCTCGCCGTCGACATGCGCGTTGTTTGGCCAGAGACCTTCGGCAATCAGCACGCCGGGCTTTACCTCATTGGTGACGCGGGCATGGATGCGCAGATCGCCGCGGCTGTTGCCGATGCGGACGAGATCGCCATGAGCGATGCCATCGGCCTCGGCATCAACGGGATTGATCATCACTTCGGGACGGCCTTCCTTCTGACGCGAGGTCTTCGTTTCGGAAAAGCTCGAATTGAGGAAGTTGCGGGCGGGCGACGTGGCGAGACGGAAGGGATGCTCGGGATCGGCGACTTCGATGACATCGACTTGATCGGGGAACGCGGGAAGTTCCGCGTGTGGCCCGAGCACGCCGATCGCGGCCGGCGGCTTGTTCGGGGCGGGATCGTTCACCCAATCCGGCCGAAAATGGAACTTGCCGTCCGGATGGGCAAAACCGTTCAGGAAATGCGCCTCTTCAAAAGCCGGCTGGCGGTCAAACCATTTGTGTTCGAGGAAATGGTCGTAATCCGGCAGATCGCTCGCCTTCAGGACACGGTCGATCATCTCGCGGGCGGTGAAGCCGAAGCCGGGGCGATCGGCGACGCCGAGGCGTTTTGCCAGTTCCTCGATGACGAAGAGGTTGGTGCGCACGGTTGGCGGCGGCTCAACGAGCTTCGGCCCCAGCAGGATATGGTTCTGGCCGCCGGCGCGATAAATGTCGTCGTGCTCGACGAACATCGTCGCAGGAATGACGATATCGGCGATATCGGCCGTCTCGGTCATGAATTGTTCGTGGACGGCGACAAAGAGATCGTCGCGGGCGAAGCCCCGCTTAACCAGGCGCTGCTCGGGAGCGATGTTGGCAGGATTGGTGTTCTGGATCAGCATCGCCGTCACCGGGCCGCGATGGCGCAGCGCCACCGGATCTCCGGTCAGCACCCGGCCGATCTGCGACTGGTCGAGCATGCGGATTTCGGCATCCTTCATCGGACGGCCGGTCAATTCCGCATTGTTCATGCGGAAAATATCGCTGTTCGAATGGAATGCCCCGCCGCCCTCATATTGCCAGGAACCGAGGACGGTGGCGATCGAGGCCGCCGCATGCATGGCGACCGCGCCGTTGCGCTGGCGGGTGAAGCCGTAGCCGAGGCGGAAAAAGGTCTTTTTCGTCGTGCCGACGAGACGAGCGAAGGCTTCGATCTCTTCGACCGAAAGGCCGGTGATACCGGCAGCCCATTGCGGCGTCTTCGTTTTGAGATGCGTTTCGAGACCAGCGGGATCGTCGGCATATCTCGCCATATATTCGCGATCGGCGTAGCCGTCGCGGAAGGCGACATGCATGACGGCGCAGGCAAGGGCTGCGTCGGTGCCGGGTCTCACGATCAATGCCATGTCGGCCTGCTTCATCGTCGGATTGTCGTAGATGTCGACGACGACGATCTTGGCGCCACGCTCCTTGCGGGACTTGATGGCGTGGGTCATCACATTGACCTGGGTCGAGACCGCATTGGTGCCCCAGATGACGACGCAATCGGTCCGGCCCATCTCACGCGGATCGGGCCCGCGCAGCGTGCCCGTCGCCATGGTGAAGCCGGTCCAGGCGGGATTGGTGCAGATCGACGAGAAGAAGCCGGAATAACGCTTGGCATGACGCAGGCGGTCGATGGAGTCACGCTGTACCCACCCCATAGTGCCGGCATAGAAATAAGGCCAGATGGCCTCGCTGCCATCCTTTGCCTCGGCCTTCACGAAAGCTTCGGCGATCTCATCAAGCGCGTCGTCCCAGGAAATCTGCTGCCACTGCCCTGCCCCTTTGGCGCCGGCGCGGCGCAAGGGATGCATCAGTCGGTCGGGATGGTAGAGCCGCTCGGCATAGCGGGCGACCTTGGCGCAAATGACGCCCGATGTATAGGAATGATCATTGGCCCCACGCACGCGGCCGATGCGGCCGTCCTCCGCGATCTCGACCTCGAGGGCGCAGGTGGAGGGACAGTCATGCGGACAGGCCGTGTGGCCAACCCTCTTGTCCGGCTTCGGGGATTTGGCGTGGATGGGGGTCGCAATGTTCATAGGCTTTGTATATTGCAAGGCTTGTACGGCCAAAAGCCACAAAAACTCCGGATAACGCGAATTCATACGGGCATCAGCGAAAATGAACTACCGCCATATCTATCATGCGGGCAATTTTGCCGATGTGCTGAAACATGCCGTGCTGGCGCGGCTGATCCGTTACATGCAGAAGAAGGACGGAGCCTTCCGCGTGCTCGACACGCATGCCGGCATCGGGCTCTACGACCTCTCCTCGGAAGAAGCGCAGAAAACCGGCGAATGGCTCGAGGGCATCGGCAAGCTGATGGAGGCGGAACTCGGACCTCAGGTTTCCGAATTGCTGGAGCCCTACCTCTCGGCAATCCGCGAACTCAATCCTGAGGGCGGCATCCGCTTTTATCCCGGATCGCCGAAACTTGCCCGGATGCTGTTCCGGCCGCAGGACCGGCTGTCGGCGATGGAACTGCATCCCGAGGATTACGCACGCCTGCATCGGCTGTTCGAGGGCGATCACCACGTCCGCATCACCGAACTCGATGGCTGGCTGGCACTCGGCGCGCATCTGCCGCCGAAGGAGAAACGCGGCATCGTGCTCGTCGATCCGCCCTTCGAGGAGGAAGACGAATACCAGCGCCTGGCCACGGGACTGGAAAAGGCCTACCGCCGCTTTCCCGGCGGCACCTACTGCCTGTGGTATCCGCTGAAGAAGGGCGCGCCGATCAAGGAATTCCACGAAACGCTGCAGGCGCTCGACATCCCGAAGATGCTCTGCGCCGAACTCACCGTGCGCAGTGACCGCGGCATCACCGGCCTGACCGGCTCCGGCCTCGTCATCGTCAACCCGCCCTTCACGCTGAAAGACGAGCTGCACCAGATGCTGCCGGCGCTGAAGGATCATCTGGCGCAGGACCGTTTCGCCTCGCACCGCGCCTTCTGGCTGCGCGGTGAGAACAAGACCGTCAAGGACGATTGACCGGGCAAGCGGCATCGGGAATAGTCCGCGGCGCAGGTTCACAACCCAGTCAGGTGTCCCATGAAGCTCCTCTGCTCCCCCGCCTCGCCCTATTCCAGCAAGGTGCGGATGGCCGCGCATTCCCTGGGCCTCGAGTTGAACACCATTCGGGTCGATACCAACACCGGACCGGCGATCTTGGTGGACAACAACCCGCTCGGCAAGATCCCGACGCTTCTGACCGATGACGGGACCTCGATATTCGACAGCGTCGCGATCATGCATTATTTCGACCGGCTGACGAAAGGCGGGCTTTACCCCTCCAAGAAGAGCAAGCGCACCGATGCGGAAGTCCTCGAAGCGCTCTGCGACGGCATTTGCGACTGCCTGCTGGCGATCGTCTACGAGCGCCGCTTCCGTGACGAGGAGAAGGTTCATCAGCCCTGGATTGACCGGCAATGGAAGAAGGCGACGGCGGGGCTCGCCCATCTCGGCGCCAAGCCGCCAAAGCTCGGCAAGAGACTGAACGGCGGACATTTCGCACTCGCCGCCACGCTCGACTATCTCGACCTGCGCTTCAAAGACCAGTGGGAAGCCGATCATGCGCCACTGATCGACTGGCTGGCACAGTTCGAAAAGAAATTCCCCGCCCATCGCGAGCTCAAAGCCAGCGCCTAATGCGAAGACCGGGATCAAATGCATGCAAACGACGAGCGAACAGCAAAAAGCCGGGCAAAGTGCCCGGCTTCTTTATATTTGCATGGCCAGTCGGCTTAGAACTTGACGCCGATACCGAGCTTGACGCTGTTCTCGTCGTAACCGCGAGAGAAGCTGCCGGAGTCGAGGTTGTAGTCCTTGCTCTGGTAGTCGGTGTAGCGATATTCCAGGCGCGTCGTGATGTTGTTGGTCACGAAGGCTTCGACGCCGGCGCCGACCGTATAGCCGTAGGCCGTCTTGCTTTCAGACGAAGTGTCGTCGGAAACCTTGACGTTGCCGAGGGCAAGACCAGCGGTGCCGTAGAGCAGGAAGGGGTTCATGTCGTACCCGACGCGACCACGGACGGAGCCGTTCCAGCCATACTTGTTCTTTACGCCGCCCGAGGAGACGTCGTCGCCGCTGTAGCCGAGGTCGGATTCAACGCCGTAAACGATCTGGCCCTGCTGCCAGTTGTAGCCGGTGAAAACCTGGCCGCCGAAACCGTAGGTGTGACGATCGGAACCGAAGTTACCCATGTTATAGGTGCCGGCGCCGCCGAGATAGAAGCCCTCCCAGCTACCGGCCGGCTTGACCGGGGCGTCCTGGGCGACCGGTGCTTCCGGAACCTGATCAACGGCGTCAGCCGCCTGAGCTACCGAAACGCCCGCAATCGCAAAAGCGGAGGCCATGAGGCCAGCAATGAGTACACGCATACTTTTCTCCTTTCAGTCCCGCGCCGCTTATCATCTGTCTCTCAGCGAAGCATTGGCGGGAAAATTGCCAGATGTCCCTTCCGGATCGAGACTGAAATTGGAACTGAAATGCGGATTTGAAAGAGCCAAATTGTGATATCATTGTGGCTGCCGCATGGCTGAAATTCGATGTTGCTTGCGCGCAACATACGATTCATTAACCCTACTTAAGAGTTAATTTGCAAATACTTATTTTAAGAAATCGCATTCTTAAATAATACATAGAATATCTAGCTCGCCGGCGCAACGGCAGGGGCCTATTTATATAATCTCCACCCGCGCCTATATAGTCTGCAAACAGACTCGCGGCATCGGAAAGCAAGATTTTGAACCACAAAAGACTTCGCTCGGCTCTCGTAACGGGGGCTGCCAAAAGAATAGGCCGGGCAATCGCCGAAGACCTTGCTGCAAATGGCTTTTCCGTCGCGATCCATGCGAACGGCTCCCTTGGCGAAGCCGAGGAACTGGTGACGGAATTGCGGCGAAACGGATATCGGGCGGTCGCGTTGCAGGCCGACCTTACCGATATCGGCGAAACTACGGAGCTGGTCGCGAAGGCCTCTGAAGCGCTCGGGCCGCTCGATCTGCTCGTCAACAATGCGTCGGTCTTCCAGCATGATTCCGCGCGTAATTTCAACGCCGCCACATGGGCGCTGCACTTCGACCTGCATGTGCGTGCACCTTCCATTCTTGCGGCAGCCTTCGCGCAGCAGATGCCCCCTGAGGCAGCAGGGTTGATCGTCAACATCATCGATCAGCGGGTCTGGGCGCTGAGGCCCAGCTTCTATTCCTATACGCTCTCCAAGTCCGCGCTGTGGACGGCGACGCAAACGCTTGCCCAGGCATTGGCGCCGCACATCCGCGTCAATGCCATCGGACCCGGCCCCTCGATCCCGAGCGAGCGGCAGGCGCAGGAGGACTTCCAAGCGCAGGTTTCAGCCCTTATCTTGCAGCGAGGGCCGGCACTGGAGGAATTCGGACAAACGATTCGCTTCCTTTACGACACGCCCTCGATCACCGGCCAGATGATTGCCCTCGATGGCGGCCAGCACCTTGCCTGGCAAACGCCCGATGTGGCGGAGATTACGGAATGAACGGACGAAAGCTGCCGGATGGCGGCGTTCTCTACGACGATACGGATGAGAGCGAAGACGATATCGAGGTGGAAGGCGACGTTTCCGTCTCGCCCCCTGCGGCTGTGGTCGACTGGAACGCGGGCAGTCTCAACGAGACCGGGCTCGTCGGCGCCGAACTGATCGGCGAATTCGTCAAGCGGCTGCCGAACAGCCCCGGCGTCTACCGCATGTTCAATGCCGAGGGCGACGTGCTCTATGTCGGCAAGGCGCGCAGCCTGAAGAAGCGCGTCGGCAATTACGCCGTCGGCCGCGTGCATTCCAACCGCATCGCCCAGATGGTGCGCCAGACGGCGAACATGGAATTCGTGACGACTCGCACGGAAACCGAGGCGCTGCTTCTGGAAGCGAATCTGATCAAGCGCTTACGGCCGCGCTTTAACGTGCTGCTGCGCGACGACAAATCGTTTCCCTATATCCTCATTACTGGGGATCACCGGGCGCCCGCCATTTTCAAGCATCGCGGTGCTAGGGCGCGAAAGGGCGATTATTTCGGACCATTCGCTTCGGCCGGCGCGGTCGGGCGCACGATCAATTCACTGCAGCGCGCCTTTCTGATCCGCACCTGCACTGACAGCGTCTTCGAAACGCGCACCCGCCCCTGCCTGCTTTACCAGATCAAGCGTTGTTCCGGGCCTTGCACGCACGAGGTCAGCGACGAGGGTTACGGCGAACTGGTTCAGGAGGCGAAGGACTTCCTGTCCGGCAAGAGCCAGAAGGTGAAGGCGCATATGGCCGAAGCCATGAACCAGGCGGCAGAGGATCTCGATTTCGAACGGGCAGCGATCTATCGTGATCGCCTGGCGGCACTTTCCCACGTCCAGAGCCACCAGGGCATCAATCCGGCCGGCGTCGAGGAGGCTGACGTTTTCGCCATCCATCACGAAGGCGGCGTCTCCTGCATCCAGGTCTTCTTCTTCCGCACGGGTCAGAACTGGGGCAACCGCGCCTATTTCCCGAAGGCCGACCCGCAACTATCAAGCGCCGAAGTGTTGAATGCCTTCCTCGCGCAGTTCTACGACGACAAGCCCGTGCCGAAGCAGATCATGCTGTCGGAGACGGTCGAGGAGCTGGAACTGCTCGCCGCAGCGCTCAGCGAAAAGGCCGGCCACAAGGTTTCCATCCTCGTACCGCAGCGCGGCGAGAAGCGCGATCTCGTCGAGCACGTCGTCGGCAATGCGCGCGAAGCGCATGGACGAAAGCTTGCCGAGACGGCGTCGCAGTCACGTCTGCTCGAAGGCTTCAAGGAAACCTTCGGACTTGCCTATGCGCCGCAGCGCATCGAGATCTACGACAACTCTCATATCATGGGCACCAATGCCGTCGGCGGCATGGTGGTGGCGGGGCCGGAAGGCTTCGTGAAAAACCAGTACCGAAAGTTCAACATCAAATCGACCGACATCACGCCCGGCGACGACTTCGGCATGATGAAGGAAGTCATGACGCGGCGGTTCTCGCGACTGATCAAGGAGGAAGGCATTCCCGACCGGACGGCGCAGCCCGCCGCTTCCGACGCAGCCGACATGCCCTTCCCCGCCTGGCCCGACGTCATCCTCATCGACGGCGGCCAGGGGCAGATGACCGCGGTGCGCGCGATCCTCGCCGAGCTCGGCATCACCGACAGCGTGACCGCGATCGGCATCGCAAAGGGCGTGGACCGCGATGCCGGGCGCGAGCGCTTCTTCCCGCCGGGACGCGAGAGCTTCACGCTGCCGCCGCGCGATCCGGTGCTCTACTTCATCCAGCGCATGCGCGACGAGGCGCACCGTTTCGCGATCGGCTCGCACCGGGCGCGGCGAAAGAAGGAAATGGTCAAGAACCCGCTCGATGAGATCGGCGGCATCGGCCCATCACGCAAACGCGCGCTGCTCCAGCATTTCGGCACGGCGAAGGCGGTTTCGCGTGCCGCCCTGTCCGACCTGATGACGGTGGAAGGCATATCGGAAGCCGTCGCCAGGCAGGTCTATAACCATTTCCACGACGACGCCGCGAAATAACCGGCGTCCGTCGCAAATTCCACGCAAAGGCCGCGAAAAGACAGAAAGAATGTTGACGGTCCGCAGCCAAAGCCGTCATCTACCCACGCATCAATTCAGAGAATGATCCCATGGCATCGCGTGCGTACAGCATTCCCAACCTTCTGACCTACGGCCGCATCCTCGCCGTGCCGCTGATCGTTCTCTGCTTCTTCGTCGAGGGCAGGCTGTCGATCAGCAATACGGCGCGCTGGGTGGCGCTGTGGATCTTCATCATCGCCTCGATCACCGATTTCCTCGACGGCTATCTCGCGCGCATCTGGAACCAGACCTCGAATATCGGCCGCATGCTCGATCCGATTGCCGACAAGCTGCTGGTCGCCTCGATCCTGCTGCTTGTTGCGGCCGATCAGACCATCGCCGGCTGGTCGATCTGGGCGGCGATCATCATTCTCTGCCGCGAAATCCTGGTTTCGGGCCTGCGCGAATATCTGGCGGCGCTGAAGGTCAGCGTGCCGGTGACGCGGATCGCTAAGTGGAAGACGACGCTACAACTCGTCGCCATCGCCTTCCTGCTTGCCGGCCCCGCTGGTGACGAGATTTTCCCCTATACGACGCAGACCGGCATCGCGCTCCTGTGGATCGCGGCACTGCTGACCATCTATACCGGCTACGATTATTTCCGCGCCGGGCTGAAACATATCGTGGATGACGAAGAATGACGCGGCTTGTCTATTTCGCATGGGTGCGAGAGCGCATCGGCAAGGGCGAGGAGGAGATCGACCTCCCCTCCTCCGTCATCACCGTCGCCGATCTCCTGAATCATTTGAAGACGCTGGGCGAAGAATATGAGACGGCGCTTCAATATCCCGAGGTGATCCGCGTAGCGCTCGACATGGAGCATGTCGAGCATGACGAGCCGATTGGCGCTGCACGGGAGATCGGGATATTTCCGCCGATGACGGGGGGATGAGACAGTGATGGTGGTGCTGTGTCGCTACCCCCCTCTGTCCTGCCGGACATCTCCCCCACAAGGGGGGAGATTGGCTGGAAGCACGAACCTCCCCAACCAATCAACCACGCAGCCCGGCAAAGCTGTAGATGGGCGCGGTGGTCAAGCCGCCCGTAATCTCCCTCCTTGTGGGGGATATGTCCGGCAGGGCAGAGGGGAGGTAGCAGGGCACGCCCTCGCTATAGCCTCCGCCACGGCATCAAAACAATTGGCGATGTTATCATGACCATCACCCCCACCATTCGCGTCCAGCGCGAAGACTTCGACCTGCAGGCCGAGGTCGACCTGCTCTCCAAGGGCAAGCCCGGCATCGGCGCCATCGTCACCTTCACCGGCCTCTGCCGCGATGAGGGTGGCACGCTTGCAGCCCTCGAACTCGAGCATTATCCCGGCATGGCCGAAGCCGAGATGACCCGTATCGGCGAACTCGCCATCGAGCGCTTTGGCCTTCTCGGTCTGACCGCCATCCATCGCTACGGGAAGATCGCAGCCGGCGACAACATCGTGCTCGTCATCGCGGCCGCGCCGCACCGGCAGGCGGCGTTCGATGGCGCCAATTTCGTCATGGATTTCCTGAAGACTGCGGCTCCCTTCTGGAAGAAGGAGCACGGCAAGGACGGCGCCGCCGGCGACTGGGTCGCGGCGAGAGACGCCGACGACGCGGCGCGCGACAAATGGAAGTAAGCTAAAGAACCACACGCTCACGGCGGCTCATGACCAGCAGTAGCACGAGCAGCGAGAAGATAACGAGATCCCGCCATATGAAGGGTCCGTAGGCGCCCCACAGCGTTTCGACGACGGCAAGGCCGGCGGCGCCACCCGCCGAACGCAGCGGATCGGAATAGCCGCCGACAGCGGCGATCAGCAGCACCTTCAGCCCGAACATCAGGCCGGCGCCGAAATCCATCGAGCCGTAATAGAAGGTCGCGAGGATGCCGCAGATCGTGGCGACGAGGCTAGCTGCCGCATAAGCGACGAGAAAGACGCGATTGGAACTGGTGCCGCAGAGCTCGGCGGCGAGCGGATCATCGGTGACGGCGCGCCAGATGCGGCCCCAGGCCGTGCGCCTCAGGATCAGCGCGCCGATCGCGACGATGGCGCACATCAGCGCCGTATCGATCAGCTGGATATGGGTGAGTGTCACCTTGAACGGGCCGTCGCTCCAGAAGACCACTACGTCGTTCAGGAACGGCGGCAGCCAGATGGCCCGGGTATCGGCGGCAAGGCGCGCCGTCTCCATCAGCACGATCATCATGCCGAGGGCGGCGACGATGACCGTGTTCGGTGACTTCTTGACCAGCGGCATCATGATCGAGCGGCCGATCCATATGCCCGCCCCCAGCGAATAAACGATCGAGGCGCAGGCGCCGACGGCGAGAGCCGCCGGCAACACCAGCCAGAACCTGACATAGGCGAGTTCGGTAAAGAGCAGCAGGATCTGGCCGGAGAAAGCGAAGATCGCCCCATAGGTGATGTCGGCTCGTTTCGTCACGCCGAAGGCCACCGCATAGCCGAAGGCGAGCGCGGCATAGAGAGCGGCGAGCGGAACAGCATTCGCCAGCTGCTGCAAGAGATAGGCCATTCCAGACACTCCGGATCGTTGAAAATATAACTAGTAAAATGCGTTTAGCCAGTTATATTTTCAGCATGAGCTTTTCTTGGACCCCTCACCGCTTTGCGGGTGGCGCGCTGGCGCTCGATGTCGCCAACAGCGTCGTTCTGCGCCACGACGCCAAGCGGCGGATCGACCGTTTCGCGGTCCGGGACCAGATGCGCAGCTTTCCCAGCGCCGCCGCCGAATTCTGCGCCGAACGCGCCCTCTTCGGCAATGTCGCGCCGGTAGCCGCCGAACATGAGGTAGATTTTATCGCCCTGCGAGAAGCAATCGACCTCTATTTCCGCAAGCGTATACTTGATGGCGGCGACGACCGATTGCTGGCCGGATTGCTAGAGGCACTGGCGACGACGTTGCGTCATGCAAGCCCCGGCAGCCTGGCCGCGGCGACGGCCCATTCGGTGCTCCGGCTGATCGCTATGCCTGATCCGGAGCGCATGAAGATCTGCGGCAATTGCGGCTGGCTGTTCATCGATCGCAGCAAGAACAGGAGCCGCGCCTGGTGCGACATGGCGATCTGCGGCAACCGCGCCAAGGCGAACCGGCACTATCGCCGCAAGAAGGAGGAGACGCCATGAGGAAACATCTGATCGTAGCGGCGGCAGCAACAGGCCTTCTGCTGTCCGCCTGCCAGCGTCAGGCCGAAAACCTGGTCGAGGTCACCGGCCATCTCTTCGTCTTCAACTATCGCGTGGCGAGCGCCACCTATCTGCTGACGCTGAAGAAAACAGGCCCGATCCCCGACGGGTCGGTCATCATCGCCGAATTCGAAAACCCTCAAGGCGGCGATCCTCTGGTGCTGAACCAGAAAATCTATCCGATCGACGACAAGATCGCGCTGCAAAGCGAAAACCTGCACTGCGTGCGCAAGGACCGTCCCTACTCCGTCGGCGTCCGGCTGGTCGACAAGGACGGCAAGGTGCTGCAGGAACTGAAGACGCAGTTCCGATCCGACCTGGACCAGACCGTGCTGCCGAGCAAGCCGCTCGTCGTTGGTGCGCTTTATGACAAGAACCCTGAGGTCTTCAAGCCCGACGGTAGCGTCGATTTCTCGAACACCGACAAATGCCCTGTGTAGAAATGACAACGATAGAAAAAGCCGGAGCGTAGCCCCGGCTTTCGAGAGTCAATTCAAGGCATTATCGGCGAATGCCGAGCGTGGCTTCAGCCGACGATTTCGGTGTCGGAGAACCAGTACTTGATTTCCTGGGCAGCCGTTTCAGGAGCATCCGAGCCGTGAACGGAATTTTCGCCGATCGACAGAGCGTGAACCTTGCGGATCGTGCCTTCGTCAGCGTTTGCCGGGTTGGTCGCGCCCATGATCTCGCGGTTCTTGAGGATGGCGCCTTCGCCTTCCAGAACCTGGACGACGGTCGGGCCGGAGGTCATGCCTTCGACGAGTTCGCCAAAGAAGGGACGGTCCTTGTGAACGGCGTAGAAGCCTTCGGCTTCGCGACGGCTCATCCAGACGCGCTTGGAGGCGACGACGCGCAGGCCGGCATCTTCGAGCATCTTGGTGATGGCGCCCGTCAGGTTGCGCTTGGTTGCATCCGGCTTGATCATCGAGAAGGTGCGTTCAATCGCCATAGTCAAATCCTCTGTTTTCTCGGGAAAAGTGGGCGGTCTTTACCCGCCCCAACGCCCGAAAACAAGAGGCCGGCGGCAATTTCACGCCGCTGTCACAGTCCGGCCGCGGCTTTGGTGAAGATCGAGGCAGCGTTCGAACCAGGCGATGACGGGATCGTCGGCAGCCAGCATGGCGAGGCCCGCGGACACCCGCAGCCACTGCAGCGCGCCGAAGACGATGTAGTCGGCAAAGAGCGGTGTCTGCCCGCCGATGAAGGGCTGAAACTTCAGCATATGCCGGAGCGGCTTCAGCTTGGCGCCGAAGGCAGCCTTCTCCGCCTCGCTGTCGGCGGCAAAGACCTCCAGCGGCTTGCCGAGGCGGATCTCACGGCTTTCGCGGAAGTAAGCCTTGTCTCCCTCGTCGAGGATCGCATGGACGTCGAGAAGGGCGATCCGCATGATCGCCGGGTGGATGATCATCTGCGAATAACCTTCCACCATGCGCGACAGCGCCTTGCCGCCCTCGCCGTTGAACAATGACTGCCGCTCGGGATAGGCCTCCTCCAGATAGAGGGCGATCGCGAAACTGTCGGAGATCAGCCGGCCATTGTCGTCGAGGACGGGCACGGTCGGGGAGACGCCGCCGCCGATCGCTCGGATGCGGGCGTAGGTGGTCGGAATCTCCTCGAAATCGAGTCCCTTATGCGCCAGCGCCATCACGGCCTTCCAGCAATGCGGTGAAAAGAAGCGCCGCTCGTCTGCGCCGCATAGGGAATAGAGGGCTCTGGTCATGACAGTCCTTTCGAGATCGAAGCTTCATCCATTCCACGACAGAAACTGCAGGCGATCAAATCAGGAAATTTCATGGGCACATCACTGCGATTTGCGGGGAACTCGGGCTAGAATGGAGCGACGACAAGGGGGACCGGATGCTCAGACATTACAGGATGTTCGCAGCCTATAACCGCTGGGCCAACGCCCGGGTCTATGCGGCCGCTGCCGAACTCAGCGACGCGGAATTCCGCAGCGACCATGGCGCCTTCTTCGGCTCGCTGCATCGCACGCTCAATCATCTGCTCGTCGCCGACCGCATATGGATGAAGCGCTTCACCGGTACCGGCGAAGCGCCGGCGACGCTCGATGCCGTTCTCTATGAAGAGTTGGATATGCTTGCCGCGGCGCGCAGAACCGAGGACGAGCGTATCATCGCCTGGACGGGCCTGCTCGACGAGACAACCCTTGCCGGAAACTTCACCTACGTGGCGGTGACACAGCCGATCGAGATCACCCAGCCGCTGTCAGGCGCGCTCGCGCATCTCTTCAACCATCAGACCCACCATCGCGGCCAGTGCCATATGACGCTGACGGCGCTCGGCAAGCCGAGCCTCCAGCTGGATCTCATCTACTTCCTGCGCAGCGAGGGCCGCGAGTGGATGTGAGGCCAGTTCTAAACTAAAAAATGGAGCATGATGCCGTCCGAAAACCGCTCACACTTCGGCATCATGTTCTGGCCATCAAGACGGCATTAACCGCCTTTGCCGGTTCTCCCGCCGATCCAGCGTTTTGCGTTGAAAATTCAGCGTCTTTTAAAGGCTTGCGGTCATAGCGGAATATGAGAGATGAGATCGGGCCGCGAGGGATCGTCATGCCGAATGCAAGCGCAAACGCACTGGTACCGAACGAGGCCGCACGCCGGGCTGCGATGACGGATATCCAGAAGATCGCCCAGCACATGGCGCGGTTGAACGTTGCCGCACTGCCACGCAACTACGAACTCTTCCACGAAGCAATCATCGGGCTCAATCCGGGCCTTGCCCAGGATATCGCCGCGCTTGGACCTCAGCCGCAACAGGCGATGCTCGACGAACTCGGGCTGAAATACCGCCTCGTCGGCCATTGTGGACTGGCGGGTGAGACATCAAGGAACGAGGCGAGCCGGATGTTGCGCGATGTTGCGGAGAGACTTGCTGAAGGTCTCAAGCACAAGAACGCCTTTGCACGCGCCTGCGGCACGATCCTGAAATCCGTCTCCGGACATGAAGACCAGAGCCTTGCCGCCTTCATCAGTGAGGTCGATTATCTCACGGCTTCGCTCGCAACCGTCCTTTCGGCGGAGATGGAAATCAGCGCTAAACTGCAGGAAGACATCAAGACGCTGGAAACGCTGGAGCGCGGTTTTTCGGCCATGCAAGCGGCTGGTGTCACCGACAAGCTCACCGGACTTCCGAACCGCATCGCGCTGAACCAGACGGTGGCCGATCTCTACGAGCGCGAAGAAGGTGCGGCCGGCAGCGCGCTGATCATGGTCGATATCGACAATTTCACCGAACTCAACGGCAAATACGGTACACAGGCCGGCAACAAACTCCTGAAGAAACTCGCCGGTCTCTTCCGCAAATGCATCAAGAAGAACGACTTCGTTGCCCGTACCGAGGGCGACGAATTCGCGCTGTTGTTTTCCAACGTCGGCATGCAGGATGCGATTGCGATCGCCGAGCGCCTGCGCGCGTCCGTCGAGGACAATCTGGTCTTTGCGACTTCGGACGGTGCCGATCCCGGCAGGTTGACTATTTCGGCCGGCGTGGCGCTCAGCGCCGACGCGGCAACACCGGGACAATTGCAGGCCAACGCCCGCGTGGCGCTTCTCGCCGCTCAGTCCAATCCTCGCCAGCCGGTGCAGGCTTTCGGCCGCTGAGCCCCAGACGAGCTTGGCCTACCGCGGGACAAGCATGCGCTCTTGCCTTGGCCGGCGCTTTCGGCCAAAACGCCGGCCATGATCACGATTACCGACATCTCCGCCCGCATCGCCGGGCGCCTGCTTCTCGACTATGCCAGCGTCTCGCTGCCTTCGGGCACGAAGGCGGGGCTCGTCGGGCGCAACGGCGCCGGTAAGTCGACGCTGTTTCGCGTCATAACAGGCGATCTCAGCGCGGAGAGCGGATCGGTGTCGATCCCGAAGGGCGCGCGCATCGGCCAGGTGGCACAGGAAGCGCCGGGGACCGAGGATTCCCTGATCGAGATCGTGCTTGCTGCGGACAAGGAGCGCGCTGCGCTGCTCTCCGAAGCAGAAACCGCAAGCGATCCGCACCGCATCGCCGAAATCCAGATGCGCCTCGTCGATATCGACGCACATTCGGCCGAAGCACGCGCGGCAAGCATTCTCGCCGGCCTCGGCTTTGACCAGGCGGCGCAAGCCCGCCCCGCCTCCTCCTTCTCGGGCGGCTGGCGCATGCGCGTCGCCCTTGCTGCCGTGTTGTTTGCCGAACCAGACCTGCTTCTGCTCGACGAGCCGACCAACTATCTCGACCTCGAAGGCACGATGTGGCTGGAGGATTATATCCGCCGCTATCCGCATACGGTCATCATCATCAGCCACGACCGCGATCTGTTGAACAACGCGGTCAATTCCATCGTCCATCTCGACCAGAAGAAGCTCACCTTCTACCGCGGCAATTACGACCAGTTCGAGCGGCAGAAGGCTGAAGCCGACGAGCTGCAGACGAAGGCCAAGGCGAAGAACGAGGCGGCGCGCAAACATCTGCAGAGCTTCATCGATCGCTTCAAGGCCAAGGCTTCCAAGGCAAGGCAGGCTCAGTCCCGCGTCAAGGCACTGGAGCGCATGGGAACGGTCGCGGCTGTCATCGAGGACCACGTGCAGCCGATCACCTTCCCCGAGCCGGAGAAGCAGCCGGCCTCGCCGATCGTCGTAATCCAGGGCGGCGCCGTCGGCTATCAGCCCGGCAAGCCGATCCTGAAGAACCTCAGCCTGCGCATCGACAATGACGACCGCATCGCCCTGCTCGGCTCGAACGGCAACGGCAAGTCGACCTTCGCCAAATTCATTTCCGGCCGGCTTGCGCCGGAGAGCGGTGAGGTCAAGCTCGCTCCGGGCCTGAAGATCGGCTTTTTCGCCCAGCACCAGCTCGACGACCTCATTCCCGAACAGTCGGCGGTGGAGCATGTGCGCCGGCTGATGCCCGCCGAGCCGGAGGCCAAGGTGCGTGCCCGCGTCGCGCAGATGGGGCTGGCGACCGAGAAGATGGCAACGGCCGCCAAGGATCTTTCCGGCGGCGAAAAGGCCCGCCTGCTGATGGGGCTCGCCGCCTTCCATGCGCCGAACCTGCTCATCCTCGACGAACCGACCAACCATCTCGACATCGACAGCCGCAGGGCGCTGATCGAGGCGCTGAACGATTACGACGGCGCCGTCATTCTGATCTCGCACGATCGCCATCTGATCGAGGCGACGGTCGACCGCCTCTGGCTCGTCAACGGCGGCACCGTCACCACCTTCGAAGGCGACATGAACGAATATCGCGACCTGATCGTCAGCTCCGGCAGAAAGAAAGACGAGAAGCCGCAAGCCGCCGACGACACGACCTCGAAGGCCGACCAGCGCAAGCTCAATGCGGAAAAACGCGCTTCGCTGACGCCGCTCAGGAAAAAGATCAATGAAATCGAATCCTTGACGGCAAAGCTGGAGAAACAGATTCAGGTGCTTGATACGGAACTTGCAGATCCGGTTCTCTATGAAAAGACGCCAGCCAAGGCGGCGGAGAAGGCAAAGCAGCGCGGCGAGGCCGCGGCAAAACTCGCCGCCGCCGAGGAAGATTGGCTGATGCTGTCGGCCGAATACGAAGAAGCAATGGCAGGATAGCCACACACATCGAGGAAACGCGGCGAACAGCCATTTTTCGGCGCAATTCCTGCCAATCTCAACCGATCGTTAACCATAATTCGAAAGGTTGCCTCAACATTCATTACTGATTTGTTGAGCCCTTTCATGCACCGTTTCCTCGTTCTGTCCTGCATCGCCCTGACGGCCGCCCTCACCGCCTGCAGCACGACCAGACAAGCTCCTGACACATCGATCAAGACATCCTCGGTGATTGCGCCTGAAGGACGCAAGCCAGCCGACAAGAGCGATGGCGATGCCGCAGCGCCGCTTCTTGCCGGACCGCATCACCTGGCCGGACGGACGCTGGAGGTCTCCTCGCTCGCCGATATCAAACTGAGTGACAAGGAAGTGATTCTGAGCTTCGACGACGGCCCGATCCCCGGCCGGACGGACAAGGTGCTGGCGATCCTCGACCAGTTCGGCGTCAAGGGCGCCTTCATGATGGTCGGCCAGATGGCCGAGTTGCACCCGGCGCTCGCCCGCAAGGTGGCGATGGACGGCAACGCTATCGGAAGCCACACGTACCGGCACGCCAACCTGAGTGCGCTGAGCTTCGACGCAGCGATGGCCGAGGTGACGAAGGGCGAAATGGCGGTGACCAGAGCGGCCGGAACGGATGTCGCCTTCTTCCGCTTCCCCTATCTTGCCGATAGCCACAGACTGCGCGCCGCAATCGCCATGCGCGACATGGTGGTCATGGATGTCGACATCGACAGCAAGGACTATTTCACCACGACGCCGTCCTCCGTGACGCAGCGGACCATGAACCTGCTGCACAAGCGCGGCCGCGGCATCATCCTGATGCACGACATCCACAAGCGCACCGCAACGATGCTGCCGACGCTGCTTTCGAAACTCGAAGGCGAAGGCTACAAGGTCGTGACGCTGAAATTCAGGAAGACGCAGGCTCCGAGCAATCTCGTCGCCTCGGCCGATTTCGTGACGACCCGCTAAAGGCGGGTTGCCAAGCCCGGGATGGCTGCCTACCTGTGTCACATCAACGAAGCCAGGCAGGTCGGACATGAATCTTCATCTCGAAACGGACGATGATCCTCGCACCCGTCGGTTCATCGACGAACGCAACGCGCTCTCCGATACGGCCCTCAGAACTCCCGAGTTCATCGTGGATCGCGATGCGATTAAGGCGCTGATCGAGCGGCAGGACAGACTTATCGTCCCGGCGCGCCGGGGCGGTTGGCTGTTCGATTTCCGTCAGACCGCGGACAACCCGCTCGGCGTCTGGTTCCGTCTGCCGGCCGGGCAGAACCCCTTGCCGGATGCGGATTGGGAGCCGGTGTTCGATCTCGACGCCTTCTGCGCAAGTGAAGGCAAGCGCTGGAGCTGGCGTGGAGTTGTAACTTGCGCCTGGGAACCGACGCGGGTGCTGCTCAGCCTTTCGGATGGCGGCTCGGACCTTGTCCGCCTGCTCGAATTCGACGCTGAGAGCAAGCAGATCGTGGAGGGCGGCTTCGACCTGCCCGCCGTACGATCGCACGCCAATTGGCTGAGCCGCGACGAGATCTGCTATTTCGGCTCAATCGATCGTTTCTCGGCGACCCGTTCAGGCTGGCCGCGCGTCGGGCGTCGATTGAAGCGCGGCCAGCGGCCGGAAGATGCCGACATCATTTTTGAAGCCGCGGACGAGGACGTTTACGGCTTCAATCTGATCATCGATCCAGCCCTATTCGGGGCTTCGTCGCCTGCCGGTCTGATCAGCATTTTCGGCGCCGCCCATGAGATCGGCGTTGCGAGCGCGTTCCTCATCGCAGATGACGGAACCCGGCGGCGCATCGACCTTCCCGAAGAGGCCGATTTTCAGTTCAATCACAACCATTGCCTTTGGCGTGCAAAGACCGACGAGCGCGTTCCCACAGGCAGCCTCGTGCTGCAACGCTTCGACCCCACCTCCGAGACGCCGTTGCTCAAGCCGGAGCGGATCCTGTTTCAGCCTGCCGAGGGCCAGTCCGTCTCGCAGATGATGCTGATGCGTGAGTGGTGCGTCTTCATCATCTCCGATCGGCTGCGGCCGCGCCTCTTTGTTTTAGACCTGACCATACCCGATGCCGAACAGCGCGAGATCGCCCTGCCCGCCGACATGCAGACGGTTCATGTCAGGACGGTCCATGCGGATCTGCACCTTGGCGACGATACGCTCTACGTGATTGGTCAGGGCTTCCTGCAGCCTCCGGCCTGCTACCGTCTCGAGCTATCGGATCGCAGCAGAGAGGCCGGGCCGATTTTCGTCACGGTAGCGCCGAGCTATTTCGATGCGACCGGCATGTCTTCCGAACTGCTGGAGGCTGTTTCCGAGGACGGGACGAAGGTCCCCTACCGGCTGGTCCTGCCGAAAGACTGGACCAAGGGCGCGCTGCCGGTACTGCTTTACGGCTATGGCGGCTTCGATGTCTCGCTGTCGCCGAACTATTCCGGCGTGACGGGACGCTGGCTCGAACAAGGCGGCGCCTATGTGCAAGCCTATATTCGCGGCGGCGGCGAATTCGGCCCCGACTGGTACCGCAGCGCCAAGCGGCAGGGACGAGACAAGGCCTTTGCCGATTTCGTCGCCATCGCCCGCGATCTCGTCGCCCGGGGCTACACCGTACCGTCACGGATCGCTTGCCAGGGCGGCAGCAATGGCGGCCTGCTGACCGGCGTGATGCTGACGCGCTATCCGCAGGATTTCGGCGCCGTCTGGTGCCAGGTCCCAGTGCTCGACATGATCCGTTTCCACCTGTTCAGCGCCGGGCAAGCCTGGATGGACGAATATGGCGACCCTGATATGCCGGAGGACCGGGACTTCATGCTCGGCTATTCGCCGCTTCACAATGTCAGGCCTGCGACCGACGTTACCTACCCGCCGGTCTATATCGAAAGCTCCGCAAATGACGACCGCGTGCATCCCTCGCATGCGCGCCGCTTTGCCGCGCGGCTGGAAGAGGCGGGACACCGGCCGCTCTTCCATGAATTCGGCTCGGGCGGACACGGCGGCGACGGAAATTCCGAAGAGCGCGCCGCCCGCGCGGCGATGGGTTACAGCTTCCTTCGCCAGACCATCATGCGGTAGAATGAAATAGAATTGGAGGAGGAGAGCTTGTCGGCGCGCCTCTTTCTGCTACAAACAGGCTCAATAAATCATACTTTTCAAACAGGCTCGAGCGAAACACCATGTCCCCTATCAACCTCGCCATCGTCGGCGTCGGCAAGATCGTCCGCGACCAGCACCTTCCCTCCATCGCCAAGAACGCGGATTTCGAGCTCGTCGCAACGGCAAGCCGCCACGGCACGGTCGAAGGCATCAAGAGCTATACGACGATCGACGCCATGCTGGATGCCGAACCCTCGATCGATGCTGTTTCGCTCTGCATGCCGCCGCAATATCGCTACGAGGCGGCCTATAAGGCGCTCGTCGCCGGCAAGCACGTTTTCCTGGAAAAGCCGCCCGGCGCGACGCTCAGCGAAGTTGCCGATCTCGAGGCGCTTGCGGCAAAGCAGGGCGCATCGCTTTTTGCCAGCTGGCATTCGCGCTATGCGCCGGCTGTCGAAGCGGCCAAGGCGTTTCTGGCCTCGACGACGATCAACAGCGTGCACGTGATCTGGAAGGAAGATGTCCGCCACTGGCATCCGAACCAAGAATGGATCTGGCAGGCCGGCGGCCTCGGCGTTTTCGATCCCGGCATCAACGCGCTGTCGATCGTCACTCATATTCTGCCGCGGCCGGCCTTCATCACGCAGGCCGTGCTCGAATTTCCTGAGAATCGCGATGCGCCGATCGCTGCCGACATTCACTTCCGCGATGCCGGCGGACTGCCGGTTCATGCCGAATTCGACTGGCGCCAGACCGGCAAGCAGAGCTGGGATATCGTTGCGGAAACGGCAGCCGGCCAGATGGTCCTTGCCGAAGGTGGCGCCAAGCTTTCCGTCAACGGCACGCTGACATTCGCCGAGCCGGAGCAGGAATATCCCTCGCTCTATCGCCGCTTCGCCGAGATCATCAAGGCCGGCAAATCGGATGTCGACCTCGCGCCGCTGCGCCACGTCGCCGACGCCTTCATGCTCGGCAAGCGGAAATTCGTCGAGGCATTTCACGATTGATCGGCCCTTGCCGGCAGATGCCTCCGCTCCAGCTAAATGCTAAAGTCGTGGTCCAACACTTGAAGGCCGCCTCCATGCAGCAGGAGCAGGATGAATCGTTTGGATTGGGTGTCCGGCATCTGACGGTCAGGCTTTCTGACCCCAACGGGAAATGGCGCGAGGCCTATCTGCTGGAGGAGACCAGGATACGCCAAGCGCTTGGCCCTCTGGCGCTCGATATCCAGCATTTCGGCAGCACCGCCATTCCAGGCATCAAGGCAAAGCCGATCATCGACATCCTGGTCGGCGTTCGGCGGTTCGAGGATGGGCTTGCCTGCATCGGGCCGATGGAAACGATCGGCTATGACTATGCCGGTGCGGATATCGTGCCAGACGACCACCTCTTCGGCCGGGGCATCGTGGGCGAGACGCGAACACATCTTGCCCATGTGGTCGAATTTCAGGGCTTCAACTGGAGGCGGAACATTTTCTTCCGCGACAGGCTGCAGAACGACCCGGCCCTGGCCTTCGCCTACGAAGAACTAAAAATCGACCTTGCGCAGAAATTTGCCGAGAGCCGCGCGGCCTATACCGGCGCAAAGAAGGATTTCATCGACAAGGTTCTGGCCGAGGCCGGTTTGGCCTGACGATCGACGTCAGGCCTTCTTCTCCCATCGCCCTTCCGGTGTCTGCTGCCAGTAGGTGAGGTTATGCCCCTCGCCTTTCAGCCTCTTCCAATGGGCACGGGCGGCCTCCAATTGCTCCTGATCGTGACCGTCGAACATGAAGACGATGCGCTCATAGGCGGCAACCGGCGGCGGCTCGGCGCCGTCGACAATGAAACGCACGGTCGCCGCATTGGCATTATCAGGCGTTACCGTCAAAAGCACCGGTTGGCTCTCGGCAAAATCACTTTCGTCGGTGCCGTGCGGCAGGAAACTCTCTTCGCGGAAGGTCCACAGATGTTGATCGAGCGCATCGCGCCGCGCAGGCTCCCGCGTCTGGACGGCGACGCGCCAGCCGCGCTCGACGCTTTTGTCGATGAGCGGCGGGAGCGCGTCTTCCAGCTTCGTTTCGGTCAAATGATAGAAAAGAACGTCCGTCATCAGGATTCGTAGTGGGCGCGAACGAGCTCGTCGAGCAGGCGTACGCCGAAGCCGGAGCCCCAGGACTGGTTGATCTCGTCCTGCGGCGAGCCCATCGCCGTGCCGGCGATATCGAGATGCGCCCAGGGCGTGTCCTGCACGAAGCGCTTGAGGAAATGCGCCGCCGTGATCGAGCCGGCCTGCCGGCCGCCAGTATTCTTCATGTCGGCGAACTTGCTGTCGATCAGCTTGTCGTAGTCCTTGCCGAGCGGCATGCGCCAGAGCTTCTCGTTTGTGGAAAGGCCGGCTGCCGTCAGTTGGGCGGAGAGTTGGTCATCGTTGGAAAACAGGCCGGCATGCACGTTTCCGAGGGCCACGACGATCGCGCCGGTCAGCGTGGCGAGATTGATCATGAACTGCGGCTTGAAACGGTCGTTGCAGTACCACAGCGCATCGCAGAGCACGAGGCGGCCTTCGGCATCGGTATTGATCACCTCGATCGTCTGGCCGGACATCGAGGTGACGATATCGCCAGGACGCTGGGCGTTGCCATCGGGCATGTTTTCGACCAGGCCAAT
The DNA here is from genome assembly GCF_024721175.1 of Rhizobium sp. Pop5. Lineage (NCBI taxonomy): Bacteria > Pseudomonadati > Pseudomonadota > Alphaproteobacteria > Hyphomicrobiales > Rhizobiaceae > Rhizobium > Rhizobium sp. Pop5. The sequence goes on along the minus strand of NZ_CP099399.1, from coordinate 1,066,329 downwards.
GATGCCGACGGCGTTGACGGCCGCCTTGCGCGAGGCGAGCACATGCATGAGGCCGGTAACGGCTGCAGCACCGCCCATGTCGCCCTTCATATCTTCCATGCCGGCCGCCGGCTTGATCGAGATGCCGCCGGTATCGAAGACGACGCCCTTGCCGATGAAGGCGATGGGGCGATCCTTGCCCTTGGCTCCCTTCCACTGCATGACCGCAAGCCGCGGCGGGCGCACGGAACCCTGGGCGACGCCGAGAAGGGCGCCCATGCCGAGACGGCGCATCTCCCGCTCCGTCAGGATTTCCACTTCGACGCCGAGCTTTTCCAGATCATTCGCCTTTGAGGCGAACTCGACGGGACCGAGCACGTTCGGCGGCTCATTGACGAGATCACGGGCAAGATTGACGCCGTCGGCGATCGCTTCGGACTCGGAAAACGCCTTCCTGGCGCTGCCTGGATCGGCGGTGACGATCGTCACCTTGACCGACTTCGCCGGCTTCTCCTCGTCGTCGCCCTTCTTCGTCTTGTAAGTATCGAAGCTATAGGCGCGCAGCAGCATGCCGAGAGCGAAATCGGCGGCTACTCGCGCACCCGTCTCAAGTCCGGCGACGTCGATAAAGACGGCGACCTTGTCGGTATTCTTGATTTTCGATGCGGCAGCACCACCGGCCTTCAGCCAGTCGTGCCCAGTGAGTTCGGCAGCCTTGCCAAGCCCGATGACGACGATGCGCTCGACAGATGAGCCTTCCGGGGCGACGATATCGAGCGCGCTCATGGATTTCGCGGAGAACCGGCCGATCTTCGCGGCTCTGGCGACCACGCCGGCCGGGTCGACCGCTTCGACGCCCGCAGCGCTCTCGGCATCCGTCGTCTTCAACAGGATCGCCAGGCCGCCATTGAGCTTAGCCGATTTTGAGAATGAAATTTCGAACTTTGCTGACATATCTTCTCCGCAGGGATTCTTTGAAATCCGTCCCTAACGGATAATTTCGCCTTTGGCGGGTCTGTCAATGGCTTGCGACAATTGTTATGGTCGCCCGCGTCCATCAGGACCCCTCATGTTTTCGTCAGTTTCGTAGATATTCGCGTTGACAGTTTTTTCGAAAAATCGATGGCGGCACCTGGCAATCCGCCTGCCGAAAACGACTTTCGGCGCATTCATGCTGCTGTTCTGGACGTGGTGGGCCTTGCTTGTCGCATTCCGCGCCTTTCCCGGAATAGACATCTTTTTTTCCCGGCTTTTTTTCGTGGCGGCAGATTGCGACGCCGCTGCCGCCCCCGGCAGCATCTGCGGCGGATTTCCATATCGCGACTCGGCAACTTTCGACCTGTTGCGTACCGCCTTCTTTCGCCTTCCCTACATTGTGGCGATCGTCATGGCGTGGAAACTCATCGAATGCTACCAGCAGCACGGCGCGACCTTCAATGCCGAGCGCGCCCGCAAGCTCAAGGTCGCCTTGGGCACGCTGCTGATCGGGCCGGTCTTGCTCGTCAATGTCATCCTCAAGGAACACTGGGGCCGGCCGCGGCCGGTGCAGACCGACATTTTCGGCGGCGCGCTGCACTTCGCCGAGGCGGGCTCGCTTGCCGGCAAGTGCGTTTCGAACTGCTCTTTCGTCTCCGGCGAGGCGGCGAGTGCCGGCTGGCTCTTCTGCCTTCTGCTCTTCGTTCCGAAATCCCTGCGCTATGCGCTGTTCCCGCCCCTCGTCGCGATCTCGATCCTGACGCCGGCAATGCGCCTATCCTTCGGCGCACATTATCTTTCCGACGTCGTGCTCGGGTGGCTCTCCTCGCTCGTCGTCTTCGCCGCGCTGCTGGCGTTAACTGAGTCGCAACAGAGCCAAAAAAATTCTGAAATTTGAATGAATTTTTGACACCAGCTTGTCGCAAAAGCGCGACAAAGAGCGTAGAGGGATTTTCCTGCAAGCCGTTTGGGCGTGCAGGTGCTTTCAAGGGCCGGCATGAAACTACTCGAGACATACATATTGCGGCGCGTCGGCCAGATGTTTCTCGTGGCGCTCCTGCCCGTGCTGGCGATCATATGGACGACTCAGGTTCTGCAACGCATCAACCTCGTCACCGATAGCGGCCAGTCGATCGGTTCGTTCGCCAAACTGGCGACGATGATTCTGCCGTCGATCATTCCCGTCGTTCTGCCCTTTGCCCTCGTTATCGCGATCACCCAGACGCTGACGACGATGAACAATGATTCCGAGCTCACAGTCATCGACGCGGCCGGGGCACGGCGCAGCATCCTGATCCGCCCGATCCTGCTGCTTGCCGCCGGCATCAGCGTTTTTTCCTTTTTCGTCGACAACGTAGTCGAGCCGCGCGCAAAGACCGTCGTGCGCCAGATGATTGCCGAAACCTATGCCGACCTCTTATCGTCGGTGATCGAGGAGAAGACCTTCCGCAAGCTTGACGAAGGCCTCTATGTGCAGATCTCGCAGCGGATGGCCGGGCGTATGCTGAAGGGCCTGTTCGTCGCCGACGAGCGCGATCCGAACTACGAGCTGATCTATTATGCGAAGGAAGGCGCCGTCGACGACACGGGCACGACCTTGATCATGCATGACGGCGAGGTGCATCGCAAAACACCCGACGGCAACGTCTCGGTCATCAATTTCGATTCCTATTCCTTCGATCTCTCGGACATGACGGAGAATCGCGGTCAGGCGACGCTGAAAGCCAGCGACCGCGACCTGTGGTTCCTGTTCAATCCCGATCCGAACGACAAGGACTATACGATCCGACCGCAGACCTACCGAGCCGAATTGCATCGGCGGCTGACAGACTGGATCCTGCCCGTGGTCTTCGCGCTGTTTTCACTGGCGATCGCCGGCGACGCGCGTTCGCATCGCGAGGCGCGGCTGCACCCCATGGTCAGCGCGCTCGCCTATGCTTTCACTCTGCGCTGGGCGGCCTTCTACGCGGCCAACCAGATCGATACCGATCCAGAATATATAGGCGTCCTTTACGCAATTCCGATCGTCAGCAGTATCGTCTCGATCGTCTTCCTCGGCATGCACAAACGACTGGTCATGCCTTCGTTCCTCAGGGATCGCATGTCATCGTTCTGGAGACGGACGCAGGAAAGACTGCTTGCTGCCACCAGCGGGACCGACGGGGGCGCCGCCCAATGATGTTCGGGACATTGTCGCGTTATTTCTTTCGCCGCTACCTGGTGACGACGGGCTGGTTCCTGATCGGCGTATCGGCGATCGCATTCCTCCTCGATTTCAGCGAGACGGCGGGCCGCATGTCCGGCCTGCCCGGCTACACGATCGGCGGCGGCGTTCTGATGACCGCCGTGCGCCTGCCGCTGATCCTGCAGCAGACAGTACCCTTCGTCGCGCTCTTCGTCGGCATCACGGTGCTGATCGGGCTCAACCGCAAATACGAACTTGTGGTAACGCGCGCGGCCGGCGTTTCGGTGTGGCAGTTCATGTTCCCGTTCATCGTGGGCTCGCTGGTGCTCGGCGTGCTGACCATGACGGCACTCAATCCGCTTGCCGCCTGGGGGCAGCGCCAGGCGCTCCTCGTCGAATCCGACTGGCGCGGCGAAAACGCGGTTCTGCGCAAGGCGCCGCAGATTCCGTGGCTGCGCCAGATCAGCGGCCGGGACGACGTCATCATCGGCGCTCAGACGATCCAGGATAACGGGACCAAGCTGGTCGACGCCGTGCTGATCCATTTTGATTCAGGCGGCCAGGTCATTCTGAGACAGGACGCTTCCACCGCAAAATTGGAAGATGGTTACTGGCAACTTAACAACGTCGTCGAGCGCAAGCCTGGCGAAATCCCTGTGCGTAAAGCTTCGGTTCAACTTCGCACCAATCTGAAACAGGATTTCGTCCAGGAGCGGCTGACGGCGCCGGAAACAATTGGTTTCTTTGACCTTTCCAATCGCATTGCGGCGGCCAAATCCTTCGGCATTTCAACCAAGGCACTGGAGACGCAATTCAACTCCCTGTTGTCCCAGCCGTTGCTGCTGGTGGCCATGACTCTCATTGCTGCAACAGTGTCCCTAAAATTTAGCCGGTTCAACCAATCCCGCTCCGTGATTCTGGGTGGCATCCTCGCGGGCTTCATGCTTTATGTCATCACCGTGCTTGTAAAAGCATTCGGAAGCAGTGGAGTCGTGCCTCCCTTCGTGGCGACGTGGATACCGGTGGTCGTCGCGTTGGCGTTGGGCGCGACTATTCTGCTTCATCAGGAGGACGGCTAGTGGCGGCAGGCGACCGCAAGTATTTTAGTAAACAGTTGGTTGCCCTGCTTGCCGGTGCGACTCTATGTTCCTATTTCGGCAGCGTCCCGGTTTCCTACGGCCAGGTTGCTACCCCTGAACAAAATCTCGAGAAGAAGATCCCCGAAGGCGCCAAGCTTATGCTTTCCGCCAACGAACTCCTGTATAATCGTGACGCCCAGCTGGTGTCGGCGGTCGGCGGCGTGCAGATCAACTATGGCGGCTACAAGATGGTCGCGCAGAAGGTCGATTATAATCAGAAGACGGGCCGGATGATGGCCACCGGCAATATTGAGCTGGTCAGCCCCGACGGCAACCGGATCTATGCCGACAACCTTGACGTGACCGACAATTTCGCCGACGGGTTCCTGAACGCGTTGCGTATCGAGACATCAGACAATACGCGTATTGCCGCCGAAAGCGGCGAGCGCGTCGGCGGCACGCAGATGATCCTCAACAAGGGCGTCTACACGGCCTGCCTTCCCTGCGCCGAAGATCCGAAGCGCGCGCCCTTCTGGCAGGTCAAGGCCAAACGGGTGATTCAGAACGGCGTGACACACACGATTCGTCTGGAACGGGCCCGCTTCGAGCTGCTCGGTTATCCGATCGCTTTCGTGCCATTCATCGAGGTTCCCGATAACACGGTAAAGCGCAAGTCGGGCTTTCTCTTTCCGACGATGAGCCTGTCGCAGAATCTCGGCTTCGGCCTTTCGATTCCTTATTACTACGTCATCTCGCCGAGCATGGACGCGACGGTCACTGCCACCGGCTACACGGCGCAGGGCTTTCTCGTCGAAGGTGAATTCCGTCAGCGCTTCGAAAACGGCACGCATATCCTGCGCGTTGCCGGCATAGACCAGGCGAAGCCCGACAATTTCACCTCAGGCACCAGCGATGCCGAAGCCGGTCAGCGCGCCATGGTGGCCTCGAAGGCCGAGTTCCAGATCAATCCGCGCTGGACGTTCGGCTGGGACGTCATGATGCAGAGCGACAACAATTTCTCGAAAACCTACAAACTCCGGGGCCTGAGCGCCACGGATCGCACGAACCAGGTTTATCTGACAGGTCTCGGGAAGCGCAATTATTTCGACATGCGGGCGTTCTATTTCGACATCCAGGATGCCGACCGGAAGAACACCGCCGAAAAGCAGCAGGCGATTGTCTATCCCTCGCTCGACTATCACTATGTGGCGCCGCAGCCGCTTGCGGGCGGCGAACTTTCGGCTGACGTCAACCTCACGAACATTTCCCGCACCCACGACGACTTCTATACCGTCGACGGCTTCGACCGTTTCCGCGGCCTGAGGGGGCAGACCTCGCGCCTGACCGCCGAACTGCAGTGGAAGCGCACCTATGTCACGCCGACTGGCCTTGTCATCACGCCGCTTCTGGCGGCGCGCGGCGATGCCTTCGCGCTGAACATGGATAACCCTACCGGCTACACCGGCGGCTACGACGACAGCAATTCTGCGACCCGCTCGATGTTCACGGCCGGGCTGGAAATGCGTTATCCGATCCTCATGACGACGGATAACAGCACCCATATTCTCGAGCCGATCGCGCAGATCTATGCCCGTCCGGACGAGCAGCTTGCCGGCCGGCTGCCGAACGAGGATGCACAGAGCTTCGTCTTCGATGCCACCTCGCTGTTCGACCGCGACAAATTCTCGGGCTACGACCGTGTCGAAGGGGGTACCCGCGCCAATATCGGCATCCAATATACCGGTACGTTCGACAGCGGCTACAAGCTGCACGGCATCTTTGGCCAGTCCTATCAGATCGCCGGCCAGAACTCGTTCGCGACCGACGACCTCGTCAATGTCGGCGCGGATTCGGGCCTCGAAACAGCACGCTCCGACTATGTCGGCCTCGGCGGCATCGAGACACCTTTCGGCGTTTCCACGACGTACTCCTACCGCCTCGACGAGAAGGATTTCGATTTCCGTCGCGGCGACCTGACCACGGCCTACAGCAACGACACCTTCGCCACGCAGATGACTTACACCCATGTCAGTGCCCAGCCGGCATATGGCTTCAACAAAGACAACGACGAGATCCAGTCGAACAGCAGCATCAAGTTCAAGGATTACTGGTCGATCTTTGGCGGCATCGCCTGGGATTTGAACAACGACGTCATCAGCCGCCGGACGCTCGGCATCTCCTATCAGGATGAATGCACGATCTTCACGATCGCCTATACCGATACCAGGGACCCCGGCAACGAGTCGGCAAGCGACTGGACGATCGGAGCGCGGCTGACCTTCCGCACGCTCGGCGATATCAAGATCGGCACCAACACCCTCGAATGACGGACGGCGAAAGATGGTCTCAGGTCATTGTTTCGCCGTAAGCCTGTGCAGGACATTGCCGCCAGTCGATATCTGAGGCATAGGGGTTTCGCGCCATGTTGGGAGCGATTTCCGCGTGTCTCGCACTGTGGTAAGAACGCCGCGAACCCGTCTCGCGGCGCCATCGGGAGGTCAACAATGATTGACGCGAAGAAAGCCATAAGAACCTTCATCGCCGGAGCAGCGCTGAGCCTGCTGGCAGGCTTTGCCGGTCCGGCGCTTGCGGTAAGTGAAGTCAAGGCCGTGGTGAACGGTACCGCCATCACCAGCGGCGATGTCGCCAAGCGTCAGGCCTTCCTGCGCCTGCAGCACACGAAAGCGGACGCCAAGGCTGCGGAAGAGCAGTTGATCGACGAGGCGCTCAAGCGGCAGGAAATCGCTCGTGTCCGCATGTCGGTTTCGCAGCAGGACGTCGATGCCTCTTTTGCGCGCTTTTCGAACGGCAATAAACTTTCCGTCGAGCAGATGTCACAGATTCTGGATCGCGCCGGCGTCGGGGTCGACCATTTCAAGGCTTTCATCGCCGTACAGATGAGCTGGCCGCGTCTCGTCAACGCGCGCTACGGTTCGGCATCGCATATGTCGAACTACGATCTGGTCTCGCGCATGATGCAGAACAACAAAGAAAAGCCGGTGACGACGGAATATATGCTGCAGCAGATCATTTTCGTCGTTCCTGAAGCCAAGCGCGCCGCCATCACCGGCAAGCGCAAGAGCGAGGCCGAGGCATCGCGTTCGAAATTTCCGGGCTGCGATCAGGCAAAGGTTTTTGCCGCGACGATGCGCGATGTTTCTGTGCGTGATCTCGGCCGCATGCTCGCTCCCGAAATTCCTGCGGATTGGAAGCCGCTGGTCGAACAGGCCAAGGGCACCACGACCGGTACCCGCGTGACCGAAAAGGGCGTCGAATATCTGGCGATTTGCAGCCAGCGTCAGGTTTCCGACGACCAGGCGGCTGAGATGGTCTTCCGCCAGGAAGACCTCGACAAGTCCAAGGCCGACAAGAGCGGCCCGCCGGAAAACGAAAACAGCAAGAAATATCTGGATGAACTGCGCAAGAAGGCGCAGATCGCCTACCGCTGATCGACGATGGCGACACCCTTTTCGCGACCGCTTGCACTAAGTCAGGGTGATCCCGCCGGCGTCGGCCCGGATATCACCCTGATGGCTTGGCTGCGCCGGCGCGAACTCGGGTTGCCGCCATTTTTCCTGATCGGCGACCCCGAAGTATTGGCATTGAGAGCCCGCCAGCTCAATCTGGCGGTATCGATCCGCGAGACAAACAAGGCCAGTGAGGCCGCCGGCATGTTTGCCGATGCGATGCCCGTCATGCCGGTCCCGGCCGGGATCGAGGTGGTGGCCGGGGAGCCGCACGAAGCAACAGCCAAGGGTACGATTGCGGCAATCGAAAGAGCCGTCTCGCTGGTGATCGGCGGCGAGGCGCTTGCTGTTGTAACTAACCCAATTTCGAAGGCCGTGCTTTACGATGCCGGCTTCCGATTTCCCGGCCATACCGAATTTCTCGCCGATCTCGCCGCCAGGGCGACGGGCAGGCCGGTGACGCCCGTGATGATGTTGGCAGGCCCGAAGCTCAAGGCTATCCCTGTCACTATTCACATTCCGGTCCGGGACGTGCCGCAGGCGCTGACCGTGGAACTCATCATGGAAACCTGCCGGATCGCCCATCAAGACCTGAGGCAGCGCTTCGGCATAGAGGCGCCGCGGCTTGCCGTTGCCGGCCTCAACCCGCATGCCGGCGAAGGCGGAGCGATGGGCAAGGAGGATGAAGCTATGATCCGTCCGGCGATCGAGCTCTTGCGCGACGAAGGCATCGATGCGATTGGCCCCCTGCCCGCCGACACGATGTTTCATGACGAGGCGCGAGCGCGATACGACGTCGCCGTCTGCATGTATCACGATCAGGCGCTGATCCCGGCCAAGACACTCGGTTTCGACGATAGCGTCAATGTCACTCTCGGACTTCCCTTCGTGCGCACCTCGCCGGATCACGGCACCGCTTTCGGCATTGCCGGCAAGGGGTTGGCGCGCGAGCAGAGCCTCGTTGCGGCGCTGAAGCTCGCAGCCCAGCTCGGCCGCACCATGGAAAGCCGCCGCTGATGGCAGCACTTGACGGCCTGCCGCCGCTTCGCGACGTCATCCAGCGTCACGGCCTCGATGCGCGCAAAGCGCTCGGGCAGAACTTCCTGCTCGACCTCAATCTCACGCAGAAGATCGCTCGCACGGCCGGCCCACTCGAAGATGCCACGATCTTCGAGGTCGGCCCCGGTCCCGGCGGCTTGACGCGCGCAATCCTCGCGCTCGGCGCCAAGAAGGTTATCGCCATCGAGCGTGACTCGCGCTGCCTGCCGGCGCTTGCCGAAATCGCCGATCATTATCCCGGCCGGCTGGAGGTGATCGAAGGCGACGCGCTGAAAGCCGATTTCGAGACATTGGCGCCGGAAGGCCCGGTCAAGATCATTGCCAATCTGCCTTACAATGTCGGTACGCAGCTGCTGGTCAACTGGCTGCTGCCGAAAGCCTGGCCGCCATTCTGGCAATCGCTGACGCTGATGTTCCAGAAGGAAGTCGGCGAGCGTATCGTCGCTTGCGAAGATGACGACCACTATGGCCGTCTCGGGGTGCTCTGCGGTTGGCGGACGCAGGCGCGCATGGCCTTCGACGTGCCGCCGCAAGCCTTTACGCCACCGCCGAAGGTGACCTCCACGGTGGTGCATCTAACACCCCGCGAGAACCCCATCCCCTGCTCTGTCGCCAACCTGGAGAAGGTGACACAGGCCGCCTTCGGTCAGCGCCGCAAGATGCTGCGCCAGAGCCTGAAATCGCTTGGCGGAGAAAAACTGCTCGTCAGCGCCGGAATCGATCCCGCGCGTCGGGCCGAGACCTTATCGGTCGAGGAATTCTGCCTTCTCGCAAACAGTCTCTAAAACACGTCGCGCAAAAGTGTGCGACGGTTTTGCGACGACGACATGCGGAAAACAAAAGACCTGAAGCGCGGTAAGCGGCTCTAAAAGATCGCGACGCGCTTTAGAGCGACGGCGTCTCTTCCAGCAGTTCGCGGACGAAATCGAACATGCCATGGCGGCGGTCGCGGCGCAGGCGTTCGGCCTTGACGATCGACTGAACCGCGTCGAAGGCAGTGTTGAGGTCATCGTTTACGATAACATAGTCGTATTCTCGCCAGTGGGCGATCTCGGCGCGGCTGTTGGCAAGGCGCGTCTGGATGACCTCTTCGGAATCCTCGGCACGGCGATGAAGCCGCGACTGGAGTTCGGTCATGGTCGGCGGCAGCACGAAGATCGAAACTACATCGGCCGACATTTTCTCCTGCAATTGCTGGGCGCCCTGCCAATCGATATCGAAGAGCATGTCGCGGCCCTCCGCCATGGCCTGCTCGACCGGCTCGCGCGGCGTGCCGTAGAAATTGCCATGCACCTCGGCCCATTCGAGCAGCGCGTCGCTATCGCGCAGCCGCTCGAACTCGCGCACGCTCTTGAAGTGGTAGTGTACACCCTCGACTTCGCTCGGTCGGCGCTGGCGCGTCGTGACGCTGACGGAAAGACCGATATGCTTGTCGGTCTCCAGAAGCGTGCGCGCGATCGTGGACTTGCCGGCGCCTGACGGCGACGAAATAACAAGCATCAGACCGCGGCGGGCGATCTGCACGGGCGAGATTTTCGCCGGTTTCATGTCCTACTCCAAATTCTGGACCTGCTCGCGGAACTGGTCGATCACGACTTTCAATTCGATGCCGGCGGCGGTAACCGCCGAGGCATTCGACTTCGAGCAGATGGTATTCGATTCGCGGTTAAATTCCTGTGCAAGGAAGTCCAGCCGGCGGCCGGCCGGGCCACCTTTCACCAGGAGATCGCGCGCTGCGGCGATATGCGCCTTCAGGCGATCGATTTCCTCGCGCAGGTCCGCCTTGGTCGCCAGCAGCGCAGCTTCGGCGTGCAGCCTTTCGCGGTCGAGTGCGGCCATGCCGTCCATCAGCAATGCGATCTGTGCGGCAAGCCGCGCGGCGATCTCCTGTGGGGAGCGCGACGGATCGATCTCGATCGTCCGGGTCAGCCCTTCGATCGTCGTGACGTGATCGAGGAGAATGCGAACAAGCGCTGCCCCTTCCTGCTCACGCATCGCCCTCAGATCGGAAAGGGCGGCCAGCAGACCGGCGGCGATATCGGCGTCACGCGCGGCGAGCGCCTCTTCGCTATCCTCGCCCTCGCGAAATTCGACGATACCGCGCACCAGAAGCAGCGTATCGAGCTTCAGCGGCGCCGGATCGATCACGCCGCCCAGCTGCTGGCGCATGGCAAGCACGGCGGCGAGAGCCTCCTTGTTCAGCACCGCCTCGAAACGATTCTCACCGGCAGTGACGGATAGCGATGCCTGCAGGTTGCCGCGGCTGAAGCTCTCTCCGGCAAGGCGGCGGACCTCAGTCTCCATGCGTTCGAGGCCGGGCGGCAGGCGCAGGCGCAGGTCGAGGCCCTTGCCATTGACCGAGCGCAGTTCCCATGCCCAGCGCCAGCGGCCGCTCGTTCCCTCGCGCCGCGCAAAACCGGTCATGGACTGCAAAGCCATGCGAGCCTCCGAAATCTCTCAGTTGATCTTCTTTTTCTTCGGCGGCACGGTAGTGGTACCATTGTCCGCCGGCTGTTCTTCAGGTTGGCCGTCGACGGCAATGTTCGGGTCGGAGCCCTTGTCTGCCTCGAGCTTACGCCAGCGCTTGACGTTGGTATTGTGCTCTTCGAGTGTCGCAGCGAAAACATGGCCGCCGGTGCCGTCGGCGACGAAATAGAGATCCTGCGTCTTCCAGGGATTGGCGACGGCTTCCAGCGCATCCTTGCCGGGATTGGCGATCGGCGTCGGCGGCAGGCCCTTGATGACATAGGTGTTATAAGGCGTGTCCCGCTTCAGGTCGGACTGGTAGATCGGCCGGTCGGCCGGTTTGCCCTCGCCGCCGAAGAGCCCATAGATGATCGTCGGGTCCGACTGCAGGCGCATGCCCTTGCCAAGGCGATTGAGGAAAACCGAGGCGACATGGGCACGCTCATCGGCAACGCCGGTTTCTTTTTCGACGATCGAAGCAAGCGTCACGAATTCCTCTTTGGATCGCAGCGGCAGTGAAGAATCGCGCTTGTCCCAGATCTGCTCCACGAGCTTCAGCTGCGCCGCTGCCATCTGATCGATGATTTCCGAGCGCTTGGTGCCGCGCGAGAATTTATAGGTGTCCGGGCGCAGGCTGCCCTCGGCCGGGAGTGCCGCCGGCAGATCGCCTTCTAGAACCGGATCCTGCAGCATGCGGTCGAACATCTGGCGGACCGTCAGGCCCTCGGGAAAGGAAACGGAATAAAGAATGGACTTGCCCGATTTCAGGAGCTCCATGATATCGCTCATAGAGGCTTTCGCTTTGATCTCGTATTCGCCGGCCTTCAGGCTCTCACCGGCGGAAAGATGCGTTGCCGTGAGATAGCGGAAGATGCGGGCATCGCTGATGATCGCGTTGCGCTCGAGGTTCGAGGCGATTTCGGCCAGACCGGCGCCATTGCGGACGATGAAATTGGTGTTGGTCTGCAGCGGACCGGGGCTCTGATAGGTGGATGTGGCGTAATAGAAGCCGATGACGGCTACGATGCAGACCAGAACCGCCATCGTCATGATGAAATTCAGGAAAAGAACGACCTGGCTGCGGGCATTCTTGGAGCGCTTCGGTGGTTCCGGGACGCGCTCAGGACGCAGGGCTTCATTTGGCGATTTCGGGATGATCGGTCCCTTTTGCCCCTGCGCATCGTTGCTCTGGTTCGTCGTATCGCTCACCGGCAATCCTCTAAAACTTGGCCCTCACTTCGCTATTTCGCGAAGCAATGCGGCAAAAGCAGGTCTTGCCGACGCTCAATGCGCCGGGCACTCACCACGCTTTCGCATGTCCCGCCATACCGCGCACGGAATCCCTGTTACGCCGCGGACAGGGTTCCGTTCGCCGCCTATGGCGCTTCGTCAGGCGTAACGACGCAGCACGAGCGATGCGTTCGTGCCGCCAAATCCGAACGAGTTGGACAGCGCCACGTTGATTTCTCGCTCACGCGCCTTGTGCGGAACAAGATCGATCGCCGTCTCGCGTTCGGGATTGTCGAGATTGAGCGTCGGCGGCGCGATGTTGTCGCGGATGGCGAGCGTGGTGAAGATCGCTTCGATGGCGCCGGCAGCGCCGAGAAGATGTCCTGTCGCAGACTTGGTCGACGACATGGAGATTTTCGACGCTGCGTTGCCGACCAGCCGCTCGACAGCGCCGAGTTCGATCGTGTCGGCCATGGTCGAAGTGCCATGGGCGTTGATGTAGTCGATATCGGCCGGCGTCAGCCCGGCGCGCTTCAGCGCCATCGCCATGCAGCGGCCGGCGCCCTCGCCGTCTTCGGAGGGTGCCGTGATGTGATAGGCATCGCCCGACAGGCCGTAGCCGACGATTTCGGCATAGATCTTGGCGCCGCGCGCCTTGGCGTGCTCGAGTTCCTCAAGCACGACAATGCCGGCACCCTCGCCCATGACGAAGCCGTCGCGGTCGCGGTCATAGGGACGGGAAGCCTTCTGCGGGTCGTCGTTGTGCTGGGTCGACAGCGCCTTGCAAGCAGCAAAACCTGCCAGCGAAATACGGCTGACGGGAGATTCCGTGCCGCCGGCAACCATGACGTCGGCGTCACCAAGCGCGATCAGCCGCGCGGCATCGCCGATCGCGTGCGCGCCCGTAGAACAGGCCGTGACGACCGAATGATTGGGTCCGCGCAGCTTGTGGCGGATCGAGACCTGGCCGGAAACGAGATTGATCAGGCGGCCGGGAATGAAGAAGGGAGAGATGCGACGCGGGCCCTTGTCGCGCAGGGTGTAACCCGCCTCGACGATGCCTTCGATGCCGCCGATGCCGGAGCCGATCAGCACGCCGGTTGCGATCTGATCCTCATCGGTCTCGGGATGCCAGCCGGCATCGGCAAGCGCCATGTCGGCGGCGGCCATGCCGTAGATAATGAAGGGATCGACTTTGCGCTGCTCCTTCGGCTCCATCCACTGATCGGCATTGAAGGTGCCTTCAGTACCGTCACCGAGCGGGATACGGCAGGCGATCTTGGCGGGAAGGTCATCGACCTCGAATTCGGTCACGAGGCGGGCGCCGTTCTGTCCGGCAAGCAGCCGGGACCACGTCACCTCTGTTCCGCATCCCAAGGGTGATACCATGCCGGTACCGGTGATGACGACACGTCTCATCGCGTGCTTTCCCCCGTCTCTTATGTTCTATGGAGAAATATGCAGATAAGAAAAGGGCGGACTCCAGGCCCGCCCTTTCTCAAATGCATAGGATCAGGCCTGGGCCTTCTCGATAAACTTCACGGCATCTCCGACCGTCAGGATCGAGTCGGCAGCGTCGTCAGGAATTTCGACGCCGAATTCTTCTTCGAAAGCCATGACAAGTTCGACCGTGTCGAGCGAGTCAGCGCCCAGATCGTCGATAAAGCTGGCGCTCTCGACGACCTTGTCGGCATCGACGCCAAGATGATCAATAACAATTTTCTTTACGCGTTCTGCGATATCGCTCATGTCGGTTTCCTCGACCTTATGTCCTGATCAGAGTGCCATTGCGGCACCCCTACCCTGTTTCAGCCTGCGATGTTTTCAGACATCCTCGGCAAACTCGTTTACCCGGCTTCAGAGATGTCCCAGGCTTGCGAAAAGCCCGCCGGTCCGTCTGCTTTCTCGGGACGACTGTTCACAGTCATGGCCCGCTTAACATGCTTTATGTCCGCCGCAAAGCCAGAAAATCAACGGTTCGTGATTGCTCAACATGCTATTGGCGGAAATTATTCCCATGCCGACAGTTTGTCGTTTCAGATCATCGCCATGCCGCCGTTTACGTGCAGCGTCTGACCGGTCATATAGGCGGCCTCGGAGGAGGCGAGATAGGCAACGGCCGAAGCGACCTCACCACCCGTGCCCATGCGCCTCATCGGGATCGCCCCCATGATCGCTTCCTTTTGCTTGTCGTTCAGCTTGCCGGTCATGGCGCTTTCGATGAAACCCGGCGCGACGCAATTGACCGTCACATTGCGGGTGGCGATCTCCTGCGCCAGCGACTTGGTGAAGCCGATCATGCCCGCCTTGGAAGCGCAGTAGTTGGCTTGGCCCGGATTGCCGGTGACGCCGACGACGGAAGTGATGTTGATGATGCGGCCGTAGCGGCGGCGCATCATCGGATGCGTCAGTTCGCGCGTCAGGCGGAAGGTGGCGGTCAGGTTCACCTCGAGAACGGCATCCCAGTCCTCGTCGCTCATGCGCACGAAGAGCCCGTCCTTGGTGATGCCGGCATTGTTGACGAGGATATCGACGCCTTCGAGATCGGCCTCGGCCTTCTGGCCGAGCGCCTTGACCTCGTCACGGTCGGAGAGGTTCGCAGGGAAGATCTTGACGCGCTCGCCGAGCTCGGCCGCCAGCGCTTCCAGCTTCTCGACGCGGGTGCCGTGCAGGCCGACGATGGCGCCCTGCTTATGAAGAAGGCGGGCGATTTCCTCGCCGATGCCGCCTGATGCGCCTGTCACGAGTGCCTTGCGGCCGGAAAGATCGAACATGGAAACGTTCCTTATTGTGGTGATGCCAATCAGGCCATGAGGGCGGCGACGGCCGCGTCGATATCCGCCGGACCGCCGACGGAGATGCCGTTGATCGTCTTGTCGATGCGACGAGCAAGGCCGGTCAGCACCTTGCCGGAGCCGAGTTCATAAAGCGTCGTCACGCCATTTGCGGCAAACCATTCCACCGTCTCGCGCCAGCGGACCTGACCGGTGACCTGCTCGACGAGAAGCGCGGCGATCTCCTCGGCACTGGTGACCGGAGCTGCACGAACGTTGGCGATGACAGGAACGGCCGGATCGGCCTTCTTAACGCCGGCCAGTGCTTCACGCATGGCGTCGGCGGCAGGAGCCATCAGCGTCGAATGGAACGGAGCCGAAACCGGTAGCAGGATAGCGCGCTTGGCGCCCTTGTCGGTCGCAAGACCGGCAGCCTTCTCGACAGCCGCCTTCTCGCCTGAGATCACGATCTGGCCGCCGCCATTGTCGTTGGCGATCTGGCAGGCGCCGGTGGCGGCCGCCTCCTCACAGACAGCGACGACATCGGCATGTTCGAGGCCGATGATCGCGGCCATCGCGCCAACGCCGACGGGGACGGCCGCCTGCATGGCATTGCCGCGAATGCGCAGGAGCCGGGCGGTATCAGCGAGGGAAAAGGTTCCGGCAGCGCACAGCGCGGAATATTCGCCGAGCGAGTGGCCGGCGACATAGGCGACCTTGGACTTCAGATCCAGTCCCTTGGCCTCGAGGACACGAACAACGGCAATCGAGACGGCCATCAGCGCCGGCTGGGCGTTCGCCGTCAGGGTCAGCGTGTCCTCGGGACCGTTGAACATGACGTCCGAAAGCTTTTCACCGAGTGCCTCGTCGACCTCTTGGAAAACCGCGCGGGCTTCCGCGAAATTTTCGGCGAGATCCTTGCCCATGCCGACGGCCTGACTGCCCTGGCCGGGAAAAGTAAAAGCGATGGTCATTCTGGTATCCCTGATTGCGCCTCTCAAGGCTATTTCGCCTCCAATTGCCATTCTTTCCGGCAGAGTCAAGTGGCGGCCCGCTCTGTCTCAGGGCAATCGCTTCAGCCTAATGGCGTTCCGGATAGCCCGTTTTTGGCAGCGCGATTGACGAGGGACAATTCCATGGCGACGGATCTCGTGCGACATCCAAAGGACAAGTATTGCCAAATGCGGGCGTGACGCGAACCCGATCGTTCGGCTTTTGTAATCTAAGGGTAATCTTTGCCACGTCACTGGGTGGGTGGGAAATGGCATGAGATCCGGAGGCATGCATTGCGTATATTGTTACTCGAGGACGAGCGCGAAATGGCGGCAGCGCTGATCGAAGCGCTCAGCCGCCGCGATATTATCGTCGACCATGTGCGCACCGTCGCTGATGCCGAACTGATGGCGCGGGTCGGGGTCTATGACGTGCTCGTGCTGGATCGTCGCTTGCCGGACGGCGAAGGCCTCGATCTCATCCCCGTGCTTCGCTTCCAGAAAATTACCGCTCCGGTCCTGATGCTGACGGCACTTGGCGGCGTCGATCATCGTGTCGAGGGGCTCGACGGCGGCGCCGACGATTATCTCAGCAAACCCTTTGCGATCGAAGAACTGCTGGCGCGATTGCGCGCGCTGCAACGGCGTTCGCCAACCGTTTCCGCCGAACGTTTTTCCCTCGGCAATCTGACGCTTGATCCGCGCAGCAGCGAAGTTGCCGTTGCGGGCGATTTCATCGATCTGGCCCGACGCGAGTATCTTGTGGTCGAGGCCTTGATCCGGCGTGCAAACCGCATCGTCACGCGCTCGATGCTCGTCAACGCCGTTTACACCATCGACGATCAGATCGAGTCGAACGCGCTTGATGTGCACGTGTCGCGAATCCGCCGCAAGCTCAGCCTTGCCGGCGCATCGGTCGAAATTCGCGCTGTCCGCAACATCGGATATCTGCTTCGGGTAAGCACATGAGACTGCGCAAGAGCCGCTCGCTCAAATGGATACTGACACGGCGTCTGATCGGCCTTCAGGCATGTCTTCTGGTGTTCTTCTTCGTGCTGCTCGCGGGCTGGGTCTGGATCATCGACCCGGAACTTGAAGATACCAATGAATCGGTCATCCGCGTCCTTGCAGAGCACGTGGAACGCAAAGCCGACGGTACGCTCAACGTCATCGAGGCGCCGGAGCTTGCCGAGTTGACACGTCGGTATCCGGATTTGTGGTTCATCGTCAGGGATGAAAGAAACAATATCTACCAGCGCGGCGCATTTCCAAAGGAGCTGCTGAGCGAAATCTTCCCGATGTCCATTGACGGAGCAACGTTAAAGGATGGCCCGACCAAGCATGTAGCGGTCGGCAATCGCGATACGCCGATCGGTCGCCTTCAGTTTGTTACATCGACCGACCGCATCGGCGCGAAAAACCAGGACGTCAACATCTGGATCAATCTCGATATCGATCTTCCAGAGAGTGGCGGGGATGCAGAAATGTTCTGGCTAGGCGTTGTTCCGGCAACCGGTGCCATTCTGGCGATCCTCGTGGTTCCGATCCTGTTGGTCACAGGTGCGGCAACGCTGATCGTCACACCCTATTCGATCGGCCGCTCCCTGACGGGTCTCGTCGACACGGCAAACCAGGCAAAGACGATCGAGTTCGAAACACGATCGACCCACCTCGATGTTTCGAAAGTTCCGAGCGAGATCATTCCGCTTGTCGACGCCTTCAATCACACGCTTTCAAAGCTTGATCACGGCTATAACAAGCATAGCCGTTTTCTGGCGGATGCCGCCCACGAATTGCGCACACCGATCGCCATCGTCCGAACGCGAGCAGACCTTTTGCCTGAAAGCGCGGACAGTCGCCAGCTGCTGCAAGATATCGACCGTCTTTCCAGGGTCGCGCATCAATTGCTCGACATGCAGGCTATTGGCGCTGATTCTCGAACCGCCCAGATGGTTGACCTGAACCAGCTTGCCGGACGGATCGCGGCCGATCTCGCGCCTGGCGTCATCGACGCGGGTTACGATTTCTTCTTCGAGCCGGCTCCCGCCGAGGCACTCTTCATGATCTATCCCTCGACGATAGAGCTTGCGGTCACCAACCTGATCCGCAATGCGGTCGATCATTCAGGCTACAAGGGCACGATCGCGGTCACGGTCGACGGGCGAGGCTTCATCGATGTCTCCGATGAAGGGCCTGGCATCCCTGCCGCGGAGCGCGTGCGCGTGCTGGAACCCTTCTATCGGCTGAATACCCACTCGTCCGGCGCAGGGCTGGGGCTCAACCTGGCACAGAAAGCGGCCGAGCTTCATCTCGGGCGGCTGCTGTTTGCCGATACCGACGGCGGTTTCCGAGTGCGCCTCGAGATCGGCGGATTGGGTGCCGGCCGGCAGCACTCCTTTTAGGCAGCCGCACGCAATAGGCGTCAATCGCAGAGGTCTCCTCCATTGGTAATGCGCTCGTAATTTTCGCCTCGTAGCGAGCGTTAAAACCAACTGGAGCCGCCGCTGTGCCTATGAAAACACGTCCAATGCCTTCTTTTCTCACCTTGGCAGCCATCGCGCTGCTGGCAAGCTGTGCATCGCAAATCATGAAAAACTACGTCGGAGGACCGGTGGATGCGGTGATACTGGACTATGGGCCGCCCGACAACGTCATTGAACTCGGTGTCGATCAGCGAGCCTTCCAGTGGCGGCGCATCAACACGGAGGCGGTGACGGGCACCACCAATGGAGAAATCCGTCAAACGCGCCATGGCGAACGCTACGAAATCTCCCAATCGCCCGGCTACGTCAAAGAGACGGAGTGCTTCTATACATTCTTCGTGCGTTCCTCCGGGACCCGTTGGTACGTCACGAGCTTCCGCAGGCCGCAGCTCGAATGCGAGTGACGATCTATTGCAGCCGATGACTACCGACATTCGGATTTCATGGAGAGATGCATGTTCAGCCATTTGTCCCGATTGCGGAATGCGTTTCGTCGGAAGCTTCCCGATCCCTCCGGATCGGACAGATTCTTCGGCGCGGTGCTTCTTTTTTTAATATGCCTGATGTTGGTACTCTTTGCCCGTCACGCGGTCGCGGGAGAAACAGCTCCCCTGGAACCGTGGATTCGGGCCTGGAGTGCCTGCGGAGGCGCCAATCATATCCTTTGGTGAGATATTGCTATCGATCCCGGCCAGGCGGGAGGCAAGAGGCTGGCGAGCTCGGGGATTGCCAGCCAGGTCTTTCACGCCGTCCTGAAAGCCCGGTTTTGCTCTTGCGCTCCGCCAAATCCGACCTAGATTTGCGCGGTCCCTCCCAAGGCTTCCGCCTCACGACCGCACCGGGGTTTTCCATGAAGTACAATTCACTAGGCCGCACCGACATCTCCGTTTCAGAAATTTGCCTTGGCACCATGACCTGGGGTTCGCAGAACAGCGAAACCGATGCTCATGCGCAGATGGATTACGCTGTCGAAAAGGGCGTCAATTTCTTCGACACAGCCGAACTTTACCCGACCACTCCGGTTTCGGCCGAAACCCAGGGCCGGACCGAAGATTATATCGGCAGTTGGTTTAATAAATCAGGCAAGCGCGGGGATATCGTGCTCGCCACCAAGGTCGCCGGCCGCGGCCGCGACTATCTGCGCGGCGGCGAAGGTGCTGACGCAAAGAATATCCGCCTGGCGCTGGAGGCCAGCCTGACGCGGCTGAAGACGGATTATGTCGACCTCTATCAGATCCACTGGCCGAACCGCGGCCATTTCCATTTCCGCCAGAACTGGAGCTACAATCCCTTCAACCAGGATCGCGAGAAGGCCGTTGCCAACATGCTCGACATCCTGGAAACGCTCGGCGCACTGGTGAAGGAAGGCAAGATCCGCGCGATCGGCCTTTCCAACGAAACCACTTGGGGCATCCAGAAATATCTGACGCTCTCCGAACAGAAGGGCCTGCCGCGTGTTGCCAGCGTCCAGAACGAATATAATCTGCTCTACCGCCACTTCGACCTCGATCTTGCCGAGCTCTCGCATCACGAGGATGTCGGGCTGCTCGCCTATTCGCCGCTCGCCGGCGGCATCCTGACCGGCAAATATGTCGACGGCGTCAGGCCGAAGGGTTCGCGCGGCTCGATCAACCACGATATTGGCGGCCGCCTGCAGCCACTGCAGGAGCCGGCGACCAAGGCCTATCTGGAGATCGCCCGCAAATACGGCCTCGACCCGGCGGCAATGGCGCTCTCCTTCTGCCTTTCGAGGCCTTTCATGGCCTCTGCCATCATCGGCGCGACCTCGATGGAGCAGTTGAAGGTCGATATCGGCGCGGCCGACCTGACGCTTTCGGATGACGTCCTGGCGGAGATCGCCAAGGTGCATCGACAGTATCCGCTGCCGCTTTGACCGCTTTTTCTTTTCATGCGCCCGATGCCGGCCCTCGGCCTGCGTCGGGCTCGACTGTCCGATTGCGCTTGCCTTTCCCCGAAAAATCCGTATAAGCGCGCCTGTTCGTTAACCCGGTCTTCTGGCTGGTGGCTGAACGGAGGGCCGGTTTGCATTTTGCAAATCGTTCGGAACGGAAGCGTTCCAGCCTCCCGTGTCTCCGCTCTCGACCGTCTCGGAAACGCTTTTCTTGCCTGGGCCCGCCCAATCAGGAGCAGTCGTTGAGGCTTAGCCGCCGAATATCGGGTTGAACCAAACGCAAGAAAGGCAAAGCTGTCATGGCTCTTTATGAACATGTATTCCTTGCCCGGCAGGATATTTCCGCTCAGCAGGTCGATGCCCTCGTAGAACAGTACAAGGGCGTGATCGAAGCTAACGGCGGTAAAGTCGGGCGTATCGAGAACTGGGGCCTCAAGTCCCTCACCTACCGCATCAAGAAGAACCGCAAGGCTCACTACGCCCTGCTGGACATCGATGCACCGGCTGCTGCGATCCAGGAAATGGAACGTCAGATGCGCATCAGCGAAGACGTTCTTCGCTACATGACCATCGCCGTCGAGAAGCACGAAGAAGGCCCGTCTGCCATGATGCAGAAGCGCGACCGCGACGACCGCGGCCCGCGTGAAGGCGGCGACCGCGGCCCGCGCCGCGAGTTCGGCGACCGCGGCCCGCGTCCGCCGCGCGAAGGTGGCTTCGGCGACCGTGAAGACCGTCCGCGCCGTCCGCGCGAAGATCGTGCATAAGGGAGATTTGAGATATGGCTGAAACTTCCTCCGCTCCGGTCCGCCGCCCGTTCCATCGCCGTCGCAAGACCTGCCCGTTCTCCGGCGCAAACGCACCGCGGATCGACTACAAGGACGTACGTCTGCTGCAGCGCTACATTTCCGAGCGCGGCAAGATCGTTCCGTCCCGCATCACGGCCGTTTCCCAGAAGAAGCAGCGCGAACTCGCCCAGGCGATCAAGCGCGCCCGTTTCCTCGGCCTGCTGCCCTACGTCGTCGCCTGATCGGCGAACGAGACCGTCGTTGAGGGAAGGCATTCGTGCCTTCCCTTCTCCCTTCCGCGATGGGCGTGGATCGGAACTCTTAAAACCCATGTTGAGACGTTTCTGAATTCGATTCAGCAACATCCTCTAACTGCTTGATGAAGCAGGACAGCGACCTTGAAACGACCGAACTTTAGAACGCTGCTGATCGGCGCACTCGCCGGATTGACCGCCGCCCTGCTGGTGCTGGGCGCGAGCGTGCAGCCGTCGTTTTTCAGCGCGCTTCTTTATACGGCCTCGGCGCTGCCGATCCTGCTCGTCGGGCTCGGCTGGGGCAATGCCGCCGCTATCTCCGCCGTCGTCACGGCGGCAGCTCTCGGCGCGGTTTTCATCTCTCCTTCCTTCGCGCTGATCATGACTCTGGTGACGCTGCTGCCGGCCGGCTGGCTCAGCCATCTCGCCAATCTCGCGCGTCCCGCCTCCGAACTCGGCGGCCCCGACCATCTGCTCGCCTGGTATCCGCTTTCCGATATCCTGCTGCATCTCTGTGGTCTGGTGACGATCGCCGTCATCGTCATCGGTGTGATCATCGGCTACGGACCTCAGATTACCGATCCGATCGTCGATCTGCTCATCACCTCGGTCAAACAGCAGCAGCCGGAATTCATGCCCGATCCGGCAGCGACCGCGCAGACCAAGTCGCTGATCCTGCTGATGCTGCCCGCGATCCAGGGCGGCATGTGGGTCGGCATGCTGTTCGCAGCTTATTATTGCGCCGTGCGTATCGTCGCGGCATCCGGCAGGGGCCTCCGCCCGCGCGAGGACATTCCCTCTTCGCTTCGCATGAACCGCAATTCGATCTTCATCTTCCTGGCAGGACTTGCCGCCTGCTTCTTCGGCGGCGTTCCGGCGCTGGTCGGCGCCACCGTGATCGGCACCTTCGGCGCCGGTTTCATGCTCTCCGGTTTCGCCTCGCTGCATTTCCGCACACGCGGCAAGGACTGGCGCATACCGGCCCTCATCCTCTGCTACCTGGCCTCGATGCTCATGTTGCTGCCAGCTCTCCTCATCCTCGTTTTGGGTCTCAGCGATACGCGCAAGGCGATCGCGCTGACCCCGACGAAAGATGCCGATGCCCCCAAACAATCCGACACGAAAATCTGAGACACAAGAAAGGAAAAAGAAATGGAAGTCATCCTTCTCGAACGCATCTCCAAGCTCGGCCAGATGGGCGAAACCGTAAAGGTTCGCGACGGCTTTGCCCGCAACTACCTGCTGCCGCTCGGCAAGGCGCTGCGCGCCAACGCCGCCAACAAGGCCCGCTTCGAATCCGAGCGTGCGACGCTCGAAGCCCGCAACCTCGAGCGCAAGTCGGAAGCCCGGAAGATCGCCGACGTTCTCGACGGCAAGTCCTTCATCGTCGTGCGTTCCGCCGGCGAAACCGGCCAGCTCTACGGCTCGGTCGCTGCCCGTGACGTCGTCGAAGTTCTCGCCGCCGAAGGCTTCAACATCGGCCGCAACCAAGTTCACCTCAACACGCCGATCAAGGCGATCGGCCTGCACAAGGTCGAGCTTCAGCTGCATGCCGAAGTCGAGATCCATGTCGAGCTGAACGTCGCCCGCTCCGCCGAAGAGGCAGAGCGTCAGGCCAAGGGCGAAGAACTCACCTCGGTCGATGCAATCTACGGCGTCGACGAAGACGCGCTGCGTCCGGAAGATTTCTTCGATCCGGAAGCTGACGGCATCGACGAAGACGAAGCATAATTCTCGCCGGAGCGATCCGCGACACGAAAGCCCGGCCATCGCGCCGGGCTTTTTCTTTTTCCGCTCGGTATTCATGCGGCGATTGGGTCGCCTTTTAACGGGGGATTGTCCGGATGTTTTTGCTGCGTGCCTGATGTCATCGCGCTAACATGACCTTCTCCGGAACGAATGAGCTGAGTCGGCTCCGTACCGTGTCCTGTCGGTGACACTCCGGGTATTTCTCCTTTGTCTCGCTTTGGACTGTGGAGAAGTCGAACAATGTGCACAGCGTTCAGGATTTAAGCGAAGTGAGCCCCGCTCCTTTCGCAAGCCCTTGATTTTCTCCATCCGGAATTGCAAATCCGGATTTGGAAAAAGACAGAACGGATGATGATGAACGACGCCGCTCGAAAGATTGCAGCCGTTGCTCCGTCGGAGCAGCATTATCGCGAAGCGCCCAACAATATCGAAGCCGAGCAGGCGCTCCTGGGTGCCATCCTCATGAACAACGACGCCTATTACCGGGTGTCCGACTTCCTGAAGCCGACCCATCTCTATGAACCGCTGCATCGGAAGATCTTCGAGGTTGCCGGGGATATCATCCGCATGGGCAAGATCGCCAACCCGGTGACGATCAAGACCTTCCTGAAGGCCGACGAGAAAGTCGGCGACATGACCGTTTCGGAATATCTGGCGCGGCTCGTCACAGGCGCCGTAACCATCATCAACGCAGAGGATTACGGCCGGGCGATCTACGATCTCGCGCTGCGCCGGGCGCTGATCACCATCGGCGAGGACGTCGTCAATATCGCCTATGACGCGCCGCTCGACATGCCGCCGCAGTCGCAGATCGAAGATACCGAACGCCGTCTCTTCGAACTGGCGGAAAACGGCCGTTATGACGGCGGCTTCCAATCCTTCAACGATGCCGTCGCCCTCGCCATCGATATGGCAGCTGTCGCCAAGGAACGCGACGGCGGCCTCTCCGGCATTTCCACCGGCATCCATTCGCTCGACGCCAAGATGGGCGGCCTGCAGCGTTCGGACTTGATCATCCTTGCCGGGCGCCCCGGCATGGGCAAGACCTCGCTTGCCACCAACATCGCCTACAACATCGCCGCCGCATTCGAAGGCGAAGTCCAGTCGGACGGCAGCACGAAGGCCAAGAATGGCGGTGTGGTCGGCTTCTATTCGCTCGAAATGTCGTCCGAACAGCTCGCCACCCGTATCATCTCGGAGCAGACGGAAGTCTCGTCTTCGAAGATCCGCCGCGGCGACATCAACGACGCCGATTTCGAAAAGCTTGTCGCCTGTTCGATGATGATGCAGAAGGTGCCGCTTTATATCGACCAGACCGGCGGTATCTCGATCGCCCAGCTTTCGGCGCGAGCGCGCCGCCTCAAGCGCCAGCGCGGCCTCGACGTGCTCGTGGTCGACTACGTGCAGCTGATGACCGGCTCGGGCAAATCGAGTGACAACCGCGTCCAGGAAATCACCCAGATCACCACCGGCCTGAAGGCGCTCGGCAAGGAACTCAACGTTCCGATCATCGCCCTCTCGCAGCTCTCGCGTCAGGTCGAAAGCCGCGACGACAAGCGCCCGCAGCTCTCCGACCTTCGCGAATCCGGCTCGATCGAGCAGGACGCCGACGTCGTGCTCTTCGTGTTCCGCGAGGAATACTACGTCAAGAACCAGGAGCCGCGCGATCCTCACGATCCGAAATATCCTGAATGGGAAGCGCTGTTCGACAAGGTGAAGGGTACGGCCGACGTGATCATCGCCAAGCAGCGTCACGGACCGACAGGCACGGTGAAGCTCGCCTTCCAGGCGGAATTCACGCGCTTCGCCGATCTCGCAGATCCCTCCTTCATACAATACGAGGAACATTGACGCGGTCTTGCCGCGCCAATTCCTTTAGAGCCCCGCAGCCCGCAACAGAGCGACCGTTGCGACGCCGACCACGACGCTCGCCAGCATCGGCAGGCGGCGCGCGGCGATCGCTGTCGCCGCGCAGGCCAGCGTCTCCGCCCAGCCGGTCGCAAAGGCGGTCGGGGCAATGACGGCCATCAGCACGGCCGGTGGAATGGCTTCGATCGCCGTTCTCCGGCGCTCATCCATCGCGACATGACGGATCAAGACGAGGCCGCTGAGACGGGTGAAAATCGTTGCGGCGGCCATCGCAATGATGGCGATCAAGGTGTTGAGGTCGAGGATCATGCCGCCTGCTCCCGCACCCTGCCCTGCCAGAGAGCCGTTGCCAGCCCGGCCAGCGCACCGGCGGCGATATACCAGACGCCGGGCACGAAGTGGTGGACCGCCACGGACGCGACACCGCTTGCGGCAAGGACTGCGCCGGTTTCCGGCCCCTTCCAGAAGCCCATGACCAGCACGACGAAGACGGCCGGAAAGGCAAAGTCGAGGCCGATGACGGCAGGATTGCCAAGAAAGGCGCCGAGCAGAGCGCCCGCGAGCGATGAGCCGACCCAGGTGAGGTAGAAGGGCGTGACGATGCCCGCATACCAGGCGGGCGTCAGCTGCGTGCTGCCGGCGCGGAACTCCGCCATGGCCCAGAGCTCATCGGCAAGGAAGAGCATGGCGATATAACGTTTGACGCCCGAGAAGGATTGCATTTTCGTGCCGATCGACGCGCTCATCAGCACGTGGCGAATATTGACCAGCAGGGCCGCGAAGCCGACGCCAATCAAGCTTGCCGGATGCGTCCAGATGTCCATTGCCACGAATTGTGAACCGCCTGCAAAGACAAGTGCGCTCATCAGCGTCGTTTCCAGCGGCGAAAGGCCCTTAGTGGCCGCGACTGCGCCAAAGACCAGGCCGATCGGCAAGACAGCGACAACAAGCGGAAAAATGGCGCGCATTCCGGCGAGAAATTCGCCAGCAAGAAATTCGCCGGTTGGCCGGCTGTGCTGCAACATGGCAACCTCCTGATCAAGATCGCGGAGGCTTAGCCCAGCCTGCAACGGCCGTATTGAACGAAAGTGATCAGCCCGTGCGGAATTGACCGGGTGTCACGCCCGTGCGCGCCTTGAAGTGCCGAGTGAAATGCGCCTGATCGGCAAAGCCACATTCGAGCGCAATATCGGCCGGCATGCGCCCCTGCCGCAGCAGCCGGCGGGCTACCTGTACGCGCCGGTCGGTGAGGAAAGCGTGCGGCGTGATGTAATATTCCTTGCGGAAGGCGCGGATGAGGTGAGCGCGGCTCAATCCCGCCACCCCGGCCAGTTCCTCGAGACCGACGTCGCTGTCGAAATTCTCGACGAGGTATTCGCGGGCGCGGGCGACGGCGCTCCGCTCCTTGGTATCGACAGGCACGACGATGGTGCTGCCGTGACGCGCAAAAATCGCCGCCAACACCGAGAACATGCTTTCATCGGACTCCAGCGCGCCTGCGCCCCTTTCCAGCGTGCGATGGGCGGCATGAAAGGCATTGGCGAGCTGCGGATCGCGCGGAAGGCCGCCTGAGAAAGACGGCGTCGCGTGGAAGGCCTTGCCCGTCACATCCTCCAGAATATCGACGAACAGCTTCATGTCGGGATAGATCATGCGGTAGCGGTAGCCCTCGCCGCCGGGGGCGCCGTCGTGAATGACGCCCGGATCGATAAGATAGAGGTCTCCCGGGCCGGTCTCCTCCCGCCTGCCGCTCAGCGTGGCGATCTGAGTGCCGCTTTCTATCGCGCCGATGCTGAACGTATCATGCGCATGCGGCGCATATTCATGCGTCAGGAAGGTAGCGCTCAGGCACTCCATGTCGCGAAAGCGGCTGTCCCGCCAGAAGCGGGCCGATTCGACATTGGCAAGCGGCATGGCGTCTGCCGCCTCTTTCTGCGATACGTTCTGCATCTGACAAGGTTAGCGCGGAAGCCGGCATGCGTCTTGAACAAAAGTGATCATGGAGGCGGCAAAGGTGGTATGTCACCGCTTGCACTTTCCCTTGGCCACAATGCTCTTTAGACTGGGTGAAGTGGTTCTCCCTTCAATATTTGCGGCAGTTCATGACAGATTTTCCTATCCCCTTCGAAGAAGATGACCTTTTCGCTTCAGCAGGCCTGCGGCTGACTGTCGACCTGACCGCGCTCACGGAGAACTGGCGCGACATGGCGCGCCGATCCGGGGCTGCGCGCGCAGCAGCCGTCGTCAAGGCGGATGCTTATGGCATGGGGATCGAAGATGCCGGCGAAGCGCTCTATCTGGCGGGCGCGCGGGATTTCTTCGTCGCAACCGTCGATGAAGGGGTGACGCTTCGCCTCTATGCGCCCGAGGCGCGCATCTTCGTGCTCTCGGGCATATGGCCGGGCACCGAGCGGCGCTTCTTCGAGAATGATCTGGTGCCGGTGATTTCTTCCGACGAACAGCTTGCCTTCTGGATGGCAGTGCTTGCCGATTACGGTGACTACCCCTGCGCACTGCATGTCGATACCGGCTTCAATCGGTTGGGATTGCGCGTCGACGATTCGCTGGCGCTGGTCGACGACGTGTCGCGGCCGGCAAGCTTTGCGCCGGTGCTCGTCATGAGTCATCTCGCCTGTGGCGACGATCCCAGCCATGCGATGAACCGGCGTCAGCTCGAATCATTCCGCAGGGTTAGCGCCGCCTATGAAGGCATCGATTCAAGTCTTGCCGCCTCGGCTGGCATCTTTCTCGGCGAGGATTATCATTTCGACCTGACCCGCCCCGGCATTTCGCTCTACGGCGGTGAGGCGGTCAGCGGCATGGCGAACCCGATGCGGCCGGTCGCCACCGCTGAAGCACGCATCATCCAGGTGCGCACCGTCGAGGCCGGCGAGACCGTCAGCTATGGGCGGGCGCTGCAGCTTCGCCGTGAAAGCCGGCTGGCGATTGTATCTGCCGGTTATGCCGACGGTTACATGCGTAGCCAGTCGAGCGGTGGCGTGCCGCTGCGCCAGGCAGTAACGCAAGGCGGACACGGCTTCATCGCCGGGCACAAGGTCCCAGTCGCCGGCCGGATAACCATGGACCTGACGATCTTCGATGTCACCGACCTTCCCGAGAATGCTGTGCGCGCCGGCGATTATGTCGAGCTATTCGGAAAGAACATACCGGTCGACGACGTGGCGCGGGCGGCAGGCACCATCGGATACGAGATCCTGACCAGCATGGGGCTGCGCCACGAACGGCGCTATGTCGCGGAGGAATAGCGGTCAGCGGCTGCTGAGCGCAAGGCGGACACCGAGCGCCACGAAAAGCGCGCCGAGACCCCGATCGAGCCACAGGCCGATCCTTTGATTGTTCCGGAGTGCGTCGGCAAGGCGCCCTCCGAGCAGGACGAGCGGCGGTTCGATGAAGGCGGCAACGACGATGATGAGCCCGCCATGCAGCATGAGCTGGGCCCATGCCGGCCCTGCCCCTTCGACAACGAATTGCGGCAGGAAGGCCAGGAAGAAGATCGCTACCTTCGGATTGAGAAGCGACACCAGGATTCCCTGCCGGTAGATCTTCGCGGCCCGCATTTTTTCACCGGCAGTTTTTACCAGGCCACTCCCGCCGCTGGCCCGCAAGGCCTGGATGCCCAGCCAGACGAGATAGACAGCGCCGATCCATTTGACCGCGGAGAAGGCGACGGCGGAAGCGGCAAGCACGGCGGAAAGGCCGAGTGCAGCCATCAGGACGTGCAGGCACGCGCCGGACCAGACGCCGAACAGCGCGGAGAAGCCGGCGCGTTTTCCACTTTTCATCGTGTGACCGAGAATGAAAGCGATGTCAGGACCGGGCGAAAGGTTGAGCAAGACTGCCGCCGACAGAAATGCAAGCCAGTGCGCGAGCGAATAATCGAACATCTTCTACCATTCCGGATAAACACGGCTAAAGGATAGGCACGCAAAGCGCTGATGGGGAAATCATTAGTTTTGATCCGTCGCGATAGCCATTATCTCAAGCATGACAATGATTCGATGAAGCCTATGGATCGCTTCATTCGGTAAATCCGGACTGAAAGAGTAGCTTGATGGCGAAGGCCAGGACACAGTTCATCTGCCAGAATTGCGGCGCAGTCCATAACCGCTGGGCCGGCAAATGCGATAATTGCGGCGAGTGGAACACCATCGTCGAGGAAGACCCGATGGGCGGCATCGGCGCCGGCCCCGGCAAGACGCCGAAGAAGGGCCGTCCGGTGACGCTGACGGCGCTGTCGGGTGAGATCGAGGAGGCGCCGCGCATCCACACCGCCATGTCAGAGCTCGACCGGGCGCTCGGCGGCGGCTTCGTGCGCGGTTCGGCGGTGCTGATCGGCGGCGATCCCGGCATCGGCAAATCGACGCTGCTGATGCAGGCCGCCGCCGCCCTTGCGCGGCGCGGCCAAAAGATCATCTACGTTTCCGGCGAAGAGGCGGTGGCGCAGGTCCGTTTGCGGGCGCAGCGTCTGGCGGCG
Source organism: Rhizobium sp. Pop5 (assembly GCF_024721175.1). Lineage (NCBI taxonomy): Bacteria > Pseudomonadati > Pseudomonadota > Alphaproteobacteria > Hyphomicrobiales > Rhizobiaceae > Rhizobium > Rhizobium sp. Pop5. The sequence continues at coordinate 1,036,576 of NZ_CP099399.1, read as the reverse complement.
GCCGATACAGATGTGATGCTGGCAGCGGAAACCAATGTCGAAGATATTCTGGCGACCCTCGCCGAGGGCAAGCGGCCGGACCTCGTTATCATCGATTCCATCCAGACGCTGTGGAGCGAACTCGCCGAATCCGCGCCGGGAACGGTGACGCAGGTACGCACCGGCGTGCAGTCGATGATCCGTTTCGCCAAGCAGACGGGTGCGGCGATGGTGCTCGTCGGGCATGTGACCAAGGACGGGCAGATTGCCGGTCCGCGCGTCGTCGAGCATATGGTCGACGCCGTGCTCTACTTCGAAGGCGATCGCGGCCATCATTACCGCATCCTGCGCACGGTCAAGAACCGCTTCGGCCCGACGGACGAGATCGGCGTCTTCGAAATGTCCGACCGGGGTTTACGCGAAGTCGCCAACCCCTCAGAACTCTTTCTCGGCGAACGCAACGAGAAATCGCCAGGTGCAGCGGTCTTCGCCGGCATGGAGGGCACCCGCCCCGTGCTCGTCGAAGTGCAGGCGCTAGTGGCGCCGACTTCGCTCGGCACGCCACGGCGCGCCGTGGTCGGCTGGGATTCGGCAAGGCTGTCGATGATTCTGGCTGTGCTGGAAGCCCATTGCGGCGTGAGACTCGGCCAGCACGACGTCTATCTCAATATCGCCGGCGGTTACCGCATCTCCGAACCGGCGGCCGATTTGGCCGTCGCCTCGGCGCTCGTTTCCTCGCTTGCCGGTATTGCCCTTCCTGCCGATTGCGTCTATTTCGGCGAAGTCAGCCTGTCGGGCGCCATCCGGCCGGTTGCGCACACCGCCCAGCGCCTCAAGGAAGCCGAGAAGCTGGGGTTTTCGGCAGCACTGCTTCCATCCGCCTCCGCCGAACTGCCCAAGGGCTCGGGCGGTCGCTGGAGCGAGGTCGAAAGCCTGCCGGATCTGGTCGCGCGCATCGCCGGGTCGAAGGGGGCGCTGCGTGTGGAAGACGAGGTTTGATCCTTTCATTGCCAAGATTGGTAATGATATAGGAGGCACACGATAAGGCGCGACACGGCCGCCAAGCGGCAGTCCTGGAGTTGAAATTACATGCCCATTACGATTTTCGACGGTATTGTCATCGGCGTCGTGCTCTTCTCCGCCGTGCTGGCGATGGTCCGCGGCTTCTCGCGCGAGATCCTCTCGATCGCGAGCTGGGGCGGCTCGGCGGCTGCGGCCTATTACCTCTATCCGTATCTGCTGCCCTACGCGAAGAAATATACCGATGACGACCGGATCGCGATCGTCGGTTCGGCAGCGGTCGTCTTCCTGATCGCGCTCATCGTCATTTCCTTCATCACCATGAAGATCGCCGATTTCATCATCGACAGCCGCGTCGGGGCGCTCGACCGCACGCTCGGCTTCCTGTTCGGAGCCGCGCGCGGCGTGCTGCTCCTGGTCGTCGCCGTCGCCTTCTGGAACTGGCTGGTCGATGTCGACCACCGTCCGGCCTGGGTCAACGACGCGAAGTCGAAGCCCTTCCTGGATTCTGATGGTCGTAAAGCTGAAATCGGTTCTGCCGGAGCAATTTGCCCAGATGATACCGGCAAGCATCCGTGATAAGCTTCAATCGCCGGCACAGGGCGCTGAAGGTACCAACCCGCCGACGGGCGATCAGGCTCCGGCGGAAGACGCTCCGACTGCGCCTGCACAGCAGCCGGCGAATTGACACAGTGTTCAAGAGCTTGACCCGCCTTTCGGCAATTGCCATTTGAGCGGGACGAAATGAGGGGTCCGGCCGGGCATTCCAGCTCCGCCGGGCTTCAGTTATTTCTGGAAATGCCGATCCATTCTTGTGAGAGCAGAGGCCCGCAGAAATGAACCAGTCCCATTCCTTCCCGACCGACGATCCGCTCGACGGAGATACGCTGCATGAAGAATGCGGTGTTTTCGGAATTCTGGGACATCCCGATGCCGCCACACTCACGGCTCTCGGCCTGCATGCCCTGCAGCATCGCGGGCAGGAAGCGGCCGGCATCGTCTCCTTCGACGGCAAGCGCTTCTATCAGGAGCGCCATATGGGCCTCGTCGGCGACCATTATACCAACCCCATGACGCTCGCCCGCCTGCCGGGCGGCATGTCGATCGGCCATACGCGCTACTCGACGACAGGCGAAGTGGCGATGCGCAACGTGCAGCCGCTCTTTGCCGAACTTGAGGAAGGCGGCATCGCCATTGCCCATAACGGCAACTTCACCAACGGCCTGACGCTGCGCCGCCAGATCATCGCGACCGGCGCCATCTGTCAGTCGACCTCCGATACCGAAGTCGTTCTGCACCTCATCGCCCGCTCCCGCCACACTTCCACAGCCGATCGCTTCATCGATGCCATCCGCCAGATGGAAGGCGGTTATTCGATGCTCGCCATGACCCGCACCAAGCTGATCGCCGCGCGCGACCCCACCGGCATCCGCCCGCTCGTCATGGGCGAACTCGACGGCAAGCCGATCTTCTGCTCGGAAACCTGCGCGCTCGATATCATCGGCGCCAAGTTCATCCGCGACGTGGAGAACGGCGAGGTCGTCATCTGCGAAATCCAGCCTGACGGCTCGATCAGCATCGACGCGCGCAAGCCCAGCAAGCCGCAGCCGGAGCGCCTCTGCCTGTTCGAATATGTCTATTTCGCCCGGCCGGACTCGGTCGTCGGCGGCCGCAACGTCTACACGACGCGCAAGAACATGGGCATGAACCTTGCCAAGGAATCGCCTGTCGATGCCGACGTGGTCGTGCCGGTGCCGGATGGCGGCACGCCTGCAGCTCTCGGCTACGCGCAGGAAAGCGGCATTCCCTTCGAATACGGCATCATCCGCAACCACTATGTCGGCCGCACCTTCATCGAGCCGACGCAGCAGATCCGCGCCTTCGGCGTGAAGCTGAAGCATTCCGCCAACCGGGCGATGATCGAAGGCAAGCGCGTGGTGCTGGTCGACGATTCCATCGTGCGCGGCACGACGTCTCTCAAGATCGTGCAGATGATCCGTGAGGCCGGCGCGCGTGAAGTTCATCTCCGCGTCGCCAGCCCGATGATCTTCTTCCCCGACTTCTACGGCATCGACACGCCCGATGCAGACAAGCTGCTTGCAAACCAGTATGCCGATGTCGAAGCCATGGCCAAATATATCGGCGCGGATTCACTTGCCTTCCTGTCGATCAACGGCCTCTACCGTGCCGTCGGCGGCGAGGACCGCAATCCGGCCCGCCCGCAGTTCACCGACCATTACTTCACCGGTGACTATCCGACCCGCCTGCTCGACAAAAATGGCGAGTCGATGGGCAACAAGCTTTCGATGCTTGCCAGCAACGGCTGAACCGCTTCCGTTTTGACTTTCTGATCTGGGGCGCTTATTGCGCCCCTTACCTTTTCAAGCACAGCCAGGACCGGAGCAGATGAACATCAATCTTGACGGCAAGATCGCGCTGGTCACCGGCGCATCGCGCGGTATCGGCTATTTCACGGCCCTCGAACTCGCGAAGGCCGGCGCGCATGTGATTGCCTGTGCCCGCACCGTCGGCGGCCTGGAAGATCTCGATGATGCCATCAAGGCCGTCGGCGGCTCTGCGACGCTGGTTCCGTTCGATCTCGCCGACATGGAAGCGATTGATCGTCTCGGCGGCTCGATCTTCGAGCGCTGGGGCAAGCTCGACATCCTCGTCGCCAATGCCGGCGTGCTCGGCGTCATCTCGCCGATCGGCCACATCGAGGCGAAAGTCTTCGAGAAGGTCATGAATATCAACGTGAACGCCACCTGGCGGCTGATCCGCTCGGTCGACCCGCTGTTGACGCGCTCGGATGCCGGCCGCGCCGTCATCCTGTCTTCGGGTGCGGCCCACAAGTGCCGGCCCTTCTGGGGCGCCTATTCCGCTTCCAAGGCGGCCGTCGAGGCGCTGGCCCGCACATGGGCCGGCGAGAGCCAATCGACGCCGCTGCGCATCACCAGCGTCGATCCGGGTGCGACCCGCACCGCGATGCGGGCGCAGGCCGTGCCTGGCGAAGATCCGATGACGCTACCGCATCCGTCCGAGGTGGCGAAAGCGATCCTGCCGCTGGTCGGACCCGGTGTGACCGAGACCGGCAAGCTGTTCATCGTGCGCGAGAATAAGCTGGTGGATTACCGGCTGCCTGGATAATCCGGTGACCGAGAAGGAAATTTGGACAGACGAAGACTTTGATGTGATGGGCTGGCACGATTGCCGCCTCTATTCAATCTCGCTTCCGAATGAAAACTTCGAGTTCAAAATTGATATCGACTACATTTTTAGGTGGGAAAGACGAGATGATCTTTTCCTCGGTTTCTGGATATCGGAATGCGATCTCATCTTTCACGACATCTCCGATCTCCAGGTCGCAATCGAGCCTGAAAACACCATTCCGACAACCATATCTGATATCACCCGGAAAAATATGCGCCCCACTCCCAGCGGCGGACTGTTCGTTTGGGATTACCGGATTGAGTTGGACAAAGGTGCCATCTGCTTTTCGGCAGCGGGTTTCACTCAAAAATTGCGTTCCCAACCAAAATTCCCCCAGAGCCAGGACCTCAACAATCGATAACGATTTGACCGCAACGGCAGATCGAATTCGCTGTTTCGGATCGCTTTATTCTCCTTGACCAAACCTCGATCCCGCGCCATAAAACGCGCCATGAAAACGGTTACCTGCATTATTTGCCGGAAGATTATTCGCTAGCCTAAAGCTGGCCTGGCCGTTTTCGTCTCCCAAATCTCCAAGATGCGAAACGCCCCGGCCTGCCGGCAGCGGTATTTTCTGCTTTGTGTATTTTGGGAGAGTGAAATGGGCGGCACGCCGGAACTGAAGCTGTACAACACGCTGACGCGGGAGAAATCGGTCTTCAAGCCGATCGATGCCGAGAACGTCCGCATGTATGTGTGCGGCCCGACGGTCTATGATTTCGCCCATATCGGCAATGCCCGGCCGGTCATCGTCTTCGACGTGCTGTTCCGCCTGCTGCGCCATGTCTATGGCGAAAATCACGTCACCTACGCCCGCAACATCACCGACGTCGACGACAAGATCAATGCGCGGGCACTGAGGGATCATCCCGGCCTGCCGCTGAACGATGCGATCCGGGCGGTGACGGAAAAGACCGAGACGCAATTTCACGCCGATGTCGCCGAACTTGGTTGCCTCGAGCCGGACGTCGAGCCGCGCGCCACCGACAATATCGAGCAGATGATTGAGATCATTCAGAAGCTGATCGGCAACGGTCATGCCTATGTGGCGGCAGGCGAGGTGCTGTTCGACACCAAATCCATGGCGGATTACGGCCAGCTTTCGAAGCGTCCGCTCGACGAACAGCAGGCCGGCGCTCGCGTCGCCGTCGACGCCCACAAGAAGAACCCGGGCGATTTCGTGCTGTGGAAACTGTCGAGCCATAACGAACCCGGCTGGGAGAGCCCTTGGGGCCGCGGCAGGCCGGGCTGGCATATCGAGTGCTCCGCGATGAGCCGGCGCTATCTCGGGGATGTCTTCGACATTCACGGCGGCGGGCTGGACCTGATCTTCCCGCATCATGAAAACGAGATCGCCCAGTCGCGTTGCGCCCACGGCACCGAGGTAATGGCGAATATCTGGATGCATAACGGCTTCGTGCAGGTCGAGGGCCGCAAGATGTCGAAATCCGAAGGCAATTTCGTCACCATCTACGACCTTCTCCACACCGAAGCCTTCGGCGGCCGCAAATGGCCGGGCGAAGTACTGCGTCTGGCGATGCTGATGACGCATTACCGCGAGCCGATCGATTTTTCGATCAAGCGACTGGAAGAGGCCGAACGTCTGCTCGCCAAATGGCCGGCGACGGAAGCCGGCGATGCCGCGCCCGATGAAACCGTGCTGAACGCGCTTGCCGACGACCTCAACACAGTCGCGGCGGTTCAGGCATTGCATGCGCTGGCGCAGGCGGCCCACACTGATCCCGCCGCAGGCGCTACCTTTGCCGCAACAGCCTCACTCCTCGGTGTCTTACCGAAGAAAACGGAGATCGACGCAGCCGTGGCAGCGGCGGTCGATGCGCTGGTCGCCATGCGTCTCGAAATGCTGAAGGCGAAGAATTTCGCCGAGGCCGACAATATCCGCGACGAACTGACGGCAAAAGGCATCCAGTTGAAGGACGGCAAGGATGCGGTGACGGGCGAGCGCGTGACGACGTGGGAGGTTAAGCGATAGGATGAGTTGGGTGGCGAGACATACCCCCCTCTGCCCTGCCGGGCATCTCCCCCACAAGGGGGGAGATTGGCTGGGAGCGCCCGCTCGCCCTAATCAAACGCCGCAGATGACCGGAGCCATTTGGCGTACGATCGAGATTTCGCGAAGCCGCTGCATCTTGCCGATCTCCCCCCTTGTGGGGGAGATGTCCGGCAGGACAGAGGGGGGTGTAGCCCGGAGCGAAAGACAAAATATGTCACACACACCAGTTCCTCCGCAACGGCGGGCAAATGCCAAGCGTATGCGCAAGGCTATGACCGATGCCGAACTGAAACTCTGGAACGAACTTCGTGCCCACCGCTTGATGGGGCTTGGCTTCCGCAGGCAGATGCCGATCGCGGGTTATATCGTCGATTTCGCCTGCCCAACCCATCGCCTTATCGTCGAAATAGACGGCTCGCAGCATGCCATTCCCGAAAACGTCGCCTATGACGACATCAGGACTGAACGTCTAAATGCAGACGGCTGGACGGTCCTGCGCTTCTGGAACGACGATATCCTGCGCGATATCGACAACGTGTGCAGTCACATCGTCCGCACCATCGGAAAGGACCTGCCATGACCAAGACCTATTCCGGCGGATGCCAGTGCGGTGCGGTGCGTTTTCGCGTCAGCGGCGAACTGAAGGACTCCTCGATCTGTCATTGCCGCATGTGTCAAAAGGCGTTCGGAGCCTATTATGCGCCGCTGATTTCAGTGCGTGGCGCCGAGTTCGAATGGACACGCGGAGCGCGCAAAAAGTTCCGCTCTTCCAATTTTGTCGAGCGCGGTTTCTGCGGCGATTGCGGCACGCCGTTGACCTATGAGGCGCCGGATGGAATGGCGGTTGCCGCAGGTGCATTCGACGATCCGTCGCAGCTGCCGCCGACCATCCAGTGGGGCGTTGAAGGCAAGATCGGATTCGTCGATCATCTGCACGAACTGCCGGCAGAGCAAACCGAGGCGGATCTGACGGCGGGCTCCTTCCTGCACGAGCTCGTTTCCTATCAGCATCCCGACCACGATACGCCGGTCTGGCCGCCGGAGGATCGCGCGTGATGAAAATGACAGGACTGACGGGCGGATGCCAGTGCGGGGCGGTTCGTTATCGCGCCCGCGGCGAACTCGACTATCCCCACATCTGCCATTGCCGCATGTGCCAGAAGGCGGCCGGCAATTATTTCCTGCCGCTCGCTGCGGCCAAGCGCGAGCAGTTCGAGCTGACGCGCGACGAGCCGAAATGGTTCAACTCGTCCGATCTCGTGCGGCGCGGCTTTTGCGGCGATTGCGGCACGCCGCTGTTCTACGATATTCCGGAAACGGATTTCATCAACATCACGCTCGGCTCGCTGGACGATCCCGATGCGGTCAAGCCGGTGATGCAATCCAACACCGGCGGCAAGATGTCCTGGTTCCACGCACTCGACGGGCTGCCGGTGGAAGCCGAGCCTGAAACGCCCGACCGCGAGAACGCGATCGCTGCAAGCAATCATCAGCACCCCGATCACGATACTTCCAACTGGCCACGGAGAATTCCATGACGGATAAGATCAGAACAGGCGGATGCCAGTGCGGCGCCGTGCGCTTCCGCATATCAGGCCCGCTGGGGCGGCCGTCGATCTGCCATTGCCGCATGTGCCAGAAGCAGTTCGGCGGCTTTTTCTCCGCGCTCGTCACCGCACCTGAAGAAGGGATGGAATGGACGCGCGGCGAGCCGAACTATTTCCAGTCCTCGGTCAATATCGAGCGCGGTTTCTGCAGCAATTGCGGCACGCCGATGACCTACCGGCATCCTGGCGGCCTGGAGCTTGCGATCGGCACCTTTGACGACCGCAGCGATCTCGCACCACGGATCCAGGTCAATTACGATGCCCGCCTGCCTTGGATCGAGACGATCTTCGACGCGCCGGTTCACAAGGACCCGGATTTCTACGCTCGGCAGGAAGCGATCATCTCCTTCCAGCATCCCGACCACGATACCGCCGTCTGGCCCGCAAAAGGCGTGAAGATATGACCGAAGTGCTGCGCACGCTCTATCCTGAAATCGAACCATACGCTTCCGGCCATCTCGATGTCGGCGACGGACACGAGATCTATTGGGAGCGCTCGGGAACCCCGGGCGCCAAGGCGGCCGTCTTCCTGCATGGCGGCCCCGGCGGCGGGATTTCGCCCGCCCATCGCCGGCTTTTCGATCCCGCGCTCTACGACGTCATGCTGTTCGACCAGCGCGGCTGCGGCAGGTCGACGCCGCATGCGGAACTCAACGCCAACACGACGTGGCACCTCGTCGCCGATATCGAGCGCCTGCGCGAAATGGCCGGCGTCGACAGATGGCAGGTCTTCGGCGGCTCCTGGGGCTCGACGCTGGCGCTCGCCTATGCCGAGACGCATCCGGAGCACGTATCCGAACTCATCCTGCGCGGCATCTATACGCTAACCAAGGCCGAGCTCGACTGGTACTATCAGTTCGGCGTGTCGGAAATGTTCCCGGACAAGTGGGAGCGCTTCATCGCGCCCATTCCTCCGAAAGAGCGCCACGAAATGATGCATGCCTATCATCGCCGCCTGACGCATGAGGACAGGAACGTGCGCCTCGAAGCGGCGCAGGCCTGGAGCATCTGGGAAGGCGAGACGATCACGCTGCTGCCGGAGCCTTCGACGAGCGGCAAGTTCGAGGAGCCGGAATTCGCTTATGCTTTTGCACGCATCGAGAACCACTTCTTCGTCAATGCCGGCTGGATGGACGAAGGGCAGCTGATCCGCGATGCCGGCAGGCTCAAGGATATCCCCGGCGTCATCGTGCATGGCCGCTACGACATGCCCTGCCCCGCCAAATATGCCTGGCTGCTGCACAAGGCCTGGCCGAAGGCAGAGTTCCACCTGATCGAGGGCGCCGGCCATGCCTATTCGGAGCCGGGCATTCTCGATCAACTGATCCGGGCGACGGACAAGTTCGCCGGGAAGCAAGACTAGTGCTGCAAGCCGTGTTTACGCCCCGGATAAAAGCATTCAATGCCTGGGAGGCATCGTGGTGACCAAGGAAAAAATCTACCTCTTCGACACGACGCTCCGGGACGGGCAGCAGACGCCCGGCATCGACTTTTCCGTCGAGGACAAGATCGCGATCGCCACCATGCTGGACGAGTTCGGCCTCGATTACGTCGAGGGCGGGTATCCCGGCGCCAATCCGACGGATACAGCCTTCTTCAGCGAGAAGCGCACCAGTAGGGCCGCCTTCGTCGCCTTCGGCATGACGAAGCGGGCGGGTGTCTCGGTCTCCAACGATCCCGGCATTGCCGGGCTGCTGCAATCGAAGAGCGATGCCATCTGTTTCGTCGCCAAGAGCTGGGACTATCATGTCGCAGTCGCGCTCGGCTGCACCAACGACGAAAACCTCGAATGCATTGCCGAAAGCGTCAAGGCGGCGGTCGGCGCAGGCAAGGAGGCGATCGTCGATTGCGAGCATTTCTTCGACGGCTTCAAGGCCAATCCCGCCTATGCGCTCGCCTGTGCCAAGACCGCCTATGAGAGCGGCGCGCGCTGGGTCGTGCTTTGCGACACCAATGGCGGCGCACAGCCGCCCGAGGTGCGCGCTATCGTCGAGGCGGTGATTGCCGCCGGCGTTCCCGGCCGCTGTCTGGGCATTCACGCCCACAACGATACCGGCCAGGCGGTCGCCAATTCGCTCGCTGCCGTGGAAGCCGGCGTCAGGCAGATCCAGGGCACGCTGAATGGCATAGGCGAGCGTTGCGGCAACGCCAATCTGGTGACGCTGATCCCGACCCTGGCGCTGAAGAGCACCTATACCTCACGCTTCGAAACGGCGATCGACGAGGAGAGGCTGCTGAACCTCACCAGGCTCTCGCACGCCTTCGACGAGTTGCTCAACCGCTCGCCCGACCACCAGATGCCCTATGTCGGCGCGTCCGCCTTCGCCACCAAGGCCGGTATCCATGCTTCCGCTCTGCTGAAAGATCCGCGCACTTACGAACACGTGCCGCCGGAAAGCGTCGGCAATTTCCGAAAGGTGATGGTCTCGGATCAGGGCGGCAAGGCGAATTTCATCAATGCGCTGAAGCGACGCGGCATCATCGTCGCCAAGGACGATCCGAAACTCGACCTGCTGATCTCGATCGTAAAAGAGCGAGAGGCTTCCGGTTATGCCTATGAGGGTGCGGATGCGAGCTTCGAGCTGTTGGCGCACCGCACCTTGGGCACCATCCCTAACTTCTTTTCGATCGACGGCTTCCGGGTGATGATCGAGCGGCGCTTCGATTCCCATGGCCGCATCAAGATCGTTTCGGAAGCCGTGGTGAAGATCACCATCGACGGCCAGACGCTGATGTCGGTTGCCGAGGCCGAAGGACCGGTCAACGCGCTCGACCTCGCGCTGCGCAAGGATTTCGGTAAATACCAGCATGAGATCGACGATCTGGTGCTCGCCGATTTCAAGGTGCGTATCCTCAACGGCGGCACAGCGGCAATCACCCGCGTGCTGATCGAATCCACCGACGGTGACGGCGTGCGCTGGTGGACGGTTGGCGTCTCGGATAACATCATCGACGCTTCGTTCCAGGCGCTGATGGACTCCGTCATCTATAAGCTGATGAAGAACCGGCAGCTGGCAGGCAAGATCGCGGCGGAATAAGTCCATTCCGCCGGTTCAGCGAAAAGACCGCCGTCCAAATACCATCCGTTCACTTCGGGCGCCGATGCGGCCGATGCCTGTTTGCGTCTTGCGCTTCAAATCCTCTCAAGCTTCATTCAACGAAATGAATTGGCCTATTCACGGCGCTTAAGCTAGGCCGGATCAGAAGAAGAACAAATATGGAAACACTCGATGTCGACCGATGTATCCGCTCCGCTGATCAAGAACGAAGATAGTCCGCGCGGCTTCGCCTTTGCGCTGACGGCTTACCTGCTCTGGGGCTTCCTGCCGATTTATATGAAGGCGGTGGCGCATATTTCGCCCGCCGAGGTGATCGCACATCGCATCATCTGGTCGCTGCCGGTGGCCGGCATCGTGCTGATCGTGCTCGGGCGCACCCAGGATATCCGCACGGCACTCCGCTCGCCGCGCATGCTGGCGATGGCGACGCTGACGGCGGCGCTGATCACCGTCAACTGGGGCACTTACGTCTGGGCGATCGGCGCCGGCCATTCGCTCGATGCCGCACTCGGCTATTTCATCAATCCGCTGTTCAGCATCTTTCTCGGATCGGTGCTCCTCAAGGAGAAGCTGCAGCCGCTGCAGATCGCGGCGATCGCGCTTGCGGCGCTCGCGGTCATCGTTCTCGCATTCGATAGCGGCGGCATTCCCTGGGTGGCGCTGACGCTGGCGATCTCCTGGGGTTTTTATGCCCTTTTCCGCAAGACGCTGCCGCTCGGCCCGAACCAGGGGTTCTTCCTCGAGGTGCTGCTCCTCAGCGGGCCTGCCCTCCTCTACATCCTCTATCTCGAATTCGGCAGCGGCCAGGGCCATCTCTACCGTACCGGCCTTGCGGACACGGTCCTGCTGCTCGGCTGCGGCATCATCACCGCCGTACCGCTGATGATCTATGCAAACGGCGCCAAGCTCTTGAAGCTCTCGACGATCGGGATCATGCAGTATATCGCCCCGACGATGATCTTCCTGATCGCCGTCTTCGCTTTCCACGAGCCGCTCGGCACGGCTCGCATGGTCGCCTTCCCGCTGATCTGGGCGGGGCTGTTCCTCTATAGCTGGTCGATGCTGAGGGGAAGCCGCGGACGCTAAAGCATGTCGCGCAAAAGTGTGCCGCGGTTTTGGCGATAACGACATGCAAAAAACAAAGACTTAGACCACGGGCGTCTTCGACGCCCGCTTGCGCGCCTACATCTTGGAAATTACCTCGTTCTCGCCGTCGCGATCGGCGGCAAGTTGGGCGGCCTGGGCCATGATCGCCGGAATGATGCCGGAAACCTCGTCGACGATAAGCGGCTGCACCCGGTGGGCGGTATGCAGGAAGCCTTCCTCGGTCATATGGCGCATCAATTCCATCATCGGATCCCAGAAGCCGTTGATATTGGCAAAAACCATCGGTTTCTCGTGACGGCCGAGCTGCGCCCAGGTCATGATCTCGACGATCTCCTCCAGCGTGCCGATGCCGCCAGGCAGGGCGACGAAGGCATCGGAGCGCTCGAACATCGTGTGTTTGCGCGCATGCATGTCAGGAGTTACAATAAGTTCGTTGAGCTGACCAAGCGAGTGGCGAGTCGCTTCCATATCGATCAGGAACTCGGGAATAATGCCCGTGACCTGACCGCCGCCTGAAAGCGTCCCGCTTGCAACCGCGCCCATAATGCCTTTGGTGCCCCCGCCATAGACAAGGCGCAGGCCGTATTCGGCGATCTCTCTTCCGAGAGCACGCCCGGCCGCCATGTGAGAGGGATCGCGTCCCGGCCTGGAGCCGCAGTAAACGCAGATGGATCGAATCGATACGGATTGTTCGGTCATAGGGGCAAAACAACTATTCCATTTCAATGCAGTCAAGAAAATTGACTGAAAAGCAGCATACCTAGCTTGCCGAAATGCTTTGAATGCTTGTGAAAAGCAGCGGGAATCGCTAGCAATTTTCGTTACTACGGCAAATTGCCGCCTTGGGAGACATAATGATGAAGAACCGTGCCGGCTTGCTGGCCCTTGCAGTGCTCGTAATCGCAATCTTACTGATGGTGTTTTTCGTCATGCCGCGCATCGGCGGGGATGCAGCCAAAGTCGGCGACGCCATCAACCAGGCGAGCACGGACCTCAAGAACACGGTTAACGAGTCGGCAAAGACATCGCGCTCCGCTGTGGCCGACTCGGCTGCCGTGGCCGAACAGGTGGGCAGCCTCTCCGCCGCAGCCGGCACTTCCCTCAGCGAACTTAGGACATTGTTTGCCGACGGCAAGGGACCGGCTCTGGATGTGCTCACCGCATCCAAGACCAAGGCGATCGGCGCGCTCAAGGCGCTTGCCGATTTCGCAATCCCCGACGGGCTCGATCCAGCAACCCAGACCGTTGCCGCGAAGGCCAAGGACGGCGCGGCAAAGGCCCTCGCCATCGTTCAAGCCCTGCCTGAGAACGTCGCCGATGCGCTTGCCGCGATCGCCAAGGCCGAAGCCGCGCTGACCGGCGCGCCCGAGCCTGCCGCAGCGACCACGGCGGCGAAGGATGCCGGCCCGAAGCTTCCAGCCTTCGACGTGCTGCGCGTCGAGCCCGATGGCTCGACCGTGATTGCCGGCTCGGCCGAACCTAACGGCAAGCTCGAAGTGCTCGATGGCGAAAAAGTAGTGACCACGGCCGATGTCGGTGCGAGCGGTGATTTCGCCGCTGTGCTCGACGATCCGCTTTCGGCGGGCGACCACCAGCTGGTACTCAAATTCACCAGCAAGGACGGCAAGAGCATGCTTTCCGAAGAGGTCGCGACGATTTCCGTGCCGAAGGACGGCAATGGCGCCGATCTGCTCGCCATGGTCTCCAAACCCGGCGCAGCGAGCCGCATCATCACCGCCCCCAAGGGCGGAACCGAAGTCGCCGACGCCTCCAATCCGGCGTCGCCGCTTGCGGACAAGCCGGCGACAGGCGAAACCTCGGCTGCGCCAGCCGCCACTCCGGCCCCGACCGGCGAGCTGGCGCTCCAGACGCCGGGCCTGCCGGATGCCGCCTCCGGAAGCGCCAATCCCCAACCCGCCGCCCCCGGCACTGCCGAATCCGGCAAGACGGTTGCGCCCGACGTGATGGTCAATGCCGTAGAGATCGAGGGCAACAAGATCTTCATCGCCGGCACGACACGCTCCAACGCCAAGGTGCTTGGTTATGCCGACGACAGCCTTGTCGGCCAGGACACCGCGGGCTCCGACGGCCATTTCGTCATCGACGGCGTCGCGGCGCTCTCGGTCGGCGACCACAAGATCCGCGTCGACGTCGTCGATGCCGCCGGCAAGGTAATTGTGCGCGCTTCGGTGAACTTCAACCGCCCGGCGGGCGATCAGGTCAGGGTTGCCGCGCAATCCGTTCCCTCCGATGCAAGCGGCGCTTCTTCGCTGGTGCCGCTCGATGAAGGCGAGCTCGGCAAACGCAAGGCCGAGGCTGGCAAGGCCTTCGGCCTGCTGAAGGGGTTGTTTGCCGATGGCAAGCAACCTGGCGACGAACAGCTTGCGGCAGCGCGCTCGGCAACCGAATTCGCACTGCGCTCGGTCGCCGACTTCCGCCCGGCAGTCGATGCCTCCGACGTCTTCAAGCAGGCCTCCGGCTCGGCCTCGCAGACCGCCGCCAATGCCCTGAAACTGCTGCAGGGCCTGCCGAAGGATGCGAAATCCGTCGGCGCCGCACTCGACCGGCTCGGCGCGATCATCGCCGAACTTACCGCGACGCCCGCTCCCGCAGCGCCGGCGGCAAACGACGCGGCCAGCAACGAGCCGAAGACGATCCAGCAGGCGCCGCTGACAGCAAACAATGCGGCGGTCATCATCCGCCGCGGCGATACACTCTGGCAGATCTCGCGCCGCACCTATGGCCTTGGCGTCCGCTACACGACGATCTACATCGCCAATGAGGACAAGATCGTCGATCCCGATCGCATCCGGCCGGGCCAAATCTTCGGGCTGCCGAAAGATGCATTGCCGAACGCCGAAGAGCTGCACCGCAAACGTCTTTCCGGCCAGCACCTTTAAGAGCGACGAAACAAACGGACGGGCCGGGCGGAATAACCGCCCGGCCCGTCTTTTCCTGAACCCCGCATTTGTTGTATTCGTCCGCCCGGCACCCTATCTGGCGATGGCGGGCTAAGTTCGCGGGAAGCGCTGTCGGGCATGTCCCGCACTTTGCCGGGCATCGCAGCGCCGCGACCGCGGCAAGTTCATCCGGGCTGGAGACACGCATGGCAAACGGCAAGACAGTCTCGGAATCCCATCTGCTACGGACGCTTTTCAACCTCTGGCCCTATATGTGGCCGGCCGGCCGCACAGATCTCAAGATGCGTGTCGTCTGGGCTTCGGTCTACCTGCTGATCTCGAAGTTCGTCCTGCTGCTCGTTCCCTATTTCTTCAAATGGTCGACAGATGCGCTGAACGGCAGGATGGATCTTGCCGGAACCGTGCCGCCGATCCTTGCGGGCGCCATCGCGCTTGTTATCGCCTATAACGTCACCCGGTTGATCCAGCTCGGCCTCAACCAGCTGCGCGACGCGCTTTTTGCCAGCGTCGGGCAGCATGCGGTGCGCCAGCTCGCCTACAAGACCTTCGTGCACATGCATGAACTATCGCTACGCTTCCATCTGGAGCGCAAGACAGGCGGTCTCTCGCGCATCATCGAGCGCGGCACCAAGGGTATCGAGACGATCGTGCGCTTCACGATCCTCAACACAGTCCCGACCCTCATCGAATTCCTGCTGACGGCGGTGATCTTCTGGTGGGGCTATGGCTTCTCCTATCTCGCCGTCACAGCCTTCACCGTCTGGGCCTATATCTGGTTCACCATCCGCGCCTCCGACTGGCGCATCGCCATCCGCAAATCGATGAACGACAGCGACACCGACGCCAACACCAAGGCGATCGATTCCCTCCTCAATTTCGAGACGGTCAAATATTTCGGCAATGAGGAGATGGAGGCCAAGCGTTTCGACAAATCGATGGCGCGCTACGAGAAGGCGGCAACCGATGTCTGGACTTCGCTCGGCTGGCTGAACTTCGGCCAGGGCGTCATCTTCGGCATCGGCACGACGATCATGCTGGTGCTGTCGGCCCTAGCGGTGCAGCGCGGCGAGCAGACCGTCGGCGATTTCGTCTTCGTCAATTCGATGCTCCTGCAGCTTTCGGTGCCGCTCAACTTCATCGGCTTCGTCTACCGTGAAATCCGCCAGGGCCTGACCGACATCGAGCAGATGTTCGACCTTTTGGAAGTGAGGGCCGAGGTCAAGGACGCGCCCGATGCCGCCGAACTGCGGATCGGCCAAGGCGCGATCTCCTTCAAGGACGTGCATTTCTCCTATGATCCGGCCCGCCCGATCCTGAAAGGTATCTCCTTCGAGGTGCCTGCCGGCAAGACGGTCGCAGTCGTCGGCCCGTCCGGTGCTGGCAAGTCGACACTGTCGCGCCTGCTCTACCGTTTCTACGATATTCAAAGCGGCGCGATCACCATCGACGGCCAGGATGTCCGCACGGTCACCCAGAAGAGCCTGCGCTCGGTGATCGGCATGGTGCCGCAGGATACCGTCCTCTTCAACGACACGGTCGCCTACAATATCCGCTACGGCCGGACATCGGCCAGCGACGGCGAGGTCTTCGCGGCGGCTGAGGTGGCGCAAATCGCCCATTTCATCGAAATGCTGCCGGAGGGTTTCGAGACCAAGGTCGGCGAGCGCGGGCTGAAGCTTTCGGGCGGTGAGAAGCAGCGCGTGGCGATCGCCCGCACCATCCTCAAGGCGCCGCCGATCCTGATCCTCGACGAGGCGACATCGGCGCTCGACACGACCACGGAACGGGAAATCCAGACGGCGCTCGATGTGGTTTCGAAGAACCGCACGACGCTTGTTATCGCCCACCGGCTGTCGACCGTCATCAGCGCCGACGAGATCATCGTGCTCAAAAGCGGCGAGATCGCCGAACGCGGAACACATGCCGCCCTTCTCGAAAAGAACGGCCTCTATGCGTCGATGTGGAACCGCCAGCGCGAAGCGACGCAGGCGGAGGAACATCTGAAGCAAGTGCGCGAAAGCGACGACATGGGCGTGATTACACGGCTTGCCCCGGCAAGCTGAGTGCGCAGGCCGAAGACGGGCGCCGGCTTTTATTGTTCAGAACCCCGGCGTGGGAACCGGGG
The DNA here is from genome assembly GCF_024721175.1 of Rhizobium sp. Pop5. Lineage (NCBI taxonomy): Bacteria > Pseudomonadati > Pseudomonadota > Alphaproteobacteria > Hyphomicrobiales > Rhizobiaceae > Rhizobium > Rhizobium sp. Pop5. The sequence goes on along the minus strand of NZ_CP099399.1, from coordinate 1,019,534 downwards.
CCGGGGTCACGGCATTGCCCCGGAGACGGTTTTTCGCTAACCAGCAAAAAACGGCAACGCAAGGAGACCGGCAGCCATGAGCCTGCTCAACACGGTTCGCAACACGATCGTCCCCGTGCACAAGGAGGGCTATCCCTTCGTCGCCGCCTTCTTCGTCGCATCGTTGGTTTTGGGGTGGATCTTCAAGCCGCTCTTCTGGATCGGCATGATCTTCACGCTCTGGTGCGCCTATTTCTTCCGCGATCCGGAGCGTGTGACCCCGCAGGACGACGACCTGGTGATCTCGCCTGCCGACGGCAAGGTCTCGGCGATTCAGATGGTCACCCCGCCGGCCGAGCTCAACCTCGGTTCCGAGCCGATGCTGCGCATCTCGGTTTTCATGAACGTCTTCAATTGCCATGTGAACCGGGCGCCGATGCGCGGACGCATCGTCAGCATCAATTACCGCTCCGGCAGCTTCGTCAATGCCGAGCTCGACAAGGCAAGCGAAGACAACGAACGCAACGGGCTGGTGATCGAAACCCGCCACGGCCAGATCGGCGTCGTCCAGATCGCCGGCCTCGTGGCGCGGCGCATCCTCTGCTGGGCCAATGCCAACGAACCGTTGGATGCCGGCGAGCGCTTCGGGCTGATCCGGTTCGGTTCGCGGCTTGACGTGTTCCTGCCCGCCGGTGCTGCGCCGCGCGTCTCGCTCGGCCAGACGGCGGTTGCCGGCGAAACGGTCATTGCTGAATTCGCTTCGGCCAAGGGGCCCGTCATCAGCCGCCGCAGCTAAGATTGGAGCGCGATATGGAAACGCCCTTTCCGCCCTTCGAGCCCAACGGACCGGATGATTCTGCCCGAGGTCCGCGTCTGCGCGAAATTCCGCTCCGGCTCGTCGTTCCGAACCTCATCACCATTCTGGCGATTTGCGCCGGGCTGACCGGCATCCGGCTCGCTTTCGAAAACCGCTACGAGCTCGCCGTCGCCATGGTGCTGCTTGCTGCCTTCCTTGACGGCATCGACGGGCGCGTGGCGCGGCTGATGAAGGCGACTTCGAAGTTCGGCGCGCAGATGGACTCGCTTGCCGACATCGTCAATTTCGGCGTGGCGCCCGCCCTCGTCGTCTATGTCTTCGCGCTTGACCAAGCGCGCTCCCTCGGCTGGATCGCCGCGTTGATCTATGCGATCGCCGCCGGGCTTCGCCTTGCTCGCTTCAATGTCATGGCCGAACGCGAGAACAAGGCGAGCTGGCAATCGGAATATTTCGTCGGCGTGCCGGCGCCGGCCGGCGCCATGCTGGTGCTGTTGCCGGTCTATCTCGGCTTCCTTGGGCTTGCGACCGACCGCACCTTCGCCTTCATTTCATCGATCTACACGGTCGCCATCGCCTTCCTGCTGATCAGCCGGCTGCCGGTCTGGTCGGGCAAATCGGAAGGCAATCGGTTGCGACGCGATCTCGTCCTGCCGATGATGCTTGGCGTCGTGCTCTACGTGGCTCTCTTGATGAGCTACACTTGGGAGGTGATGGTCTTTACCGTCGCCGCCTATCTCGTATCGCTTCCCTTTGGCGCGCGCAGATGGCGTCGGAAATACGGGACCCTGACGATCGAGGAACCCGGCGTCGGCGACGACGATATCGGCCGGCATATCTGACCTTCGAGCATTTCCCGATTTCTCCGCATGACGGAAATGCTTCTCTCTTTCCCTCTCTTCATTCTGATTCACGGGACAAGCGTGCGTTGCTCCCGGGGAAGGGCGTGGGCTTTTACCGGGAAAACAGGTCAGCGTTTTCCCCAGAAAAACCGCTGTGCACTTTTATCGGAACCGCTTCCTTCAGTAAGTATTAACCAACGTAGGCTTCAGTTAAGCCTCGCGAATTATGGTGCGCAGTTACAAATCCTGATAGGCTACGCCTCTGATTTGTCGCTATTTATGACGAAACAGCAAAACATAAAATCACTAGGGAAGAACCAAGTAATGGAGAGTATCGTGACCACGAAGAAGAGCAGTAGCGGCGAGCAACAGGCGGCCAAACCCGACCTCAGCGCCAACTATCGCCCGGTCGCCCTGAAGGCCGTCGCCGCAGCCTCGCTCATGACCAAGAACAAGCCGGGCAGCGTCAAGAAGTCCGCTTGAAGCGCAACGCTTAGGTCCGACCTCGGTGCGCTTTTGGGTAATATGCGTTAGGCGCCGCTGACGATGTGAATGACGAGGCCTGCCGTCAGAAGCCTCAAGACAATGCCTTGCGACATGCCAACCCGACAAACCAGATGAAGCAAGCGGATGCGCACCGGTGCCGTCCGCGAAACGCCCGCATCCGGCCGGCCTCTAGACGTGGCCGGCATCAGCGGGCCGATACCTTCAGAAGAAGCTGAGCTGGCCGTCATCGGGCCTTTGCTTTTCCGGCGCCTTGAGCGGCTTTTCGATGGTGACCGGCTCCTGCAGGTCGGGTCCCATATTGGCAACCTTGTTGACCTTGTCGGAAACCGGCACCGCCTCGAAAAAATCGTCCTGCACGGGCCGCATAAGGTCAGCTACCTCGCGCGGTTCCTGCGTCTTGCAATCGAGCCAGCGCGTGAAATCCTCCGGCTTGATGACGACGGGCATGCGATCGTGGATCGCTGAAATGCCGGAATTGGCCGCGGTCGTCAGGATCGCGCCGGTATCGACCTCGGAACCGTCGGCCGAGGACCATGTCTCCATCAGCCCGGCAAAGGCAACGACCCCGCCCCGACGCGGCCTGATCCAATAGGCTTGCGGCCTCTCCCCGCTTTCCTTGGAAGGGCGATGCCATTCATAAAAGCCGGAGGCCGGGATCAGCACGCGGCGATGGCGCATCGCCGCGCGGAAGGACGCTTTGCCGATTGCGGTCTCGGCACGGGCGTTGATCAGCAATGGGAAATCTTTCGGGTCCTTGACCCAGGCGGGCGTCAGCCCCCAACGCACGAGTACGGCGCGGCGATCAGGCAGGTTGCTGCCTTGCTCCCTGCCCTCGCCCGAAATAACGACGAGGATCGGTTGCGTCGGCGCGATGTTGTAGCGCGCCGGAAAATCATCGAGATCGAGACCGGAGAAGAAGTCGCGCAGGTCGGCAATGGGGCTTGTCAGGGCGAAACGTCCACACATCGGCCTGTCTTTGCACCCGACGCCTACCCGGTCAAGCCGCCTCAGCCTCTCGGTGCGAACAGGATGAGGCTGGCGCCGGCGAGGCAGATCAAGGCGCCGCCGATATCGTAACGGTCCGGCGTGCGGGCTTCGATGAGCCAGAGCCAAAGCAGCGAAGCGACGATGTAGATGCCGCCATAGGCGGCGTAAGTGCGACCGGCGGCCTCGCTCGGCGTCAGCGTCAAAAGCCAGGCAAAAAGCGCGAGCGAGACCATGCCCGGCGCCAGCCACCAGATCGGCTTTTCGAGCTTCAGCCACGCCCAGAAGGCAAAGCAGCCGGCGATCTCGAAGATCGCGGCGAAGGCGTAGACGATGTAGGTCACGGAAGCACCTTTCGAATCCCCGCCATCACTATCCTCACGAAAACTGGGGAAGCAAAGCAGCGGTGGCATGCAAATATCGGCTCATCGGATAGGATGGGCGATCAGCGCAAGAGCAACCTTATGACCTTCACCGCCAAAGCCGCCTCCTCAGCCATTCTCGAACGCGACGGACGATTCCTTCTGGTGTTGCGGCGCAATCCGCCTTCCGCCGACATGTATGCCTTTCCGGGAGGGCGGGCCGAGCCGGGCGAGACGCCGGAGCAGACGGCGCTGCGGGAATTCCATGAGGAAACGGGTATCTCGGTACGCAATCCGCGTTTGTTTTCGACATATGACCTGAAGACTCACGCTGCCGACGGCAGCGTCAGCAGTCATTTCCTGCTGTCGGTCTTTTGCGTCGACGCGGATAGGGATGCAGAGGCAGAGGCTGCCGACGATGCCGCCGCCCTCGGCTGGTATACGCTGGAGGAAATCCGCAGACTGCCGGTGCCGCAGAGCGTGCTCGAATGCGCGGAGCGACTGGCGAGCGGCGAATAGAAGTGGAAATTTGGCAGGGTGCCTTGTTGCTGTCATGCTCAGCGTATCAACTAGGAACATGATTCCCGTTCGGCGCGTTTTCCTGTCCCTGCTCGTCCTGGCCGGCCCCACGCTGGCCCAAGGCAAGAATGCGGCGCCTCCGCCGGTGGAGGAAACTCAGCCACCGGCTGCCGTAATCGTGCCCTACGACGACAAGCTGGCGAGGCTCGCCGAGGTACTGGGTTCGGTTCATTATCTGAGGATACTTTGCAAGGCGCCTGACGGTGACGAGTGGCGAAAGGGCATGCAGCAACTGCTCGATTCGGAGACCGGCAACGAGCCGCAGCGCAAGGAAAAGCTCACTGCAGCCTTCAATCGCGGCTATCGCGCCTTTGCCTCGGTCTATACGGATTGCACCGCGGCGGCCATCGTGGCAGAAGAGCGCTACCGTAACGAAGGTGCAACACTCGCCACAGAAATTACTTCGCGCTTTGGAAATTAACGTATAATTAACCTGTTTTCGCATGCGGACGTGTCGTTTTGGGAAAAGGCTGTTAGTGTTGTTAACGGTGCAGTAAGACATGAGAAGTTCTGAGGAAAAGACAATGGAAGCAAGCCTCAACGACATCGACGACATGATCGTCCACGAGAAGATGCAGGCGGCTCTGGAGTACCAGAACGAGGCTTGGGCCGACGGCATGGCCGACGGAATCGAGCCTGAAATCATTGCCGATGCCGCCATTGCGCATGCGTTGCGCGAGACGATCAGACTGCATGGGGAGAGCAGCGCCGAAGCCCTGCTCGATTCGCTGCGCGACCGCATGCTTGCCGGCGAATTCTCCGCCAACCGCACCCTGCAATAACCAATATCAGAGAGTTCGATGCGCACCGGTAAAGAGAAAGTTTCGCGAATTCCGCTCGCGCCGGTGCTGCTTGCGGTCAGCCTTGCCGCCGGTAATGTTTTCTTGGCGCCTGCAGCATACGCGCTTTCCGAACTGCACAAGATCCCCGGCCAGGCGGCCAACGACACTCCGGCTGCACCGGGGAACACTCAAGGGCAGAGCCAGCCGCAAGGCGGAGCCGCTTCCGGCGTTCCCATGGCCGATCCGCTGGTCAAAAGCCAGAACAACCAGGGTGTCGACAAGACGCCGGGTGCTCAGGATAATTCCAAGCCCGTCGAGGTAATCTACGATATTAGCAAGGCGCCCGAACCGGTTCGCAAGATGCGCGAGCAGATCGTCGAAGCGGCCGCCTCCGGCGATCTCGAGCGGCTGCGGCCCTTGATGGGCACCGGCGCGGACCAGACGCAGGTCACTGTGGGCGAGCCGACCGAAGATCCGATTGGGACCCTCAAGGATCTCTCCGGCGACCCCGATGGAGACGAGATTCTCGCCATCATGCTCGACATCGTCTCGACAGGCTTCGTGCATGTCGGCCAGGGCACCCCCGATGACATGTATGTCTGGCCCTATTTTGCCGAAAAGGATCTCAAGTCGCTGACGCCGCCGGAGCGCGTCGAGCTGCTGCGCATCGTTACGGCAGGCGATCTTTCCGACATGCAGGAATTCGGCGGGTATAATTTCTACCGCGTTGGCATCACGCCTGACGGCAAGTGGAAATTCTTCACCGCTGGCGACTGACGCCGATCTCGCTTGCGCCTTTTGCATGCTGTGTGGCGCTTGCGATCCATCCTGCAAAGACATACCTCTGAGCGATAACCAACGCGACGGGTTCCGCCATGCCAGACGTATTCCTGAAAGATCGCTCGCTGCTCTTTGTCAGCGGCACGGAAGCCCAGTCCTTCCTTCAGAACCTGATCACAACCGATATCGTTTCGCTCGAGCCCGGCGAGGCTCGGCCCGGAGCGCTGCTGACGCCGCAAGGCAAGATCCTGTTCGACTTCATGATCTGGCAGGACGGCGACGGCTACACGATTGAAACGGATGCCGGCCAGCGTGATGGCCTGCTGAAACGGCTGACGATGTACAAATTGCGTGCTGCCGTCACTCTTGCGCAGCATGCCGAAGAGGGTGTTACCGTTTCCTGGGGCGGGGGAGCCGACGACGCCCGGGACAGCCAAGGCGTCCGGGACAGCCGTTTCGCCAAGGCGGGCGTTACGCTGACCCGTCGGGCAGGAAGATACGGCAACGACGCGGAGACGCTCTACGACGCACTGCGCATCAGCCTCGGCATCGTGGTATCGGGACCGGACTTTACCCTGCAGGACGCCTTTCCGCATGACGTGCTGATGGACCTGAACGGCGGCCTCTCCTTCAGGAAGGGTTGTTATGTCGGCCAGGAGGTCGTCTCGCGCATGCAGCACCGGGGCACTGCGCGCCGGCGCGTCGTTACGGTATCCTCGACAACGGCTTTGCCGGCGACGGGAACTGAGATCACTGCTGGGGGAAAACCTGTGGGAACGCTCGGTTCGGTCGATGGCGGCAGCGGACTTGCGATCGTGCGCATCGACCGCGCCGGCGCCGCGATGGCGGCGGATACACCACTGCTCGCCGGCGAAACGCCGGTTTCCCTTGCCCTGCCGGGATGGTCCGGCCTTGTCTTTCCCACCAGCGCTGACGAGGCCAGCGCGTGACAACGGCGAAAGCTCCGCGCGCCTGGCAACGCATGCTGTCCGGGCGCAGGCTCGACCTGCTCGACCCTTCGCCGCTCGATGTCGAACTCGCCGACATCGCCCACGGGCTTGCGCGCGTTGCCCGCTGGAACGGCCAGACATCAGGCGACCATGCCTTTTCGGTGGCGCAGCACAGTCTTGTCGTCGAGGAAATTTTTCGCCGCTTCAACGATCCGCGGCCCGAGGAATGCCTGATGGCGCTGCTGCACGACGCGCCGGAATATGTCATCGGCGACATGATATCGCCGTTCAAATCGGTGGTCGGCGGCGGGTACAAGACGGTGGAAACGCGGCTGGAGGCCGCCGTGCACCTGCGTTTCGGCCTGCCGCCGCATCCCTCGCGCGACCTCAAGGAACGGATCAAGAAGGCCGACACGATCGCCGCCTATTTCGAGGCAACCGTGCTCGCCGGCTTCACGCCCGCCGAGGCGCAGAAATTCTTCGGCCAGCCACGCGGCATCAACAAGGACATGCTGATGATCGAGCCCCTGCCCGCCCTGGAGGCACAGCGGCTGTTCTGCGAACGCTTCGCGGCGATCGACGCCGCGCGGGGGATACGACCGTGACCTTCATCATCGTCTCGCCGCTGGCGCGTATCGCCGAAATGGCGGTGCGCCATAAGGCGCGCGACATGATCAGCCTGATCGCCAAAGAACAGGCCTTTCACCGGCCGGGCGTGATCGCGGCCGACCGTCATCTGATGTTGGCAATGAACGATATCACCTTCAAGGGCACCGGTGGTCTCGTCGCGCCTGACGAGACGCATGTCCGCGGGATTATCGACTTTGCCGCTTCGTGGCGGCAGGAGACACCGCTGCTCATTCATTGCTGGATGGGCGTATCACGATCGCCGGCGGCCGCCCTGATCGCAGCACTTTCACTCGCACCGGATCAGAGCGAAGAAGCACTGGCGCAACGGCTGCGGGTCGCCTCGCCCTTCGCGACACCGAATGCGCGTCTTGTCGAGATCGGCGACGCACTGCTTGGCCGCAACGGCCGGCTGATTGCGGCCGTGCGGACAATCGGGCGCGGTGCGGATGCCGATGGCAATGCACCTTTCGTGCTGGCGATTCGGGACATTTCCGACGGTTGACCCTGCCGCCACCTGCTCCATCTAGCCCTCGACGCAAAAACAGCAGGGTCAGCTCATGGAACAGCAGGCAACCGGTGTCCTCCTCGCCACGCGCACTGCGCTCAGCCAGGCAAGCGCGCTTGCCGTGCAATATTCCTTCTCCATCCTCGGGGCCGTTATCCTGCTCGTCGTGGGCTGGGCGCTGGCCGGCTTTGCCAGCCGCTGGGCCTATGAAGGCCTATCGCGCATCCATGGCATCGACGAAACGCTGGCGCGGTTCTTCACCAATATGCTGCGCTATGCGCTGCTCATTCTGGTGTTCATTACCGTGCTCGGCCAATTCGGCGTGCAGACAGCCTCGATCATCGCCGCACTCGGCGCGGCAGGCCTGGCGATCGGACTGGCGCTGCAAGGAACGCTGCAGAATATCGCAGCCGGCATCATGCTCCTGATCCTAAGGCCATTCCGCGTCGGCGAATATATCGAGACCAGCAGCGTTGCCGGCACGGTACGCGAGATCGGATTGTTTGCGACGGAACTCAGAACCGGCGACGGTCTCTATCGATTGGCGCCGAATTCGACGCTCTGGAATACGCCGATTACCAATTACAGCCGCGAGGCCACGCGGCAGAACGACCTGAAGATCGGCATCGCTTATGAGGATGATCTCGATCTGGCGATGGAGACGCTGATGGGCCTTGCCAAAGCCGATTCCCGAGTCCTGTCGTCACCGGCGCCAAGCGTTTTCATCGACAGTCTCGGCGATTGCGCAATCTTCGTGACCCTGCGCTATTGGGCGAAGACAGCCGATTGGTGGCAGGCCAGCCGAGACATGGTGAAGCGCGCAAAATTCGCCTTCGATGACAAAGGCATTACCATTCCCTATCCGCAGGTCACCTACAATCCAGCCGCGGCGGCAAACGACACAGACGCCCCGCCGGCCAAGAAATCCAACGGCAGGCCATCGACCGAAAAACCGGCGCAGACGCGGCAATGAGACTGGCCTACTGGATCACCCCACAGGCAAGTCTTTCGCCGGCATCACCTGACGGCTGGCTGCGATAGTCATCCGAATTGGCGTGCACCATCAATGCGCGGCCGCGGATGCCATCGGTCTTGCCGTCGAGCGTCACCATGGTATCGAAAATCTGCGCCCTCAGCATGCCATCCTGTCCGACATATTGGTTGGGCATGTCGCCGGGGTGCGGCCCCTTGGCGGCGAGAATTCCGTGTTCTGCCTTCTCGGGATTGAAATGACCGCCCGCCGATTCATGATGGCTCGCAGCGTCGCAACGGCCGGTCTCGTGAACATGGAAGGCCACCCATTTGTTCGCCGGTAGTCCCGATATCTCGACTTCGATCAGAACGCCGCCGTTTGCCGCAGCTGTCAGCTGCGCCCGGCCGTCTTCCTTGCCGTCCTTGTCGACGAAATTGGCGACCGCCGTCTGCTTGTCCTGGGCGCCTGCCGGAAACGCAGCCGCAAGCAGGCTCAGGGCGGCGATGGTGCACATGGCTTTCATGGAGATCTCCTTCCGTCCGGTTGTCCTCTTGAACGTATCAGCCCGGAAGGTGTTCCTGACTGGAAGCGCATCGAGCCTGCGACAGCGCGCTCCGGAGCGCATAACCTCGCCGAAAATCATTCCAATATCGAACGAGAAAAGCCGGCCAAACGGCCGGCTTGCGGATCGCCCGGATCGAAACGCCGCTTAGGCGACGGCGTCGAAATCGAATTGGCCGTAGGTATTGCGGTAGAGATCGTCCGATCGATCGCCTGATGTCGGCGCGGTCTGTTGCAACGGGTAGGGAACGGCGATGCTGTTTGCCGTGCCGCCGTTACGTGTATCCATCATCAATGCAACAAGACCGCCGGAGAATTTCGGCTGCGTCGCGTCGCTGGCATTGTCGTCATCCAACAATTCCTTGATGATGCCAGGCCTCTCATCGGCAGCGCGTTCACCGCGACTGAGTACGCCGTCGCCGTTGGAATCGAGCCGCGACAGTGTTGCCAGATACGCGTATGAAGTGTTTGAAACGGATGTGGTGCGGGTCATACAAACCTCCATCCACCGCCTTTTGCCGGTGATGTTTGTACGCAATACGAAGGTGAGAAATCAGGTGTTGAATCGCTGGTTAAACTGATTTGCGCAGTGCGTCAATTAGTTGTTAACTTCCCATTAACGATGATTGACAAAGGGTAACGGAACGCGCCTCACTCAGCCTTCGGCGCGTGTCGTCCAGAGAACGCCAACCAGTATTTCAGCGATTTTACACATATAAAACAAACCTATAACGACGCGTAATCACCGCTGCGCTGCAACCGAATATTAATTCGGCCCATACAAAATGGGCTCTGCGAATTATCACCAGATAGTTCAGCCTCTTGAAAAGCAATTTCTGCATGCGTTTTGAAAGGATTTCCATGTCCGTCACGATGAGGCACGTTCATCAAAAGACACCTTCTGCCGTCGCGGCTATCCTGGAAGACGCGCCGGTATGAAGGCCCAAGCTCTCTTCTGGCAGCAATGCAACCAGGCGGTTAGCGACGACGGATCAATCGATGCCGAGCGTCTCATGGAGCTGGTGATCGCGACCTATCGCGGCTACGAAAGCGACTATGACGAAATCGAAAGAAGCTCAGAAACGCTGCTGAGGGAAAATCATGCGTTGAGAGGCAACGTCTCCGCCGTCAACCAGGCATTCGACGAGCAGAAGAAACTCTTCGAGATCGTTCTCAACAATCTGCCGCTCGGCCTCAGCGTCTTCGACGCCGACCAGCGGCTCAGCCTATCCAATACCCGCTTCCGTCAGCTCTTCGGCCTGAAACGGGAAGATGTCCTCCCAGGCGCTGCGATCGGCGATCTCATCGGGAAGATACGCGGCACGGAGAGCGTTGGTGCGAAGCCCCGCCGGCGGAGCAGGAAACCCTTCCCGACAACCACAAGAAGCGGCAGTTTCCGCCAGCGCGAATGGTTGATGGAGGACGGCCGCATCATCCAGAGCATGGTGACCATCCTTTCCGACGGCAGCAATATATCGATCCACGCCGATATTACCGAGGATCGAAAGGCGGCCGAGCGCATCACCTATCTCGCCCACCACGATCCGCTGACCGGACTTCCGAACCGCATCCATTTTCGCGAACAGGTCGATGCGGCACTCGCCGAGCGGAAGCCGGATGAGCAGATAGCACTCGTGCACCTCAATCTCGACCGGTTCAAATCGATCAACAACACGATGGGCGTTTCGGTCGGCGACAAGATCCTGCAGCAGGTTGCCGAGCGCATCCGCGCATCGGCCGGCTCGGAGAACACCCTGGCGCGGCTTGGTTCGGACGAATTTGCCATTCTACAGACGTGCAAGCAGCAGCCGTGGAACGTGACGGCGCTGGCCGACCAGATCCGCCGTGAGCTTTCCGAGCCATTCCTCCATGGTGGGAAAGAGGTGGAACTCGGCGTCTCCATGGGCATCGCAATCGCCCCGGACGATGGCAAGGAAACCGATATCCTGCTGAAGAACGCTGCCGTGGCGCTGTCGCACGCCAAGGCGGACGGGCGCAAGCGCGAACGTTTCTTCACCGGCGAGATGGAAGCGCAGATGCAACTTCGTCACGCGCTTGAGGCCGACCTCCGCGCCGCCGTCGAGAACGAGGAATTCGAGCTGCATTACCAGCCGCTCTACGACCTTTCGCTGCGGCGCATCTGCGGCTTCGAAGCCCTGATCCGCTGGAACCACCCGATTCGCGGCCGCGTGCCGCCAATGGATTTCATTCCGCTTGCGGAAGAGGTCGGCCTCATCGTCGATATCGGGCGCTGGGTTCTGCACCGCGCCTGCAACGATGCAGCGCTATGGCCGGAAAACATCAAGGTCGCCGTCAATGTTTCAGCTATCCAGTTCAGCGGCAGCGACTTGCTGCAGGACGTCAGCGAGGCGCTTGCCGCCGCCTTGCTGACGCCGTCGCGGCTCGAGCTCGAAATCACCGAGAGCGTCCTGATGGAAAATCTCGACGAGGTGCTTCCGATCCTGCATGCGCTTAAGGAGCGCGGCATCCGCATCTCGATGGACGATTTCGGGACCGGCTATTCCTCGCTGAGCTATCTTTCGAGCTTTCCCTTCGACAAGATCAAGATCGACAAATCCTTCGTCAACGACGTCGTCGACAACAAGGAGGCGCATGCGATCATGCACGCGATCATCCTGCTCGGCGACGCACTCGGCATGCGCGTCACCGTGGAGGGCGTCGAAACGGCCGCGCAGCTGGCGCTGCTCGAATGCGAGGAATGCGACGAAATCCAAGGCTACCACATCAGCCCCCCGAGACCCGCGCGTGATGTGCCCCATCTTCTCTCGCTGCCGCCGAAGGACGGTGCGTGACGGGCCTTCTCGGGATTGAAGGTACGGATCGCGCTCGATTGCGACTCGCACGGCAAGCCGCTACACAATCGGCTTCAAGTTCTGCAGGCCTTCGTTGCCGCATCTTAAGAGCCATATCCGCGTTCGGGCCGATGTTTTGTCGGTAGACCGGTTTCCAATGACAGGTGATGCAATGTTCGAGGCCGAAGCTTTCTTTCCCCATGAAACGCTCGCAGCGGCGCTGATCCCACATGCGGCCGAAGGCGACGATGGCTCGCACGACCTTGCCCATATCCTGCGCGTCTTCAGGAACGCCATGCGCATCCATGCCGGAGAAGGCGGAGACAGGCGCGTTCTCGCCGCTTCCGTGCTTCTGCACGATTGTGTCGCCGTCGAGAAGAATTCACCGTTGCGGGCACAGGCATCGGCGCTGGCGGCGGAGAAGGCATCGGCAATCCTGTTGAAACTCGGCTGGAGCAACGAGGATATCGAAGCTGCGGCCCATGCCATTACCGCGCACAGCTTCTCGGCCGGGGTGGCGCCGCGAACGCTGGAGGCGAAAATCCTGCAGGATGCGGATCGTCTCGACGCAATCGGCATGGTCGGCGCCGCACGCTGCTTCTATATCGGCGGGCGACTGGGATCGGGGCTCTATGATCCGTTCGATCCGGCAGCGAAGAACCGTCCGCTCGACGACAAGCGTTATGCCATTGACCACTTCCAGACCAAGCTGTTCAAACTGGCGGAAGGATTCCAGACTGAGACCGGCCGCAGGCTGGCGGCGGCACGCGATAAGAGCCTGCGCGAATTCCTCTCGGCCTTCATGGACGAGATCTAGGGGACGAAATTCAGGAGAATGGCATGCGTATCAGCGACCTCTTCATCTATCCTCTTAAGAGCGCCCGCGGCATTGCGCTGCCCGCCGCCGACATAGACGCCTATGGGCTTCCCGGCGACCGGCGGGCGATGATTACCGATGCGCAGGGGCATTTCATCACCCAGCGCGAATTGCCGGATCTCGCGCGCATCGATGTGCGGCCGGAGCCGGGCGCCTTCCGACTGCTGATGCATGGAAAGCCTGACATCTCGGTGCCGCCGCCACAGGCCGAAACACGTATGGACGTGACCGTGTGGAAATCGACCGTCAGCGCCGCCATTGCCGATGCAGAGAGCAATCGGCAGCTTTCGGAGTGGCTCGGCCGCGAGGTGCGGCTAGTGTTCTTCGACGGGCAGGCACGGCGGACGGCGAATGCCGAATGGGCCGGAGACGGCACGCCCGTCAGCTTTACCGACGGCTACCAGATCCTGGTCACGACGACCGGATCGCTTAAGGCTTTGAACACCGATCTCGCCGCCCACGGCGAAGGCAGCGTCGGCATGGAAAGATTCCGCCCGAACATCGTCATCGATATCGACGAGGCGTGGCCCGAGGACCGCTGGGCGGCAATCGAGATCTCCGGCATCCGCTTCGATCTCGTCAAACCCTGCTCCCGCTGCATCATGACGACGCAGGACCAATTGACCGGATCGCGGGATGTGGCAAACCCAATGCCGGCCATGGGCCGCATCCGCATGTCGGCAGACCGGCGTGTGCCCGGCCCGCTCTTCGGCTGGAACACAACGCCGCGCGGCATCGGCAGGATCTCGATCGGAGACGCGGTCCGTGTCGTCGAAGCGAGACCGGAAGGCTGGGCGCTCAAACGCCGCACCGCAGCCTGAGACCGTCAGACGCGGGCAAGCGCGGCGTCGATCTCCGCCATGGCATCGACCGACAACGGTCCTTTTTCCAGTGCGCCGGCGTTTTCCTCCACCTGAGCGACGGTGCGGAACCCGGGAATCGGAAGGGTGTGCGGCGAGCGAGCCCAGAGCCATGCAAGCGCTCCCTGGGTCAGCGTGCGGCCGCCCGACCTCAGAAGGTCGCGGACGGCGTCGAGCCTCGCGGCAAATTCCGGCGCCATGCGCCCGTCCTTGAAATAAACCATCCAGTCGAGCGCCGCGCCCCGGACATCCCTCGCGCCCACCGCCTTGTCGGCGGTGAACTTGCCGGTCAGCAGCCCCATCGCCAGCGGCCCACGATTGATGGAGATCAGATCTTCCCTCTCGATCAGCCCGATCATTTCCGGCACGGGATCGAAGACGTTCATCGTATGCTGTATCGAGACGAAGCCCTGGCGGCCGACATGACGGGCGGCGCGATCCGGATGATCTGTGCTCCAGCCGAAAGCATCGATCTTGCCTTCGGCGCGTAGCGCCTCCAGCACGTCGAAGACGGCATCCGACTGCTCCAGCGGAAAGTCGTTGATGTGGAACTGGAGGAGATCGAGGCGGTCTCGCTTGAGACGGCGAAGCGACGTTTCGACCGAGCGGCGGATGAAGGCCTCATCGGCGAAGGCGCCGATTGCCTGCTTCGTTGCCGGATCGGTGGCGAAGCCGAATTTGGTGGCGATGGCGATATCGTCACGATTGCCGATCGCCCGGCCGAGCACCTCTTCCGAATGACCGGCGCCATAGTTTGAGGCCGTGTCGAAGAAGCGGATGCCGAGCTCGATGGCGCGGTTGATCGCTTCCACCGATTCATTATCGTCGACATCGCCCCAGCCGAGCGGCGTATCGCCGGCGAAGAACGGGCCTCCGATCGCCCAGCATCCCATGCCGAGACGCGGAATTTCGCGGCCGTTCCAGAGTGTGATCGTCGTCGGTGATGCGGGCTTGGTCAGCATGAGGTCCTCCTCGATTGGCAGTCACCAAGACATAGGAAGCGCTCATCAGCGGGTAAACCGCCAAATCCGGAGGATGTTTTGCAGCCGTAAAAAACAAATGTCAGGCGGACATGCCGTTTGTGCTGGAAAGCGTCCGCGAGGCTGGATTAAGCGCCTTGAGCGCCGCCTGAACGAAGCCTTCCCGAGCTGCGGAGGCCTCAATGCCGCGCGGCTCGCAGACATGGCGATGCAGAAAGAATCCCGTCAGACGGAATGCGGCTGCAAGGCTGTCGAAATCAGCCGCATGGTTGCCTTCAGCGGCCAGGAACGGCGGCAGGAGCAGCATCTTGTCCGCCCAGGGGGCGCCGGCGCTGCGGCTGACGGCGCGGCCGGATTTCGGCGAGACATAGACGAGATCGGAACGGACGCCCGTCGCAGCGCATTCGGCAAGATCGAGACCGAAGCCCAGATCGTTTAGCACCGCAAGTTCGAAACGCACGAAAAGCTCGCCGGCATCAACCGGATTGTGCAGATGATCGAGAATGACTTCGAGCGCATCGAAGAGATGCGGATGCGGATCACGCTCCGGCAGCAGCCGCAACAGCGCGCCCATCGCCTGGACTCCGTAGACGGCCGTCGCGGTTTCCATCAGACGGGCGGCTCGCAGCGTCACCGGCTCGATGCGGAATTCCCCGAGATGTTCGTCCAGCCGGGCACGCCAGATGACCTCAACCGCATTACCCGGCTGCAACACCGGCTGCATGGCGCGCGAGCGGCCGGAACGCACCATGCCGAGATGGCGGCCGCGATCGCGCGTCATCACCTCGGCGATGACACTCGTCTCGCCGTGGCGCTTGACGCCCAGAATGATCGCATGATCCTGCCATTGCATCGAAAGAAGTCCCTACTGATGACGAATCCATCCTAATGCAAGGGCTGCCTTATGTCATGAAACCCTTCTGGCAGCGGTGCGCGCCGTCAGGCTGCGGCCGTGGCCGCGTCAGGCTGCGGCCGTGGCCGCGTCAGGCTGCGGCCGGGAAAAGTCTCTGCAGGAATTCTCCCATCGCCTTTTCGTCGAAAGGCTTCACCAGAAGCGGTATGTGCTGCAGGTCGGACGGGAAATCGCGGGGATCTGAATAGCCGCTGACGAAACCGAAAGGGATGCCGACATCGAGAAGATGGCGGGCAAATCCGAAGCTCATGCCTTCGCCGAGATTGACGTCGAGGAGAGCGAAATCATAGGTCTCCGCAGCGATTGCGGCTCTGGCCTGCTCAAGACTGCCGACGATATCGATGCTCTCAACACCGGCCAGGCGCAGAATATCTTCCGCCTCCATCGCGATGATCAGACTGTCTTCCAGAACCAGAACACGGAGCGCGCTCATGATTCCAAGCCTTTCGACGGGCGCTTGCAGCAGTGCCCCGGCCGTATCGCCAACATCATTACCCTCTGGTATCCGCATGGCCTGTATCCGGTGAATTCCGCCACCATTTCTTGAGTAGAACATTTTTCCGCCCGGTCGATAAGAATCAGGATCGGAGGAAAGACGACAGCCGACCTTATTTTCCCCGCCGATATTGCGCATTTAAAAAAGACATAACGAAACGGGCCGGCTAAGGCGTCGCGATCGCTCGGATCGCTTTCCGCACTGTAAGTCTCTGGTTTTCTGCGTGTTTCGATCGTAAGGCCCCCCACATAATTTGGGCGACATGCGCTAGATGAATGGGCGTTTGCCTTCTCCAAGCCCTTCCCAGCCGGCAATCGCCATCAATTCCTCGCCATTCAGCACCTCGCACCCTCGCTCCTGCCAGCGGATCAACCCGCGTTCGCCAAGTTTCTTCAAGGTCTTGTTGGTGTGGACGATGGAAAGACCGAGGGTGTCGGCAATATGCTGCTGGGTAATGGGGATGAATTTGCGGCCATTGAAGAGATTAAGCTGCCGGCCGCGTTCGAAGAGGAAGGCAATCAGATAGGCCGCTCTTTCCAGCGCCGTGCGACGGCCGATGCTCAGGAGATGCTCGTCCAGCATTCGCTCCTCGCGCGCGGCGATCCAGGTAATGTCGAAGGCGAGCGAGGGGTGCTTGTTATAAAGCGTCATCAGCCTGTCGCGCTCGAAGACGCAGAGCGAAACAGGTGAAAGCGCTTCGACGGAATGCTGCATCTCGCCGGCGATCGTTCCCTGCAGGCCGATCAGATCACCCGGCATGATATAGTTGAGGATCTGGCGGCGCCCGTCCTCCAGCATCTTGTAGCGAAAGCCCCAGCCGGCGAGCACCGTGAAAAGATGAGCGCTGTGCGCACCCTCGACGAGGATGGTGGAGCCGGCATCGACGGCAAGCTCGCCCCGCTTGAACCGGGCGACGAATTCCAGCTCCTCACGGCTGAATTCCCTGAAATGCGGCAGCGGCCGCAAGGGACATTGCTCGCAAGGCGTCTTGAAAGAATGGATGGGTTTCGACGTTGTCATACCTGCCCTGCGGTCGCGCAAACCGGTGGCCCATCATTGGGCGCACCGTCGAGCAAGCAATGCGCAAAGGCTGGATTCGTTCCGCAACGGGGCGGGTTTTTTCCAAGGAAACAAGGGGCTGGCGTCCGCCCGATGAAATCCTTGCCGTGGCTATTTCGGGAAATCGAGACCCATTTCACGGAACCGTTCGGGATCGTCGCCCCAATTCTCGCGAACCTTGACGAACAGGAAGAGATGGACCGGCTGCTCGAGAATCTCGGACAATTCCTTGCGGGAGGCAGTCGAGATCGCCTTGATGGTTTCGCCGCCCTTGCCGAGGGCAATCTTCTTCTGGCTGTCGCGCTCGACATAGATCACCTGCTCGATGCGCACCGAGCCGTCCTTGCGCTCTTCCCACTTCTCCGTTTCGACATGCGATGAGTAGGGAAGCTCCTGGTGCAGACGCAGAAACAGCTTTTCGCGGGTGATCTCGGCGGCAAGCTGGCGCATCGGCAGATCGGAAATCTGGTCTTCCGGATAGTACCAGGGACCTTCGGGAAGTGTGTTCGCCAGATAGTCCATAACGTCGTCGCAGCCGGAGCCATTTTCGGCTGATATCATGAAGGTGCGATCGAAGGCGATCTTCTCATTGGCAGCGGCAGCCAGCGCCAGCAGATCCTCGCGATTGACGCGGTCGATCTTGTTGAGCACCAGGATTTTGGGCTGCTGGACCTCCTTGAGGCCTTCGAGGATGGCTTCGGCATCGCCACGCAGGCCGCGCTCGCTGTCGATCAGGAGCATGATCAGATCGGCATCCTTGGCGCCGCCCCAGGCCGACGTCACCATGGCGCGGTCGAGCCGGCGGCGCGGCTTGAAGATGCCGGGCGTATCCATGAAGACGATCTGGGCGTTGTCGTGAATCGCGATGCCGCGGACGATCGCGCGCGTCGTCTGCACCTTGTGGCTGACGATCGAGACCTTGGCGCCGACGAGGCGATTCACCAGCGTCGACTTGCCGGCATTGGTCGGCCCGATCAGCGCGACAAAGCCCGAATGCGTCGGGCCACTGGTTTCGGCGGCGGCTTCTGCCGCAATATCTTCTTCTTGTGTCATCGTTCCGTCAGTTTCCGGCAGGCGATTGCTGCCAAATGCCTTCGCGCTCAAGCATCTTCGTCGCCGCGACCTGTTCGGCGGCACGCTTCGACCGCTCTACGCCGGTTTCCGGCTTTACGCCAGCAACCTCCACCGTCACCTTGAAGCGCGGATCATGATCCGGCCCGCTGCGTTCATCAACCCGGTAGACGGGGGTGACGCCGAATTTTGCGTGCGACCATTCCTGCAATTCGGTCTTGGCATCGCGCTTGGCGCCATCGGCCCGTACCGCCCTGCCCTGCCAGTAGCGCAGGATGAAGCGGCGGGCGACTTCGAGGCCGCCATCGAGATAAATCGCGGCGATCAGGCTTTCGACGACGTCGGCGCGCACGTTCATCATGCGCTTGCCGGTCAATTTCTTCACGTCGGCGCCGGTGCGGATATAGAGGTGGAGATTGAGTTCGTCGGCGACGGCGGCACAGGTTTCGGCGCTGACGAGCTGGTTGAGGCGAACCGAGAGCTCACCTTCCCCCGCCGTGCCGAACGTGCGGAACAGAAGCTCGGCGATGCAGAGCCCGAGGACCCTGTCGCCAAGGAATTCCAGCCGTTCGTAATTGCCGCCCTTTTCCGTGCGGGCGCTGGCATGCGTCAGGGCACGATCCAGGCGTTCCTTCTCGGCGAAGTCGTGACCGATCAGGGCTTCGAGCTTTGCGCGGTCGGCCGCAGAAAGCGTCTGCGCCTTACTCATTCAACAACCTTGAAGAGGCGATCCCAGCGCATGTTCGTCGGCCACTTCCAGATTTCGCGGAAGGAAGTGTCGTTGCCGAGCGAAAAGAAGATGACGCTGGCGCGGCCGACAAGGTTTTCCGCTGGCACGAAGCCGACGTCGAAGCGGCTGTCGAGCGAGTTGTCGCGGTTGTCGCCCATCATGAAATAATGGCCTTCCGGCACGATGAACTCGCGGGTGTTGTCACCGCGCGACACCGGGGACTGGTCGAGCGTGTCGTAGGTCTTGCCGTTATCCAGCGTTTCGCGGAAAACCGGCACATCCGCACCCGGATCAAGCTTGTAGTCCGAGGTGAAGCTGCCGTCCGCGACCTTGGGAACCGGCTTGCCATTCACGTAGAGAACGCCGTCGGTGACCTGGATATGATCACCCGGCAGGCCGATGCAGCGCTTGATGTAATCGACTTCGGGATTGGGCGGAAAGCGGAAGACGACGATATCGCCGCGCTTCGGATCGGAGCCGAACAGACGGCCGCTGAAGATGTCGGGCGAGAAGGGCAGCGAATATTTCGAATAGCCGTAAGCGAACTTATTGACGAAAATGTAGTCGCCGACGAGCAGCGTCGGCATCATCGAACCGGATGGGATCGTAAAGGGCTGGAACAGCACAGTTCGGATCACCATCGCCAAAATCAGCGCCTGAATGATGACCTTGATATTTTCCCAGAGGGCGTTCGGCTTGGTTTCGACTTTTTCGGACACGCAGTCTTATTCCTTCAAGACGCCACGCAGGCGCAATTTTTTCTGTCGTTCTCTCTAGCGGCTTCGGTCGATTGCGGCAATGGCGACAACGTCAAAAGCGACGAGAGGTCGCGATCAAGGGCTTTGGGGCAACGCCTCGATAATAACGAAGGCCTGCGCCAAGGGATAATCATCCGTTATTGTCAAATGAATGGCGGGCCTATGGCCCGCGGGCAGCATCGATTCCAGCACGACAGCGGCAGCACCCGACAAAACCATGGTCGGCTTGCCGCTCGGCAGGTTCACCACACCCATGTCCTTCCAGAAGATGCCTTGCGCTATGCCGGTGCCGAGCGCCTTGGAGCAGGCCTCCTTGGCAGCGAAACGCTTGGCATAGGATGCGGCGCGGTTTGCACGCCGGTCGGAACGCGCGCGCTCGATCTCAGTGAAGCAGCGATGGGTGAAGCGCTCGCCGAAGCGCTCGATGGACTTCTCGACACGGCGAATGTCGATCAGATCGCTGCCAATGCCGATGATCATGCCGGAACCTTCCGTCGCTTACAAATCTGCATCGGCTTCATACGCTCGGCATGTCGCCGGCCGGATCGGCAAGGCGCAGGCGCGCCTTTTCCATCAGCCGTATGCGGCGGCGCGTCTGAAAACCCCTCACCGTGTAGAATGTCAGCGCATAGAGCGCAACGGCGGTGACGATCCCCGGCGGGATGGCGCCGAGCAGCATCGGCTCCAGCACCGGCTTCCACAGCTCCATGAAGTTCAGCTTATGGAACAGGGCGGCAAGATCCACCGCCTGACCGGCCAGATGGTCTTCGCGGCTCAACAACAGATGGCCGATCTCCCAGGTGATGCCCCAGATGAAGGGATAGGTCAGCGGATTGCCGAAGGCCGCGCAGCCGAGGGCGGCGGCAACCATATTGCCGGAGAGGAAATAGGTGATGACGAAAGCCATGATGAAATGAACGCCGATAAAGGGCGTCCACGAGACGAAGACACCCGCGGCGACGCCGGCCGCAACAGCATGCGGCGAGGCGCTCAGGCGCAGGACGCGCATTGTCAGATAACGGATCGGGCGAAGGAAACCTTTACGGGGCCATAGCAGCTCCCGCATCTTTTCCTTAAATCCCGCAGGCTTGCGACGGCGAAACAACATGGCCGGTATTTAGTGTAGCGCATACGGCCATGACAAGAGCGGCAAATGCTACCGTTTGAAAAACAAGCCGCTGGTCCTCTCTCTATCGAGGAGTCTCTTCACGTCGAGGGGCGTCCGTTATGCATAACGTCCCTCACTCACTTCAAGTATAAGCGCAGTATCAGCGATTGCGGAACAGACCGCGGTCGACCTGGCGCTGACGAAACTCGAGATCAATACGATCGAACGAGCCATTGAGATAGGCCATTTCACGTTCCTGGGTGCTCGGAGCACGAAAGGCGCGGGCGATTTTCCTGATAGGGTCAAACATTATCTTGTCTCATCTTCTGTTTGCGTTTCGATGACCAGAAGATAGTCCCGACAAGGGTTAATTACCACCGCCGCAACATGGAGACAGCCATGCGCTATGCGCATTGCTTGCCGTTTTGATGCGCCATTGCAGCCATCAAACGATCACAAAATGTGCAATTTTTCGATCGCACCCGCGAAAGATTTAACAGAAGTTTAATCGTAGAGCCGCCGGACAGTGGCAATGCAGTCCAGTTCTTTCATTTGGGCGAGCAGCTGATTGAGCTGGCGCAGATCCCAGACCTCGACCTCAAGCATCATCTCGGTGAAATCGGCGGCCACCCGCACCGTGTTCAGCAAGCGGATATTGACGTCGAGGCCGGCTACCGTCTGGGCCACCTTGGCCAGTGTACCGGGCTCATTCAGCGCGTTCACCAAGATGCGGGCCATGAAGCGCGACTTGTTGGCTTCGTCGAGATCCCAGCGGACGTCGATCCAACGGTCGGGTTGATCGTCGAAACGCTGCAGGCTCGGCGACTGGATCGGATAGATGGTGATGCCGTTGCCCTGATCCATGATCCCGACGATGCGATCGCCGGGCACGGCGCCAGTCGTCGCGAACTTGACGTCGACATTGCCGGACAGGCCGCGGATCGGGCCGATTGCAGCATCGGCGTCGAGATCCGGGTGGCTGCCGTCGTGCCCGGCCTTGGCCTTGCCGGGAATCTTGAAGATCATGCCGGCAGCACTTCGGACGTTGAACCAGCCATCGTCGCCGGAGGGCTTCACGGTGACGCGCTCATCCTGGTGATCGGGATAAACAGCGCGCAGCACGTCGAGCGAGGACATCTCGCCGCGGCCAACGGCGGCGATCGCATCCTCCACATCCTTCTGGCCGAGACGATGCAGCGCCGGCTTCATGGCTTCGCGCGAAAAGATCTTGCCGGCCCTGTCGAAGGTGCGCTCCAGAATGCGATGGCCGAGGCCCGCATACTGCTTGCGGATCGCCATGCGGGTGGCGCGGCGGATGGCGGCGCGGGCCTTGCCCGTTACAACGATCTCCTCCCAGGCAGCAGGCGGAACCTGCACGCCGGAACGGATGATCTCGACCTCATCGCCGTTTGCAAGCCGCGTTACCAGCGGCATGATGCGGCCGTTGATCTTGGCGCCGACCGTGGTGTCGCCGATATTGGTATGCACCGCATAAGCGAAATCGATCGGCGTGGCGCCGCGCGGCAGGGCGATCAGCTTGCCCTTCGGCGTGAAGCAGAAGACCTGGTCCTGGAAGAGCTCAAGCTTTGTGTGCTCGAGGAATTCTTCCGGACTATCGCCCTCGGCGAGCGCCTCGATCGTATGGCGCAGCCAGGAATAGGCATTGGATTCGCGAGAAAGGATGTCGCCATCGGCATTGGTGGCGCCGTCCTTGTAGAGCGCGTGGGCGGCGATGCCGAATTCGGCGATTTCGTGCATGCGCTTGGTGCGGATCTGCAGTTCGATGCGCTGACTGGAGGGACCGACGATCGTGGTGTGCAGCGAACGGTAGTCGTTCTGCTTCGGCGTCGAGATATAGTCCTTGAAGCGGCCCGGCACGACCCGCCAGCGCGTGTGGACGATGCCGAGCGCGCGATAACATGAGGGGATGTCCTCGACGATCAGACGGAAGCCGTAGACATCGGAAAGCTGCTCGAAGGAAAGCGATTTCGACTGCATCTTGCGAAAGACCGAATAGGGCTTCTTCTGCCGGCCTTTGACATAGGCGCTCGTCACGCCACTCGCGACCAGCAGATCCCGCAGTTCGGCCTCGATCTTCTTGACGATGCCCTCGTTGCGCTTCGAAAGCTCTTCCAGCCGCTTGGTGACGGTCTCGTAGGCTTCGGGGTTCATATGGCGGAAGGAGAGTTCCTCCAACTCCTCGCGCATATCCTGCATGCCCATGCGGCCGGCAAGCGGCGCATAGATTTCCATCGTCTCCTCGGAAATGCGGGCGCGTTTGTCGGCCGACATGTGATCGAGGGTGCGCATATTGTGCAAGCGGTCGGCAAGCTTGACGAGCAGGACGCGGACATCGTCCGATATGGCGAGCAGCAGCTTGCGCAGGTTTTCCGCCTGCTTGGCCTTTTTGGTGACGAGATCGAGTTTCTTGATCTTCGTCAGACCCTCCACGAGGCGGCCGATATCCTCGCCGAAGAGTTCATCGATCTCGGCACGCGTTGCCGTCGTATCCTCGATCGTATCGTGCAGGAGGGCAACTGCGATCGTCGATTCATCGAGATGCATGTCGGTGAGGATGGCGGCGACTTCGAGCGGATGCGAAATATAGGGATCGCCGCTCGCGCGCTTTTGCTGGCCATGCTTCTGCATGGCGTAGACGTAAGCTTTGTTCAGCAGTGCTTCATTGGCATCGGGCTTGTATTGCTGAACCCGCTCCACGAGCTCGTACTGCCGCATCATTCCAAAGCCACTCCGATAAAAATAAAAGCGCGCCAATCAACGATTGGCGCACACATGGGCAATAATATGCCTAAGCAATAAAGGCGCAAGATTGACGATTGGTAATCGTCGTCCCTTTTATGCGCTTAGTAGTCGTCGCTCTTTTCCGGCGGCACCAGGCCTTCGATGCCGGCAAGCAGCTCTTCTTCCGACATCTGGTCGAAAGTGATCGTTTCCGGCAGGTCGTCCTGCTCCTCGCTGTCGGCCGCGGCAACGCCACCGGCGGCGATCATGCTTGCCGGATCGGGCTCGGGCTCGTCGACTTCGACATGCTTCTGCAGCGAATGGATCAGGTCTTCCTTGAGGTCATCGGGCGAAAGCGTCTCGTCAGCAATCTCGCGCAGAGCCACAACAGGATTCTTGTCGTTGTCGCGATCGATGGTGATCGAGGCACCCTGGGAAATTAGCCGGGCGCGGTGGCTGGCGAGCAGAACCAGCTCGAAGCGGTTCTCCACCTTGTCAATGCAATCTTCAACTGTGACACGGGCCATTGCCTGTCCTTTGCGGTCGTCATTTCGGGATTAGCACGCCCGATACAATTAAAACCGGGCAAATACAAGTTTTTCGTTCTGGTTACCCTCGTCTTTGTCCCCGCCTGGCCTAAATTTCCATGGAGAACGTCACAATTCTACCGATGGTTGCTTGGAATATGCCGAATCGTGCCCTAAATCTTTCATATATGAATAATTCATAAAGTAAGGATCGGATCGAAATTACGGCACAAGCCATTGTTTTTATTAAGTTCTGTGTCTGCGGATTTCGATTGCTCTCATTGGATTGGTAAGCGATGTTTGACCCACGCGAAAAAATTGCACTCTTCATTGACGGCGCCAACCTCTACGCTGCATCCAAGAGCCTCGGCTTCGATATAGATTACCGCAAGCTTTTGAAAGCATTTCAGAAACGCGGCTATCTGCTGCGCGCTTACTATTACACCGCTCTGATCGAGGATCAGGAATATTCGTCGATCCGACCCCTGATCGATTGGCTTGACTATAACGGCTATAAGGTCGTCACCAAGCCTGCCAAGGAATTCACGGACTCGATGGGACGCCGCAAAATCAAGGGCAACATGGATATCGAGCTTGCGATCGACGCCATGGAACAGTCCGAAACGGTCGACCATCTCGTCATCTTTTCGGGCGACGGCGATTTCACGAACCTCGTCGAGGCGCTGCAGCGCAGAGGCCGCAAGGTCTCGGTGATCTCGACCATGGCGACCCAACCGCCGATGATCGCCGACGACCTGCGCCGTCAGGCCGACCATTTCATCGATCTCTTGTCTCTGAAAGCCGAAATCGGCCGCGACCCTTCGGAAAGGACACCGCGCCCGGCCGAAGTCGCCCCCGCGAGCGATTTCGAAGACTAAGCCGATTTCACACTTGAAGCCGCGTGAAGCCTCCGTACTCGTCAGAGCGCGGAGGCTTTTTCGTTTCAGGGTGAGCGAGCAAGACATATGGCGTGACGGCAATCGCCACAGATACGCTCAACCATTGTCCTTCAGCAGGCGGCTCTTCTGCCGATTCCAATCGCGTTCCTTCTCGGATTCGCGCTTATCGTGGAGCTTTTTGCCCTTGGCGAGCGCCAGTTCCATCTTCGCTCGGCCCCGATCGTTAAAATAGATCTTCAGCGGGACGAGCGTCATGCCTTCGCGGTTGACGGCAGAACGCAGGCGATGGATTTCACGCCCCGACAGCAGCAGCTTCCGGCGCCGGCGCGGTTCGTGGTTGAAGCGGTTCGCCTGCAGATATTCCGGCAGATAGGAATTGATCAGCCAGATCTCGCCGTCTTCATCCGAGGCGTAGGATTCGGCGATATTGGCCTTGCCCTCGCGCAGCGACTTGACCTCGGTGCCCTTCAGCACGAGACCTGCCTCGTAGGTATCGATGATCTCGTAGTTGAAACGGGCCTTGCGGTTTTCGGCCACGATCTTGTTCACCACGCGCTGGCTGCCTTTGGGGGCCATGACGATATTCCATTGCTTAGGGCGCGAGGAGCGCGCCCCATTTCTTAGCCTCTATGTAAGGGAACGACCCGGCCTTGTGAAGACGGCCGGTCTCTTCAGTTCAGCAGGCCGGAGTGGCGCAGCGCTGCGTCAATCGCCGATTCCGTTGCCGGCTCCAGCGTCGAAAGCAGCGGCGAGCGGACGTTGCGGCTCATGCGGCCGAGCTTGGAAAGGCCATATTTGGCGCCGCAAAGTCCCGGCTCCATGAAGATCGCCTTGTGCAGCGGCATCAGGCGGTCCTGATAGTCCAGCGCGCGGGCATAATCGCCGGCCAGCGTCGCCGCCTGGAAATCAGCGCAGAGGCGCGGGGCGACATTGGCCGTAACCGAAATGCAGCCGACGCCGCCATGGGCGTTAAAGCCGAGCGCCGTCGCATCCTCGCCGGACAATTGCCGGAAATCCTTGCCGCAAGTGATGCGCTGTTCGGAGACGCGCTCGATCTTGCCCGTCGCATCCTTGACGCCGACGATGTTCTTGTGCGCCTTGGCGAGCGCACCCATGGTTTCCGGCGTCATGTCGACCACCGAGCGTCCGGGGATGTTGTAGATATAAATCGGCAGATCGACGGCTTCGGCAATCGCCGAAAAATGCGCGATCAGGCCCTTCTGCGTCGGCTTGTTGTAATAGGGAGTGACAACAAGCACGGCGTTTGCGCCGACCTTTTCGGCATGCTGGGCAAGCTCGATCGCCTCGCGGGTGTTGTTCGAACCGGCGCCGGCCATGACGGGAACGCGTTTGGCGGCGACTTCGATGCAGAGTTCCACGACCCGCTTGTGCTCGGGATGCGAGAGCGTCGGGGATTCGCCTGTCGTGCCGACTGGAACGAGACCGCTGCTGCCTTCCTTGATCTGCCAGGCGACATGCGCGGCGAAGCTGTCTTCATCGAACAGCCCGGCATCGGTGAAGGGAGTGACGAGGGCGGGAATGGACCCATTGAACATGCAAAGCTCCTCACGACCAAATCCTTGCTTCGGCCGCATTCCATGAATATTTTGCGCACCATAGAGCGCCGAAATCATCACGACAAGCGCGCTGAGTTCGGTTTAGGGCAAATTCCGATAGCAGATGTGAATGAAATTTACCTGCATTGGTAAGGTTTCGTTAAGATGCCTCTAGCCAAATGGCAGGGCGTGTTTTCGTTGCGAGATCCCGGATGAAAAAAGCTGTCCTGATTCTGTCCGCCTTCGGCCTCGTTGCCGCTGCGTGGGGCAGCGTTGCGTCGCCGCTTCCCGGCGAAAGCACTGCCGCGCCTGATGTCAGGCCGCTTGGCTTCATTCCCGAGACAGCCATGCCGGAATCGATCACAACCGGCGCTATTCCACGCAGCCCGGCTATCGCTCCTGTCAACAGCGACCTGAAAGCCGGCCTCGATGCGCTGTCCGACAAGAACCCGCAGCTGGCGGTTTCGATCCGCGACAGCATGCGCGACGATGCGCTCGACCGCCATATCCTCACCTGGGCGATCGCCGTCTCCGGGTTGAAGGGCGTTCCTTCCTATGAAATCGCCAGCGCTTCGCAGGAGCTGAAGGGCTGGCCGGGTCTTTCTCGGCTGCGAGCCTATTCCGAACGTGCCCTCTATGATGAAAACCCCGCTCCATCCGCCGTGCTCGCCGCTTTCGGTGACACGGCACCCGAGACGGTACAGGGCGCCGTCATCCTCGGCCGAGCGCTGGTTGCAACAGGCAGCCAAGCGCAGGCAGCCAAATATATCCGCAAGATCTGGCGCGCAGAAGCTCTCGACAAGCCGATGGAGGACAAGATCCTCCTCGAGTTTTCCGCTCTGTTGACGCCTGCCGATCACAAGGCGCGGATGGACTATCTGATGTATCGCGGCCGGGTGGCGCAGGCCAAGCGCTTCGGCGACATGGGTCAGGCGCAGTCGCTCTATAAGGCCTGGGCTGCCGTCGATGCCAAGGCCGGCAATGCCGGGGTGCTGCTCAATTCAATCGACGCGAAATGGCGCGGCGATGCAGGCCTCCTGTTTGCGCGAATCGAGTATCTGCGCAAACAGGACAAATATGTTGAGGCAGCGGCGCTTCTGGAGCAGATGCCACGCGAGCGCAGCGAACTCGTCAATTCCGGTGAATGGTGGAACGAACAGCGCATCGTCAGCCGCGGTCTCGTCGACCAGGGGCAATTCAAGCCCGCCTATCGCATCGTCGCGAACTACGCCGCAACGAGCCCGACGGACATCGTCGAAGCGGAGTTCCACGCCGGGTGGTATGCGCTTCGCGGCCTGCAGGACGCGGAAACGGCGGAAAAGCATTTCCGCAAGATCCTCGAGACGTCCAACGGGCCGATCTCGGTTTCCCGCGCCTGGTATTGGCTGGGGCGGGCTGCGGAGGCCGGCGGCCCCGGCAAATCAAGCGAATTCTATGCGAAGGCCGCGAATTTTCCCGGCACGTTCTACGGACAACTCGCGGCCGAAAAACTGGGGCGAAAGACCTTGAATGTCGCCTATCCCTCGCCAAGCGCGGCCGACCGGCAACGCCTACAGGCCCGCGAAGCCGTACAGGCGATTGCACGCCTGGAGGCTGCCGGCCATGGATGGCGGGCCGACACGCTCTATCTCGCGCTCGCCGACCAACTGCAAAGCCCCGGTGAACTGGCAATCCTTGCGACACAGGCCGAACAATCGGGTAATCATCATCTCTCCCTGCAGATCGGCAAGGTCGCCTATGGGCGCGGCATCGATGTGGCCGCACTCGCCTTCCCCGTCGGCGTGATTCCTGCGAACGCCAATATTTCCGGCTCCGGCAAGGCGCTTGCCTATGCCATCGCCCGGCAGGAGAGCGCCTTCAACCCAGCGGCCGTGTCGGCAGCGAATGCGCGCGGCTTGCTGCAGCTTCTGCCGGGAACGGCGCAGGCGGTGGCCAAGCGCCACAACATCGCCTATTCGAAGGACAAGCTGACCGCCGATGCCGGCTATAACGCGACACTCGGCGCGCATTATCTCGGAGAGCAGATCGAAGCCTTCGGCGGCTCCTATATCCTCACCTTCATCGCCTACAATGCCGGGCCGAAGCGGGTGCCGGAATGGATCGGCCGCTACGGGGATCCGCGCGGCAAGCCGGTCGACGAAATCGTCGACTGGATCGAGCGTATCCCCTTCCCCGAGACGCGCAATTACGTGCAGCGGGTGATGGAGAATTACGAGGTCTACAAGGCCCGCCTGGGTCAGCCGACCGATATCGAGCGCGATCTCATTGGCGGACGCAGCGCCTCCTGAACCCGTTTGGCGCGGCTCGAAAAGCACGCTACATCTTCGAGACCCAACAGATCTCGAGGGATGCGATGCCGGATACTTACGCAACCGACTTCCAGGAACGATACTACAGTTCTTCCGATGGGCTGAAACTTTACGCTCGTGACTACCGGCCCCGCGAAGCCGCAGCCACGGGACTGCTACCGGTGATCTGTCTGGCGGGCCTCACCCGCAATACGCGGGATTTCCATCCGCTTGCGCTGCTTCTCTCTCAAGACGAAGCCATGCCGCGCAGGGTGATCGCGCTCGATTCTCGCGGACGGGGAAACTCGGCGTGGGACGAGAACAAGTCGAACTACAATCTCGCAATGGAAGTAGGCGACGTTATTACCGCTTGCGCTGCACTCGGCATCGAGCGGGCAATCTTCATCGGCACGTCCCGGGGCGGGCTGATTTTGCATCTGCTTGCGGCGATGCGGCCGGATCTTCTCGAAGCCGTCATCTTCAACGATATCGGGCCTGTAATCGAGGCGGAGGGGCTGGTACGGATCCGCGATTACCTCAACAATGGCAGGCGGCCAGCGGACTGGAACGAGGCGGCCGAGATACTGAGGGAAAATCATCGTGCGGCGTTTACCGCACTTGAAGAGCAAGATTGGCACGAGATGGCGCACGCTCTCTACCGTGACGTCAGCGGAAAGCCGGTCGCCGATTTCGACCCCGCCATCGCGGAGGCACTTCAATCAGTCGATTTCAGCCAACCGCTGCCTGATCTTTGGGCGCAGTTCGAAAGCCTGAACCAGCTGCCGCTCTTGTTGATCCGCGGCGAAAATACGTTGCTGCTTTCACAGGAAACCGCGAACGAAATGGCGCGACGGCATTCGGGATTGGCTCTGCATGCCGCTTCAGATCAGGGACACGCGCCACTTCTACACGTGGGGAGCATTCCGACCGCAATTCAGGCTTTTCTTACCGGCTGCCGATAGGCGTTACCTTTTCGTGCTCGACTTGTCGGAACGGCGGCCGAAAAGCAGAAAGCCCGGCTCAAGAGCCGGGCTTTCCTCATTGCCTAATCAAATCAGATTAGAACGAACGCTGCAGACGGAAGTAACCCGTCGTGGAGTCGTCGCCATCATCCGGATCGAGGTACTGAACCGAAGCCTTGGCGTAGAAGTTATCGACGATCTGGTAATCAACCGTCAGACCGACCTTCCAGGCATCGCCGAGACCGTCGAAGTCGTCCGGAACAGCCTTGCCGCCGCCAAAGTAGTTGCCGTAGTACTGAACGGCCGGGGTGATCTTCAGCTTGTCAGTCGCCTTGATGGCGTATTCAGCAGCAACAGCCCATTCAGCCGCAGAGTAGTAGGAGTTCGGGCCGGAAGAATATACGCCGGCGAGGCCGAGCGTGCCGGGACCGATGTCAACCGTACCCATAGCGCGGACAGCACCGTCTTCGTTGTCGGCGTCGTAGCCGGCAGTGATCTGGTAGCTGAAGATACCAGCCTTTCCGCCGAGACCAACGGCAACGCCGAAGTTGTTCGGACCTTCGCCAGCCTTGTAAACGCCGTCTTCCAGTTCGTCGACGCTGATACCAGCGTAGAAGTCACCGGTTTCGTACTGATAACGGATGGAGTTGTGCAGTGTTTCGACCGAACCGATGTCGTCGGTTTCGCCGGAGAGGCCATCGTCCCACCAGCTATAGAAGAGACCGGCGCGGAAGCCCGCGACGTCGAGGTAAGCGGAGTCGAGCTTGGCTTCCTGGCTGGAGGCATTGTCAGCATTGAACTGCATGACGATGACGCCGGTCAGCGGACCGTATTCGGTATCGCTCTTGGCCGTGAACTGAACCTGACCGCGGGTAACTGCATCCCAGTCAGAATCGCCGCCGACGTCTTCGCCAACGTTAACCTGGAAACGGATGTAGCCTTCGATCTTGAGGCAGGTTTCGGTGCCCGGGATGTAGAAGTAGCCGGTGCCGTAAGCGTCGCAGACGCGAACATATTCAACCGGTTCCGGCTCAGCAGCAACAATAGCGTCAGCAGCCTGAGCACCGGATACTACTGCGAGAGCAGCAGCGGAGCCGAGAAGAAGGCTCTTGATGTTCATAAATGACCTCCAATTCAAAGTTTCGATCGGGTTTGGGATCTTTCGCTGAGCAGCGTTCCCTGCCCCATCCCCGTGTTTCAAGAAGTGGACGATCAGTCGCCCTCGCTTCCGATGCTGAAAATACAAGACGGCAGCCGTCACGCAATCACCAACTTACTCGGATGGGGGGTTTACCGGAGCCTTCCCGACGTCCTGTTGCTGAAAGGACACAAGTCGGGCAGGCGGGCCTGATTTCCTTTATGCTTTGTTAAGAAAACGCTGATTTTGCGGCTGCTTAGGCGAGATCGACAAAGCGCTGGACTTACGCTTCACGACACATTTGGGACGCTTTTCGGACAAGTTCGCGTCTTTGACGTCGAGATCCGGATCGCAGGAAGCGTAACCGAACGTTCACGGACCCGCTTTTGCCCGCCCGTCTGATCCTGGGTGCGGGAATGATTCCCGCAGGCGATTCTCCTCGATCGAGGCGAAGGATCTTCCCAGCATTCAGCCGTCGGGCACAGCCGACTAAGCGAACACGATTCTCCGTCAGGGGCTAACGACCGATATATGTTGGGAATGCCCGACCTGAGACATAGGTGACGTTTTGTACCGGAGACATGGGTAACACTTTTCGGTTTTGGCGGGAGGTGTTGATGCCGTGGAAAGAGACTTCGGTGATGGAGGAACGTCTACGTTTTGTCGCCCGGCTGCTTGAGGGCGAAGGCATGAGCGATGTGTGCCGGGAGTTCGGCATCTCGCGCAAGACCGGTTACAAGATCTTCAACCGCTACAAGGATGATGGCCTGGAGGCGCTGACGGATCGGTCTCGCCGGCCGGTGCGTTACGCCAATCAACTGCCTGAGCCGGTCGAGGCGATGATCATCTCGTGCAAGAAGAACAAGCCGCATTGGGGTGCCAGGAAGATCAGAGAACTGCTGGTCAAGCGCCTGGCCGGCGATGTGCGCATTCCCGCCAAGAGCACGGTGCACGCGGTGCTCGACCGGCACGGGCTGGTCGCTCATGCCCGCAGGCGACACCGCTTTCGGGCTGAGGGAACGGCCCTATCGCAAGCATTGCTGCCGAACGATCTGTGGTGTGCCGACTTCAAGGGCGAGTTCAAGCTCGGTGACGGCCGATACTGTTACCCGCTGACGGTCACCGACCAGATGTCACGCTTCCTGCTCGCCTGCGAGGCCTTCGAATCGACAAAGGAGGTGGGTGTGTTCGAGGCGTTCCGCCGATTGTTTGCCGAACGCGGTCTGCCGAATGCCATCCGCAGCGACAACGGCCTGCCATTCGCCAGTCCCAACGGCCTCTACAATCTGTCGAAGCTGTCGGTCTGGTGGCTGCGGCTCGGCATCGGCCTCGAGCGCATCAGGCCGGGCCATCCGCAAGAGAATGGCCGGCATGAGCGCATGCACCTGACGCTGAAGAAAGAGGCGACGCGTCCACCCGGCAAAAATATCCTACAGCAGCAGGCCCGCTTCGATGCATTCGTCAGCGAATTCAATACCGAACGGCCGCATGAAGCCCTGGCGATGAAGGTGCCGGTCGATCTCTACACGCCATCGGCGCGCCGATATAACGGGCTACCGGAGATCGATTATCCGTTCCACGACCGTGACGCACTGGTGACCAATTGCGGCCGCATCTGCATGCACCGCAAGAAGATCAATATCTCCACCGTGCTGGCCGGACAGAAACTCGGCATCAAGGAAGTCGACGACGGTATTTGGCTCGTCAGCTTCATGCACTATGATCTCGGATATATCGACCTGGAGCAGAGGACCTTACAAACCATCGACAACCCGTTCGGCACGAGGTTGTCACCCATGTCTTAGGTACGATCTGTTACCTATGTCTCCGGGCTGGACAGAAATCAAAATGGCGGAGAAGATGGGATTCGAACCCACGATACGCTTTTGACGTATACTCCCTTAGCAGGGGAGCGCCTTCGACCACTCGGCCACCTCTCCGGTGCGGCCTAACTATGGTGACCGGTCTGTGAATGCAAGGGTTTTTTGAGCTTTCACCAGAAGAAATACTCCGGGCAGTCTTCCAGCTGGCTGTGCAAACGGGCCTGGTTCCGCAGCACCGATCCGCGGAAATTGATCTCGCTTCGTTCCCCGTCACAAAAAAACAGGGCTAGTCTGGCCGTCAGGCTCCCGGGAAAGGATCGGCAAGGCGGCTGTGCCATCGGCAACGATCCTTTTCACCGGTCGTTTCCTATCTTAGCCCAACAGGCTCTTTAGATCCGCGGAAGGATCAGCGAGAATCGATTTGTCGGGATTAATGCCCGATTCAAGCAGCTTCTTGCCTGTGACATAGGCTTTCGCGTCGTTGATTGCGTCGACGGCGATCAACTGCCCTTCCCTAAAGTACCAAACCGAATGCGCACCTTCTCGGGCGCCGGGGCGCTGCAACGTCTCGTCATAACCGAGATTGAAGCCGGCGATCTGCAGCTTGACGTCATACTGGTCGGACCAGAACCACGGCTTGGGCTCATAAGGCTCGCTACCGCCGGCGATGACGGCCGCCGCCGCCTCGGCCTGGTCGACGGCGTTCTGCACCGATTCGAGCCTGATGCGGCCGCCCTGCCAGGGAAGCGCTGCGCAATCGCCCGCCGCGAAGATCGACGGATCGGAGGTGCGGGCGAATTCGTCGACGATGATGCCGTTGGCGACTTCAAGGCCGGCTTCCTTGGCGAGCTGGTCGTTCGGCACGACGCCGATTCCGACGACGACGAAGTCAACATCAATGACCGATCCGTCGGAAAGCGCTGCACCGGAGACGCGGCCATCTTTGCCGATCAGATGCTTGAGGCCCGTCTTCTCGCGAATCATGACGTCGTGGGTCTCATGGATCGCGCGCATGATGTCGGCCGTTTCCTTCGCCGCAACCCGCTGCAGAATTCGGTCGGCCATCTCGATGACGGTGACCTCAAGGCCGCGGTGGCGTGCGACGGCTGCCGCCTCAAGGCCGATATAACCACCGCCGATGATGAGCACTCGGCGGCCGGGGCGCATTTCATCAGCCAGAAGATCGGCGTCACGTTTGTCGCGAGCGACATAAACGCCTTCGAGGTCGCCGCCGATCGCGGCCGGCAGTTGGCGAGGCGTCGAGCCGGTGGCGAGCACAAGTGTGCCGTAGTCGAGAACGGAGCCGTCCTGCAGCAAGACCTGTTTGTTGTCTCGGCTGATCTGCTCGGCCCAGGTCGAAAGACGAAGGTCGACGTCATTGTCGGGATACCAGTGCTCCGGGCGGAACAGCAGGCGGTCGAAACTCATTTCGCCGAGCAGATATTTTTTCGAAAGCGGCGGACGCTGATAGGGAGCGACGTCTTCTGCCCCGATAAGGCTGATCGGGCGCGTATCCTTCAACGCACGCAGCTTGGCCGCCAATGCGAAACCGGCCTGTCCCGCGCCGATGATCACCAATCTATCCGTCACGATATCACTCCCGAAACCTGAGCCCGACAACCTTGCCGAGGCCTATCCCCTGCTCCGCGCGCCGTCAACGGAAAGCGGCATCTTACATTCAGCCTATCTCGATCCAGCGACGCTCGTGGAAGGACTGTGCCATGGCATGCACCGACTTCTCTATCCTGAGACCGTCTTCGAATGTCACGATCGACGACGGCTCGCCCGATATTGCCCGAATCAACTCGCGGCATTCGATGATCTTCAGATCGTTGAAACCGAGTCCATGGCCGGGCGCCGGAATGAAGCGATCATAAGGCCGATGGGCAGGTGCCGCCAGTATCTTGCGGAAGCCCTGTTCGGAGCCACGCCCCTCGGCCTGATAGAGTTCGAATTCGTTCATGCGCTCCTGATCGTAAACGATCGAGCCTTTCGAGCCGAAAATCTGCAGAGCGATGCGGCCCTTGCGTCCCCAGGCGGCCCGATTCGCCATCAACACCGCGGAAATACCGCCGCCAAGCCGCATCAGCACATTGGCGGCATCATGGTTTTCGACCGCGCGGCGGCCCCCCTCGCTCAAAGGGCGATCCGGATAAGGCTTTGCCATATCCGTTATGACAGCTTCGACATGACCGAAAAGATACCAGAGCAGCGACAGCGGGTGCACGGCGAAATCGTCGAGCGCGCCGTAGCCGGCGGAAAGCTCGCTCTTCCAATAGAAGAAGGCGTCGGGATCGGCCATGAAATCCTCGTCCATCTCGACGCGGATATGATTGACCACGCCGATGGCGCCCTCGCCGACGAGCGTCTTGATGTGCCGCATGACCGGATTCTGGATGTAGTTGTAGCCAAGGGCGGCGACCTTGCCGGATTTCTTTGCCGTTTCAAGCATGCGCTCGGCATCGGCATACGCCGGCGCCATCGGCTTTTCGCACCAGACATGCTTGCCGGCCTCCAGGGCAGCAATCGCCATCTCGGCATGGAACTGGTTGGGCGTGGTGACGGAGACGACGTCGACATCGGGGTCAGCGATCAATGCCTTCCAGTCGGCCGTGGCCTTCTCAAAGCCGAATTCACCAGCCCGCGCCTCAGCGAGCCCGGCATTGGCTTCCGCAAGATGCACGAGACGCGGACGCTCGACATCGCCGAAGACCGTCTTCACCGCATTCCACGCCAGGGCGTGGCACTTGCCCATATAACCGGTGCCGATCAAACCGATGCCGAGTGGCTTCATTTTCCGTCTCCTCCAGAGCTATGCCGCGGATTTTTGGAATATTTGGATCATTTTGACAAGAGACTACTGGCGGAGCTTTTCCGGCCTTCAGCCGGATAAACTGTTCAAAACCCTTCAATTACAGGAGATTAAAAACAATTAGGCGAGCCGTTTGAAATCGTCTATGCTCGGCAATTATGGAATATTTGTTTCATCTGGTGAGCCGCAAGCATGGATAACGATTCTCCGAGGCACGCGCGTGTGCCGCGCGATTTCGAAAGTCTGCGCAGCACCATCATCGAGCGCAAGGCGAGCATGCCGAAGCGGTTGGCGCAGGTCGCCGCCTTTGCGCTCGGCAATCCCGATGAGATCGCCTTCGGCACGACGGCGAGTATCGCGGCCGCTTCCGACGTCCAGCCTTCGACATTGGTGCGGCTGGCACATCATCTGGGCTATGAGGGCTTCTCCGATCTTCAGAGCATCTTCCGCGAAAGGCTGCGCGACCGGACACTGAGCTATGAAGAGCGCCTGGTTACGCTGGAGCAGTCGAGCGGCGACGACGAGGACGCCAATCTGCTTTCTGGCTTCATTGCCGCGGCAAACCAGTCGGTCAATCGGTTGGCGGCGACAGTGCAGAGCGACACTTTTACCAAAGCGGTGAATATCCTAGCCAGCGCCGAAACGATCTATCTGATTGCCAAGCGACGCTCCTATCCGCTGACGGCGCATATGACCTACGCTTTTTCCAAGCTCAACATCCGTCACCAGATCGTCGCCTCGCCGAACGGCGTCGATCCTGAGATGGTGCAGTTCGCAACGCCCAAGGATGCGGCGATCGCGGCGAGCTTCTCGCCCTATGCGGCCGACAGCCTCACCCAGAGCCAGGAGCTTGCCGATCGCGGCGTGCCCGTCATCGCGATCACCGATTCGGCCTTCTCGCCCCTTGCCGCCTGCGCCACGCATTGGTTCGAAGTCGCAGAAGCCGATTTCGCCGGCTTCCGTTCACTTTCGGCCTCGATGGCGCTCACCATGGCGCTGCCTGTTGCCATCGCCGAGCGGCGCCGCAAGCGTCAGCACTCAAAACCCGCAAAAGTGAAAATGGAATAAACATTCCGAATTGACAATTTTGTGGAACCAATGTTTCATTATTGAAAATTCGCAGGCACTGGAAGCCGCGCAAAATCTAGCGGGAGGACATCATGGTACAATCGAATCCGGGCATACAGCCGGAGCCGGCGCTTGATGTAATCACCATCGGCCGCTCATCGGTCGATCTTTATGGCCAGCAGATCGGGTCGCGATTGGAGGATATCGCCTCCTTCGCCAAATCCGTCGGCGGCTGTCCATCAAACATCGCCATCGGCACGGCGCGGCTCGGCCTCAAGTCCGGTCTCATCACTCGCGTCGGCGACGAGCAGATGGGACGCTTCATCCGCGAGCAGGCGGCGCGCGAAGGTGTCGCTACGGACGGCATCGTCACCGACAAGGAACGGCTGACGGCGCTGGTGCTGCTTGCGGTCGAGGCCGAGGGCGTGTCGCCAATGATCTTCTATCGCTCCGACTGCGCCGATATGGCGCTCGAAGAAAGCGATATCGACGAAAACTTCATCAAATCCTCGCGCGCCGTTCTCGTTTCCGGCACGCATTTCTCAAGGCCGAATACCGAGGCCGCACAGCGCAAGGCGATCCGCATCGCCAAGGCAAACGGCCGCAAAGTCATCTTCGACATCGACTACCGGCCGAATCTCTGGGGCCTTGCCGGTCATGCAGAAGGCTTCGAGCGCTATGTGAAATCCGACCGCGTCTCCTCGAAGATGAAAGAAACGCTGCCGGATTGCGATCTCATCGTCGGCACCGAAGAGGAAATTCTCATCGCTTCCGGCGCTGATGACGTGCTCGGCGCACTGAAAGAGATCCGCCGCCTGACACCGGCGACGATCGTCCTGAAACGCGGCGCCATGGGCTGCATCGTCTATGACGGGCCGATCGCCGACGACCTCGAAGCCGGCATCGTTGGCCAGGGTTTCCCGATCGAGGTGTTCAATGTGCTCGGCGCCGGCGATGCCTTCATGTCCGGCTTTCTGCGGGGCTTCCTGCGCGACGAGCCGCTGAAAACCTGCGCCACCTGGGCCAATGCCTGCGGTGCGTTTGCTGTCTCCCGCCTACTCTGCTCGCCGGAATATCCGACCTGGGCGGAACTCGATTTCTTCCTCAAGACCGGGAGCAAACATCGCGCGCTTCGCAAGGACGAGGCGATCAACCATATCCACTGGGCATCGACCCGGCGCGGCGAAATCCCGCTGTTGATGGCGCTGGCGATCGATCACCGTTCGCAGCTCGTCAGCGTCGCCGATGAACTCGGCGTTGGCCATGACAGAATCGTCGCCTTCAAGCGGCTGGCGGTCGAGGCGGCGGCCCGGGTTTCGAACGGCCGCGATGGCTATGGCATGCTGATCGACGAACGATTCGGCCGCGACGCCTTCTTCGATGCGGCGACGAAGAATTTCTCCTGGATCGGCCGGCCGGTGGAACTGCCGGGCTCGAAGCCGCTGCGCTTCGAATTCAGCCAGGATATCGGCTCGCAGCTTGTGGAATGGCCGCTCGGACATTGCATCAAATGCCTGTGCTTCTATCATCCCGATGATCCGGCCGACTTGAAGACGGAGCAGCAGGAGAAGCTGCGCACGCTTTTCGAGGCCGCGCGCAAGGTGGGCCGCGAACTCCTGGTGGAGATCATCGCCGGCAAGAACGGCCCGCTCACCGACGATACGATCGCAACCGCGCTCGAAGAACTCTACGCGCTCGGCATCAAGCCGGATTGGTGGAAGCTCGAGCCGCAGGC
Organism: Rhizobium sp. Pop5; assembly: GCF_024721175.1. Classification (NCBI taxonomy): domain Bacteria; kingdom Pseudomonadati; phylum Pseudomonadota; class Alphaproteobacteria; order Hyphomicrobiales; family Rhizobiaceae; genus Rhizobium; species Rhizobium sp. Pop5. Next base: position 981,071 of record NZ_CP099399.1, on the reverse strand, counting down.
GTCGCGCGACGCCTGGAAGAAAATAGATGCGGTGATCGCCAAAAACGATCCATGGTGCCGTGGTATCGTGCTCCTCGGGCTCGAAGCGCCCGCCGACGAGCTGATCTCCTGCTTCGAGGCGACGCTGGCAGCTCCCTCGGTGAAGGGCTTCGCCGTCGGTCGGACGATCTTTGCCGATCCGGCGCGCGCCTGGCTCTCGGGCAACATGAATGACGAGGAGGCGATCGCTGATATGGCCGGCCGCTTCCGGCAGTTGACAGAAGCCTGGCTTAAGACGCGCGGGCTTCACTGAGAATTAAGACCCCTCCCCAACCCCTCCCCACAAGGGAGAGGGACTTAACTTGGGGCACCGCCTCGCAACTAGGCGGCAGCCGTCCTGCTGGGAGAAGCGCTACAATAGGCGTGGAACGGCGCGGCAAGTTAGCCCCTCCCCTTGTGGCGAGGGGTTGGGGAGGGGAACAGACAAAGAGTTAAAAGATTCGGGAGGCCCCGATGGGCAAGACAGTACGGTTGACGATGGCGCAGGCCGTCGCGCATTTCCTGAAAGTACAGATGACGATCGTCGACGGCAAAAAGGTGCCGATCTTCGGCGGTGTCTGGGCGATCTTCGGCCATGGCAACGTCGCCGGCATCGGCGAGGCTCTCTATCAAGTGCGCCAGGAATTGACGACCTACCGCGCCCATAATGAGCAGGGCATGGCGCATGCCGCGATCGCCTATGCCAAGGCGAGCTTCCGCCAGCGCTTCATGGCCTGCACGACCTCCATCGGTCCCGGCGCGTTGAACATGGTGACGGCCGCAGGCGTCGCGCATGTCAACCGCATTCCCGTTCTCTTCCTGCCAGGCGACGTCTTCGCCAACCGTGCGCCCGATCCGGTGCTGCAGCAGATCGAGGATTTCGGCGACGGTACGGTGTCCGCCAATGATGCCTTCCGTCCTGTTTCACGTTACTTCGACCGAATCACCCGGCCAGAACAGATCATCACGGCGCTGAAACGTGCCATGCAGGTGTTGACCGATCCGCTCGATTGCGGGCCGGTGACACTGTCGCTCTGCCAGGACGTTCAGGCGGAAGCCTTCGATTATCCGGAAAGCCTGTTTGAGGAAAAGGTCTGGACGACCCGCCGGCCGCAGCCGGACGCGGACGAACTCGCGAACGCCATCGCGCTGATCAAGGCATCGCAGAAGCCAGTGATCGTTGCCGGCGGCGGCGTGCTTTATTCGCAGGCGACGAAGGAGCTTGCCGCCTTCGCCGAAGCCCATGCCATTCCCGTCGTCGTCACCCAGGCCGGCAAGTCGTCGATCAACGAGACCCATCCGCTGGCGCTCGGCTCGGTCGGCGTCACCGGCACTTCGGCTGCGAATGCGATTGCCGAAGAGACGGATCTGGTGATCGCCGTCGGCACGCGCTGCCAGGATTTCACCACCGGCTCCTGGGCACTCTTCAAGAACGATAGCCTGAAGATGGTCGGCCTCAATATCGCCGCCTATGACGCGGTGAAACACGACAGCCACCCGCTGGTGGCCGATGCCCGCGAGGGTCTGAAGGCGCTTTCCTCGGGCCTTTCCGGCTGGAAGGCACCGGCGGCACTCGCCGAGAAGGCCGCCGCTGAAAAGAAAGTCTGGATGGAGGCTGCGGCCAAGGCGATGGCGACCACCAATGCCGCCCTGCCCTCCGATGCGCAGGTAATCGGTGCGGTCGTGCGTACGATCGGCGGCGATAACACGACACTGCTTTGCGCTGCGGGCGGCCTGCCGGGCGAATTGCACAAGCTCTGGCCGGCAACGGCGCCGGGTAGCTATCACATGGAGTACGGCTTCTCCTGCATGGGCTACGAGATCGCCGGCGGGCTCGGCGCCAAGATGGCGCATCCCGAGCGCGATGTCGTCGTCATGGTCGGCGACGGCTCGTACATGATGATGAATTCCGAGCTTGCGACCTCGGTCATGCTCGGCCTCAAGGTCAATATCGTCGTGCTCGACAATCGCGGCTATGGCTGCATCAATCGATTGCAGATGGGCACCGGCGGCGCGAACTTCAACAATCTGCTGAAGGACTCCTATTACGAGGTGATGCCGGAGATCGATTTCCGCGCGCACGCCGAAAGCATGGGCGCCATCGCCGTCAAAGTCAGTTCCATCGCAGAACTCGAGCAGGCGATCGTCGATTCCAAGAAGAACGACCGCACGTCAGTCTTCGTGATCGACACCGATCCGCTTGTTACCACCGAGGCCGGCGGTCACTGGTGGGATGTCGCGGTGCCGGAAGTCAGCCCGCGCGAAGAAGTCAACCAGGCGCGCAAGGGCTACGTCGAAGCCCGCGCTTCCCAGCGCATCGGCTGAACAGGTTATCGCCAATTTTCGGGAGGAGCGGAATCGCTCCTCCGCAATGTCTTTAAGGAGAATATTGATGAAGGCCAAACTCGGCATGTCGCCCATCGCGTGGTGGAACGACGACCTTCCTGAACTCAGCGACGATGTCTCCCTCGAGGAATGCCTGCGGCAGTCGCGCGGCGCCGGTTTCACCGGCATGGAGCAAGGCCGCCGTTTCCCCAGCAATCCGGAAGAAATGCTGCCGATCCTGCGCGCCGCCGACGTGACGCTGTGCGGTGGCTGGTTCTCCGGCACGCTTGTCAATGAGGAGCTTGCAGCCAACAAGGACCGCATTGCGCCGATGATCGAACTGTTCAAGGCGGTCAACGCGCCCTGCATCGTCTATGGCGAAGTCGGCCGTTCCATCCAGGGTGACCGCTCCAAGCCGCTCGCGACCAAGCCGCGCCTTTCCGATGACGAGATGAAGGCCTATGCGCGCCGCGTCACCGAATTCGGCGAATGGTGCGCCGAACAGGGCATGCCGCTCTCCTATCATCACCACATGGCGGCCGTAGTCGAAACCGAACCGGAACTCGACGCCTTCATGCGTAATTCGGGCGAAGGCATCCCTCTGCTGCTCGACGCCGGGCATCTCGCCTTTGCCGGCGGCGATGTGCTGCGCGCCATCGACAATCACCACGCCCGCATCAACCACGTCCACGTCAAGGACATCCGCAAGTCCGTGGTGGATGGGCTCGACCGCAGCCGCCAATCCTTCCTCGATGCTGTGGCGCTTGGCGCCTTCACGGTTCCCGGCGACGGCTCGCTCGATTTCGGCGCCATCGTCCAGCGCTTCGCCGATCACGGCTATGAAGGCTGGTTCGTCGTCGAGGCCGAACAGGATCCGCGTAAGGCGCCGCCGCAGAAGATGGCGGAGATCGGCCATGCCGAACTGATGCGTGTCATGACGGCCGCGGGCTATACCGTTGAAACGGAAGGCTTTCCCAAGGGATAAAGGCAAGATCTGCCGGACCGCTGGAGCAAGCAGCCCCTCATCCGCCATCCGGGCACCTTCTCCCGCTGAGGAGAAGGGGAATAGAGGCGGCGCGGCACATCCCTTCTCCCCTCGGGGAGAAGGTGGCGGCAGCAGGATGAGGGGGCCGCGCCCACCAACTTACGAGGAGAAACACCGATGCCAAACCTCAAGGTCAAACCGTCCGGCACACATGGCCGCGTCACGCATGTCACCCCGGAAAATGCCGGTTGGACCTATGTCGGCTTCGATCTGCACCGGATCAAGCCGGGCGAGACCATTTCGGGAGAGACGGGTGATCGGGAAGTCTGCCTGGTCTGGGTGACCGGCAAGGGCAAGGCTTCGGCCGGCACCCGTGATTTCGGCACGCTCGGCGAGCGTATGAACCCCTTCGACGGCGCGCCGCATGCGCTTTATATCCCGATGGAATCGACTTGGTCAGTCACGGCGGAGACCGAACTGGAACTTGCCGTCTGCTCGGCGCCCGGCGGCGGCGCCTATGAGGCGAAGGCGATTCCGCCCGGCACGCATCCGCAGGTGACGCGCGGCAAGGGCACGAATGTTCGCTACGTCAACAATATCATGCCCGAGGATGACAGCTCGGCGCATTCGCTGCTCGTCGTCGAGGTGATCACGCCAGGCGGCCACACCTCCTCCTATCCGCCGCACAAGCACGACCAGGACGACCTGCCGAACGAAAGCTTCCTGGAAGAGACCTATTACCATCGTCTCAACCCGCCGCAGGGTTTCGGTTTCCAGCGCGTCTATACCGATGACCGCTCGCTCGACGAGGCGATGGCGATCGAGGATGGCGATGTGACGCTGGTGCCGAAGGGCTATCATCCTTGCGCGGCAACACACGGTTATGATCTCTATTATCTCAACGTCATGGCAGGCCCAAAGCGGATCTGGAAGTTCCACAATGCTCCGGAACACGAGTGGCTGCTGAAGGCGTGAGAGCCGAGTTCGATTGCTAAATAATCTGACAGCGCAAATCCGCCGCTGATGGTTCACTGCCTCCATCCAAACAAGGATGGAGGATCATCATGCATAGCTCGAATTTCACCGTACCGGCCGACCATCTTCGCTCTTCGCGCGATATCAGATCCGGCGTGCTTCCTCAGGCAATCGCGGCAGTCCGCTGGCTGGCGCGCAAGATCAGCGAACGGCGCAACCGCAATGCGCTGATGGAACTTTCCGACGATCAGTTGAAGGATATCGGCCTTTCCCGGGGGCAAACGGAAAGCGACGTCCATGTCTATAGTCGCTACTGAAACATCCGCCTCATTTGTGATAGTGTCCCTACGGGCCGCCTTATCGGCGGCCTGTCTGATCAGGAACCTCTGATGTCGCAGTTTTCAATAGCACTGCTTCTGAAAACAAAGACCGTCACGATTCGTGACATCGTCTGCAATGGCGAATGCCGCCATAAGAGCGACGAGGAGTGCGCCCACAAGACGAGCCTCGTCTATCCCTATCGCGGCGTTTTCATGCGTCATGTCGGCCGCAACGATACGGTCGCCGAAGCCAATCAAATGCTGTTTTTCAACGCCAGCCAGGGCTACCGCATCAGCCATCCCATCGAGGGCGGCGATGCCTGTATCGATCTCGCGATCGACGAATCCCTGCTCGAAGAGCTGGCGCCGAAGGAGCAGATACAGGCCGGCCCATCATTTTCCTTCCGTCGCCAGCGCCGGCGGATCGATCCGCGTGCGCAGGCATTGGTCGCTCTTCTGCGTCATGGTCTCAGCCGCAACATCGCCGAAACGCTGGAGGCGGAAACACTGGCGCTGACGCTCGTGCGCCGCTCTCTCGGCGAACGCACGTCACATGCGGCAGGCGCGAGCACCGGCCGGCAGAAGCTAGTCGACCGGGCGAAGCTGGTGCTTTCCTCCGATCTCGCGCGGCGCTGGACACTTGGAGAAATCGCCTCCGAAGTGGGTGTTTCACCCGTTTATCTTACCCAGGTCTTCCAGCAGGTCGAGGCGACACCGCTTTACCGCTATCAGCTCAGACTGCGGCTTGCCCGCGCGCTCGATCTGCTCAGCCGGTATGACGATCTGACCGCACTCGGGCTCGATCTCGGTTTTTCCAGCCACAGCCATTTCAGCGCTTCCTTCAAAAAGGCCTTCGGGCAGAGCCCAGCCGAATTCCAGCGCTCGGCGCAATTGCGCCGCAGGTAAAGGTCCGCCACATCGCTAAAGATTTCGACAGCGGCGATGTGATCGTCGGTGATCTTATGAGCCTGCCCCGATCCCGGGACCATCAAACGGAGGATCACCAGATGAAGAAGACCACATGCGCTGCCTGCGACTGTGAACTCGGCGCAGAGACCATCACCGTCAAGCTCGGCGGCAAGACCGTCGAGGTTTGCTGCGAGGAATGCGCCAAGGCGCTGAACGAGGCCGACGCCGCGACATCGGCCGCTTCGAGTGACAAGGAATAGAAGATATGAGCAAAAGCCGCGCCGGGAGCGCGGCTTTTCCATGTCAGGCGGGCAGAAGCCCATAGCGCCAGCCGCGGCGTTTGGCGTTCTGCGACAGCACCAGAAAGGCAAGCACGAGCATTCCCGCCTCAGCAAAGACCGGCACCATCCATATCCCCTGCTCGCCAAAGATCAGAGGCAAGAGAAAGGTGAGCGGCAGGGTCAGCAGATAGGGCCGCGACAGGCCGAAGATCGCGGCGCGCGGAGCATCGCCGATCGACTGGAAATAGGACGAGAGAATCAACATCTGCCCGAAGAGGAAATAGGCGCCGATCGTCCATGGCAGGATTCGCCTGACTTCGGCGATGATAGCGGGGTCGGCGACGAAGACGGCGCCGAGACGGCTTGCCGACAGCTCGACGGCGATCTCCACCAGAGTGCAATAGACGAGCGCTGCGCCCATCGCGATCTGCAGGCTGCGGCCGACGCGGAGACCGAGACCGGCGCCGTGATTGTTGCCGACGATCGTCTGCAGCGCAATGCTGAGACCGAGCAGCGGCAGATAGGTGAAGGTCATGATCCGCGTGATGATGCCGTAGGCGGCAACAGTCGCGACATAGTCATGCTCGCTCCAGAACGAGACGTTGAGGAGAATAGCGGCGGAAGCCAGCGAGATGCCGATGAAGCCAAGGCTCATGGGCGCGCCGAAGGCGATGATGGCGCGCCATTCGGCAAACGCCAATCCCCGGGAGGACTTGAGCGCCGTCGGCCGGCGCCAACGATAGGCGAGCACGGCTGTAAGACAGACGAATTGCGATGCGATGGAGCCCATTGCCGAACCGAGCACACCCCAATGCATCACCGCCATGAACAGCCAGTTGGCAAGGATGTTGAGCAGCGAGGCCGACAGCGTCACCAGCGTCATGAAACCGATCTTGCCTTCGCAACGCAGCCCGACGAGATGCAGCGACAGGAAGAAGCTGACCGGTGCAAAGGCGATCATCACCCCCATGAACAGCATGGCGTTATGACTAACAGCCACGTTTCCGGCAGCGCCTGCATCGATGATCTGCCGCCCCAGGGTCCAATAGACCGTATTGAGGATCAAGATAACCGCAAGCGCCAGCGTATGGGCGCCGGCAAATAGCTGTCGCGCGCCCTGGCGATCGCCGGCACCGAGCCGCCGGGCGAGAATGCTCGCCATGCCGTTCGAAACGAGCGATTGCAGCGCAACCAGCAGCATCAGCCCGGGGAAAATCAAGCTGACGGCGGAAAGCGCGTCCGGGCCGACATAGGCGCCGAGGAAATAGGCGTCGACCACAGTGAAGAGGCCGTTGACGGTGGTGATCGCAATGATCGGCGCTGCCGTCCAGAGGAAAACGCCCGGCAGCCAGCCGGTGAGAAAGGCATTGCCTTCGGAAAGATCGGTCATGGTGAAATCCGTGCAATATCGGGCGGGCTCCGACCCCGGCTTGAAATGATCCGGATTCGGGCGCCTCGAAGAAGAAGAAAAACAATCTAGAGGTCGAGTACCAGGTGCGGCAGGCCGTTGGAGGTCTTCCTCGGCGAGACCCCATCGGCATCGATCTGCGCTGTCACGCGCCGGCGAAAGGCGGAAAAGCTTTCGAAAGTCACGACATCGACCGGCTCGTCGAAATGGATGGTGATCTTGTGAAGATCACCGCCCGGCAGAGCCGAAAGCGCCAGAATTTCGCCGGTGAACGGCTGATTGAGGTAACGGCCGCGAATATGCGCGCCGACGAAAAGTGACGTCTTCGGACTGGCATTGGGTTTTGCCGCAAGGGCAGAGAGCGTATTCCAGTCACGCGCGCCATGCTGGCGAGCAATCAGTTCCAGGGCCGCGCTGTGGGTCAGCGCAGTGCCGCGATCGTTCATCGCCTGGCGCAGGCGCTTGGCCTGGGCCTTCAGTTCTTCAATACCGGGATAGGTCGTCGTCATGGCGTGAGCCTTCAAAAGGCATGCTCTTCGACTGCGGATGGGAGCTCGCATTGCCGCCAGTCAGCATGCACAAAGGGCCGTGACCATGATCGCGAGGACTTCACCATGGATTTTCATCCGCGAGCGGCCGGTGCCTCGAACCGGCCGTCTGTATGCGCGAATGCCGCCTCCATGTCAAGAATGACGCACCCGCGCTACGAATGAGCAAATTTGGGGCAGAACTGCACAAAATCGGGGCGATTCGCCTATAGCCTTTGCAGAAAGCTTCAATCTTAACGATGCTCTTCAGCAATTGTCAGCACTCCCGCGTTATAATCCTGTCATACAATGAGCGGAGGCTAAAAGGGCCTTTCAGATGCACCTCGACACCGAACACCCCAAGCCGGAACGTGCTTACAGAGAATTCAATCTCGACAGACCCGGCAACATCATCTTCGTCGGCCATCACCTCAGCACCGGAACGCAGGTACGCTGCCTGATCCGTACAATCACCCTTGCCGGCGCACTGCTCGAAGTGAGCCCGAGCCTGGAAATGCCAAGCCATTTCTTCCTCGAGATCCTCGGTATCCATGACGAGATCGGCGCGACCGTGGTCAAGCGCGAAGGCGAATTGGTAACGATCAGCTTCAACATGCTGATCAATCCGGAATTCCTGCACCATGTGCTGCGGCTGAGCTTCGAAACCTGAGGCCTGCTGCGATCCGTGATTCGTCACCGCGCGGTACCCTTGTTTCGGCGCCCCGCCTTGCGGTGAGACGCGCAATAGCAGGAATGACCCAGAGAAATCCGCGCCACTCCGGCCGGTCAAGCGGATCGGCAAAAGGATCGCGGCGCTCCCGGCGATCGTGGACTTTCAATTCGTTGAAGAGAACAACCCAGTTGAGAAGCATTGCTCCGTCCTCCATCTATTTGCTGGAGTAGTTGAGCTAAGGCGTCACGCCCTTGCTATGTAGAGGCGCGGGGGAAAGGGGGTTTTCATCCATGAAAGACGCGAGCTGGGACGACCTTCAACTTTTCTTCCATGTCGCGACCGGCGGTGGACTTTCGGCGGCGGCATCGCGCACCGGGCTCAGCGCGCCGACGATCGGCCGGCGCATGTTGGCGCTCGAACGGGTGACGGGTCGCTCGCTGTTCAGTCGCGGCCCGACCGGCTATGTGCTGGCAAAGGATGGGCAAGAACTGCTCGATCGCGTCCGGCTGATGCAGGAGGCGGCGAGCGCAATCTCCGATTGGCGCGGCGATGTGCTAACGCTGCCAATCGTCTCGACCGCCGCCGACAGCTGGACCTCGCGCTTCATCGCCGACCATCTGGCCAGCGTCTGGACACCGAGGGACAGCTTCCGCATGTGCTACAAGACCCGCGATGTGAGCGTCGATTTCACCTATCGGGAGGCCCATGTCGCCATTCGCCACGGCCGACCCGATAGCGGCAACGTCGCGATCCGCCGGTCGGTCACTGTAGCGCATGCGGCTTACCAGTCGGCCCGCTACGACGAGACCAACTGCAACTGGATCTCGCTCGGCACCGATATCGCCATCACGCCGGCGGACAAATGGACTTTCGAACAGCCGGATTATTGGATCACCAGCTGGACGAACACGCCACATATGCTCTTTTACCTCATCCGAGGTGGTGCCGGTCGTGGCATACTTCCCTGTTTCATCGGCGATCGGGAGCGCGAACTCGTCCGCGCCGGCCCTGTAATCGATGAGCTGACCTACGACATGTGGATCGTCGCACATGATGACGAACGGCAACGGCCGGAGGTCAGGACTGTTATCGACCGCCTGGCGGCGCTCTTTGGCGATCATGAAGATTTGTTTGCCGGGCAAAAAACGGCAACGTGACCTATCGACACAGAAAACGCGGGGCGATCGGCCCGCGTTCCCTCGGTTTGTCGCAGCCGTTTCAGGCGGCGAGATGCCGTTCGATCTCATCGACCGGCATATTGGTATAGTCCTTCGCCAATTCGGCCGAGATCACCGACTGCGTCTCGGCCCCGAGCGCGGGTCGCAATACGCCGAGCGCTTTCGGCGGCGCAACGATGACGATGCGGCGAGCGTCCTTTTCGTGCACCAGTTCGTCCAGCCTCTCCGCCACTTGTTTCAGAAATTGCGCTTCGGCCTGGTCCTGCCAACTGGTCTCCTCGACGGCACTTCGGCTGAGGCCATCGGCGGCGTGGCTGCGGCCGGGCTTGTCGGTGCCGATCTCACGATCGGGCTCGCTCGGCTGTTTCAGGGTTTCCAGCACCTTCAGGTTCATCGATTGGGCATCGCCGGCATTCTGCATGATCAGAGCCTTGGCTCCGTTGCAGACCACGACCCATGATTCCCAAGGGACTCTGACATCGGTCATCTTCAACTCCTCGCTGTCGTCATTCGAAGCGCGCGCCCCGCGTCATCGGTTAAGGCAGAACGCCCGGCCATTGAAAGAGTTCGGAAAATTGCGTCGAAATCGATCGGGCGGCGATCCGACCGGCCGTTGCTGCGTAGAAGGACTTGTTCGGGAGATTGACGATGAAGACAGCCCTGCTCGCCTATGCCGGCGCCTTCCTCACCCTTCTTGTCTGCGACGGGATTTGGCTCGGCCTCATCGCCCGCAGCTTCTATCGCCAGCAGTTGGGGGCGCTGATGCTGCCCTCGCCCAATCTTGCGGTCGCCGCGCTATTCTATCTGTTCTTTACCGCCGCGGTGGTCGTGCTAGCCGTGCAGCCGGCGCTGTCGGCCGGCTCGATCACAACCGCGCTTGCCTACGGTGCCATTCTGGGACTGGCGGCTTATGGGACCTACGACATCACAAATCTCGCCACGCTCCGGAGCTGGCCGCTCGCCATGAGCCTGATCGACATGGCCTGGGGCACGGCTCTGACAGCGCTGACCGCCGCCGGCGGATATTTCGCCGTCAGATTTATCGGCTGAAACGAGAGCCCGAGGCGAAGATCCCGCGTCCCGATAATGGACATCCGGGCGTCCCGCTTGGAAACAAAGTTTAAACTCGTTAAAATTGTAATTTTATATTTGACGAATGCGCAAAACATTCATGTGACCTTGGTTCGAGCAAGACCCGCTTGAATGAGATCAAGATGCCCCTGCTTGAGATCAAGACCCCGAATGTGCCCTGTCTGACGGAGAATGTGAGATGACTATGCTCCGCGCCACACACCTTGCCACGGTCAAATCCGCCATCTACGACCTGCGCTGGGAGGAATTCAACGTTAAACGGCCCGCCCGTATCGTTGCCGTCCGGCCGTGCCTCACCGGCGTCTCCATGCGAAGCGCCGAGATCATCGATATCTCGCAGGGCGGCGCCACCTTCATCGTGTCGACTACCGCCGGCCTGCCGAAACACTATTATCTCAACATTCTCGGTCTGGCCTATCGCATAGGCTGCGCCGAGGTCTATCGCCACAAGGAACGCATCGGGGTGCGGTTCATCAACATCCTGGATCCTGAGGTTCTGCGCCGCGTCGTGCGCACCGACTTCCTCGTCGGCAACACGGAAGCGATCGCCGCCCGGCGGGCACCCATTTTCCGCGCGTGAACAGGCAGGCGATAGCCCGGCTGCGGAAATAATCTTGCTTGCCTTGGCCGTGCCCGGGCCTATTGTTGCGCCAATCGTCAATATGCCCGGGAAATCGCCTTCGCATGTCCGCTTTTTCGCGCTTTACGCCTCTTGCCAGCGCCCTGCCCTCCACAGTTCCCTTCGTCGGTCCCGAGGCGATCGAGCGCCAGCGCGGGCTTGCCGTTCTGGCCCGTATCGGCGCCAATGAGAACGGCTTCGGCCCGGCCCCTTCCGTCCTTGCGGCGATGCGCAAGGAGGCCGGCAATATCTGGAAATACAATGATCCGGAAAACTTCGCGCTCAGGGAAGCGCTGGGCGTCCATCTCGGCGTTCCGGCCGCTAATATTGCCATCGGCAGCGGCATCGATGAATTGCTCGGCCAGATCGTCCGGCTGGTGATCGAGCCTGGCGGGCCTGTCGTCACCTCTCTCGGCGCCTATCCGACCTTCAATTTCCATGTCGCCGGCTTCGGCGGCCGGCTGGTGACCGTTCCCTACGCAAACGACCGCGAGGATCTCGACGGGCTGCTCGATGCCGTCAAGCGCGAAAACGCGCCGCTCATCTATTTCGCCAATCCCGACAATCCGATGGGAAGCTGGTGGGATGCCGACAGGATCGTCGCCTTTGCCCGGGGGCTGCCCGAAACGACGCTGATGGTGCTGGACGAGGCCTATAGCGAGACCGGACCGGCAAATTCGCTGCCTTCGATCGCCTCGCTCATCGACCTGCCGAATATCGTTCGCACCCGTACTTTCTCCAAGGCCTACGGCCTTGCCGGATCACGCACCGGTTATGTGATCTCGACGGCGGGCACCGCGCAGGCCTTCGACAAGATCCGCAATCATTTCGGCATGAACCGGCTGGCGACGGCCGCAGCGCTCGCCGCCCTGGAGGATCAGGCCTATCTGGTCGAAGTGGTCAGCAAAATCCACGCGGCGCGGGATCGGATCGCCGGCATCGCCCGGGCGAACGGTCTCCAGCCGCTGCCGTCGGCGACGAATTTCGTGGCGATCGATGCCGGACGCGACGGCGTCTATGCTAAGGCGATCGTCGATGGCCTGATGGAGCATGGCGTCTTCATCCGCATGCCGGGCATCGCGCCGCTCAACCGCTGCATCCGCGTCAGCGTCGGGCCAGAGGCTGATCTGGCGCTTCTCGAAGAAACGTTGCCGCAGGTGCTGAAAAAGATCGGCCGATAACAGAAGAACCGCGCCCGGTGGAGGATCCGGCCGCGGTTCTCTTCTCCCGGCATCGGCCCTCTTCAAGCGCCCGCCAACCCCCTCTTTCGAGGTTGTTATTTCTTCGAATTGTCGGCAGGAGACGGTCTCAGTGAACCGTCATCCATTCGCGGGCGGCACGCAGCGCTGCTGCGAGCTGCATCTTGTTCATGGCAGCGGCCACGTCGGCGCGAAGCTCGGCGGCGCGGTCGTTGCCCTTGATCGCGGCGATGTTCAGCCACTTGTGGGCGGCAACCAGATCGACGTCGCAGCCGCGGCCGGTCGCATACATCAGACCCATTTCGCAGAAGATATCGGCGCTGTTGTTGTCGCCACCCATGGTGGCCGTTTCAGCATTATGCATTTCAAAGCGTGCCATCGGTTTTATCCCTGTTAGCCTGTTTATGACTTACCCTGTTTTACCTTCTGGCCTTGCCGTCTATCGCAGCTTTCGGCCCTTCCGGTCCGGCGGGTTTGCCCCGCTCGTTTGATGGGTTCACTATGCCAAACGGCTTTCAAAAAACGCCTAAAATGCATGATTAATTTGCGACAAACAAAGTGCAAATGCTTGGTAAAATTGGATTTTTGTTAAACATCGGATTGCCTGCATTTTAAGGATTTTCGCTTGGATTTTACGAAAAATTCAGATTTGAAAATAAAGGGATCGTTCATCATGAAATCAGCAGGCTATGTATTTACAAGCCCGCCGCATGGCTTTTTTCTCTCGTTTTCATCCGATCCGCAGAACAGTCATCAGGCTTATTTACCTTTACGTTCGCGTCAGCTATTTTCGCGACCGACAAGGACATCAGGGAGGAAAAGATGATCCGCAGCTTCGTTCTCGCCGGCACTATTGCACTGGTCGCGGGTATCGCACACGCCGAGGAGCCGATCGTCGGCAACTGGAAGACGGCCGCCGGCGATACGGCGGTGATCGCATCCTGCGGCGGCAGTTACTGCGTGACGTTGAAGACCGGTAAATATGCTGGCCGCAAGATCGGCACGCTTGCGGGAACCGCCGGCAGCTATGCCGGCGAAATTACCGATCCCGCCGCCGACAAGACCTATAGCGGCTCGGGCAAGGTTTCCGGCAATTCCCTGAAGATGCAGGGCTGCGTGATGAAGGTCCTCTGCAAGACGCAGACCTGGACGCGGCTCTGACGCCGCAGCCCCTATTCAACGATTTCTCAAACGCAGAAGCATGCCGAAACATCGGCATGCTCGAAGCCTCGTGGAGGACCTTTCGATCCTCCCATTGCCCCCCGAGCCTGCCCCGCAAGCTGAACGGCGGATGAACCGGCATCTCAGCACTCGTTCAGCCGCCCTATGGCAAAACTCTTCCCACGATAGAGTTGCGTATCGGGGGCAAGGCAATGAACATCTATATTCTGGCAAGACGCCTTAGCATCATCACACTGTTCGCCGCGATTTTCGCGATCACATTTTCGGCGGCGGTGGTCCGGAACGGCGGCGGCGGCACGCAGTCGCATTTCGGGGCGAGTTATACCTGCCTGGAAACGAAGGGCAGCTTCTGCGCGCCATCGGTGCAGTAACGGCCTCAGACACGGAAGAGGATAAAATAATCTGATTCCGTCGGCGCGTCGTTTGCTTGTCAAGAACGACTCTCTATAATGCGTCATGAGCAAACGAATCTCCCCTTTATCGCCCCTCGACATATCCTCCCCTGCACATTTCCAGCCTCAGAGCTTCGATGATCCCGCCAAGGCTGTGGAGACGCTGACGGCGCTTTACGAGCGTAATACGGCGTTCCTCATCCAGAGTTTCACCGAACTTGCGCAGGGTGCTGAGATCACTTCGCGCTACCGCGCTTTCTATCCGCAGGTCAGCATCGAGACGACGAGCTTCGGCCACATCGATTCGCGCCTTTCCTATGGTCATGTCACGGCGCCAGGCATCTATACGACGACCGTCACCCGGCCGAAGCTCTTCAAGCATTATCTGAAGGAGCAGCTGACGCTCCTGATGAAGAGCCACAATGTCCCCGTCGTCGTTTCGGAATCGACGACGCCGATCCCGCTGCACTTCGCCTTCGGCGAGGGCGCGCATGTGGAAGCATCGGCAGCCGCCTTCGTCGACATTCCGCTGCGCGATATTTTCGACACGCCGGATCTCAACACCACCGACGACGAGATCGCCAATGGCGAATATATCCCGCCGCCGGGAGAACCTTCGCCGCTTGCGCCGTTCACCGCGCAGCGGATCGACTATTCGCTCGCCCGCCTGTCGCATTATACGGCGACGCATGCCGAGCATTTCCAGAATTTCGTGTTGTTCACGAACTACCAGTTCTACATCGACGAGTTCTGCAGCTGGGCGCGCAAGCTGATGGCAGAGGGCGGCGACGGCTATACAGCCTTCGTCGAACCGGGCAACATCGTCACTCTGCCAGGCTCGAACGTGCCGGAAACGGATGCCACACTCGCCCGCCTGCCGCAGATGCCGGCCTACCATCTGAAGAAGAAGGGCCATGCCGGCATCACCATGATCAATATCGGCGTCGGGCCTTCCAACGCCAAGACGATCACCGACCACGTCGCCGTGCTGCGCCCGCATGCCTGGCTGATGCTCGGCCATTGTGCCGGTCTTCGCAACAGCCAGCGTCTCGGCGACTATGTTCTCGCCCATGCCTATATGCGCGAGGACCATGTTCTCGATGACGACCTGCCGGTCTGGGTGCCGATCCCGGCGCTCGCCGAAGTGCAGGTGGCGCTGGAAGCGGCCGTTGCCGAAATCACCGGTTACGAGGGCTTCGAGCTGAAGCGCATCATGCGCACCGGCACCGTCGGCACGATCGACAACCGCAACTGGGAACTGCGTGATCAGCGCGGGCCGGTGAAGCGGCTCTCCCAGGCGCGCGCGATCGCGCTCGACATGGAATCGGCCACGATCGCCGCCAACGGCTTCCGCTTCCGCGTGCCCTACGGCACGCTGCTCTGCGTCTCCGACAAGCCGCTGCATGGCGAATTGAAGCTGCCGGGCATGGCGACGGCCTTCTACCGCACACAGGTCAACCAGCATCTGCAGATCGGCATCCGCGCCGTGCAAAAGCTTGCCGCCATGCCGCCGGAAGCTTTGCATTCACGCAAGCTGCGCAGCTTCTTCGAAACGGCCTTCCAATAGGCCGTTTCCTCATCGATCCGTCACGACAGGTGCCGCCTGCTGTGCAAGCATCTGCGGCCTGTCGGCGGCAATGTTCAGTCCTGCGATCAACAGCGTGAAGGCGAGGAAGGTAAAAGCGACGCGCAGAAGAACTTTCAGCCCATCGCTTTCGAGGTACTCCATTTCACGTTTTTCATGGCGGCGTGCCCAGATCTGGCTTGCCACCGCAATTTCAAGAATATTCATTGCCATTCTCCTCGACAGGTTTCGACGAAGCCTTGTCGAGTGCTGTCCTGCGGTATCGACACCGGACCGGTAAAAAGATTTTTTCTCGTCGATGTCGAAATGCGTGGAGACCGTTCGTCCAGGAGTATTGATACCCCGCAAGGAGGCTGCCTGCGATGAAATACCTTTGCCAGGTCTGGTTCGATGGCGCGATACTCGACGCCATGACGAAAGAGGCGAAAGCCGGATTCGACACGAATTGCCTCAACTATGACAGGCATCTCGCCGAAAGCGGGCATATGATCATCTCCAAAGCGCTGCAACCGCCGAAATCGGCCGTGACCGTCCGGGTGCGCAACGGCGAGATGTCGGTGACGGACGGCCCCTTCACAGAGACGAAGGAGGCACTAGGCGGCTTCATTCTGATCGAAGCCAAGGATCTTAACGACGCGATCCGTATTGCCGCCGGTATCCCGCTTGCCAAGCTCGGCGCGATCGAGGTGCGGCCAATCCACGAATTCGGAGCCAAATGAGGAAAGAGCGATGAAATTTCTATGCCAGATCTGGTTCGACACGGAAAAAAGCAAGCTGGTCCCTCAGAGCGAATGGGATGCGCTCACGCAAGAGTGCATCATCAGCGACAATCGCTGGCGCGAAAGCGGTCACCTATTGGTGGCGCTCGCCCTGCATGAACCGTCAACTGCGATTACCGTCCGCCTGCGCAATGGCGAAGCCTCCGCGACCGATGGCCCATTTGCCGAAATCAAAGAGCACCTCGGCGGTTTTGTGCTTGTAGAAGCCGAAAATATCGAGGAGGCGAAGACGATCGCGTCGAGTTTTCCGATCCTCAGATATGCCTCAATCGAAGTGCGCCCGACTTACGCGATTCAGGATGGGAAATAGCCATGCGTTACCTCTGCCTGATCTATAATTCCACCGACATCGATGGCACGCTGACGCCTGATGAAGGCAATGAGCTGATCAAAGCCCATTTCGCCTTCGACGAGGAGCTGCTCCGCGACGGCATCATGATCCATTCCGATGCGCTGGAGACGCCTGATACGGCGATGGTGCTGCGCGTTCGCAACAACACGCTTTCGGCCACCGACGGACCCTATGTCGAGACGAAGGAATATTTGGCGGGCTTCTACGTCATCGAGGCGCCGGACATGGCGAAGGCGAAGGAGATTGCCGCACGGATTCCTTCGGCTCGTTTCGGCGCGGTCGAGCTGAGGCCGGTGCGGACGCTGACCCTGCCGGATTGAGGTGCGCCTTTGGAAAACGTGATCGAGGAGATCTACCGAACGCAATCGCGCCGGGTGCTCGCAACGCTGATCCGCCTTCTCGGCGATTTCGACCGGGCAGAGGAAGCCCTCCACGATGCCTTTGCCGCAGCCGCCCGGACATGGCCGGCGGACGGCATTCCCGGCAACCCTTTCGCATGGCTCGTTTCGGCGGGACGCTTCAAGGCGATCGATACGATCCGGCGCCGGGCGCGCTTCGACGCCTCGCAGCAGCACATCGAGGACAGCCTATACACGGTCGACGAAACGGAGATCGGCGATATGGAAGCGATCGAAGACGACATGCTGCGGCTGATCTTCACCTGCTGCCATCCCGCTATACCAGCCGACGCGCAGACGGCGATGGCGCTTCGGGAAATCTGCGGATTGACCACCGAAGAGATCGCCCATGCCTTCCTCATTCCGGCGCCGACGGTGGCCCAGCGGATCGTGCGCGCCAAGGGCAGGATCCGGGCGGCGAAAATTCCCTATGAAGTGCCGGGCCGCGAGGCGTTGCCGGAGCGGCTCGACCGGGTGCTGCACGTCATTTACCTCGTCTTCAACGAAGGCTATTCAGCCTCCTCGGGCGAAGAGGTCGTCCGCGCCGACCTGACCGCAGAGGCGATACGGCTGGCGCGACTGCTTCTGACGCTTCTCCCGCATCCCGATGTTTCCGGCCTGCTGGCCCTGATGCTGCTGCAGGACTCCCGCCGCCACGCCCGCCGCGGCGAGCAGAGATCGCTGGTGCTGCTTGCGGATCAGGACCGCTCGCTCTGGGACAATGAGAAGATCTCGGAAGGCCTGGCGCTGCTTGCCGAGGCGATGCGAGCGGGAGAGATCAGCACCTATACGCTGCAAGCAGCGATTGCCGCCGAACATGCCCAGGCACCGGGGACTGAAGAAACCAACTGGCGGCAGATCGCCTTCTATTACGATCTGCTTCTGGCGGCCCAGCCCTCCCCGATCGTCGAGCTCAATCGCGCGGTTGCGGTCGCGATGGCGGAAGGGCCGGAAAAGGGCCTGGACCTGATCGATGCCATTCTGGGCCGTCGGGAGCTGCAGGCTTATCACCTCGCCCATTCGGCGCGCGCCGATTTCCTGCGTCGCCTCGACCGGAGAGAAGAGGCGATCGCGGCCTATGAAACAGCGCTGTCGCTCTGCCGGCAGGAGCCGGAGCAGGCGTTTCTGAGAAAACGGATTTCAGAGCTTGCCGCGACGTCCGAGCGGCAGTGAGATCGCCGTGCCGGTGAGCGCCGAGACAATGATCAGCAGATGGGCATTGACGCTCGCCTGCGCCAGCGCGGCGAGAGCTGCCCGCTCGCTCGACGCTCCGAGAGCAATGGCACCTGCGGTGATTCCGGCCGGATAGGTGCCGACACCGCCGGGCGCATGCACGGGCAGCACGGAAGAGAGCTCACCGCCGAGCGCGCCGCCAAAGCTTGCCGCCATCGGCAGCACCCCCATCAGGCCGAGCGCCCAGGCAAGGACGACCACTTTCACCAGCCAGTTGACGATCGTCATCGCCCAGGCGCGCGCAAAGGCGACGGCATCGAGCGGCAAGCCGTTTTCGATCTCCACGACGAATTTCTGCGCCTTGGCGGGCAGAAGCCTGGCGGCAAGGCGCAGCAACGGCTTGCGGGCAGCAAAACACGCAACAGGCAAAAGCAGGAAGGCCGTCCAGAGCAACCAGGCAGCCACCATGTTGGCGGCCGCGAGCGCAAAGCCGATGCCGGCGGCGGCCAGAAGCGCATGCAGGTCGAGCAGCCGCATGACGAAGAGCGCCGAGGTTCCCCGCGTCAGCGGAATGCCGAACTCGGTGCGCATCAAGAGGGGAAAACTGGTCTCGCCGGTGCGGAAAGGCAGCATGATGTTCAGCAGATTGTGGATCTGCGTGACGCGGAAGAGCGTCGTGAAACGGCCCGCCGTTTCCTTCGGGAAATAATCGTAGATGCGCCAGGTGCGCAGGAAATAGGTGCTCGTCAGCGCCACCAGCGCGCCGATTACGGGGCCTGCGCCGACATCGGCCCACTGTTTGATGATGACGGGCCAGCCCCAGAACCATTGCACGAAGAGCGCATAGGCTGCGACTATGACGACCGTCAGCACAGTCATGCGATTGCGCATAAACCAGGACTGCCGGCTTTCAACGATCGAACTCTTCATGTACTAGGCAATCCTCGCTTGGCGTCGGCTTGGGGCTCCGGTTCCGTCGCCCGGCCTTTTAGGAGAAATGAAGGTTGCGCACAACGCCGGAGTTGACGGCGATGGCGGTGGACTCGCTTCCACGCAGGCGACCGACGGGTAGATGATGGCGCCTTGCCGGCTTGACGTGGAGATCGATGTTGGAGCGGATTACCAAAGGCATTACGGGCGCAAGCATTTTTCTGGCATGCTATTTCCTGCTGAATATCGCGCTACGGCTGGCATTGCCGCACACTCTTGATCTCGACGAAGCGGAACAGTCGTTCTTTTCGCAATATCTGCTGGCGGGCTACAACGAACAGCCGCCTTTCTACAACTGGATGCAATATGCCGTCGTCTCGGTGACCGGCATATCGATGGCGGCGATTTCGATTCCGAAGAACGTCCTGCTGTTCTCATGCTACCTCTTTTACGGCCTTGCCGCCCGCGAAGTGCTGAAAAGCCGGTCGATCGCCGCCGTCGCCATGTTGAGCCTCATCACCCTGCCGCAGGTAGGGTTCCTGGCACAGAGGGAGCTCACCCACACTGTGGCGCTGCTGTTTGCCACGTCGCTTTTCCTTTTCGGCTTCTTCCGTACGCTGCAACGGCCGTCGCTCGGAAGCTACCTCGTCATCGGTATCGCCACCGGCATCGGCCTGATCTCGAAGTATAATTTCGTCATTTTGCCGTTTGCCGCCCTCATTGCCGTGCTGCCGAACCGGGAATGGCGCAGCCGTCTCTTCGACTGGCGCCTGCTGGCGGCGATCGTCGTCGCCATTCTGATTGTGTTGCCACATGCGCTCTGGCTGCCTGATAATCTCGCCCGCGCCTCCGCCTCGACGCTGAAGCGGATGGCCGCCAAGGACGAGGCCGCCGCCGGCCTTCCTCGGATGGGACAGGGGCTGCTCTCCTTCATCATCGCGGTCCTCGGCTTTGTCGCACTGCCGATCGTTCTTTTCGCGGCCGCCTTCCGGCGGGATTTCTTTCGCGCACTCTCCTCCTCCGGCCCGATGATACGGGTGATCGAACGGATGATGGCCATCAGCCTGTTTGCGGTCGTGAGCCTGGTCTTCATCGGCGGCGCCAGCGATATCCATGAGCGCTGGCTGGACCCGTTCCTGCTCGTCCTGCCGCTTTATCTGTTCCTGAAACTCGAAACGGCGGGCTTCGACCTTTCCGCCGGCCTTGCGCGCTTCCGGCCCGTGGTGCCGGTCTTCATGGTCGTCATCCTGCTGGTCCTGCTGATCCGGATCATCGGCGTGCAATATGTCGGCTATACAAGGGCGAACGCGCCCTTCTCCGGCTTCGCGGCCGAATTGACCGCGTCCCGCAAGCCCGTTCTCATCGTGGCATCGGACAAGTATCTTGCCGGCAATCTGAGGCTGGAGCTTGATGTTCCGAGCGCAATGCCGTTCTTCGCCGGTCCCGGCGTTCCCGAATACGCGCGGGCGAAAGGGCCGGTGCTGGTCGTCTGGCGCGGAAAGACGGCTGATGATGCAGCCATCCCGCCAGACTTCGCTGCCGATCTCGAAGCATCGGGCATCCATCTGCAAGAGTTGAACACGCTGACACTGCCCTATCTCTTTGGTGACGACAAACACCCCTTCTCGATCGGTTATTCCTGGGTCGAGGGCGGCGCGAAATAGGATATGAACAGTCGGTGCCATATCGGCCGATTGCGGGAAACCGGCATTGGCGGCTGGCAACGGGCGAACACTTCATGTAGTAGGCTTCCCCAAGTGCTGCGGCGGCTATGGAAGCCGTTCCGCCCGACGGCCTTTTGGAGATCAAGAGTTGCAGACAACGGTAGAAACCATTCGCGGTGCGAATGATCCGGTACAATCGCTCGAACTGTCGCTGGTCGTGCCCGTTTTCAACGAAGAGGAAAGCGTCGGCCCGCTGGTCGAGCGCATCGTCTCGGCGATGGCCGGATACACCAATCGCTGGGAACTGATCCTCGTCGATGACGGCAGCACGGATGCGACGCTTGTCAACGCCCGCAAATTCGTCGGACGCGCAGGGCTGGCGCTCAGAATCGTCGAGCTGCAGCGTAATTTCGGCCAGACTGCCGCCATGCAGGCCGGCATCGATACTGCTCAGGGCCGCCTGATCGCGACGATGGACGGCGATCTGCAGAACGACCCGAAGGACATTCCCGCGATGGTCGCCGAACTGGAACGGCGCGAACTCGACCTCCTGGTCGGCTGGCGCAAGAACCGCAAGGACGGGCTGTTCTTGCGCAAGATCCCTTCCTGGTGCGCCAACTACCTGATCGGCCGCATCACCGGCGTCAAACTGCACGACTATGGCTGCAGCCTGAAGATCTATCGCGCCTCGATCATCAAGCAGGTGAAGCTGATGGGCGAGATGCACCGCTTCATCCCGGCTTGGGTTGCCGGCGTCGTCCCGAGCTCGCGCATCGGCGAGATGGCCGTTACCCATCATGCCCGCGAGCACGGCGTTTCGAAATACGGGATTTCGCGCACCTTCCGCGTCATCCTCGATCTTCTGTCGGTGATGTTCTTCATGCGCTACAAGGCGCGGCCGGGACATTTCTTCGGTTCGCTCGGCCTCGGACTTGGCGCGATCGCGATGCTGATCTTGCTCTATCTCGGTTTCGACAAGTTCATCATGGGCAATGACATCGGGACGCGCCCGATGCTGATGGTCGGCGTCGTGCTTCTGCTGTCTTCGGTACAGATGATCACAACAGGCATCCTGGCGGAAATGATCGCGCGCACCTATTACCGCGACGACGCCTCCCCGAACTATATCGTCCGGCAGATCTTCGACGATCAAACCAAAGCGTAAGCCGGCAGCACGATGCTGGAGCGCGCGACGAAGACGATTGGAACCGCAAGCCTGCTGCTTGCAGCCTATTTCGTGCTGAACGTCGCGCTGCGCATCGCGCTTCCGCATTCGCTGGAACTCGACGAGGCCGAGCAATCCTTCTTCTCGCAATATCTGCTGGCGGGCTACGGCCCGCAGCCGCCCTTTTACAACTGGATGCAATATGCCATCGTTTCGGTGGCGGGCATGTCGATGGGCGCGCTGATCGTTCCGAAGAACATCCTGCTCTTCCTGTGTTACCTCTTCTACGGTCTTGCCGGACGCGAAGCGTTGAAAGACCAGACGCTTGCCGCCGTCGGCATGCTGGCGCTGATCACCCTGCCCCAGGTCTCCTACATGGCCCAGCAGGATCTGACCCATACGACCGCACTGCTCTTTGCCAGCTCGCTGTTCCTTTACGGCTTCTTCCGCACGCTCAACCGGCCCGGTATCGACAGTTACCTCCTGCTCGGGCTTGCGACCGGCATCGGGCTGATCTCGAAATATAACTTCGCCCTGATGCCCGTCGTCGCGCTGATCGCCATCTTGCCCGATGCGGAATGGCGGCGGAGAGTGCTCGACTGGCGGCTGCTCGTCGCAGTCGCCATCGCGCTCGTCATCGTCCTGCCGCATGCGAACTGGCTGCGGAACAATCTCGAATTCGCCTCCTCCGACACTCTGGGCAAGATGGCCGCCGGCAGTGAGCCCGCAAGCGCGTCGCGGATCGGCAAAGGCCTTCTCGCCTTTCTCGTCGCCATCATCGCTTTTGCAGCATTGCCCGTTGCGGCCTTCGCCGCCGCCTTCCGCCGGGATTTCTCCCGGGCATTTTCGGCGGGAAACCGCTGGACTGGGATGATGGAACGGATGATGCTTGCAAGCCTCGCCGGGATCGCCCTCATCGTACTCCTCACCGGCTCCACCATGGTCCGCGAGCGCTGGCTCGATCCGTTCCTGCTCGTGTTGCCGATCTATTTCCTGGCGAAGATGCAGGCAGCCAGGTTTGACCTTTCTGCCGGATTGCGCCGCTTCCGGCCTGTCGTGCCGGTGCTGATGGCATGCGTGCTGATCGCGCTCGGCTTCCGCGTCGTCGGCGCCGGGCTGATCGGCACCTACAGCCGACCGAACGTGCCAATGGCCGGCCTCGCGCGCGAAATGATGCGGCAGGCTCAACCCGCCCTCATCATCGCCTCGGATACCTATGTCGGCGGCAACATGCGGCTGCAGTTTCCCGATGTGCCCGTCGTCATCCCGGATTTCCCTGTGACCGGCATCCCATCCTATGCGTCTGCCGGTGGCCCCGTACTCATCGCCTGGCGCGGTAAAAAGACGGAGACGGCCGCGGATGCGGTGATGCCGGAGCGGCTTTCATCGGCGCTGACGGCGGCCGGTGTCGTGCCGCAGGCGATCGGTTCGCTGTCGCTTCCCTATTATTTCGGCCGCCAGGGTGACAATTTTTCGCTCGGTTATGCCTGGGCTCAGGCGGGGACCGGTAAATGACCGAAACCGGCCCTCGCGACATGCGATGGATCTTCGTCCTGCTGGCCGCCTATTTCGCGCTTCAATTCGGCGTGCGGCTGGCAACCTCGCATTCGCTCGATCTCGACGAGGCCGAACAGGTCTTCCGATCGCAATGGCTCGCCGCGGGTTACGGCCCGCAGCCGCCTTTCTACAACTGGCTGCAATACACCGTCTTCCAGTTTACCGGCGTTTCGCTTGCCGCCCTTTCTGTGGTGAAGAACCTTCTGCTCTTCACCTCCTATGTGCTCTACGGCCTGACCGCACGCCTTATCCTGCGCGACAAGGCGCTCGCCGCGGTCGCAACGCTCGGGCTGCTGACGATCCCGCAGATGGTCTTCGAGATGCAGCGCGACCTGACGCATACTGTCGCCGTGTTCTTTTCGGCCACGGTTTTCTTCTACGGCTTCGTTCGCAGCCTGAAGCAGCCGAGCCTCGGCTCCTACGCAATCGCAGGCATTGGCATCGGTTTCGGCTTGCTTGCCAAATACAATTTCGCGATCCTGCCGGCCGCCGCTCTGATTGCAGCGCTGGCGGATCAGCGCCTGCGGCCACGGATCTTCGATTGGCGGCTCGCGCTGACCGCAGTGGTGGCGCTCGTTATTACCCTGCCGCATCTCTTCTGGCTCAAGGACAATCTCCATTTCGCGACCGCGCGAACCCTGGAAAAGATGACGTCGAGCGACAATGCGAGCTATCTGATGCAAGTGGCGATGGGCGTCGGCTCGTTCGCTCTCGCCATTATCGGTTTTGCCGGATTGACGGTCGCAGTGTTTGCGGTCGTCTTCGGCAAGAGCCTGCGCGCAGCACTCGCCGCCCATTCCGAATGGACGCTGCTCCTCGAGCGGATGATGCTCGTTTTCGTCATCGGCATTCTGCTGTTGATCGTCTTCGGGGGTGCTGCCGGCATCAAGGATCGCTGGCTGGTGCCGATGCTCTTCATCCTGCCGCTCTATCTCTGCCTGAAGATCGAGGCGGCGGGCGTGGAGACAGGCAAGGCTTTCCGGCGCTTCATCCCGGTTGTCGCCGTCATCATGATCGGCGTGCCGGCCGTTCTTTACGGCAGTGTGGCCACGGCACGCTTCTCCAGGTCATTACGAGCGACTGAACCGACCTTACGCCGGCATGCTCGAAGTCCTGCGAAAACAGGCCGAACCGGCGGCTATCCTTGCCGGTGACAGTCTGCTTGCCGGCAATCTGCGGCAGGATATTCCCGGCGTACCGGTCGTTTCCATGGATTATCCGGGCTTCAAGCCGGATCTCTCCGACCGGCGGCCGCTTCTCCTCGTGTGGCTCATCCCGCGCAAGGGAGAAAACGAAGCGCTTCCCGCGGCCATGGCCGCATGGCTCCAGGCAAATCTCGGCGTCACCGCGCCTGATGCGTCGGTGATCGACGTGCCCTATTTCTATGGGCGCGGTGACGATAGCTTTCGTTTCGGCTACGCCTGGATCAACCCGCCGGCTTGAACGACGTCAGGATTTCAGTTCCTTCCATGCCGCATCCAGCGCCAGCTTCGTGATTCTCGCCATCTCATCCACTTCCGCGTGGCTGATGACGAGCGGCGGCGAGGCGAGCATGCGGTCACCGGTGGCGCGCAGGACGAGGCCGTTCGCCAGCGCGTAGTTACGCACCAGCGAGCCGACCTGATCTGGCTTTTCGTAACGGGTGCGCGTGCTCTTCTCAGCGGCAAGCTGCAGGCCACCCATCAGCCCGATACTATCAGCCCCGCCGACAAGATCATGCTCCGCCAGCGCTGCCCAGGCCTTGCCGAAATACGGCCCGATATCGTCGCGCACGCGCTCGACCAGCCGTTCCTCCTCGATGATGCGCAGGTTTTCGAGTGCGGCGGCAGCGCAGACCGGGTGACCGGAATAGGTGAAGCCGTGATTGAAGTCGCCGACGTCGTTGATCAGCACATCGGCGATGCGGTCGCTGACGAGCACGCCGCCGATCGGCAGATAGCCTGAGGAAAGACCCTTGGCGATCGGCGCAAGATCCGGCTCGACGCCATAATGCTGATGGCCGAACCAGACGCCCAGACGGCCGAAACCGCAGATCACTTCGTCGGACACGAGCAGGATATTGCGCGCCTTGCAGATGCGGTCGATCTCCGGCCAATAGGTTTCGGGCGGGATGATGACGCCGGCTGCGCCTTGTACCGGCTCCGCGACGAAGGCAGCGACATTTTCCTCGCCCAGTTCGTCGATCTTAGCTTCGAGTTCGCGAGCGACCTTGAGACCGAACTCAGCAGGCGAGAGATCACCGCCCTCGCCATACCAATAGGGCTGGCCGATATGAACAATACCCGGGATCGGCAGGTCGCCCTGTTCGTGCATGTATTTCATGCCGCCGAGGCTGGCGCCGGCGACGGTCGAGCCGTGATAGCCGTTCTTTCGCGCAATGACGATCTTCTTCGACGGCTTGCCGACGGCGCTCCAATAAACGCGGGCCATGCGGAACCATGTGTCGTTCGCTTCAGAGCCGGAGCCGGTGAAGAAGATATGGTTGAACCGCCCGCCGGCATGTGAGGTGACCTTCTCGGCAAGCAGCGCCGTCGGCGTCGAGGTCGTGCCGAAGAAGGTGTTGTAATAGGGCAGTTCGTTCATCTGACGCGCGACGGCTTCCGTGATCTCCCGGCGGCCATAACCGATATTGACGCACCAGAGGCCGGCGAAGCCGTCGAGGTATTTCCTGCCGTGATTGTCGAAGATGTAGACACCCTCGCCGCGCTGGATGACGCGCGTGCCTTCGGCATTCAACTTCTTCATATCGGCGAAGGGATGCAGGTGGTGCGCGGCGTCGATCGCGGCGAGATTCGAGAGCGGGTAAGTATCGGGCATGGCTGGTGAAAGACCCTCATGGATTGAAAGGCTGCTGGCGATGAAATGGCAGCTTGGCCTTGTTCCGGAGGATATTCAAGGTCTTGGCGAGCGACGCTGCCGCGACTCGAGGTACGTGTTGCGGCGCCTTTGGCGGGGGCGGCTCAACCCTTTTCCATCACGCCGATATTGCACGCTTGATGACTGTTAAATGGCTACAAATGCAAGCCAAAAACACCGATATGAAAAGGAAGGTCCCAAGCGGTGAATGAGACAGCGGCAGAAACGACCAGTCGCCTTGTTGAAATTGAGGCAACGCAAACTCGGAAAGCCCGGCTTGCGCAACCGCTCCCCGCCCCATAGGCAGACCGGTCGCGATCAGCGCGATATGGGCATGAATGAACCCCGAACGGCGGTGTCTTTGCGGCTGCATGGCCACTCGAATCCCGAAAATCGATGCAAGCGTCAACAGGACCGCGGCGCTCCAAATTCCAACGCCAGGTACCGCCAAAAGCAGATAGATGGGCTCGCGCATGACCGGAAGCAGTGTCATATGCAGCCACCATGCGAACGCACTTGAGGGGTGGCTTTCCAGGAGCGGTATGCTGAGAACAAAGTTCGATGCTATCGCGTAAGCCAGTGATGGCCCAAGTCGCATCAGCGTGAAAATAGCGATCCGCATGCGGCGTTCCATCCTTTCACCTCAGAGCAGGATAGGCGACGTTGATCGATTTCAACTCAAGGAGTCATGGGTGGCACAGCATGCCTACTTTGGATAGCAGGCATTTTATCACGCTCTCGCATTCCGGCGAAGGCCGCATCTGTCGCTTTTTTGCGACTATTTGCTCAAATTCTTGAGTTGTTAGCTTTTTTTTACGATGATTTCCGGTGAACAGATCCGAGTCTTAGGTATGAATGTCTGATGGGGGATCAAGTTGCCGATGATGCAGATCAGAGCTGGAACTAAATGCATTGCGTTTTTGATAGCGGCTGGAGCGATCTTAGCTGGGTGCCAGTCATCCGGCGTTGATGGTCTGGCTGCTTATGGCGACAGTGCAAAAACTCTCGAGGATGACTCAGCCGTCGCCTTCTATAAGAACGACGAGTTGATAACCAACGGCAAACTGCAGTTTCAGGAAAAGAACTACGGAAAATCCTACGCCATTTACAAGCGAGCGGTTGACGTTTTTCCGCAGGATCCGGCCGCTTGGCTAGGCTTGGCGGCCTCAGCCGACATGGTTGCCCGCTTCGACACTTCCGATCGCGCCTACCAGCAACTCTCTCGAATGATCGGCAACACCCCGGTCTACTACAACAATCTCGGCTATTCCCACCTATTACGCGGTGATTTGCGCACTGCCAGACGGTATTTCCTGAAAGCCTACGAGCTTGATCCAGGAAACGAAATCACTGCCCGCAATCTCGAATTGATGAAGAACAGTGTGAATTACGCTCAGCGGGGATAGGCCCTTCAGCGATCGGCAATCTGCGTCGGGATGAGAGCGCCCTTGCTGCATTGCGAGCATCGGCGCGGCGCCTCCTGGCAGCCATTGCTTTGGAGATTTCGGTGACGTCTTTGTTTACCGTGCCTTCCGAAGTATGAGCTGGCCTTCCGGCGAGAGTGTTCGTTCGTAATGCGGCAGGTTGTTCACTGAAATGCCCCCGGCTTCGATGGATGCAAGAGTGCTATCCGGAGTTTGAGTTTCCGCTGCCAGGGCGCGGGGCGGCGGAGCGAAAAATTGTGCTGGTTCCTTGCCGGGCGCGCTCAGGACCAAAGCTGAACCCATGCGTAGACCGCTTGTGTCGTTGCGCTGTTCGTTGATCGACGAGATAGCCTTTTGCAGGTCACCCATCTCTTGGTGGATAAGTGCGACTTCGTCGGCCTTGGCATTATCCGCGATCTTGCTCGACTGCTTTTCGATCTGTCCTCTCAGACCATCGATGGACCTTTTCAGCGCGGCGATCGTCTCGCGGCTCTCGCGAACATCCGCTGAGTTCTTGGCGGTATAGATGAGAACGCCGGCATTCACAGGCAGAAGCATCAGGAGCAAACCGACGAGGAGCGGGCTTTTTGAGCCTTTCGGCTCTATGGCCCGCAAATTGCTTGGTTTTGGGTGTTCTGCTTCGACCTCGATACTTGGAATGCTGGTCATTCGTTTACTCCCCGTAAGTCGTTAAGTCTGCGTTGGCCGCGGTCAGCGCCAAGTCCGCAATCATTCCGATGTAAACACACCTTCCCATGCCCGTTCGAGCATGTCGAGCGATGCGTTTCTATCTATGCCGTTGAAATCACAGTAGGAACCGACGAAATCCAGAAGATATTTCGGATGATAGCAGGACGCCGGCACATTACCGCTGTACTTACGATCGTAGAACAGGTTCAGGTCTGGATCACTGACAACCAATCCGGTGCCGCCGGCATAGGATTTGAAGATTCTGAGATATTCGTCGCGCGACGGCGTGTTCACAAAGATCTTGTATTTCAAGCGCCGCAAGCCGGCCTCGTCGGAAAGATCCTTCGGTGCGATATTCGTCGAAAATACCACCAGCTCGTCAAAGGGAACCTTGAACTTCTTGCCGGTGTGCAGCGTCAGGAAGTCATATCCGCGCTCGAGCGGCACAATCCAGCGATTGATCAGCGCCTGCGGCGCCACCTGTTGGCGCCCGAAGTCATCGATGATGAAAACACCGCCCGATGCCTTCAAGTGGATGGGCGCCTCATAGACATTTGGCCCTGCGTTGAAGGTGAGATCGAGCTGATCGAGGGTCAATTCCCCGCCCGTCTTGATCACCGGACGCCGGCATTCGATCCATCGTTGATCCGCTTTCGGATGAGAGCCCGCGTCAGCCTCCGATACGGAGTGATGCACGGCTTCGTCATAGAAACTGATGACATGGCCGCCGACCTCGATGGCGTAGGGCACCCAGATCGTCTGGCAAAACAGTTGCGACGTCCGCTCGGCAATGCTCGTCTTTCCGTTTCCGGGTGGCCCGTAAAGCAGGATCGAGCGGCCGGAATTGATGGCCGGGCCGAGCTTTTCGACCAGAGCCCCTGAGAGCACCAACCCGTCAAGGCTGTCGGTCAGCCGCTCTGGGGTCACGCGCTCGTGATGGATCGACTGCAAACCTATTTGCCGGCAGAACGCCTCCAGCGACACCGGCGCCGGGCCGATATATTGGCATTGACGCGACGCCGCGTGGGCATATTCGAGCCCCTTCATTGAAAGCGCATATCGAATATCGGATCTCACATCCTCACCAGCCAGGCCGCGAGCCTCGAGGTATGCGAGTTTCACAAGTTCCTTGATCAGGATATTGACGATCACCTTCGGCAATTTCATCCGGTCAGCCAGATACGAGGCCGTGGTTGTATCCTGCTCGGCCGCACATTTTGACGCCAGCCGAAGCAGGAATGACGGATCCAGCCCGGCTTGGTCTATGCCTGCCGGTGCCATTGGCATACGCGGATCGAGGGAAATGATGGCTTCCTTACGATCCTGTTCGAGCGAATACTGCATACGACCTCGCTTGGCTCAACCGCCGGGTTTCATGCTGATCAAAAGATCCACAACGCGGATAACTACGGGAACGAGAACGATGATGAGGCTTACCGGAAAAAGGAACGCGCCAAGCGGCAGCAGCATTTTGACCGGCAGGGCGTTTGCCTTTTCCTCCGCGCGAACAATACGGAGATCGCGCATTTCCTTGCAGTAGACTCGCAACGTCTGCGTTACGCTGGTCCCGAGTTCCTCTGATTGGCGGAACAGAACGGAAAGGGCCCGGGCCTCGTCAATCCTGAGGCGGGTGGCAAGGTTGGCGAGCGCCTCGCGCAATCGCCGGCCGCCCCGCACTTCCAGCATCATGATCGAGAGATGCAGGCCGAAATCCTGCCGCTTGTCGACGAACTCCCGGGCAACACGGTTGGCCGCCGCCTCGATGCTCATCCCCGCATCGAGGCAGACGATCAGCATATCCATGAAATCGGGAAAGAGGCGGCGATACTCCCTCTCCTTGGCGGCGCCACGCCGGTCGATATAGATATTGACCAGAATAAAGGTTACACCCGCAGCGAACATGGCAACAATCAGCGTCGCCAGCTGTGACATATCAGGCGCGACCCTGTTTAAAACCCAGACCGCCGCGACCAGCACGCTGACACAGACCACCGCGCGAACCACCTGGAAGGTGGTGACGGCGCCGGCAGCGAAATACCCCGCCCGGATCAGCCGGTTCTGGGTGGAGTTCGCATTGGTGTCACGTCGAGTAATCTCGAAATAGCGACGGATGAGGCGGTTTTCTGCCTCGCCGAGGTCGGCAATGGTCGTATCGCCAAGGTGGAACTCCTCGCCTGTTGCCGTCGAGCTCTTCGACACCCGCACCGAAACCTCGCGCTGCCGAAAAAACAACTCTGATGCCGCTGCAGAAAAGATCAGTACTGCAAAGAAGACGATGAGGTAAATTCCATACTCACTCGACATGACCGCCTCAGTACTCGAAGTTGACCATCTTGTAGAGAATGACATTCCCGATCGCCATGACGGCCAGCAGCACGCACACCAAGACGGTGCCGTGGCCGCTATCCCAGACGGGATCGAAGTAGGTCGGCGACAACGCCTTGATCATCGCGTAGAGCAGAAACGGATACATCGACATGAAGATCGCGGTGATGCGTCCTTCCGAGGAAATCGCCTTGACCTTTGCCTTCAGCATCGATCGGTCTCGCAGCGTCTTCGAAAGGTTCTGCAGGATCTCTACGAGATTTCCACCGGTGCCTGCCTGTACGCTCAGCGATATCGCAAGCAGGTTCAGATCCTCGACGCCGACCCGGTCCGCCAAATTGACGAGGGCGTCGTCCAGCGTCACGCCGTAGGTGAGTTCGTCCGAGAGGAGACCGAACTCGGTGCCGATCGGATCAGGCATCTCGCGTGCCACCAAAGAAATCGCCGCCGGCAGCGGATGGCCGGCGGCCAAGCTGCGATTGGCGACATCGAGCGCTTCCGGAAGCTTCTGTTCGAATTTCCTCATGCGCCGCGCCCGGGCGCGCCAGACGACCAGTGCCGGGATGAAGAGGCAGACGAGGAGAAAGACGGGGATCCTGAACAGAGTGCTCGGCACGAGGAACTGAACGACCAGCCAGGTCAATAGTGCGCCCGCGATCGCGAAGAGAGCAAATCGCCTGGCATCGAACTTGATCCCCGACTGGGCGTAGAACCGCAACAGCCGCTGCATCATGGCGACTTGCCGCCAACTGCTTGCGGCACCGCGCTCCTTCAGCATATCGCTATAGGTCTTGCGATGATCATCGCTGACCTCGAGCAGGCTCAGCCGATGGTTCACAGCGCGGTGGCGTTCGGATGTCCTGAAATAGCCGCGCATGATCGCTTCGACTGCGACAAGGGCCGCGGTGAAAACGGCCGCGTAAAGGAGTGTCAGGGTCATTGAACGGGTCCCGTCTGCAGCGGTTTGCCGGGATCAAAAATCGTCAAAGGGATCTCGATCCCGAGTTCGGCGAATTCTTCGACGAACCGCGGCCGGATGCCGGTGGCGCGGAATTCTCCATGGATCCGCCCGCCTTCATCGGTGCCGATTTTCTTGAATTTCATAATCTCCTGCATCTGCACGACTTCGCCCTCCATGCCGGTGATCTCCGAAATCGAGACGATCTTGCGGCTGCCGTCGCTCAGGCGCTGGACCTGCACGATCATGGTGATGGCGGACGAGATCTGCGAGCGAATACTCAACTGCGACATCGGCATCCCTGCCATGCCGACCATCTGCTCAAGCCGGCCGACGGCATCGCGCGGCGTGTTGGCGTGAATGGTCGTCATCGACCCCTCGTGGCCGGTGTTCATCGCCTGCAGCATGTCGAACGCCTCGTCGCCGCGTACTTCGCCGACGATGATGCGGTCGGGACGCATGCGCAGGGCGTTTTTCAAGAGTTCGCGTTGACGGATCTCGTTGCGTCCGTCGAGTGTCGGCGGTCGGGTTTCCAAACGCCCGACATGTGGCTGCTGCAGTTGAAGCTCGGCCGCATCCTCGATGGTGATCAGGCGCTCCTTTGGGGAAATCTGCGACGAGAGCGCGTTCAGCAAGGTGGTCTTGCCGGAACCGGTGCCGCCTGAAATGACCATGGACACCTTGCCCTTGACCGCGGCGCTCAGAAGGATGCGCATCGCATCGGCCATGGCGCCATATTGCACCAGGCGCTCCAATGTCAGCGGCTTGCGCGTGAATTTGCGGATGGAAACGAGCGGTCCATCGACCGAGATCGGCCGGATGGCGACGTTGACACGCGAGCCATCCTTGAGGCGGGCGTCAACCATCGGCGTTGACTCGTCGACGCGGCGGCCAACCGCCGAGACGATCTTGTTGATCACCCGAAGGAGATGATCCTCGTCTTTGAACCGCACGGCGGTGCTCTCGAGCTTGCCGCTCCGCTCGACATAGACGCTGTTGTAGCCGTTGATGAGAATATCTGCGATTGTGTCGTCGGCCAGCAGCGGCTCGATCGGTCCCAGCCCGAGCATCTCGTCGGTGATATCGCGGATCAGATCGTTGATTTCCTTGGCATTCAGCGGAAAGTTGTTACTCCGGATATAGTCCTTGACCAACGGCCGGATCTCGGTGGCGATCTCCTCGTTGTCGAGTGTGTCGAGGATCCCGAGGTTGATGCGATCGAGCAGGTAGCGGTGCAGATTGACCCGCTCCGAAACCATGTCCGGCCCGAGCGAAGCCTCCTCGTCTCTCGCCGCGGCGCTGTCAGAGGCCGGCTGGGCAGGCATGCTCTGAAGTGCGCCGACCACGGACAGTTCGGCGGCCTCCAGATGTTCCTGGTTTTCCGGCTCCCGCTTGTAGAAGCGCCCGATGATACCGTTCGCCATGCGTCCCACCCCTCAACTGTTACTTTACAATGACCGTGGAACCGACTTTCACCCTCTCATAGAGATCGATGACGTCGGCATTGCTCATGCGAAAACAGCCCGATGACGCGAAGCCACCGACCGTCGACTGCTCGTTCGTTCCATGAATGCGGTAGAGCGTGTCGGTCCCGCCCTTGTAGAGATAGATCCCGCGAGCACCCAAGGGATTGAGCGGCCCTGCAGGTACCAGGTCCGGAAGTCCAGCCGAGCGCGCCTTCATCTCAGCAGGCGGGCGCCAGTCAGGCCACTCTGCCTTCCGCCCCACCTTGACGGTACCGCTCCACCGAAATCCGTCTCGTCCGACGCCAATTTTGTAACGGATCGCCCGTCCTTCGGAGATGACGAGATCCAGCGTACGATTGCCGCTGACGATGACGATTGTCCCAGCCGCGTAGCTTTTCTCGATCGCCACCACGGCGCTTGTCGTCGGCCCAAGGCTTCGCGGGACAAGCCCGCCTGCCGCGGCATCCCCGACAGCGGCCAGAATTGCCAAAACTGCAAAGCCGACATCGGCGGCGCGGATCGCCGTCATCGCACCAGTGCTCCAAGTTTACCGACCGCGCCGCAGAAGCGCGCCCGGGAATTCACTTGAAATGGCAGCACGCCCCGGTTGACCGCCTCGCTCAAAGTCTCCCAGTCATCCCCGATGACATGCGTCGGGATCTCCTTGAATATCTTTTCCGTTTGTTGCCGGCGCAGGCCGAGGCCGAAAAGCTTGGAGCGATATTTGTTGATGACGATGAATATCTGATCCGCACTGCCACGCAGCCGCACCAGATTGGCAAACAGATCCTTGGCTTGAGAAAGCGCAGGGACCGTCATTTCGGTGACGATGCAGACGCTGTTGACCGAGGTGAGCACTTCGTATTTCCACGGCGTGTCATAATAGGGAACGTCGATGATCGTGTGATCGCTCTCGAACGCGGCCACGTCGAGCATGCGCAGCACGAGTTCACGGCCCTTCGGCGCCAGAAGAACCGATGGCTGCTTGAAGGAAAGCAGTGAAAAGCCCCCCGAATGACGCTTTCGGACCAGATCGATGAATTCCAGATCGACCCGGGAAGGATTGGCGATGACTGGTTTCAAGTCGTAGTCATTGACGAGGTTGAGATAGTAACCAAGCGTCCCGGAGCAAAAATCCGTGTCGAACAAGTCGATCCGCGGCGTGGAATTCTTGGTCGGCTGGGCCAGCACATGCGCAAGCGACGAAGCGATCATGCTGGCGCCCGCGCCACCGACGGCCGAGACCACGGCATGCACCCTGCTGTCGCTCGCCCCAGTGCCTGGCGCATGGGTCGAAATCATGTCGATCAGTGCGCGGCGCTCGAGCGGCTTCTTCAGCCAGTCATTGCCGTTCAGGCGGAAGAGCAGCCGCAGCATGTCGTCCGGCAGGTCTTCGGAAACGACGACGAGCGGAATGTCCCGATAGCTGGTGCGAAACGCGAAAAGCTCCGGCTGATGCAGCAATTTCCCGTTGTCGACGTCGAGAACGATCAGGTCGAACTGCGTCGGGTCGAACCGGCCTTTTTCTGCGAGCGCCTTCAACGCCAGATGGCGGACATCGTAACGGGAAAGCGACCCGAACGTATCGAGCATCAAGCTCGCTGCAGCCGCATCGTCGGAAAGGACCAGGATCTTGGTGGATGCGACTATGTTCATGTGAGCTGTCATTTCGCTTTCCTACGCGTAATTTAAGGAGTCAGCAGGTTGAGCACGTCTTTAGATCTTCCGTCGTGATCGTCACCGGATGGGCCGGGATGGTGACGTCGTTCAGTCCCAACAGGCCGCCGAGGACCGGCAGATCGAAGGTGATGTTGCGCACCTCCAGCCGCATCGTCAGCACAGGCCCGTCCGGCCGGCCCCAATAGCCGAGCCCCGACCGCTGATAAGTGACCATCAGCTTATCCGGGGTGATGCGCCAGTTGAGGTCGCAAATGCCGGGGTGAGGATCGGTTCCGGCGTTGCAGACGCCGTCGCTTCCGAGCACAATCCGGTTCAATGCCGCCGTGCTGCAGTTCGCAAGAGCCGGTCCGCAGGTCGAAGATATCGTCGCATCGTTCGGCGCCGCTTTGCCGTTGTTGAGCGGATCGGCAGCGTCGGTTGGGAAAACGGCATTGAAATTCGTCGTCAACGGATCGGATACGGCCGCCAGGCGGGCACCATATTGCAGTGCCTTGACCGTCTGGTTCCACTGCGACATCGCATAGCCGAACTCGATGAAGGCGGCAAACACCAGCATGACGATCGGAAAGGTCAGCAGTGCTTCGACAAGGCTGGCACCACTGCTATCCTGCCAGAATGCCTTGATCGCCCTAGAGGTCACCATCCGATGTACCTCTCTTCATGGTAGGAACTGATCGTGATTGCACCAATTCCCAGAAAGCCGAAGACCGGCGAAGTCTGGTAGAGATGAGCTGTGGAAATGGTGATGTTCCCGTCTGCATCGGGTGCCGTGATGGTGATATCGGCAGCGTTCTTCCAGCCGGGTACACGGGGTGTGGCGTTTGCCGCAGGTGTTTGCGTTCCGTAAAAGGCGATCGTCTTCGCAGTCGCCTGATTACAGGTCGGCACGTAGGTTCCCGACACCGGTCGGCATCGCGAAAGGTAACGCCCCGCATCGCGCAAGCCTGCGTCGATCTGCATACGCTGCCAGAAGATGCTGCCAAACTCCAGTATGCCCGCCGCAAAGATTGTCACAAAGGGGATGGCGAGCAGCGCTTCGGCAAGCACCGCGCCTTCCTCCCGCCGCCAGAAGCCGAGGCAAAGCCGATGCCTGATAAAGTTGCGGAGCGCGATCATCTGACCAGCTCCGCTTCTTCCCGCAAGAATTCGTCCAGCGTTCCGCGACCACCCTTGCCTGATATGTCGATCATCTCCAGGGAAAGGTATCGTTCGCTGGAATCCTTTATCGCCGGCTTGGTCAGGAACATGCGCGCGAAGGCCACGGCGCGGGTGGCCTTGTGACCGTTCAAATGGCCGACCGAGGCTTCATAGCCGCAATTGACAATGGCTGAGAAGATCTCGCGGCGATCACCGTATTCGGCCGCCGTATAGTTCGAAAGGTCCGGGCCGGTATAGCACTGGCCGCCAGTTGCCGGTTTTCCAGTCTCACCATTCGCCGAGGCATGGTTGATGAGAGCCGCGTTCGCAAGCTCGTAACGATAGACATCGTAAGCGGAGGGCTGATTTGGCGTTCCTGTCGCCTGCGCGGGATAACTGGAATAGTTGCTGAGAACAGTGCTCACCGAGGGCGCAACCGTTCCCTGCGCGACGTTCCAATAGGTCGTATACTGCCAATTATTGCCGCTGCTGATCTTGCCGCCGGAAAGCGAGGTCATGGATGCTCCATAGCCGAGCGGCACAGCCTTTGCGGCATCGCCGACAACGGCTCCTGTCATGACCGGATTGTAGCTATCGCAGGCCTTGTTTCCCTTGCCGGTGATCGTTTGGGCGGAGCGTGTGTTTTGCGCCGGTCGATAACGATAATCGCCGTTCACCTTGTTGAACGACGAGGAGTAAAAGCCGAAGCGCGTATTCACGCCATCCTCGACCGGCCCTGCCTTTGCGCCGGTCTCCGTATCGAGGTTGTCCTGTGTGTAGCAGGTACCGGGATTGCCGGTGGCAAGAGCCTCCGCCAGCACAGAGGCACCATTGCCCAAGGGGGTCCGCAGGAACCCGAAATTGCCGGGACCGGGATTGGACGCCGAAGTGCTGTGAAGCTCGATCTGTCGCCCGTAGAGATTGCCGGCCGCAAAATTGGTGTGCAAGGCCGCAGCTGCAACTTCACTGGCGCTTTCGCTCGTGTTCCCTGCTGGCTCGTACGGATTGCAGATAAAGATCGGCGTCACGTCGCAGGCGCTGGCGTGGTATACCGCCACGGCGTCGGCAGCGATGTTGATTGTATTGCGGGTAAAGCCAACCGGGATCGGAAAGATCGTCTGCATCGCCTGCGGCTTGGCGATGACCCAGGCGTAGGAAGCTTCGCTGGCGTCCGTCGTTTCCATCGAAGACGGGATGGGCGTATCGTCGTCCGCCGGGATGCTCTTCAGAAAAAGCACGGTGACAGTGCTCGCGGCATCGTTTCCGGCGTCGTAGGTGACGGTAATATGCGAGCCAAGCGACATGCCGGTCCCGCCCCCGGAAAAGGCCGCGCTATTGGCGATTTTCCCGATCGCCGTCTGAGCCCTCGAAATGGCATCATCGCGGCCATCGAGTTCGCGGGCTCCGGCCAGAGCCATCGCATCGACCGCGTTCTGGAGATCAGTATGCAGGTTGCCGCTGCGACCGACATCGATGATCAGCAGCGAAAAGCCGAGAAGCATTGGCATGGCGATGAGCGTCAAGGCGATGACATAGCCGCGATGATCGTTCCAGAACCGTCTGACAACCCTGTTCAGCATTGGTATACCCCCATCACGGCGCTATCGCCGTGACGACCCAACTTCGTGTATTTTCCCTTCCGGCGCGCTGCCGCCGTTCATGCCTTTCGAACTGCTACTGGCTAACAGTCGCCCCGCTGGACGCCCCGTTGGCCTCCATGGCCGGCGACGGCTCAACAACGCCCGCCCCGCCATTCTGGTACTGAGTGACCACCCTGCGGATCACCTTGCCGTCGCTTGCGATACGAGTTCGCTGAGCTTCCGGCGGGAACGGGTCCTCGGTATGGATGGCCTTGTTTGCTTCCATGGCGTTCCCGAGCCCGAAGGTGATCGAGTCGCGATGGTTCATGTAGTCGGCGCAGCCGGAAACCAGGCCGGCGGCTGCAAGGACGAGAAGGAGACGCTTAGCGTTTTGTAACAACAACCTGGCCTCCCTGGTTCAGATCGAGACGATGGCCATAGGGCCCAGTCACACCTTCGCCATTGCGAAAGCGTCGGAGCATGTCCTTGTCGACTTCCAAGACACCGAGAGCGAAAAGCTCGACATCGTTGGACGAGCGCGTCTGATCGAGCGGACTGTAGAGGTCCTCGCCCGGGCGGGACGGTCGCACAATGTGCGGCGTGACCACGATAACGAGGTCGGATTCTTTCTTCTGGAAACTCGTCGAACGGAACAGTGCGCCGAGAACCGGTATCTGCCCGAGGCCTGGCAATTGCTGGATGTCCTTGGCATTGATCGACTGCAGCAGGCCCGCCATGGCAAAACTCTGGCCGTCGCGAAGCGCTACCGTGGTGCTGGCCGCGCGGGAGATGAAACCCGGATTGCCGTTGACGTTGATCGAGGGATCAAGCTCGGATACCTCAGGCTCGATCTCCAAATTGATGACGCCGTCGTCAAGCACCACCGGCTTGAAGGTCAGCCGCACACCAAAGGGGCGATAGTCCGTCTCGGTGGCGACCGTCGTGCCGTTGTTCGTCGTCTTCAGGATCGGCACCTCACCGCCGGCATGGAAGCTGGCGGTCGAGCCGCTCATTGCGATGAGATTCGGCTGAGCCAGACGACGCACCAATCCCTTCTGCTCGAGCGCGTTGATGACGACATCGATGCGGCCGCCCGAAATTTCCAGAACCTTGGCGATCAACTGGCCGAAGGGCAGCATGCCCGTTGCCGCACCCTTGGGGTCAAGGAGGGTACGGGCCAGGTTGCCGTTATCGTCCACGGTGATCCCCTGGCTGGTCGTTGCCTTGCCGATGCCGTTGTTGCCGTGCCCGGACCAACCGATCCCGAGGTCACGACCCGTCTGGCGTGAGGCTTCAATGACACGGACCTCCAGCATCACTTGCTGGCTGTCGCTGACGCGCAGTTGGTTCAGCACCGGTTGATCGGAATAGGACTGGGCGATTTCCATCACCCGCTGCAATTCGACGCCGTCACGGACGATGCCTGTCAGGCGAATGCGATCGTTGGAGTTGACGACGGTAACCCGGGCCGAGGGCGCGGCGGAGCGAATAGCGGAGGCGACTTCGGTGAAATCGCTGGCAACGCGGATGTCGATGACACCGAGAAGCGATTTGTCGTCGCCATAGACCGAGATATTGGTGGCGCCGATCTTCTTGCCGCGAATGAAAAGCGATTTGTCGGAAAGCGGCACCACGTCGATCATTTCGGCGTTGCCGATGACGAGATCGCCGAAGGTCTGGCCGGTATTGAGCGTCAGCGTCGCGTTCGGAGGCAAGGTCACACGCTGGACCGATTTGCCTAAGGTGACCGACTTTTCCTGCGCGTTGGCGCAGCCGGCAAATCCAGGCCCTAAACATACACAGGCCGAAAACACTGCCGCCAATGCCGCAAGGCTTTTCGTCCTTGCGATTCTTCTCTTGCCGTTCGCCATGCCTGCGTTAGCCCCCCTCGTTCGGCTGGCCGCACCCGCGGCAGGCCGCATAAACATCACTGGACCAGACCGACTCGGTGCTCCTCGCGCGTCGTCGTATTCCAGACCCCTACCGTTACCCACTTCGGCTCGACCGGCAATACCGGCTCGACCTTTTGCTCCACAATCTGCACTTGTTTTTCAGGTTCTGGCAACTCATTCTTTTCCAGATCTTGGCCGAGCTCCGTCGCCATCGCCCCACCACCGAGGTCGGCGACGGTGATCGGACGGGTTTGCTCGACAGAGGAAGAGGCAATATTGCGAAGCGCCAGCGAGAGCGTGCCGATACTGGAGCCGAGGGTGAGGCGCTGCGCCTCATCGGTCGTCACCTCAAAGGTCACGGTTTTCACGACGGACGGCTCGTCCTTGCGCTCGTCTGCCGTCTGGTCCACCGCCAGCACCTTGACGCCTTGCAGCAGCACGTCAACGAAGGTCTGATCGTTGCCTGCCGGTCCGCGCACGACCCGCGTCAGAAGCACGTCGACGCGATCGGAAGGCCTTACGAACCCGGCAACGCCAAGCACGTCGTTGACGCGGATGGAAATCGCCTTCATGCCTTGGTCGAGGGCCGCCGACAGCGTGGCGCGTTCGCCGGCACCAGTGATTTTCGAGGATAGCACCGGCTCGCCAGGGTCGATCGCCGCCATGGCATAGCGCGGCTGGGCATCGCTGCCAACGACCGCTTCGATGCTGACGAACGAGCCTGCGGGTGTTTCATTCGAGGGCCACGGAATGGCTCTGAGATTTTCGGCTCGGATCCGGTCGCCGAAGCGCATCGGCTTGGCGGCGACAATGAGTGTTCTTTCCTCGGCCTTCATGCCGTTCATCGCCAACAGCCGGGCCTTCTGATCGGAGAGATACTCGCGCATGCCGAAGACTGCTGCTGCTGCGAGCACAAACGCAATAACGAGACTTAAAATCGTTGATGAACGCATCGCGGTTACTCGCTACACTGGACGGAGCGCATCCATTCATTGATGCTAATTTAGGAGAGAGGGGTTAATAAAAACCCCTCGCTTCTTCGAACGCTATTATCAGCCTGCGGCTGCTGGGGCGCTCAGCTTGGTCGTAAACCACCCTGCCCAGCCGTTCCAAACGGTAGCCAGATTGGTGCCGGCCAATGTCACCGCCGCGATCACGCCGCCAACCAGCAAGGCAAGCAGAATGAGGTATTCAGTAAGTGCGACGCCGTCTTCTTCCCGCGCGAAAGCGCGTACGCTATTTACAAAGGCTTTCATCGAGAATTTCCTCCGAGATAAGTGGTGCGCCGTATTTCCCCCCGGCCCCCTTGTCGTCGAGACCGCCTCTTCGACTGGGAATATTAATAATCTCTTAATTCTAATTTAGTCAACCGATTTATACATAGGCTCCCGACATCTATACTTTATGGTTAAGACGAAAGTCCCGGTTCCAGTCGTAGAAATTGGCTCGCTCGCCAATTATTTACTTGAGCAGAACTTGAAAATCAGGCAACAATAACCCAAAAGGTTGAATATTATGCTGAAAATGATCGATGTTATTAGCTCGCTTTCGGTATTCCTTTTTCTCTACGCCGCCTGGACCGATTTCCGCGCATGGAAGATCCCCAACTCGG
The DNA here is from genome assembly GCF_024721175.1 of Rhizobium sp. Pop5. NCBI lineage: Bacteria > Pseudomonadati > Pseudomonadota > Alphaproteobacteria > Hyphomicrobiales > Rhizobiaceae > Rhizobium > Rhizobium sp. Pop5. The sequence goes on along the minus strand of NZ_CP099399.1, from coordinate 939,765 downwards.
TCGTGCTTGCGCTCGTGGCACTTTATGCATTGCGCGCGGTGGCCGTGATGCTTGGCTCCGAGGATGTCGGCGCTGCGCTGTTTGCGTCGAGCGGAATTGGCGGCGACCTCGGGGCCGGTCTGTTGATGTTCATGCTTGGGGTGATTCTCTGGACGTTCCGGCTGTTTGGCGCAGGAGACGCCAAGCTTTTCCTGCCGATCGGCCTTTTTGTCGGGTGGCACGGAATGCTGCCGTTTTCGTTTTTGCTCCTCGTCTTCGGCATCGTGACGCTCCTGGTCCTCAGGCTGCCGGTGCCGCTGCCCGTCGCACATCTCGCCTTTTTCATGCGCGTCGAGGAAATCCGGGCGAGCCGGAAGGTACCTTATGGTGTCGTCATGGTTTTCGCCGCGCTCGTCACCATGGCTTTGCCCCTTATTCAACAGCAGCTACGGTAACCGCATCGACAAGAGCCCCACTGGTTGGAGGGCGGGCAAGTGTCGGGCATGACTGGCAAAAGAGGCCCGCAGATTGAAAGGCTGCTGGCGATGAGATAGGAGCTTGGCCTTGTCCCGGAGGATTTTCAAGGTCATGGCGAGCGACAGGATGGACGGTAAAACCGAAGGCGGCGACCCGCGTTTTGAAATCCTGCTCGTCGGCATGAACGGCGACCTGCGCGGCAAACAGCTTCCCTCGGGCGCCGAAGACAAGGTCTGGGCCGGAGAAACCCGCCTGCCGACCTCGACGCAATCGCTCGATATCTGGGGCGACGACAATGACGATATCACCGGCGTGTCGCTGACGATCGGCGATCCCGACGGCAAGCTCATTGCGGATCGGCGCAGCCTCGTGCCGATGCCCTGGGCGCCGGAAGGCTCGATGCAGGTGCTCGCCACCATGCATGAATTCGACGGCAGCCCGAGCTTCATGGATCCGCGCGCCATCCTCGCTTCGGTGCTCGAACGTTATGCCGCGCGCGGGTTGACCCCTGTTGTCGCGACCGAGCTGGAATTCTATATCATGGCAGGCAACTGGCGTGAAACCGGGCGCCCCTCCCCGCCCGAAAGCCTCACCTATCGCGGCGAACCGAACGGCTTCCAGCTTTACGACATGAGCGCCGTCGATGCGCTCGATGGCTATCTCCGGACACTCAGAGCCTATGCCAGGGCGCAGGGTCTGCCGGCGGACGCGACGACCGCGGAGTTCGGCCCCGGCCAGTTCGAGGTCAACCTTACGCACCGTCCCGACGCGTTGGCAGCGGCCGACGACTGTCTCTATCTCAAGCGCGTCGCCGAGCAGGCGGCGCGACGCCACGGACTGAAATCGACCTGCATGGCCAAGCCCTATTCCGAACATGCCGGCTCCGGCCTGCATGTTCATGCGAGCATCATCGACGGACAAGGCCGCAACATCCTCGATGCCAAGGGCGGTGAGCCGAAGCTCATCAAATCGGTCACGGCAGGCCTGCTCGATACCATGCGCGAGGCGCAGCTGATCTTCGCCCCGTTCGCCAATTCCTACCGGCGCTTTCAGCCGGGTTCCTTTGCACCCGTTGATCTCACCTGGGGCACCGGCCATCGCGGTACGGCGATCCGCATACCCGATAAGGACGGACCAGCCGCGCGCATCGAGCATCGCGTCGCGGGCGCCGACACCAATCCCTATCTGCTGCTGGCTGCAATCCTTGGCGGCATGCTCATCGGTCTCGATGGCGAGCTCGATCCCGGCGAGGAGACGACGCCCTCGCATACGCCTGCGAATACGCCGCGGCTGACGCATGATTTCCTGAGCGCCGTCGAGGCTTTCCGCGGTTCGCGCTTCATCGCCGATATCTTCGGCGCACGCTATCAGGCGCTCTATGGCGACACCAAGCGCAAGGAAGCGCTCGCGCATCTGCGCACGGTTTCGGATTTCGACTACCGCACCTATCTGCCGCGGCTCTGAAATCAGGCGGAACTGCCTTACGCGGCCGGCTCGCGGCGTTCGCTGGCGTCCACCTGAGCAGCGAGACCCTGCTTGACCAGGACCTTCAATTCGCCTGGATGCAGCCGGATGGAAACGTCGCGTTGGAGCGGCAGGAGTTCGCCGTCCATGACACAATTGGCCTTGGAGCGCAGTTTGGGGAAATGGAGATGCACTTCAGCCGGATGCATCACCATGACGTCGGCATTCTCGCGGACCTTGCCGCGCAACATGTCTATGGCGAGACGGGCGACACCGAGGGGCTTCAGCGGATTTGCCGTGTAGAAGCCGAGTTCGCCGCTTCTGAGATTATCGGCGTAAAGCAGCAGCGCATTCTCGCCGAAGGGATTGTTGGAGACCGAGATCGCCGACACCCTGCGGCGCTCCCGCATGCCGGCCGCCTCGAACTCGACCTCAAATTCCGGCGGATTGAACACCACGCCGAGAGCAGCCTTCGTGCTCGCCCTGATCTTGCCCAGCCGGGAACGATAGCTGTAGGCATTGCGGTAGCGCACCATGCGGGCGTGCAGACCGGCGGAAAACTGGTGAATGAAAGGCCGGCCGTTGGCGCTGGCGATATCGACATTGTCGATCTCGCCGGTAGCCAGCACATCGAGCGCCTGCCAGATATCGAGCGGCACGCGCAGCGAACGGGCAAAGAGGTTCATCGTGCCGGCAGGCACGACACCAAGGGCAATGCCGTTCTTCCAGGCGATCGAGGCCGCCGCCGAAATCGTGCCGTCGCCGCCCCCGGCGACGATACCGTCGATATCGTCGCGTTTGGCGGCCCGCTCCATGGCGGGAATGATTTCCTTTCCTGAGAAAACGATGGCGTCGAAATCGTGCCCTGCTTCGCGGAAAGCTGCTTCCGCCCTCTTCTCGTAGGCCGACATGTCGGTGGTCTTGAAGGTGCCGCCGTCGCGATTGAAAAAGCCTACAAGCTTCATGAGGGCTCCCGTCTCTGGCGCGGAAATAATCCTGCCTTTACCCCTGAGATGGTTGCGGTATCGGCGATTTCAAGCGCCGGCGCTCCTCCCCAGAAAGGACAGAAATGCAAATATTGCAACGGACATATGCACATAACACGACGCTGCACTGCGAAAAACGCACTCGACGCCTGCCGGTATATCACGGATAGATCAGATATCGGAGAGATCGTCTCCACATCCCGCCATTTCGAACGATCGGCTCACGGCAGCACCTGCGCCAGGGCCTTTAGCCAAGCATAAAACCGCCTCAAGGAGCTCTCATGTCTGAGATCGCCGCCAATGTTTCCGTCGTCACCCGGGACTCCATCGAGAGCCAACCGGACGACGAGCTGCCGTCGGCGACGACAGTGGCGCTGGTTCAACTGGCGCTTGCCTGCGGCGGCTTCGGCATAGGCACCGGCGAGTTCGCGATCATGGGACTGCTACCGAATGTCGCCGATACCTTTTCGGTCACCACGCCGCAGGCGGGCTACGTCATCAGCGCCTATGCGCTCGGCGTCGTCGTCGGCGCGCCCGTTATCGCCGTGCTCGCCGCCAAGATGGCGCGCCGCACGCTGCTTTTGACGCTGATGCTGGTCTTTGCCATCGGCAATATAGCAAGCGCCGTGGCTCCGACCTTCGAGACCTTCACCGTCCTGCGCTTCATCAGCGGCCTGCCGCATGGGGCTTATTTCGGCGTTGCGGCCCTCGTCGCCGCCTCTATGGTGCCGGTGCATCGGCGTGCACGCGCGGTCGGCCGCGTCATGCTCGGCTTGACGGTCGCCACCCTTCTCGGCACGCCGCTGACGACGTTCTTCGGCCAGTCGCTCGACTGGCAGGTGGCTTTTTTCTCGGTCGGCGCCGTCGGTTTGCTGACGGTGGCATTGATCTGGATTTACGTTCCAAGGGACAGGGTTTCCTCGGAGGCGAGCTTCCTCCGCGAGCTTGGCGCGTTCCGCCGGCCTCAGGTGTGGCTGACCCTCGGCATCGCCGCTGTCGGCTATGGCGGAATGTTCGCGATGTTCAGCTACATCGCCTCGACAACGACCGAGGTGGCCATGCTGCCGGCAAGTGCGGTTCCGATCATGCTTGTTCTCTTCGGCGTCGGCATGAATGCCGGCAATTTCATCGGCTCGTGGCTCGCCGACAAGTCGCTGCTCGGCACGATCGGCGGCTCGCTCGTCTATAATATCGTCGTGTTGACCACCTTCTCGCTGACGGCCGCCAATCCTTATATGCTCGGCCTCTGCGTGTTCCTCGTCGGCTGCGGTTTTGCCGCCGGTCCGGCGCTGCAGACGCGGCTGATGGATGTCGCCGCGGATGCGCAGACGCTTGCGGCCGCTTCCAACCATTCCGCCTTCAATATCGCCAACGCGATCGGCGCCTGGCTCGGCGGGCTCGTCATCGCCTGGGGCTACGGTTTTGCGGCGACCGGTTATGTCGGCGCGGCGCTCTCCTTCCTTGGACTCTTCGTCTTTGCAGCTTCGTTCCGCCTGGAACGCCGCAGCCGGAGCGCGTAGGCCGGCTGAAGCACCCACGTCTGCAAGGCGTGGGGTGCGACATTCTGGCGTTAAGCATTTACCCTGCTTGACTTTTTCCGAATTCGGGACCACCTAGCAAAGCACGTGAGCGACACCTGTCGGTCACGGATTTCAACGGAGCCATCTTAACGATGCCAAGCGACAGTAGCAGTCGATTGCCTTTGCCGTACGCGGCCTTCGTGCGCTGACCGACTCCTGTCGGCTCGCTCGTCGGACGCTACGGCGGATCGACGGAAAGGCGAGCCTTAATGAACATCAATCGCTTCCCACTTCGGGCAGGCCATGCCGCCCGTGCCTTCATCAACAACAGCCGTAGCGCAACGATCGCCGAACATGTCGATGCGTTGAATGCGCTGACCGTCCATGACGCCGGGCACGTACTGGCAGGCATGCCGCTGGATTATGCCGTCAACATTCTCGACCGGCCGGAACTTCGCAACGCCGCACAGATCCTCGCGCTGATGGGCGCCGAAGATGCTGCACGGTTGCTGCACGGCATGTCCAATGACCGCGTCGCCGACGTGTTGCTCGAACTCGACGGCGAGACCCGCGCCCGACTGTTCGCCAGCCTCGACGAGCCGGTACGCATCGCGATCCAGCACCTGATGGGCTATCCGCCGCGCACGGCGGGCGGCATCATGACGACGGAGTTCGTCAGCGTGCCTGGCAGCTGGACCGTCGCCCAGACGCTCGACCATGTGCGCCAGGTCGAACGCTCGCGCGAAACCGTCTATGCCATCTACGTGCTCGACGAGGCGAGCCATGCGCTGATGCATGTGGTGACGCTGCGCCGTCTCATCACCGGCGAGCCCGATGCATCCATCCTCTCTGTGGCCCAGAAGGGAACCCCGGTTTCGGCCGATCCGCTGATGAAGCAGGAAGATGTCGCCCGCCTGATCCGCAAGCACGATCTGCTCGCACTACCGGTGACCGACCAACATGGGCAGGTGCTCGGCATCGTCACCGTCGACGACGTGATTGATACGATGATCTCGGACACGACGGAAGCGGCCCAGAAGTTCGGCGGCATGGAAGCGCTCGGCCAGCCCTACATGAAGATCAGCTTCGCCGGCATGATCCGCAAGCGCGCCGGATGGCTGGCTGCCCTGTTCCTCGGCGAGATGCTGACGGCAAGCGCCATGCAGCATTTCGAAGGCGAGCTTGAGAAGGCCGTGGTGCTGACGCTGTTCATCCCGCTGATCATGAGCTCCGGCGGCAATTCTGGCTCGCAGGCGACCTCGCTGATCATCCGGGCACTGGCGCTCGGCGAATTGAAGCTTTCGGACTGGTGGAAGGTGTTGTTCCGCGAATTGCCGACCGGCATCGTGCTCGGCGCGATCCTCGGCCTCGTCGGCTTCATGCGCATCGTCTTCTGGCAGTCGGCCGGGCTTTACGATTACGGCCCGCACTGGCAGATGGTCGCCATCACGGTGTTTGCCGCCCTGATCGGCATCGTCACCTTCGGCTCGATCTGCGGTTCGATGCTGCCCTTCGTGCTGCAGAAGCTCCGGCTCGATCCGGCCAGCGCCTCGGCCCCCTTCGTCGCCACGCTGGTCGACGTCACAGGGCTCGTCATCTACTTCTCGGTGGCGCTGCTCATCCTCAGCGGCACGCTGCTGTAGAACACGCATGCCACAGGCCCGAGGGGATTATTTTCCCTCGGGCAACTTCAACGGTCCATGCGTCTTGACGCTGCGGATGGCGAAGTTGGAGCGAATGTCGCTGACATTCGGCAGGGTCAGCAGCGTTTCCGTCAGAAGCCGGTCATAGGCGGCGAGATCCTCCACCACCACTTCGGCGAGGAAATCGGCCGTGCCCGAAATCAGAAAACAGGAAACGATCTCAGGAATGGCAAGCAGCGCCTTCTGCTGCGCCTCCGAATTCTCGCGGCTGTGATGGACCACCTTGAATTCCACGAAGACCGTCAGGCCGAGACCAACCTCCTTGCGATCGATATCGGCGGTGTACCCGCGAATGATACCCGTCCGTTCGAGATTGCGGATGCGGCGCAGACAGGGCGACGGCGAGAGATTGACCTTCTCGGCGATCTCGACATTGGTGGCCCGGGCATCCTCCTGCAGGCACCTCAGGATGGCAATATCGAATTTATCGAGATTTGGCATTTTCGCGATCACCGCTGGCGTCAATTGGCAGAAGATTGCGCATGATACGATTTTCGAGCCACAGATAGCAAGGACGTGCCTCGGCATCTCGCGCTAATCTTCTCTTCGACCGGACAAGATCCGGATGAAGGGTAGGGATTAGGACGATGAGCACGATTGCATTTTCAAATGAAAAATCGCCGTCACAGACGCTGGGTTATGCCGCCGGCACGATCACCGTGCTGATCTGGTCGACCTGGTTTCTGGCAACCCGCCACAGTGCCGCGACGTCGCTTGGCCCAGTCGATATCGGGCTCATCCGTTTCGGCATTCCGGCGCTGGTTCTCTCGCCGGTCTGGCTGCGTATCGGGCTCTTGCCAAAGGGACTGCCGCTTCATCTGCTGGCGATCATGGTCGCCGGCTGCGGCGCGATCTTCTTCCTGGTGACGACGCTTGCCATTCACTCCACACCGGCCGCCTCATCGGGTATTCTGCTCGGCGGCTCGATGCCGCTGGCCACCGCACTGATCGGCATTCTGCTGTTTCGGGAACGGCCTGATGTCACGCGCATCGCCGGGCTGGCGGCGATCGTTGGAGGTGTGCTGATCCTGCTGGGCCGCAGCCTTGCCGATGCCTCCCTGCCCTGGACGAGCTTTGTCATGCTGCCGGCCGGTGCCGTGCTCTGGGCAAGCTATACCCATGCCTTTCGCCGCTCGGGTCTGACCGCTGTTCAGGCCAGCGCGCTGATTGCCGTCTGGTCTTTCCTGATCATCGCTGCGCTTGCTCTCGCCTTCGGTATTTCGCTGCCGCAGGCTCCGCTCCCGGAAGTCGGCCTGCAGGTGCTGAGCCAGGGGATTCTTTCCGGCCTCGTAGCCATGGTGGCCTATGGCACAGCGGTGCGCACGCTCGGCGGAACGCAGGCTGCGGCCTTCACGGCGCTGACGCCGGTGCTCGCGACGCTCGGCGGCGGCTTCCTGCTCGGCGAGCAGACGGGGCTTGCCGAAATCAGCGCCGCTGTCATCACCGGCATCGGCGTGGCGCTTTCGACCGGCATTGCCGCCAAGCGTCGCTGAACGTTTCGATCAATCAAGAGCCGCCGTCAGCGATATGCTGCGGCGGTTCAGTTTGAATGAACGCAGGATTTTTTGAGTTGACCCGACTTCTCTTTATGCACGAATTTGGCAATCTGCCCTGCAGGACACTGCCCGTCATTAAAAAGCACCGCTTGTCCCGCCGGCAATGACTGAGTTGTCGGCCTCTGCGTAACGGTCTTGATGGCCGCCAGTGCCGGTAAAGCACTGGCAAACGTAGAAAGTGCCACGATAGAAACTATTATGCTTATACTACGCATTTCGGCCTCCATCTATGAATAGATCGCAGTATACTGAGCACACTTGTCCCGTTCGTCAATTCACTTTCATCAACGATGTCCGCCCCTGCTCTCCCTGAGGGCATCGCTTTTCTTTCGGCCCTAGGGCTTAGGCCGTAGCCTGGATGACGACAACCCTGGCGCCGACATCGACGCGGCTGTAGAGATCGATTACGTCGTGGTTCATCATGCGGATGCAGCCGCTCGACATGGCGAGGCCGATCGATTCCGGCTGGTTCGTGCCGTGAATGCGGAAATGCGTATCGTTGCCGCCGCGATAGAGATACATCGCGCGTGCGCCGAGCGGGTTGTTCGGGCCGCCCGGCATACCGCCGGCAAGCTTGCGATAGCGCTCTTCGCGGCGCTGCATGTTTTCGGTCGGCGTCCAGCTCGGCCACTCGGCCTTGCGGCCGATATAGGCATCACCGGCAAAGGCCAGCCCCTCGCGGCCGACACCGACGCCATACCGCATCGCTCTGTTATCGCCGAGGACGTAATAGGCGCGACGCGCCGGCGTATCGACGACGATGGTGCCCGTTGCATGAATGGTTTCGTAGGCCACTTCCTGGCGACGGAGCTCCGGCTTGATCTTGTCGATCGGCACCTGCCGCAGTGGAAACTTCTCATCAGGAAGTGCGGCGTAATTCGTTTGGCTGTTCAAACCTGTCGAAGAGCAGCCGGCCACGACAAGGGGCAGAGCAATCAGAAAGCCCCGGCGGGAGATCGTCATGAAAGTGTCCTTAGTGCGTCGAGAAGATGTCGCAAGCTAAGGAATTTATGGTTAACGAATGGCTAAGAACCGCCGCCGGCAGGCGATCACGAACGCCTCCGCTCGTGAAATTGCCGGCTGCGGTGCCGATCCGCCTCACATATTCGGATAGACCGGTCCTTCGCCGCCCTGCGGCGGCACCCAGTTGATGTTCTGGTTGGGGTCCTTGATGTCGCAGGTCTTGCAGTGCACGCAGTTCTGGGCGTTGATGACGAAGACGTCCTTGCCGTCCTTCTCCACCCATTCATAAACGCCGGCCGGACAGTAACGAGTCGACGGGCCAGCATAGATGTCATGTTCGGAGCGCTTCTGCAGGCCCATGTCCTTGACCTGCAGATGCACCGGCTGGTCCTCCTCATGGTTGGTGTTCGACAGGAACACCGAGGACAGCCGGTCGAAGGTCAGGACGCCGTCCGGCTTCGGGTAGGCGATCGGCTTATGCTGCGAGGCCGGCTCGAGCGACTGTGCATCGGTCTTGCCGTGCTTCAGCGTGCCGAAGAAAGAGAAGCCGAACAGCGTATTCGTCCACATGTCGAGACCGCCAAGCGCGACGCCAATCGCGGTGCCGAACTTCGACCACAGCGGCTTGACGTTGCGAACCCGCTTCAAATCCTTGCCGATGTCGCTTGAGCGCCAGTCGTTCTCGATCTCGACCACCTCGTCATTGGCGCGACCGGCAGCAATCGCCGCAGCGATCCGGTCTGCCGCCATCATTCCCGACAGAACCGCATTGTGGCTGCCCTTGATGCGCGGCACGTTGACGAGACCGGCCGAACAGCCGATCAGCGCGCCGCCCGGGAAGGACAGCTTCGGCACCGACTGGTAGCCGCCCTCGGTGATGGCGCGCGCGCCATAGGAGAGCCGCTTGCCGCCCTCGAAGGTGGTGCGGATCGCAGGATGGGTCTTGAAGCGCTGGAATTCCTCGAAGGGATAGAGATAGGGGTTCTTGTAGTTCAGGTGGACGACGAAACCGACGGCCACCAGATTGTCTTCCAGGTGATAAAGGAAGGAGCCACCGCCGGTCTTCATGCCGAGCGGCCAGCCGAAGGAGTGCTGCACCAGACCTTGCTTGTGGTTCTCCGGCTTGACCTGCCAGAGTTCCTTGATGCCGATGCCGAACTTCTGCGGCTCCCGATCCTTCGACAGGTCGAACTTGGCGATCAACTGCTTGGCAAGCGAGCCGCGCACGCCCTCGCCGATCAGCACATATTTGCCGAGCAGTTCCATGCCGCGTGTATAGTTCGGGCCGGGCTCCCCGTTCTTCTCGATGCCCATGTCGCCCGTGGCAACGCCGATCACCGCGCCGGCATCGTTGTAGAGCACTTCGGTTGCGGCAAAGCCCGGATAGATCTCGACGCCGAGTTCTTCCGCCTTGGTCGCGAGCCAGCGACAGACGTTGCCGAGCGAGACGATATAATTGCCGTGATTGTTCATCAGCGGCGGCATCAGCACATTCGGCAGGCGGATCGAGCCGGCCGGACCGAGGACCAGGAAGTGGTCGTCCTTCACCTCGGTCTTGAACGGATGGTCGGCCTCCTGGCGCCAACCGGGCAGCAATCGGTCGATGCCAATGGGATCGACGACGGCTCCGGACAGGATATGGGCGCCGACTTCCGAGCCCTTCTCCAAAACGACGACCGACAGTTCCGGATTGACCTGTTTCAGGCGGATCGCCGCAGATAGACCGGCCGGTCCGCCGCCGACGATTACCACGTCGAATTCCATGCTTTCGCGTTCGGGCAGCTCACTCACCTCGGTCATCCATTCGTCTCCACTTGGCCGCAAGCGGCCGACTTCCCCTGATCGGCACTTTCTTGTCAAAACGAGAAGGGATTGTCGAGCCGGGATACGACAGCCGATCTTCCAATTCGCACAATGATAGAGATCCGAGCCAAGATTATATAACGCTTACGTTAACGTCAATTATCAAACCTCGCCAGACCCCATCACTCTCCCTTTCCTTTTCCGCCGTATGCGCCTTATACATCGCTCAAAGATATCGGAGGACAAGGTCATGGATCTCGGCATCGCAGGCAAACGGGCGCTCGTTCTCGCCTCCTCACGCGGCCTCGGCCTCGGCATCGCCGTGGCGCTGGCGCGGGAGGGCGCAAATGTGCTGCTATGCGGGCGCAGCGGCGAACAGCTCGAGGCCAACTGCAAGGCGATCAATGCCGAAGGCAAGGGCAAGGCCGACTGGATCTGGGCCGATCTCGGCGATGAACGCTTCGTCGAGACGGCAACGACGGCGGTCAAAGAGAAATTCGGCGGGCTCGATATCCTCGTCAACAACACAGGCGGACCGACACCGGGCACGACGGAAGACATGACGGCCGAGAAGCTCGAGACCTACTTCCTCTCCATGGTCGCCCGCGTGATCACGCTCACCAACGCGCTGCTGCCCGGCATGAAGGCACAGGGCTGGGGCCGTATCCTGACGGTTGCCTCGTCGGGCGTGATCGAACCGATTGCCAATCTGGCGCTCTCCAATACGCTGCGCCCTGCCCTCGCCGGCTGGAGCAAGACGCTCGCCTCCGAAGTGGCGGGCTTCGGCATCACCGCCAATCTGCTTCTGCCCGGCAGCATCCTGACGGGAAGGCTTGACGATCTCGATGGCGCGGCAGCGAAACGGACAGGCAAGAGCCTGGATGAGATCCGCGCCGGAAAGGAAGCCCGCATTCCGACCGGCCGATACGGCAAGGTGGAGGAATTTGCAGCAGCGGCCGCCTTCCTCTGCAGCCAGCCGGCAAGCTACATCACCGGCTCGCTTATCCGTTGCGACGGCGGCGCGGCGCGGTCTGTCTGACCGCCGCGTCTTAGCCGACGCGGGCCGCAGCGGCGGCCCATGTCGCGACACTTCGCATCATCTGCTCGACATTGGCCGGATCGTCCGCGATTTCGGCGAGTTCGGAAAGGCGATGGAAACCGGTCAGGATCGCAATGCGCCGCCGATCGATCCGACGTCCGGTCAGGATTTCATATGCCGATACGATGCGGGCGGTCAGATCGGGTGAAATGAAGTTCGAGTAGATGAATTCCTGGTGCAACGGGCCGAAGCCAGAATCGGCAAAATCGTAAATGCCATTGAGCCTCCTATGCGTATGGTCGAAAGCCATGTTCCAGCCGTGGCCATCGAAGAAGCCGAAGACGCTGCCGTAAGGATCGGGCGGCAAGGCTTGGAAATCCCAAATGATGGCCTCCGCGAAGCTCCCGATATCGGATGACAGCAGCGGCAGAGCCTTGGACCTGACCGCCTCCGGCGATTGCCATGGCAAGATTGCGCTTGCGCCGGCGGTGCGCATGCGATCGGCATCGAGCACATGCAGCTCGGCGTAAAACCGCGCGAGATCCTCCGCCAGGTGCTGACGGTCGCCCTCATCAAGCGCATCGTAATCTTCGGCGATGAGATGTTCGCCCTCAATCTTCGTATGGCTGGAGAAGACCGGCGGACCGTCATGAATATGCATGTCGGGAACGGCCATCGAAAGCGATGGCCTGATGACGTCGAGCAAGGCGGCTTCCTTTTGAAGCGCCCGTTCCGCGGCGAGAGTGCGGGGAAACTTGAAAATCAGCGTGTCGTCGACGTCGATCGCCGTCGAATCCCAGCCCTTTGCCGCCAGTCGGAAGACAGCCCCGGTGAGGTGCGGAAACACGCTTGTGATGAGAGAGCGAAACTCGCTGGCGTCCAACTCGGTCATGACGACCTGCCTTTTCCGTTTTTCTGCGTTCTTCCGCGCAACAAAGGCATAGGGTGCAGCCGTCGGGGCTGCATCAAGCTGCGCAGCCACTATATTAGTATAGTTTGAATATTACGGAATATTCATTACAAAAATTTAAGCCGTTATAACCACTTAGTGATCGTGGATGGACAATTATGTCTTTTTTGCGCCGCAATATAAGTGGTTCAATCAGGGCATTAAATTTTGCTACCTTGCCCCAGCAACCTTGCCCAAAGTCCGGTCTCGCCCATGAAGAAATTTTGGATCACCGTCAGCCTTATCGCCGTCGCCGCCGTCGGCCTCTGGCAATTCGGGAATCTCATCCCCTATGCCTCCCGCATTCCCTACCTTTCGCAGATCATCAAGCAGCCGGCAGGCGGCAATGGGCAACAGGCACAGGCCGATCAAGCGCCGGACGGCGGGCAGCATCAGGGCGGCGGCCGCAGACGCGGCGGCGGCCCAACTGTCGTCAAAACCGTCGCCGCCGTGAAAACGGCGCTCCCGACGGATGTGACGGCGACCGGCTGGGCCGATGCCGATGACAATACGACCATTGCGGCGCAGGAGCAGGGCGTGATCGTCAGTATCAATGCTGACGATGGTGCGACCGTCAAAGACGGCGACCTGATCGCAAAGCTGGACGACCGGACGGCCAAGGCGGCTGTCGACAAGGACAATGCGATGATCGCGCGGGATACGGCGACCCTTTCGGAAGCAGAGACCGCACTGGTACGCGCGCAGGATCTTTTCGACCAGAAGGCCGGCACCCAGCAGAGCCTCGATCAGGCAAAAGCCGCCCGCGACACTGCCGCGGCGACGGTCGAAGCTGATAAGGCGACACTCGCCTCGGATCGGATCACACTCGAGCATACCGAGATCCGCGCCCCCTTCGACGGCCGTCTCGGCGATATCGCCGTCAGCAAGGGCGCTTTCCTCAATGCTGGCGCCGCGATCGTCACCATCGCCAAATACGACCCGATCTATGTGAAATTCCACCTGCAGGAACGCTATCTGCGTGAGCTGAAGAAGGCCCTGGCAACCGGTCCGGTCGCGGTCAGCACAGTTCCCTCTTCCAGCAAGGGGCAAGTCCGCAAGGGCGAGATCAGCTTCTACGACAACACAGTCGATACGGCCTCGGGCACAATCCTCGCCAAAGCGAAATTCGAGAATGCTTCCGGTGCACTCTGGCCCGGCCAGTCGGTCAATATCGTGGTGCATTTCAACAACAGCGAACAGCAGGTGGTCGTGCCGACGGTTGCCATCAGCCCCGGCCCGGACGGGTTCTTCGCTTTCGTCGCCAAGGACGGCAAATCGCAGTTGACTCCCGTCACCGTCGCCCGCGCCAATGGCGGGTTTACCGCAATTGCCTCGGGCCTTTCGGAAGGCGACCACGTCGTCGTCGAAGGTCAGGGCCAGCTCAGTGATCAGCAGGCCATCAAGGAGCAGTTCGACGAAAAGACGCTCGATGTCGCCTCCGCCGAAAAGCCCCCGCAACCGCAACAGTCCGAGACGATTGCGGTGGGAGCTGAGCAATGATTCCCAATTTCTGTATCCAGCGCCCCGTCGCAACGACGCTGCTTGCCATCGGCGTCATTCTGGCCGGCCTTGCCGGTTATCAGCTCGTGCCGGTCGCGGCGCTGCCGCAGGTCGATTTTCCCACAATCAACGTTTCGGCGCAGCTGAGCGGCGCCTCGCCGCAGACGATGGCGACCTCGGTCGCAACGCCGCTGATCAAGCAGTTCGAGACCATTCCGGGGATCAGCGAGATCAGCGCCTCGAGCTCGCTCGGCAGCACCAGCATCGTGCTGCAGTTCAACCTCAACCGCGACATCGATGCGGCTGCAGCCGACGTGCAGGCCGCGATCTCGCATGCGACACGGCAGCTGCCTGACAACCTGACGACGCCGCCGAGCTACCGCAAGACGAACCCGGCCGATGCGCCCGTCATGCTGCTTTCCGTGCAGAGCAACACCATGCCGCGCAGCAAGCTCGATGAGATCGCCGAGGATATTATCTCGCCGTCGCTTTCCACGCTTCCCGGCGTTGCCCAGGTCAGCGTCTACGGAGCGCAGACCTATGCAGTGCGCGTCGAGGTCGATCCCAACAAGCTGCTCACTCGCGGCATCGGCATCGATACCGTCAACAAGGCGCTCGCTGCCGCCAATAGCCAGCAGCCTGTGGGAACGTTGCAGAATAATTTGCAGGCCATGACCATCACCGCGAATACGCAGCGTACCAACGCCGACCAATTCCGGTCGCTCGTCATTGCCACTCCGAACGGTGCGCCGATCCATCTCGGCGATATCGCCGATGTGCAGGACAGCGTCGAGAACCAGTATACCGGCAGCTGGTATGACGGCCAGCGCGGCATTATCCTCGCCATCCAGCGTCAGCCGGATGCCAACACCGTCGACGTCGTCGATGCGATCAACGCCAAGCTGCCTCAGCTTCACGCCGAAATCCCGCCCTCGGTCACCACGGTCGTGATGAACGACGCCGCAAAACCGATCCGTGCGGCCATTGCAGACGTGAAGTTCACGCTGCTGCTCACGATCGGCCTCGTCGTTCTGGTCATCTACCTCTTCACCGGCCATGCGACGGCAACGATCATTCCGGGACTTGCCGTTCCGCTGTCGCTGATCGCGACCTTCGGCATGATGTATGTGCTGGGTTACAGCATCGACAACATCTCCCTGCTCGGGCTGACGCTCGCGGTGGGGCTCGTGGTCGACGACGCGATCGTGATGCTCGAAAATATTCTCCGCCATGTCGAGGAAGGCATGCCGGTGCGGGAAGCGGCGATCAAGGGTGCGGGCGAAGTCAGCTATACCATCATTTCGATGTCGGTTTCCCTCATTGCCGTCTTCATCCCGATCCTTCTGATGGGCGGCGTCGTCGGCCGCGTATTCAACGAATTCGGCATGGTGGTCGCCATCGCCATCATCTCGTCGGCAATCGTCTCGCTGACCGTCACGCCGATGCTCGGCTCGCGCCTCTCCAACAACCACAGCCGCCCGCCGCTCCTCATCCGCCTCTTCGATGCCGGTTTCGAGTGGACCCTGCACGGCTATGACAGGTCGGTCGGCTGGTGCCTTCGTCATCGCGTCACGATCCTTGGCGTCTTCCTCGGTTCGGTTGCGCTGACGGTCTATTTCTTCATGACGCTGCCGACGAGCTTCTTCCCACAGGAGGATATCGGCCGCTTGACCATCAGCACCCAGGCCCGGCAGGATATTTCCTATTCCGCCATGGAGGCGCTGCAGCAGCAGGCGGCAGCCGCGGTGAAGGCCAATCCGGCGGTCAACCATGTGATGTCCACGATCGGTGGCAACCCGAACAAACCACAGAACAATGGTTCGATGTTCGTCGAGCTCAAGGATAAGACGGAGCGCCCGCCGCTCGAGCAGACGCTGCGCGAGCTGCGCATGGAGATCAACAAAATCCCCGGATTGCAGGCCTTCGTGACGCCGAACCAGAGCCTTCGCTTCGGCGGCCGCCAGACCGCCAGCCAATATCAGCTGGTCGTGCAGGCACTGAATACCGACCAGACCAACCTCTGGGCCGGCAAGCTTCAGGCGGCGATGCGCGG
Source organism: Rhizobium sp. Pop5 (assembly GCF_024721175.1). Classification (NCBI taxonomy): domain Bacteria; kingdom Pseudomonadati; phylum Pseudomonadota; class Alphaproteobacteria; order Hyphomicrobiales; family Rhizobiaceae; genus Rhizobium; species Rhizobium sp. Pop5. Next base: position 923,773 of record NZ_CP099399.1, on the reverse strand, counting down.
GGACCGCCAGTTGTTCACCGACGTGACGTCAGACGCCCAGAACAACGCCCTGCAGGCCAATATCGTCATCGATACAGAGCGGGCCGCCGCCTACGGGATCGACAACGGCACGCTGCGAAAGACCCTGCAGGAATCCTTCAGCGGATATACGGCGGCGGAAATCCAGTCGACCGGCGACAGCTACGACGTCATCGTCGAATACGACACTAGAAAACCCTGGGACGACCAAAAGCTGTCGGAGATCCGCGTCGCCTCGGCCAATGGCAGCCTCGTGCCGCTTTCCAACTTCGCGCATGTCCAGCGCACGACCGGCCCGGTAACGATCAACCAGACGGGCCAGCTCGTCTCAACGACGGTTTCCTTCAACCTGCCGGAAGGCGTATCGCTCAGCGACGCGACAGCCGCGATCGATCAGATCAAGAAGCAGATCGATATGCCGGCCGATGTCTTCACCTCCTATGGCGGCACGGCGGAGATCTTTCAGCAGTCGCAGGGCAATACGCCTTATCTGATCCTGGCGGCGGTGCTGACCATCTATGTCGTGCTCGGCGTGCTCTATGAAAGCTTCATCCATCCGCTCACCATTCTTTCCGGCCTGCCGGCCGCGGCTTTCGGCGCGCTGCTGGCGCTTGACATCATGGGCTTCGATTTGTCGATCATTGCGCTCATCGGCCTCCTGATGCTGATCGGCATCGTCAAGAAAAACGCGATCATGATGATCGACGTGGCAGTGGAGACGATGCGCACGACCGGCGAAAAGGCGACGGCGGCGATTCACGAAGCCTGCGTGCGACGCTTCCGGCCGATCATGATGACGACCTTCTGCGCCCTGCTCGGCGCCCTGCCGATCGCGCTCGGCTCAGGCGCAAGCTCGGAGCTGCGCCAGCCCCTCGGCATCGCCGTCGTCGGCGGCCTCGTCGTCTCGCAGCTGCTGACGCTCTTCATCACTCCCGTCATCTTCGTCGAGATGGACCGCTTCGGCAATTTCCTCGGCCGCCTGATCGGCGAGAAGAAGGTCGTGGAAGTCGAGGTGCAGGAAGCAAGGGCAATGGCCGCCGAGTGACGGCGGCCTGCGGATTCGGCATCACCGATGAGCCCCGAGGCGCGCTTCTTCTCTCCGACCGGGAGAAGAAGCGCGCCTCGACCATATCGGCCCCTTGAATGTGTCACGGCCCTGTGGCATCACCCGCCCTCCTGAATCCGGGCGTTCTCACGCTCTTTCGCGGAGCCACGCTCCGTCTCCAATAACAATCGGTATGAAGAGGTGCGGGCATGGCTCAGGCGCTGGGTTTCGACTTCGGCACGACGAATACGGTTCTCGCCATGGCGGACGGCGGGGCGACGCGCTCGATGGCGTTCACGAGCGCGGCGGGCACGGCCGGCAGCATGCGCACCGCGCTCTCCTTCATGAAGGACGCACAGCTCGGCGCTTCGGCGCTGAAGGTGGAGGCGGGCCACGCCGCGATCCGCCAGTTCATCGACAATCCCGGCGAATGCCGCTTCCTGCAATCGATCAAGACCTTTGCGGCGAGCGCGCTCTTCCAGGGCACGCTGATCTTCGCCAAGCGCCATAATTTCGAAGATTTGATGGAGGTCTTCATCAGGCGCCTGCGCAACTATGCCGGCGACAGTTGGCCTTCGGAGGTCAGCCGCATCGTCACCGGCAGGCCGGTGCATTTCGCCGGCGCGAGCCCCGATCCGGTGCTGGCGACCGAGCGCTATAACGAGGCGCTGTCGCGCTTCGGCTTTCCCGAAATCCACTATGTCTATGAGCCCGTCGCCGCCGCCTTTTATTTCGCACAGAACCTGAAGCAGGACGCAACAGTGCTGGTGGCCGATTTCGGCGGCGGCACGACCGACTATTCGCTGATCCGCTTCGAGACCGTCGCCGGCAAGCTGATTGCAACTCCCATCGGCCATTCCGGCGTCGGCGTCGCGGGCGATCATTTCGACTACAGGATGATCGACAACATCGTCGCGCCGCAGATCGGCAAGGGCAGCCACTTCAAAAGCTTCGACAAGATCCTCGAGGTGCCGTCCAACTACTATTCCAGCTTCGGCCGCTGGAACCAGCTGTCGATCTTCAAGACCACGCGCGAATTCGAGGATCTGAAGAAGCTGGTGCGCACCAGCCTGGAGCCGGAAAAGCTCGAAATCTTCATCGATCTCATCGACCATGACGAGGGCTATCCGCTCTACCAGGCGGTGTCAGCGACGAAGATGGCGCTCTCGACATCGGAAGAAGCGCCTTTCGATTTCGCGCCGCTCGGCCGCGGCGGGCATCGCAGCATCAAGCGCAGCGATTTCGAAGGCTGGATCGCCGAGGATCTTGCCCGCATCGAAGGCGCACTCGACGACGTGCTCGAAAAGACCGAGACGAAGCCCGCTGACATCGACAAGGTGTTCCTGACGGGCGGCACTTCCTTCGTGCCGGCGGTGCGTCGCATCTTCACCGAACGCTTCGAGCGTGACCGGATCGAGAGCGGCGGCGAACTCTTGTCGATTGCCCACGGCCTGGCGCTGATCGGCGAACGCGACGACATCTCGCAATGGACCGTGCAATAGAACGGGCAAGAGCGGGCAATGTGCCGCCCGCCCTTTCAATGCCCATTTCTCTCCGCTAGACTTGTCGCATGATCTCCGCCAACGACCTTTCCCCTGCCGAGCTTGCAGCGCTTCTGCATTTCCATGCGGATGCCGGCGTGGAATGGCTGCTGGAGGAAGAGGCGGTCGACCGCTTCGCCGAGTTCGAGGCGATGAAGGCGGCTCGCCGGCCGGCGACACCAGCGCAACAGGAAGGCGCGGCGGCCGGCGAACGCCAGATATCGCCGCGTCCGAATGCGGCGGCGCGCCCGGCCCCGGCCGAACGCGCAGCTTCCGGCCCGCAACCCGCCATTCCCGATGGCGAGGCCGTGCAACAGGCGCGTTTCGTTGCCGAAAGCGCACGTTCGCTCGGTGAACTCAAGACAGCGATCGAAGCCTTCAACGGCTGCAATCTCAAGCATAGCGCCCGCTCGACCATCTTTGCCAGCGGCGATGCGACAAGCGGCATCATGGTGATCGGTTCGGCGCCGGGCGCCGAAGACGACCGAGAAGGTGCGCCCTTCTCGGGAAAATCCGGTCAACTGTTCGACAAGATGCTGGCCGCGATCGGGCTCAACCGCTCGGGCATTCTTCTGACGCAGGTCATCCCTTGGCGTCCGCCCGGCAATCGAGCCGCGTCGCAGGCGGAAGTGGACATTTGCCGGCCCTTCATCGAGCGGCAGATCGCGCTGGCCGAACCCAAGGTGATCCTGCTCCTCGGCAATTTTTCGGCGCGCTTCTTCTTCGGGGAAAACGATACGATTCACGGCCTGCGCGGCCGATGGAGGGAGATCGCAGTTGCGGAGCAGGTCATTCCCGCAATCGCCAGCCTGCATCCTCAGGATCTGTTAACCGCACCTGTAAACAAACGGCTGGCCTGGAACGACCTGCTCGCTTTTCAGGCGAAGCTTAAGTCCCTCTCCCTGCTCAGAAATTAGACGAAGTTGAAAAAATTATGAAGCGGTCCATGCGTTTTTCGCATAGCTGCATCGCATCATGACGCATTGCAGAATCTATGTTGCACTGCAATATAAGCCTGTGTCTTGGGAGGAATCACAGGAACCAAGGCCATGAACAAGCGTTTTCGTCCTATCCATTCCGGGTTTGAAACCCTTCGCCTCGCCGGCGATCAGATTCGTTCCACTCAGGGCTACAGCCGTTTCGGCTTTGCCACGAACGAACAGATGGTTGCCCGCGGCACCGGCGTCAGCAGCCGTATCGCGCGTCCGACCGCTATTTTCGCGGACTTTCAGCAGTATTGAACAGCAGTCTCTACAGCGCCGCGCGTCTTTCCGGACGCGCAAAGGGCGCTGTAGCGCCTTGAATTGCTGCCCTTTCGCGTCAAGAGTACCCTGAAATGTCTACGATCCTGATATCGCTTTTGTGCAACATCGACACCTTCGAGCATATCCGCGCTGCCGTCTGCGCCGCGCGGGAATATGAGCGCGAGCTTTCCGTCAAGCCGGCTGATGCAGTCGCAAGCGTTGCGGCGATCGTTCTCTGATTAGATGGTCATCTCCTCGACCTGGGCTTTCGCCCATTCGAAGGCTTCGTCGACATATGCGAACTTGACCGCCTGCCAAGCGCAGTATTCCTCGACGAAATTCCGCGATATCCAAAGATGCGTCTTGCGCGTTTCGTCGTGCCACCCGACACAGCCGCGCTGCGCCGCCTTGGCCAGCAGCCGCTGCAGGTGGGTACGCGACATCATGAAATCGCTCGCCAGCGCGCGGGTTTCGACGCGGCCGACAGGGAACCTGTCCGGCTCGGCATTTTCGATGTCCATCCGGGACATGAAGTGGTCGACGACGAGCCCGCCAGCCTCTGTCCAGAGAAACAGCGCCACCTGCTCCGGCGGTTCGCGCCAAGCGGCATCTTCCAGGCAATGGCGGGCAATGCGCGGCTGGACGAGCCTCATCAACGAGGGGTTTGCTTGAAAAAAAGCTGCCCGTTGGCCGCCGTCGAGCAGGTCGAGCGCGGCGAGGTTGGCAAGAAGCCATCCAAACATCGCCTGATGGCTGACTTCGGCCGGCTCGAAATGGCGTGGCCGCCGCCGCTCGTCGCCGGGCGTGTGTAGAATGAAGCGATAGGTATGGAGTTCTTCGATGAAGGCGAGCACGGTGTTTCGGCTCGCGACCTTGTAGGCCGTGATGCGTCCGGTCAGCCGCACGGCGGTGAAACCCGACGTCGGATCGCGCGGATCATATTCCAGGTTGAGGGCATAGGCGGTCTGGGTGAGAAGCCAGCGCTGGTGTGAGGCGAGCAGGCGCGCCAGCCGAGGGCCGGCATCGAACATGCTGCGCGTCTGTCCGGCCAGAAAGCGGATGCACATCAGGAAGGAGGAATTCCCCGCCAATTGCTCCGCCGTGAACGCCATTATGCTTTTCTCCACCTCCGCTCACGGGCCAGCGTTCGGAGCAGCGACACCGGAAACGTCTCCGGCACCAGCGGCCATTCAAACATGCACAGCTTCAAATAAATGATAGTCTCTCACGTTCAACAATCATATTTCACAGGTCGGCGATATCCCAAGAATTCACCACTCTTTTCACGCTTTGGGCGCAACTTTCCGACCACGGCAATCCTTGGATTAAAAAGCTTTTATATCATGAGCTTGCAGCCGCTCAGGCTTGCGGCGTGATGGCCTTGCGCGCCTCTTTCTGTTCGATCCCCAACTGACGCTCGCGATAGATGATGAAGATGCCGGCCGCGACAACGATGACCGTGCCGATCAGCATGGTGACGCTCGGCACGTCGCCGAAAAGGAAATAGGCAACGATACCACCGAGCAGGATCGACGTGTATTCGAACGGCGCGATGGTGGAGACATCGGCATGACGGTAGCTCTCCGTCAGCAGGATCTGTGCGACGCCGCCGCAAAAGCCGGCCGCGATCAGGCAGATTGCCGACCGCCACGGTAGCACGAGCCAGCCGAAGGGAAGAGAGGCCAGTGAAAAGACCGAGGCGGTGATCGAGAAATAAAGCACGATCGTCGTGGTTTTCTCCTCCTCGACGAGACGACGCACCTGGATCATGGCCATGCCGCCGAGAACGGCCGAAAGCAGCACGGAGAGCGCGCCGATGGCTTGTTCGGCCTCCATGCCGCCGCCACGAAACAGGGTGAGCTTCGGCCAGGAGATAATAGCGACGCCGACCATGCCGACCAAAACGGCGCTCCAGCGATAGACGCGCACGGTCTCGCCGAGAAAAACCGCGGCGAAGATCACCGCGACGAGCGGCAACGCATAGCCGAGCGCGATCGCCTCCGGCAGCGGCAAATGCATGAGGCCGTAAAAGCCGAAAGCCATCGACATGATGCCGATCGTGCCGCGCTTGAGATGCCCGATCGGATTGGCCGTGTAGAAAGCCGGCCGCAACTGCCTGTTATAGGCAAGAAAGGCCATGATCGGGAAAAGCGCGAAAAAGGACCTGAAGAAAGTGACCTGACCGGGCGGAATGTCCGAGCCGGCCAGTTTGATGAAAGTCTGCATGGCCAGGAAGACCACGACCGACGAGACTTTCAGCATGATGCCTCTCATCGGATTTCTGAGAACCGAGTGCATGATCCTGGCTCTTGATACTGACTTAACAGGGTGGGGAGACGCGTTCGACTCGGGAACGCAGCGGATGATTTCCTGCATCGTAACGAAAGAAAATTCCGATGGGCGAAAAAACCGCAGCAATCCAGCAGAATTGCAAAATTGCTTCCTCACAGGCTCGATCTGCGCAGGTAAGTCCGCATTGCGTCGAAAATTCTCCTCCTTGAGGCCATTCACCCTAAAATGTCAGCCCATGGCCGCTCGGCATTAACCAGTTGAAAACCATAGCCGAGCATCGTTTTTCGTCATCGATTTCAAAATCACCTTGACCGCCAAACGATTACCCACCCTCCAGGATAGTTTGATGAAGCCGCTCAGCGCAGAAACAATTGCCCAATCGCAGAATGCGACGCCTCGCTCCATGCGCGTCGTTACCGACGGCATCAGCACCGATCTTGAGCGCTTCAGCGCCGACAACACGCATATCGTCAAGCAGATCAGCTGCTTGCGATCAATGCGCTGATCGAGGCGGCAAGGGCCGGCGAAACCGGGAAGGGCTTTGCGGTCGTCGCCAACGAGGTACAGCGGCTGGCTCAGATCGCAACCGACATCACCGGCAGGTTCGAGAGCAACGTGCTCGGGCGCATCGGCCTCAGCCGCGCCATGGCCGATTCACTTGTCGAGGAGATGGAGGGCGTGCGCCTGACGGATCTCGCGCAGACCCTGGTGCAGCTCATCGTCCGCAATCTCTTCGAGCGCACGGCCGATGTGCGCTGGTGGGCAACGGACCCGGCACTCTGGCAGGCGCTGCAGGAACCGGGCCGGGAAACCGTCGCCTTCGCAGCGGAGCGTCTTAGCGCCATCAACCGTTTCTACACCGTCTATCTCGATCTCGTCATGACCGATCTCTCGGGCAAGGTGATCGCTTCGGCCAATCCGCATTTCCAGCGCAAGCTCGTGGGAATGAGCCTTGCCGGCGATCCGTGGTTCCGTGCGGCATCGGCCTGCGCTTCCGGTGACGCCTATATCGTCGACGAGGTCAAATTCAGCCCACTCCACGACAACAGGCACGCGCTCGTCTACGCCACCGGCATCCGCGAAAACGGCAAGCTCGACGGGCGGATGATCGGCACGCTCGGCGTCTATTTCGACTGGCAGAACCAGGGTCAGGCGATCGTGGAGAAAGAGGCGAACCTGCCGCCGCAGCTGGCGGAAAAGACGACAGTGATGCTGCTCGACGGCAAGAGCCGGGTCATCGCCACCACCAATCCCACGCTCCTCTTTTCCCATTTTGCGCTCGCCAACCCATCAGGCCAGGCAAAAGGCAGCTACTACGACAATAACGGTTCGATCGTCGCCTTCGCGCGCACCCTCGGCTACGAGGATTATGATGGGCTCGGCTGGTATGGCGTCGTCGTGCAGCGGACGGAAAGCGATGCGGCAATCAAGACAGCTTTCAATCTTAAATAGCATAAGCCAAGAAGGCGCACTCATTGGCTTCAAACGGAATATTTGACCGGGAACTTCATGTTCAAGGGCAATTTGCTTTAACTTTAGTTCAGACTTTAATGTAATCATGCCCGGCAAATTTATAGCAGAGTGCGCCCGCCTCTGTATTCCGCGATTGTCCAATAACGGTCTTCAGGAACCACCATGCGAACAGATACCGGCCAGGTTATTCATCTGGCAGACTACCGCCCCACCGACTTCGTACTGGAACGCGTGGACCTGACCTTCGAACTCGACCCGACGGAGACAAAGGTCGAGGCCCGTCTCATCTTTCACCGCCGCCCAGGCGCCGATCCCACGACCCCGATCGTTCTTGACGGCGACGAACTGACGCTGTCGGGGCTGCTGTTGGACCAGGTGGAGTTGGAACCTTCGCGCTATGACGCGACGCCGGAAAGCCTGACGGTGCGCGACCTGCCGGAAAGCGCGCCCTTCGAGCTGACGATCACGACAATCATCAATCCCGAGGCCAACACCCAGCTGATGGGCCTTTACCGCACGGGCGGAATCTACTGCACGCAGTGCGAGGCGGAGGGCTTCCGCCGCATTACCTATTTCCCCGACCGGCCGGATGTGCTGGCACCGTTCACGGTCAACATCATTGCCGACAAGGAGCCCAACCCGCTGCTGCTATCGAACGGCAACTTCCTCGGCGGCGCGGGCTATGGCCCCGGCAAGCATTTCGCCGCCTGGTTCGATCCGCATCCGAAGCCGAGCTATCTCTTCGCGCTCGTCGCCGGCGATCTTGGCGTCGTCGAAGACACGTTCACCACCATGTCCGGCCGTGAAGTGGTGCTGAAGATCTATGTCGAGCACGGCAAGGAGCCGCGTGCGGCCTATGCCATGGACGCCCTGAAACGCTCGATGAAGTGGGACGAAGAGGTCTTCGGCCGCGAATACGATCTCGATATCTTCATGATCGTCGCCGTCTCCGACTTCAACATGGGCGCGATGGAGAACAAAGGCCTCAACATCTTCAACGACAAATACGTGCTCGCCGATCCCGAGATCGCGACCGATGCCGACTATGCCAATATCGAGACGATCATCGCGCATGAATATTTCCACAACTGGACCGGCAACCGCATCACCTGCCGCGACTGGTTCCAGCTCTGCCTCAAGGAAGGCCTGACCGTCTATCGCGATCACGAATTCTCGTCCGACCAGCGCTCGCGCCCGGTCAAGCGCATCGCCGAGGTTCGCCATTTGAAATCGGAGCAGTTTCCCGAAGACGGCGGCCCCCTTGCCCATCCGGTGCGGCCGACGACATATCGCGAGATCAACAATTTCTACACGACGACCGTCTACGAAAAGGGCAGCGAAGTCACGCGCATGATCGCGACGCTGCTCGGCAGGGACGGCTTCAAGAAGGGTATGGATCTCTATTTCGAGCGCCATGACGGAGAGGCCGTGACGATCGAGGATTTCGTCAAGTGCTTCGAAGAGGCGAGCGGACGCGACCTCGCGCAATTCTCGCTCTGGTACCATCAGGCCGGCACGCCGCTCGTCACGGCGTCGGGCAGCTATGATGCCGCGGCCGCGAGCTTCACCCTGTCGCTTGAACAGATGACGCCCGCTACCCCCGGCCAACCGGTCAAGGAGCCGATGCATATTCCGCTGAGCGTCGCCCTCTTCGGCGAAAACGGCGGCAAGATCGAGCCGAGCTCGGTCGAGGGCGCGGAATATGCCGGCGAGGTGCTGCATCTCACCGGCCGCACACAGACGGCGGTGTTTCACGGCGTCGGCTCGCGGCCGGTCGTTTCGATCAACCGCAGCTTCTCGGCGCCGATCAATCTGCATTTCGATCAAAGCCCGGCCGATCTCGCCCATCTCGCCCGCCATGAGACGGATCATTTCGCCCGCTGGCAGGCGCTGACGGATCTCGCATTGCCGAACCTTCTGAAAGCGGCGCGTGACGCCCGCGAGGACAAGCCGGTGGCCTGCGAGCCGACTTTCGTCGAGGCGCTGATTGCAGCTGCCGGCGACGAGAGCCTCGAACCCGCCTTCCGCGCACAGGCGCTGGCGCTGCCGAGCGAATCCGACATCGCCCGCGAACTCGGCGGCAACAACGATCCCGACGCCATCCATGCCGGCCGCCAGGCGGTCCTGAAACAGATCGCCGATGCCGGAAAGGATGTCTTTGCCGCCCTCTATGCAACGATGACGACATCGGGTGATTTCAGCCCCGACGCGAAAAGCGCCGGCCGGCGCGCACTGCGCAATGCCGCCCTCACCTATCTCTCCTATACCGAACAGACGCCTGCCCGCGCCAAGGCCGCCTTCGACGCCGCCAACAACATGACCGATCTCAGCCATGCTCTGACGATCCTGGCCCACCGTTTCCCGGACAGCGCGGAGACGAACGAGGCGCTGGCGACATTCCGTGATCGTTTTGCGGAGAATGCGCTCGTCATCGACAAGTGGTTTGCGATCCAGGCCGGCATTCCGGGCGCCAAAACCCTGGATCGGGTCCGCGCCCTGATGGACAATCCGCTCTTCAAGCGGACCAATCCGAACCGTATGCGCTCTCTGGTCGGCAGCTTCGCTTTCGGCAATCCGACCGGCTTCGGCCGCGCCGACGGCGAAGGCTATCGCTTCCTGGCCGGTCAGATTCTCGATATCGATGGGCGCAACCCACAGCTTGCTGCACGTATTCTCACCTCCATGCGCTCCTGGCGCTCGCTGGAACCGGTCCGTGCCGACCATGCTCGCGCAGCACTCCTCGAGATCGAACAGGCCCCGACTCTTTCGACCGACGTGCGCGACATCGTTGAACGCACGCTTAAAGGGTAACCGGCTTCGGACGGCCGTCGCGAACAATGCGCCGGCCTTCCACCTGGCAATCCGAATCGGCAGAAAAGCACGAAATCAGAAATAGTTAACGGATTTTTACCTTTGCCTCTGGACAAGGCGAATCACCCATGATTCTCTAGGTCAGGTTCGAGCGAGCGGCGCGCGAGATCACACGAGGGACAAGGCGAAGAGATGATGGACGTGCGGCGGGCAACCGTGGCCGGAGGACGGCTGCGTGTCGATTTTGACGGGCTGAAAGCCTGGCGAGACAGCCTTTCCGGTCATGCGACATCGGAACCGCTGCTTCGTCATTTGCCGAAGGCGGAACTCATCTTGAAGCGCGCCATTCCGGCGCTGATCGTTGCCTTCCTGACCGTCGTCGCCACCTCGCATTTCTTCGGCATGATGAGCGAATACGCCCGCATGGAGGCCTCGGCCCGCCATGCCACCGCGCTTTCGGCGGCGACGGCCGCGGCCGTATTTGCCGACGCGGCCAATATCTTCGACAGCGGCGACGTCAGCGAGGCGCAGGTGCGGCTTGCCAAGTTCCTGCCGCAGGACAGGCTGGACAGCGGCGCGTTCGTGCTGCTCGTGCAGGCAAGCGGCAAGGTCTTTGCCGCGACGACCGCCGGGCTCTCGCATGTCGGCAGCAATGTCGGCGATTTCTTCCCCGAGGTCTCGGCAATCCGGCGTTTCGGCGATCGCGCCGGCGTCATCGAAACGACGATCGGCGGCGTGCCGCACTATGCCGAGATCACGTTGATGGGCAGTGCCGGCGGCTATATCGTGGCAGCCACCTCGCTCGACGAGATCGGCCGGCTCTGGCGCGAGGAGCTGGCGCTCAATGTCACGCTGTTTGCGGGCATTTCCTCGATCCTGCTCGTCATCCTCTATGCCTACTACACGCAGGTGAAGCGCGCCCGCGACGCCGACGACATCTTCCTCGAATCGAACCTGCGGGTCGAGACGGCGCTGTCGCGCGGACGCTGCGGCCTTTGGGATTTCGATTTCGAGAACCGCGAATTCTTCTGGTCGCGCTCGATGTACGACATGCTCGGCCTGCCCGGTTCCGACAAGACGATGGGTTTCGGCGAGGCAGCACGGCTGATGCATCCCGACGACGGCGGCCTCTACGAGATCGCGCGCGCCATCGCCAAGGGCCACTCCGGCCAGGTCGACCAGATCTTCCGCATGCGCCATGCCGGCGGTCATTATGTCTGGATGCGGGCCCGCGCCCAGGTGATCCGCAGCAATTCCGGTCGCATGCACCTGATCGGCATCGCCATGGACGTGACCGAACAGCATCGGCTCGCGCAACGCTACGCGGAAGCCGACCAACGGCTCGCCGACGCTATCGAATGCACCTCGGAAGCCTTCGTGCTCTGGGACAAGAACGATCGGCTCGTCATGTGCAACACCCATTTCCAGCAAGCCTATGGACTGCCGGACAGCGTGCTCGTGCCCGGCACCGAGCGCTCGATCGTCAATGCCGCTGCCGCCCGTCCTGTCATCGAACGACGGATCGCCGATGCCGACGGCTCCGGTTATTCGCGCACGACGGAGGTGCAGCTTGCAGACGAGCGCTGGCTGCAGATCAACGAACGGCGCACGCGGGACGGCGGCAGGGTCTCGGTCGGAACCGACATCACGCTGATGAAACGCCATCAGGAGCGGCTGCGCGAATCCGAACGCCGCCTGATGGCGACGATCGGCGATCTCTCAGCCTCGCGCCAGACGCTGGAGGCCCAAAAATACGAGCTTTCGACGGCCAACGCCAACTACCAGGCGGAGAAGGAGCGCGCCGAAGCCGCCAACAAGGCAAAATCGGAATTCCTCGCCAACATGTCGCACGAACTGCGCACGCCGCTCAACGCCATTCTCGGCTTCTCGGAAATCCTGCAGAACCAGATGTTCGGGCCGCTCGGCTCGCTGAAATACGACGAATATGCCCGCGATATCCATGACAGCGGCAAACATCTGCTCAACGTCATCAGCGACATTCTCGACATGTCGAAGATCGAGGCCGGGCACCTCCGGCTGCACCGCGAGCGCATCGACCTCGTGCCGCTGATCGAGGAAAGCCTGCGCTTCACCGCCATTCCGGCGGCTGAAAAGAACATCGTCATCGACCAGCGCATCTGCTCCGGCCTGACGCTGATGGCCGATCGCCGGGCGATGAAACAGGTGCTGCTCAACCTGCTCTCCAACGCGGTGAAGTTCACCGACAACGGCGGCCGCATCGCGGTGCGCACACGCCGTGTCGACGGCGCCGTGCTCGTCACCATCGCCGACACCGGCATCGGCATTCCGCGCTCGGCGCTATCCAAAATCGGCCAGCCCTTCGAGCAGGTCCAGAGCCAGTACGCCAAAAGCAAGGGCGGCTCCGGCCTCGGGCTTGCCATCTCCCGTTCGCTGACGTCGCTGCATGGCGGACGCATGAAGATCCGCTCCCGCGAGGCTGTGGGTACCGTGATCTCGCTGCGGATTCCGGATGATGTCTGAGGCCGCGACCCATACTGAACGAAAGACTTGCTATGACGGGGTCAAGCGCCTGACAATCTAGGCGATTATCCGCCCTCTGCTTCCGGGCAAGCGACGATTGACCGTTCCCCTGCAATCGCTTCGAACTTCACCCAATGCCGGTCGTTGGCCGTTCCCGTGATCCCTACGTCACGGCTCTACGAAGTCCCGCGCCAGCAGATCGAAATTGCAGAAATGCTAAAGTATCCAAAAAGCGAACAAAAAAATTGGGTTACGCAGGATAAATTGCGCGGAGATGCAGGGGTAACGATTTGGCAACTGCCACGAACGATAACTGGCCTGTAGCTGGCAAAGAATCTTCAGCTTTTTGCTCAGCTTAAACAACGCATTGCCGCCGGTTGAATCACTCACCCGGCCACCGTTTCTGCGAGCTATTCTCAGGATCTTAAGACAGGGATCATGACGACATCCTGTTTTCCACACAGAGAAACCGAATGTTGCCGTCATCCATCTTCTCCCGCATCAGCTCCAAACTGGCAATTATGTCTGGTCTCGGAATGGTCATGGTCATCACCATGCTGACGACCACTTGGCTGACGGATCGAATGGTTAATGAGAGCGCGAGTCTCGAACGGCGACAGCTGATCATTTCGCGCAATGCCGTGGATACCAAAGCATCTGTTCGAGGCATGCAGGTCGGCGTGCGCGATTTGCGCCTCGCCGATTCACCGGACAAAGTTGCGACAGCGGTTGCCTTCATAGCCGAGAACCACGAATCGGCGAGCAAATACCTGAACGAGGCGATCTCCGCCATGACGGTGCGTGCCGACTCGGATCGAATGCAGAACGTTAAGGGCATGTCCGACGCTTACTTTGCCTTGACCGGTGACCTCGCAAAGGTCATCGGAGCAAAGCTCAGTCAATCGGCACCTGATGCAAACCTGAAACAGCAAGAGGAAGAACTGAGAGCAAAGCTGCTGGGAATCGCTCAAAATGCGACCAAGACGCTGGACGAAGGCGTTAATGCCGCCAAGGAAAGCGCACGGCAATCGAACGTCGACATGACCGAGATCCAAAGCCTGGCCCAAAAGCTGAGCCTCGGCGTTGGCATGCTCGTCCTCATGACTCTTGCGGGTTCCGCCGTTTTCGGCAGCCGCGCCATCGCCAAGCCCATCGCGCGGATCACCAGCGCGATGCGCAATCTTGCTTCCGGCGATACATCGACGCAGATCCCGTTCGTCGGCCGCCTGGACGAGATCGGGGCCATGGCGGCCGCGGTGGATGTGTTCCGGGAAGCGGCCATTACCAACGGCCGCCTCGAAGGTGAAGCACGTGCGTCGCGTCAACAACAGGATGGCGAGCGGGCCGCGACCCAGAAGCGCATGGAAATGGAAGCCGAGCAACTGCGCTTTGCCTCCGAACATCTCGGCGCGGGTCTGAAGCGCTTGGCGGCCGGCGACCTGGCTTTTCAACTGAATGAGACTTTTGCACCGGATTTCGAACCTCTCCGTCATGATTTCAACGAGTCGGTCCGCCAGCTGAATACGACCCTGTCGACGATCGCGGACAGCATCACCACAATGGACAGCGGCACGCGCGAGATCGCCACCAGCGCCGAGGACCTCGCCAAACGCACCGAGCATCAGGCTTCCTCGCTGGAGGAGACCGCAGCCGCGCTCGATCAGATCACCGCAAATGTCAGCTCGTCGACGAAGACAACGGAAGAAGCCCGTACGGTCGCGACCCAGGCCAACCAGAGTGCGGCGAAGTCTGCAGAGGTGGTTTCACAGGCCGAAGAGGCGATGCGACGGATCGAGCAGAGCGCGCAACAGATCTCCAACATCCTCGGTGTCATCGACGAGATCGCCTTCCAGACGAACCTGCTGGCGCTCAATGCCGGGGTCGAGGCGGCGCGCGCAGGCGAGGCAGGCAAAGGTTTTGCGGTGGTCGCACAGGAAGTGCGCGAACTGGCGCAACGTTCGGCTCAGGCCGCCAAGGAGATCAAGAGCCTCATTCAGACTTCGACAACCGAAGTGGAAGGCGGCGTGAAGCTGGTGCGCAATGCCGGGGAAGCATTAAACGTCATCGGTGGCTTCATCGGGCAGATCAACGACCATATGAGCTCGATTTCCGTCTCGGCAAAAGAACAGGCGACAGGTTTGGCGGAGATCAATACCGCGGTCAATTCGATGGACCAGAGCACACAGCAGAATGCGGCAATGGTGGAAGAATCGACGGCTGCCGCATCAAGCCTGGCCCAGGAAGCCGCGAAGCTCCGCGACCTCGTCGCTCGCTTTAAACTCGGAGCGGCCGCTCCACGGGTGGCCAATCATGCCAGCCAGCCCGTCACCTCGCCTGCCCGCGCACTTACTCAGAAGGTTGCCGGCGCCTTCGGCGGCGGGAGCAAGGCTATCGCCGCTCAGACTTGGGAGGAATTTTGATCGACGTTCAACTGCCGGACAGCGCTGGGATTGTTAGGTCTTTATAACAGTCAGGAATATTTTCCTGACTGTCTTCGACAATCGCTTCACCTCCCCTTCCAGCGTCTTGATATCGGGGCAGTCGCCGGCGCGGCAGACGAGCTCGATGAGGCCTGATGGCGCGTCGTTCGGATCGAACGGGCCGTCGATGCAGAGACGGATCAACTGCGAAAGGCTGGTATAAAGCGCGAAAGCTTCGAGACATAGGTCGAGATCGGTCGGCGCCATCAGCCTATCGCCGAGCACCTTCAGGGCTTCGCCGGTGCTCATCCCATTCACGGCGATGCCAACGCCGCTGGTCGGGGCGATCAGGGCCAGGTATTGCGCGATGAATTCGAGGTCGATCACGCCGCCGGGAATGAGCTTCAGGTCCCAGGGACCGGATGGCGGCTTTTCCCTATCGATCAGGTCGCGCATCTCGGCGACGTCATGCGCCACCTTGGCGATGTTGCGATCGGCCGACAGGACTTCGCGGACGATATGCTCCGCTTCGGCGGTAAGGCTCTCGTCGCCGCAGATCAGCCGGGCGCGGCTCAGCGCCATATGCTCCCAGGTCCACGCTTCCTCGCGCTGATATTTGCCGAAGGCGTTGATGCGGGTTGCGACCGGCCCCTTGTTTCCGGAGGGGCGCAGCCGCATGTCGACCTCATAGAGCACGCCCTCGGCGGTCGGCGCCGAGAAGGCGGCGATCAGCCTCTGGGTGATGCGGGTGAAGTAGCGCGTCGCATCGAGCGGCTTCGGCCCATCGGATTCGGCCGCCGCGTCGTCATAATCATAGAGCAGGATCAGATCGATGTCGGAACCGGCCGTCAGCTCGAAGCTGCCGAGCTTGCCCATGCCGGCGACCGCGATGCGCCCGCCGGGATAGTCGCCGTGGGCTGCCCGCATCTCGCTGACCACGGCATCGAGCGCCGCCTCGATGATGAGGTCAGCCAGATGGGTAAAGGCGCGCGCGGCCATCGCGCCGTTAATCGCGCCTGTCAGCAGGCGAATGCCGATCAGGAAGCGCTGCTCGGCGGCGAAGATGCGCAGCCGGTCGAGCACTTCCTCATAGTGGCGTGCCTGGACAAGCGAGCCCTTCAGCCGCTCACCGAGATAGTCGCGCGTCGGCAGTTCGGCCATCAGGCCGGGATCGAGCATGCCGTCGAAGACATGCGGCTTGGCCGCAATCACCTCGGCCAGTCGGGGCGCGGAGGACATGATGTTGACGATCAGCGACAAGAGCGCCGGATTGCTGCCGAGCAGGGAGAAGAGCTGGATGCCGGAGGGAAGGCCGGAGATGAAACTGTCGAAGCGCAGCAACGCCTCGTCGGCGCGCTTGCTTTCGCCGAAGACACGCAGGAGCTGCGGCGCCAGCTCCGTCAGCCTTTCACGCGCCTCGACCGATTGCGTCGCGCGGTAGCGGCCATAGTGCCAGGTGCGGATGATGCGGGAAATGTCGGACGGCCTGGTGAAACCCAGTTTCTTCAGCGTCTCCAGCGTATCCGGATCGTCGCCCTGGCCGGTGAAAACGAGATTTCCGGTCCCGGCGGAAAGCTTGCTCTCCTGTTCGAACAGTTGGGCATAACGCCGCTCGACGGTCTTCAACACGCCAACCAGCCTTTCGGTGAAGCTCGGCGTATCGGTAAAGCCCATCATGAAGGCTATGCGCTTCAGGTCGGCATCCGTTTCCGGCAGCAGGTGGGTCTGCTCGTCGCGCACCATCTGGATGCGGTGCTCGACATCGCGCAGGAACCAATAGGCCTCCGTCAACTCGTTGCGGGTCTCCGCGTCGATCCATTTCGCCTTGGTGAGTTCGCCGAGCGTCTCCTCCGTCGCCCGGCCACGCAGCGCCGGCATGCGGCCGCCGGCGATCAGCTGCTGCGTCTGCACGAAGAATTCGATCTCGCGGATGCCGCCGCGACCGAGCTTGACGTTGTGACCCTTGACCGCAATCGCGCCGTGCCCCTTGTGCGCATGGATCTGCCGTTTGATCGAATGAATATCGGCGATCGCGGCATAGTCGAGATATTTGCGAAAGACGAAAGGAGCGAGCCCGCGCAGAAACTCTGCACCCGCAGCAAGATCGCCCGCGACGGCGCGCGCCTTGATGAAGGCTGCCCGCTCCCAGTTCTGGCCCCTGCCCTCGTAATAGATCATCGCCGCATCGACGGGGATCGCAAGCGGTGTCGAGCCGGGATCGGGGCGCAATCTGAGATCGGTGCGGAAGACATAACCGTCCGCCGTCCGCTCCTGGAGGATGCGCACCAGCCGGCGCATCATTCTCGGGAAAACCTCGATCGCATCGTCGGGGTCGGGCACGATGCCTGCTTGTTCATCGAAGAAGACGACTAGATCGATATCGGAAGAATAGTTGAGCTCGCATGCGCCGAGTTTGCCCATGCCGAGCACGATCAGTCCGGAGTCCTCGCTCGGCACCCCCGGATTTCTGAGCCTCAGCTTTCCGCCCTCATGTGCAGCCAGCAGCAGATGGTCGATCGCGGCGGCAACAGACGCCGCAGCAAGCTCGCTCAGCCAGCCCGTCGTCGCCCGCCCGTCGAAGATGCGCGAGAGATCGGCGACCGCGACGAGGAAAGCCACCTTGCGCTTGATGATACGCAGCCTGCTCATCACCACGGATTCTGCCGGTGCAGCACCGTCGTCGTCCGGCCGCCAGCAATCGCGCGCCTCGGCGACCAGCGCCTCGATCTGTGGTTCCAGCGGTTGCCCGATGGCGCCGGCAAGGACGGCAGGGTCGAGATTGACGATGTCTCGCAGATAGGGCGACAGCGTCAGCACCGCCGCGATGAAATCGCGCAACGGGCCCTCCGTCTTCAGCATCGCGGCGACCGACGGCTCGCTTTTGCCGGCCTCCTGAAGGTCGGCCAGCGCCAGTTTCAGCTCCGCCTGGTTCAGCGGACGCAGCAGCCCTTCGGCCACATCCTTCAGGCCATGCGTCGATTTCGTCAGCATGCGCTCTCCCTGCCTTACCGCTGAAGGAAACAGGCCCGCAGAATCGCGGGGACGCCTCCTTCGATCGGCATTAAACTAGGGTCTCGGCGGTAAACCGCCAATACGCGATTCAGCCGATGGTGTTTCGGGGGAAGAGATCAGGCAGCCTGGGCCGGGAAGATCATGCTGACGGTCAATCCGCGCTGTTCGGGCTTGTCGGGATCGGTATCGGAGAGCTCCAGCCGGCCGTTGTGCAGCTCCATCACCGCCTCCACCAACGAAAGCCCGAGCCCCGTGCCGGGCTTCGAGCGGCTTTCGTCAAGGCGAACGAAGCGCTTCACCACGTCGTCGCGCCTGTCGGCCGGAACGCCCGGCCCATGGTCGACCACCGAAAGGCAGATGCCATCAGGGCGGCGGGCAAGTTTCAACGACACCACGCCTGCGCCTTGCGTATCGGAGGAATATTTGATGGCATTGTCGAGCAGATTGAAGATCGCCTGACCGATCAGTTCACGATTACCCTGCACCTCCACATCCGGTTCGATGCTGGAGCTCAGGCCGAGCCCGGCTTCTTCCGCCGCCGGCTCGTAAAGCTCGGCGCTATCGGAGACGATGGCCGAAAGCTCCACAGGCGACATTTCCGCCGCGACCGATCCCGCCTCGACGCGGGAAATCATCAGCAGCGCGTTGAAGGTGCGGATCAATTGATCCGATTCGGAAATGATGCCTTCGAGCGCCACACGCCGCGTCTCGCCATCACCCATGTCGAGCGCATCCGCCGCCTTGTTGCGCAGGCGCGTCAGCGGAGTCTTGAGATCGTGGGCGATATTGTCGGAGACTTGCCGCAAGCCCTCGTTCAGCTTCTCGATGCGCTCCAGCATGGTATTCAAAGACATCGAAAGCCGGTCGAATTCATCGCCGGATCCGCCGACCGGCAGGCGCTGCGAGAGATCGCCGGCCATGATCTTCTTGCTGGCATCCGACATGCGATCGATACGTTTCAGCGCATTGCGCCCGATGGCGAACCAGATGATGATCGCCCCGAGCCCCATGATCGCCAAAGCTATCATCAGCGCCTGGCGCACCAGCAGACGGAAACGTTCGGGATCGCCGAGGTCGCGGCCAATGAGGATTCTGAGGCCATTGTCGAGGACGAAGATATTGGCGATCGCCCTGTGGCGGCGCTCGACGCCGCCGCCGTCCGTATAGCGTTGATAGGCGAAGGGAGCGGACGTCCAGCCGATCTCCTCGAAGACACCAGGCTCGACCGAGGCGACGTTGCCGGCAAGGATATCGCCGGAGGGACCAGCGATGATGTAGAGATTGGCGCCCGGCTGACGGGCGCGCCGCTCCATGGTGCGCAGAAGAAGGTTCATGCCGCCGGTGTCATAGGCGCGCTGCACCTGCTCCACCTCCTGCCTGACGGCGTCGCGGATCTGGCCGGTCAGCAGCCGTTCCGACATCGCCGTCACATAAAAGACGAGCGTCGCGGCGCAGATGGCAAAAAGCAGGATGTAGAGTGCCGAAAGGCGGACTGCGGTGGATTTGAAGAGAACCCTGAAGCGGCTCATCCCTCATCCTTGATCATATACCCCGCGCCCCTGATCGTCTTCAGGAGCGGCTGGCTGAAGTCTTTTTCGATCTTCGAGCGCAGGCGCGAGACATGCACGTCGATGACGTTGGTCTGCGGGTCGAAATGGTAGTCCCAGACGTTTTCGAGAAGCATGGTGCGGGTCACCACCTGCCCGGCATTCTTCATCAGATATTCGAGCAGACGGAACTCGCGGGGCTGCAGCAGGATCTCCTTGCCGGCGCGGCGCACCTCGTGGGAAAGCCGGTCGAGTTCGAGATCGCCGACGCGGTAGACGACGTCCTGATCCGGCGTGCCCTTGCGGCGGCCGAGCACCTCGACACGCGCCAGCAATTCGCTGAACGCATACGGTTTCGGCAGGTAGTCGTCGCCGCCGGCGCGAAGACCGGTGACGCGGTCGTCAACCTGTCCCAAGGCGGAGAGGATGAGGACCGGCGTATGGATGGCCTTCCGGCGCAGCTCGCTGATGACGGAGAGCCCATCGCGTCGCGGCAGCATGCGGTCGATGACGATGACGTCGTAGGTATTTTCGGATCCCATGAACAAGCCGGCCTCGCCATCGCTGGCGTGATCGGCAACGATGCCTGCCTCGCGAAAGGCCTTCGTGAGGTAGACTGCTGCTTCGAGATCATCTTCGATGATGAGAATCTTCATGCGGCCGACATTACCCGCCGGCTGTGTTTCGGCAAGGCTCAAAGCGTGTTCCTGCGGGGCGGCGCTCATCACGATCATCCTTGAAAGGTCAGAAGAATCGAGCCGCGCGGAGTTTCCTCCGCACGGCTGCTGTTTTCTTAAGGATCAGCCCTGGCCGTTGATCGGAAGCGCTACGAAACGGCTTCCTTCGCTGGACTGGATCTGGAAGAGGGCGCGGGTGCGGCCGTCCTTCTTGGCCTGGTTCAGCACCTTGACGACATCAGCGGCGGTGGAGACCTGCTGATTGTTGACTGAGGTGATCTTTTCGCCTTCCTTGATGCCCTTGTCGGCAGCGTCTGAGTCAGGGTCGATACCGGTGATCGCCAGACCCTTGCCATCGTCAGAGGGACCAACTGTCAGGCCGAGATCGGCGAGAGCCTTCTCGGAAGCCGGCGCCTCCGGCTGCTGCGGCTGGTTGTTGTCGTCGGCGGACGCCTCCTTCTGGTCGGCCGGCAACGTGCCGAGTTCGACGGTGAGAGACTGCGCCTTGCCGGCGCGCCAGACCGAAAGCTCGGCCTTGCTGCCAGGCTGCATTGCGCCGATGCGACGGCTGAGGTCACGCGCATCCTTGATCGTCTCACCATTGAGAGCAGTGACGACGTCGCCTGCCTTCATGCCCGCCTTGTCACCCGGCGATCCGGCCTGCGGGGCGACGACGAGTGCGCCGCTCGGCTCGGAAAGGCCGATGGATTCGGCGATATCCTTGGTGACAGGCTGGATCTGGACACCCAGCCAGCCGCGCGACACCTGGCCGTCCTTCATCAGGTCGGCGACGACATCCTTGGCGGTCGAGGCCGGAATGGCGAAGGCGATACCGACGCTGCCTCCGGATGGTGAGAAGATCGCAGTGTTGATGCCGACGACTTCGCCGCTGAGGTTGAAGGTCGGGCCGCCGGAGTTGCCGCGGTTCACAGCGGCGTCCACCTGAAGGTAGTCATCATAAGGGCCGGAGCCGATGTCGCGGCCACGGGCCGAGACGATACCCGCCGTCACCGTGCCGCCGAGGCCGAAGGGGTTGCCGACGGCAACGACCCAGTCGCCGACGCGGACATTGTTGTCGTCGGCCCAGTTGACGTAGGTGAACTTCTTGCCCTTGCCATCGACCTTCAGAACGGCGAGGTCGGTGCGCGGATCCTTGCCAATCAGCTTGGCATCGAGTTCGGTGCCGTCATTCATGACCGCGACGAAGGCCTGGCCATCGGAAACGACATGGTTGTTGGTGACGATATAGCCGTCCTCGGAGATGAAGAAGCCGGACCCTTGAGCAACCGGGCGGAGGCGACCCTTGCCGCCCGGGCCGTTCGGACCGCCATTCGGGCCATTCTGGCCGAAGCGGCGCGGATGGCTCTGCTGGTCATTCGGGTCCTGGCCGAACTGCTTGAAGAAGCGCTTCAGCGGATGATCGTCGGGAAGATCGTCGAAGCCGCGGCCGTCGAGGGAAAAGCCGTCATTGTCGGCGACGGGATTGACGCGGTTTTCGACGCGGACGGAAACGACGGCCGGCGATACGGCGTCGACGACATTGGCGAAGCTCGGAACGGCAGGCGCCTGAACCTTGACGGCTTCAGCATAAGACCGGGTGATTTCGAGCGGAACGCCGGTTGCGAGCACAGCGGCTGCGATACCGGCGACGGTAGAAGCCTTGAGCACAGTGGCGAAGGACGGACGTCCGTTGAAATTCTTGAGCATTGGAGCACCTTCTCTTGTTCTTAGATCTTCAGACCGGCGACGCCGGATCAGTCGATGAATAGAGATATAGGATGCCCCACCTTACTGCGAACTGTCCGGCCAATGAAAAGTTCGTAATGTTTGCTTCCGGGTCCGTCACAACGGACGACCGCGGCTTCGGGCCTCACTTGTCGAGAAGCTCGCTCAGTCGCGCCTGCTCGTCCGTTGTCAGCTTGCTGCCCGTCGGCTTGCCGGTCCTCCTGCGCGCAAAGGCGATCAGAGAAAGCCCGCCGGTAAGCACCAGTAGAACCGGCGCGCCCCAGAGCAGCAGCGTCTTCGTGCTGAACCGCGGCTTCAGCAGCACGAACTCGCCGTAGCGCGAAACGATATAGTTCAGCACTGCCTCGTCGCTGTCGCCGTCGGTGATGCGCTCGCGCACCAAAAGGCGCAGATCCTTGGCGAGATCGGCATTGGAATCGTCGATCGACTGGTTCTGGCAGACCATGCAGCGCAATTCTGCCGAAAGGGTGCGCGCTCTTGCTTCCAATGCCGGATCGGCCAGCACTTCGTCGGGATTGACGGCGAAGGCGGGTGCGGCCACCAGCAGCAAAGCCAACGTGAGGAGGAGACGCCGCATCATTCCGCCGGCTCCATCGCAGGCGCTGCCGGTTTTGCTTTCCTGCGCGGGGCGCCGACCCTTAGCCGCCGGTCGGAGAGTGAGACGAGGCCGCCGAAAGCCATGATCAGCGCTCCGCCCCAGATGCAGAGGATGAAAGGCTTCCACCAGATGCGCACGACGATGCCGCCGTCCTTGGTGGCGTCGCCGAGCGAGACGTAGAGCTGGCTGAGCCCGAAGGTCAGGATGCCTGCCTCCGTCGTCGGCATCTGGCGGGCGGTGTAGAGGCGTTTGGCCGACCAGGTGTCGGCGACCGCGACGCCTGCGCGCCGGACGGTGAAGTGGCCGCGATCCTCTGTATAGTTCGGCCCTCTGCCCGGCTGGATGCCGTCGAAATTCAGGCTGTAGCCACCGGCGTCCGTCGTCTCGCCGGGTTTCATTTCGATGACGTGCTCGGTCTGAAAGGTCGTGACAGCGACGATGCCGAGCACGGTGACACCGAGGCCGGCATGGGCGAGCGCCGTTCCGAAGGCAGAGCGCGGCAGGCCGCTAAGCCGGCGCCAGGCAACACCGCCTGCAACCTTGCCGATGCCGGCGCGGTACCAGAGATCGGCGGCCGCACCAAGGATCAGAAACAGCCCTGCCGCAAGCCCGAGCACCGAAAGCACCGGCCCGCCATGTTCGATATAGAAGAAGATCACCGCCGCTGCGAAGGCCAGCCCCGCCACCACGTAGAGGCGCTGCAATGCGCCGAGCAGATCGCCGCGCTTCCAGGCGAGCAGCGGCCCGAAGGGCACGATGAAGATGAGCGGTGCCATCAGCAGGCCGAAGGTCATGTTGAAGAAGGGCGGCCCGACGGAGATCTTGTCGCCGGTGATCGTTTCCAGCAACAGCGGATAGAGTGTGCCCGTCAGCACCGTGCCGCAGGCGACCGTCAGGATCAGATTGTTGACAACAAGCGCGCCCTCGCGCGAGATCGGCGCGAACAACCCGCCGGCCGAAAGCCGCGGTGCGCGGAAGGCAAACAGGGACAGCGCGCCGCCGATGAAGATCAGCAGGATGCAGAGGATGAAAATGCCGCGGCTCGGATCGCTGGCAAAGGCATGGACCGAAGTCAGCACGCCGGAGCGCACCAGGAACGTGCCCATCAGCGACAGCGAGAAAGTGAGGATGGCCAGCAGCACCGTCCAGATCTTCAGCGCCTCACGCTTTTCCATGACGAGGGCCGAATGCAGAAGCGCGGTGCCGGCGAGCCACGGCATGAAGGAGGCGTTTTCCACCGGGTCCCAGAACCACCAGCCGCCCCAACCAAGTTCGTAATAGGCCCAGTAGGAGCCCATGGCGATGCCAAGCGTCAGGAAGGTCCAGGCAGCGAGCGTCCAGGGCCGCACCCAGCGCGCCCACGCGGCGTCAATCCGCCCTTCCATGAGGGCGGCGACGGCAAAGGAGAAACAAATGGAGAAACCGACATAGCCGAGATAGAGCAGTGGCGGGTGGATCGCCAGACCGACATCCTGCAGCACCGGATTGAGATCGCGGCCCTCGGCGGGTGCCGGGTCGAGCCGGAGGAAGGGATTGGAAGTCAGCAGGATGAAGAGCGTGAAGGCGACCGAAATCCAGGCCTGCACGGCCAGCACGTTGGCCTTCAGCGTTTCCGGCAGATTGCGCCCGAAGAGTGCGACCAGCGCGCTGAACAGCGTCAGGATCAACAGCCAGAGCATCATCGATCCCTCGTGATTGCCCCAGACGCCGGAATATTTGTAGATCAGCGGCACCAGCGAATGCGAATTCTCCCAGACGTTCTCCACCGAGAAGTCCGAAACGACATGGGCATAGGTCAAAACGCCGAAGGAGAAGGCGACAAGCGCAAACATCGCAAGCGAGCCGACGGTGGCCACATCCATCATCGCCCGATCGAGCCGGCGGGCGCCGATCACCGGCACGACCGAAAGGATGAGCGCCGTTGCCAGCGCCAGCACCAGCGCGTAATGGCCGATCTCGATGATCATGGCGTCGCCTTCGCTTCCTGCGCTTTGCCTTCTGCCCCTTGGCCCTCCTTCCACAGCCCCTGCTGCTTCAGCCTGTCGGCCACATCCTTCGGCATGTAGGTCTCATCATGCTTGGCAAGCACGGTGTCGGCGATGAAGATATTCGTCCCGGCGGCGAACATGCCCTCCGTGACGACGCCTTGACCCTCGCGGAAGAGATCAGGGAGGATGCCCGTATATTTGACCTTCACGGCATTGGTGCTGCCGTCGGTGACGGCAAATTCCACGGTCGAGCCGGTACCGCGCACGACGCTGCCCTCACCCACCAGCCCGCCGAGCCGGATGCGCGTTTCCGGCGCCACCGGCGTCTTTGCGAGATCCGCCGGCATGTAGAAATAGGCGACCGACTGGCTGAAGGCGAACATGACCAGCAGCACGGCCGCGATGATGAAGCTCACACCGCCCCCGATCACAGCAAGGCGCTTTTGCTTGCGGGTCATTCGGTCTGTCCCTCCGTGGCTATGTTGAGCTCCTTGGCGAGCGCCAGAAGCTGCTTGCCCTGTTCGCCGGCAGGCGGAAAGGCCGCGAGCCCACGCTTTAGGGCATCGGTGGCGCGATCCTTGTCGTTCAATACCGCATAAGAGCGGATAAGCCGCATCCAACCCTCGAAATTATTCGGATCCTGGCTGAGCTTGGCATCAAGGCTTTCGACCATTCCGCGGATCATCTGCTGCCGGTCGCCGGCGCTCATGTTCTCAGCCGCCGCCACATCTTGCTGCGTGGGGTTGCCGGGAGCAGCCTGCCCTGCACCGGGAGTGACAGGATTGGCGCCTGCCGGCGCGCCGCCATTCATGGCGATGTGTTCGTTGACAAGCGGCAGCCAGGGCGCATCGGCCGGCGATTGTTTCGCCAGCGCCTCGAAGGCCTGGCGCGCGTCGTCGGGCCGTCCCGCCTGCTCCATGCCAAGGGCGATGTAGAAGCGGGCACGGGGATTGTCCGGTTCCAGCTTCAGCGACTGTTCGAGCACCTGACGCGTCTCTTCCGTCACCACGCCATCGGAGAGCGCCATCAGCGTCTCGGCAAGGCCGTCGAGGCGGATCGGGCTCGGGCCGAGAAGGCGGATCGCATTGCGGTAGGCGGTCTGCGCGTCGTTCACCCGCATCGTGCGGATATAGATCGGCGCCAGCACATCCCAACCCCTGCCGTCATCGGGATTCTGCGCCAAATGTCGTTCCGCCTTGGCGATCAGCACGGCAACATCGTTGCCGGGGTTTTCCAGCCGCGCTTCCAGCGGTTGCGAGGGCAGGTCCGGCCGGCCCGTCGTCAAATAGAGACAGAGCCCAAGAACCGGCAGAAGCAAAAGGACAAAAGCCTCGGTGAAACGGTGATGTCGTGCCGCCTTCGGCGCCCCCCCCGGCTCATCGGCGGAGACGGCAATCAGCCGCCGGCCGATTTCAGCCCTGGCATAATCAGCCTCCTCCGGCGTGATAAGGCCGCCATTGAGATCCCGGTCGAGTTCGCGCAGTTGATCGCGATAGACGGCAGCCTCGCCTGCGCGGCTATTCTCCGCCGCCTTCGCTCCGCGCAGAAGGGGGTAGAGCAGGACAGCGGCGACGACTGCCGTCAGAACGGCAACGAGAATCCAGAACAGCATACCGGCCCAAATACTTGAAGCGCGACGTCATTCCAACTGCCAAAGCCGGAATGACGAAGATTTGAGGCTATTGGCCGCAATTGAGAGCCGAAACCACCCAGATATCAACCCAGTTTAGCCAAGCGGCGACCAGCTGCCGTCTTCGTTGCGGCAGGCGGCGCCACGCACCACGGTATCCTTGCCGTCGACGGTCAGAGTATGGGTATATTGGCGGCAATTCTGCGAGCCGACCTGATAGGGTGCTGCCGCAACAACCTTGCCGCTGATGTCCTTGCCGGTCCAGAGCATCGGTTGACCGACGGCGGCTCCCTCCAGAGCCCGATATTCCGCCTCGAGCGCTCTCTGCTTGTCGCTGTCGCTTAGCGTCACACCACTCCGGCCGACGAGGCCGCCCTGCAGCGCGGTGATGAAAGCGGCCGATGCGGAGGGCTTGCTGGAAAAAAGGCCGCGTGAACCGGCGCCTTTCGTCGTCACGCAGCCGGACAGCGCGACGGCGACGAGAAGGGCAGAAACGATCATGCCTTGCGAGCGTAAAATCATTGCGTCGAACCACGATCAGGGGTCAAATTCAGCCGATCGAAGTGCAGCGTCCCCGTGTCAGCATTAAGGCAAAGCATGCTATACATTTGCCACTATCTTTGTGACATCAAGTAGTTGCTCATGCAACATCCTTTGTGACGCCGGGCAGGATAAGCTTTGCCTTCAGCCCGCCCCACTCGCCGCGGGAAAGCTCGAGCCGACCTTGGTATTCGTTTGATATCTCGGTGACGATCGAAAGACCGAGGCCGGTTCCGGGCTTGCTTTCGTCGAGCCGGCGGCCGCGCTTCAGCGCCTCGCGGATCTGGTCAGGCTCCAGGCCCGGCCCGTCATCCTCGACGGCGAGTTCCACCCAGTGGCGGCGCGCGCTCGCTTCGGCCCCCTTCACATCCTCGCCGGCTTCGACGGCCGAAAGCCGCACCTTGCTCTTGGCAAAGCGCGCCGCATTTTCCAGGAGGTTGCCGACGGTCTCCTCGAGATCCTGCTGCTCCATCGCGACCGCGAGATGCGGCGGCGAAACCACGAGGTCGAATTCCGTATCGACGTTCAGCCGGCGCATGACACGCACCAGCCGCTCCAGCGCTGGTTCGGCGTCGGTGCGGGCCAGCACGGATTCGCGCTGCGCGGCGATGCGCGCCCGGTTCAGATAGGACTGCACCTGTCCCTGCATCGATTCCGCCTGGCTGCGCACCAGCTCACCATGGGATTTTTCCAGCACCCGCGCCTCGTTCAGGAGAACGGCGATCGGCGTCTTCAGCGAATGGGCAAGATTGCCGACCTGCATGCGCGCCCGCTCGACGATGCGGCGGTTGCTGTCGATCAGCGCGTTCACCTCGTTTGCAAGCGGCAGGATCTCGCGCGGGAAATCGCCCTTCAGCTGTTCACTCTCGCCGGCGCGGATGCGCTCCAGCGCGGCACGCGCCTTGTCAAGCGGCTTCAGGCCGTAGAGAATCGCCAGCGCGTTGACGATCAGGCTGCCGACGCCGAAGCCGGCGAGCGCCAGATAGAGGCTGTGGGAAAAGGTGCGCACGTCGTCTTCGACCACGTCGACATTGCCGGTGACGCGGAAGCGCGCCGCGCGCCCGTCGGTATCGAGCACCACTTCGGTTTCGGCCACCTGCACGCGGTTCCCGGAGGCGTCCGTCACCTGGTAGTAGCGCTCGTAATTCTTATCGAAAGGCGCCTCGACGACGGAGGGAACCGGAATGAGCGCCGAGCCGAGCGAGGGCGATACCAGAGGGGCGGTCGTATAGGTGCCGAGCGGCTCCACCACCCAGTACCAACCCGTCTTCGGCTGGGCAAACCGCAGGTCTCCGAGCTGCGGGCTGCCGCTCAAAGCCCCCTGGTCACCGATCGTTACCGAATTGATGACGTTATAGAGCTGCGCCCGCAACAGATCCTGGAAGCCGCGTTCGGCGCTCTTGCGGTAGAGCGTGGAAATCAGCAGGCCGATCACGACAAGCGCCACCGTCGACCACACCGTGGTCAGCAACAACACACGTGCGGTGAGCGACTTAATTCGCATGCTTCGGCGCTTGTATGCGGTAGCCGAGACCGCGCACCGTTTCGATCAGGTCGACGCCCATTTTCTTGCGCAGGCGGCCGACGAAGACCTCGATTGTATTGGAGTCGCGGTCGAAATCCTGGTCGTACATATGCTCGACCAATTCCGTGCGCGACACGACCTCGCCCATGTGATGCATGAGATAGGCAAGCAGGCGATATTCATGCGAAGTCAACTTCAGCGCGGTGCCGTTGACCGTCGCCTTCGAGGATTTGGTATCGAGACGCACCGGCCCGCATATGATCTCGGATGAAGCATGCCCCGCCGCGCGGCGGATCAGCGCCCGAATGCGCGCC
This sequence comes from Rhizobium sp. Pop5, assembly GCF_024721175.1. Lineage (NCBI taxonomy): Bacteria > Pseudomonadati > Pseudomonadota > Alphaproteobacteria > Hyphomicrobiales > Rhizobiaceae > Rhizobium > Rhizobium sp. Pop5. Next base: position 894,850 of record NZ_CP099399.1, on the reverse strand, counting down.
AGCACTTCCTCGACATGGAAGGGCTTGGTGACGTAATCGTCGGCGCCCGCGTCGATGCCGGCGACCTTGTCGCTCCAGCGGTCGCGCGCCGTCAGAATCAGTACCGGCACGCCGCGGCCGGCGCCGCGCCATTTTTCGAGCACGGTGACGCCGTCCATCTCCGGCAGGCCGATATCCAGAATGATCGCGTCATAGGGTTCGGTGTCGCCGAGGAAATGACCTTCCTCGCCGTCGAACGCCTGGTCGACGACATAGCCGGCCTCCTTCAGCGTGTCGGCCAGCTGCCGGTTCAAATTAACGTCGTCTTCGACTACGAGGATGCGCATCGGTCCGCCTTCGTCCGCTTCAAATCGATCATGTCCTGAATAAGCCGATTCCGCTTACATCGGAACCTTTACCGTCACCTTGCGTGGACGCTGGCCATTGCCCGACACGAGAACCGTGATGATGCAGCTATCACCCACCGGTTGCACTGACAAGAGCTGGCCGCCCGTCTGCTCGACGACCTGGGCTGCGGCGGCGCTGCAATCGCCCGTCACGCGAACGACGAGAGTGCCCGCGGCGTCCGGTGAGGGCGCCGATGCCACCAGTCCGGCGGCCAATACTGCGACGCTCAGAGGAAAGGCCATGTCTTACGCTTTCAAGGTAATTCCAACTTGGCCCGAATATGTACTCACGCGACCTGAATGGCAAATGAATGCGCTGTAACACAGGGTGTTTAGAACCGTTCTCGACTGCCTTCGGAGGACCGATTTCCACCATGGGAAATCGCTCCAGCGGCAAGCATTCGTGGGGAAAATACGGGCTTAGCGAACTTGCCCCCGTCCCTAAAGACGAGAGCCCGACGAATGTCACCATGGCTGCCGCTCCCGAATCGTCCCGCCGTGTCAATGCTCCCGACACGCCTGCCATGGGCGACAGCCCCGAAATCGTGTCCATGTTTCATGTCCATCTTTGCTGCCTGCCAAGGAAAAACGTCGGCGGTCGAGTACCGTATCTTTCACCGCCTGATTGAAACTGTTACGCTCCGGCCGCTCCCACATTTCAAACCGTTCCAGCATCGATGCCAAAATCCTTCCGCTTCCGCTCGGCGCAGACGGTCATCGTCCTCGCCATCACCCAACTCATCGGCTGGGGCACGACATTCGACATGCTCGGCGTCATGGGCCGTGTCGTGGCGCCTGATCTCGGCCTGGCGAACGAGGTGGTGTTTGCCGGCCTGACGATCATGATGATGGTCAGCGCCATTGCCGGTCCCTTGACTGGCCGCTGGCTTGGCCGCTATGGCGCCGCCCGCGTACTCGCCGCCGCATCGCTGATCTTCTCTTCTGGCCTACTTCTGCTCGCTGCCGCAAACGGCATCGTGCTCTATGGAGCCGCCTGGATCGTTATCGGCGTCGGCGGCGCGCTTGGCCTTTCGGCGCCGGCCTATACCGCTGTCGTCGAGCGCGAAGGAGAGAACGGCAAACGCGTTATCGCGATCCTGATGCTGTTCACCGGGCTTTCGAGCACGATCTTCTGGCCGATCCTCAGCCTGCTCAATGAAGCGGTCGGCTGGCGTCTCACCTTCGTCGTCTGCGCGGGCCTGCAAATATTCGTCTGCCTGCCGCTGCATCTTTTTGCCCTGCCAAAGCCGATTGCAACCCATGCTGAAGGCGGCGCGGCGGAAATCGCCCCCGTGCCGCTATCGAGGGCGGCGCAGCGCAAGGCCTTCTTGCTGGTTGCAGCCGTGACGACGATATCGACTTTTGTCAGCTTTGGCATTGCCCCATCGATGCTCGAACTCTTCCGCCAGTCCGGCGCTTCGCCGGCCTTCGCGCTGCAGCTCGGCTCGGCGCGCGGCATCCTTGGTATCTCGGCGCGCTTCCTCGACATGCTGCTCGGTCGGCGGGGCAATCCCATCCTCAGCGCGGCCATGGGTATCGGCCTGATGGTCACCAGCTTTCTGATGATGCTGGTCGCCAGCCCGTCGACGCCGCTGCTCATCGGCTTCATCCTGCTCTATGGCTTCGGCTCCGGCGTCATGGCCGTCGCCCGCGCATTGCTGCCGCTGGCGCTGTTTTCGCCGCGCGAATTCGGCCTGCAATCGGCCCGGCTGTCGCTGCCGCAAAATCTTGCCAACGCCGTCGCCCCCGTTATCTTCACCGCCATCCTCGACCGGGCCGGCACCGGCCCGGCGCTCTTTGTCTGCGCCGCTCTCGCGGCATTGACGATGATCCTCGTGCTGATGTTAATGGGGTTGGTGCGCGGCGCTCGCGCGTCGGAGCCGAGCCCGGTCGTTTCGTGATGCACGGCACCGTCCGCGGATAGGATTTTTGCTTCCACTCACGCAGACGCCGCGCCCGAGTTCTCCGTGAGCGGGCAGCCCGCTTTAGCGAATCTTTCGAACCGCTTATCGCCGCTCTTTCGAGAATTGAGTCCGAAGGCTGAGAAGTTGATTCAATTTCGCAGCGCCTGATTCCGGAGAGCCGGCCATGCGTTTGAAGTTCCAGTGAAACATCAACCTGATGATTGCTGCCGCCGAATTCAGAGCGGCCGCGTTACCGCCGCATGGCTATCATAATCGGCGGCGATCCGCTTTTCCCTGAGCGGCCGCACACGCTCGATCGAGAGCTGGTAATCGGGATGCGCCTTGTAGGCGGCAAGGGCTGCTTCATCGTCGAATTCGCCATAGACCACGAGATCAATCTCGGTGCCCAACTGATCGGTCTTCACGTTGGTACCGATCTCCAGCAGCCGCGCATGCGGAATGCCGGTCAGGATTGATAGCCCTGCCCTCACCTCCTCCAGATGTTGCTCCTGCACGGTGAAGAAGACGATATGGCGGATCACGCGGGAGCTCCTGTCAGAATTCTAGGCAAGCCGCGCGATAACACGCGAACCCCAGGCCTTCAACCGGGCGATCACGCCATGCGCCGCCTCGGGACGTATCGCCGCATGGAAGATCTTCGCATAGTTTGCGAGCTTCTCCGCCCGGTCGGTGCCGTTGACGATGCGGCGCGCGTTCACCCAGTCCTCGGTCGTCGCATTCAGGTGATCTTGAAGCTTGTGGCCGGTGAAGCTGCCCTGCAGCATGCCCTCGATGAGGATGGTTACCGCCACGTCCATTTCCATCGCCCGGTCGGGACCGGCAACGAGGTCGATACCGGTTAGCGCGCTCATCGCCTCATAATTCCGCTTGTGGGTGAGCTGCACCAGGCCGCGCCCCAGCCAGCTGCGACCGTCCTCGTCCGGCCGCCAATAAGGCGTCCTCACCCAGGAGAGCCGGCCCGCGGCAAAGGCCGCCTCCAGGATCTCGACCGCGCGTACATCGCTTTCCGCTAGCGTCTCACGAACCGGCTGCATCGTATAGGCGGTCTCGTGGTAGGCGGTCGCGAAGATATAGGCGAGCCACCTCGGGTCGGCATGCGCAAACCGCTCTTCCCAGGCATCGAGAATTGCGGTGATACCCACTACCTGAGGATGAGTCAGATTTCCCTTGAAGAGTTCATCCCGCACCACATCGAAAAAGAATACCCGGTCCATGTGGACAACCATTCCGCGCCTCTCACAAATATCATGGTTAAAGCCGCCTTAATCGATTAAAATCTATTTAATCGTTTAAAGTGTTTAAGCCACTGATTTACACGCCTTTTGTCTTGTGCAATGCATCTTCTTGCCCTGAAGCCTTAACCCCGAAAGAGGAGACTTCCGATGCAGATGCCCGCCAACACGCAGACCACCATTCCCCAGCACGTCGTCGACCAGATGGAAAACGAGTGGCGCCAGATTCGCCTTGAACGGGAAAATCCGCGCCCGACCCAGCAGCCTCAGCAACAACGCTGAGAGATATATCCAAAGCGGCGGCGATGTAAGGGCAGTCCTTGATCAAGCCGCCTGTCACTCTCCTTCGCGGTTCGCCGCCTCTCCCACTCGAGCGTCGCCCAGCGCGACCAGTGTCCCGGCCAGCCGATCGCGGCCGGGCGAATTTCCGGCTGATCAGCCGGAGGCGCCAATCGCCGGCAACCCTCATTGCATCGCAGCCTCAAGCCGTTTCGCCAGGGCTTTCAGCGACCGGATGAAAAGTCGCTTGTCATCAAGTGCGCGCGACAGCACCAGCGCACCTTGAATGCCGGCCACGGCCTCCTCGGCGAATAGCTGCGCCTCCTCCCGAGGACAGCCAGCCCGCATCAGCGCAGAGCGCAACGCATCGATCCAGCGGAGGAAATAGTCGCCGATCGCGGCGGAAAACCGCGCGCGGGTCTCGTCAAGCGCGAAGGCGCCGACGAGGCAGATGCGGCCGCCGGAACGGAAGTACTCGTCCACGTTCACCCACATCGCGGCAATCGCCTCACGGGCATCACCCTTTCTCAGCGGCTGATAGATCGCATGCTCGAACCACGCATCGACATCGGCGAGCACGGCCGCCGCCATCTCTTCCTTGCCGCCGGGAAAGAAGTGATAGAGGCTGCCCTTGCCCATGCCGGTGCGTTCGGTGATGCGGCTGAGCGATGTGCCTTCATAGCCGAATTCGCGGAACACTTCGGCAAGCAGCGGCACGATGTCGGCGCGTTCGTAGACGGTCTTCACCCGTAGACTTTCCTGGCTTCAGAGGCCGAGTTCGCTCAGGCCGGGGTGGCCGTCCGGTCGCCGGCCAAGCGGCCAATGATACTTGCGTTCCGATTCCCGGATCGGCAGATCGTTGATCGAGGCGAAACGGCGCTGCATCAAGCCGGCGGCGTCGAATTCCCAATTCTCATTGCCGTAGGAGCGGAACCAATTGCCGCTGTCGTCGTGCCACTCATAGGCGAAGCGCACGGCGATGCGATTATCGGTGAAGGCCCAGACTTCCTTGATCAGCCGGTAATCCAATTCCTTCGCCCATTTGCGGGTAAGGAAGGTAACGATCTCGGCGCGGCCGGTGATGAATTCGGCGCGATTCCGCCAGCGGCTGTCCGGCGTATAGACGAGCGAAACGCGCTCTGGATCGCGGCTGTTCCAGCCGTCCTCGGCAAGGCGGACTTTCTGGGTGGCTGTTTCGAGGGTGAAGGGGGGGACGAGGCTGGACATCGGGTCTCCTGTACTAGTTCTCAGAGGTTGTACCGATCGGTACAATGATTGGCAAGCCGGCTCGAGACGGTATCTCATTTCAAGGGTTAAAACCCAAGCTCCAACGCAAGGGCAAAGCATCCGGTCGAAATACGATGTGTTCGGGCGTGAAACGCCACAGCCGTCCAGCCCGTTGAAAGGTTGCAAGCTCGGGCAGATCCAGCAGCACTTCGACCTTTCCGGTCATCTGCAGTAGGTCGCCGGTTTCAAAATCGACAAAGACCAGCCCGGCCTTCGGATTGGCCAGGAAATTGCCGAGCGTGTTGAAGAAGCGATTGCCGGGAAAATCCGGAACGGTCAGCACGCCATCGGGGCCGACATGCACGAAGCCCGCGGCGCCGCCTCGATGGGACACGTCCACCTGCCGCTCGCCATTGTCGCGATCGACATAGGACGCGACAAAAAACGTATCGGCGCCTTCGATCATCCACCGGGCCCGGTCGTCGAGCTGGCCGGAATGAAGCGGCGCAATCGTGGTCAAAGTACCGGGATCGCGGACAAAGGCGGAAGAGCGAGGCTGGATATATTGCGGGCAGTTGCCGAAGCTCTGGCCGACGCTGACCGAAAAACCTTCGGTACCCGTCCTGTGAACCGCTCCGTTCAGCCGGTTGCGCCGCCGGGTCTCCAACTGAATGCCGAGCATCGCGATAGCGTCGCCATCCTCCATGCCGGCGTCGGCGGGATCGGCCGGGTCGCGCGCTAGGCTGACGTCAAGGGCCTCCGGCTCCGGCGAGGCCAGGAAACCCGGATGCCCGGCCCGCACTGTCGCCCAGACGTCGCCCTTGGCATCCACCGCGCCGAGCACGACGAAAGGCAGCATTGGAAAGAAGGTACGGTGTTGCTCCGGCATGGCCTTGCGGACGAAATTCCGCCCCGGTCCGTCCATGCGCTCGACAACGCCGATACTGCGCTGCATAGCGAGTTCACCCTCATGCCAGGGTGACGGCACGTCCTGTTTTGTCTGTTCCGACATCACGGTCCTCCTTGCGGGATCATTTTGGCAAACCGGGGCGGCGATCCCGCCCCGAAGGCTTTAAGCGACAAGGCCGATCTTGGTCTTGCGAAAGCCGACGAAATCCGGCAGCGCCTCGATGCGCGCAAGCCAGGCGCGAACGTTTGGATAGGCCGAGATATCGACGTTGCCCTCCGGCGCATTGGCGATGTAGCTGTAGAGAGCGATATCGGCGATCACGGGATTATCGCCGAGCAGGAAGCCGCGACCGTCGAGTTCCGCCTCGATCAGCTTCAGAATGCGGTGCGCCCGAGCGATGACTTCGTCGGCGCGGAAATCGGCGCCGAAGATGGTAACCAGGCGCGCGGCGCCAGGCCCGTAGGCGATCTCGCCTGATGCAACCGAGAGCCATTTCTGTATCCGCGCGGCGGCCACCGCCTCTTCCGGAAGCCAGTCGGTACGGCCGTATTTGCGGGCGAGATAGACGAGGATAGCCGAGGAATCGGCAACGACCGTGCCATTGTCATCAAGCACCGGCACCTGGCCAAAGGGATTGAGCTTCAGAAATTCCGGCGTCTTGTGGGCGCCCGCCGCCATGTCGACCTCGACCAGCTCGTAGGGGATGCCAAGCAACGACAGGAACAGGTGAGCCCGGTGGGCATGGCCGGAAAGCGGGTGATGGTAGAGCTTCATGACAGGTTCCTCTGGTCTTCTGATCGATGAGATACGGTTGGCGATGGCGCTTCGAACCATCTGTGGGCGAATTTACTGCCTTCCACTTGAGCGCAGTAGAATGCTAATCTTGGAGGCATGCTACCAATTTATGGAAGGATAAAATGGACCGCCTCGACGCCATGACCGTGCTTCTAGCCGTCGTCGAACAGGGCAGCCTGTCGGCCGCCTCGCGGCATCTGCGCTCTCCGCTCGCAACCATCAGCCGCAAGGTTTCGGAACTGGAAGCACACCTCAACGCCCAACTGCTGCAAAGGACCAACCGGAAGGTCGCGCTGACGGAGGCCGGCCGGTCCTATGTGGAGGCGGCGCGGGAAATTCTCGATCGGGTGGAAGAGGCGGAACGGACGGCCGCCGGCGAATATAGCGCGCCGAAGGGCGAGCTGACGATGACCGCGCCGATCGTCTTCGGGCGATTGCATGTCCTGCCTGTCGTGGTGGATTTCCTGAAAGCCTATCCCGATATCAATCTGCGGCTGGTGCTCGGCGACCGGCTGTCGAATCTCGTCGAGGATCACATCGACGTGGCGCTGCGGATCGGCAATCTGCCGGACAGTAACCTGATTGCCACCAGGCTCGGCGCGATCCGCCGCACGGCCTACGCCAGCCCGGATTATCTCAGCCGGCACGCAGCACCCGGGCATCCCAGCGATCTCACCGCGCATGACTGCATCACCTTCGACAGCATGGCCTCGACGGTGAGTTGGACATTCACCGAGGGAAACCGCGATCTCACTGTACCGATCCGCCCACGGCTTGCGGTCACGACCGCCGAGGCCGCGGTGGACGCGACTGTCGCCGGCCTCGGCATCACCCGCATCCTCTCCTACCAGGCCGCAGGCGCCGAGACGGCCGGCCTACTGGTGCCGCTGCTCCAGGATTTCGAGCCCCCGCCGGCACCGGTGCATCTCGTCTATCCCACGCAGGGGCTGATACCGCTGAAACTGCGGGCGCTCATCGATTTCGCGACGCCGCGCCTGCGCGCGACGCTGAAATAGGCGTCAGGCAAGCTTGCCCTCTTCCGCTTTGTAGAAATACTGGCTGGCGACCAGCCAGCCCTTCAGCGGCCGCAGCGGCGGAATGCAGGTCGCGAGCATGAAGGGGCCGGTGACGAGGAGTTGCACCCAGATAGGCGCGGAGAACGCCACTTCCAGCCAGACACCGAGCAACACGCTCGGTATGCAGGCGAAGCAGATGACGAAGAAAGCCGGACCGTCGGCCGGATCGGCAAAGGAATAATCGAGGCCGCAAGCCTCGCATTCGGGCCGCAATGTCAGGAAGCCCTTGAACATGTGCCCCTGGCCGCAACGCGGGCAGCGCCCTCTGATGCCGGTCTGCATCGGAGGAAGCGGAGGATATTCAGTGTCCATAACGATCTCGCTTTCGTGCGTGAGACATTGATGCAATCAATGTCCATTAATGTATGCATTCAATATAACTAAACCATCAGCAAATTACCAATCAATTTGTCAGAATGACGCAGATCATCCGTCGACCGGCGACAAGCCGATCGCAGCTCTCAAGCGCAATTAAGCCGAGACAGGCCAGAAGGCGGCGCTGCGGTCGATCCGATCTTCGCCCGGCATTCGACCGCAGCGGCAAGCAGACCGGCTATCTGTCAGAAGAATGAAGCCGCCATCTCCGGCGGGCCTTCGAGCGCATGGGCCATGAATTCCAATGCGCCCTGCAGTTTCTCCCTGGTGACCGGGCCGCCGAGGCAGACCCGCACCGCCTCGGGCGCGGAGCCCTCGACGGTGAAGGCATCGCTTGCCAGTACGCCGATGCCGGAGGAATGCATATGACTGGCGAAGGTGGAGCGGGTCCAGCCGCTCAGCAGCGGCAGCCAGATGTTGAAGCTGATCGGATCGGCGCGGTAGCTGCCGGCAGACAGGACGGCCGCCACCATCTGCTGGCGGGCGGCGGCTTCAGTGCGGATGAAATGAAGCATCGCATCGGCCGTGCCGTCCTCGATCCAGCGGGTGAGGAGCGCCATGTTCAACGGCGAGGCCATGACATTGTTGGCGCGCATGGCGCTGACGAAGGGCCAGACGGCCTTGGTATCCGGCGCCACGACATAAGCAAGGCGCAGGCCCGCGCCAATGCATTTCGCCAGTCCGCCGATATGCCAGGTCAGATCGGGCGCTGTTGCCGCAAGCGGCGACGGGCCCTGCAGCGGAATGAAGCCGTAGGCGTCATCCTCGACGATCGGCACCTGATATTTGCGGGCAACGGCCGAGATTTCCTCGCGGCGCGTGGCGGGAATCGTCAGCGTCGTCGGGTTCTGCAGGGTCGGATTGAGATAGAGCGCCTTCGGTTTCAGCCTTTCGCAGGCGCTGGCGAAGGCATCGGGCAGGATACCGTCGCCATCCATCGGCAGGCCGGCAAGATTGAGCCGCAGCTGGGCGGCGATCGAGCGCATGCCGGGATAAGTGACAATCTCCGAAAGGACGGTCTCGCCCGGTTTTGCGAGCAGGCCGAAGATTGCCAGCAGCGCCGGATGAGCGCCAGGCGTGACGAATATCCGTTCCTGCGCCGGCTTGAGCCCGCGCCGGCCGAGCCAGACGGCGGCGGCTTCCTTGTCCATGCCGGAACCGCCGAAACCCTGATAACGCAGAAGCGGGACAAGGTTTGCCGCCACCGCCGCCATGCCCTCGCGCATGCGGGCAATCAGGTCCGGATCGTCAGGCTCCGGCGGCATGTTCATCGAGAGATCGACGACGGATGCGCGCCGGGAATCGGGCGCCAAGTCGAGCGTGAAGCCTTGACGCTCGCTACCCGCACCGCCGGTGACGAAAGTGCCGCGGCCGACATGCGAATCCACGAGTCCGCGTTTTTGCGCCTCCACATAGCCTCTGGCCACGGTGGTGAAATCGACATTTAGCCGCTTAGCGAGTTCGCGTTGCGGCGGCAGCCTGTCCCCGGCAGCAAGATGCCCGCTTCGCAGATCCATTTCGATCAAATCGGCAATCGCCATGTAACGGGGACTGCTGCTGCGACTGAGATCGGGGTGCCAGTCCTTCATTTTGTGATCCGTGCTGGTCCGTTTCCTGATAGGATTGACTGTATATTGTTGCACACTGCTCCTGTCATCAAAAATATAATACCGTGATGCGTCATGGAAATTCCGCTCGGCAAACCTTGCCTCCGCCCATCCATCTTCTTACCTATTCAAGTTGGGACGTACCGGCTTTCAGCCTTCGTGCCGGCGTCCATGGGATGAAAGCATGAATATTGATCCGATCTTACGGTCAGTCGTGGCCGTGCGCTCCTCAATTCCGGAAGATGCCTTCACAGCGGCGACGCTGGGCACCATCCGGGAGGGCAGTGGCGTGGTCATTCGCGACAATGGACTGGTGCTGACCATCGGCTATCTCATCACCGAAGCTGAAGAAGTCTGGCTGACGACCCAGGACGGCCGCGTGGTTCCTGCCCATCCCCTCGCCTATGATCAGGAAAGCGGCTTCGGCCTGGTACAGGCGCTCGGCGTCCTCGATGCGCCGGCAGTGGCTTTCGGCGACGCCACCGGGGCCAAGCCCGGTGATCCCGTGGTGCTTGCCGATGGGATCGGCGAATTCGTCGAGGCGAACATCGTCGCGAGGCAGGAGTTCGCGGGCTACTGGGAGTATTTGCTAGACGAGGCGATTTTCACCGCACCGGCCCACCCATCCTGGGGTGGCGCGGCCTTGATCGGCTCCGACGGCAAACTTCTCGGTATCGGTTCGCTTCGCCTGCAGATGAGCCAGGGCAGCGAGACCGCCGATATCAACATGGTGGTGCCGATCGACCTGCTCACGCCGATTCTGGATGACTTGCTGAACCGCGGGCAAGTCAATAGGCCGCCACGACCCTGGCTCGGCGCATTCTCCGCCGAGAGCAACGGCGGCGTGGTGGTCATGAGTGTGGCCGAAGGCGGCCCCGCCGCCCAGGCCGGCCTGCGCCAAGGCGATATCATCTCGGAAATCCGGGACGAAGAGATCGATGGCCTGGCCGATTTTTATCGCAAGGTGTGGAGCAGCGGCCCCGCCGGCGCCGAGATTCCGATGCGGATTCTGAGAAACGGCCGGGAAGCATGGCTGCGCATCAAATCCGCCGACCGCAACAGCTTTCTGAGAAAGCCGCAATTGCAGTAGGGTCCTGCTCAAAGATTTTCCGACGGGAAGGAGTTTGCCGTCCGCGTTCGATCGTGTCTCGATCGGCGCAAAAGATCTCGAAAGAGCCCGCCGCTTCGACGACAAATCGCTGCATACGGTGGCTGGAATTTACCTTAGGCCGCTGCTCTCGATATCGATGCGCTGCACCCGGAAGCTTGGAGAGCCTCGCTGGCGACGTCGATGAACAGACGGCGGAACCAGCGCGCACGCACATCTGCCTGGTCCACCCGGCGATAGAGCATCGTGATGGGATCTGCCGGCAAAGAAAGCGGCGGCGCGCAGATCGTCAGCCCATGCAATTGCGCCATGCAATGGCCGATCGATTCCGGAACGACGGCAATGGCGGGCATTGCCCTCAGCGCCGTCGGCAGAGCCGAGAAGCGCGGTACGGTCGCGACCACCCGGCGGCTACGGCCGGAATGGCCGAGCGCAATGTCGATGCTGGTCGCGGTATTGCCTTCGAACGAGACGGTGAGATGCGCGACATTGGCGAATTCCTCAAGGCTGAGCGGCGCCTTCAGCCCGAGTTGAGCGCTGTCGTAAATGCAGATCGAGGCCTGGTCGAACAGCGGCGCGCGAATGTGCCATGAGGCCGGCTCCTCGTGCACGGAGACGCTGAAATCGAAGATGCCCTCATCCAGCCGGCGGGCGGCATCGCGCTTTTCCGCCGCGATGCCAATAAGCCGGGCACCGGGCGAAAGCTGGAGAAGACGGGCCGCAAGCAGCCCGAAGAAGGCCGATTCCAGATTGTCGCACATGCCGATGCGAAACTCGCCCTGCCAGGTCGCCGGATCAAATTCGTCCTGTGGGCGGATGGCGCGCTCGATGCCCGACAGTGCATCCTCGATCGCCGGCGCGATGGAAAGGGCGCGCGGCGTCGGCTGCAGGCCGCGACCGACGCGCACGAACAATTCATCGTCCAGCGCCTCGCGCAGGCGCCGCAGAGCGGCCGACAGACCGGGCTGGCCGAGCAGCAGGCGTTCGGCGGCACGGCTGACGTTACGCTCCTGCATCAGCACCGAAAAGGCGAGCAGGAGGTTGAGGTCGATCTTCCGAAGAGTGGCATCATTCATCATCGCCAGTAATACCTGACATGGCTACTATCAATTTGCAATAGGAAAGGAAGCTGTACATTTTCTCGTTCCCTGCCGCCCGGCAACCTCCCCCGATGAGGCGGCAGTCAAAAAGGAACGATTTCGATGACTCTTTCCAAATCGCCAAATGGCGTATGGCTGGCATTGCTGCTGCTCCGCGCCGCAAATTTTCTCGACGCCATGGACGTCTCCACCATCGGCGTGGCGCTCCCCGCCATCCAGGCCGAACTCGGCATGAAGGCGACGTCGCTGCAATGGGCGGTCAGCGCCTATGTGCTCGGCTATGGCGGCTTCCTGCTGCTCGGCGGCCGTGTCGCCGACGTCTTCGGCCACCGCCGCGTCTTTCTCTGGTCGCTGGCGGTCTTTGCGGCGGCCAGCATCGCCGGCGGCTTCGTCGACAGCGGGCCGACGCTGATCGCCGCCCGATTGATCAAGGGCATTGCCGCGGCTTTCACGGCGCCTGCCGCCCTTGCGCTGTTGCTCTCCGTCTTCGGCGAGGGAACGGCGCGGGCGAAGGCGCTCGGGGTCTTCTCCTCCACCGGCGCGGCCGGCTTCGTGCTGGGCATGGTGCTCGGCGGCGCGGCGACGATCTTCAGCTGGCGGGCGACGCTTGTCATGGGCGCGCCTGTCGCCATCCTGACGCTCATTCTTGCGCCGCTGGTGCTGCCCGCCGACGCGAAAAGGACCGGGCCGCGACCGGCCTTCGACTGGGCCGGAGCATTGACGATCACGCCGGGCCTGCTGCTCTTCGTCTTCGGCATCACCAATGCTGCGGCGACCGGCTGGCAAGCCTTTCCAACCTGGGCTTCGCTGCTGGCATCGCTGGTGCTGATCCTGCTCTTCCTCGTGGTCGAAGCACGCCATGCCGATCCGATGGTGCCGCTCGGCATGTTCCGCCGGGCCAAGCTCCGGCACGCCAACGCGCTCGCCGCGCTCTTCCAGGGCGCCTATGTCGGCTTCCAGTTCCTGGCGACGCTCTACTACCAGAACGTCATCGGCTGGTCAGCCTTTGCGACCGGCTTCTGCTTTGCCCTTGGCGGCGTCTTCGTGATGTTCCTGGCGCCACGTTTTGCGGCGATCGCCCAGAATCGCGGCACGACCGGCCTGATGGCGGCGGGTGTCGGCCTGCAGGCGGCCAGCTATATCTTCTGGGTGGCCGCATTCGGCCATGTCGATCCGATCCTGCTCGTCGTTTTCTCGCAAATCCCGCTCGGCCTCGGCTACGCCATGACCTACCCCTCGGTGCAGGTCGCGGCCCTTTCGGATGTCGAGGACGACAAATCGGGGCTCGCCTCCGGACTGCTCTTCGCCGCCTTCCAGATCGGTGGCGGCATCGTGCTCGCGGCCGCCTCGGCGGTCTTCGCCGCTGCACCGAATTTCGGCTGGAATCCCTATGTCGCCGGCATCACCTTCGTTGCGCTGCTGGCGGTCGCAATCACCCTGCTTGCAGCCGCCGGGCCTCGGACATCGACCGCGCGGCCGGCGGCCTATCAGGCGGCAGAATGACCCTCACGGCCCGCACCCTGACCGGTGCGGGCTCCTCCTCATTCGGAGCGATATCTGCAGCAAGAATCCCGTTGCTTTGCCTCGGCGAAAGGCGCATGGTCGCACCCGCGGCAGCCATCGCGCGGGCGCTGCCGACTGAGGGTTTTCATGCCCCCGCCTCGACGAAAGGAGGACCGATGTCTTCCGCTTCCGAAAAGCCGTTTCTGACTTCATCCGATCTCGACATGCTTCAGGGCGTGCTCGACGATGCCGGCTACAACGCTCGAATCCCGACAGGCGACGAAATGGGATTGAACGCGGCGGCCATGCTGCTGATCAAGCTCTACCAGGAGGGCGTGACATCGCCGGTCATGCTCTCGAAGGCGCTCGAATACCATTTCGGCAAGCCGAAGACTGTGCCAAAACCGATCACCCCCGTCTGCAACCGGTATGCGATACAGGGATTGCCGCGCAAAGGCGCGCCGCCTGCCGATAAAGCCTACCGCATATCCCGGTTGGATATGTGACTCTAGGAGATCAAGCACCACTCCGCGTTTATCACCAGCGTCAATGTGGCTGAGCCGTCGGGGTGCCGAAATGTGGCTTTCTTGCGGCAAGGCCTTAGTGACAACTCAGTCGTGTGCCACTAGAATGGCGTTGATTGACCGATGCGAATTTGCAAATGGCCGGCTTTCCGGCACGGGTCTTCCCGTGTCCCCCCGTGTCACGTAGCGCCTCTCGGTCACCGTCTCCATTGCCTTCGGTCGCGACCGACAAGCAAGGTGAGAGCAGCGCAGATTGCAGCGTTCGATTTCGTCTGAACAGGAGGCCGACCCATGGCAAAGGGACAATTGAGAAGCAATCGCGAGACCCGGAAGCCGAAGAAGGACAAGCTGCCGGCGAAGCCTGCAAGCACGTTCGCCGGCCAGATGAAGACGGCGACGCAAACCGCTCCGCATGGCAGCAGCGCGCCCAAGAAGTAGCGGCCGGCCTCAGCGGTAGCCGGTCACATCCGCCGGTCTGCCCGGCTCCTGCACTTCCACCAGGTAGCGCCAGCAATCTGGTCGCGAACCGTCGATATCGTCAAAGCCGTATATCTTTGCCATTCCGCCGCTCGATAGCGACTTACCGTTCCAACGAGCGCGGTCGGGATCGGCGGCGATCGCCGCGACGGCACGCCCGACGAAGCGCGGGGTTTCGGAAATGGCGAAATGCGGCTGTATCTTTGTCGCGTCACGCCAGTTTTCTTCTCGCACGCCATAGGCCTCCAGCATCATTTCGGAGCGCAGCCAGCCGGGTGTGATCGAAACGGCGGTGGCCCCATGCTTTGCCAAATCCTGGGCATGTGCCCAAGCCATGCGGGTGACGCCTGTCTTGACGAGGTCGTAGAAGGGCGAAAGCCGGTAATGCGTGGCATTGTATTCGGCCGTGCCGTCGGTCACCTCCACCAACAACCCGCCGGGCCGCTCGATCATCAGCGGCAGGGCGTAGTGGGCGGTGATCAGATGAGTCTCGATACCGAGCTGCAACATGTGCAGGCCCTTGTCGAGTGAATGCTCCCAGACGGCCTTATCCCATTCGAAGAGCTTCTCGCAGCCCCAGATGTCATTGACGAGGATATCGAGCCGACCGGCCTCGCTGCGAATACGGGCGACCAGCCCCTCGACCTCCTGCTTGACGAGATGATCAACCCGCACGGCAATGCCCCTGCCGCCGGCAGCGGTTACCAGCTCGGCCGTCTCCTCGATCGTCTCCGGCCGGGCATATTCGGATTGCTGCGCCCGCGTCGTGCGCCCCGTCACGTAGACGGTAGCGCCGGCCGCGCCGAGTTCCACCGCGATACCGCGGCCTGCGCCACGCGTTGCGCCTGCCACTAAAGCCACCTTCTCCCGCAAGTCCGCTGTCATCTTTCCGTCCTCCTCGCTAGAACGCTTTATGCTGTAACGGGGTCTTGTATATAAACGAATGATCGTTTACATTCGAGGCAAATGCAAGAGGGATTTCATGCCGCGCCGCCGCACCCTTTCCGATGAGCAGCTTCTCGCCATGGTTCTGGCGCTAATCCAAGCCGAAGGGCCGGATGCGGCAACCTTTGCGGCAGTGGCGAAGGCAAGCGGTCTTTCCGGCTCGACGCTGGTGCAGCGCTTTACCACGAAGGCGGCGATGCTGCGCGCAGCACTGCTTTACGCCTGGGACAGGCTGGACGCGGAGACGGCGCGGCTTGCCGAGACGGCGCCGAAAACGCCGGAGGGCGCAGTCGCGCTGCTCGTCGGCCTGTCTCAGGACTACGGTGAGGATGCCGCCGCCTATGGCGAGGGATTGCTGGTACTTCGCGAGGACTTCCGCGATCCGGTGTTGCGTGCCCGGGGTGCGGCCTGGGGAGCGGCGCTGACCGCAGCGATCACGCAACGTTTCGGATCGGCGGTGGCGCCGGAGACCATCGCCCGGCTGATGCTGGCGCAATGGCAGGGTTCGCTCACCTGGTGGGGTTTTGGCGCAGACGGGCCGGTAGCGAATTATGTGGAAACCGAGCTGCGACGTTTCCTGGCAGCCGTGCAATCGTGAGCCCGCTTATTCTTCCTTCTCCTCACCCACGGTCAGCGGCCAATCGACGACGTAATCTTCGAGATCGTCGATATCGATCTCATTTTCGTTGATCGTGCGGCCTCGGGCCGAAATGCCCGCGGCGTGGACGGTTTCGGGATCGCCGGAGATGAGCGGATGCCACCAATAGAGGTCGCGGCCCTCGCTGACCAGCCGGTAGCCGCAGGTCGGCGGCAACCAGGCGATGTCGGGCACGTTCTCCTTCGTCAGCTGGACGCAGTCCGGCACGAAGTCCCAGCGGTTCTCATAGCTGGAGCAGCGACAGCTCTCGCCGTCGAGCAGCTTGCAGCAGACCGAGGTGAAATAGATATCGCCGCTGTCCCATTCCTCGATCTTGTTGAGACAACAGAGGCCGCAGCCGTCGCAGAGGCTTTCCCATTCGGCGGTGGTCATTTCGGCAAGCGTCTTGCTCTTCCAGAAGGGCAGATCGTGCATCGTTCGTTTCTTGCAACAGCGGCCCGCAAATTCACGTGACCGCCCTTGTATCTCTCTTGTTATCAGCCGCAAAATCAATCAATTCTTCAGCATGCGCCTGCTACCGGAGAACTCTCTCCTGGTATCGGAGAGCTTTTCGGCCCTTGCGGGCCTCGCGCTTTCGTCGCTTTCCGGCGGCCGGACATGAGCGAAGCGCGACCAGGCGGGAATACAGGACGTGCAGGATCCGGACAACCCAGAAAACGGGCCAGAAAAAGAGACGAATGACGCGGGCAAGCGGCCGGCGAAGAGCCGCCACATTCTGCTGCGCATCGATTCGTGGATCGATTCGACCGTCTGGAACGCCGGCTTCCGCGCTGCCGAGATCTGGGAAGACACCACCATCTTCTTCCGCCGCTTCCGCGTTCGCGGCTGGAAGCGCATGGTTTTCGAACTGGCGGGCGAAGGGCTGACGCTCGGCGCCGCAGGCATGGTGCTGATGCTGGCACTCGCCCAGCCGGCTTTCGAAGCCACCAAGGAAGACTGGCGCAACCGCGGCGACTTCGCCGTCACCTTCCTCGACCGCTACGGCAACGTCATCGGCCATCGCGGCGTCATCCACCAGAATTCCGTACCGATCGACGAGCTGCCGGATTCGCTGATCAAATCGGTCATCGCCACCGAGGACCGGCGTTTCTTCGACCATTTCGGCATCGACGCCATCGGCCTGTTCCGCGCCATGGTCACCAATGCCCAGGCCGGCGAAGTCGTGCAGGGCGGCTCGACGCTGACGCAGCAGCTCGCCAAGAACCTCTTCCTTTCAAACGAGCGCTCGATAGATCGCAAGATCACCGAGGCTTTCCTGGCACTGTGGCTGGAGGCGAACCTTTCCAAGAAGGAAATCCTCTCCACCTATCTCGACCGCGCCTATATGGGCGGCGGTACCTTTGGTGCTGCCGCGGCCGCGCAATTCTATTTCGGCAAGAACATCACCGACGTGAACCTTGCCGAATCCGCCATGCTTGCCGGCCTGTTCAAGGCGCCTGCGAAATATGCGCCGCATGTCAACCTGCCGGCCGCACGCGCGCGCGCCAATGAGGTACTCACCAATCTCGTACAGAGCGGGCTGATGACTGAAGGCCAGGTGATCGCCGCCAGGCGCAATCCCGCGACCGTCGTCGACCGCAACGAAGTGGAATCGCCGGATTTCTTCCTCGATTGGGCTTTCGACGAAGTACAGCGGCTTTCTCCGCGCTTCCACCAGCATTCTTTGATCGTGCGCACGACGATCGACATGGGCATCCAGAAAGCGGCGGAGGATTCGATCGAGACGTCGCTACGCGAATATGGCGAGGCCTATCACGCGAAACAGGGCGCCATGGTGATGATCGAAAATGGCGGCGCGGTGCGCGCCATGGTCGGCGGACGGGATTATGGCGAGAGCCAGTTCAACCGCGCCACCAAGGCGCTGCGCCAGCCGGGCTCCTCCTTCAAGGTCTATACCTATTCGGTGGCAATGGAGAGCGGAATGACGCCGCAGACGACCATCGTCGACGCGCCGATCTCCTGGGGGAACTGGAGCCCGCATAATTACGCCAATCACTATGCCGGCCGCATAACGCTCGAGACCGCGATCGCCCAGTCGATCAATACCGTTCCCGTACGGCTCGCGAAGGAGAAGCTCGGCATCCAGCCGATCCGGGCGATGGCGAAGAACCTCGGCGTCGAAACGCCGATCCGCGATGACGTTACCATTCCGATCGGCACGTCCGAGGTGACGGTGCTCGATCAGGCGACCGCCTATGCCACCTTCCCGGCCGGCGGCTTCCAGTCGCGCCGCCACGGCATCACCCAGATCCTCGATTACGGCGGCGACGTGCTCTACGATTTCGATCACGACGAGCCGGCGCCGAAGCGCGTGCTGTCCGAACAGGCCGACGCCTATATGAACCAGATGCTGTCGCGCGTTCCCTATGTCGGTACTGCGCGCAAGGCGGCACTCGACAACGGCATCTTGACTGCCGGCAAGACAGGCACGACCCAGGCCTATCGCGACGCCTGGTTCGTCGGCTTCACCGGCAATTACACCTGCGCCGTCTGGTTCGGCAACGACGACTACACCTCGACCAACAACATGACCGGCGGTTCGCTGCCGGCGATGACCTTCAAGCGCGCTATGGACTACGCCCATCAAGGCGTCACGCTGCGCGCCATCCCCGGCATCGAAAATCCCCTGTCCTCCGAGAAGGATCTCGCCAAGACCGCCGCCGCCAAGCCGCAGGACGGGTTGCCGCAGCTCATCCGGCCGCGCATGCTCTCGGTTCAATCGACCGACATCCTCAAGGCTCTCGGCGAGAAGCTGAAGAGCGCCGCCCCGCTTGCGCCGCAGAAGGTCGCGAGCGCCGAATAGCCTGCGTGTGCCTGTTGCCAGCATTCACGCGCGGGCGGTGACCGTGGATAGATCGGCGCCTATCTCCCGGCGTGGCATTCCACCCTGCCAGAATCAGTGGTAACCCTTTCTCCCGATGTGGTTACCAAGGTATTGACGTGTTTCGATTTCCCCTTTTCATCCTGGTCACCTTGATCGTCGCTTTCGGCGGCGGGATCATGATCACCCTCTACGCACTGGATGCGACACAGGGTTTTGGGGCGATCAAGCTCGGCGCCTGGGAAGCCTTTCCGGCATTGCAGACCGTCGATGCCGACCCTTATGCCAAGTCGCATCGCGCGCGCGCCGGCAAGTTGCTTTACGGCAGCGCCGAGGGACTGACCTTCACGGCGAGCGTCGATGACGAAGGCGCGCGGCTGAATGCGGACTGCCGCTACCGCATCAGCGGGCAGACGCCCCCCGCCCGCCTCTGGACCCTGTTCACCGCCGACAATGGCGGCAATCCGGCGGCAATGAAACCGGGGCTTCCCTCGGCCCTGAACTCGTGGACGGTGCTGCGCCAGCCCGACAGCAGCTTCTCGATCGAAATATCGGCCGGCGCGCAGCCGGGCAATTGGCTGGCGCTGCCGCGGGCCGGCACGTTCCGGCTGGTGTTGACGCTGTTCGATACGCCGACGGCCGGCAGTTCCGGCGTGATCGATCTCGCCATGCCGAAGCTCACCAAGACCGGATGCGGCAATGCTTAGAATATTCTTCGCCGTCCTCACCGGTCTTTTCGGCGCAGCGCTGCTGCATCTGGTCATCATTCTTTCGCTGCCCCATTTCACCGGCAAGGACGCGGCGACCCGCATAGAGGCAGAAGGCGACCTCAGCAATTTCTACCTGCTAGGTGACCAATATGACGATGCCGGCCTTGCCAACGGTGACCCGTTCGTGCGCACCGCCGTCTGTTCTTTCGATGTCGAGGATGCGCCGGTGCATTTCACGGCTAGGGGTAATGTACCCTTCTGGTCGATCGCGATCTACGACAGTGCCTCCAATGAGGTCTTCAGCATGAACGACCGGACATCGGTCGGCGGCGCGCTCGACGTACTGGCGGGCGGTCCGATCCAGCTGACAGACTTGCGCAAGAATCTGCCGCAGGAACTGCAGCAGACGATCCTGGTGGAAATGGCACGACCGGATGGCTATGCCGTGCTGCGGACGCTGGCGCCGCAGGCGAGTTTCGATGAAGCCGCACGGAACTTTCTCTCCGAAGCTGGCTGCGAACAATTCGCCACGCGCTAGGGTTGAACCGAATTACTTTTTATTGACGCGCGGCGCAGGCGCCGGGCGATGTTTCGGGTTCTCGGCCAGCCGCTCATAACGAACGCCGGTGAACCATAGGATCTTGCCTTCGCGAGGCTCTTTATCCGGGCGACGCGGCGTCCGTGGCTGCCGATCTGCCAATGCGACTATTATTGCCATTCTCGTCTCCATGCACTGCCCGAGACGGATGAACTTGCGATGGATTTCACCCTGCCCGCCAATCTGCGAGCCGGCGCGTCCTGCGATGCCGAATGAACCGGACCGAGGGCATCCGCGCCTTTCCCACGGCACCTGATCGAAATACCGTGATGCGGAGTTTCAACGATCCAAACACCCAAATCGCGTCGTTCCTATCCGAATTGAGACACATAACAGTTAACAGTTTACTAATGTTCGCTTGGTGCCAAACATAGTTCACCTTGTTCGTCTGTAACGCCTGGACAGTTGTTTTGGTTTCACGGCGCCCGCGCAAAAACGCTTCATGAATCGATGGCGTAAAATTAGAATAGATTCATACAGTTGGCGATAATGAGCTCGGTTTAGCCGCGTCGTGAGCGACAGTGTTGCAAATATACGCCACGAAATATTCGTATTTTCCCCTGCGTCGATCAAACATTTCCAGACATGGTTCCAACGGAGATTTTAGACACCCTTGCCGCAATTGCAGGGGACAGGCGATGTCTGTGCGGTGAACCATCGTCTCGGCCTGGGAGCAGGCGGGGCCGTCGCCACGCGCTGGATGCCGGCCAGCGCAGAAGGGCGCATCGACGCCAAAAGCGTGGAGGCCAAGTCTGCCGCATCTCCGGCACTCGAGCTTATCACGCCCCGGTCGTGACAATTGCCAAAGTAATGCAGCCGCTGCGCGACCTGCGGAACGCCTGGCTTTTGCATGCTAACACCGCCGATGCGCAATCGCCGCAACGACCTTTCAAAACAAGCGAATTTACATTTCCGGCTAATCATGCTGCAGCACGCGATGCGTGTGTACTTCTGTTGCATTTTAATAAAATCTTCAGCATGCATTAACCGTACCGGTGTAGGATTCGTTCATAACCGTATGGTCTGACATGCGTTCCGCCAGCGCATATTGGCCCGTGGTTCCCCTTGTTCTGCGTTTTCAGGGTGTGCTTGTGCGTGACCGGTTTAGAGACCTTGAAGGCCCCTTGGCCGTCAGGAAAAAGGACGTGGTGTTGATGGCGACTGTCAGCAGCTTCGAGAATCTGTCTCATCCGACACGATCCGAGCTGCGCCAGTTTGCCGAGCTTTTCATGCCCTTGTTCCAGGCCTCCTCCGACGAGGCCAGGCGCCAGGCGGTCGCCGCCCTGTCCCAATGCGAGCACATGCCCGCGGCCGTGGCGCTGTTCATCGGCAGCCAGTCGATCGAGATCGCGGCACCTTTCATTACCGCTTCACAGGCAATCAGTGACGATACGCTGATCACCATCGCCCGCACACAGGGCAAGGATCATGTGAAGGCGATTGTCAGCCGCGATTCGCTCTCGCCGAAGGTTATCGATGCCTTGGTGGCGTTGCGCCAGGCCGGCCCCAGGTCCGCCGCCCCGGTGGCTCCCATCACCGAAACGCCGGCGGTGCCGCTTTCGCCGATGCCGAGCGAAGCGAACGAGGCAGATGCGTTGGAGGAGCAGCGCGTTGCCAATGAAGCGGCATTGCGCGAACGCATCCTCGACCTTGCCGGTCACCTCGGCCGCAACGACGAGGACAGGCTCGGCCTGCGCACGCTCACCGACATTCAGGAAGCGCTGCTGGTACGCTTTGCCCGCTCCCGCGAAGCGACGCATTTCGCAACCGCGCTTGCCGACGCCCTTTCCGCCAGCCGCTGGCTTGCAGAGCGCATCATGCTCGACCTTTCCGGCCAGCAGCTCGCCACAACGCTGACAAGCCTCGGCATGGGCTTTCTCGATTCCGTCTTCGTGCTTGAAAAGCTCTATCCGCACCTTGCCGAACAACAGCACAATGTCACACGCGGCTGGATGGTGCTCGATGCTCTTGACCCGGAAGAGTGCCACGAACGTGTCGAAGCCTGGCGACGCGCCGATCGCTACACCTACAAGCCCGAAGTGCCAGATGCGCCCGCGCTTCCGGAAACGGCCAACTATCGCTTCATCCGCCAGGCGCCGCCGCAACGCGACATGCGCGTCATGGGGCGGCGGTCTCGCTGAGTTTAACGGCCATCAGCCATCCCGCGCGAGCGGGATGATGTCGCCCAATTCCTCCGCCTCGAGTTCGACGATCCAGAGATCGGGATCGAATCTCCGCTCGCGCTCCAGCATCGCGCGCACCGATTCCGGCTCGGCCCGCGACAGGCGGATCTCGAACAAGCGCTCGGCGGCTTCATTCTCGCCGAAGGCGGTCTGCGGCGCCGGCGCGTAGAGCGTTTCCAAGCCGTCGCGGAAGTGCTGGCGGATGAAGATCGCACCCGCCTCCTCCGCGCCCTTCTTCTCGACAGCAGCAAAATCGCCGCTGGCAAAGACGCGGCGCAGGAGAGCGGAAATGAAGATGTCGGCACGCAATCTCATCGGCGCGATATAGACCGGCACGTGGACGGCGGCAATCCATGCCGGCGCCGGACGGTCGCTAAGCGTTAGATCGCGCCGATTTCCCTGAGCTTCTTCAGCACCGCCTCGTTCGGCTCGCCGTTTTCGGGCAGGTTGTAGTGCTTCTGAAAATGTCGGATGGCCGCGCGCGTCTGCTCACCGGCGACGCCGTCGACGCCAACATTGGCATAGGCCATGTTGGAAAGACCTTTCTGGATCTTCAGCACCAGATCGACATTGGCGATTTCGCTCGATAGAACCTGTTTTGCCGGTGATGGAGCCGTTTTGATCGTCTTTTCGGCGCTGCGGATCGCGGCTGCGACCGGATCTTCTGTCGAGGCCTTCGAACTTACGTCCTCATGCGGCTTTTCAGCGGGTATCGTCGAAGGACCGGCAGCATCGGTTTTCAGCGCGGCCAGCACCTCCGGCGTCGCATCTCCGCTCTGAGCCATGCCGACCGTCTCCTCGAAGAAGAGGATGGCCGCACTGGTGCGGGGGCCGATCATGCCATCGGGGGTCCCGTTGTAGAGGCCGCGGCGCACCAGCTGCTGCTGGATGTCCATAACGAGCTGGCTCGGCTGCTGACTGGGCGCGGCGGGAGCCGGTGTCGCATTGGTAGCGGCCGCGTCCTCCGGCCGTTCGATCCGGAAGGTGGTGACGTCGCCCCGCGGTTCCTCGACCGGGCGACGGGCGCCGAGCACATTCGGAGATTGCGGGTCGCGGGTACGGAAAATCGGGTGCGGATGCGAGCCCGGCTGATACCAGAGCGCATTGGCTGCGACGAAGGAGAAGATGACCACGAAGGCGATCGTGCCGCCGGCGACGGACGGATTGCGGCCGATGACACCGCCGAGCACCGACGCGCCCTGCAGGCCAAGGCCACCCAAAGCAGCAGCACCTGTTATCAACAGGCCGGGCTGCTGCCGACCCTTTTTTCCCTTAGGCGATTTTCGCTTGCGCGCGGCCATCGAAAAGCCCCTCTTCCAGTTCTACCCCGGTATTGACCGCGCCCTTCAGCCGCGGAGGAAACTCGACAGTCGCGGCATGGCCGGCATCTTCGGCGCGCTTGGCGCCCGAGCCGTCCACCGCGATTTCGATGGTGATGATCGTGCCTTCGCCGGGCTGGCTGGCGATAGCAAAGTTTCCGCCATGCAGCGCTACCAGTCCCTTGACCAGCGACAGGCCGAGGCCGGTGCCTTCGAACCGGCGGGTATAATCGTTCTGGATCTGCACGAAAGGCTGGCCAAGCAATGCCAGCTTGTCGGCCGGAATGCCGATGCCGGTATCGCTGACCGTCAGCTTCAGAATGCCGTCGCGCGCCGCCGCATCGACGGAGACGACGCCTCCGGCCTCGGTGAACTTCACGGCGTTGCCGACGAGATTGATGAGGATCTGCTGGATGGCGCGCTGATCGGCAATGATTTCGCCGAGGCCGCGCTGGATACGGCTCGTCAGGGTAACGCCCTTGGTCTTGGCCTGCAATGCCAGCATCGATTCGCAGGATTTGACGGAGCTTGCAATATCGAAAGGTTCGAGGATCAGCTCGTAGCGACCCGCCTCGATCTTGCTCATGTCGAGCATGGTGTTGACGACGGACAAGAGATGCGCGCCGGATTCGCGGACCAGGCCGACATATTCGCGCTGACGGTCGTTTTCGAATTTGCCGAAATATTCGCCGATGAGAATATCGGAGAATCCGAGAATGGCGTTCAGAGGTGTGCGCAGCTCATGGCTGACGGCCGCAAGGAAGCGTGATTTGGCATCGTTTGCCGATTCGGCATCGGCCGCGCGATTCTGGGCTTCGTCACGCAGCTGCTGCTCGACGGAGACATCGCGCAGCTGGGCGATGACGGCAGCCAGCTCGCCGTCTGCATCGCGTCGCGCGGTCATATCCATCCTCAGATAGGCGAACTGACGTTGATCGCGCGAAACCGAGGGTCGGTCGAGGCGCAGATCGACGCTCGCAGCATCCTCGCCGCGGCGCAGGAGATCGAGCGCCCGCAGGAAAAGGATGCGGTCGGAGACATGCACCTGCTCGAGGAAGCCCCTGCCCTTGGGATCACGCATCCAGGCCAGGAAATCGCGCCGGTCGCGGCCACCGACAGTCACCACACTGCCGTGCTGATCGATGAAGAAGACGAGGCCTGGGGTGGCGGTAAGGAAGAAGTCCTCAGCCGACTGCGTGGCGATGCCGGCGGGCGAGCCCTGACGGGCGAGCGCGATGCTGCCGACGGCGGAAAAAAGAAAGGCGGCGCAAACTATGGCAACACCGGCCGGCAAGGCGACGGCGGGGCTGGTGACCGCGGAAAGCCCGATCGGAGCGGCAACGAGAGCGGCCGACGACATCAGGACGAGGCGGCGCAGGATCGCGAGCTCGCGCTGACGCACGGCTTCGCCGCCCCCCGTCCGGGAAAGCCAGCTTGTCGCTGCCCGGTCTACGAGGGCCGTCGCCCAGCCGCCAATGTCACTCAATACACGCACGCAATACCCGCCAAAAAGGCTGTCTATCGATCCGGACAATAGGCCTCCGCGACTTAAAGAAAGGATAAGGCAAAAGCGCTCTTCACAGCCTGAAAGGGCCGAAATTCCCGTTTTGAGGCATATGGAAGCCTCTTTACCTTTTGTGGTTAATGGCAGGTAAGCGATGGATTTTCCTCATATTTCAGTATGTCGTTAACTCCTGTGGCAAGGCGAGCTTCCAAAAGCCCTGCAATTGCAAGGAGGTGCTGCCCAGATGCTTAACGGCAATGGCTCGCATTCGAATTAAATGCGGCTCAAATACGCTTCGCTAAAATTTGAACTAAATTTGCCGCAAATGCGCGTGAGTTTCGAAAAGCGGCATTCGCAACTTGGCGGTAGGGTGAAATCACACCGGACAACCGGCCTGATTCGGCGACAAGACCGGGCGGGAAACAGGATGGGCAACGACAATGTGGTTTCTGATTAAAGGATCCTTCTGGTTTGGCCTTGTGCTCGTGCTTCTTTCCGTCTTCAGCACGGAGAGTTCCGACAAGACCTCCAACGGCCCGCAATTGCAGCTTTCCGATGCGTTTACCGCGGCAAGCGGCGCCTACGACTATTTGACCGGCATGTGCTCGGAAAAGCCCGAGGTCTGCGCCAAGGGCGCGGAGACCTTCACGGCGCTCGGCTACCGGGCTCGTGAAGGCGCCCGTGTCGCCTATGAGCTCCTTGATAGCCAATTCAAGGACGAAGCGCCGGCGACAGCGAAACTTGCCGCCCCGCAGACGCCGGTAGCGCTCAACATGCCCCTCCTTGCTGCGCCTTCGATCCAGGAGAAGGTGCGCGAGGCAAAGGCCGCGCTGAATCAGCCGATGCCTTACCGCCCGCCGGTCGAGGGTGACGCCACAGCCGAGACGGTGGTAACAGGCGCAATTCCGCTGCCGACGCCGAAGCCGGCGATCTGACGAAATTTTTCGCGGGCACTCCGTCCGCAGCACCTTTGGTTTTCTAGCTTGCATCGGTGGTCCGCATGACGCGGAGATGCCCCATGCCTGACGTGCCTGCCCTGTTTAATTCAGCATGTTGCTGCGCCGTGAGGATGCCCACCCCTCACGGCTTTTTTTATCCAGCTCCGGGCAAAACCACCTGGTGCTTTGCCTGGGAAAACCGCTTCACACTTTTCCTGGAATTGCTTTAGCGGTTCAAATCCGCTGGTCTTTCACCTATATGCACTTCTAGAGCTGTTCCTGACGCATTCCGGATGCAAAGCCGGTGCGCACTTTCGCTGGAATTGCTTTAATGGTGAAAGGCTTTTCCATGGCATCCCTCGACCAGATCATCGACGACTTCACCTTTCTGGACGATTGGGAAGACCGCTACCGCTATGTCATCGAGCTCGGCAAGGCGCTGCCCGAACTGCCGGACGAGAAGCGCACCTCCGAGAACAAGGTGATGGGATGCGCTAGCCAGGTATGGCTGGTGACGCATACGGCAGGCGATCCCGACAATCCCGTCATGAGTTTCGAGGGTGATTCGGACGCCCATATCGTGCGCGGCCTGGTCGCCATCGTACTTGCTACCTATTCAGGCAAGACCGCATCCGAGATCGCCGGCCTCGACGCCTTCGAGATATTCTCGAAGATCGGCCTGGTGGAGAATTTGTCGTCGCAGCGCTCGAATGGACTGCGGTCGATGGTAAACAGGATACGGGAAGAGGCAAGGGTCCGCGCCGCGGCTTGAACGTAATTGGAGTTGATCGGCGTTGAGAAACGCCCTGCAAGCCGATCGATTCGAAAGCGACTGCCTTGGCAGGCGAGTATATTAACATTTGCTCATAGTACAGGAATACATCCGACACCTCTTGCGCCAAGCATAAGGCCGGACGTCTCCAATATCTCCTCCTGCGTCCGGCGCTGCTCCGCAGAGCACGAAATACTGGAGAGATTTTTCCCTCGTCCTGAATGAATACAAAAAAGCCGGGCGTAGGACCCGGCTTTTGTCGTTGGTTGCTTTCGTAAAAGCTCAGCCGCGGCCGCGCTTGCGGCGCTGGCCCAGACCCATTTCCTTTGCCAGGCGCGAACGCGCTTCGGCATAAGCGGGCGCTACCATCGGGTAATCGGTCGGCAGGTCCCACTTCTCGCGGTACTCTTCCGGCGAAAGGCTGTGATGCGTCATCAGGTGACGCTTGAGGGACTTGAAGTTGCCGCCGCATTCCAAACACGTGATCTGCTCGTCCTGTACCGACTTGCGGACAGAAACTGCAGGCTTCTGCTTTTCGACGATCGCCGCAGCGGGCTGCGGTACGGACGTGTTGCTCAGTGCCGAATGCACGTCGGAAATCAGATTGGCCAGGTCGCTGACCGGTACAACGTGGTTGCTGACATAGGCCGCGACGATGTCGGCCGTCAGTTCCACAAGCAGCTCCGGCCCATTGCCGGTCGCTATATCCGTCATATTCTTTCTCCTGTTAGCATGCTCAAACGGCCCCTGACTGACGCGTCAAAGACCCTCCTCGTAGAAGCGAACAGCAAAAGTACAGGAAGCGACCTTCTGTTCCGAAAAACCGAAATCCACCCCTAGATTCCGAAGACCGAGACCTGTTCTTATACTGCGCTGACCGAAAACCACTACGTCATGCCCCAGGCGATGGCCCCAGTTAGACATTAAAAATCAAAACTGAGGGACTTGGAAGCAGTACGATTGTAACTCACAATCAGAACTCTACTTACATTTTCAAATACCATCGTTTGGCCAAAAGGCCAATTATTATTTGTCGTTTTTCTTGAGAAAAAATAGCTAACGAAGAATTGAGGGGGCTGCTATCAAGCTTTACTCACAGCTTCCTGTGCATAAGTTTTGCATAAATCTGGTAAAGTCGCTGAACAGCATATCCGTCAGCGCTTGCGCATGTCGTCGCGTACCGAGATACCGCCGAGGTCATATCCCGAACGATGGGCTGCTCTCGCAAGCAGATGGGCAGATACCGGCGCGGTCAGCAGAAAGAAGATGAAGCCGGCAAGAGCGCGGGCAAGAATCATCGGATCTTCGGAATAAAGGCCGGCGGCAAAGAGCAGCAAGCCCGAGCCGACAGTGCCCGCCTTCGAGGCCGAATGCATGCGGGTATAGAGATCCGGCAGCCTGACGAGGCCGATCGCCGCCGAAAGCGCGAAGAACGCACCGGCGATCAGCAGCAGAGCCGTGACGGCAGCGACAATATAATCCATCATCGCCTCCTCCCTGTCCGGCGTCTTTTGGCGCTACCCTTCGCTGCGGTAGAAGGCGGGGGGTTGATGTCGGCGCGCGACAGCACGAAGCGCGCGAAGGCGACGGTCGCCAGGAAGCCGACGAGGCCGAGCGAGATGGCGATATCGATATAGAGCGAAAAGCCGGTCTTGATGGCGATAACGGCGATGTAACCGATCGCTATGCCGGTCAGCATATCCAGCGCCAGGATACGATCCGGCAATGTCGGGCCGGCAATGACCCGCCAGACGGTCAGAAGCAGCGCCAGGCCAAGGATGACGAGGGCGACCGAGGATGCGGCCGCGATGATGGCGGCGGGCGTGATCACCGGAAGGCCTCCATGATCTTGCGTTCGAAACCGTTGGCGATATTCCGCCTGGTCGCCTCGGGATCGGAACAATCGAGCGCGTGCACATAGAGCGTGCGGCGATCAATGGAGACGTCGACGGAAAGTGTGCCTGGCGTCAGGGTGATGAGGTTTGCAAGCAGCGTGATCTCGAAATCGCTCGTTACCGTCAGGGGGAAGGCAAAGATACCGGGCTTCAGCTTCATATCGGGCGAGAGAACCGTGAGCGTGACCTTCCAGGCCGACAGCGACAATTCCTTCAGGAACAGCGCGGCCAGCGAGAGCACCGGCCAAATGCGACGCGGATAGGACTTGTCGCCGAAGGGTGTGCGGACGATGAAGAGCGCCAGGACCGCGAGCAGAAGACCGAAGACAAGATTGAGCAGCGAAACGCTGCCGGTGACGGCGACCCAGCCGATGGCGAGCAGCAGTAGGCTGAAGAGAAAGACGGTCACCGCGTGTCTCCTTTCGGAAAAACCGAATGAAGATAGGCTTGGCGATCGACAAGACCGGCCGCTGCCGATTGCGACAATCGCAGCAGTTGTTCCGGCAGAATGCCGAAGCCGATGACCAGCACTGTCAGCGCGGCGAGCGGCAGACCGGTGCGCCAGCACGTCCTCGATGGGGCGAGCACGGTCGGCGCAGGGCGCCAATAGGCGAGCAGGAAGAGGCGTCCGAAGGCGATCGTCGTCAGAAAACCCCCAGCAAGGATCGAGGCTGCCAGCCACCAGGCGCCGATATCGAGCGAGGCCTTGACGAGAATGACTTTCGGCCAGAAGCCGGAAAAGGGCGGCAGGCCGCAGGCGGCAAGGAAGAGCACGAAGGAGATCGCGGTGAAACCGCCGCTTTGCCTATAGAGCCCGCCGAGCGCCGAGAGCGAAAAGCCGCCGCCGCGCCGGGCGATCTCGCCGGCGGCAAGATAGAGTGCCGTCATCAGCACCATGGAATGGACCGCATAGAGGACCGCGCCGCTGATCCCGCCAGGGCCGCCGAGGGCGACGCCGGCAAGCATGTTGCCGATGCCCGCGATGACGACATAGCCGAACAGCTTGCGGATATCGTTTTCGGCAAGCGCGCCGAGGGCGCCGACCAGAATGGTCGCGGCCGCAGCGAGCGCGATCACGAAGCTCAAATTCTCGCGCTCCACCGGCAGCAGCATGACGATCACCCGGATCAGCGCGTAGATGCCGACCTTGGTGAGCAGGCCGGCAAAGAGCGCCGAGACGACGATGCGCGGCGTATGATAGGAGGCAGGCAGCCAGAAATTGACCGGAAACGCCGCCGCCTTCATGCCGAAGGCGAGCAGGAAGAGGCTTGCAAGCGTCATCAGCGGCGCCTCGCCGCGCAGATCCCCAGCCTTTGAAGCGATATCGGCCATGTTGAGCGTGCCGAAGGTGGCATAGAGGATGCCGACCCCGGCCAGGAACAAGGTCGTGGCGATGAGATTGAGTACGGCATATTTCAGCGCCCCGTCGATCTGCTCGCGTTCGGAGCCAAGGATGATCAGCCCGAAGGAGGAGATCAACAGCACCTCGAACCAGACGTAGAGATTGAAGATATCGCCGGTCAGAAAGGCGCCGGTGACGCCTGCCATCAAAAGCATGAGCAGCGGGAAGAAACCGTATCGCCGGCCGCTTTCACCCATGTCGGCCAGCGCATAGACGCCACCGGCAAGAGCCGCAAGCGCCGCGGTGAACGCCATCAGCGCACCGAAGAGATCGACAGTGAAGGCGATGCCGAAGGGCGGCAGCCACCGCCCCATGACCATGGTGAGCGGTCCCTCGGCAGCGACCTTGGCCAGCAGCGCCGCATCCATCAGTGCCAAGAGCCCAAGACCCGATATGGCAAGCCAGCCCTGCAGCCGCGGATAGGCGCGCACCATCAGCAGGATGGCGCCGAGCGTGATGCAATGGGCAACCGGCAGGATAGCGAGCCAATGACCGATCGCAACCGGGGCGGCGACCAAAGCGGCGGAGAGATCGACGGGGGCGGTGGGGGCGGCCATCAGATGGCGCCTCGATTGTCGCGAGAGAGGGCTTGCCTTGGGGTGAACATCCGCACCGACATCCGCCTCAATACCCCAATGGCGGCAGCGGCCGCTCCTCTGGCTCGGCGGCATGCATTTCGCTGGTGTCGTCAGTGCCGAGGTCCTGATAGGCGCGGTAGGTCAGCACCAGCAGGAAGGCGAGGAAAGAAAAGGAGATGACGATTGCTGTCAGGATGAGCGCCTGCGGCAGCGGGTTGGCCGTACCCGAGGGCAAGGCGTCGAGACCCGCCGGGATGATCGGCGGCACTTCGCGGGTCAGCCGGCCTGATGTAAAGAGCAGCAGGTTGACGGCGTTACCGAGGATGGCGACGCCGAGCATGATGCGGATCGAGAATTTCGACAACATCAGATAGATGGCGGCGGCAAAGAACAGGCCGACAAGGATCGCCAGAAGAGGCTCCATCATTCCACCTCTTTTTCTTCGAGCGCCAGCGCGATCGAGGTGATGGCGCCGAGCACGACCAGATAGACGCCGATATCGAAGAGCAGGACGCTCGACAGCGGCACCTCCGCCCCGAAAAGTTTCGGATAGATCCAGAGCCCGGTCATGAAGGGAACGGCAAAGAAGATGGAGAGCAGACCCGCAATCGTCGAAAGCAGCAAGCCGGCGCCGGCAATCGATAGCGGATGGAAGAACAGCGAACGGCGAACGGCGGAAACGCCGCGAGCGATGCCGTAGACCGCCAATCCAGAGGCTGCGATCAGCCCGCCTATGAAGCCGCCGCCCGGCTCGTTATGGCCGCGCAGCAGCACGAAGAAGGAAAAAAGCAGCATCAGCGCGGTGAGAAACGGAGCAACGGTGCGAAAGATGAGGGTGTTCACGCGATCAGCCCTCCGCCTCGATTGCGTCAGGGTCATTGGCGGCAAGTTTGCGCTCCGTGCCAGCGCGGATGCGGATGAGCGCCAGAATGGCAAGGCCGGCGACCGCGACGACGGCGATTTCGCCGAGTGTATCGGTGCCGCGAAAGTCGACGATGATGACATTGACCACATTGGCGCCGTGGGCGATCGATTTGGAATAGGTGTTGAAGAAGGCCGTCAGCGCGTCGTTGAACGGCGTCTGCGTCGCCCGCATCAGCAAAAGCGTAAAACCGAGGCCGCAGCCAAGCGCGAGCGCTGCGTGGAAGATCCTGCGGGCGGGCGGGCGCCGGTCTGCGGCGACAAGGCGAAGCCTGGTCATGACGAGGGCGAGGATGACCACCGAAAGGGTTTCGACCATGAACTGGGTGAAGGAGAGATCCGGTGCGCCGAACAGCAGGAAGATGATGGAGACGGCAAAACCCTGGATGCCGAGCGAGACGATCGCCGTCAGCCTGTCGCGGGCGACGAGCACGCCGGCAAGACCGACGGCGGCAATCAGGAACACCACCCATTCATGGAGCCTGACATCGGCCGGCCAAACGGGAAGGCGCGGCAACTCACCGTAGACGACGGGCGGAACGAGCAGGATAGCCGCGACGCAGACGAAGGTGCAGATGACGTAGATCTCGAGCCGCCCCGGCTGGATCAACCGCGTGATGCGGCCGGCGAGGCGGACGAGACCCGATACGGCAAGGTCGAAACCGTGATCCGGTCCCCGCCCCGCCGAGCGCAAAAGGACTGCCATCAGCAAGCGGGCGCGAGCGAGCTGCCAGTAGATGCCGATGCCGGACAGCACGGTCAGAACGGAGAGCGCCAGCGGCAGCCCGAGATGCGGCGCGAGCGAGATGTCGATGTCGACCGGGCTCTGGCGGATGGCGGCTGATATCGGCGAGGACAGGGCTGCGTGGGTGAAGCTCGAAAAGACAGCCGCGAACAGGCCGAGAACCGCGAGGATGGCCGGGCCGAGCCAGAGCAGGAGGGGCGCTTCGTGCGGATGTTTCGGCGTCTCCACCGGCCGGCCGAGGAAGGGGTTCAGCGCCACGGCGAAGGCGACGGCGAACATCAGCGCATTGCCGAAGATGGCGATCAACGTGAAGGTGAGCGCGCGGATATCACTGCCGGCAAGCGCCCTATAGATCTCCTCCTTGGCGAGAAAACCGAAGAGGGGCGGCAGGCCTGCCATGGAAAATGCCGCTGCAAGCGCGATGATTGCCGTTAGCGGCATCGCCCGCATCAGGCCGCCGAGCCTGGTGATATCGCGCGTGCCGGTCTCATGGTCGATGATGCCGGCGACCATGAAGAGCGCGCCCTTGAAGAGGCAATGCGCCACCAGATAGAGCGCCGCCGCCTCCACCGCATATTCCGAGCCGAAGCCGACCAGCAGGACGAGC
Organism: Rhizobium sp. Pop5; assembly: GCF_024721175.1. Classification (NCBI taxonomy): domain Bacteria; kingdom Pseudomonadati; phylum Pseudomonadota; class Alphaproteobacteria; order Hyphomicrobiales; family Rhizobiaceae; genus Rhizobium; species Rhizobium sp. Pop5. The sequence goes on along the minus strand of NZ_CP099399.1, from coordinate 861,730 downwards.
AGACCGAGCGAGGAGACAGTGGTATAGGCGAGCTTGAGCTTGAGGTCCGTCTGGCCGATGGCGAGTGCCGCGCCGACCACCAGCGTCAGCCCGCCGAAGAAGGGCAGAAGAATTTCCCAGGCGGGTGTGGCGCCCATCACCGGATTAAGCCGCATCAGCAGATAGACGCCTGCTTTCACCATGGTGGCCGAGTGCAGGTAGACCGAAACCGGTGTCGGGGCCTCCATGGCGTTCGGCAGCCAGAAATGAAAGGGAAATTGCGCCGATTTGGTGAAGGCGCCGCCGAGAACCAGAATAAGAGCGGCGAAATAGAGCGGGTTTTCGCGCACGGCATCGCCGGATCCGATGAGCAGCGACATCTGCGTGACGCCTGACATGTTCCAGAGGAGCAGCAGGCCGGCCAACAGGAACAGCCCTCCCCCGCCAGTGACGACCAGCGCCTGCAGGGCGGCGCGGCGAGCCGCCTCACGCTCGTGATCGAAGCCGATCAGCAGGAAGGAGGTGATCGATGTCAGTTCCCAGAAGATGAAGAACATCAGGAAACTGTCGGAAACGACGATCCCCAGCATCGCTCCCATGAAGAGGAAGATGAAGGAGAAGAAGCGGCCCTGATCTTTGTGACCTTTCAGGTACGCGCCAGCATAAAGCACGATCAGCGTGCCGATGCCGGTGATCAGAAGCGCGAAAGCCAGCGACAGGCCGTCGATGAACCAGGAGAAGGAGAGATTGTAGCTCGGCACCCATACATAACCGCCGGCGACGACCTCGCCGCGCGCGATAAGAGGAACGAAACGGACGAAATGCAGAAAAGCGAGCAAAGGAGCAATCGCCAGGAGCCAGGCACCGTTTGCACCAAAGACCCGGATAGTGAAAGGAGCGGCGAGAGCGCCGGCGAGCGGCAGACACAAGGCCAGAAATGTCAGAGCCGTGACATCGGCCATGTCTCCTCCTCTACCGGCAACAGACGAAGGCCGGCGGAGCCAGCTCATCTCCTGACTTAGGCGAAATGATAAAGGGTCTCAAGCAATTTCGATCACAGGGGAAGCTGCCTGCGGCACCTAGAGCGTATCAAGCCATCGACCGGGAAAGACGTGTCAGCAGCCGGGCGAGGCAGCCGTGCAGGATGAAAAGCAAAAGCGTCAGCGGCCAGACAAGGCAGGCGAAGAGTCCGACGAGACGATAGAGCGTCACGCCGTCATGGTTGGCCCAGCCTTCCAACATCGTGACCGTCATGGCGACCAAGGCCACCAGGCCGTAAAGCAGGAAGATTGCAGCTTCAAACAACAGTCACTCTCCAATGCACGTGAGATTAACCCTAACGGAAAATTCCTAACGGATGTAAAAGCAACCGTCTTCCCGATTGCGGCAGGCCGCGAATCTCACGACGTTGCGCCGCAGACTTGATGAAATTAGGACCACGCACCACATTTCTCGCGAAACGGAACCGCCCCTCGGCAAAAGGAGCACGTCATGTCCGAAACTGCAACCACCGCCAAGATCCACAAGACCGATGCCGAATGGAAAGAGCAGCTCACTCCCGAGCAATATCGCATCACGCGCCAGCACGGCACCGAGCGCGCCTTCACCGGTCCCTACTGGGATTCCTTCGAGACAGGGCTTTACCGGTGCGTCGGCTGCAATGCGCCGCTTTTCCGCTCCGACACGAAATTCGACGCCGGCTGCGGCTGGCCGAGTTATTTTGAAGCGGTATCACCAGATGCGGTGACCGAGCATCGCGACACCACCTACGGCATGGTGCGCACCGAAATCCGCTGCGGCACCTGCGACGCCCATCTCGGCCACGTCTTTCCCGACGGCCCGCCGCCGACCGGCCTGCGCTATTGCATCAACGGCCATGCCATGGTGTTCGAACCCGGGAAGTAAGCACGGAGCCCCTGCGACCGGCAAACGGCTCATCCGATGCGATGAGCCGCCGACTTTCTGCCGTCGTCCGCACCATCGCCGAGCAAGCGATCCCGCCTGCAGGAAAAAGCCGATGACGCGCGATATTTTGAGCACCGACCGGCTGAGCTTGCGGGAAATTACGCCTGCCGACCTGCCATTCCTTCAATGCATTTTCGGTGATGAGCAATGCATGCGCTATTACCCCGCCACAAAGACATTGGATGAAACCGAAAGCTGGTTTCGCAGGCTCGCCTTCGACAGCTATGCCAATTGTGGTTTCGGCTCTGGGCCGTGGTTGACCGAAAGAGCGGCGCCCTGCTGGGCGATTGCGGAATCACGCTCCAGGAAACATCCGCCGGCCTGGAACCTGAGATCGGCTACCACCTTTGGCGCGATCATTGGGGCAAGGGTTATGCCGTCGAGGCGGCCACCGCCTGCCGGAACCACGCGCTTAGTGCCCTTGGCCTTTCGCGCATCGTCTCGATCGTCAGGCCCGACAACGTCCCTTCCCGGCGGGTGGCCGAGCGGGTGCATCAACGGCGGGAAACATTCTTCAAATCAGCACGTCTCGACGGCGGCAGGATGGAATTCTACCTCTACATCACGGACAGGACACAGAGCTGATCCCGTTGCGAGGCGACGCCTTTGCAATCACTCGTGCTCGGCGGGACAGGGCCATGTCGCGGGTGTAGAGAGGCCGGCCGGCAGCTTTGTCGAGGCGTTGCCGCAGGCAAGGTCGATCTGCGCCTGCTCGAGCCCGGCTGCGGCCGAGAGGTCAAGGCCCTCGATGCGGGTCAGGAACATGAAGGCGCGGTCGAACATCACCGGGCCTTCGAAGGTTGCTCCGGAGAGATCGGCACGGGAGAGATTGGCGAAAGAGAATTTCGCTCCCGTGAGCACCGCCTTGTCGAAATCGGCGCGGCCGAGCTCCGCCTTTTCGAAGGTGGCGCCGGAAAGCCGCGCACCTGCAAAGTTGGCGCGCTGCAACTCAGCTCCGGCAAAGGAAGCGCCTTCGGCGGCGATATTGGCGAAGCTCGAACGATAGGCCTCGATTTTGGCGAAGTTGGCGCCTTCGGCGTGGGCGCCTTCGAGCGAGGCGCGCACCAGCGTCGCCTTCTCGAGATTGGCGGACTTGACGTTGGCACCGCTCAGATCGGTCAACGAGAAATCGGTGCTGAAGAGATTGGCGCCTTCGAGATCGCTGCCCTGCAACATCAGGTTCTTCTTGGTGCATTCCTGCCAGTCGAGCTTCGGCGAAGCCGTGCTGCCGCACTCGGCAGCCCGCGTGGAGATCGGGGCAAAGGCAAGAAGAACGAAGGCAAAGAGGCCGAGCGGCGATCTGTGCATTGCCATTGAACTGTTCACCTCCATGACGCTTTCAGGCCAGCTCCCGCGAAGCAGGCCGTCACTCATTTTTACACAGCTCAGACTACAATAAAAAGATGGCGAACGCGGTGGCAATGGATTTGCCGGGAAGGCTGATTCAATCCGCCTTGCCAGGTAGGCGAAGTTCCATGCAGGTAAGATCAAGCCAGCGGCCGAACTTGGTGCCGACCTCGGAAAATCTGCCGGCGATGCGGAAACCGAGCTTTTCGTGCAGCCTGATCGAAGCTGCGTTTTCCGCCTCGATACCGGCGATCATGACATGGATATTGCCGGCCGCGGCCCGCGCGATCAGTTCATGCATCAGGCGCTCGCCGATGCCGGCGCCGCGGCAGTCCTTGTCGACATAGACGGAATGCTCGACCGTGTGGCGGTAGCCGTCGAAGGCACGCCAGTCGCCGTAGGAGGCATAACCTGCGACCTTGCCCGATATCTCGGCAACGATAACCGGAAAGCCTCGAGCCTTGCGCGCCCTGAACCACTCCAGCCGATTTTCGAGGTCGACCAACGTATCGTTCCAGATCGCCGTCGTGTGCTCGACGGCGTGATTGTAGATATCGCGGATGGCGGAAAGATCTGCCTCGGTGGCATCGCGGAGGAGAACGGGGTCTGTCATGATTGCCTGGTCCGAATGTCTGCTTCGCATCGTGTTTTGCGCGTCGGGAAAGACGTGCGGCGCTGTAGGGCGGCATACGCTTCGCCTCGGGAGATGTAAACGGCGGATGCGAAAGACAGACGGCTGAGGAATGGTTCTGGTTCAGAGACCCGGTGTAGACAGGCTGAAGCAGGTGAGAACCGCCGAATAATGAACGGCCGCGGCCGTGACGACGAAGCCGTGCCAGATGGCGTTCTGGAAACGCAGCTTCTCCCAGATGTGGAAGATGACGCCCAGCGAATAGATCACGCCGCCGATGATGATCAGCAACATCGAGGCGAAAGGAATGCGCGAAGCGACGGGCTCGGCGACCAGGACTCCGCTCCAGCCCATGGCGAGATAGAGCAGGATGGCAAAACGGTCATATCGCCCGGGAAAGACGCATTTCAGGATGATGCCGGCGGCGGCGAACAGCCAGATCGCCACCAGCATGAACAAGAGCAGCGGCTCATCGGCGCCGCGTTCGAGAAATGGCGTATAGGTGGCGGCGATCAGGATGAAAATCGCCGAATGATCGAAACGGCGCAGATACCATTTCGTGCGCGAGACCGGCCAGGCATTGTAGGAAAAGGAAATGGCAAGCGTCAGAACCAGCCCGACGCTATAGATCCAGGCGGCGGCAAGCTCGCCGTAGGAACTCCAGACCGTGGCATAGAAAATCAGCACGGTCGCTCCAACCAGCGCCAGCACGAGCCCGACGCCGTGGACAATACCGTCGGCGATCAGTTCGTATCTGTCATAAGCCCAGCGAATGCCGTTGAACTCGGCCATGCACGCCCGCCCGTTTCATAACCCGACTGAGATCGTCTCATCGAACGGGCGGGGGCGCAACTGCGACGAACCGCGCAGCGGTAAATCTTCGTGACAGGCCGCAAGCGCCCGCCGCCCTTCAACGGAAGGTCAAACCTTCTGCCGGTCGACCAGCACCGAGCATTTGGCGTGACGCACGACCCGGTCGGCGGTGGCGCCGATGAAGTAGTTGGAAAAATCCGGAACATGCGAGGCGACGATAATCAGGTCGGCGCCGTGGCTTTCTGCGGTCGAAATGATCGCTTTGGCGGGCGGGCCGTGGCGGATCTCGACGGTTGCGGTAATACCGGTTGCGGCGATCAGCGTTTGCAGCTTGTCGCGGCTATCCTTCATCGCGTCCTCGACCATATTGGCGGGCAGTTCGATCGCGACATAGGTCGGCACGTCCTCGATGACGTTGAGCGCTATGATCTCGCCGCCGTCGTCGAGCAGGGTCGCGGCCTTGCGGAGGATCATTTCTCCCTTTTCGATACCGCCGAGCGCGATCGCTACGATAATCTTCCTGTACATGTTGCCCTCCATGACGAATACATAAGCCTCTCCTAAAGAAGATATGGGCGCATTGACCGCGATCAAGTGGACGCAAGAGATCGTCAACGCCTGCTCAACGCTTCATCCTCAAAAACGGATCTTCTGTGAACAATCGGAATCCGCCATATAGGGATCAAGTACGGCACCCGAGAGACAGAGGCGAATGAACCGGCGAAACTTCCTCGGGCTTGCCACCAGCGGCATGTTTGCCGCCACCGCCGGTGCGCCTTCCCTTTCATGGGCCAATTCAGAGCCAGGAGAACAATCCATGACGACCGAAACTTCCTATGCGCTGACACGGCCCGCCCATATCGACCAGTCGCATCTCGTCGTGACTGACCTCGGCCGCGTTTCCGGCTTCTATCAATCGATGCTCGGCTTGACGGTCATCGAGAAGACGGCAAGCGGCGAAGTGCTCGGCGTCGGCGGCGTGCCGCTCTTGACGCTGACGACCACGAGAGATGCCCGCATCGCGCCGCGCAATGCCGCCGGCCTTTTTCACACCGCCTTCCTGATGCCCAACCGCGCCGAGCTCGCCCGCTGGCTGCGGCATGCAGCCCATAATAATGTCGTGCTCGACGGCGCTTCGGACCATCTCGTCAGCGAGGCGATCTATCTTTCCGACCCCGAAGGCAACGGCATCGAGATCTATGCCGACCGGCCGCATGAGGAGTGGAAATTCCGCCAGGACGGCACAGTGGAGATGGCGACGCTGCGCCTCGACCTTCAGGCACTCTACAACAGCGCCCCCGATGAACGCTGGGGCGGCATGGCGGACGGGACAGCGATCGGCCACCTGCATCTGCAGGTCGGCGACATCCCGCAGGCCGACGCCTTTTATCGCGACGTCCTCGGCCTGACGCTGATGGCGAGCCGTCCCGGCGCGAGCTTCTTTGCGACCGGTGGCTACCATCACCATCTCGCCGCCAATATCTGGAACAGCCGTGGCGCCGGTGCGCGCGCCGACAACATGACCGGGCTTTCGGACTACAAGATCCGCTTCAACGACAAGGCGACGCTGGATGCCGCGGTCTCCAAGCTCGATCAGTTGGAGATCAAGAGCGAGAAGCGCGACGGCGGCGTGTTCCTACGCGATCCCTGGGGCATCGGCCTGACGCTTTCGGCCTGATCGCGAAGGCTCTATCGAATTTTCTCGGTGCCGGACGGGGTGGAGACCTGTGTCGGTCCGCCGCCATTCCCGCTCGGAGATGGCGAACGGTCCGTCGCTTCCGGCGGCCGAGACGCGCCTGATGCAGGATTGTCGTCGGAGGTGCCAGGCCCGGATGGTTGGGAATTGATCGGGTCCGGCTTCTTCGAGGCCGTCGCCGCCGGTCGGCGGCTTCAGCTTCGCCTCGTCGGCATAAGGTGGATCGGTTGTGTAAGGCTTGGCGGCCTTTGCCTCATCGGCATCTGCAATCGTCGGGCTAACTCCTTTTGAGGCCGAACCTCAGGCTGGGAGCTTGTTTCGGCGCAGAAGTCGAATTCCACGCAGTGGCCGATGGCGACAACAGGACTTCCGCGAGACGCCCGCGGAACCGGAACCGCATCAGAGCGTTTCCGTGACGAAGCAATGGGGCTTCGGGGACCTTACCGCATGGGCATCGCCAACGGCATCCGCAAACAGGCAAAGAAAATCGCGATCGGCGAGCGTCATACCAGCGCCTGGGCCCAATCTCTGAAGGAAACGGCGGAAGAGTTGCCGCCCCCGCCGCTGCACCGGCTGGAAAAGGACGGGCTGGATGTCAGCATGGCCTGGGCGATCATCGGCATCTTCGCCATACTCGGCCTTGCCGCCGTCTATCTGATGTCGCTGATCCTCATCCCGGTCACACTGGCCGTCGTCGTCGGCATGATCCTCGGCATGGCAGCGGAAAAGCTCAGCAAGATGGGCGTGCCGCGGCTTGCCAATGCGTTCATGCTGTCGAGCGGCGTTGCCTTGGTCATCTTCCTGCTGATCAATTCGCTCGCCGACCCGCTGATGACGCTTGCCAACGAGGGGCCGGCTTTTGCCGAGCGAACGATCAACCGCATCATGCCTTATCTCGAGCGCATCGAATGGCTGCATATCACCCCGGCGACATTCGAAAGCGGGCCGATGTCGATCGGCGCGCTGCTCGAAAACACCGGCAACGTGCTGCATATCGTCACGACCAGCCTGACACCGGCGGTGGTGCAGGGGATGATCTTCTTTGCGGCGCTGCTGCTCTTTCTCGCCAGCCGCGTCAACCTGCGCAAGACTATTATCATGACCTTCCGCACCCGCACCCAGCGCCTGGCGGCCATCCGCGTGATCAACGCGGTCGAACAGGTCCTCGGCTTCTATTTCGCCACAGCCTCGCTGATCTATGTCGGGCTCGGCGTCGTCATGACGGTCATCGCCTATACGGGCGGGCTGGCGGCGCCGGTGCTCTGGGGCTTCTTCGCCTTCCTGTCGAGCTTCATCCCCTATCTCGGCATCACGCTGATGACGCTTGCTATCGCCATCGCCGGCACCCTCACCCATGACGGTCTGCTCGTCGGGTTGATGCCGGCCGCGGCCTTCTTCACCGTGCATCTCCTCATGGAAAACCTGATATTCCCGGCGGTGATGGGACGACGGCTCGAAATCAATCCCTTTGTCGTATTTCTCGCCATCCTATTCTGGACATGGATGTGGGGTGCGGTCGGAGCGATGCTGGCGCTGCCGCTATCGCTGATCGTCATCACGATCATCGAGGAATTGCTGATCGAGGAAAAACCGCAACCGCAATTGCCGAAGTGAACGGAACGGGAGGCGTGGATGGCATCCGATCTCGATCTCGGTGAATCCGATCACGACCAGATGGTGAGCGGTCGTTCTCTCTGGGGGAAAGGCGGTATACGGCCCGCGTGGCGACCGATCCAGCAGAGCTTTTCAACCGACATCGCCGTCATCGGCGGCGGCATCACCGGCGCGTTGGTCGCAGACCATCTGACGGCGCGCGGCTTTTCCGTGGCCGTCATCGACAGGGAGCAGCTGGGCCTCGGGAGCACGGCCGCAAGCACGGCGATGCTGCAATGGGAAATCGACAGCACGCTGACCGAGCTCGAGTCCTATTACGGCTTCGAGCGTGCCGCCGGCATCTACCGCCGCAGCGCTGCCTCGGTCGCCGGCCTTTCCAAGCTGATCGCCGCAAACGGGATTGCCTGCGGCTTCCGGCCGCGAAACACGCTCTATCTCGCCGCCAACCAGGAAGGCGCACGCGACCTTCTGGAGGAGCGCCAGCTTCGTCGCCGCGCCGGCCTGCCAGGCGTCTATCTCGAACATCCCGATCTCTTCACGCAATTCGAACTCGACCGGGACGGCGCGATCCTCTCCCCCGGCTCGGCGGAGGCCGATCCTCTGCTCCTGACCTGGGCGTTGATCGAGACGGCCGTCCGACGCGGTGCGCAACTGGTGAGCGCTTCCGTCGCGGCACTTCACGCCGAAGGCGAGCGCGTGACGGCGGAGACGGACGGTGGCCATGTCATCGAGGCACGGCATGCAGTGCTTGCGACCGGCTATTCAATGCCGGGCATCGACATGCCGAAGCTCCACCGCATCAGTTCAAGCTGGGCGCTCGCCACAGTGTCTCAGGACCCGGCAATGTTCTGGCGTGACAGGACGCTGATCTGGGAGAGCAGCCATCCCTATCTCTACATGCGCACGACACCTGACAATCGCATCGTCATCGGCGGCGAGGACGACGGGACGAGCGATGCGGAGACGCGAGACCGGAAACTGCCGGCGAAGAGCGTGGCGCTCCAGGAAAAGATGAAACGGCTGTGGCCGAAGGCTGATGCGCGCGTTGAACACGCCTGGGGCGGCACTTTCGGCGAGACCGCCGACGGCCTGCCGTTGATCGGTCCGCTGCGGGAGATGCCACACGTGTTCGCAGCCTATGGCTACGGCGGCAACGGCATCACCTTTTCCTATCTCGCCGCGCAGATGATCGGCGCGATGATTTCCGGAATCCATCGCGACTGGTTCGAGGATTTCGCGCTCGACCGCGACGGTCCGGGCATGTCGCGCTTTGGAGAGGATGGGGTACGGGCCGAGAATGAGCTGCGATGAGGCTTCCGATTGGCCGTCGTGCCGCGGAGTCTCGAATCACTCCGTCGTCTTGTCATCGCCCATATCTTCGACGTCCTCAAGCCGGACGAATTGCGTACCCTTCACCTTGAGATCGACCAACGCTTTAGCCACGCCCTCACCTGCCGCGTGCGTGGGCTGATTGATGTGGGAGATGATGACGTCGCCATCCCTAGCCGAGGCAATGCGTTTTTCGGTGATCGCTGCGCCCAGCAGCGAACCGCCGTCGCCGTTCACGGAATAGCCAGCAATGCGATAGCCCATGGCGCGGATTTGGCCGATGGCGGAAAGGTCATATTTGGCGGTCGAGCCGCGGAACCAGTGCGGCGCCGGAATGCCGGCTGCGGCCATGGCTGCAGCGCCTCCTTCGACTTCCTGCCTGACGGCCTGCGGCGAGCCGGCGGACGCGATGCCGTAGATCAGCGTCGGCGTATCGACAGCCGGAATATGATTTTCGCCGTGGTTTTCAAGTTCGAAGAGATCGGGATTCTGCAGGAACACGGCAATGGCGGCAGGGTTGCGCCTCAACCAGCGGGCGGTGACGAAGATCGTGGCCGGGATGCGCTCACGCACGAGGGTGGAAAGGATGCGATCGTCTGCCTGGCCCATGCAGGCGTCGAAGGTGAGCGCGATGCGCGCATGGCCGGCGACACTGGAACGGGCGATGTGCAGATGCGGCTCAACAAGTTTCGGCGCCGGCGCCTTTGGGGCCGGACCAACAACGACCGGGGCGACAGCGGCCGGTAGCGCTGACGGAATTTCGGCCGCCAATGCAGTTGATATGGAGCCCAGAAGGACCGCCGAAGCGAGCAGGATGCTGTTCATGTCGCGGATTTCTACGATTCGATCCGTTATTTCTACCGGCTATTTCTACCCGGCGCCATGTGGCCTGATGTCACCACGCCCGGGATAGGCGGCGACGGCGTCAATCATAGAGATAGTATTTATCCCACTTCTCGCGCGGCACCTTTTCACCGATCTTGTAGTCGAGTTCGCGCACGTTGATATGCTGCGGGCCGGTGATGCAATTATAGGAGAGGTGGTACCAGTCGCCCTTGCTGCGAAAGACGGCGCCGGGCGCCTGCAGCGAATTGTCGCCGGGGATCGGATCCTTGAAGGTATAGGCGATGACCTTGTCGGGCTTGAAGCCGGTGCTGTCGCTGTTGATCCGGCTCATCGCCTCGGTATCGCAGCTCTGTTCCAGACGGGTCGAAGGATCGAGCTTTTCGAGCTGCTTCTTGATGGCGGGATCGACGGCAAAGGCGGGGGCGGCAAGGCCGGCCAGCGACACAAACAGGATCAGACGTTTCGGCATTGCGGACAAAATCCCTTACTGTTCTGCAATTCTCACCCTACCGCCGGCAGCTTGCCGGAGGCTTGGCACGTGTAAATTCGCTGAGATAGCGGACTTTCTTAAACAATGTGGTGACATCAAGGCAATGCGGGTGGAGTGTCCTCCTTGTCTGTGGAAGGTCGTCTGTCCCCTTGCCGCTTGATCCGGCGCCGGAGCACCTCTATCTCTTGCCAACCGACATTCCCACGGAGCCATTCCTTGTCCGCTTTCAAGAGCCTGCCGACCCCGCCTGCCGCACCGAAGAAACCCGCCTCCGATACGCGCCACGGCATCACGCGCACGGACGATTATGCCTGGCTGCGCGCCGACAATTGGCAAGCGATGTTCAAAGATCCGTCGATCCTCGATCCCGACATCCGCCGGCATCTCGAAGCCGAAAACGCCTATATGAACGCGGCGATGGAAGATACCAAGCCGCTTCAAAAGGCGCTGTTTGCCGAAATGCGCGGCCGCATCAAGGAGGACGACAGTTCGGTGCCGATGAAAGACGGCGCCTATGCCTACGGCACATTCTACGTGACCGGCGGCGAGCAACCGCGCTATTTTCGCATCACCCGCGATGGCGACGTCGCCGACGAGACCATCCGCACCGTACTGCTCGACGGCGACAAGGAAGCTGCCGGCAAGGCCTATTTCCGTCTCGCCGGTCTCGACCATACGAGCGACCATAGCCGCGGCATCTGGGGCTATGACGACAAGGGCTCGGAATTCTTCACGCTGAAGGTGCGCGACCTCTCCACGGGCGAAGACCTTGCCGACCGGATCGAAAATACCGGCGGCGGCGGCGTCTGGGCGCCCGACGGCAAGAGCTTCTTCTATTCGGCGCTGGACGAAAATCATCGGCCTTCGAAGGTGTTCCACCACATTCTCGGCCAGCCGCAGTCGGAAGACCGGCTGGTCTACGAGGAAGAGGATGCCGGCTTCTTCATGGGCGTCGGTGGCTCGCTGCTCGACGACTTCATCTATATCGACATCCACGACCACGAGACGAGCGAATACCGGCTGCTGTCGACGAAGGACCTCTTCGCCGAACCAAAGCTGGTGGCGGCGCGCGAGGAAGGCATCGAATATTCGCTGACCGAGGGCGGCGACGTCTTCTACATCCTCACCAATGACGGCGGCGCCAAGGATTTCAAGATCATGGAAACGCCGGTTGATAGGCCGGGCAAGGAAAACTGGCGCGAAGTCGTGCCGCACAAGCCGGGCACGCTTGTTATCAGCCATATGGCCTATGCCCGCCATCTTCTCTGGTTGGAGCGCAAGGACGGACTGCCGCAGATCATGATCCGCGACCGGAAGACCGGCGAGGAGCATGCGATCGCCTTTGCTGAGGAAGCCTATTCGCTCGGGCTCTCGGGAGCGGCCGAATACGACACGGATGTCATCCGCTTCTCCTACTCCTCGATGACGACGCCATCGCAGCTCTACGACTACAATATGGTGACGCGCGAGCGCACGCTGCTCAAGACGCAGGAGGTGCCGTCGGGCCACAATCCGGACGACTACGTCACCCGCCGCGTCTTCGCTCCCGCCTGGGATGGCGAGAAAGTGCCGGTCACCCTGCTCTACCGTAGGGATACCGCGCTCGACGGCAGTGCGCCCTGCCTGCTCTACGGTTATGGGGCTTACGGCATCACCATCCCGGCCGGCTTCAACACCAATTGTCTCTCGCTCGCCGACCGCGGCTTCGTCTATGCCATCGCCCATATCCGCGGTGGCAAGGACAAGGGTTTCTCTTGGTACGAAGACGGCAAGATGGAGAAGAAGACCAATACCTTCAAGGACTTCATTTCCGCCGCTGACTATCTGAATCAGGAGAAGTTCACGTCTTACGCGAAGATCATCGCCGAAGGCGGATCGGCCGGCGGCATGCTGATGGGCGCGGTTGCCAACATGGCACCGGAGAAGTTCGCCGGCCTCATCGCCGCCGTTCCCTTCGTCGACGTGCTCAACACCATGCTGGACGATACGCTGCCGCTCACCCCGCCGGAATGGCCGGAATGGGGCAACCCGATCGAAAGCAAGGACGAATACGAGCAGATCGCCTCCTACTCGCCCTACGACAATGTCGAAGCAAAGCCCTACCCGCCAATCCTGGCGCTCGGCGGCTTGACGGATCCGCGCGTGACCTACTGGGAGCCGGCCAAATGGGTCGCCAAACTGCGCGACAAGACGACGGGCAGTGCGCCGATCCTGCTCAAGACGAACATGGACGCCGGCCACGGCGGCGCCTCGGGCCGCTTCCAGCGGCTGGAGGAAATTGCATTTGAGTACGCATTTGCGATCAAGGTCGCCGGGAAAATGTGAACGCCGGCGGGCATGGCGTGACGTGAGATAGCCCTCTCTGGCCTGCTGGCCGGAGAGGCTGGCCGCGGAAGGAGAAAGAAATGCCCGTCTATATCGCTCTGCTTCGCGCCGTAAATGTCGGCGGCACCGGCTCGCTGCCGATGGCCGAACTGAAAGCGATCTGCGAAGACATCGGCTTTTCCGACGTGAAGACATATATCCAGAGCGGCAATGTGCTTTTCCGCTCTCACGAATCCGAAAAGGCGGTGGAGGAAAAGCTCGACGAAGCCCTCGGTAAGAAAATGAGCAAGCGGCCGGGCGTGATGGTGCGCAGCCGGAAGGAACTTGAGGGCATTGCCGCCGATGCACCCTTTCCGGAGGCAAAGCCGAATTTTCTGCTCGTCTATTTCCTGCCGGAGAAGGCGCCAGATGACGCCCTGGAAAAGATGGTTGCGCCTGACGGAGAAGAGGCAAAGCTCGCAGCGCGAGAAATCTATGTGCATTATCCCAATGGTTCCGGCCGCTCGAAGCTGAAGTTGCCGGCGCTGAAGCCGGGAACCTCGCGCAACCTCAATACAGTGCGCAAACTCACGGAAATGGCGGCTGAAATGGAGGACAAGGCCTGAAGGCAGCGTCAGCCTCCGGCGGCGCCTTTCTTGCCCGTGGCCTTATAGCCGCTGATCTCCTCGCCGGCGGTCGGCGAGAAGCGCAGGTTCCAGAAAGTGGCCGTGATCGAGATCATCGTGACGACGATGAACGCGGCGGAGAAATCGCCGAGATCAGGTGTTTCGACACCTGACAAGGCCATCGAGCCGTGCAAGGCCAGCGCGCCTATGCAGATGCCGAGCGACAGCATCAGCTGCTGGAAGGTGGTGTAAAAGCTCGTCGCTGAACTCATCCGCTCTTTGCTGATCTCATCATAGGCGATGGTGTTGTAGGCCGTGAACTGGAACGACAGGAAGAAGGCGCTGAGCACCAGGACGATAAAGATCAGCGGCATCGGCCAGTCCGGCCGGAAGGCGGCGCACAGGCCGTAACCGATCGTGCCGAGGACGCCGTTGAGGACGAGGCTTCGGCGGAAACCGAGCCGACTGAAGACGAACTTCGCCGTCGGCTTCATGGCGAGAGCGCCAAACGCCGTCGCAATGACGATCTGGCCTGCGGCGGCGGCAGACAGGCCGAAACCGATCTGAAAGAGCAACGGCAGCAGGAAGGGCTGTGCGCCCTGGGTGATGCGCGTCAGCGAACCGGCAACGACCGATGTGCCGAAGCTCGGCACCTTCATCAGCGAGAAATCCATGATCGGCGACGGGTGCTTGCGGGCATGGCCGAGATAGGCGATGCCGCAGATGAGGCCGAGAGCAATCAGGAAGATCGAGAACGCACCCTCGCCTTCATGGCTCGACATTTCGAAGCCGAAGAGCAGCGAGCCGAGCGAGATCCCTGACAGGATGAAGCCGATCGTATCGAACGGGCCGCTCGCCTTGCCCTTCACCTCGTCGATGTAGATCGACACGAAGATCATGCCGATGATGCCGATCGGTACATTGATATAGAAGATCCAGCGCCAGTCGAGATAGGTCACGATGAAGCCACCGAGCGGCGGGCCGATGATGGGACCGATCAGCGCCGGCACGAGCAGCCAGGACATGGCGCTGACCATATCCTTGCGGTCGACGCTGCGCATCAGCACCAGGCGTCCAACCGGCATCATCATCGCGCCGCCCATGCCCTGCAGCAGCCGTGCCAGCACCAGGAACGGCAGCGTCGGTGCAAGAGCACAGAGAATGGAGCCGATGACAAAAACCGCGATGGCCGCGCGGAAGACGGTGCGCGACCCGAAGCTGTCGGCCATCCGGCCGCTGGCGGGAATGAAGATCGCAAGGCTCAGGAGATAGGAGGTCAGTGCGATCGACATGGCAGGCGCGCTGACGGCGAAATCGCGCGCCATGGTGGGCAGCGCGGTCGCAAGCACTGTCGCGTCGACGTTTTCCATCAGCATCGCACTCGCGACAATCATCGCGATCACCCGGAAATTGGGCGCGGCGCGCCGAACCATCGGCGCCTGGTAAATTTGATCCGACATCTTTCGGAATCACTCGCGGTGGCGCGGCGGAGCACACGAGGCAGCAGGGCCGCGGGGATGACATGGCGCAAGGCCAAGGGGAGACGATTTGCTATACGCCCGGGATTACGGCGGCGCTATGTCCTTTATGGCAAGGCAGCTTTGACGAGAGGTAAAAGCGGATCACGATTCCTTGCATCGCCGCGATCGTCGTGAGGCTTTCGGGGTGAAAGCCCTCCCGCCGGATCGAAGCGGCTTGCGCCGCAGGCAACCCGGCCCTACCTATGATGAATGACCTCCGCTCTTGAGAAAAACCTGCCCGCTGCGGCCTTCCCGTTCGACAACAGCTATGTCGGTTTGCCCGAGCGATTCTTTGCGCCGCAGACGCCGACTCAGGTGGCGGAACCCTGGCTGATCAAGCTCAACGAGCCGCTAGCGGAAGAACTCGGGCTCGACGTGGAAGTTTTGCGCCGCGACGGCGCAGCGATCTTTTCCGGCAATCTCGTTCCGGAAGGGGCCGCGCCGCTAGCCATGGCTTATGCGGGACACCAGTTCGGCGGCTTCTCGCCTGTGCTCGGCGACGGGCGGGCGATCCTGCTTGGCGAATTGGTCGGCCGCAACGGAAAGCGCTACGATATCCAGTTGAAGGGTGCCGGACAGACGCCATTTTCACGCCGAGGCGACGGGCGGGCGGCACTGGGGCCGGTGCTCAGGGAATATATCATCAGCGAAGCGATGTATGCGCTTGGGATTCCTGCCACGCGGGCGCTGGCGGCCGTGACGACGGGGGAGCCGGTCTATCGCGAGGAGGTGCTTCCGGGCGCGGTCTTCACCCGCGTTGCGGCAAGCCATATCAGGGTCGGCACCTTCCAGTTCTTCGCGGCACGGGGCGATGACGAAGGCGTGCGGGCGCTGGCCGATTATGTGATCGACCGGCATTATCCCGCGCTGAAAGAAGCTGAGAACCCTTATCTCGCGCTCTTCGATGCGATCTGTGAACGCCAGGCGGCGCTGATTGCCCGCTGGCTGCATGTCGGCTTCATCCATGGCGTGATGAATACTGACAATATGACCGTCTCGGGCGAGACGATCGATTTCGGTCCCTGCGCCTTCATGGACAGCTATAATCCGGGGACCGTCTTCTCCTCCATCGACCACCACGGGCGTTATGCCTATGCCAATCAGCCCGCCATCGGACAATGGAACCTCGCAAGGCTGGGTGAAACGCTGCTGCCGCTGATCGATGCGGAGCCGGACAGCGCCGTCGAAAAGGCCAACGTCGTGATTCGGGCCTATGGCGAACGGTTTCAGGCGCATTGGCTGACGGGCATGCGCGCAAAGATCGGGCTTGCCGGCGAAGAGGACGGCGATCTCGAGCTGGTGCAGGCGCTGCTGACGCTCATGCAGGCGCAAGGTGCAGATTTCACGCTGGCCTTCCGTCGGCTGTCGGACCTCGCCGGCGATGACGCCGTGGAGCCGGCCTTTGCGGCGAGCTTCAACGAGCCGGATGCCTGCCGCGATTGGCTGGCGCGGTGGCGCGAGAGACTGTCACGTGATTCGCAAACGGCTGCCGGGCGCGCCATTGCCATGCGCAGCGTCAATCCGGCCTTCATCCCCCGCAATCATCGGGTCGAACAGGCCATCGAGGCAGCGGTCGAGAATGGCGACTTCTCGCTGTTCGAGGCACTGCTCACGGTGCTCGCCAAACCCTACGAGAACCAGCCGGGATTTGCCGCCTATATGGAGCCGCCGAAGCCGAGCGAGCGAGTGCTGCAGACCTTCTGCGGAACGTGACGGCTGCTTCGGCCCTTTTCGATACCCACAGCGATCCACCTCCGGCCCAATGCCAGCTCGGCACATCCGCAGCATCACACCGTCCTGCGGCAAATGTGGCCGTTGAAAGGCATCTCCTTCGCGCTATCTGGCTGATCGGCAGGACTTTTCTGCCGATCCTCCACCCCGGCTCACTTCAGCGGGAGACAGCCTTATGGCGATCGTCATCACCTCCATCTTTTTCATCATCATCGGGCTGACCCTCGGGGGCGGTGGGCTCTGGCTTGTGACACTCGGCGGCAGCGTCTTCTATCTGTTCGCCGGGCTGATGTTCCTCATCACCGCCGGACTGCTCCTGATGCGCAAGGCGGTCGCGCTGTGGGTCTATGCGGTGCTTGTCGTCGCAGCCCTCGCCTGGGCGATCTGGGAGGTGGGTTTCGACTGGTGGCAGCTCGGTCCACGAGGCGGCATGATCATCCTGCTCGGGCTCTGGCTGCTGACGCCATGGATCCGCCATCCGCTCGGTCTGCGCAGCCCCACGGGCATCACCTATGGCGCCAATCCCTGGCCGCTTGCCGTGCCCGTCATCCTCGCCATCCTCGTCGCCCTCTATTCGATGACGACAGACCCGCACGATCTTGCCGGCGAGCTGCCGGCCGATGCGGTTGCGGCCACCCCCGCCTTCGGCGGCAGCGTGCCGGATGGCGAATGGCATCAATATGGCCGCACGCCCTTCGGGCAGCGTTATTCGCCCCTCGACCAGATCAACGTCCAGAATGTCGCCACCCTCAAGGAAGCCTGGCGGTACCAGACCGGCGACGTCAAGCGGCCGGAGGATATCAGCGAGACGACCTATCAGGTGACGCCGCTTAAGGTGAAGGACACGCTCTATCTCTGCACGCCGCATAACTGGGCAATCGCGCTCGACGCCAAGACCGGCAAAGAGAAATGGAAATATGACGCGAATTCCGGCATGAACCCCGACCGGCAGCATCAAACCTGCCGCGGCGTCACCTATTATGCCGATCCTGCAATCGCGGCCGGTCGGCCCTGTGCCGAACGTGTCTACCTGCCGACCTCCGACGCCCGGCTGATCGCGCTCGATGCGACCGATGGGAAAATCTGCACCAGCTTTGCCGATCAGGGCGTGCTGCATCTTGAAGCCGGCATGCGCTACAATCCGGCCGGCTATTATTATTCCACCTCGCCGCCGGTCGCGGTGGCAGGCAAGATCATCATCGGCGGGGCCGTGAACGACAATTATTCGACACAGGAGCAGTCCGGCGTCATCCGCGCTTTCGACATCAATACCGGTGCACTGGTCTGGAACTGGGATTCCGGCAATCCCGACGTGACGACGCCGATCGCCGACGGACAGACCTATACCACCAACTCGCCGAACAGTTGGTCGGTCTTCACAGTCGACGAAGGCCTCGGCATGGTCTACATCCCGCTCGGCAACCAGGTGCCCGACCAACTCGGCATCAACCGCAGCGACAATGTCGAGAAGTTCTCCTCGTCGATCGTGGCGCTTGACATCGCCACCGGCCAGCTGCGCTGGGTACGCCAGACGGTGCATCACGATCTCTGGGATATGGACGTTCCGGCTCAGCCGTCGCTCATCGACCTGACGAAGCAGGACGGCGCCGTGGTTCCCGCCCTCGTCGGGCCGACCAAGCAAGGCGATCTCTATGTGCTCGACCGGCGCACCGGCGAGCCGATCATTCCGGTCAAGGAAATCCCCGCACCCGGCGGCGCTGTTACCGGCGATCATACCTCTCCGACGCAGCCAATCTCGGATCTGACCTTCTCGCCCGAGCCGCTCAGAGAAAAGGACATGTGGGGCGTGTCGCTGTTCGACCAACTCGCCTGCCGCATCGACTTCCACCGTTACTATTACGAGGGCCGCTACACGCCCCCTTCGCTCAAGGGGACGATCGTCTATCCCGGCAATTTCGGCACCTTCAACTGGGGCTCGGTCGCGGTTGATCCGGAGCGGCAGATCATGTTCGGCATGCCGACCTACCTCTCCTTCACCTCACGCCTGGTGCCGGCCGCCGATATTCCACCGCGAGGCCAGGACGAGAAGGGCAGCGAACAGGGGCTCAACCGCAATGACGGCGCACCCTACGGTGTCTTCATGGGACCCTTCCTCGGGCTGCTCAAGATCCCCTGCCAGGCGCCGCCCTGGGGCTATGTCGCGGGCGTCGATCTGCGCACCGGCAAGATCGCCTATATGCACAAGAACGGCACGGTGCGCGACATGACGCCATTGCCCCTGCCCTTCAAGGTGGGGGTGCCCGGCATCGGCGGGCCGATGCTGACCAAAGGCGGCGTCGCCTTCCTCGGTGCGGCAGTCGACAACTACCTGCGCGCCTATGACGTGACGAATGGCCGACAGCTTTGGGAGGCGCGGCTTCCCGCCGGCGGCCAGGCGACGCCGATGACCTATACGACCGATGACAATAAGCAGTATGTCGTCATGGTCGCCGGCGGCCACGGCTCGGTCGGCACGAAGCCCGGCGATTACGTGATCGCCTATACACTGCCTTGATACTGAGACTTCCTCCCCAGGAAGAAGATCTGGCGCAAGCTCTAGGCAGGATTGCAGCACCATTTACGACGTCGGTGGTCTTTTCGATGAGTCGGCTTCAAACCATTTCCACGATCATGCGGCCGACTTCAGCGAAGACCGGATTGAGCTCCTTCGCTGACGCCGTCGCCTCGGCGATATAGACGGCTGCGACGATGGGGCTGCGATCCGGGGGCCAGATTACTGCAATATCGCCAAGAGAGCCGTTCGGGCCGGTACCGGTCTTATCGCCGACCTTCCAATCCTCGGGCAGGCCGGCCCTCAGCCGTTCCTTGCCGGTCGTACTGGCGACGAGCCAGGCGATCAGCCGGTCACAGGAGGTTTCGGCCAGGATCGAGCCGAGCGTCAGATTGCCGAGCGTATCGAGCATCGCCTCCGGTGTCGTCGTATCGCGCGGATCATCCTTCCTGCCCTCGTTCAGCGTCGGTTCTGTGCGGTCGAGGCGTGTGGTTCCGTCACCGATCGAGCGCAGCCAGTCGGTCAGTGCGGGAGGCCCACCGAAGCTTTCAAGCAGCAGATTGCCGGCGGTATTGTCGCTGACCGTCACCGCTGCCTCACAAAGCTCGGCGATCGTCATACCATCAGTGCCCGCGTGTTTTTCGCTGAGCGGCGAATAGTCGACGAGCTTTTCCTTGCCGTATGTCACCCGGCGGTCGAGGCTCTCCTGCCCCTTGTCGACACGGGCAAGCACGAAGCCCGCGGCCAGCGCCTTGAAGGTGCTGCACATCGGAAAAGCTTCGCTGCCGCGATAGGAGAAGGAGATGCTCGTCTGGGTGTCGAGCACCGAGACGCCGAGGCGGCCGCCGGTGCGTTTTTCGAGCGCGGCAAGACGGCGCTGAATGTCGTCGTCTCCCTCTTCGTCATTCTGCTGCGCCTTTTCCTGGGCATGGGCGGGAAGTGTCAGTGCGGGCAGGCAAAGTGCCGAACCTATGAGCAGGCGGCGGGTCAAACTGAGATGCATGAAATCCTCCGGCAGGTGTGGAGGATAGGGCTAAAGCGCGATTGCGGCGGCATCTCGTCCGCCCGGACCTTTGTCATTCCCACGCACGGATGCGGGAAGAGCTTGCTGGCGAGGCGCTTGACGCTGAAAGCTGATACCTAACGCGATCGGCCGTTGACAAATGCCGCGTTTCCGACGATGTAATGAGCCATGATCGAAAACGCGCACCAGAGCCGCTCGTATTTTTGGCTGTACCTGTAAAGGGCGGCCGGACAAGATCATATTGTCAACAAGCCGCCGTCAGGCGGCTTTGTTGTATCGGCAGCGTCCTGACGGCAGAATATCAAAGGACGCGAAGACCATGACCGAAATCGAAGACAGCGAAATTTCATTGATGCGCCCGTCGGTGGTGACGATCCGCGCCGCCAAGCCGCGTGATCTGCCCGAGCTCAACGAGATGATCGCCCTGCTTGCCGCCCATCATGGCGATCCTGCGGTCACGACGCCGGAGCAATTGGAGCGCGATCTGTTCGGCCCGCTGCCCTGGATCACCGCGCTCGTCGCCGAAACCAGCGAAGGGTTGATCGGCTACGCCATTCTCGTGCCGCTCTACAGGGCGCAGGAAGGCAAGCGCGGCATGGACCTGCACCATCTCTTCGTGCGCGACGGCCATCGGGGTCACGGCACCGGTCAGCTGCTCGTCGACCGGGCGCGCGAAACCGCCCGCAACGCCGGCTGCGGCTACCTCTCCGTCAGCGCCGCGACCGGAAACGTGCTGGCCCACCGCTTCTACGAACAGCTGGATTTCACCCCGCGCCCGGTCACCGGGATGCGCTACATGCAGTCGATCGCTTGATCGTGACAGGCTTTAGCGGCCCGGCACGGCCTTCAGATAGGCGGCGATCGCCTCACGGTCGGAGGCCGGCAGACGGGCGATATTCTTCTGCACATCGACCATCGAGCCGCCGACAGAATCGAAATCGGGCGTGAAACCGGTTTCGAGGTAGCTCGCGATATCGCCCTCGCTCCAGCCGCCGATGCTCTTGGAGGCCGGGGTAATGTCGGGTATGCGGCCCTTGCCTTCCGGATTGGGGGCGCCGGCAAGCCACTGATCTGCCTGGAAGCCGCCGAGCGCATCGCGCGGCGTATGACATTCGCCGCAATGGCCGGGGCCTTCGACGAGATATTGCCCGCGCTTCACCTTGTCGTCGCTCTTTGCCAACGCCACGCGCGGCTGATCGTTGAAATAGAGGAACTTCCAGCCGCCGAGCGCGAGCCGGATGTTAAAGGGGAACGGCAGTTCGTGCGGCGGCGCGACGTTTGTGCTCTTCGGCAAGGTTTTCAGGAAAGCGAAGAGATCGTTGACGTCCTTGTCGCTCATGCGGGAATAGGAGGCGTAGGGAAAGGACGGATAGAGATGCTGCCCACCGGGGCCGACGCCGCGCTTCATCGCATTGCCGAACTCGGCGAGCGTCCAGGCGCCGATGCCCGCCTTCTCATCCGGTGAGATGTTCGGCACGTAGAAGGTGCCGAAGGGGCTCTTCAGCGCAAGGCCGCCCGACAGCGTCAGCTTGGCGTCACCTTCGGAACCCGGCGCGACATGGCAACTGACGCAGCCGCCCGCCCAGAAAACCATCTCGCCATTTGCCGTATCAGGCGCGCCGAGGTTGGCCCAATGGCTCTCCGGCAGCGGATCGGGGGCGGTGACGAGATAGAAGGCGCCACCGCCGAGGACGGCGACGCCGATCAGACAGAGCAGTAACCGGATGAACCTGCGGACCATGCTCCGCCTCCCCTTTTGCCGAGATTTTCCTGCGCGGAACGATTTTGCGACCAGCCCGCACGAGCGGAGAATAAGGTGATCCGCGCCAGCAGCAAGACCGGCGCGGATCGGGGATGTTTCGCCTGCACAATTCCATACGCAAAACCGCTGCACACTTTTGCTGGAATTGCTTTCAGATCAAAACGACCTATCCCTCATTTGCTGAGGCGATAGGCCTTATGACAGCCGCCGCAATTGGCGCCGAGCGCGTTGATCGTGGCGCCGACGGCCGCGGCGTCGGCTGGAAGCTGGGCGAGCGCAGTTTCAGCATCGCTGGCAAGCTTGGCGGCGCGCGCCTTGAAGTCGTCCATGTTTTCCCAGATCTTTGGGCTCGCGCCTTCGTCGTTCGTCTCTGTGCCCGCCTTGAACTGATCGGGGAAAACCTTGGCCGTTGCCGCAATTGTCGTCAGCGCCGTCTTCACGGCCTCGGCGTCATAGGGTTTGGTGCCCTTGGCGATGGCTGCCAGCGCACCGGCCGAACCGCCGACCTGCTTCATCAGCGCAACGCGCAAATCATGAGTGCCGTCGGCGGCGGTCACCGAGCCGAAGGCCATGCCGGCCATCGCCACGGCGGCAGCTACTGCTTTCCAATTCATATTCCCTCTCCATTTTTCCTCGGCCAAGGCGGCCGCTGGCCAATCTGCACCGGGAGCATGACAAAATCCATGCGTCCAGGCGGTCACGTTTTGCCGGATCACCATAAAAACAATGTGATTCGCAGCTGAAAGAAGCTTCAAATATTCGTGGCAGTGTAAAATTCAAACGGGACAATGTGCTGCGAAACTGTTGCCGATCGGCCGGTATCTAGAGATTCCGCCATGGCGTGCACCAGGGTCTCTCCCAGCAGCTTTGCCGGATGAGACAGAACAACCTTGATCAGCCCCTCGGCAAGCCCGGCTCTCGTTTCGTTCGTGAGCTCGTGTGCTATGACCACCAGGCGTTTGGCCGCCGGCCCACCATCCTCCCGCAGGGCTCGCATCACACCCGTGATGCCGCCGCCGGCAACATAGAGTCCGACCCAATTCGGCTCGGTCTGCAGAAGGCGGCGCGTCGCCTCATAGGCAATTTCGGGCTCTTCAAGGGTGGCAACGGTCTCCAGCATCTGAAAGCCTGGTGCACTCTCCCGGAAATACGACCGAAAGCCCATCTCGTTCAGATCCTGAGCGAGGTATCGGTGACTTCCGACGAAGACAGAAACCTTGCCGCCGTTGCCATTCAGCCCAGCTATGAACCAAGCGGCCGTGCGGCCCTTTTTGACGCAATCGTTGCCGACATAGGCTGCACGGGAGGCTGTGGAAATATCGGAAATCATGGTCACAACCGGAATGTTTTCCGCCGCCAGACCATCGACGGCGTGGTTCACCTGCGGGTGGTCGGAGGTGATCATTCCGATGACATCGGCTTCGCGACTGAGAGCGTAGATCGCCTCGGCGGCCTTGTCGGGCGCAAGGTCATCCATGAATCTGACGATCGCTCTTCCATGAGCGTCGGGAAATGCGTCTGTCGCAGCAACGAGAATGTCGCTCCACATTTGATAAAGCTTGCGGTGAGATTGCTTGAGGAGAAAACCGAATTTGATCACCGGCTTGTCGTGCTCAAGTCGCCGAGCGATGGCGGTCACCCCATGAAAACCGATCTGGCGGGCGGCGTTGAGAACCCGCTCCGCCGTCTGGGGACGCACGGGATCGCGACCGTTCAGCACGCGATCGACCGTTGAAATGCTCACATTCGCGGCCTTTGCCAAGTCAGGGATCGTTGGGCGAGACATACCAGACCTCTCATACTGTGACGGTATCTATGAGAGGTTTTGGGAGAAAAATCTACCAGTTCGTTGACAGTTTGCGGAATTTTCGCGATTTCATCTTCCGGTAAAAGCCAGTTTGGTAGGAGGGCTTGGGAGAGCTCTTTCATCTGGAGGAAATACTCTCATGTCTGCGACCTTGCAAAAGGTGGCGCCGCTTTCGGGCGGCGAAGGCCATCGCACGCCTGTAGATACCGAAGCCGGCTTCGTTCTTGAAATGCGCTCAATCACGAAAGCCTTCCCTGGCGTTCTCGCGCTCGATGGCATGAGCCTGAAGGTTCGTGCCGGCACGGTCCATGTCCTCGTCGGGGAGAATGGCGCGGGCAAGTCGACGCTCATGAAGATCCTGAGCGGTCTCTACGCGATCGACGGCGGAGAAATCCTTTTCAGAGGCGAGAAGCTCGACCACCAGAACGCCGCAGCCGCGCTGGATCGAGGGATCTCGATGATCCATCAGGAACTCAGCCCGGTGCTCGACATGACGATCGCCGAAAACATCTTTCTCGGCCGCGAACCCAGTTTTGGCCCGACGGGTGTTTTGTCCCGGCTCGTCGATTTCGATCGCATGAACTCGGACACGCAGGCGCTCCTCGATCGTCTGGGCCTGACATACAGCCCCCAATCCAAGATGCGCGATCTGTCCATTGCGGCGATGCAACTAATCGAGATCGTCAAGGCGATTTCGCGCGAGGCCTCTCTCGTGATCATGGACGAACCGACGTCGGCGATCAGCGACACGGAAGTTGCGATGCTCTTCAGACAGATCGCTGACCTGAAGGCAGCAGGGGTGGCGATCATCTACATCACCCATAAGATGGACGAGATCTTCCAGATCGCCGACGACATCACGGTGATGCGCGACGGCCAGTTCGTCGCTGCCGCCCCGGCGAGCGAATACGAGCCGGCAAAGCTGATCTCTCAGATGGTCGGCCGCACGATCTCCAGCATCTTTCCGAAAGAGGAGGTGCCGATCGGCGAGATCGTCCTTTCCGTCGAGAACCTCTCTCGTGACGGCATTTTCGAAAATGTCAGCTTCGAGGTGCGTGCCGGCGAAATCATCGGCCTTTCCGGGCTGATCGGCGCCGGGCGGACGGAGGTCGCCCGGGTAATCTTCGGCTTGGACGCCGCGGACGCTGGCGTCATCCGCCTGAACGGAAAACCGCTAAAGCTCACATCGCCGAAGGATGCCATCGCCAACGGCATCGCGATGGTCTCGGAGGATCGCAAGGCGGAAGGTTTGGTGCTTTGCCGGTCCGTCGGCGAGAACATCTCGCTCGCGAACCTCAAGAAATTCGCGTCCGGCCTTTTCATCAGCGAGCGGCAGGAAGAGACAGCCGCCCAGCGCATGATCAAGATGCTCCAGATCAAGACGCCCGACACGGCAATGATCGTGGAGAACCTCAGCGGCGGCAATCAACAGAAAATCGTCCTGGCCAAATGGCTATTGGGTGATCTGAAACTGCTCATTCTCGACGAACCCACACGCGGCATCGACGTCGGGTCGAAATCCGAAATTCACAGACTGATGACCGAGTTCGCTCGTCAGGGGCTCGCAATCGTCATGATCTCATCCGAGCTGCCCGAAATCCTCGGCATGAGTGATCGCGTGGTGGTGATGAGCGAAGGCCGGGTCACCGGCGAGCTAACAAGAGACGAGGCCACTCAGGAAAACATCATGCGCCTCGCCACGGGAGGACACTGATGAGCATGGAACGCGCAGACGCGACTGTGAAACGAGAAGGCCAGGTCATTTCAGGCTCTGGGAAGATGAATTTCCCTCAGATCTACCGCAAGTACGGCACAATCATGATCTTCGTCGGCATCTGCATCCTTGCCTCGATCTTGAGTCCGACATTTCTGACGGAGGCCAACCTGACCAACGTCCTGCGTCAGGTCGTCGTGGTGAGCCTTCTCGCGTGCGGCGTTACCTTCATCATCATTCTGGGGCACATCGACGTGTCGCTGGGATCGGTCCTGGCGCTCTGCGGCGTCTTGGCGGCCAGCGTGATGGCCATGACCGGAAGCGTCATTCTGGCGGTCGCCGCGGGCGTTGCCGTCGGGATCGTCACCGGCATCATCAACGGCTTCGTCATCACCTTCTTCCGCATCCCGTCATTCATCATGACTTTGGCCATGACGACGGTCGCGCGCGGCGCGGTCCTGCTTTACACGGGCGGTTCGCCGGTGACGGGACTGGGCGACTTCAAAGTGATCGGCCAGGGCTCGCTCGGCCCGGTGCCGATTTCCGTGATCGTTCTCGCGGTCGTTGTCGTCGTCTCCTGGATTCTTCTCAACAAGACCAAGTTCGGCCGATACGTCTATGCGGTCGGCGGCAATGAGCGTGCCGCTCGCGCTTCCGGCATCAATCCTGACAGCATTGTTGTAAAGGCTTTCATCTTCAACGGCATCCTGTGCGCCGTCGCAGGCATCGTCCTGATGTCTCGCATCAATTCCGGGCAGCCGGCCGGCGGCGTCGGCTACGAGTTCGATGCCATCACCGCCGTGGTCGTCGGCGGCACCAGCCTGATGGGCGGCACCGGAACGATCACCGGCACAATCATCGGATCGATGATCATCGGCGTCATCAACAACATGCTCAATCTCATGAATGTCAGCTCGTACTGGCAGCAGATCATCAAGGGTCTGATCATCGCGATCGCCGTGATCCTCGATGTCTGGACCAAGTCTGCCCGCAGCAAGAAGAAGGCATGACCAAAGTTCCTCGGTCGGCCGGCGCCTGCATGGGAACCACCTCTTTGTCGGCGGGGATTTCCCGCATTCGGAATGAACCTAAAACTCTATGGGAGGACCCTATGAAAGCCATTTCCAAACTCGCTCTCGCGTGCGCCATATCCCTTGCCGCCATCTCCACCGGCGCCGCATTCGCCGCCGACAAGTTCGTCGTCGGTTACGCCAACATGGCGGATACGGACGTCTTCGTCATGGCGCGCAAAAACGCCTTCATCGAAGCGTCGAAATCCGATCCGGCCGTCGAAGTGAACTTCTCAGACGCCAACAACGACGTCAGCAAGCAGCTCGATCAGATCGACAACTTCATCGCGCAGAAAGTCAGCGCGATCGTCGTCGTGCCGGTCGACTACCAGGGTATCGTACCGGGCGTCGAGAAGGCGAACCAGGCCGGCATTCCCGTCATCGCTCTCGGCATCCAATCGGCAGGCGGCAAGTACACGTTCGTCGGCTCGAAGAACATCGATGCCGGCCGCCTTCAGGGCGAGTACATGAAAGAACACCTGCCGAAGGACGCCAAGATCCTCTACCTCGAAGGCACGCCGGGGCTCTCGCACACGCAGGAGCGCAAGAAGGGCTTCGAGGATGCGCTCGGCCGTTCCGACGTGACTACTCTCGCCAGCCTCTCGGCCAATTACGACCGCGCAGAAGGCATGAAGGTTACGGAAGACTGGATCCAGAGCTTTCCGAAATTCGACGCGATCGTCGCAGCCAACGACCAGATGGCGTTGGGGGCGCTGGAAGCACTCCAGGGCGCCGACCGTCTCAAGGGCGTGATGATCTCCGGTGTCGATGGCACCGCCGATGCTCTGGACGCGATCAAGGCAGGCACCATGTCGCAGACCATCTTCCAAGACGCCGCGGGCCAGGCGAAGGCCGCTTTCGAGGTTGTGGAAGGCCTGAAAAAGGGCGAGGCCGCTCCGGCCGAAAAGCTGGTGCCGTTCGCCTCGATCACCAAGGACAATGTTGGCCAGTACGCAAAGAAGTAAGCCCTCCCAAGGGCGCGTGCCGGGATGGGGCTTCCGGCACGCGTTTCCCACCCGGGTGCGACACTTGCAAGCCGCTGGCTTTCTAACGACAGGAAATATCGAAATGACAATAAGGGTCGCCGTCATCGGGGCGGGACTGATGGGAGGCGACCATGCGAGAATCGTCGCCGAAGATCTGCCGGGCGCGCGCCTTCAGGTCGTCTGCGACGTGGATGCCGCCCGCGCCCGCCAAGTGGCGGACGCCCACAGCGCTTATGATGTCGATTCCGATCCCGACCGGATCGCCGCTCGGGCGGATGTCGATGCAGTGATCATCGCAAGCCCCGATTTCACACACGCGCACCTGTCGCTCTCCTGCATAAGAGCCGGCAAACGAGCTCTCTGCGAAAAGCCGCTGTCGCAGTCCTCGCAAGAATGCCTGGAGATCATGCAGGCGGAAGAAGCTGCAAGCTCGAAATTCATCATGCTCGGCTTCATGCGCCGCTTCGACCAGTCCTATGTCGAAATGAAGCGGGCTCTGGCGCATGGCGCAATTGGCCGCCCCCTGATGATGCACAACTTTCATCGCAATGTCGCGACGCCCGCATCGGACTTCACAGGAGCGATGGCGATCACGAATTCCGCCCCGCACGAGTTCGATGTCGTCCGGCACGTCCTCGACACTGAATATGTCTCGATCTCCGCTTTCCAGCCGAAGCGGTCCGACGCGCTGGTCGCACCGGTCTATATGGTGCTCGAAACCGCGGATGATCAACTCGTCAATATCGAAATCAACAATAACGCAGCCTACGGATACGACGTCCGCGCGGAACTGGTGGGCGAGAAGGCCACCATCGCCATGAACGCTGTCAACTACACTCGCGTCGACCGGGAACTCGGACAGAGCACAAGCTACGAGGCGGATTGGCGCGGCCGCTACGCCGAAGCCTATCGCCGCCAGAACCGCGCCTTCGTTCGGTTCGTCGAGACCGGAGTCTTCCCGCACATCGCGTCGAGCAGTTGGGATGGATACTGTGCCGCGAAAGTCGCCGAAGCCGGCGTCAGAGCCTTGAACGACGGCCGCAAGATCCCCGTCGAAATGATTGCTAAACCGGAGTTTTACGCATGAAGCTTGGATTCGTATCAGACAGCCTCGGCGGCCTGCCCTTCGAGGCGATGCTGGATCACGCTCAAAGATTGGGCGTCTCCGGCGTCGAGGTCAACACCTGCGGCTGGTCGACGGCGCCGCATTTCGATCTGTCGACGATCCTGCGGGACAAGAGTGCGCAGAAATCATTCCTCGGAGCTTTCGCCGACCGGGAACTGGAAGTGATAAGCCTGAACGCCAACGGAAATCCCCTGCATCCAACCGATCTTTCCCAGGGACAAGGTCTGGAGGATACGATCCGCGCAGCCGGCGCTCTGGGAATCAAGACGGTCTGCGCGATGTCGGGACTTCCAGCCGGGAATGCCACCGATACGATGCCGAACTGGGTGGTCTCCTCGTGGCCGCCGGAGACGCAGGCGATTCTTCGCTACCAGTGGGAGGAAAAACTCCTCCCGTACTGGACCAAGATCGTGGCGCTCGCCAGGGATCACGGTGTGGAACGCATCGCTCTGGAACTGCACGGCAACCAGTGCGTCTACAATGTACCTTCGCTGCTGAAACTGCGCGAAGCCGTCGGCCCGGTCGTCGGAGCGAATCTGGATCCATCTCATCTCTTCTGGATGGGCGCCGATCCGCTTGTCGCCGCGGAAGCGCTCGGCGTCGCCGTATACCACGTTCATGCCAAGGATACCTTCCTCAACGCTCCGAAGCAGGCCGTCACAAGCCTTCTGGAGAACGGCAGCCTGATGGATATACCGGCGCGCAGCTGGTCCTACATCACGCTGGGATTTGGCCATGGGGAAGAATGGTGGCGGCAGTTCTGCTACAGGCTGAAGATGGCCGGTTACGACAGCTGGCTCTCGATCGAGCACGAGGACGTGCTTTTGAACAGTCTCGAAGGGCTGGAGAAGTCCGTGGCTCTGTTGCAGGGCGTGATGCCGGTCGCAGCGGGCGATTTCAAGCCGCAGGCGATCTAGTCGGGCACGAAACGCGACCGATTTGGCTTCACGCAATTCATGTGGTTGCCGCCTCTGCGCCTCGGCCAAGATTGCCTGGAGGGGCATTTTTGAAAGTAATCGCATGCTACGGGATCGCGACTCTCCTCCTCCCTCGACGCTGCAGGAACTGAAGTGCCTGATCGCCAGCCGGCAGCTCGTATTTCCCATCGGCGTCGAACGCGTGGCAAGGGAGATCCTAGAAAGGCCGGAAATGATGGCCTTTGAAAGCGCTGCCGCGGTTGCTCGCCGATGCCGCGTTTCTCAAACAACGGTCCATCGACTTGTACGCCACATTGGATTCCAAACATTCGGCGAGTTTCGCGCGATGATAAGGGACCATCTCCGCAGCGCGGCGGCCAGTCGCCACTGATGATGCACCGTCTTCCGCCGCCGCGTCGTCGCCGAGACAGGAGAACTTCAAGGCTCACGCGCCTTTCCACCCTTCCCAGAGACTGAAGGCCGAAACCGCAATCAGCAGCATTCCGGCGAAGCGGCCGACGAAGGCGGTGGCGTCGGGATTTGCGATCAGCAGGTCGCGGCTGCGGCCGGCCGTCATCGCCAGCGTGCCGTAGACGGCGAGCTGCGTGACGACGGTCATGGCGCCCATGATCAGGCCCTGCCTCCAGAACGGGCCATATTCCGGCCTCAGGAACTGTGGATAGACGGCAAACATGAAAATATAGGCCTTCGGGTTGATGAGACAGGTGACGGCGCCCTGGCGGAAGGCGCGCCAGCTGGAGTGCGCCGTTCCCGGCCCGACGGCTTCGACGGTGATCGAGCTGCGGACCAGCGAAACACCGATCCAGATCATGTAGGCGACGCCGGCAAAGAGCAGCAGATTGAAGAGCTGCGGCAGCATGGTGACGAGCACGCCGACGCCGGCCGCACCATAGGCCGAATGCACAGCGCCGCCGGCCATGATGCCGCTGGTCGCCGCCAGCCCGCGCTTGACGCCGCCGGTCAGCGAATTGGCGAGCACGAAGAGCATGTCCATGCCCGGAACGATGATGATGCCGAAGAGAAGGGTGAAGAAGAGCCAGAGGTTTTGGTGATAGTCCATGTCAGTTGTCCGCTCCTTGTTTTTCGGAATTCTTGAAAGACTGTGATTGATTTCAATTCGATAGGCGGCTCTATAGCGAAACCCAACTGACAGTGTATTGTCAGGAGCGTTGGAAGCGGAGGCAGGAAAATGCGCAAGGCTTCGCGGCTTTTCGAGATCATTCAGATCCTCAGGCTGGCAAGAAAACCGATGACGGCGGCTGTCATGGCCGAGACGCTTGAAGTGACCGTGCGCTCGATCTATCGCGATATCGCCGCACTTCAGGCGATGCGGGTGCCGATCGAAGGCGGACGCGGCATCGGCTATATCATGCGGCCGGGCTTTGACCTGCCGCCGCTGATGTTCTCGATCGAGGAGATGGAGGCGATCGTGCTGTCGCTGGCGATGCTCGAACGGACTGCGGACGCGGAGCTGAAGCAGGCCGCCCGCCGGGTCAACCAGAAGATCGCAGGCGCGGTGCCGGCGCCGCTGCGCCAGGCGATGGACAACAAGGCGCTTTATGCCTGGGGCACCATCGCGCAGCCGCCTGCTGGATTCGACCTTGCGATCGTGCGCCGCGCGATCCGCGACGAACGCAAACTCCTGCTCGGCTACCGCGACGAGCTCGGCC
Source organism: Rhizobium sp. Pop5 (assembly GCF_024721175.1). Taxonomy (NCBI): domain Bacteria; kingdom Pseudomonadati; phylum Pseudomonadota; class Alphaproteobacteria; order Hyphomicrobiales; family Rhizobiaceae; genus Rhizobium; species Rhizobium sp. Pop5. The sequence goes on along the minus strand of NZ_CP099399.1, from coordinate 830,230 downwards.
GGGAGAGCGAGCGCACGATCCGGCCGATCGCGCTGATCTATTATTCGCAGACCGCCAATATCGTCGCCTGGTGCGAGCTGCGCGAAGCGATCCGCAATTTCCGCAGCGACCGCGTTGAACGCTGCGCGACAGCTGAGGATTTCTTCAAAGGCGACGGCGACAGGCTGCGGGAAATCTGGACCAGCGGCTGGACCGAGACCGTGTCCGCCTGACGCTCGCCGCTGCGTGGTCTAATAAGGCAGCGTGCGGCTCTCCTCCCGGCCGAAGCCGCGGATTTCGATGCGGTCGGCATGGACCTCGACGATCGCGAAGGCATTTTCTTTCTCTGTGTCGACCACGCCCTTGAAATTGACGAAATGGCAGGCGCCGGCCACACCATAATTGCCGACATGGTCGTGACCGTTGAGATAGGCGACGACGTTTTCGTGCGAGGCGAGCAGCGCGACGATGCGCTCGCTGTCCCACATGCCGTGCTCGCCGGGCGGATGCACCGGATAGTGATTCATGACGATCACCTTCTCGCCGACCGCGGCAGCGCTGGCAATCTCGTTGCCGAGCCAGGCGAACTGCTCGTCGCTCAGCGCGGCATTCCACGAATGGGCATTCCTGGCGCCCTTGGCCTGCAGCTCGGCCAGCATCTCCGCTGCAAGCGCGCGATGAGGATGGCCTTCCGGCGGCGCGAAGGTGCTGACCTCATTGCCGTCGAGCACAATGAAGCGCCAGCCGTGGCGGGAGAAGCTGTAATAGGGCGACGGCATGCCGAGGCGCGTCGCGATTTCGGACAGATGTCCCGAGGACACCGCGAAATCGTGATTGCCGAGCAGGAAGAGCGCCTCGTGCCGCAGCTTCTCGTAGACCGGCAGGATATCGTCGAAGCTTGCGAAGCTGCGGTCGATGACATCGCCGAGCGTCATGACGAAGCTCAGCTCCCAGCCGTTGAAGACCTCGATCGCCTCAGCGACTTTGGCGAGGCTGTTGGCATAATAGCGGTCCATGGCCGCATGCGGCGCGATTGCCGCATATTGCGGGTCGGCGATGATACCGAAGCGGAACAGGGGAACAGCAGAGGAAGACATGGAGCGTGATTAGGAGTGGCCGATGACAGGGCTGTGACGGCATGGTGAGAAAACAGAACACCCGGCGTTTGAGGCGCCGGGTGTGGAATTTTCAGGTGGATGCCGCTTACTTCGTGGCTTCTTCGTAGCGTTCCAGAACGTAGTCCCAGTTGATCAGGCTATCGACGAAGGCTTCGAGATATTTCGGGCGGGCGTTGCGATAGTCGATGTAATAGGAGTGTTCCCAGACGTCGACGCCGAGGATCGGGGTGGCGCCGTGAACGAGCGGGTTTTCGCCGTTCGGGGTCTTGGAGATTTCGAGCTTGCCGTTCTTGACGGAAACCCAGGCCCAGCCGGAGCCGAACTGGGTGGCGCCGGCATTGGCGAAATCGGCCTTGAACTTGTCGTAGCCGCCGAGGTCGGAGGTGAAGGCCGCCTCGAGCTTGCCCGGCAGCTTGTTGCCGCCGCCGCCCTTCTTCATCCACTTCCAGAAATGGATGTGGTTGTAGTGCTGGGCGGCGTTGTTGAAGAGGCCGGCATTGGTGCCGAAGGACTTCTTCACGACGTCTTCGAGCGAGAGATCCGAAAGGCCGGCTTCGGCGGCGAGCTTGTTGCCGTTGTCGACATAGGCCTTGTGGTGCTTGTCGTGGTGAAACTCCAGCGTTTCCTTCGACATGAAGGGAGCAAGCGCTTCGTAATCATAGGGAAGTTCAGGCAATTCGAAAGCCATGTCAGATCTCCTCTTGGCAATAGATTGCGTCATCGGCAGGTGAGGCGGAACATAGGAGGGGAAGCACGGAGAGGCAACCGGCGAATTATCAAAAAACGACCGGCTGGAGGAAAATTTGCCTCAGTTTCAGGGCTGTAATCGCGCCTTCAAATCATCGAGAATGCGTGGCCCGAAAACCGCTTCGCCGGCGACGCCCAACAAGAGAGAACCGATATGAACAGGAATATAATCCGGCTTCTGACCACAGCCACGCTTCTTTCCCTCGCAGGTGCGGCGCACGCCTCCTCGGACATGGCCTGGCAGCAGTTCGCTGCCGATGTGGAAGCCAAATGCAGGAAGGCAGCGGTCACGATCGAACAGCCTGTCGTCACCGTCGATCCCTTCGGCACCTCCCATTACGGGCTGGCGCTGCTGACCGGCAAGCCGAAGGGCGCCAAAGGCTTGGTCACGCAGATCTGCGTCTATGACAAGCAGAAGAAAATCGTCGAAATCGGCAGCGAGTTGGACGGTAAAAAGCTTGGGCTCACGCCGGTCAAATAGGATGCAACAGTGCCGCTCAGCGTTTTGCACCTAGACCGTGAGGAACCCGAGGCCGCCCTCAGGAGTTTAAGTGCTGGACTTTAAAGCGGTTCAGCATTTCAAGAAGGCAGAACCGCTCTAATTTATTTGGTTTACGCAATTCCGAACGCAAAAACCGTTATGCACTTTTGCCGGAATTGCCTTGGGGAGGCGCCGGCATGCCAGAGCTTCGCAACAGGGCGGAAGATCAGCAGAAAATCTATCAGCGCTGGGCGCCGGTCTATGACCGCTTTTATCGCGGCATCCTGCGCGATGGCCATCGCAAGCTTGCCGCGCTCGCGGCCGCCGCCGGCACGGATATATTGGAGATCGGCGTCGGTACGGGCCTGACGCTCGGGCACTACCCGCGCCGCTGCCGGGTAACCGGTATCGATATTTCCGAACACATGATCGCGCGTGCCCGCGAAAAGGCGAGACGCGAAAGCCTGCAACATGTGCAGGCGCTTGAGGTTATGGACGCGCATGCGCTCGCTTTTGCCGATCGCTCGTTCGATGTGGTTTGCCTGCCCTTCGTCATCACTCTCATCCCCGATCCCGAGCGGGCACTGGACGAATGCGCCAGGGTGCTGCGGCCGGGCGGCGAGATCATCCTCGCCAGCAAGCTCGGCGACGGCGCCGGTCTGCAGGGCGCGATCGAGACGGCGGTGGCGCCGCTGGTGCGTCACATCGGCTGGTCATCCGCCTTCCGTCTTCGTCGCATCGTCGCCTGGGCCGAGCGCCGCGGCGATTTTGCGGCCGCCGAGATCCTGCCGGTCTTTCCGAACGGCTTCTTCAAGATCGTCCGGCTGAAACAGCGCGGGTTTGCCGCCTGAGACGGAGGATCTTCCTTCCGCGTCGCCTCTATCGTTCGCCCGAGGGACCGCATGACATCGGATATCTTCTTCTTCATCGCCGTAGGCTTCTGCGCCCAAATCGTCGATGGCGCGCTCGGCATGGCTTTCGGCGTGCTGTCGACGACTAGTCTTCTCGCTTTCGGCGTGCCGGCGGCCAATGCCAGCGCCATGACGCATGTGACTGAGATGTTCACGACGGCCGCGTCCGGCCTCTCGCATGCCTATCATCGCAACGTCGACTGGCGCCTGGTGGTGCGGCTTGCGCCCGCCGGCATGATCGGCGGCGCGGTCGGCGCCTATCTGCTCGTCAATATCGATGGCAAGACCATCGAGCCGTTTGTGTCGGCCTATCTGATCGCGATCGGGCTGCTGATCCTCTACAAGGCCTTCCGGCCGCCAGCGCAGCGCGAGGTGCGCGACTGGGCCGTGCCGCCCGTCGGGCTCTGCGGCGGCCTGCTCGATGCGATCGGCGGCGGCGGATGGGGGCCGATCGTCACCAGCACGCTCATCGGCCGCGGTCACGACCTCAAGCGGGTGATCGGCTCGACCAACTTTACCGAATTCGCGGTGACGCTAACGATTTCAATAACCTTCGTCGCAACCCTCGGCTGGTCGGAGCTCAATTCGGCGATCGGCCTCATCATCGGCGGCGTCATCGCCGCCCCCTTCGGCGCGATCCTCGTCAAACGCCTGCCGGTGCGGCCGCTGATGTTGGCGGTCTCGATGATCATCATTGCAACGTCGGCGATACGGATTTTTTAAAGCAGCCTCGTCAGGGATTACAAATTCCGGCCGAAATAGACCTCCACGGATGCGATCTTGTCATCGCGGAAGCGAAAACTTTCAATATTGCGGAAACTGGTGCCATCCAGCTTTTCGGCACGGGCCGCCTCGTCTCCGTCGATCGCCAGGAATTCGATGTAAAAGCCGCGGAAGACCGGCTCTTTCGGCCAGCAGCGCTCAAAATAAACCGCCCGATCGATGTGATCGTCACGCGGACTGGAGAATGTGAAATCCTCCGTCAGCATGGCGCCGACGACATCCTTACGGTCATCGAGATAGGCGGCATAGAGGTCACGGACTGTCTGCTCGCGCGTTGTGCGCATGTCGCTCATGGGAATGTCCTCCTTCTGACCGATTGCATAATGCAATCTGTTTTAGCACTTTCGACCGAGATGGTCCAGATTGACGATAGCGGACGCACCGTCTTGAAGGACGGTCCGAACGGCGGTTATATGGGTGCGTGCCCGCCCTGGAACGACGAGCGCGTGTACCGCTGCGGTTCCCATGCGCCTGACGTAGAAAGCTCGATCTCAGGACAATTTCACCCGCGCCGATCCGCTCGTCGCGGCGAAGGGGCACATTGTTTCATCAGGCGCGGCGGAGCTGCGTTCCACGATCGATGCCGAGGCATGAGATGACAGATACGCAATGGGACGCGGCCAGCGCCAAACCGGGCTCAATCTTCTGGAAGCGCAATCTCGCCATTTCGCTGATCGGCTCCTTCACCACGATCGTGGCGATGACGTTGCTGCTTCCCTTCTTGCCGCTCTATGTCGAGGAACTCGGCGTCAGTGACCATGCGGCGATCGTGCAATGGTCGGGCATCGCTTATGGCGCCACCTTCTTCGCCGCTGCGCTCGTCGCGCCGCTCTGGGGTCGGCTCGGCGACATTTACGGCCGTAAGCTGATGCTGGTGCGTGCGAGCCTCGGCATGACGCTGTCAATCTCGCTGATGGGCATGGCCGGCAATGTCTGGCAGCTGGTGGCGTTGCGCCTCTTCGTCGGGCTTGCCGGCGGCTATGCCTCGGGCTCGATGGTGCTGGTGGCGACGCAGACGCCGAAAGACCGTTCGGCCTGGGCACTCGGCGTTCTCTCCTCCGGCATCATGGCCGGCAACCTCGTCGGGCCGCTTATCGGCGGAGCGCTGCCGCCCATCATCGGCATCCGCGGTACGTTTCTCGCCGCCGGCGGCATGATCTTCCTCGCCTTCCTCGCCACGGCCTTCCTGATCAAGGAGGAGAAATCGCCGGCCCGCAAGCAGGCGGCGAAGGCGAACGGTGGATGGAAATCCATTGCCGACAAGCGGCCTGTCATCGCCATGCTGGCAACCGGCATGCTTCTGATGTTCGCCAATATGTCGATCGAGCCGATCATCACCGTCTATGTCGCGCAGATCGTGTCCGTCGAGAATGAGGTGACGATGATCTCCGGCCTCGTGATGTCGGCGGCCGCCCTCGGCAGCATTCTTTCGGCCTCGCGGCTCGGCAGGCTTGCCGACCGGATCGGCCACTGGCCAGTCATAGCGGGCGCACTCGCCGTCGCCGGGCTGCTGTTGCTCCCGCAGGCCTTCGTCACCAGTTCCTGGCAGCTGATCATCCTGCGTTTCCTGATGGGCGCGGCACTCGGCGGACTTCTGCCCTGCATCGCCGCCGTCATCCGCCACAGCGTGCCCGACAGCGCGGCCGGAAGCATTCTCGGGCTGTCGGTCTCCTCGCAATATGTCGGCCAGGTGGCCGGCCCCATCCTCGGCGGCTTCATCGGCGGACATGTCGGCATGCGGGCCGTGTTCCTCGGAACCTCTCTGCTGCTGCTGGCCGGTGCGGCCTATGCCTGGACGGTGCGGCCGAGGGATGCGGAGAGATCGGGCTCGACCTGAAGGTTGCTAGAGGCGGCTGGCGCTGCCGCAGATCAGCTCGACGCCCGAACGGGCGATCGCTTCCAGTACCTCGCGGCTGTCGCCGGCGCGGGCGCGGACGGCGAGCGAATGCATGACGGCGGAGGCAAGCCTTGCAAGCATTTGCGGATCGGCGCCCTCGGGAAGCTCGCCTCTTTCCACAGCAAGGCGCATGCGCTTTTCGATCTCGCCGTCGAAATCGCTGAGGCTGCGGCCGAGCACTTCGCGGACGCGCTCATGCTGGATTGCCTCGGCCGTGGCCGTGCCGATCAGAAAACAGCCGCGGGCGGCGGTTTCGCCGTGCAAATAGATTTCCAACGCCCCGGCATAGACGCGGGCGATATTGTCGCGAAGCTGTAGTGACGGATCGAGTGCCTCGGTCAGCACGTCCATGCCATCTTGGCGATACCCTTCCAGCGTATCGAGATAGAGATCTTCCTTGTCGCCGAAGGCGCCGTAGAGGCTGGGGCGGTTGAGGTTGGTCGCCGCGCTCAGATTGTCGAGCGAGGCGGCGGCAAACCCTTTGTCCCAAAAGACATCCCGCGCCTTGCCGAGTGCAGCTTTGGCGTCGAAGGCCCTCGGGCGGCCGCGCTTCTTCTCATCCTTCATATTTTGTACCGTTTCGCATTAAATTCTTGACGAGAGTCATTTTATGCGAAACAGTACAAATGTTCAAACGCTATTGCGATCGACATCGACCGCCTTACCAGACAGGGGAATCCACGATGAAACTCTATATGCACGCTGCGGCCTGCTCGCTTTCGCCGCACATCATCTGCCGGGAACTCGGGCTTGATATCGAGCTCATCCAGGTCGACCGGCAAACCCACAGGACGAGCAAAGGCGAGGATTACCTCGCCATCAACGGCAACGGCTATGTCCCGGCGCTGATGCTCGACGACGGCAAGGTACTGACCGAGGGGCCGGCAATCGTGCAGTTCCTCGCCGACAGCGTTCCTCATGGGGGAGCCATGCTGCCTGCGGTCGGCGATCTGCGCCGCAACGAGATCCAATCCTATCTCAATTTCATCACCGCCGAACTGCACAAGCCGATGGTGCTGCTCTTCAACCCGATCTATGCCGCCGTGCACGAGGAGATACGCACGCTGATATCGAAACGGCTCGCGTGGCTGAACGGTCGTCTGGCCGGACCCTATCTCACCGGCGATGCCTTCACGGTGGCGGACGCCTACCTCTTCGTCTGCCTGAATTGGTCGCCCTGGACCGACATCGATCTCAAACAATGGCCGGCGCTCCACGGCTTCATGGCCCGCGTGGCGGCACGTCCGAAGGTGCGCGAGGCATTGCAGGCGGAAGACCTCCAGGCCTTCGATGCCGATGGCGTCTATTTCGCCCCGCAGGCCTATCTCGCCTCGGCCGGACGGACGGGCGAACCGGTGCGACCGTAACACCGACGATCGTCAGAGCGCGCTGACGGCCACCGGCAGGGCGCGTTTGTGCGCGGTCGCCCGATAGGCTGCCAATATCCGGCGGCGGGAGATCTCGCCGACCGGCTTGCCTTCGAGGAAATCGTCGATCTCGTCATAGGTCACGCCGTAGGCCTCCTCGTCGGGACGCAGAGGGCGCTGATCCTCGAGATCGGCGGTCGGCACCTTGAAGACCAGCTCTTCAGGCGCGCCAAGCCTTTTTGCCAGCAGCCGGACGCGGCGCTTGTTGAGGCCGGCGAGCGGCAGGATATCGGCTGCGCCATCGCCGAACTTGGTGAAGAAACCCATCACCGCCTCGGCCGCATGATCGGTGCCGATGACGAGGCTGCCGAGCGCGCCTGCAAGCGCAAACTGGGCGATCATGCGCTGGCGGGCCTTGATGTTGCCGAGGATGAAATCCCGGCGCCCGGCATCGGCAAAGGCAAGACCGCCGGTCTGGGCGGCGGCAAGCATCGCATCCGCCGCCGTCTTGATATTGACCACCATCGAGCGGTCGGCGCCGATCGTTTCCAGCGCCCGGTTCGCATCAGCCTCATCCGCCTGAACACCATAGGGAAGGCGCATGGCGATGAATTCGGCGGCATGGCCGTTATCACGCAGTTCGCGCACGGCCTTCTGGGCAAGCAGGGCCGCGGTCAGCGAATCGACGCCGCCGCTGATGCCGAGCACGTAACCGCGCATCCCCGAGGCGACGAGATAATCCTTGAGGAAGGCGGTGCGGCGTTCGATCTCGTGTTCGGGATCGATCTCGACGGCAACGCCCAGTTCACGGATGATCTCGCCTTGTTCGTCGGACAGTATCGTCATTGGCATCTTCCTCGCCGCTGTGAATTTTCGGGTACCGCGGTGAGAGCATAGCGGAAGGCAAGGCCGTTTCGAACAGTGGCCCTGCACTTGATCAGGGCGCGGCACCACCTCCCTACCGCACGATCGTGAAGAGCTCCACCGGATCCGTAAAACCTTTCAGGGCGTGCGGGCCGACCGATATGACGTCCCCTGCCCCGGCCTCCTCGCGGAACGGCTTCGACATCAGCAAGGCCTCGCCCAACTCGCTGCAAGCGCTCTGGATGCGACTGACCAGATTGACGTCGCCGCCGATCAAGGTGAAGTCGAGCCGGCGGCCGGAACCGACATTGCCGTAGCTGACCTCGCCATAATGTAGGGCGATGCCGGCCTTCACCCCGATGCCGTCATATTGGAACCGGTCGATCTCATCGAGGATGGCGCGGGCGGATGCAAGAGCGGCGCCGCAGGAGTGGTCCGCATCATAGCCCGGGAAGAAGGCGAGCACGGCGTCGCCCATGAATTTCAGCACCTCACCGCCTTCGCGGGTGATGGCCGGTACGATCCTGTCGAAATAGGCGTTCAGCAGCCCAAGCACGGTGCTGCCGGGCAGCCGGTTCGACAGTTCGGTAAAGCCGCGCAGATCGCAAAGCAGTAGCGCTGCCTCCATCGATTCGATTTCGCCCCGGCGGATGCGACCGGCCAGGATGCGGCTTGCCGTCAGCGGACCAATATAGATGTCGAGCAGGCTGAGCTCGGCCTGGCGCAAAGTGCGCAGTTCGCTGGTGTTGCGCAGCGCCGGCAGGATGCGTTCGATCACCTGGCGCTCCGAGGCGGTGAAGCCTGCCGGCCGCCTGGTGCCGAAGACGGCGACGCCGACGGGACCGTCGATATTGCAGAGCGGCGCCATGATAAGCTGCATAAGGCCCCGATCGGCGAAGACATCGATATGCTGCCAGCGGCCGTGCATGCTTTCGCCAGGGCCGACGACCAGTTGTTCGCGGCTTTCCATGACCTTGCGCAGCGGCGTATTGGCGATGGCGAGCCGCGCGCCATGTTCACGATCGTGGATCTCGACGGGCTCGCCCGGCGCCCAGGCGATCGTGCGGCCGATAAACTCGGGATGCAGTGTCATCAGATGCAGGGTGAGCCGGTCGACCGGGAGGCCCAGCGCCTGAAGCTTGCGGCCGAGGCCAGAGACGAGGCCGGCTTCGTCGAGCGAATGGCATTCGTCGCCGGAAAGCCATTCGATGATGGAGAGCAACGCGCCGGTGCTCGCGGCACTGGTCTTGATCTGCCTTTCGGCATCGGGAGCATAGATCGCTGATATCATGGCTTCTCCTCCTTGAGGGAGACGGCGTGCTAGTGAGCGCCACCGCCGGAAAGTTGCCCAGGTTTCTTCAGAAGCAGGGTTGCCATCAGGGCGATGATGAGGGCGACGCCCAGCAAAAAGAACGTATCGCTGAAGGCCATGATATTGGCCTGCTTACGGACTTTCAGCGCGATGGCGACGACAGCCTTGTGGCTGGCGAGCGCCTGGTCGCTGACGCCGTGGCTCATGAAGTAGGCCGTCAGCCTGGCGATGCGATCGCGGGTGGCCTCCTCGAAGACGGAGACGGACTTCGTCAGAATGTTCGAATGGAACTGCTCGCGCTTCGACAGGAAGGTCTGCAGCGAAGCGATGCCGACCGCGCCTCCAAGATTGCGCATCATGTTGAAAAGGGCGGACGCCGAACCGGCATTCTCCTGCTCGATGCCTGCCGTGGCGATCGCAGACAGGGGCGTGAAGACGAGTGCCTGACCGATGGCACGCACGATGTTCGGCCAGAAGAGCTGGTCGCTCGCATAGTCGCCGGTCATGTGCACGTTCATGAAGTTCGACGCGGCGAAAAGCGCAAAGCCGGCGATGATCAGCAGGCGCACGTCGAAACGCTTCATCAGGCGAGGCACCAGCGGGATCAGCAGCAGTTGCGGGATGCCGGTCCATGCGAGAACCATGCCGATCTGCTCGGAATTATAGCCCTGGATGCGGGTGAGATAGATCGGCAGCACGAAGACCGAGCCGTAGAGCGCAATGCCGAGCAGGAAATTCGCGACGATACCGAAGCCGAAATTGCGCCGCACCAGCAGCCGCAGGTTCAGAAGCGGATGGGCCGTCTTCAGCTCGATGATCAGAAACAGCGTCAGCGAAACGGCGGCGATGACGGACAACCGGACGATGAAGTCGGACCCGAACCAGTCTTCCTTGTTGCCCTCTTCCAGCACGGTCTGCAGAGCTGCCAGGCCGATCGCCATGGTGATGATGCCAGGCCAGTCGCCCTTGGCGAGCAGTTTCAGGTTCATCGGCGCACGGTCGAGCGAGGCCCAGAGCATGCCGACCATCAATGCGCCGGGCACGAGGTTGACGTAGAAGATATATTCCCAGCCCCAATTCTCGGTGAGATAGCCGCCGATCGTCGGGCCGATGGCCGGGGCGAAGGTGGCCGAAAGGGCAAAGAGAGCAAGGCCGATCGGCTGCTTGGGTTTGGGCAGAAGCGTGATGATGATGGTGAAGGCCATCGGGATCAGCACGCCGCCGGAAAAGCCCTGAATGGCGCGCAGAATGATCATCTGCTGGAGGTTCGCCGCAAAAGCGCAGGCGACGGAGAAGATCAGGAAGAGGATGGCATTGGCCAGCAGGTAGGTGCGGACCGAGAAGACACGCGCCAGCCAGCCGCTCAAGGGAATGACGACGATCTCAGCGATCAGATAGGAGGTCGAGATCCATCCGCCGTCATCCGTGCCGGCCCCGATCGCGCCCTGGATATCGGCCAGCGAGGCATTGACGATCTGGATGTTGAGGACGGCCATGAAGGCGCCGAGCGTGGAGCCGACGACGGCCGACCACATGCGCAGCGGGCTGATGGCGGCAGGCTTGGCAGGCGCTGCTGCCGCAGCGCGCGAGGGCGAATTGCTGTTTGCGGCGATCTGAAGAGTGGCCATGACCTATCTCCTTCCGGCTCTGCGGAAACTTTCTCATGACGGGGTTCGGGCGCTGGAACGATCGGGGGATCGTTCGGGAAAGAGGGGCAGGATCATCCAGCGTGGCTGGATAATCCCTCTTCGGCTGTCCTGGAGGCCTGAACAGCCTTGGTATCGATCTTGGGCTCGACCGACATGCCCGAGCGCAGGAGGCCGCTCAGAACCTCGTCATCGATGACGATCTTGACCGGAATGCGCTGGACGATCTTGGTGAAGTTGCCGGTGGCATTATCTGGCGGAAGCAGCGAGAATTCCAGGCCACTTGCCGGCGAGACACTGTCGACATGGCCCTTGATCGCCTTGTCAGGAAAACTGTCGACCTTGATCTCTACCGGCTGACCGGGGCGGACGTAGGTCAGCTGCGTTTCCTTGAAATTGGCAACGACGTAGACCGCATGCAGCGGCACGACAGCCATAAGCTGCGTGCCCGACGTGACGTACTGGCCGACGCGGATCGAACGGGCGCCGACCGTGCCGTCGACCGCGGCCACAATATCGGTATAGGAGAGATTGAGCTCTGCCTGGTGAGCAGCGGAGGCAGCGCGGTCACGCTGGGCAACGGTCTGCTCGCGCTGGGTCTGAAGAACCGGTACCTTGTTCTCCGCTGCGACAAGAGCGGCCCGATCGCGCGCGACGGCCGCAGTTGCCTGGTCACGGGCCGACTGGCTCTGTTCGGCACGGGACTGTGTGCCCGCGCCGTTGGTGATGAGGCGAGCCGAGCGCGCGGCGTCGGAGACAGCAAAGTCCAGCGACGCCTGCGAGGCATCGATCGTCGCCTTGGCCTGCGCGATGACCGACTGCTGCAGGGCGATCTGGGCGTCGATATTGCCGATGGCGGCCTCTGCCGCCTTCAGATCGGCCCTCGCCTGCGCAAGCGCTGCCTGGAAATCGCGGTCATCGATACGGGCGAGAACCTGCCCGGCCTTGACCGCGTCGTTGTCGTTGACGAGCACTTCCTTGATATAGCCGGCGACCTTCGGGGCAACGGTGGTGTAATCGGCCTTCACATAGGCATCATCGGTGGATTCGATGAAGCGGCCGACCGTCCAGTAACGGTAGCCGAAATCACCTGCGAAGGCGACACCGGCAAGCAGGACAGCTGCAAGGACGGTGCGCTTGATGATCCGGCGGCCGGTCCTTTTGGGTGCTTTCGCGAGCTGTGCTTCGACCATAGGCGCTTCGTTAACAGGGGCTTCGGCGACGGGCGCCGCATCCGGCTGCCTGACATTGTCGAAAACTTCCTTGCGGGGCAACTCAACCATCGTTCTCTTCCTTCGTCCTCCGCCTCGGTTCGACGAGGCCGTATTCGATGGATAGGAAAATGCGCCCTGCCATTCATTTTGATAATCTGCTTATATCGGGAAGGATCATCAACCCTGAGCGGATAATCCGAGGGCAATATGGATCGACTGACAAGCCTCACAGTCTTTGGCCGCGTGGTGGAATGCGGCGGTTTTTCCGCCGCTGCGCGCCGGCTCAACATGTCCGTCACCATGGTCGGCAATCATGTGCAATCGCTGGAGGACCGGCTCGGCGTGCGGCTGCTGAACCGCACGACACGCAAGGTCAGCCTCACCGAAACCGGCAAATATTACTATGAACGCTCGTCGCAGATCCTTGCCGAACTCGAAGAGGCGGACAGGACGGCCGGGGCACTCAGCACCACGCCGCGCGGCACGTTGAAGATCTATGCCAGCGGGGCCCTCGTGCGTTTCCTGCTGCCCGTCGTCGGCGAATATATGGAGCTTTATCCGTCGATCTCACTCGATTTCAGCGTCGGTGAGCGCATGGTCGACATGATCGAGGATGGCTATGATCTGGTGATCCGCACCGTGCCGCCGCCGGATTCGTCGCTCGTCGTGCGCAAACTGACGCCCTGGCGCCATATGCTCGTCTGCTCACCGGCCTATCGCGACAGCCATCTCATCCCGAAGGCGCCGGCCGAGATCGCCGATCACAACTGCCTGCAATATGCCTATTACCCCTACGGCGATGAATGGCGCTTTGAGGATGGCGAAGGCAGGCAGGAGAGTGTCAAGATCACCGGCAATATCGTCTCCAACAATGCCGAAATGCTGCGCGCTCTGACGCAGAGCGGACGCGGCCTGTTCCTGGCGCCGAGCTTTGTGGTGTTCGACGACATCGCCGAAGGGCGGCTGGTGAAGATCATGCCGGACTACAGGCCGGTGGAGTTCAGCATCAACGCGGTCTACCCCAACCGCAGCCACCTGCCGACGAAGGTGAGGCTGTTCATCGATCTGCTGGTAGAGCGATTTGCCGAGCATCGGAAGTGGATGACGTGAGGGGGACCGCCCGGCCCTACGCTTGCGCTCCGGGCGTTCGTCGCTGCAATCGATTCACTGGACCGATTGCTTCGGCTGCGCCGAACCGCTCCTCACCCTCACTCTTCACTCTCGCTCCGCCCATAGGCCCAATCCATGTAGAGCTCCAGTGCCTTGCGGGTGACCGGGCCCTCCTGGAAATCGCGGCCGTCGAGGCGGGTGACGCCGACGACTTTGGAATAGTTGCCGGTGGTGAAGATCTCATCGGCTTGCATGAAATCCTCGACGGAAAGCGTTGCTTCCGCGACATCGAAACCGGCCTTACGTAGCAAGCCGATGACGCGGGCGCGGGTGATGCCGGCAAGGAAGGTGCGGTTGGCGGCCGGCGTCATCACCACACCGTCACGCACCAGGAAGACGTTCGAGGAGGCGGTCTCGACGACATTGCCGTTCAAATCACGCACCAGCGCATTGTCGAAACCGCGGCTGCGGGCCTCGGCGATCATCCGTCCGCTGTTCGGATAGAGCGAGCCGGTCTTCGCCTCGGTCATCGCGGTTTCCGGCGACGGGCGGCGATAGGGCGAGACGGTGAGGCTGGTGCCGCCATGGCTGCCCATCGGCGCCTCGAACAGGCAGAGCGCAAAGCGGGTCGATTCCGCATCGACGGCGACGACGCTGCCGGGCGAACCATGCTCGCCCCAATACATCGGCTTGATATAGATCGCCGTCGCGCCGTCGAATTTCTCAACGCCCTCCCAAGCGAGTGCTGCGATCTCCTCGGCAGTCTTCACTGGCTTCAGGCCCATGGCAAGCGCCGAGCGATTGATCCGCTGGCAGTGGAGGTCGAGATCGGGTGCTACGCCATCGAACCAGCGGGCGCCGTCAAAGACCGACGAGCCGAGCCACATGGCATGCGAGGTCGGCCCGATCAGCGGCGGATTGCCCGGAAGCCATTCTCCATCGACGTGGGTCCAGGTGGTTGAGCGCGGTGATGTGTTGACGGCCATTTTGCCCTCCCTTCGAAGCCGGAAGAGCAAAAACCCCGGCGGCAAGCCGGGTCAAGGACAAATCCAGGCCTAAAATGCGGAAGCAAGAAAATGCCGGAGGACAGGGCCAGGCCGCAATATTCGTGCGCGGCAGCAAGCGGTGAAGCGATGGGTTCATCAGCAAAAGTGATAGAATGAAATATTGGAACCGCTGTCTGCCGCATGTCATCATGCGCGGACTCTCGGATAGGCAGCAAGGGAAGACGCCGATGAAAGCCATGTTCTACGAAGCCTTTGAAACGGCTCCCGAGATTCGCACCCTGCCCGATCCGACGCCAACCGAAGACGGTGTCGTCATATCGGTCGGCGCAAGTGGGCTCTGCCGAAGCGACTGGCACGGCTGGATGGGGCACGACCCCGATATCCGGCTGCCGCACGTGCCGGGACACGAGCTTGCCGGGCGGATCGTCGCCACCGGCCGCGGCGTGATGCGTTTCAAGGTCGGCGACCGGGTGACCGTGCCCTTCGTTTCCGGCTGCGGCCATTGCGAGACGTGCCATTCCGGCAACCAGCAGGTCTGCCCGAACCAGTTCCAGCCGGGCTTTACCCATTGGGGCTCCTTCGCCGAATATGTGGCGATCGATTATGCCGACACCAATCTGGTGCACCTGCCCGATACGATCGACGATGCGACAGCGGCAAGCCTCGGCTGCCGCTTCGCCACCTCGTTTCGCGCCGTCGCCGATCAGGCGCGCACAAGGCCGGGCGAATGGATCGCCGTGCACGGCTGCGGCGGTGTCGGCCTGTCGGCGATCATGATCGCAACGGCGCTCGGCGCCAATGCGATCGGCATCGACATTTCGGAGGAGAAGCTCGCCTTCGCGCGGAGTTGCGGCGCAGTGGCGACGGTCAATGCCTCCGGCGTCGCAGACGTCGCGGAAGCTGTGCGCGAAATCACCAAGGGCGGCGCGCATGTCTCGATCGACGCGCTCGGCCATCCCGTCACCTGCTTCAACTCGATCAAGAACCTTCGCCGGCGCGGGCGGCACGTGCAGGTGGGATTGATGCTCGGCGAACAGGCCACTCCTCAGATTCCAATGGCGCAAGTGATCGGCCACGAACTCGAGATCTACGGCAGCCATGGCATGCAGGCCTGGCGCTACGACGCCATGCTCTCGATGCTCTCAGCCGGCAAGATCGCGCCGCAGAAGCTGATCGGACGGCGCATCAGCCTCGAGGAGGCCGTGCCGGCGCTGATGGCGCTCGACAAGGCCGAGGGGACCGGCATCAGCGTCATCACGCAGTTCTAGTCGCAGGCGCGGTGGCTCGCGCCGGGGCGCCTGCCTATGGGCCAAGTTCAGGCGCGCTGTGCCAGCTGCTGCGCTGCGCCATCGATCATCATCTGCAGCCCGGCTTCGAAGAAGCCTTCGTGGCCGTGGCTGCGATAATGCGCGAGCGCCCGGTGCGTCAGCGGGAAATCGGCTGCGGCCGCATCGAGTTTGTCCTGCTCCGGCGGCGGCTCGGCCTGCTCCGCGATAACACAGCCGACCGTATAGCGTTCGACTGCAATCAGCAGTTCCATTGCGAATTCGGCTTCCATGCCGGCGTCGACGAGGATTGCGACATGGGCTTCGATATTGGCGAGGCCCTGCGGATCGGTTTCCGTGCCGGCATGCACCCGGCCGCCGTCGCGATAGCTCAACAGCGTCCGGCGGAAACTGCGAGCGTTGTCTAGCATGAATTCCCGCCAGCCATCCGCCGAGGCCGGCCAATTATGGGTGTGGCCGCGCGCCATGATCTCCTCGGCCATGGCTTCGATCAGCGCCCGCTTGCTCTTGAAGTGCCAATAAAGCGCCGGCTGACGCACGTTGAGGCGCTCGGCAAGCATCCGCGTCGAAAGCGCGTCGATACCCACCTCGTTCAGAAGTTTCAACGCTTCGTCGAGGATTTGCGCTCGGTCCACTTTCATCGTTTTCGAATTCCCTGTTGCCATCTCAATTTATCAACGATAAGGAACTTATCAGTGATAAATTTTGTGATGATCCCATGAAAAAAGCACTTACCGTCGTCTATGCCACCGTCATCCTGGATGCAGCCGGCATTGGGCTGACCCTGCCGATCTTTCCGCGACTGCTGGAGGACGTCGGTCATACCGACGATCTCGGATGGCGGTTCGGCGCTTTCCTGGCGCTCTATGCGCTGATGCAGTTCATCTTCTCGCCGGTGCTCGGAGCGCTTTCGGATCGGTTCGGCCGCAAACCGGTGCTGATGCTGTCGCTTGCCGGTGCGGCCGTCGATTACGTGTTCATGGCTGCCGCTCCATCGCTCTGGCTGTTGTTCATCGGCCGGGCGATTGCCGGCGTCACCGGCGCGAGCAACGCGGTGGCCGCTGCCTGCGTCACCGACATGACCGATGATGCGGAGCGCACGCGCCGCTTCGGCCAACTCAGCGCCTGCTTCGGCATCGGCTTCATCGCCGGGCCGGCAATCGGAGGCGTGCTTGGCGAGTTTTCCGTGCGGCTTCCCTTCATCGCCGCTGCCGTCCTCAACGCAGCCAACCTGCTCATGGCGCTGCTGCTCCTGCCGGAAACGCGCAACAGCGGCGCTACGACCGAGAAACAGGAGTTTTCACCACTTGCGCACTTTCGCTGGCTCATGGGCTATCGCCTGCTGCTGCCGCTTGCCGGCGCTTATTTCATCCTCGCACTTGTCGGTGAGGTCGGCGGCACGATCTGGGTTCTCTACGGACAGGACAAATTCTCCTGGCCGCCGATGATGGTCGGCATCTCGCTCGCCGCCTTCGGCTTCTTCCATGCGGTCATCCAGGCCTTCATCGCCGGGCCGATCAGCGAGCGATGGGGCGAGCATCGAACCCTGCTGATCGGCATCATCGCCGACAGCGCTGCCTATATCATCATCGCATTGGTGACGGAGGGGTGGATGGCGTTCCTGCTGATGCCGCTCTTCTGCCTCGGCGGGATCGGCGTCCCCGCCCTGCAGTCACTGGTGACAGCACGTGTCGATGGCGATCATCAGGGACGGGCGCAGGGGCTGCTCGCGAGCATGGCGAGCCTTGCCTCGATCATCGGCCCGCTCGCGATCAGCACGGTCTATTTCGCATCACGCGATTTTTTCCCTGGGCTTGTCTGGGTGCTGGGCGCGGCCTTCTACGCGCTCTGCCTGCCGGTCGCCTTCACGCGCCGGCGGAGGAGTGTCCCAGCCTGATCCTGTAGCGGCGAGACATCATCCCGCCGCCGATCCGAACGTTACTGTGCGACGCCGATCGAGGCCAGGTATTCGGCGGAAGCCGGGATCTTCGACTTGTCCTTGATCTCGATGATGAGGCGCGGATTGCTTTCGAGCCTGCCAAGGGCCGCAAAAACGGCGTGCCAGTGGATCGAACCTTCGCCGAGACTCCAATGGCGGTCGGCATATCCGTCGGCATCCTGAAGATGGACATGCTGCAAACGGTTGCCGGCCGCCTTGACGTAATAATCGACCGGCGGAGCGCCGGTATAACCGTGGGCATAGTGAGCGTGGCCGGTATCGACCGAGACGGCAACAGCAGGCGAATTAAAGCTCTCGGCAAGCGCCACACGGATATGCGGATCCTTGTCCTCAATATTCTCGATGACCATGGTGCAGCCGATATCCTCGGCGCGCCTAACGGCTTCGCGGAGCGTCAGATGCGTGCGTTCGACCAACTCTTCGCGAGCGCCGTCATTGTTGTCGAGATTGTTATAGGACCAGGAGGTGTAGGGGCTGTGGATGACCATATGCGTCGCGCCAATGGCGGCGCAGACATCGAGGCCCTGCAGCAGGCGCCTGACGACGACCGTGCGGATATCGGGATCTTGCGAGGCGATGGTGAAACCCCAGAACGGGCCGTGAATGCCGAGCCGGCCGCCGTGACCGTCGAGAAGCCGCCTGGCGCGGGCAGCAAGCGGCGCCCAATCGCCGTTCAGGATGTCGGCATCGACGAAGCTCTGCAATTCGAGATCGCGGGACTTTTCGAAAAGCCAGTCGCGGTGAAGCTCGACTTCATCGAGCGTCATGGCGGCGCCGACGACGGGAAGAGAAGACATGGATATGCTCCATCTATGTGAATGCCGGGACGGCATGGGAGAACGGGCAAGGACAGCCGCCGCGTTCTATGCGCCCCTTCTATGTCGACGGTATTACAGGCCGGCAGCTCTTCGAGACCTACTGCCCTGGGGCATTTCTACGCACCCGGCGCTGTATTGGCGGACTTGCGAAAACAGTTAGCCGCACCGATATCAGCCCCGACGGCCTCTTGGGCCTTTATCCCGTGCCGGAGGCATTTGCCGACGGTGCCCTGACAAAGGGTGGTTGCCAAAGGCGGCGCAAAGGCCTAACGGCTCCGCCCGCAAGAAAGGGCCTGTAAGAAAAGCCCGCAAGAAGAAGAAAGAGACATGATGTCCAACTCATTTGTGAAAATGCATGGCGGCGAAGAGGCGAAGCGCTTTTTCGTGCTCGGCGACCGGGTCGAGCGACGGCTCCGGATCAGCGGAACCTGGCTGAATATTTTCGACGTCACCGTACCATCGGGCAGCCGTACGCCGAAACATGCGCATGCGAGCCCTGAGGTGTTCCGCATTCTCGAGGGAAGCCTGACGATCTGGCGCCTGACCGACAACGGTCCCGAAGAGATCGAGGCCAGCGCCGGCGACATCGTCACTATCCCGCCTTTCATGGTGCATGGTTATGCCAACCGCGGCACCTCGCCCGCAGTCTTTTCCGCGGTCGTCGATCTAGAAATGGCCGAGTTCATCGAAGCGGAAGGCGCAACCGAGCCACCCAAGACCAGCCCTTCGACTGAGACCATCGCCCGGATGACGGCAGCGGCCAACGCCTATGGGATCACCATCCTCGCGGCATGACGGTCTAATGAACCGAGACGTCGGGGGCCGGACGGGTTCCGACGTCCTGTACATAGCGCTCCCGCCACTGGTTGGGCGTCACCCCTTCCCAATCGCGGAAAGCGCGATAGAAGGAGGTTGTATCCTGGTAGCCGAGCAGGCACGCCACCTCGTCAATCCCGGCTGAGGAATCCGAGAGCAACTGCCTTCCCAATTCCTGACGCGCCTCGACGAGCAACTCGCGGAAGGTCGAGCCCTCATCTGTGATCCGGCGTTGCAGCGTGCGCTCGCTCATGCCCAGGTCGAAAGCCACGTCGGACAGTTCCGGCCGGCCGCTCGCCAGGCTTCTCTTCAGAACGATCTTGACCTGCTCCCGGATCGAATTGCGCGCCCGGATTTCGCCAAGCGCTGAGGCAAGGGCGGGCGTGAGAAGTTCGAGCAGTTCCGGATTGTGCCCGGGAAAGGGCCGATCGAGGTCAGCGGATTTGAGGATCAGCGCGTTGCGGGATTGCCCATATAGGATGGGGCATCCGAAATAGGACCGATGCGCTTCGCTCTGCGGATCGGCGCGCTGGAATTCGACGCGAACCGGCGTCAGCCGCTGTCCCGTACCGCGTCGGCCGAGTTCGACCAGCGTGGCAAAGTCGACATCCACAGCGATTGCCGGCTCAGGTTCGGCAGCGTAAAGCCACTCGACCTTGATCGCGCATTCCCCGCCCTGCTCGGAAAAGTGCAGTTGCTCGGGGGTACAAAGCCGTTTGAACCGGGCTAGCCGGGACAGGCCGTCACGATAGTCGCGGGCATGGAAGGCCGCGAGGCTCGAGGGCGGGTGCACGGCAGTTTCCGCCGATTCAACCAGTTTGATCCCGAGGCCCGGATCCGCCGTCAGCTCTTCCAGCGCCCGCCACAGGGCAAAGAACTGCGCCGTGCTCACCAGACCCTGGCCATTCAGATGCAGTGTTGCCGGCAGGCGCGCCTGGCGCAGCAGTGCTGCGGGAGGCACACCGACATCTGCGACCGCAAGCCAGAAAGCTCGTGGTATCTTGCACCTGTCTGCCGGCGCTCCACTCATGGCTGCCTCCCCTATCGCATCTGGCTCATGATCACGCGGTCGAAGATATGGTCCCCGAACCATTTGCGGATCATGATCATCGGCTTGGCATATTTGCCGGCGACGTAGCGCGTGCGCGGCCTCTTCGCCTTGACCGCCTTGGAAACGATATTGGCGATGACGCCGGGATCGGTGCCGCTGCCCTTGCCATAAGCAGCACGCGTCGACCTGGCGACCGCCTGAGTCACCTTGGCATAGGGACCCCTCCCCGAACGCTTGAGCAGCCCGTCGGCAACGACATCGCCAAATCCCGTCTCGATCAGGCCCGGTTCAACGATCACGACCCGGATACCGAACGGAGCAACCTCCAGCCGCAGGCAATCCGACCAGCCTTCAAGCGCATGTTTGGTGGCGTGGTACCAAGCGCCGAGCAGCGTGTAAATCTTGCCGCCCATGGAGGTGATGTTGACGATCGTGCCAGCACCTTTCTCCCGCATCGCCGGAAGCAGAAGCTGCGTCAGCCGCGCAAGGCCGAACATGTTCACCTCGAACTGATAGCGGGCTTCGTCGATATCGATCTCCTCGACCGGGCCGTAGAGCCCGAAACCGGCATTGTTGACGAGCACGTCGACAGCGCCGACTTGCGCGAGAATGGTTTCGACCGCGGCTTTGATCTCCTCTTCCTTCGATATGTCCATCCGCAAGGGCGTGGCGCCCAGCCGGGCAAGCTCTTCCATCTTCTCGACCTGGCGTGCGGCGACGTAGACCCTGTAGCCATCGGCGAGCAGGCGCTTGGCGATCGCCTTGCCCATTCCCGAGGATGCGCCCGTGACGAGCGCGGTTTTCTTGTCAATCATGTCGACCTCTCCTTGTTATGAGATGATCTTAAGGCCGGTTCGGCGCTCGATCACTGACGAGGGATGCCAATGCACTTGCATAATACGCCAATATGCCCTCATCCCTTCATGGGGCAACACTTGCCGCCTGGGGGCCATGCATGTCTATCGTTGCATAAACGCAATAAAGTCGTCCAAGATCTTCAACCAGAACGCGGCGCTGCGGCCGTTGTCGAAACTGTCACATCAAGACGCTATAAGGATTTTCGCCCGGTGCCTCTTGCGCCGGAAGCGTTTCACCGCCAAAATTGCGCCATGCCCGACAGCGACCCATCCAGTACCAGTTCCGCCCGTTCGAGCCGGGATCTCCCGGCTGAAGATTCGGGCGGCCACTGTAGACGGCGTGACGATGTCCGCCTCGCTTCGCGCCTGTTGCGGCTCGCGCAGAAAAGGCCGGTCCTCAGGGCTTTGCCGATAACGGGCCTGGCATTGCCGGCTCTCTCTTATCTACGGCATATGACTTCCACTTCAGAGGAGCGGTCCTTCATGGCGACGACCGCGCCTCGCCGCTTCGCCTGATGCATGCGGCATTACAACCTCAACGAATAGGGTTCCTGTGTTTCTGGAAATTGGAATTGTGGCGCTTCTCACCATCCTGAATGGTGTGCTCGCCATGTCGGAGCTGGCCGTTGTGTCTTCTCGGACAGCTCGCCTAAAGGTTCTCTCCGACAATGGAAGCAAGGGTGCAGCGCAAGCGATCAAGCTTGCCGAAAACCCCGGCCGTTTTCTCTCCACGGTGCAGATCGGCATCACGCTGGTCGGCGTCCTCTCCGGCGCTTTCTCAGGGGCCACGCTTGGGGGCCGCCTGACCGGATGGCTGGAAGCTCAGGGGATGTCATCGACGGCCGCTGACGCTATCGGCGTCGGTTCGGTCGTCGTGGCAATCACATATCTCTCCTTGATCGTCGGCGAACTTGTTCCCAAGCAGATCGCACTGAGAGAACCCGAAGCGGTTGCGGCAAGGGTCGCGCCGGCTATGGCGGTCCTTTCGAAAATTGCGCTGCCACTCGTATGGCTTCTGAACGCCTCCGGAAATCTTGTTCTGAAACTCCTGGGCCAGACGGGAAAAGGTGGCGACAACGTCTCCGACGAAGAGATCAAAACCGTTCTCGCCGAGGCGCAATCGGCTGGCGTGATCGAAAGCGAAGAGTCCGCGATGATATCAGGCGTCATGCGGCTGGCGGATCGCACCGCCCGAGCGCTCATGACGCCCCGGCGAGACGTCGAAATTATCGATATCGACGACAGTCTTGATGAAATTCGAACTCAACTGCACCGGACGAAACGGTCTCGACTGCCCGTTCGCAAAGGCAGCTCGGACGAGGTGATCGGCATCCTTCCGGTCAAAGACTTCTACGACTCGATGTCCGAACGCGGCAGTGCCGACATCAAGGCGCTGACGCAAGACGTGCCGGTGGTTTCAGATCTTTCAACCGCCATCAATGTGATTGAAGCGATCCGGAAATCGCCAGTCCACATGGTGCTGGTTTTCGACGAGTACGGTCATTTCGAAGGGATTGTTTCGTCGGGCGACATTTTGGAAGCGATCATGGGGGCTCTCCAGGAGGGACCTGTCGACGAGCAGGCCATCGCTCGTCGAGACGACGGTTCGTACCTGGTCTCCGGCTGGACGCCGATTGACGAATTCGCCGAGTTCCTCAATCTCAAGCTCGATGACGATCTGGAATATCAGACCGTGGCCGGCCTGGTGCTGGAAGAGTTGAAACATCTGCCGGAATTGGGTGAGAGCTTCACGAGAGATGGATGGCGCTTCGAAGTCATCGACCTCGACGGGAGGCGCGTCGACAAAATACTTGTGTCTGCTGATTGAAAGTCGGCGGGCGCCTTCGTTTCCAGCGACGTGGCCTACAAGGCGACGGCCGCAACATCGACAAGATCGCATCCGCCACATGAAAGATGTGGCTTGACCGCAGGAGTGACCGCCATGGCATGGTCCGCAAGCCAGTATGTGAAATTCGAGGATGAGCGCACAAGACCGGCGCGCGATCTTCTGGCCCAAGTGCCGCTGCAAAGTCTTCGCCACGCTGTTGACCTCGGCTGCGGGCCGGGCAATTCGACCGAGCTCATCATCGACCGCTACGGGGCCGACGGCGTCTGCGGCCTCGACAGCGACAAGAACATGCTGGAGGCGGCGCGTAAGCGGCTTCCCGGCACGGCTTTCATCGAGGGAGATCTTGCCAGCTGGCATCCGACGGAACCGGCCGACCTGCTCTTTGCCAATGCCGTTTTCCAATGGCTGCCCGATCATCTCGACATTTTCGGCCGGCTGATGGACGGGCTTTCGCCGGGCGGCGTGCTCGCCGTACAGATGCCCGACAATCTCGGCGAACCCTCGCATCTGGCGATGGAGGAGACCGCTCATGCCGGTCCGTGGAAGGCTGCCTTCGAGGCGAAAAGCGTGCGCCGCAAGGCGCTGCCGGCGCCATCCGCCTATTACGACAGGCTGATCGCCAAATCCTCGCGCGTCGATATCTGGCACACCATTTACAATCACCCGATGGCGGATGCGGCTGATATCGTCGAATGGGTGAAGGGAACCGGGCTGATGCCCTATCTCGCCCATGCCGGTGAGGAGCATCGCGAGGCGTTTCTGGCGGATTATCTCGAACGTGTGGAAAGGGCCTATCCCAAGCTCTCGGACGGGCGGGTGCTGCTCAGATTTCCGAGGATTTTCATGGTCGCGGTAAAGGGATAAAGCCGCCCCGGACGGTGTCAAACGTCTGTTATCCCTCGCCGGCATGGTGCTTGCGGCAAAACCGGCACTGATTATAGTCGGGCGGAAAATCAAGGGAGACGACACACATGGACGCTGCCCCCACTCCTCCGGTCACTCTCGTCATCTTCGGCGCCACGGGCGACCTGACGCGCCGCCTGCTGGTGCCGGCGATCATCAACCTCACGCGTGAGCGCCTCGTTGGCGCAGATCTCCACATTCTCGGCATCGGCATCGAGCCGGGTGACGACGAGTTCCTGCGCGGGCGGCTCGACGAGTTCCTGAGCCATCTGCATGGCGAAGAAGAGATGGTGAAGGACGAAGCCTGGAAAAGCCTGCGCCGGCGGATTTCCTACACATCGGGAGATTTCACCAAGGACGATATTTTCATCGAGATCGGCAAGCGGCTGGAACCGAATGCCAATGCGGCTTTCTATCTCGCGGTGCCGCCATCCTTCTTCGGCACGATCGTCGAGAAGCTTGCCGCCCATGGGCTGACCGATGAAAGCGGCGGCGCCTTCCGCCGCGTCGCCATCGAGAAGCCGTTCGGTACCGATCTCGCCTCGGCACAGGCTCTTAACGCCCAGATTCTCGCCCAGGTCGAAGAGAGCCAAGTCTACCGGCTCGATCATTTCCTCGGCAAGGAGACGGTGCAGAACCTGATGACGGCGCGTTTCGCCAATATGATCATCGAGTCGTTGTGGAACAACCGCTACATCGATCATGTCCAGATTACCGCCGCCGAGATCGTCGATGTCGGCAGCCGCGGCAAATTCTACGATGCAACAGGCGCCCTGCGCGACATGGTGCCTAACCACCTCTTCCAGCTGCTGGCCATGATCGCCATGGAGCCGCCTAACAGCTTCGACGCCGAAGCGATCCGTAACGAGAAGAGCAAAGTGCTGAAGGCGCTGCGCATCTATACGCCCGAGGAAGCCAAAACACATGGCGTACGCGGCGCTTACGCCGCAGGCCCGCTCAACGACGTCGACCTTCCGGCCTATCGCGACAGCAAGGACATTTCACCGGACAGCAGGACCGAAACCTTCGTCGCGCTGAAGCTCTATGCCGATACGTGGCGCTGGGCCGGCGTTCCCTTCTATCTCAGGACCGGCAAAGCGCTGACGGCACGCGATACCGAGATCGTCATCACCTTCCAGCCGGTGCCCTTTGCGCAGTTTCGCGAGACCGAAGTCAATCGCCGCCTGCCGCCGAACCGGCTGGTCATCCAGGTGCAGCCGGACGAGGGCATGAGCATGGAAATCTCCATCAAATCGCCGGGACTTTCGGTCGATACCGTGCCGGTGGCGCTCGATTTCCGCTATGCCGACAAGTTCGATATCAGCAAGACGACCGGTTATGAATCGCTGCTCTACGATCTCTTCATCGGCGACCAGACGCTGTTCCAGCGCGCCGACGGCATCGAGGCCGGCTGGGCGGCAGTGCAGCCCTTCCTCGATATCTGGGCAAAGGACCCGAGCACGCCCGAAGCTTACGCGCCGGGCAGCATGGGACCGACGTGCGCCGCCGAACTCATCGAGCGCGACGGGCGGCAGTGGCATGAACTCGGCGTTGTGTTGCATGAGGCTGCGAAGAACGGCAAATAACGCCCTCCCCCAACACTATCGGTTTCGGTCACGACATGCGGCGCTGACGGAGGCGCCGCTATTGCCGCCTTCTGTGGCAACAGCCCCGCGGACTTTACGCGGCGGGCAGCGCGCCCAGTCGACCGGACGGCTC
The DNA here is from genome assembly GCF_024721175.1 of Rhizobium sp. Pop5. NCBI lineage: Bacteria > Pseudomonadati > Pseudomonadota > Alphaproteobacteria > Hyphomicrobiales > Rhizobiaceae > Rhizobium > Rhizobium sp. Pop5. The sequence goes on along the minus strand of NZ_CP099399.1, from coordinate 804,535 downwards.
GCCGGTCCATTATCGACGCTGCCGGTTTCTATCGAGTCGAGCGGGATTGTCAGCCCGCTTTGCGGTTCGTCCCCCGGCGCGGTGCCGAGCGGCGGTGAGCCGTCGATACGGCCGCTGGCATCCATGCCCATGTTGGACTGAGCGAGGACCGGGGCTGAGAGGCTGAGGAGAGCGATCGACGTTGCTGCAATAAACCTGCGCATGATGCTGTTCCTTCCGGTTTCAACGATGCGATGATAACAGCAATTCGATCTTCCTTGTTCCCCTTCAGCGGGACGGACGATCAAAGTTTGGCGATTGGCATATAGGCCTTGCGAACCGCACGTTTCCAGCTCAGCCACGCCAGCGCGACAGTACGTTTTCGAGGCCGGTCGGGTAGAGTTCGATGCCGGCGTCGCGCAGCATGTCGCGGCCGAACCAACGCGCGGTCGCCGTTGTCTCGTCGAGCTCGGAATAGCGGATTTCGCCACGTTCGTAGAGCGCTGTATCGGCCAGTTCGATATCGGCGGCGAAGATGAATTCGTGGCCGATGGCGCCATGATGCTCGAAGATATTTTCAAGAAGGTGCCAGGAGCCGACGATGCGGATCTCCGTCCCCAGTTCCTCCCTGATTTCGCGGTGAAGCGCCTCCTCGCGGCTCTCGCCAAATTCGATCGAGCCGCCGAGCGGGCGAACGCCCTTTATACGGCCGCTGTCATCCTCCACTTCCGCGGCGAGCAGCCGGTCCTCCCTCCACGCAAGACCGATCACTTTCACCCTGATCTGCTGCGGCGGACGCCAAACGGCCATGCGGCTCTCCTTCTCCGGATAGTGGCTATTCGATCGGCATGGTGTGCAAGGACAGGCGACGAGAAGAGCACTCGTGCGCGCATGCAGACCTGCAAAATAGAAAGAGCCTCGCAGCGGATGCCGCGAGGCTCTTTCGTACCATCATCGCTCAGACGAACTGGCTGAGTCCCGGTACGGAGCCCACGACCTCGTCGACGACTTCGTCACCGGCATATTGCTTGGCAATCGCAATGGTCTCCTTGGCAAGCGAGGTGATCTCGCCCATGCCGAGACCTTCGCCCATCAGTTGCTGGCCGAGCCCCATGATGCCGCCGCCGCCGAGCGAGCTCATCAGCCCGCCGAGCAGGCCACCGCCGCTGGCGCCCGCGCCATTGAACTGGGCGACGAGATCGGCGCCGCCGGGGATCGCCTCGATCATCCGGGCGACCGGTCCGTCAGCGGCCTCGCGCTGAAGGAAGCCGAGCATCATGCCGAGCGCCTTTTCGGCGAGCTCAGGAGAGATACCCACGCGATCGGCGATCTGGGTCACAATTTCATTCATCGTCAGCCTCCTATTTTTTGACGTTAACGTCAACGTTAATGGAAATTCGGCCGCAACTCAAGCGGCCATCTCCGGCCGGCACATTGTCCGGTTTCGCTTTCAATGCAACCAGTTGTTCGTATCCGCCTCCCTGCTTATAACAGGGAAACGATGGTTCGATGAAGGCGGGAAAAACCATGCCTTCGACACAAATGGCAGCAGGCCCGAAGGGAGACATTCCGATGCTTGAGGACGGTAAGATTTTCATCGGCGCAAGCCGCAATCCCGATGACAGCATCAATAAGCCGGAATATCTCGACCTGAAATTCGGCAACCGTCACGGCCTCGTTACCGGCGCCACCGGCACCGGCAAGACGGTGACCCTGCAGGTACTGGCCGAAGGTTTTTCGCGCGCCGGCGTCCCGGTTTTCGCAGCCGACATCAAGGGCGATCTTTCCGGCATCGCCGCCAAGGGCGAGCCAAAAGACTTCCTGACCAAGCGCGCCGAACAGATCGGCTTCACCGACTACGAATTCGACCAGTTTCCCGTCATCTTCTGGGATCTGTTCGGCGACAAGGGCCACCGGGTACGCACCACCGTCGCCGAAATGGGACCACTGCTGCTTGCGCGCCTGATGGACGCCTCCGAGCCACAGGAAGGCGTCATCAACATCGCCTTCAAGATTGCCGATCAGGCCGGGTTGCCGCTGCTCGACCTCAAGGATTTCACATCGCTGCTGAACTATATGGGCGAGAACGCCACCGAACTTTCCAGCCAGTTCGGGCTGATCTCCAAGGCTTCGGTCGGCTCGATCCAGCGGGCGATGCTCGTTCTCGAACAGCAGGGCGCCGAGCATTTCTTCGGCGAGCCGGCGCTGAAGATCTCCGACATCATGCGCACGAGCAATAACGGCTACGGCCAGATCTCGGTACTTGCCGCCGACAAGCTGATGATGAACCCGCGCCTCTACGCCACGTTCCTGCTCTGGCTGCTCTCGGAACTCTTCGAGGAATTGCCCGAAGTGGGCGACCCTGATAAGCCGAAGCTCGTTTTCTTCTTCGACGAAGCACATCTGCTCTTCAACGATGCGCCGAAGGTACTGACCGAACGCGTCGAGCAGGTGGTGCGGCTGATCCGCTCCAAGGGTGTCGGTGTCTATTTCGTCACGCAGAACCCGCTCGACGTGCCGGAAACGGTGCTCGCTCAGCTCGGCAACCGTGCTCAGCATGCCTTGCGCGCCTATTCGCCGCGTGAACAGAAGGCGGTGAAGACGGCCGCCGATACTTTCCGCCCGAACCCGGCCTTCGATTGCGCCACCGTCATCACCAATCTCGGCACCGGCGAAGCGCTAGTTTCGACGCTGGAAGCCAAGGGTGCCCCCTCAATCGTCGAACGCACTCTGATCCGACCGCCGTCCGGCCGCGTCGGCCCCCTGACGGATGCCGAGCGCCAACAGGTCATGGACAAGAGCCCGGTCCTCGGCGTCTATGACGACGACGTCGATCGCGAATCCGCCTTCGAAATCCTGGCAGCGCGGGCGAAGAAGGCGGCGGATGCCGATGCCGCCAAGCGGGCCGAGGAAGACGCCGGACAGCAGCAGGGCAGCACGACCTCAGGCTGGAGCCTGCCGGGCTTCGGCGGCGGCAATGACGACAATCAGGGCCGCGGCCAGCGCGGCCGGGCTTCCGGCTACCAACGCGAAACGGTGGTCGAAGCGGCGATGAAGAGCGTGGCGCGCACGGTGGCAACACAGGTCGGCCGGGCGCTGGTGCGCGGAATATTGGGAAGCTTGAAGCGGTAACCCGATATACCGTGCGCTCATCCGATCCTTCGGGCCACCATCTTCCGTCGGAGCTTGGCACTTGGCTGAAGGAGAAGACGAATGAGCACTGAATGGAAGGCGTTACGCGCCGTACATGCGCTCGCTTGGCGGCGCAGTCGAGCTTGTCTTGAAAACGCCTGACGGAAAGGCGAGGCACGTTGATTTTGATCCGGAAATTTACGTGAAGCAGACCATATAACTGCGAAGCTGCGGCGGGCGGCCTGATCGCCCGCGACGCTCGATTCGCCGCTTTGCCTTGAACCTTCAGCCTTTCTTCCCTAAATTCCCTGCCATCGACCGTTTCAACAGGATGTGTGCCGCAATGGATTTCAACCCGATCGCAACGCCAATTCGCCTTGCCAACGGGGAAATCCATATCCATGCCTGCATCCATTACCCTCTCCCAGATTTCGTGGGCCGCACCTGACGGACGGCCGCTTTTTTCCGATCTCGATCTGAGTTTCGGGACCGAACGCACCGGTCTTGTCGGGCGCAACGGCGTCGGCAAGACGACGTTGCTCAAGCTCGTCTCCGGTGAAATCCAACCGCAGTCGGGGACGGTATCCGTCAGCGGCAGCCTCGGCCTTTTGCGCCAGAGTGTTCAGGTGGCGCCTCACGAGACGGTGGCCGATCTCTTCGGTGTGGCCGGCGCGCTCGCCGTTCTCCGTCGTGCCGAAACCGGCGAGGCAACGGCTGACGAACTTGCAGCCGCGGACTGGATGCTGGAGGCGCGGATCGCCGCAGCGCTCAATCGCACCGGGCTCGACGTGGAGCCGGAAACGCCGCTTGCCGCACTCTCCGGTGGGCAGCGCACGCGCGCAGGGTTTGCCGCACTCATCTTCCGCGAGCCGGATTTTCTGCTGCTCGACGAACCCACAAACAACCTCGACCGCGATGGCCGCAAGGCCGTGATCGCGCTGATATCAGACTGGCGGGCGGGTGCGATCATCGTCAGCCATGATCGGGAATTGCTGGAAAGCGTCGATGCGATCGTGGAACTGACATCGCTCGGCGTCAAGCGCTACGGCGGCCACTGGAGTCACTACCGCGAGCACAAGGCTCTCGAGCTCGCGGCAGCACGGCAGGATCTCGCCGATGCCGAAAAGCGCGTCGCCGAAGTTGCGAGGAAGGCGCAGGCGACGGTGGAGCGTCAGGCACACAGGGACAGTGCCGGGAGGAAAATGGCCGCCAAGGGCGGCATCCCGCGCATCATGCTCGGGGGAATGAAGGAACGGAGCGAAACGACGGGCGGCGGCAATGCCCGCCTCGCCGAACGCCGGCGAGCCGACGCACTCGAAGCGGCAACGGCAGCGCGCGAAAAGATCGAGATCCTCCAGCCGCTGTCGGTAAGCTTGCCGCCGACCGGATTGCCCACCAGCAAGATCGTGCTGAAGATGGACAGCGTGACATCGGGTTATCGCCCCGGCAATCCCGTCATCCGCGATCTCTCCTTCGACGTGACGGGACCGGAGCGCATCGCCGTCACCGGCCGAAACGGCTCCGGCAAGACGACATTGCTTTCGCTTGTCACTGGCGAACTGATGCCCTGGGCCGGCAAGGTCGGCGTCATGACCGCTTTTGCCATGCTCGACCAGAAGGTTAGCCTTCTTGATCCGTTGACTTCGATCCGCGACAATTTTCGCCGGATCAACCCGCAAGCCGACGAAAATACCTGCCGGGCCGCCCTTGCCCGCTTCATGTTCAGGGCCGATGCTGCGCTGCAGGCAGTCTCGACGCTCAGCGGCGGGCAATTGCTGCGCGCCGGCCTCGCCTGCGTTCTCGGTTCCGTGCCGCCGCCGCTCTTGATCCTCGACGAGCCGACCAATCATCTCGATATCGACTCGATATCAGCGGTCGAGGCCGGGCTGTGCGCCTATGACGGCGCGCTGCTCGTCGTCAGCCACGACAAGGCGTTCCTCGAAAACATCGGAATAACAAGGCGCCTGGAGCTGCCTGCCGCCGGCCCGGCCGGATAATTCCGGCTCATGCCGGTTGCGCACTTCGAACGCGGCGGCGGCGAAGGGCGACGACCAGCGCCGTCGCGCAGATCAGCAGTTCCAGACCGAAAGTCCAGTGCAGCATGAAGCTTACGACCCAGTTGCTGTAGGTCGCCGGCACCGTCGTCAGCTCGAATCGAGACCAATCGAATGGTGCGAGCCACAGCATCGGCGCGGCGATTGTATCCATGACCATGTGGAGCATGACAGCTGAGAAAAGGATGGCTGCTGTGGGAATCCAGCGCGGCGCCAGCCGTCCGACAGAAGGCAGAACCACAGCGGCGAGAGCAAGCCAGAACAGCGGCCAATGGGAGATATAGTCGTGATGGTGGATCTTGCCGCCGGTCAAGAGGAAATAGATCATGTCGAAATCCGGAAGCACGCTGCCGACCAATGCGGCAGTCATGACGCGAGGCGCGGCGGATCGCTGTTGCATGGCGCTCCCCAGAATGTAGCCTGCAGGCAAATGTGCAATGAGCATGCGTCTGATCCTCGCGGTCGGCCCCGGAGAATCCTCTATGCACGGTTTATGGCTGGATATCGGCGTAGATCAGGCTCTCTTGCCTCTTTATGCGGGCAATGTTATTTCAATCCCGCAACTTTTGAGAAAGGAGGATCACGCCATGCAGTATTATTTCCGGTTTAATCGCCAGCGTGGTCCCGTCAACGCCCTGCAAATGCGTTTGCAGGGCTGACCAGAGACCGTTTCTCGACATCTCTTCCTGGTCTGCCCTTCGTGGCCAATGCGGCGCCGTACGAATACAGCGCGCATTCCTTTCATTTTCCAGGCCCGATGCGCGCAATCCCGTGACGGCTGAAAGCCCCGGATCGCGCGACACCTGGACAAGACCAGAGAACGACCATGACCCTCATCAACATCCGCAATCTCGGCGTGACGCTGGGCAATCCTTTGTTTTCCAAGCTCAATCTCGTCGTCAATTCCGGCGACCGGATCGGCCTCATCGCCGCCAACGGGCGGGGAAAATCGACGCTGCTAGCCTGCATCACCGGCGCCCTGGAGCCGACCGAGGGCGAGATCACCAAAGCGCGCGGGCTGACTGTCGGCCATGTCACCCAGAATGTGCCGCCCGCGCTTTTCGACACCCCGTTCTACGATGCCGTGCTGCAGGCGCTGCCGGCCGATCAGGCCGACAGCGAGAGTTGGCGCGTCGACGTGGTTCTGGAATCGCTCGAGGTGCCTGAAGCGATGCGTCACCGGCCGCTCAAGCATCTGAGCGGCGGATGGCAGCGGCTGGCGCTGCTTGCCCGCACCTGGGTCCGCGAACCCGACGTGCTGCTGCTCGACGAACCGACCAACCATCTCGACCTGGAAAAAATTGCGCGGCTGGAGGACTGGCTGAACGCGCTGCCGCGCGACGTGCCGGTCATCCTCTCCAGCCATGACCGCGCCTTTCTCGATGCAACGACCAACCGGACGCTGTTCCTGCGGCCGGAACAATCGCCGATCTTCACCCTCCCTTATACCAGGGCTCGCGCAGCTCTCGACGAGGCCGACGCCTCAGAAGCGCGACGCTACGAGCGCGACATGAAGACGGCGGAGCAATTGCGCAAGCAGGCTGCCAAGCTCAACAATATCGGCATCAATTCCGGCAGCGATCTGCTGGTCGTCAAGACGAAACAGCTCAAGCAGCGGGCGGAGAGGCTGGAGGATGCGGCAAAACCCGCCCATCTCGAGCGTTCCGCCGGCGCCATCCGGCTCTCCAACCGCGGCACGCATGCCAAGGTGCTGATGACGCTGGAAGATGCGGCGGTGACGACGCCTGATGGAACGCTTCTCTTCCGGACCGGCCGGCAGTTTATCTGCCAGGGGGACCGCATCGTGCTGCTCGGGCTCAACGGCGCCGGCAAATCGCGGCTGGTTTCAATGCTGAAGCAGGCGATCGAGAGACAGGAGGCCGGACAAGACGGCATCAAGGCGACGCCTTCGCTCGTTCTCGGCTATGGCGACCAGGCGCTCGCTGATCTTGCCGAAAAGGACACGCCGATCGGCACGATCATCCGCCGCTTCGATGTCGGCGACCAGCGGGCACGCGCCTTGCTCGCCGGGGCCGGCATGACGATCGAGATGCAGGCAAAATCGATCGCCCAGCTTTCCGGCGGGCAGAAGGCGCGGCTCGGCATGCTGGTGCTGAGACTTGCGGAACCGAATTTCTATCTTCTTGATGAGCCCACTAACCATCTCGACATTGAAGGGCAGGAAGCGCTGGAGAAGGAGTTGATGGCCCACGAGGCGAGCTGCCTGCTGGTATCGCACGACCGCAGTTTCGTGCGGGCGGTTGGAAACCGGTTTTGGCTGATCGAGAAGAAGCGGCTGGTGGAGGTCGAGAGCCCGGAGGGGTTCTTTGCCTCAGTTGCGGGGTGATGGATGGGGTGACTGTGTTGGCGGAGTGCCGTGTAGCCCCGCCAACAATATGCTCAAACCCCTTACCGCTTCGGCGCCACCAGGCAGAAGAAGGCGCCCTGCGGGTCGGTGGCCTGGATGATCCAGCTGCCGCCGGGGACCTCCATCGGGCCATTGACGACCTTGCCGCCGCCTGATGTGACGCGCTCTATCGCCGCATCGATGGCCGGTACGTTGAAGTAATAGCACCAGAAAGTCATCGGCACGTCCGCCGGTTTGGTCATCATGCCGCCGATTTGCCTCCCGCCGTGCGAGAAGAGATAGTAGACGCCCATCGGACCCATGTCGAAATCGCTGTCCCGTTTCCAGCCGAACAGCTTGGTATAGAAAGCCAGCGCCTCCTCGCCATTGCCGGCGTAGAGTTCGTGCCAGCCGATGTTGCCGGGCGCGTCGGGGGCCAGTTCCGGCCAGGTCTTGTCCATCGGCGCCGGCGTCATGATGCAGAGCACGGCGCCATGCGGATCGGCGACGACGGCAAAGCGGCCGATGGTCGGAATGTCTTCCGGCGGACGGCGAATCGAACCGCCGTTGGCGGCAAAGTCCTTTGCCGACTGGTCAACATCATCAACGTCGACATACCCCGTCCAGTTCGGCGGGATGCCCTTCCCTTCGAGTTCGCCCGGGAATTCCATCAGGCCGGCGACGCCGATGCCGTTCGCCTCGAAGATCGTATAGGTGGGCATGCCTTCCACCGTCATGTCGGAAGTCGTCCAGCCGACGACCGAGCTGTAGAATTTCGCGGCGGCAGCTGTGTCGGGGGTCATCAGTTCGCACCAAATGAATTTTCCATGCGTCTCAGACATCAAACTCTCCTTTTTTCGCGCCCGTTTTCCGATGTCCGGGTCGCCACGATTGTCAGACCTTGCGAGTGTAACGCGCTTCCATGAACTGCTTCCATGAACCATCAGGCTGTTTGGCGCTGGAGGTGAACGTGCGGTGATCGGCGTCGATGAAGGTGATCCGCTCGCGGTAGTCGGCAATTCCTTCGCCATTGACGTCAGGACCGGTCGTGTAGAGATCCAGCATGTTGCCCGATGCATCGACCTCGCCTTCATAGACCCACAAATAGTCCATCATGCTGCCGATCCAGCTGCCGACGTACTTGCCTTTCGAGGCGTTGTAGCCGAGCGTCAGGATGGTGGTGGCTTCCTCGCCGCCAGGCATGCGGCCGACACCTTCGGCGACGAACCAGATGCCATGCAGCGAGCGAACCGTCTCCGTCCAATCCTCGTCGCCCGTCATGTCGGGCGCGGTGACGGTCCATGTTCCCACCAGTCTTTCCAGGAAAAAATGCTCCTTCAGCACTTGGGCGGTCTTCATCGTCCTCTCCTCCGTTGAGCGATGGCGGCGTAGAGCATTTCCTGCTGGAACGGCCTCATCTCAGTGACAGCAGGATGGCGCCTTCGGGGCCTCCTCATATTCGTCATGGCGGCGCACGAAATTCATCGTGCTGTCCTCGTTGCGGCCCTTCGGGGCGCGGTCCAGGATCATCAGCGTGCCGATCAGTTCTTCCGGCCCGCGGGCATAACTCGAATAGGTATGGAAGACCTCGCCCTTCTCATTGCGATAGAAGGCGCTCAGGCCCGGCAGTTCGTCATGAGCGTTTGCCGGCTCCATGGGAGTGAAATTGTAAAAGACCTTGTCTTTGGCAAGGTCCTCCGGGCTGAAAGAAACATGGTAATCGAAATTGAAGCCGCTCCCGAAGGAAGAGACCCATGGAAATTTCCACCCCATGCGCTCTTTGTAGGCGGCGATCTTGTCGAGCGGCGCGCGCGAAACGGCGACCCAGGTAACGTCGTGGTGGTTCAGATGTGGAAGGGCGCCATCGACATGATCCGACAGGAAGGAGCATCCGGTGCAGCCGGCATCCCAATTGGGACCGAGCATGAAGTGATAGATCAGCAACTGGCTGCGGCCATCGAAAAGATCGGCGAGAGACTTCGTTCCCTCGGGCGTTTCGAATACGTAGTCCTTCTCGACCTTCACCCAGGGCAGCGCCAGCCGGTCGGCATTGACGCTGTCGCGCAGTCTCGTCGCCTCCTTTTCCCTCGCCAATAGGATGCGGCGGGCCTTAAGCCATTCCTCACGGGAAACAACCTCATTCTGCATGAGCTGCGCCCTCCTCCGGCGCGTGCCGGTGAAGCCGGCATCTCTCCTTCTCCTTGACTAAATACATTGATATCAATAGAAATGGAGCATGTCAAACTCGGTTGAGATTCCTCTTTCTACAACGCTGATGGCGCGCGACACCTGCCTCTGCCTGCATGTGCAGCGGGCGGCCCGCGCGCTTGGCCGGCTGTTCGACGATGCGCTGAGGCCGGTCGGACTGACCAACGGGCAGTTTTCCCTGATGATGTCGCTGAACCGGCCGGAACCGCCGCCGATGGGCCCCGTCGCGGCCCTGCTCGCCATGGATCAGACGACCCTCACGGCCGCTCTGAAGCCGCTACAGCGCAGAGGCTGGATAGCTGTAACCGAGAATCCGAAGGACAGGCGCGGCCGACTGCTGAGCCTCACCGCCGAAGGCAAGGCGGTGCTGGTGAGAGCGCTGCCGATCTGGGAAAGCACGCATGCGGCGGTCGACGGCAAATTGCCCGACGGCGGCCCCGCGCGGCTGCGACAGGATCTACAAGCGGTGTCATCGATGACGACCGAGGCGGCGAAACCGGCGCGTTCGGCGCGCCGGTCCCGTGACGGCGGAGAAACAGCCTCCACCCCATGAAGATCGCAGCGGCCGATAGCGCCGCCGCGTTTCGAAACTGATCAGGCGACCGTGACCGGAACTTCGGTGGAGGTGCGCATGGCGTGGCTGTAGGGGCAGACGATGTGGGCTGCGGCTGCGAGCTTTTCGGCCGTTTCGCGATCCAGACCCGGAATGTTGACCGTCAGTGCCACTTCGATGCCGAAGCCGCCACCATCTTCGCGCGGGCCGATTCCGACCTTGGCAGAAACCGTCGTGTCTTCGGGAATCTTGACCTTCTGCTGACCCGCGACAAATTTCAAAGCACCGAGGAAGCAGGCGGAATAGCCGGCAGCGAACAGCTGTTCGGGATTGGTGCCGGTTGCACCATCGCCGCCGAGTTCTTTCGGAACGGTGAGCGTCACGTCCAGAACGCCGTTTTCGGAGACGGCGCGGCCTGCGCGGCCGCCGGTGGCAGAGGCTTTGGTCGTATAGAGAATAGGCATGACAATCTCCTTTGATTGACCCTTCGATCGGGTTGGATTTTTAGTATCGCACAATTAAATTGTACGCAAGTGAATTTTGCAAATTGCATTTGGAGTTCGAAAAGAGGACAATCGGCACCTCAGGGATGATGGATATGAAAGCGCAGACGACAAAGACGATGGAGATACCGCAGGAAGAAAAGCGGCTGGAAAAGCAGCTGTGCTTTGCGGTCTATGCGACGGCGCATGCCTTCACCCGCGCCTACAAGCCAATCCTGGAAAGGGTCGGCCTTACCTATCCGCAATATCTGGTGATGCTGGTGCTGTGGGAACGCAGCGAGTTGCCGGTGAAAACGATCGGCGAACAGTTGGATCTTGATTCCGGCACGCTGTCGCCGCTCTTGAAGCGGCTGGAACAGAGCGGGCTCATCAAACGCCTGCGCGACCTGCGCGACGAACGGCAGGTGATCGTATCGCTGACACCGAAAGGTCAGGCGATGAAGGGGGAAATCGACACGATCATGACGGCGATTGGCGACGCCGTAGGTTGCACGCTCGAGGAAATGGCCGAAATGCGCGATATGCTGCATCGACTGCGGGGCAATCTCGGGCGGGCGGTCATGGCGGGCGGTTGAGCCCATCCCTCCACTCGGCGCGCCTCGAGATCAGCGCTGAGGCGCCGGGGACTTGGCCGGCGATCGGCGCTTCTTTGCAGGCGCTGCTTCGGGTCCGGCCTCGGCCGCCTGCTGCAGGCGCAGGGCTCTCAGCTTCTCCGTCTTCTTATCGCGCGCCGAGGCCTCAGCCTCGATGATGGCGCGCGCCGTGTGATCGGTGGCCTCCGCCTTGTCGCGAGGCGAAAGCTTGGCCGGGTTGAAGAATTCTCCCTTGGTGGCGGTCATGTGCCCCTCTCTGAGGTGATGGCGTTCTCAAGCCGTAATTCCACCGCTGGAACCTTGGCGCCATGGTTGACGCCACGATTCCACGGCGGGGTTAGCGGGCCCGCAGAACCTTCTTCGGCGCCGGCAGCAGACCTTCGCGCTGCAGCTTCTTGCGGGCGAGCTTGCGTTGGCGGCGAATAGCCTCGGCCTTTTCACGGGCACGCTTTTCCGACGGCTTTTCAAAGGCGCTACGCGCTTTCATTTCCCGGAACAGGCCTTCCCGCTGCATCTTTTTCTTGAGCACGCGCAGCGCCTGATCGACGTTATTATCCCTGACGAGTACCTGCAAAACGATATCCTTCCCTCAACAATTAGGCGAAATTACTTCCCAATCCCGATGATCGAAAACTTCAGCCAAGCGTCATCTCTGCTCAGCGCCCTTCGTTTCTCCGGCCGCTGGTCAATCAAGAAAAGCCAGGCTACGAAAACAAAAAGGCCGGGCTGAAACCCGACCTCTTCCCGTCACTCAGCCCGCTGCCAGTATCCATGATCAGCTCGCTGCCAGTACATCCGTGGTCAGCTCGCCGCCAATAGGTGGTCAGCGCGGGCGAATGACAAATCATGCGGCCTGAAGATTGTCGGCCGAATTCTTGCCGGACCTCTTGTCGCGCACGATATCGTAGCGAATCTTCTGACCTTCAGCGAGATCGCGCATGCCGGCGCGTTCAACCGCCGAAATATGGACAAAAACGTCCGTGGAACCATCATCGGGCTGAATGAAGCCAAAACCCTTGGTGCCATTGAACCACTTTACGACGCCTGAATTCATAACGATTTCCTTTCAATCGTTTAAGGACACCCGGGAAGGGATATCCGCGGGCAATATCGATGCTGAGAGGAGATCTGACGAAGCGCTTCAGCGCATGGACAAAGGCCACAAGCAATATTCGATACGCACCATGTAGGATGTTTATCGAATTTAGCAATGGTATTTTGAAAATAAAACTTTTCCAGGCACGGAAACGCGAAACAATTTTGCGCAGGGATAAAGCGGCGCTTTGCCTGGCAAGGCAGGGCTTGCCTGGCAAGGCGGGGCTTGCCGGAGATCGATGTGAGGCGGCCGGCTGATGGCCGCCTCGGCGACTGTTACTGCCAGACGACTATCGGCGCCTTTGTGGGAACGCGATCGTAGAGATCGATGATATCCTGGTTCAGCAGCCTGACGCAGCCCGATGAGACGGCCTTGCCGATCGAGCGCCAGTCGGGATTGCCGTGCAGACGGTAGAGCGTGTCCTCTCCATTGGAGAAGATGTAGAGCGCGCGGGCGCCGAGCGGGTTCTTCAGGCCCGGCTCCATGCCACCGTTGTCGATCGAATATTTGACGAGTTCCGGCTGGCGGGCGACCATCTCGTTCGGCGGCTTCCAGCGCGGCCATTTCTGACGCCACTGTATGACGCCTGATCCCTGCCAGGCGAAGCCCTCGCGGCCGATACCGACGCCGTAACGCATCGCCATGCCCCCATTCTCAACGAGATAGAGAAAGCGCGACGGCGTATCGACGACGATGGTGCCGGGAGGCTGGCCGGTGGGATCGACGACGCGCTGGCGATAATAGCGTGGATCGATCTGGTCATAGGGAACGGCAGGAATGAGGAAGCCGCCATCCTCGACGGGACCATAGATGACGGCAAGCTCGGCGTCGCTGGGCACGCTCGATGTTCCCATGGGCTGGAACAGGCGCATCGGCGAGCGGTAGATGATCGTCGAATCACCCGACGTCACCGTGTTGGCCGAGGAGGCGCAGCCGGTGAGCGCGGAGGCTGCGGTCAGCGCCGAAAGGGAAAGAAAGCTGCGGCGGGAAAGATGTCTATCGAAGCTCATGACGCGGGACTGAGTTCCTTTCGATGCGGGAAGCCGGAACGAAATGCCGGGTAAACCGACGATTCGTCCGATGTCGATAACGACACCTGAAAATCTATCGGCTTGCGCCAAATAAACCATAGCTTCACGCAGACGTGTCCGGCCGCGAGCGGACGATATGAGCAGCGCTGTTGCAGCGCTACATCACAACGATCTCAGCCTTGGCGGGAACGCGGTCGTAGAGATCGATGACATCCTGGTTGAGCATGCGAACACAACCCGACGAGGTGGCCTTGCCGATCGACTGCCAGTCGGGCGTGCCATGGATGCGATAAAGCGTATCCTGCCCGTCCTTGAAGATATACATGGCGCGCGCACCGAGCGGGTTCTGAAGCCCCGGATTCATGCCGCCGTTCTCAGCGGCAAAGGGGCGAACCTCCGGCTGGCGGGAAACCATCTCGACGGGCGGCGTCCAGCGCGGCCATTTCTGCTTCCACTGGATCATGCCACGGCCGGACCAGGCATAACCGTCGCGGCCGAGACCGACGCCGTAGCGCATCGCCTTGCCGTTGCCCTCGACGAAATAGAGGAAACGCGCCTTGGTATCGACGATCACCGTGCCGGGACGCTCGGCCGTCTGATAGTCGACCTCTTGACGCAGGAATTGCGGCTGCACACGACTGACCGGGATTGCCGGCAGAGTGAAATCCTCGTCGCGCAGCTCACCATACATCGCCATGTGCACCGGATTGGTGACCGGCAGGCCAAAGGTTTGATGGAACTGAGTCTGGTAGAGTTCGCGCGTCTGCGGCACCGGCTGGTCAGGGATAGGCCGCACCCGGCGCGGATCAACGCCGGGCGGCTGATAGAAGACCGGCGAGGTTTCCTGCACGAAGCGGGCCGGCAGATCGGCGGCGACATCGGGAATGAGGATGTTGCAGCCGCTCAGCGACGCAACTGCAATCACGAGCCCGGCAATCGGGAAGACCCGGCGCAGAAAATTCATGGAACCACCCTCATCAACGATCGGCAGACAGCGATATTGCCGGGAGAATGGCATTCGCGGCTGGCGCGAAGCTGGCGTTGGCGCACGCAAAACTCAATCGGGACACGGTAAACCCGCCAGCCGCGGCGGGTTTACGGATCAGCGAAACTCAGACTGCCACCCCGTGGAAGAAGCGGATGCTCTGTTCGATCTCGGCGGGCAGCGCCGAGGTGTGATTGCCAGCGACGGTTTCGGTCTCGATATGGGTGCCGGCGGCGCGGGCGCGGCGAGCAAGCAGATCGGCGCGGTCATTGAAATGGGCCTCTTCGGTGCCGTGGACGACACGGATCGGGCATTTGAAGCTATGGGCGTAGCACAGCGCCGACCGCACCTCGAATTCATGCGCGTTGCTGTCGTCGAAGCGGATGTCTTCGGGATAGCGGTTGAAGAAGCGGAAGGCATCAGGATTACCCGAAATCGGCGCGGCGGCACGGAATTTATGGGTGCTCATCGCCGTCAGCATGGTCAGTGTGCCGCCGATGCTGTGGCCGGCAATGAAGAGACGCTGAGGATCGACACCCGGCAAATGCGCCAGACGCTCGGTGGCGGCAAGGACGTCGTCGACCTCGTCATAGAAGCCGGAGAAGTTGCCCATCTGTCCGTTTTCGCCGCGCAGTGACGGCATCATCACGACGTAACCGGCGTCGATATAAGGCTTCATCAGCTGCCAGTGGCCGACACCCATGGCATTGCCACCGTGCAGGAAGAGCACGGCGGGTTTGGCGCTACGCTCGCGCTTGTATCTCGAAACCCAGGCCGCAAGCTCCAGCTCGCCGCCAGAGCCGGAACGATAGAAGATCTTGTCGGCGTCGGCAGGCGCATTCAGCGGTTCGTATTTGTCCGGCGCCGGCCCCTTTTTCAGCAGCTTCGTGCGGAAATGGTGGCGCACCTTGGCATAGTCGTGCTTGGCAAGGCGCGGCTCGTCGGGAACGTCGAAAGCGGCGGCCATTTGCGGCAGGACGAGTGCACCGGCAAGACCGGCCAGCACGGCGCGGCGCTGGCGGAAAAAGGAATTTTGTTCATGCGAGCTCATAATGCGGCACCCAAATCATCTCCCCCGGCCCAATCCAAATTAACCAGTTAGAACATGATGTCATCAGAAAACCGCTTACACCTTTCTGCATCACGCCCTGGAAAATTTGCACCGGAAGACTTTTGCCGCCAATACACGTCCTGTTGAAAATATCGCCCTGCGTCATTGTTGCGCAGGATCACTCCGGCTTGGCGTCGATCATGGCGATCAGCGTGCGCAGGCGGTCGGCCTCGTAGGAAGGCTTGTCGGGACGAAGGCGGGCGATACGGGGGAAGCGCATGGCCACGCCCGACTTGTGCCGCGTGGAGCGATTGATGCCCTCGAAGGCCACTTCGACGACGAAGCCGAAATCCTTGTCGGCGCGCACCGCGCGCACCGGACCGAAGCGCTCGGTGGTGTTGTTGCGCACGAACTTGTCGAGCAGCTCGAGCTCTGCATCGGTAAAGCCGAAATAGGCCTTGCCGACGGGCACCAGCTGTTCGCCGTCCTCGTCGTCGGCCCAGACGCCAAAGGTGAAATCGGAATAATAGCTGGAGCGCTTGCCATGGCCGCGCTGCGCATACATCAGCACCGCGTCGACATTATAAGGATTGCGCTTCCACTTGAACCAGGGGCCCTTCATGCGGCCGGCCTGGTAGATGCTGTCGCGGCGCTTGATCATCACGCCTTCGATGACGGGATCGGGCGGGGCGGCGCGCAGATTGTCGAGTTCCTCCCATGATGTGAAAGGAACGAGGGGCGAGAGATCGAAACGATCGTGGGGGGCGCGGTCGATGATCTCAGTCAGCCGGTTGCGACGATCGATATAGGTGCGGCCGCGAACATCCTCCTCCGCGTCGAAGAGCAGGTCGTATGTGCGGATGAAGGCCGGGTAGTCTGCAAGCATTTTCGCCGTGACGGTTTTGCGGTTCAGGCGTTGCTGCAGATCGGAGAAGGTGCGGGTCGGACTGTTGGAGCGCGCGGTGCCGCCGACCAGCAACTCGCCGTCGACGACACCGGAGAAATTGATCGCGTCGAGAACATCGGGAAAAGCGCCCGAAATGTCGTCGCCGGAGCGGGAATAGATCTTGCGCCTGTCGCCGGAACGCGAGAGCTGGACACGGATGCCGTCCCATTTCCATTCGGCGGCGTAGTCGGCCGGATCGAGACCATCGAGATCCCCCTCCTCGACCGCATTGGCGAGCATGACGGAATGGAAGATCGCCGGGGTCGCCAGCACCGGCTTCTCGCCGCCCGCTAGCCAGTCGAACAATGTCTCGTAAGGCGGCTGCAGGCCATGCCACAGCGTTTCGATCTCGGTGACGTCCTTGCCGCCAAGATCGGCGAGCGCCTGCTTGGCGAGACGGGCGGAAACGCCGATGCGGAGCGCGCCAGTCGCAAGCTTGATGAAGGCGAAGCGGCCGGACAGATCCAGCCGATCGAGCAGGTCGCGCACGAAGCTGCGCACCTCGGTGCGGCCGAGCGCGTTCATGCGGGTGACCACCTCCCCGAGACGCGGCTGAGCAAGAGCCGAGCGGTCGATATCCCTCTCATTGTCCCAGACGAGCGAGATGGTTTCGGCGAGATCGCCGACATAATCGTAGGAATAGCGAAACAGCACGTCGTCCATGCGCTCCAGCACCAGTTCACGCAGCATGGCGGGCTTGACGTTGCGCACTTCCAGCGTGCCGGCGATGGCGGCAAGGCCATAACCGCGGTCTGGGTCCGGCGTGTCGCTGAAATAATCGGTGAGCAGCTTCAGCTTGCCGTTGCGGCTGGGGGTCAGCACCAGGCGGTCGAGGAGGTCGGCGAAGGCTTTCATGGGTGCCTCCTGCCTCGGGGGCAAGGCCCCTCCCCAACCCCCTCCCCACAGGTGGGAGGGGCTAACCTGCGGCTGCGTCTTGCCCGAAAGCAACGGTGCTGCATGCAGGATCGTCAGAGGCGAAATGCGATGGGCGCAGCGCAGAAGCCCCTCCCCCTTGTGGGGCGGGGTTGGGGAGGGGTTTTCAGCAACGAACTCCATGCTTAATCCCCTTCATCCTCATAGCCCACCAGATGTAATGGCTTCGCCTTGATGCCCTGCAATTGGCACCAGCGCACCAGCGCCTCCTCGCGGCCATGGGTCACCCAGACCTCGGCCGGATGCAGCTCCCGGATGGTTTCCGTCAGTTCCGGCCAGTCGCAATGATCTGATATGACGAGCGGCAGTTCGACGCCAAGCTGTTTGGCGCGCTGGCGCACCATCATCCAGCCGGAGGCGAAGGCCGGCAGCGGCTCGTTGAAGCGCCTCGCCCAGCGTTCGGCGAAGGCCGATGACGGGCCGATGACGACGGCGCCCTTGAAAGCGGATTTGTCGCGGCTTTCGATCGTCGCCGGCAGTAGCTCGCCGAGATCGATGCCCTGTTCGACGTAATAGTCGCAGAGCTTCTCCATGGCGCCGTGGATATAGATCGGCTCGCCATAACCGGCGTCACGCAGCAGCCGGATGACGCGCTGGGCCTTGCCGAGCGCATAGGCGCCGACGAGATGGGTGCGCTCGGGAAATTGCCTGAGCGATGCCAGAAGCTTAGCCGTCTCGTCCATCGGATCGGGATGATGGAAGACCGGCAGGCCGAAGGTCGCCTCGGTGATGAAGACATCGCAGGGGACCGGCACATAGGCCGCGCAGGTCGGGTCAGGGCGGCGCTTGTAATCGCCGGACACAACGATGCGGGTGCCGTTCTTCTCGATGGCGATCTGAGCGGAGCCCAGCACATGGCCGGCGGGATGAAAGCTCACCTTGACGCCATTGACCACCAGCTCCTCGCCGAACACAGCGGCCTGTTCGCTGGCGCAAAAACCGTCGCCATAACGCAGGCGCATGATGTCGAGCGTCTGACGGGTGGCGAGCACGTTCACGTGGCCCGGCCGGGCATGGTCCGAATGACCGTGGGTGACGAGCGCTTGCTCGACCGGACGTACCGGATCGATATAGAATCCGCCCTCGGGGCAATAAAGCCCCTCCGGGGCTGGATAGAGCAACGCATCAGGTCTCATGAAGCTAGAGATAGCGAGAAATGGACGCGTGGCCAGAGGGCCGAAGAAAGGTGGCCACCGAAAGTGCCGGCACGACCACGACGCAAGCTCGTCGCCATCGTGATTCGGTCGAAAGTATCCTGATAGAAACGGCAATGGCCGCCTTTCCTCAAGACGGCCATGATGTTCTTCATTTGGTGCGGCAGAACCCTTGCTCAGGCGATGGGCGTCATCAGCAGGCTCGTCCTGTCGTGGCCAACCAGCATGGAGAGAGAAGTACCTGCCCGGACTTCTACCGGCTGCGGGAAGGTGTGAAGAACCTGGAGCCAGCCGCCATCATGATAGCCGTCAGGGTGGTTGTCGAAAACGACGCCCTCGATCAGGTCGACCTTCATCCACTGGACGACCCCGACCGCCGTGCCGCTTGCCTGAACCGGCACCGATATCTTGCGCAGCGCCGCGGCATGTTTGCGGGCGGTAAGGTCCACCGCGGCGATCTCGAAATCGTCCGAAAGCCTGGTCCATTCGGTCATCGTGCCATGAACGGGCAGACGCAACGGGGCGAGCGCATTGAACTGCGACATGTCGAAGCCGGAGACCTCGCCGACATGGGCATAGTTCGAGAGCGTTTCGCTGGCGACCAGGCAACCCATGGCGGCGGCGGCGCGAGGTATGACGATGGCGTCCTCGCGGATCAACCGGGCGTGGGCGTCCTCGAAGGTTTTCAGCACGTCTTCGGCCAGGAGATCGCTAGAAAGGATCTCGGAAATCAGGATGTCGGCGCGGGCTTTCATCTCCCTGCCGACGGAAAGTTCGGTCGAGGGCTTTTCGAAGAGGTCGATCTGCTCGCGATAACCATTGGCGGCGATGATCTTCTCCGCTGTCTGCGCTATGGCGGATACACTCTCACAGGTCGCAATATTGGTGGCACCGGCGCGCGCCGCCATCATCGACAGCAGGCCGCTGCCCGCGCCGATATCGAGGATCTGCGCGTCGGCTCCGCGTAGCTCTATGGCCCGGCGGATCGCCGCTTCGAACGCGTCGTTGCGTCTGGTGTCGTTCATCATGGCGATGTGCCAGAAGGGCACGATCGACGAGGAGATACGTCTTATCTGATGCCAGGCATTGATATTGTCCGGCTGGAGCCGCAGAACATGACGGAATTCGGCCAGCGCCTCCGGCTGCCGGCCGGAATCGGCCAGTGCGACGGCGAGGTTGTTGCGCACGACAGGATTTTCAGGCGACAGGCCACGTGCCATCTCATAGCAGCCGACCGCTTCCGCGGACCGGCCGAGCTGGCGCAGCAGCGCCCCCTTTTCCATGAGGGCGACGAGATGGCCGGGGTTGAGGCCGAGAAGCTTATTCCAGTAGTAGAGAGCGGTTTCGGCATCGCCTCTCTTTGCGACGACGCCCGCCAGCAGCGGCAGGATATCTATCGTGCGGTAATCCTTGTTCAGGACGCTGACATAGGCTTTCTCGGCGTTTTCGAAATCGCCCGACGCCTGAAAACTCATGGCGTCGTTCAGCGATTTGCGCGCGATCGAAATTCTCTCTTCCATGTCGATGCTGATCATTCCGGCTCCTTGGGCCTTCTCGAGACAAGCGGAGGAGCCGCGGACGAGCACACGCCTTCGGCCACGTACCTGCCCATGTACAGACTGACATGAGCGGGCGGCGACTCGAAGGTTTCCGTGAGCGAACGACAAACGAATCCTTCTGACGGGACCCTACGTTTGCCGCTCCGAAAAAGTTACTGAATTCTTAAGAAAATCCGCTGCCGCGGCTCAACGCCGCAAGCCTTCATTCTTTTGTGTTCCGATCAGGTGACCACCGCAGCGCCACAGCAACGGGCATATGGACCAACGAGATCGAGGCGGTCGGCAGGCTTGTGAAATGAGGTTCAGAGGCTGCCGGCCTTCAGCAGCACGACGATCTCCTCCGGTGAGACGGGCCTGGAGAAGCGGTAGCCTTGGGCCTCATCGCAACGGGCCTGGCGCAGGAAATCCATCTGGTCGTCGGTTTCGACACCTTCGGCGAGAACCGAAAGCTTCAGCGTCTGCGCCAGCGAAATCACGGCCGACACGATGGCGACGGCTGTCTTATCACCCGGCAGCGCCTCGACCAGCGAGCGATCCATCTTCAGGCGATCGAAGGGGAAGGTCTTGAGCGCCGCAAGGCTGGAATAGCCGGAGCCGAAATCGTCGATCGACAGGCGCACGCCAAGCCCGCGCAGCGATTCCATCATGGCGAGCGCGCGTTCGGCGTCCTGCATGACCACGCTTTCGGTCACTTCCAGTTCCAGCCAACGGGGCTGCAGGCCGTGCCGCTCGAGCGCCTCGGCAACGTGTTTTGAAAAATCCGGATCGGCAAACTGCTTGGCGGAGACGTTGACGGCGATCGTCAGCGGCGTCAGACCCATATCCTGCCAGCTGCGCGCCTGACGGCAGGCCTCGTTCAGCACCCAGAGGCCGAGGGGAACGATGAGGCCGGTCTCTTCGGCGAGCGGAATGAAATTGACGGGAGGCACCCTGCCCTTTGCCGGATGGTTCCAGCGCACCAGCGCCTCGAGCCCGGTGATGCGGCCGGTGGCGACATCGACCTGCGGCTGGTATTGCAGGAACAACTGGTCGCCGGTGATCGCCTGGTGCAGTTCCTCCTGCTCGCCGAGCGGCATTCCGACCGGCGCGCCGCCGGCATCGTGATGTTGCAACGTGTTGCGGCCGAGCTCCTTGGCCCGATACATGGCGCGATCGGCATTGGCGAGAAGCTCTTCCGAGGTCGCGCCATCGAAAGGAAAGGCAGCGACGCCGATGCTCGACGTAACGATGACCTCGCCGTCCTCGCCGCGGATCGGCCGGTTGATTGCCTTCTGCAACTCGCGAAGGCGGCGGGTGATGCCGGCATCGTGGCTCGACTGGTGGACGAGCACCACGAGGAATTCGTCGCCGCCGAGACGCACCACCATATCGGACGCCCGCACGCTGTTGGCCATGCGGGTGGCGACCTCCTTCAGCACCTCGTCGCCAGCGGCGTGGCCGCGGCCGTCGTTGATGTCCTTGAAGTTGTCGAGATCGATATAAGCGACGGTCACCTTGCGGTTATGGCGGCGCGCCTGGTCGAGGATATTGGCCAGCCGTTCCTTCAGAAAGGCGCGGTTCGGCAAGCCTGTGAGATCGTCATGATGGGCCATGAAATGGATGCGGTCATCGACACGTTTGCGCTCGATGGCGATGCCGGCAATATGGGTGGCGAGCGCCACCAGCTTCATCTCGTGCTCTGTCGGCCGGCGGACCTCCTTCGAATAGAGCGCGAAGGTGCCGAGCACGTTGTTCTGCGAGGTGGCGATCGGCGTCGACCAGCAGGAGCGGAAGCCGAAGGGGGCGACCATCACGCGAAAGTCCTCCCAAAGCGGATCACTCATGATGTCCTCGACGATCACGGGCTGGCCGCGCCAGGCGGCGGTGCCGCAGGAGCCGACCTTGGGACCGATCGTGACGCCATCGATGAGGCGACTGTAGCCGCCGGGCAGGTTGGGAGCCGCGCCGTGGTAGAGCCTCGTGCCTTCGCCGTCGAGCAGCAGCACCGAGCCGTCGATGCCGGTCAGCTGCGCCTCGATCATCAGCACCAGTGCCTCGAGGATCATCGGCAACGGCTCGTTGCGGGCGATCATTTCGAGCAGTTTTGCCTGGCCGCGATAGAGATCCTCCTGAAGCTTGCGTTCAGTGATATCACGGGAAACGCCGATCAGACCGACGATCTCGCCGCGGTCATTGCGCAGCGGTATCTTGGAAGTCAGGCGGCAGATCGGCCTGCCGCCGCCGGGAAGGACGTAGCTTTCCTCCATGTCGATGCGGGCTTGTCCCGTCGCCATGATTTGCTGCTCGGTATCGAAATGGCGACGCGCCGTCTCGAAATCGAATAGATCGAAATCACGCTTGCCGGTGAGCAGATCGGCACTTTCCAGGCCAAGGCTGCTGGCAGTGACGGCATTGGCGAAGACGAAGCGGCTGTCGCGGTCCTTGACGTAGAGAAAGTCGGGGAGCTCGTGGACAATCGTTTTGAGGCGCAGGTTCTCGATGCCCTCGGACAGATGGTGGGCGGTCGATGCCATCATTGTCTCCGTTGCGGCGACGATACGGCGCGTTTCGGCCGTCATGGCGTCGGTGGATTCCCGTCGCCTGGCACTCAATTCCGGCATGACGCCATTCTCCCCGGCGGCCGAAGGCCGTATCCGCAATAGTCATCATTGAAACTCTCTCGTGAGGGTAGTCGGCATTTCCTTCGGCTTGCTTAAATGAAAGAGTGAACAAGACGACAAAATCCGCGGCGATATCTTGCCCTCAGCTGCCGTGACACTGCAATTCCAGCTGCCTGTACCAAAACGATACATGCCAAACCGGCATGTTTCCTGCTACAGGCGCGTAATGATGAGAGATTCCGGAATGACTTCACGCCGCGACATGCTTCTGTTTCTTGCCGCCTCGGCTGTTGCGGGATGGACGGCGCCACGCGCATTCGCCGCACCGCTAGCGGCTGCGGCGGAGCCCGCTTTGCGCGGCGCGATCGACGCCGTGGATTATCGCGCCGTTCCCGAGAGCGGCGACCGCAAGACGCGAAACTTGCAGCAAATGATCGAACAGGCCGCGCGCGAGAATGTGCCGGTTTTTCTGCCGCCGGGGACCTACCGGGTCTCCAATCTCACCCTGCCCGACAATACCCGCATCACCGGCGTGCCCGGAGCGTCGCGCATCGTCTATACCGGCGAAGGCCATCTCTTTGCTGCTGAAAACGTGCGGCGTATCGAGCTTTCCAATCTCGTCATCGACGGCGGCAACCGCTGGCTCGGCGATTATGCCGGCGGGCTTTTGCAATTCACCGGCGTCGACGAGGTGCTGATCGACAATTGCGAGATCGGCGGCAGCCGCAAACATGGGCTGCAGTTGGAGCGCTGCGGCGGGCGAATCGAACGCAGCCGCATTTCGGGCGCGGCCCAATCCGGGCTCTATGCGGTGGAATCCGCCAATCTTTCCGTCACCGGAAATACGGTCTCGGATTGCGGCAATGGCGGCATCCTGGTGCATCGCTGGAAGAAAGCGGAGGACGGCACGGTTGTCTCAGGAAACCGCATCTCCAACATCCGCGCCAATGACGGCGGCACCGGCGAAAACGGCAACGGCATCAATATCTTCCGCGCCGAGGGGGTGATGGTTGCAAATAACCACATCTCCGATTGCGCCTTCACCGCGATCCGCGCAAATTCGGCCTCCGACATCCAGATCAACAGCAATCAGTGCCGGCGTTCGGGCGAGACGGCAATCTATGTCGAATTCGCCTTCGAGGGCGCCGTCGTTTCCGCCAACATGATCGACGGGGCAGCGAATGGCATTTCGATCGCCAATTTCGACGAAGGCGGCAGGCTGGCGAGCGTCACCGGCAACGTCGTGCGCAACCTGACGCTTCGCGGCCCCTACAAGCACGAAGTCGGTTTCGGCATCGGCATTGCGGCGGAGGCAGACACGCTGATTTCGGGCAATGTGATCGAAGGCGCGCCGCGCTGGGGGCTGCAGATCGGCTGGGGTCCCTATCTCAGAAACGTCGTCGTCAGCGGCAACGTGGTGCGCAAGGCCCCTGTGGGATGCGCGGTCTCGGTCGCCGAGGGCGCGGGAACGGCCGTCATTACCGATAATGTATTCCAGGAAACGGCCGAAGGAGCGGTTCTCGGTTTCCAGTGGGAGAAGAAAGTCTCCGGCGAAATGGCAAGCGGCAGTGCGCCTTATACGCAACTCACCGTCGAGCGAAACCGTGTCTCCTGACGGCCATCAAAAGCTTTCATCGTTCCATCAGCCGCAAGCACTTTTACAGGATTGATCCGGCATTTACGGTTCCCCGAACACATCGAGGGGAGACGTTCATGCTGACAATCTACGGAGTCTATCGATCGCGCGCTTCGCGGGTCTACTGGATGGCGGGGGAACTCGGGCTGGAATTCCAGTCGGTGCCGGTGCTGCAGGCAAGGCGGCTTGCAGATCCGCTGGCGCCAGAGGCGCCCCTCAACACGCACTCACCGGATTTCATCGCCGTGAACCCGATGGGGCAGATCCCCAGCATCAAGGACGGCGCCCTCGTCATGCACGAGTCGCTGGCAATCAATCTCTATCTCGCGCGCAAATATGGCGGGCCGCTTTCCGGACAAACCGTCGAAGAAGACGGATTGCTGACGATGTGGACCGTCTGGGCGGCGGCCGAAGTCGAACCGCAGACCGTGAAGATCGTGCTCACCTATGATAACGGGCTCGAAGACAGCGAAGGCGGCAAGCAAACGATCGCCGTCGCCTGCCGCTCGCTGCGCAGGCCGCTTGCCGTTCTCGAAAGCCATCTTGCCGGCCGGCAATGGATCGTCGGCGAACGCTTTACCGTCGCCGATCTCAACATCGCCGAGGTGCTGCGCTACGCCCAGAGCGAAGAGGCGCTTTTCCAGGCGCATCCGAACATCAAGGCCTGGATCGAACGCTGCCAGTCCCGCCCGGCCTACAAGACGATGCAGGAGACCCGCGGCAAGGAGCCGATCGAGGTTTGAGAACTACGGGAAAAGGGTCAAGGTTCCGGCCATTTCCTCACGGATCCAGGCCTTGAAATCCTTGACCTTCTTCGGCTCGCGCGTGCCTTCGGCCGTGACGAAGTAGTGACCGAAACCGGTTCTCGCGCGGATGCCGAAGGGTGCGGCCAGCCGGCCTTCGGCGAGTGCAAAGGCGGCAAGGGTCTGCCAGGCAAGCATGACGCCCTGCCCGGCAATGGCCGCATCGAGGCAGAGCGAGGCATCGTTGAAGACGTGGCGGGTCGCAAGCGTGGCGCCGGAAAGCCCGGCTTCGCGCATCCAGACCTCCCAGGTGAACATGGCATTGCCATCGATGATAGCAGGCAGTCCGAGGAGATCGCCAGGCTCCTTCAATTTCGCAGCCATATCGGGCGAGCAGACCGGAAAGACCTCCTGCGCAAGCAGCAGTTCGGCCTTCACATCAGGCCATTTGCCGGTGCCGACGCGGATGCCGATATCGACATCGCAAAGCGCCGGATTGACAAGATTGGTCGTCGCATCCAGCCGCAGCTTGATCTCGGGATGACGCTCGGCGAAGCGATCGAGACGGCAGACGAGCCACCGGGCGGCGAAAACCGGCGCCACGGAGATAGTCAGGATCGTGTCGTCCTTGCGGCTTGCAATCGATACCGCCGCCGACAGACGGGCAAAACCCTCGTCGAGCGCGGAAAGCACCGGCCGCCCGGCTTCGGTTACGATCATTCCCCTGGCGGTGCGCTCGAAGATCACCTGGCCGAGCTGGGCTTCCGCCTTGATGACCTGCTGGCTGACGGCGCCGACCGAGACACCAAGTTCGTCGGCGGCCGCCTGGAGCGAACCGAGACGCCCGACGGCTTCCAGCGCGCGCAGACCGTTGAGATGGACGGAGTTCAGGTTTTTCATATAGTTTTTCTATAGCACGACCGCGTCAATCTCAATTGAAAACTCGCCCCCAGGCGCCGATACTGCAGCGCAGGAAGCTTAACGACGCCGGCCATTGAGCGACCGTTATCGCAGCGAAGAAAGCGAGGCGCGCCATGTCATTGCTGAAGTTTTTCTTGAAACCCACCCTTAATTTGATCCAAGCGGACATTGCGGACGCCTCGTGGAAGGACGATCCGCTGCGGCATCCCGACGTCGAGCGCATGTCCATGCGCGAAATCGCCGACCTGCCACTCGGACGCCAAACCGGTTTTCTCGCAGCGAAGCCGCCACTGGCGAAATGCGCCTGAAAACATGATAGGTTTCGCCCCGAGAGAAGGCGCGGAGCAATGGCCGACGATGTCGATGCGGTCTTCAATCGTCTGAAGCGGCTGACGGCGGAAGCCGGCCTGCCCGACGTCGAGGAAGGTACCTCCTACGGCAATCCCGCGCTGAAGGTGGCTGGCAAGAGCTTTGTCGCGGTGAAGAATGCCGAGACAATGGTGATCTCGATTTCGCTCGACGATAAAGACCACCTGCTCGAAATGGCGCCTGACATCTATTTCCAGACCGATCACTATGTCGGCTGGCCGCATCTGCCGGTGCGTGCCGCCCTGATCGGCGACGCGGAATTGCGGCTGCGGCTGATCGGCGCCTGGCTGTTCCGGGCGCCGAAGAAGCTTGCCGCATGCTTTCAGGCCTGATCGTAGGCCAACGCCTGCTGGACGGCGGGGCGCTGCAGCATGCGGGCGCGATGATCGCTCGCCTTTTCGAAGCGCGCGGGATCGACGCCGTCAGAAGGCAGCCAACTCGTCATGGTGAAGAGATAGGGATCGGCGACCGAATAGGCGGCGCCCATGACCCATGGTCCTTCGAACATGGTCTGCTCGATCAGCGCGAAACAATCGGCCATGTTTTGCGGCACCTTCGCCTTCATCGCCTCTATAGCGGCCGGATCGTCGGCCCAGCGGGAACCGCGCGGACGATGGGCATGGTTCACATGGACGGTCGAGCAGATGTAGCTGTTGAAGGACTGCAATCTCGCAAATTCGAAGACATCGTCGAGCGGCGCCAGCTTGGCGGCAGGCGCGATCTGGGCGATATAGGCAAGGATCGCCGGCGTTTCCGTCAGCACACCGCGATCGGTGACAAGCGCCGGCACGCGACCCTTCGGGTTAATCTTCAGATAATCCGGCGAACGCTGCTCGCCGTCGCGAAGACTGATCTTCTTCGTTTCGAAATCCAGACCGGATTCTTCCAGGGCAATGAGGCTTGCGAGCGCGCAGGTTCCGGGCGCGTAGTACAATGTCAGCATGGTTCTCGACTCCCTTTCGACACGCCTTATAGCGCGGGGGTGGGCGAGCCGAAACCAGCGGGATGGAGGAGCCGGCGATTTCCGGCTCCTCCCCGCATTCAGCCGCAGCCCGGAACGTCTTCCAGCCGATGCCAGACCGGGATGCCGCGTTCTCTCGCAATGCGCACGTCATTGTCTGCCCCCTTGGAATCGCCGGGCAGGCGCAGCACGCCCTCGCAAAGCTGCAGCAGCCGACCGGCGACCGGATGGAAGATCTCTTCGTAGAGCGCGTCACCGACTGACCGGCCGCCGGCGGCATGCCAGATCGGCAGCGCCACCCACTCGCCGATCATCGGCACATGGCCGGCCGCAAACAGCGCATGCGAGGGTTCCTCCAGCCGCTTCAGGTTGGCGGCCATCTTTGCCGGGTCATCGCCCGTTCCGGACCGATAAGGGCCGGCAATCAAAATCAACATCATCCACTCCTTTGCCCGCTTGATGCGGGAATTCCCCGGCCTCATGCACGGGACCTCGTGAAAGTGCACGATATTTCTTGAATGTCGAGTCATTTCGTGCATAATTGCGACGTTTCGTAAATTTTCGTGCAGAGAGACCATGCTGACAACCCAACGCAAGACCCTGATCCTCGACATCCTGCGGCGCGACGGCCAGGCGATCGCCAAGCGCGTAGCCGAGGAGTTCGCGCTGTCGGAGGACACCATTCGCCGCGACCTCAGGGAAATGGCAGCGGAGGGGTTGCTGAAGCGCGTGCATGGCGGCGCGATGCCGCTGGCGCCGGAGTTGCCCGATTTCACTGCGCGGCGCAGCGTTTCTTCGGACGTCAAAGTGCGGCTCGGAGCGAAGGCGGTGGCGATGGTCAAGCCGGGACAGATGATCTTCCTCGACGGCGGCACGACGACGGCGGAGATCGCCAGGCAATTGCCGCGCAACATGCCGCTGACGGTCGCGACCCACAGCCCAACAATCGCCGCCGAGCTGGAGCACCATCCGACGGCGGAGGTGATCCTCACCGGCGGACGACTTTACAAACATTCGATGGTGGCGGTGGGGGCAGCGGCCGTGGCGGCGATCTCGCAACTTCGCCCCGATCTTTTCTTCCTCGGCGTCACGGCGGCGCATCCGGTGCACGGGCTTTCCACCGGCGATTTCGAGGAAGCGGCGATCAAGCGGCATATCGCGCGGTGTTCGGCCGAAACCCATGTCCTGCTGACCGAAGAGAAGTTCGACCTCGTCTCGCCCTGCCCGGTGCTCGGAATTTCCGAGGTGAGCGGACTGATCGTGCCGGCGGAGATGGCGGCCGAGCGGCTGAAACCCTATCGCGATCTCAACGGCGCAATCGCCGCAGCATGATGGAGCTGCGGGACGGCGGACGCCCTGCGGGCTGCGGCAGAAGGCTTGCGGCGAGGGCCGCGATGAACAGCGCCAGCGCGGCGAAGGCCGGCGCCATGCTGCCGGTTCCGAAGGTCAGCACCGTCTGCAGATAAGGCTGCGCCAGCGCGACGACGACGGAAAGGGCCGGCATGTCCAGCAGGCTTCCTAACAGTCGAGACAGGTCCGGCATGAAGGCTGCCGCGGCAAGCACAGCGTAGACTGCCGTCAGACGGGCCGCGAGACGCAGCGGAGCCGACGCTTCGAGCGGGCGCGCGTCGCCATCCTCGAATGGAACCATGAGATAGACGATGAAGGCGGCCAGAAACAGGAGCGGAACGGGCAGCATCGCAAGGATGACCGGCCACGCCACGGCCATATCCGCTGAGATGAAGAGAAGGAACGGCGTGGCGGCGACGAACCAGACGGTTGCGACCGGCCCCCAGAACCAGAGCAGTGACAGATAGTGAAGCCGAACCAAGGTGGCCATGAAAAGCATGCCGATGGCGATCCAGATGCAGCCGGGTTTAAGCATGCGCGATATCCACCAGATGGTCGGCTCGCAGGCGCCGGCCATCTTCTCGCAGCCTGACAGCTGGATTGTGAGCCAGGTTATATGGTCGAGACCGAGCGCAGCGAAAATGAAGATGCCGGTACCGGTCAGCACCCACCAGAGATAGCGGCCTGCAAACATGCCCTGCCCCCACGGCTTCCAGGGAACGCTCTCGCCTCCGCATCGATACGCAAACTACGTCCGACCGCAGGGCGTATCTCTTTATATTAGGTAATTCTTATTTTTTTATAACTTATATAAGCGCTTCACGTACTCATTCGGTCAGGAGGGATGTAACCCTGACATCGCCGACATGGATACCGTTCCAATTGTGCATCGAGGTCGTGGCAAAGCCCATCAGGGCAGCATGGACCCTTTCTTCCGTCTCAAAGAAGCGGGCAAGCGTGGCCGCCACCATGGCTTCGGCGGCGCGGGTCGTGCCGTCCTCGCATTTCAGCGCGATAGCGATGCCCTTTTCCGGGATCGCCGCGCAGAAGACGCCTTCGGCGCCTATCTTGACGAAGATGCGGCCGGGGGCGATCTGCATCAGCTGGGTGCAGGCGCGGCCGGAGCCCGCGACATAAAAGGGCTCGGCCATGCAAGCCTCGATCAGGCGGCGCGATGCTCTGGCGCGCAAGGGCTCCAGGCCGACGCCGGTCGCCATTTTCGCAAATCCATGGGCAAGGCCGCGCAAAGGCACAGCATAAGTCGGAATGGAGCAGCCGTCGGTACCGCAACTTTCCGCGCCGAGCACGGCGCCGGTCAGGCTTTCCATCGCCGCACGGATCTCGACCTGAAGCGGATGGTCGTAACCGACATAACCCTTCGGATCGAGGTCCTTGTGGCAGCAGGCGCAGACGAAGCCGGCATGTTTTCCGGAGCAATTGTTATGAAGCGCGGTTGGCGCGTCGAGCGTGCGGGCCTGATGGATCAGGATTTTCTGGCTCATGGACCAGTGAGCACCGCATTCCAGCACTTCGGCTCCGCGGCCGGCGCGCGTGAGCATCGAGGCGGCGAGCGCCACATGCTCTTCCTCGCCATTATGCGAGGCGCAGGCGAGCGCCAGCTCCTTATCGCCGAAGCCGTAAGCGTCGGCAGCACCGCTCTCGACCAGCGGCAGCGCCTGCATTGCCTTGCAGGAAGACCGCGGGAAGACGGCAGCCTCGATATCGCCCACAGAGAAGACAAGCTTGCCATCGCCATCGACGACGGCCACTGCGCCTCGATGGCGGCTTTCGACAAGCAGGCCTCGGGTGACTTCGACAGTGACGGGATTGGTCATGGGCTCTCATCCGGATGCTGGCAGGATGGGCAGGCATACCGCGTCAGCGCACGAAAGCCAACGGTCTTCGCACTTTGCCCACGGTCCGCCAGCCGCAATCGCATCGACCAAACATTCATCACAAAAATTGACCGAAGCGATCGACAACTATCGTTTCCCTGATGCGTCCGACGCGACTAAATGTGGTGCATCAGGAACCGCCCCATGCCATCCACTTTTTCCTTGCTCCTTCGCGACAACAGGCTCCGCATTCCAGCGGCAACGCTGGTCGCGCTCGCCTTCACCTATGCCTCGACCGTGCCGTACCAGTCGATCATCGGGATCAACGAACTCGGCATGGGCAACGGCGCCTATTCGGCGTTGGTGTTCTTCTCGGCGATCGTCAACGTCACCACAAGCCTGACGCTCGGCATCTGGTCCGACAGGCTGAAAGAACGGCGGCCGTTGGTGCTGGGGCTTTCGGTTGCCGGCATGCTCGGCTTCGGATCGATCGCGATCATTCACGGCCCTGCGGTGTTTATTTTGTCGACGCTTTTGCTGGTGCCGATGAGCAATTCCACCTATTCGCTACTTTTCGCCAGCCTGCGCGCCAGGACCAACCAGATGGACCGCGGTCGAGGGGCGGCGATCACCGCGATGGTGCGGGCGCTCTTTTCCGGTTCATGGGCGCTGGCACCGGGCTTGATCGGTCTCTATCTCGTCAATTCGCCGTCGATGACGCCGGCCTATGGGATCGCGGCGTTGGCGAGCTGCATCTGCTTCTGCCTGTATTTCTTCTTCGCGCCTGGAAATGGCAGTTCCGGTCCAGCCCCCGACCAAGCCGGCTTCCTTGCCTCGCTGAAACGGATCTTTGTGCCATATGTACTGGCACGCGTCCTCGTCATGTCGATGCTTATCGCCCTGCAGCGGCTGAATGGCATGCTCTCGCCGCTGATCATCACCCGTGCGGCGGGTGGCACGGTCGTCGATGTGGGCTTCATGGCCGGGCTGACGGCCTTTCTCGAAATGCCGTTCATGATGATGTGGGGCATGGCGCAACGGCGCTTCCGGACCGTGCATGTGCTTGCCTTCGGCGCGCTGATCTACTGCGCCTATCTGCTGATGCTCGGATTCGCATCCGCGCGCTGGCACGTCTATGCACTGCTCCTCGTCAATGCCTGCGGGGTGGCCGCGATCCTCAGCGTGCCGATCACCTATCTGCAGGACCTGATCGCGGATCGGCCGGGGCTCGGAAGCTCGCTGATCTCGCTCAACAGTTTCATCGGAGCCGGGATCAGCGCCGGGCTCTTCGCCTTCGGCACCGCGATCACCGATTATTCCGGCACCGCCTTCGTCGGCGCCGCCGCAGGCGTGGCGTCGATCGGAGCCTTGCTCTATCTCGAAAGCGGCCGACGACAGGCACAGCAACCGGCCTGAAGGCTGGCGAAGCTATTGTAACCGAACCGACCATTCGTAAGAATTTCGTCATCGCGCTCCAACAGCATTCGTTCGGCTTCCGCGGAATATTTAAGGAAGGCAAACATGTTTGACAGGCAACCGGTTCTCGATAATGAACGCGTTCATATTCGTCCGCTTACCCAAGGGGATTTTGACGCGCTTTACGCAGTCGCGTCCGATCCGCTACTTTGGGAGCTGCATCCGGCGTCAAACCGCTGGCAAAAAGACGTCTTCACTGGACTTTTCAATGCCGCCCTTGATTCAGGCGGGGCCTTGGCCGTGATAGACAAAGGTGCAAACCGGATCATTGGTTCGTCCCGCTTTAACGTGTCCGACGTGAAGTCTTCGCGGGCGGAAATCGGCTGGTCCTATCTCGCAAGAGATTATTGGGGCGGCGCTTGGAACCGCGAAATCAAGCGGATTTTGATGACACATGCATTCCGGTTCGTCGATGCTGTCTACTTCCGTATTGGGGAGGCAAACATGCGTTCTCGCCGGGCAACAGAAAAGCTCGGCACGCGCCTGCTCGAGGAGACGGAAATCATCAAAATGCCTGACGGAACGCCAGTCCTTCACGTCTTTTACGAGATCACCAAGGACGAATTTGCAGCTCAGGCGTTGCTCCCGTCCCGCTAGATCCAGTCTTTGCTCGTGAAAATAAAGACGCGAGGTTCATGCGAAAACGGGAAGTCATGATCGGCGCGGCTACTCTGGCCCTGTCCCTCGATGCATTCCGGCTTTGGCGATATCGACGGACCGGAACCACGAGAGCCCCTCATCCGCCTGCCGGCGATATCGGTCAATGCGGCGTGATGCGGTAGGCGCAGCGCCGTGCGCCGGCGAGGATGTGTTCGCTACGCTCGACCTTGGCGCCGAGAGCGGCGCGGAAGGTTTCGAGTTCGGAGCGGCAGAAGCCAGCGCAGGCAGTGGCCGCCGCGCAGATCGGGCAGTGGTTTTCGACGAGCATGAAGGAACCGTCCGCCTCCTGCCAGTGATCGGCCATATAGCCCTCGCGGGTGCGGATGGCGGCCAGCGCCTCGATGCGCGAGGCGAGATCGCCCGCATGGCCGAGTTCCTGCCGGTAGCGCGTCAGCGTCTCAGCCTCCCGGGCAGCGATGACCGTATCGAGGGCCGCAGGCCCGAGTTGCTCGACGAGCGTGCCGAGGAGATTTGCCGTCAGTTCTGCATGGCCGTCGGGAAACTGGCGGTTGCCGGCGGCGGTGAGATGCCAGAGCTGGCGCGGCCGGCCCCTACTGGCCGCGGCAACGGTGATCGGTTCCACCAACCCTTCTTCCGCCATCTTCGCCAGCTGCTGGCGCGCAGCCTCCCCCGAAATGCCGAGCGCATCGCCGATCGCCGCCGCAAGCTGCGGGCCGTCGGTCTTCATCAGGATCAATATCCGGTTGGCTGGCGACTGGCGCATATTTTCCAAGTTATTCCTTGTTTTAATCCCAGGCCTATGCAATTTTCCAATTCATAACTTGGAAAATAATCATGGGTCAGGAAAAACGCAAGGATTCATCATGTCCGAGACCGCCCTGGAACCATCAGGCTCGCCCACTTCTGTCTTTCAGCTCTTTTCTCCCACGCTTCTGCCGGCAACGCTGATGCTTGGCGGCGGAATGACGATCTCTGCAGTTGAAAGCTACATCACAGCGACGATCGCGCCGAGCATCGTGCGCGATGTCGGCGGGCTGGAACTGTTTTCGCTGGTGACGACGCTTTATATCGCCGCCACCATATTGGGTTCGATCTTCATGGCGATGCGACCGCGGAATATCGAGCTGCGCAGCGTCTATGTCATCGCGGCTGTCGTCTTCGGCGTCGGCAGCCTGATGTGTGCCGCTGCACCTTCCATGCCGATCGTGCTGATCGGCCGAACCGTGCAGGGTTTCGGTACCGGAGCACTGGCCGCTCTGTGTTACGCCTTCATCCGCTTCGTCTATCCCGAACCGCTCTGGCCGAAGGCTTCGACGCTCTATGCGGCTATCTGGGGTGTGTCGACCGTTATCGGGCCGACACTCGGTGGCTTCTTTGCGCATGGTAACAGCTGGCGCTATGCCTTTGCCGTGCTCGTTCCGCTCGCCGTGCTGATGGCGGTGCTGGCGCTACGGCTCTTACCCCGGGCCGAGGATGACCGCGAACAGACCACGATGCCTGTGCCGCAGATCTGCCTGCTGCTTGCGGCAGTGCTTCTGGTCAGTACCGCGGGGACCACCGACATGACGACGGCGAAGATTGGGCTGATTATCGTTTCGGTCGTCGCCGTCGGCGTGATGCTCGTCATGGAACGCAAGGGAGACAACCGGCTGCTGCCAACAGGCGCGGTAACGCTCAGGCAACCGATCTCGCGGGTGTACCTCACAATGCTCGGCCTCACCTTCGTCCTCGTCAGCGATATCTTCATTCCCTATTTCCTGCAGGTTCTGCACGGGGTAACGCCGCTGATTTCGGGCTATCTGGTGGCTCTTGTCGCACTCGGCTGGACGGTGGCGGCCTTTTTCAGCGGCTCCTTCTCCGGCGGGAAAGCCAACGCGGCGATCATTGCAGGCTGTGTGACGGAGGCCGTAGCAACAGCCGTGCTTGCCGTCTTCCTTGCCCACGAGAACCCTGAGGCACATCTCATCGTCCTCGGACCGGCAGCAGCAGCCATGTTCATGATGGGCTTTGGTGTCGGCCTCGGCTGGGCGCATCTCGTCGCCAAGGTGCTGAAGTTGGTCGCCGACAGCGAGCAGGATAAGGCTTCAGCCGCCATCCCGACCATGAGCTCGCTCGGCAGCGCCTTCGGGGCGGCCTTTGCCGGTGTCATCGCCAATGGCGCGGGGCTGGTCGAGCCGGGCGGCGTTGCAGGGGCAGTTTCAGCTGCAGGCTGGCTCTATCTGATCATGGCCTTGCCGGGGCTGATCGCCGTCGGCGCGGCGCTGTCGCTCAGACGAGTTTCAGCATGATCTTGCCTATGTGGTTGCTGCTTTCCATCAGCCGATGGGCAGAGGCCACGTCCTCAAAGGCAAAGGTCTGATGGATAACGGGCGCGACTGTGCCGGCCTCCAGGAGCGGCCAGACCTCGGAGAGAAGATCATCGCGGATGGCGCGTTTTTCCTCCGCCGTGCGCGGGCGCATGGTGGAACCTGTGACCGTCAGGCGCTTGACCATGATTGGGGAGAGATTGACCTTTTCGGCAAGCGCGCCGCCGAGGAAGGCGATGATCGACAGGCAGCCATCCCTCGCGAGCGAGGCGATGTTGCGCTCGAAATAGGCCGCACCGATCATATCGAGGATGATATCGACACCGCGGCCAGTCTCCGTCTTGATCACCTCGGCGAAGTCCTCGGTCCTGTAATTGATGGCACGTTTGGCGCCGAGCTTTTCGCAGGCCTCGCATTTCTCCTTCGAGCCCGCCGTCGCGTAGGCCTCGGCGCCGAAGGCGCGGGCAAGCTGGATCGCCGTCGTGCCGATGCCGCTCGCGCCGCCATGGATCAGCACCGTCTCGCCTTCCGTCAAACCCGCCATCTGGAACAGATTGGCCCAGACGGTAAAGAAGGTCTCGGGAAGGGCCGCAGCCTTCAGCGCATCGTAACCCTTCGGAAACGGCAGGATCTGGCCTGCCGGCAGCACACAATATTCGGCATAGGCACCGCCATTGGCAAGCCCGCAGACCTTGTCGCCGACGGCATGGCCGCTGATGCCGGGGCCGATCGCGACGATTTCTCCTGATAGTTCCAGGCCGAGGATAGGGCTTGCATCCCTAGGCGCGGGGTAGCTGCCCTGGCGCTGCGCAATATCGGGGCGATTGACGCCGATCGCCTCGGTGCGCACGAGGACCTCCCCCTCGCCCGGCACAGGAAGCGGGCGCCGTGCTATCGTCATGACATCAGGCCCGCCGAAGGACGGCAGATCCACGAAACGCATTTCCTGAGGCAATGGCATGACCCGGCTCCTCCCCGATCGAAAGCAACCGGAATAGATCAGCCCCTGAAGCTTGGGAAGGCAGGAAGTAGCAAAGGCGTCAATTCGCCTCGCCTAACATATGGAAGACGAGGCCTTCCTCGCTCTCCTTGGCGGCCGATTTGATGATGGCGATCTCGGCGCTGACGCGATTGATGTCGTCGATAACGAGGCCTTCCGGCAGTTCGATGACCCCGATCGAGCAGCGCATCAGCGGAAACAGGGCTTCGACGCCGGCGCGGTCGTGACCGCGGATGCGGCCGGCGGCGCGGTGCTCATCGGAATAGAGATCGCGCACGTCATCATCGAAATCGCTGATCACCCGGTCGAGGATCTCGGTCAGCTCTTCCTTGGTCCAGCCGATGACGCCGATGAAGAAATCGTCGCCCCCGACATGGCCGAGGAAATGACGCTCGGTGAAGAAATAACGGCGCATCAAGGCGGCAAAAAGCGAGATCGCATGGTCGCCGAGATGGAAACCGTAGGCATCGTTGAAAGGCTTGAAATTGTCGAAGTCGCAATAGCAGAAGTGACGGACCTCATCGCCATCGCGGCCGGACTGGCGCATGAAATCGCGGATGGCGCGGTTGCCCGGCAGGCCGGTCAGCGGATTCTGGTCCTGCGCCGTCTTCAGCTGCTTCTCGTTGATGACCTTGATCAGCGAGGCGGCGGAGACGACGCCGGCGTAACGCATATTGTCGGTCAGGATCAGGCAGTTGCTGCCTTCCATATTGGCGAAGATCGCCATCAGTTGCTCGGTGTCGCTGTCGAGACCGACGATCGGCGCCATCTCGACGAAATGCGAGATGGAACGCTCATACATCTTGTTCTTCAGGAGATCCCGGCCGAAAGGCTGATAGATATATTCCTTGAGGTGATGCTCGTGGATGATGCCGCGCGGCTCACTATTGGCATTCAAAACAGGGAAAAAGGCCTGGCGCGGGTTGCGGCGAAAGAGTTCGAACACGCTGTCGATGCTGTCGTTCTCGTAGACTGCCGGCAGCATTTCGATCTGCTTGCGGATGAGGATCTCGTCGAGCGACTGGGTGTTCCGCTTGCTCTTGCCGAGGTCCTGCAGATGGGGGAAGGAGGGCGCCAGCTCCGATATATGCGTCGTCGGGCGGGAAATGAACCAGCCCTGGACGAGATCGACGCCATATTCGCGGCAGGCGATGAATTCTGCCTCGGTCTCGATGCCTTCGGCGATAACGCGCGTGCCGAGCACATGGGCGATGTTGACGATGCTCTTCAAGAGATGGCGCTTGCGAGGGCTGCGGTCGATCTCGGCAACGAAATGGCGGTCGATCTTCAGGTAATCGACGGGATGATCGCAGAGCAGCTTGATCTCGCCGTGACCGACGCCGAAATCGTCGATCGCCAGCTTGAAACCGGCCTTGCGCAGCTTGGAAACAAGGCC
This sequence comes from Rhizobium sp. Pop5, assembly GCF_024721175.1. Taxonomy (NCBI): domain Bacteria; kingdom Pseudomonadati; phylum Pseudomonadota; class Alphaproteobacteria; order Hyphomicrobiales; family Rhizobiaceae; genus Rhizobium; species Rhizobium sp. Pop5. The sequence goes on along the minus strand of NZ_CP099399.1, from coordinate 767,197 downwards.
GGGAAACTCCGGCACGCCGGTATTGTCGAAACGCTCGGAGAATTCGAAGCAGACGGAGGACGGCGGAATATTGGCCGTCCTGAGATGCTGAAGCAGGTTTTCGACCAGGCGTTCGCCATGCGGGATGAGCCGGACGTCGAGATTGAGGAAAAGCGTCGAAGTGGAGAAATTCGGCAGCGTGGCGAATTTGGCAAGTGCCCGGCTGGCAAGCATCTGTTCGAACTGCAACAGCTGGCCGGTCTGGTGGGCCTCGTCGAGAATGTCGACCGGCGTGTCATAGCCGATGCGTTCCTGGCCGCGCATGAGGGATTCATAGCCGAAAACAGTACCCGTGCCAGCCTCGACGATCGGCTGAAAGGCATTTTCGACCACGAGCTTGGCGAGCGTTACGATCTGATCACTGGCGTATCGGCGCAGAACACCAGGCTCGATGGTGGCAGCCAAAGACATGCCAATCTCCACTGTGATTTGTTCTTTTGTGCCAGGACCATGCCCGCAGAAGGGTCAATGAACTCTTTCGCCAGTGTGAAAGTTTTATGAAACGCGCAGGGGCCGCTGCGCGCCCAGCGTTTATTTGATTTTTCCAATGCAATCAAATTCTTGCTCAGGCGGAGCGACGGCGTTCCGCCTCATGATCGGCGAACATGTCGGCGACGCATCTGCCGCCTGAGGGACCGCCCTCCTCGTCAAGAACGTCAGCGCGGAATTCGTTGAGCTTGCGGGCGGCATCCCAGAGGCGTAGCGCCTCTCGGACAACTTCGCTGCTCGAGGCATAGCCGCCATTATCGACGGCCGCGCGGATACCCGCTGCCTGTTGCGGAGAGATGGAAACGGTAACCATCGGCATGAACTTCCTCCCTTTTTCTGATTAGGCAGAACCTGCCTCTTGGGGGACGCATGACCATTTTCGGCATTCCGGTGACAGCAGCCAGCGCCTTGGAGCATTCGCACATCGGACGATCCTGGTAATTAGGATCGACCCCTAATCCTTCAAGTCTAATCCCCTGTCATGTGCTTGTCAAAAAAACAGGGCAACACCCCTCTATGGGTTCAACTGCGGATGCCAAAGCCGAAGGCGATCATCGTCCAGCCCTGAACGATGAGATCTGCAGCCAGGAAAAGGCCAAGGATCCAGAGACTGTTGACCGGCCAGCCGAGTGCAATGACAAAGCCGGCAAGGGCGGTGATGAGACCGCTTGTGACAATCCAGCCCCAGCCCTTGAGCGGCCGCATGCGCATGCCCACCCAGAGACGGAAGATGCCGGCGACGAGCAGTGCAATGGCCAGAAACAGGGTCAAGGCTGCCGAGGTGAAGATGGGATTGATGAAAGCGCAGATACCGGCGAGCACGTAGAGCACGCCGCTCAAAGCCCAAAAGAGCACGTGATCCCAGCCGCGCACCTGGAAGGCATGGATGAGATAGATGACACCGCCTGCCAGCATGAGCATGCCGACGTAAAAGACCGAAGCGACGGTCGCCATCAACAGGTTGCTGAGAGCGATGAGGCCGCAGATGAGAAGCAGCACGCCGAGGCCGACGAACCATACCCATTTCGACCGTAGCGAGGATGCGGGCATTCCATCGAAGAGACTGGTCATAACACACCTCCTGATCAATTTCGGATATGTTGCACCGGTTCTTCCGGAAAAGATCTGCGTCAGATCAATTCAGCAAAGATTTTTATTGATTGATCAGTCAATCAAAAATAATCTGACCCGATCTCAAGGAGTTTTTCGTTTGCCGAAGGTCGGAATGGAGCCGGTGCGCCGCAAGGCGCTTGTCGATGCAGCGCTGCGGGTGATCGGCGATCACGGCTCGCTTGCCGTCACCATGTCCGATATTGCCCGGCAGGCTGGCGTCTCCCCCGCCCTCGCCCACCACTATTTCGGCAGCAAGGATCAATTGCTGATCGAGACGATCCGCTCGCTACTGAGACAGTTGCGCGGCGATGCGGTGACGGCACTCAAGGCAGCGAAGAGCCCAAGGGAACGACTTTCGGCCGTCATCCGGGTCAGTTTCCATGCCGACCAGTTCGCGCCGGACACGATCGCCGCCTGGCTTGCCTTCTATGCCGAGGCGCAGCGCTCGGAGGAGACGCGGCGCTTCCTGGTGATCTATGCCAGACGGTTGCGCTCCAACCTGCTTGCCGATCTCAAGGCGCTCCTGCCCACCGAGGCCGCAGAACGCATTGCCGAAGGCGCTGCGGCGATGATCGACGGGCTCTATATCAGGCAAAGTCTGAAATCGGCGCCGATCGGCATTGAAGCCTCGATCGCGCTGACCGAGGATTATGTGAACGCACTTCTATCCATCACCTCCCCCAAGGACAAATGACATGAAAGCCCAGCCGAAAGCCTCTCACTTCATCGACGGCGAATATGTCGAGGATACCGACGGCACCGTCATCGAGAGCATCTATCCCGCGACCGGCGAGGTGATCGCCCGGCTACATGCCGCGACGCCTGCGATCGTCGAGACGGCGATCGCAGCGGCCAAACGCGCGCAGCCGGAATGGGCGGCGATGAGCCCGATGGCGCGCGGCCGCATCCTGAAACGGGCGGCCGACATCATGCGCGAGAGAAACCGGGCGCTTTCCGAACTCGAAACGCTCGATACCGGCAAGCCGATCCAGGAGACAATCGTCGCCGACCCGACCTCGGGCGCCGATGCCTTCGAATTCTTCGGCGGCGTCGCACCAGCCGGCCTCAACGGCACCCATATCCCGCTCGGGCAGGATTTCGCCTATACCAAACGCGTGCCGCTCGGCGTCTGCGTCGGCATCGGCGCCTGGAACTACCCGCAGCAGATCACCTGCTGGAAAGCCGCGCCGGCGCTCATCTGCGGCAATGCCATGGTGTTCAAGCCGTCCGAGAACACGCCGCTCGGCGCGCTGAAGATCGCCGAAATCCTGCACGAGGCCGGACTGCCGAAGGGGCTCTTCAACGTGATCCAGGGCGACCGCGACACCGGGCCGCTGCTCGTCAACCATTCTGACGTCGCCAAGGTGTCGCTGACCGGCTCGGTGCCGACCGGGCGCAGGGTCGCTGCCGCCGCGGCCGGCAATCTGAAACACGTGACGATGGAACTCGGCGGCAAGTCGCCGCTGATCATCTTCGACGATGCCGATCTCGATTCGGCGGTCGGCGGGGCGATGCTCGGCAATTTCTATTCGACCGGACAAGTTTGCTCGAACGGCACGCGCGTCTTCGTGCAAAAGACGATCAAATCAGAATTCCTGAAACGGCTGAAGGCGCGCACCGAGGCGATGCTGATCGGCGATCCTATGGACGAGGCGACGCAGATCGGGCCGATGGTCTCCTGGGCGCAGCGCGAGAAGGTGATCTCCTACATCGAGAAGGGCAAGGCCGAGGGCGCGAGCCTGATTGCCGGCGGCGGCATTCCGAACAACGTCTCCGGTGAAGGCTATTACGTGCAGCCGACCGTCTTTGCCGATGTCACCGACGACATGAGCATCGCCCGCGAGGAGATCTTCGGGCCGGTCATGTCAGTGCTCGATTTCGACGACGAGGACGAGGTGATCGCGCGTGCCAACGCCACCGAATTCGGCCTTTCCGGCGGCGTCTTCACCGCCGACCTCACCCGCGCCCACCGCGTCGTCGACCGGCTGGAGGCCGGCACGCTCTGGATCAATACCTACAATCTCTGCCCGGTGGAAATCCCCTTCGGCGGCTCGAAGCAATCCGGCTTCGGGCGGGAGAATTCGCTGGCCGCGCTGGAGCATTATTCGGAATTGAAGACGGTCTACGTGGGCATGGGGCCGGTGGCGGCGCCTTATTGAGGGCGTGAAGAACCCCTCCCCACAAGGGGGAGGGGCTAATGCGGGGCATCGGTTTTAACCTCCATCGATCTCATCGCTTGTGGCGGTGATTTTGAACTGAGGCAGCGCCGCGAGTTAGGCCCCTTCCCCTTGTGGGGAGGGGTTGGGGGCGGGGTCTTCAGACCGTTGCACAAGAATCTAAGGGAACGTCATGCAACAAGCAGATTTCATCATCGTCGGTTCGGGCTCGGCCGGTTCCGCCCTCGCCTACCGCCTCTCCGAAGACGGCAAGAACAGCGTCCTCGTCATCGAGGCGGGCGGCAGCGATTTCGGGCCGTTCATCCAGATGCCGGCAGCGCTCGCCTGGCCGATGAGCATGAAGCGCTATAACTGGGGTTACCTTTCCGAGCCGGAGCTGAGCCTCAACAACCGGCGCATCACCGCGCCGCGCGGTAAGGTGATCGGCGGATCCTCCTCGATCAACGGCATGGTCTATGTGCGCGGACACGCGGAAGACTTCAACCGCTGGGAGGAGCTCGGGGCCAGCGGCTGGGCCTATGCAGACGTTCTCCCCTATTTCAAGCGGATGGAACATTCACATGGTGGCGAAGACGGCTGGCGCGGTACGGATGGGCCGCTGCACGTCCAGCGCGGCGGCTTTACCAATCCGCTGTTTCGCGCCTTCATCGACGCCGGCAAACAGGCCGGATTCGAGACGACGGAAGATTATAACGGCAGCAAGCAGGAAGGCTTCGGCCTGATGGAGCAGACCATCTTCGGCGGCCGCCGCTGGTCTGCCGCCAACGCCTATCTGAAACCGGCGCTGAGGCGGCAGAATGTCGGCATCGTCTACGGCTTCGCCCGCAGGATCGTGATCGAGGACGGACGCGCGACCGGCGTCGAGATCGAACGCAATGGCAAAGTCGAGGTGGTGAAGGCAAACCGCGAGGTGATCGTCTCGGCCTCCTCCTTCAACTCGCCGAAGCTGCTGATGCTCTCCGGCATCGGCCCTGGCGCACATCTGACGGAGATGGGCATCGAGGTGAAGGCCGACCGGCCAGGCGTCGGCGCCAATCTGCAGGACCATATGGAGTTCTACTTCCAGCAGGTGAGCACCAAACCGGTGTCGCTCTATTCCTGGCTTCCCTGGTTCTGGCAGGGAGTGGCCGGCGCGCAATGGCTGCTCTCCAAAGGCGGGCTCGGCGCCTCCAACCAGTTCGAGGCCTGCGCCTTCCTGCGGTCTGCGCCAGGCTTGAAACAGCCCGATATCCAGTATCACTTCCTGCCGGTGGCGATCAGCTATGACGGCAAGGCGGCGGCGAAAAGCCACGGCTTCCAGGTCCATGTCGGCTATAACCTGTCGAAATCGCGCGGCAATGTGACGCTGCGCTCCGCCGACCCCAAGGCCGATCCGGTGCTGCGCTTCAACTATATGAGCCATCCCGAGGATTGGGAGAAGTTCCGCCACTGCGTCCGGCTGACCCGCGAGATCTTCGGGCAGAAGGCCTTCGACCATTATCGCGGACCGGAGATCCAGCCGGGCGAAGGCGTCCGGAGCGACGATCAGATCGACGCCTTCCTGCGCGAACATCTGGAAAGCGCCTATCACCCGTGCGGCACCTGCAAGATGGGAGCCAAGGACGATCCGATGGCGGTGGTCGATCCGCAGACGCGGGTTATCGGCGTCGATGGCTTGCGCGTCGCCGACAGCTCGATCTTCCCCCACGTCACCTACGGCAACCTCAACGGACCGTCGATCATGACGGGGGAAAAGGCGGCGGATCATATTCTCGGCAAGCAGCCGCTGGCGCGCTCGAACCAGGAACCGTGGAGCAACCCGCGCGCGGCGGTAAGCGACAGATAGTCAGTGGTAATCTTCTTCGCGCTGGTGACGGATGGCGAGGACGATGACGGTCGATTCGTTCATCACCTGGAAAATATCCAGCCGAGCCGAAGGGGACGACGAGTTCGCGCAGTAAAGGATCATCCGCAGATGCGCGTCTCGCCATAAGCGGGAAATCCGTGAGTATCATCAGCGCTTTCTGAATGGCGCTGATGGCACGTTCCGCCAAATCCGGATCGCGTTCGATCAGAAAATCTGCGAGCCCCAGATCCTCATAGAAGGTCTGGAAAAACCGGGAACGATCAAAGAAATCCGGCCCGGATCAGGCCAGCAACCGGGTGACTTCGGCGCCGCGGACCGGTTGTGCGGCATCGGCGATGGTCGTCGAAAACAGCACCTTGCGGGTCGCGTCGGCCACCTTGGCGAAGACGTGGCGGATCTGGCAGCTCTGCTCGCCATCGCAATCGTCGCACTTCCGGTAAGCAGTGATCGAAAGACAGGGAAGCGGGGCGATCGGGCCGTCGATGATGCGCAGGATCTCGCCGAAGGTGATGGCGTGAGCCGGTTTCAGCAAGAGATAACCGCCCTGCTTGCCGCGACGGCTGACGACGATGCCGTGATGTTTCAGGTCGAGCAGGATCTGTTCGAGGAACTTCTTCGGGATCTTCTGCTGCGCCGCGATATCGGAAATCATCACCGGTTCGTCGGCATCGGCATCAGCCAAGACCGTGAGCGCCCGCAGCGCATATTTCGCCTTTTGCGTAATCATCTCAGACCATCGATACACACAGACAGCGCGAATTTCCGCGCTGCTTCAACAGTACTTTCGTCTCTATTGCACAGCCAGCATGAACGGAATTTGAACGCGCCGGAGAAAGCCTTGGGAGACAAGCGTTTTGGCCTTATTTTTCGCTCTTGGCCAACCCTCGATAATCTATGCCAAAACGCCCCCTTCTGCACTCTTTTCGGCATCAATTCAGATTTCCGATTGACAGGCTGCGTGTAACTCTACTATTTCTATAGACATTCAAGCTGCCAATGTGGATTTTGATCCGCATGCGGCTGCTTTTCTGCATTGCGGCAGCTTCGGAGAGATATTTGCTCCTCCGCCCGCAGCTTTCGAAATCCCTTTTTCTGTCCGATCCAAGATCGAACTGCGATACTCCGGCTAACAACGGACAGGATTCTCATGACTGTTACCAATCCTATTGCAGAAGCCGAGGCGCTGAACGACAGGCTGGCAGGCCTCGACCTCGCCGGACGTCTGTCGCTGGTCTCAGGCCTCGGCGGCCGCGTGGTGTTCACCACCTCTCTCGGCATCGAAGACCAGGTCATATCGGCCGAAATCGGCACGCACCGCCTGCCGATCGATATCGCGACATTGCAGACCGGCCGGCTGTTTCCCGAAACGCTTTCCCTGATCGACGAGACCGAGAGCCAGTACGGCGTTCATATCCATCGCTACGAGCCCGAGCAGGCCGATATCGATGCCTATGCGGCAAAGTACGGCCTCAACGGTTTCTACGAGAGCGTCGAGGCCCGGCATGCCTGTTGCGGCGTCCGCAAGCTGAAGCCGCTTGCGCGCGCACTCGAGGGAGCCGCGATCTGGATTACCGGCCTGCGCCGCGGACAATCGGTCAACCGCGCCGAAACGCCCTTTGCCGAGTATGATGCCGAACGCCACCTGCTGAAGGTCAATCCGCTCGCCGACTGGGACATCGACAGGATCAAGGCTTTCGTCAGCGACAACGGCGTGCCGGTCAATCCGCTGCATGCCCGCGGCTATCCGTCGATCGGCTGTGAGCCGTGCACCCGCGCCATCAAGCCGGGTGAGCCGGAACGCGCCGGCCGCTGGTGGTGGGAGCAGGACGAGAAGCGCGAATGCGGTCTGCATGTCGCCGAAGAGGCGGCCGCGATCGCCGTGCAGCAATAAGAAGTCTGGAGTTTTAAATGCCCGATACCCGTCAGGATACGGAACTGACCAATCCGCAGAGCGCCAAGCCGCCACTCGACCCGCATCTGAAAGCGCTGGAAAACGAAGCGATCCACATCTTCCGCGAAGTTGCCGCCGAATTCGAGCGTCCCGTGATGCTCTACTCGATCGGCAAGGATTCCTCCGTGCTGCTGCATCTCGCCCGCAAGGCCTTCTATCCCGGCCGCGTGCCCTTCCCGCTGCTGCACGTCAACACGGGCTGGAAATTCGCGGAAATGATCACCTTCCGCGACGAGATCGTGAAGAAGTACGATCTCGACCTGATCGAGCACATCAATCCGCGCGGTGCGGCCGAAAACATCACGCCGTTCACCTATGGCTCCGCCCGCTACACCGACATCATGAAGACCGAAGCGCTGCGCAATGCGCTCGATGCCGGCCAGTACGACGCAGCCTTCGGCGGCGCGCGGCGCGACGAGGAAGCCTCCCGCGCCAAGGAACGCATCTATTCTTTCCGCACGCCCGACCATCGCTGGGATCCGCGCAACCAGCGCCCCGAGCTCTGGAACGTCTATAACGGCCAGATCCGCAAGGGCGAAAGCGTGCGCGTCTTCCCGCTGTCGAACTGGACCGAAGTCGATATCTGGCGCTACATCCAGGCCGAAGAGATCCCGATCGTGCCGCTCTATTTCGCGGCCAAGCGCCCCTATGTCGAGCGCGACGGCATGATGATCGCGGCCTCCGATCCGCGCCTCGAGCTGCTGCCCGGCGAAGCAAAGCAGGAAGATTTCATCCGCTTCCGCACGCTCGGCTGTTTCCCGCTGACGGGCGCGATCCGCTCAACCGCCACTACCCTTGAAGAGATCATCGCGGAGCTGGAAATCGCCACGGTTTCCGAGCGCCAGGGCCGCGCCATCGACCGCGACCAGTCCGGCTCCATGGAAAAGAAGAAGCGTGAAGGATATTTCTGAGATGACCGCAGCAATTCCCGCAAACGTCGTCGCCGTGCCCGCCGCCGAGCCGCTCAAGGCCCAGCGCGACTCGCGCCCGTTGCGCCTCATCACCTGCGGCAGCGTCGATGACGGCAAGTCCACCCTCATCGGCCGCCTGCTTTGGGATACCAAGGCAGTCAAGGAAGATCAGGCGGCAACGCTTCGCCGCGATTCCACCGGCAAGCAGAACGATCTCGGCCTGCCCGATTTCGCGCTGCTACTCGATGGCCTGCAGGCCGAGCGCGAACAGGGCATCACCATCGATGTCGCCTATCGCTATTTCTCGACCGACAAGCGCTCCTTCATCGTCGCCGACACACCCGGCCATGAGCAGTACACCCGCAACATGGCAACCGGCGCTTCGACCGCCGATCTCGCCGTATTGCTGGTCGATGCCCGCGCCGGCATCCTCGAGCAGACACGCCGTCATGCGACGATCGCTTCGCTCCTCGGCATCAAGCAGTTCGTGCTCGCCGTCAACAAGATCGACCTGACGAATTACGACCGTGCCGGCTTCGACAAGATTACCCACGAATTCAAGGAATTTGCGCTCTCGCTCGGCGTCAAGCAGATCACCGCGATCCCGATGTCGGCGCTGAAGGGCGAAAACGTCGTCTATTCCGGCCAGGCTGCAATGCCTTGGTACAATGGCCCGACGCTGGTCGAAACGCTGGAGCACGCAACCGTGCGCTCCGGCCAGACCACAGGCTTCCGCCTCTCCGTCCAGCGCGTCTCGCGCCCCGGCGAAAGCTTCCGCGGCTATCAGGGCACGGTTGCCGGCGGCTCGGTCAAACCAGGCGACAGTGTCATGATCCTGCCGTCCGGCATGGTCGCCAATGTCGCGAAAATCGTTACCTTCGACCTGGTGCGCAATGCCGCCGTCGCTGGCGATGCGATCACCCTTGTGCTCGACCGTCAGGTCGACGTGGCGCGCGGCGATATGATCGTCTCGATCGACAGCCAGCCGCAGACGGGGATCGCCTTCGACGCGCAGGTCGTCGCCCTGCAGCCGGAAGGCATCGAAGCCGGCAAGCGCTACTGGCTGAAGAGCGGTTCGCGCCGCCAGCGCGTTCAGGTGGAGCCCGTCAGCCAGCTCGAGCTCAAGACCGGCACGTGGAATTCCGCCCAGCGGCTCTACATGAATGCCATCGGGAAGGTGCGTCTCGTCTTCGACGAAGCCGCGATCTTCGATCCCTACGAACAGAACCGCGCCACCGGCTCGTTCATCCTGATCGATCCGGAGACGAACAACACGATCGCCGGCGGGATGGTGACCGGCAAGCGTGCCGATGTCAGCGGTCTGCACGGCAGCGATGCCCGCGTGATCCTGTCGCTTCCGGCCGATCTCGCCGAGCAGATCATGGCAAGCGAACTGTTCGCCAACCGCCGCCACGAGGCGGAAGTGCGCCGCATGACGGCATCGGAAGCGGCCGAACTCTGGTCGAGCGCGGCAAGCGATATTTGATGAGAGATTTGAGGGCAGGTCGTGAGATCGACCTGCCCTCGTCCGCCTCCGGCACGCCTGGTGGACGGGTGACCATGAAGTTGGAGACGCCCGGCTCCATCAAGGGTTAATCGCACGAATTGCCGATGCTTATAGCTTTGAATCGGCAGTTTTCTTGCTGGTCGGCTTATCCGGGTCGATGACCTTCCTCACCTTCTGCGACAACTGTTCGAGCGTTGCCATCACTCGGTTTACCTGCGACAGCGTGGCGGCCGGATCGGATCTTGTCACGACATATTCCCTTTTGAGCGTCGCCAAGTGTGCCTCCGTTCGCTTTCGGAAGACTAAGCCGGCATCCCTAGCCCATCGCGATCGCTCGCCAATGTCGTGATGAAGGCCGCGAATCTTATTGGATTCATGCCCTTTGGCGAGCAGAAACGCATTCAGATGGAGTTCGATCGAGTGGAGAGCCAGAAACCGGCGCGGAGTGTGCGATAGCGATTTGCCCCGAGGCGAGCATTTTCCAAGCAAAATCGCAGCGGTTCGGTAATGCGATGCCAGTTCCAGAATATCGTGAACGCTTGCTTCACGCCCAGGGTATGCTGCATCCAAGACAAGAACCTCCCCTTGGTTCCAACGTATTGGTGCAGATTGGCAGGATGCAGGTCGGAGTCAATATCGCCAAAACGTGTTAAGCCGGGCTGTCTGAGCCGAGTTAAATAGGTCTGGACACATTTCAAGTAACCTAATGACTTCGCATTATAGTCCGGCGCCCAGGCAACCCGTAACCTATTGATAAAACGATGTATACACTCCGGTAACGGGTACCACGGTGGGTGCTCAACGCCCGTCCTTCGAGGTTTCGGCTTTGGCCTCGTCGCGCATACATTAGTTCGAGAGGTACTTTCGAAGGAAAGTGTGAACGCTGCGGATGGACTTTTCTGCAGCATCTGGATTGTATTTTTCTATATGTCCGAACACCTGCCGTCCCACCTTGAACTCCGGGGCATCAAAATCGTGGTAAACACCCTTGTAGATATCGAGCTCGATCGGCGGGCTATTGTCACTAAGATTGGCAAGCCTCTTCTTGCATGGATCAGCCGGGCTCCAATTGTCTCGATCGCCACTCAAAATCAGGATCGGCACTGTCGCATCGCCCTGATTTCCTGCACAGGCCGGATAATAGGCAACCGCTGCCTTGAATTTGTGGTCCATAAGCTGTTCGTTGCCTTCGACTTTTGTTCCCTCCAGCGTCGCGGTGCCGCCCACTGAAAAGCCCATCAGGGCGACGCGCTGAGCATCGACAAAGCTTTGTTTCGATAAGAAATTCAAAGCGCCATAGGCGTCGAAGACGCGATTGGGGAGCTGGCTTTGACACGTATCCTGGATGTTGCGGGTGGTGAAGCTATCGACAACCAGCACGACATAGCCCCATGACATCAGCCGTTTCGGCCAAAGGTCTTTGATGCTCAAACGCATGCCCTCGCAACCATGCATGACGACGATCGCCGCGAACGGACCACTACCTTCGGGTCGAGTCAAATATCCGAGTAACGGCGCGCCCTGCGGTTGAGGGAGAATTTCCCCCTGTTCGCTGGCCTTGCGTATGCGAAATGGGCTTAGCTTTACCGGCGCGCTTTCGAAGTGAACCACTTCGTCGGCATCAACCTGGTTTCCAGTGAAGGTGACGCCGAGAACAGCGACAAGGCCAAGAAAAAGTCTCATGGTTTTCACTGAACTTCTCCACCGTTTGATCAACAGCCTGCTGTCAGTAAAATTCCTCGCCTACCTCTCGATATATTGCCTGGACAGCAAGTTCCGCCGATGGATGGCGTCTTCCCGCCGATAAACCCGGTATTTCCGTACAATGGTGCCCATTTCCAGTGCGGCATCTGTGGCCGGGACGAAGTCGAGCCGACCTTAACGTGTCGAGCCGCGCGGGATGATGGAAAAGCCGCAATCGATCTTGCCTTCCTTGAGCGGCTCGTCGCCGATGGCGCGCAGCAGCATGTCGGCGACCCGATAACCGATATCATAGCGCGGAATATGCACGGTCGTCAGCGTCGGCTGGATGAAGGAAGAAAATTCCAGATCGTTGAAGCCGCAGATGCCGAAATCTTCCGGCACGCGGATGCCGCGCGCCTTGCATTCGATGAGAACGCCGAGCGCCAATTCATCGCTCTGGGCAAAGACGGCATCGACATCCGGCACGCTCTCCAACAGGCGGGAGAACAGCTCCCTGCCGAGGCCAATGCGGCTTGGCGCATCCCCGCCAATGATGAGATCTTGGTCGAAACGTCCGGCTTCCCGCATCGTAGCCTCATAACCCTCAATGCGGCGGCGCGAGCGGACATCGGCACCGCGGCCGATGAAACCGATCCTCTTATAGCCCTTCGACAACAGGAAGCGGGTGGGTTCGGCGCCTGCCGCATAATGATCGAGGCCGACCACCAGCGTTTGCGGCTCCTGGCTGAGATCGGTGATATGCGCGATGGGACAGGAGGCACCCCCCATCAGCGGCAGAAGATCACGATAGGATTCGGCGCCGGCGATGACGACGCCGGCGGGCTTCTGCGTCAGGAAGGATTTCAGCAGGCCGGCCTCCCCCTCTGGATGGTGCAGCGTACTGGAATATTGCACGGTGAACTCGGTGTCGCGGAAGCGATCCTCGATACCAAGCATCAGGCCGGCGAAGCCATATTGATGCAAAGCGGGCGTGATGACGCCGACGATGCCGTTGTGGCGGCCGGCGAGCGCCCTGGCGGCGAGATTGGGAATATAACCCATCTCCTCAACCGTACGCAGGATGATCTCGCGCAGATCCTCCGAAACGATTTCAGGATTGCGAAGCGCGCGGGAAATGGTGATGGAGCTGACGCCCACCTTCTTCGCCACATCGCTCAGCTTCACATGCGCCCCGCGCCTGGCCACACGGCCCGGCTCTACTGACTTCCTCATCATCCCTCGTATGCCGCCGCGAGACTCGCCCGTCCTCGATTCGCGGTTTTCACTTTCTGAAGAATAAATAATTTAGAGTCTACTAACATTTTATATTTCGCAACAAGATCTCTAAACGCAACTTTCAAGAAAGGGCAGCGAGGTCGTCTGCCGGCAAATTACGAGCGCCTGCGGGCGTCGGATCACCGTCGGCGGGATGAGGTCCGTTTATTTCCGGATGAAATCGTCAGGGGAATACGATGCGAGCCGGAACCGCGTCTGAGATTTCCCCAGCGCTGGAATAAGGCAAAATCATCGCAAATAAAGATTAAATTCTAGTAATGTCTTACAAATCAGCAATATAAACATGATCAATATTTAATTTGTAAATCCGCTGGACGAGATCATATGAATTCTCAGCGCGAATTCTTCTATTTCCTCCCGTCGCCATAGCACTTCGACGACACTGCATTCTGAACAGAGGAATAGGCGCCGATATACGCCATCCGACGCCAGGCCCATGACATGGAGCCACGACGCCATCAAAAGCCAACGCTCTCGCAAGGGACCATCACCATGTCACATATTCTCCGTAACCATCGCGCCGCAGCCCTTGTCGGGGCGGCCATCATCGCCGGCGCGGCATGTCTGCCCTTTACCGTCAACTTGTCTGACGCCTTTGCGGCATCCGCCAATACGGGCGGCATTCTGGCCTCCAGCGGCTCCTTCGCTTCGATCGTCGACGCCGACAAGCCCGCAGTCGTGACCATCACCACGACCGTGAAGGCAACCGACGTCAGTATCGACCAGCAGGAATCCCCGATGGACGAGCAGTTCCGTCAATTCTTCGAAGGTCAGGGCATCCCGCTGCCGCACCCGGCGCCGCAACAGCGAGGCTCACAGCACGCGATGGCGCTCGGCTCCGGCTTCATCATCAGCCCCGATGGCGTGATCGTCACCAACAACCATGTCATCGACAATGCCGTCGACATCAAAGTGACGCTCGACGACGGCACCGAGCTTCCGGCCAAGCTCATCGGCGCCGACCCGAAATCCGATGTCGCCGTGTTGAAGATCGCGGCGCCGCGGCCGCTTCAAACCATTGCCTGGGGCGATTCCGACAAGCTGAAGCTCGGCGACCAGATTCTTGCGATCGGCAATCCCTTCGGCATCGGCACCACGGTGACGGCAGGCATCGTCTCGGCCCGCGGCCGCGACCTTCACAGTGGCCCCTATGACGATTTCATCCAGATCGACGCGCCGATCAACCATGGCAACTCGGGCGGACCACTGGTCGACCGCGAGGGCAATGTCGTCGGCATCAACACCGCCATCTATTCACCGAACGGCGGAAGCGTCGGCGTTGGCTTCGCCATTCCCTCCGACGAGGCCAAGTCGATTGTCGCCAAGCTGCAGAAGGACGGCTCGATCGATCACGGCTATCTCGGTGTGCAGATCCAGCCAGTGACAAAGGACGTCGCCGATGCCGTCGGCCTCGCCAAAACAGGCGGCGCGCTGGTTGCCGCCGTCACCGCCGATACAGCGGCAGCGCATGCCGGCCTGAAGCCGGGCGATATCGTCACCGCCGTCGGCAGCCAAACGGTCAAGACACCGAAAGACCTGTCGCGCCTGGTGGCCGACCTTTCGCCGGGCGCCAAGGAAACTCTCAGCGTCTGGCGCGACGGCAAGACGATGGATCTCGACGTCACCGTCGGCGGCAATGAGAACAGCCAGAAACAGGCAGCGGCCGAAAGCTCCGACAGCCAGGGCCAGAGCAGCGGCCAGCCGAGCCTTGGTATCGGCCTTGCCGATCTGACGCCCGACGTTCGCCAGCAGCTCGACCTGCCGCACAGCGCCAGCGGCGCGGTGGTCGCCAGCGTCAACCCGGAGAAGTCGGCCGCTGCCGCCGGCATTCAGTCCGGCGACGTCATCGTCTCGGTGAACGATAAGCCGGTCCACAACACCCGCGACGTCAAGACCGCTATTGCCGATGCCGGCAAGGCCGGCCGCAAATCGGTGCTGTTGCTGATCGAACGCAACGGCAACAAGACTTTCGTCGCCGTGCCGTTTGCGGCGACTTGACACGGCGCTGTTTTGAAATGAAAGCCCGCGAAAGCGGGCTTTCCAACGGGTTCAGGCGTTAATACCGGGCGGCCTGCGGGAGGCTGGAGTGTCCAGACTCGGAGCAGAAAGACCACGCCTCTGTCCAGGAAAATGACAGACAAACAGAGGCTGCACTATTGCCTGACAGCCTCTGTTGAATGCCAAAGCACAATCTACGGGCGAATTAACCCTACTGGCTTACCTTAATATCAGCATCCGCTTGAATACAGCCCATCCTGTGCCATCGTAGCCTTACAACATCACTCTGGCCCCCAGGAGCGGCGCTCCCGGACCATAGCTCGACGCTTCTTTGCATGGCTCAGCGATATAAAACGGAGGGTATGCCATGAATAACGTATTGCAATTTCGTGCAAAATGCCCGCATGCCGAAACTCTCTCCAACTGTCGGGAAGCGCTCGAAGCGGCCGTCATGAACCTCGTCAGCGACGCTGTCAGCAAGGGATATTCGCCTGCGGAAGCGGCGATGGTTGTTGCCGATATCGCCGACGACTACATTCTCATGCTGTCGCGGCAACTGCGGCACTGATGCGCGTTCCGCGGCTGCGCCCACGCGCCTCCATGAGACGTCACAGGCCGCGCGGCATCCTGGGGGAGCTAGCAGCAGCACAGGAGACGAGACCTGCCGCACGATCCGGCGGCAAAAAAAGCCAAACGCAGCCGGAAGCTCCCACAGACGCCTTCTCAGTCTAACGCCACCT
This sequence comes from Rhizobium sp. Pop5, assembly GCF_024721175.1. Lineage (NCBI taxonomy): Bacteria > Pseudomonadati > Pseudomonadota > Alphaproteobacteria > Hyphomicrobiales > Rhizobiaceae > Rhizobium > Rhizobium sp. Pop5. Next base: position 751,447 of record NZ_CP099399.1, on the reverse strand, counting down.
CGGCTGCCGCGGCGGAGCATTTGCCTGGATTTCATGAAGCGGCGCCCGATGGCCAAGCAGTTTCTTCAGATTCTTTTCCTCGGCCGGACTGATGCCGAACTTGCGGCAATGTTCCGCAACATCGTGCTCTCGCGGACCGGGAATGCGAACCTGGCGATTGTTCATGGTCTTCATGGCATTTCCTCCTTGAGAGGAAACCAGCAAGCCGCCGATTTGTTCGTTAGGAATATCTAAAATTTAAAACACGCCCGCTCCCCTCCGGCGGGCGAGAAACGCGCCGACCTGTCCGCGGCCTCGCGACGTCGGGCACACATCGACCATATCGGGAAGATCGCGCAGACATGGGAAGGAAGTGGGTTGGGCCTGGCTGACATGGGCTCATCTGCGCGATCTTGTACCACGAACCATAGTCGAGCGGATACGTTCCCGTACGTTTTCGCACCGAGACGGTGCCGACAGGGGCATTCGCTCGCGTCCAGCAGCAATATCGGCGAAAACGAAAAACCCCGCCGAAGCGGGGTTTCTAGCTGGTCGGAGTGGAGTGATTCGAACACTCGACCCCCACGTCCCGAACGTGGTGCGCTACCAGACTGCGCTACACTCCGTGACCAGCGGCGCTTCTATAGAACAGCCTATCTGGTTGCACAAGCACCTAATTCCAAAAATCCGGCGGAATTTTTGACAGAGAGGTGACAGGCCCCAGGCGACAGCTGCGGCAGCAAAAAGACACACTCGGAGCAAATCGAACTTAAGTGTGAAAGGGGCAATTTTCTTTTGCAGGGTTCCGCGCTAAAGGGCTCGACGGGACAGGCGAAACCGCCGTGAGGGCGGCTTCGCAGCCAATGCGCTTGAGATCAGGGACGACACGATGAAACTCCGCACCATGACCGCGGCCGGGCTTGCAATTGCGCTTGCCGGATGCACCACCATTCCTTCCGCCGGTAATCCGATCGAGGCCCGCTGGGTCGGCAAGTCGGCCGGTGTCTTCTTTGCGGCCTTCGGCCCGCCGATCAGCGACCGCGAAGAAGGCGCCTCCACCATCTATACTTGGCGCGGCGGCTACAAGACCGTGCGCATTCCCGCAAAATATGCCGAAGGCGCCGACGGCAAGCGCGGCAAGCAGATTTCCGCCGCTCGCACCGCCTATCTGCGCTGCCAGACCGAAATCACCACCAGCTCAGACTACACGATCCGCGACATCCGCACCGTCGCCGACATTCCTGGTGTGAACGGCCCTTCCTATTGCGCTGAGTTCCTGGCGCCCGAACAGAAGTAAGAGATGAATATCTCCAAGACATGGAAACAGGCGGCCCAGGTGCCGCCTGTTTTGTTTTAGCAGTCAATCGGTGCAGGCCATTTGGACATTCGGCCTGGCAGCCGGATGACGCCCCTCAGGCCGCCTGCTCCGCCTGCGCCGTGCCTTCCGCCAACTTGCGCGCCGCGACGAAATCGACCTTGCCCGAACCTAGCACCGGGACCTTGCCGATATTGACCTCGGCCGGCACCATCATGTCCATCGCACCCTTCGATTTGGCGAAGGCCAGGAACTCGGCGCGGGTTGCATTCGGCGCATCGGTGAGCAGCACCAGCCGCTCGCCCTTCTTGGGGTCGGGGAGCGAGGAGACGACCGAGAGCGCGCCCGCCCAGAGCTCGGCGGCCAAGGCCTCGATTGCCGCCAGCGACACCATTTCGCCGCCGATCTTGGCGAAGCGCTTGGCGCGGCCGCGGATCTTGACGAAGCCGTCCTCATCGATGGTGACGATGTCGCCGGTGTCGTGCCAGCCATCGGAAAGCGGCTCGAGCACGCCGGGTTTTTCAGCGCGGAGGTAGCCGGCCATGACGTTGGCCCCGCGCACATGCAGCCTTCCGCCCTCGTCAATGCCGGGCATCGGCTCGAGCTTCCAGTCCATGCCCGGCAGGATTTTGCCGACCGTGCCCGACTTGTTGTACATCGGGGTGTTGATCGAAATCACCGGCGCCGTCTCGGTGACGCCGTAGCCTTCGAGAATGCGCAGGCCGAATTTTTCCATATAGGTCTGGCGGGTCGAGGCCTTCACCGGCTCAGCACCCGAGAAGATGTAGCGGATCGAGCGGAAATCGTAAGGATGCGCCGTTCTGGCATAGCCATTGAGGAAGGTATCGGTGCCGAAGATGATCGTGGCGTTGGAGACATAGATCAGTTCCGGCACGATGCGGTAATGCAGCGGCGAAGGATAGAAATAGACCGGCACGCCCGAGACCAGCGGCAGCACGGTGCCGGCGGTCAGCCCGAAGGAATGGAAGACCGGCAGGATGTTGAACACCTTGTCGCCGCTATGGAAATCGATGCGGGCGGCGGCCTGGGCGGCGTTTGACAGGATATTGCGGTGGGTCAGCACCACGCCCTTCGGCGTGCCCTCGGAACCGGAGGTGAAGAGAATCACCGCCGGATCGTCCGGCCGGCGTTTGGCGAGCGGGCGCGCTTTTCTCAGCAGCCCGAGGAGCTTGTCCTTGAATGAGATTTCGGCTCTGAGATCATCGAGCCAGACGATCTTCACCTGCTTTTCCAGCTCCTCGACGACGGGGCCGAGCTTGGCCTGGGTGACGAAGGCGCGCGAGGTCAGCACGTGTTTCACCTCGGCTGCCTTGCAGGCGGAGAGAATGTTGGCGGCACCGGATGTGAAGTTCAGCATGGCCGGCACCTTGCCCGCCGTCATGACGCCGAGGATGGTGGCGGCGGCGCCATTGGCATTCGGCAGCATGACGCCGAGGTTCTGTTCCGGGAAACGGGTGCCGAACTTCGCGCCGAGCACGGCAGCACCGGTGAGCAGCTTGCCATAGGTCAGCCGGCCGGTGACCGGATCTTCGACAGCGAGCTTTTTCATCCCGAATTCGTGGCCCGCCCGGATGACGCGGTCCAAAACGGTCGAGGAGGTATCGGCGGTCTGGAACAAGAGGTTCGACATCACCTGGTAAAGAGCGGCACCCGCCGCCGTGCGGCGCTTGCGGCCTTTCAGTTCCGGCGGCACTTCGAGCTTCACCGGCTCGAGAATGGTGACCTTGACCTTCGGGAACAGCCGGCGGCGGATCTTGCCGTTGTCGAGATAGGAGAGATAGCTCTTCTCCAGCCCGTCGATCTTCACAGGCACGACCATCGAGCCCGTCTTGTCGGCGACCATGGCGGCGCCGTCATAGACCTTCATCAGCGTGCCGGTGACCGTCAGGCGACCTTCGGGGAAGATGCCGATGGGACTACCTTCCTGCACCACCTTGATCAGCGAGCGCGTCGCCATCGGCTTTGTGGGGTCGAGCGGCAGGAACTTGCACATTTTCAGGAAGGGGCGCACCCACCAGGCCTGGGCGATCTTGTAATCGACGGCGAAGACCGGCTCTTCCTCGGTGATGGCGAGCGCGAGCGCGCCGTCGAGCAGGCTGACATGGTTGAGCGCAATGATCGGCGCTCGGCCGGCCTTCTTGATATTCTCCAGCCCCTCGACCTCGAGGCGCATGAAGGCGCGGAACAGGATGGAGATGAAATCGCGGAAAGCATTGGTCGGCAGCGTCTTCAGCATCAGCCAGGCGACGGCGAAATTGACGATGCCGAGACCGATCAGGATCTGAGGAATGGAGGCGCCAAGCGCCTGGATGACGGCGACGAGGCCAAGGCCGACGGTGATGAACAGCGCCGAGAGCACGTTGGCGGCACCGATGACGCGGGCGCGGCGATCCTCATGCGCCCAGCTCTGCAGGCCGGCGAAAGTCGGCACGGCGATGAAGGCGCCCGAGATCGCCATGCCGGCGAGATCGATGGCGACGCGAATGGTATTCTGGCCGGCGAAGAAATCGAGAATGGTCGTCGCGTGGGAGGTCGAGTGCAGGCCCCAGAGGTTCCAGGCGAGATCGAGGCTGAAAAGGCCGAGCAGCGCCGTGCCGATGGGCGCGGGCAGCAGCACGATGCGGCCGGAGGACATCCAGGCGGCGATGCCCGAGCCGACGGCGACAGCGACGGCAAAGACCGTGAGATAGGCCGGCACGACCAGCTCGGAACCGCCGAGCAGCTCGGTCACCATGGTCGGCAGGATGGAGAGAATGAAGGCGCCGACCAGCCAGAACCAGCAATTCATCAGCGCCGAACGCCACAGCCGCTTGTCCTCGCGGATTTCCATGACGAGGGTGTAGCTGGAGCGGATGACATTGCGGTCGATCTGAAGATCCGGCGCCTTGGAGCCGGTCGCCGGGATCATGCGGGCGGAGACCCAGCAAAGCACCGAGAGCCCCATCATCATCGAGCCGAAGAGCAGCACATTGTCGCCGCTGGAAAAGGCGAGCGCTGCGATGATCGTGCCGCCGAGAATGGCGATGAAGGTGCCGCCTTCGATCCAGGCATTGGCCTTCGGCAGGTCGCGGCGTTCGAGATGATCGGGCAGGATGCCGTATTTGATCGGCCCGAACAGCGCCGAGATGACGCCAAAGCCGAAGAGTGCCGCCATCAGCACAAAAATGGAGGAGAAGCCGAGGCCGACAACGGCAAGCGCGGCAATGCCGATCTCGCAGCGTTTCAAGAGCTCGGCCACCTCAGCCTTGTCGTGCTTGTCGGCGATTTCGCCGCCAAGCGCCGAGAGCAGCAGGAAGGGCACGATGAGGATGACGCCGGCAAGCGTCACCAGGGCTGCCCCCTCGCTCGCCGACATCTTGAAGAGGATGAGGAATACGAGCGTATTCTTGAGGAAATTGTCGTTGAAGGCGGTCAGGAACTGTGTCCAGAACAGCGGCGCGAATTTCCTTGAGGTCATCAGATTGTGTTGCACGGCGGGACCCTCTTTCGATTGGCAGAGAAGGCCACAGAGTTGTTACGCAAAAGTTGAGTGCGACAACAACTCTGCGATGTGGTTAAGGAAGATCAATCTTCACCGTTACGATTGAACTTGACCAGCAGCTTCTCGGTGCGGGCATCCTCGACCTTGCGGATCAACTTCTCGGATTCGGCATTGTCGCGCAGCGTCTTGGTGATGTTCACCGTGGTCTGCACCAGCATAAGGATGCCCATGGCGAGATAGCCTTTCCCCCACAAATCGAGCGGCATCATATAGAGGCCGAGCGCCAGCATGAAGGCGGCGGCGCCGAAGGAGATATAGGAGAAGCTGACCCAGCTGGCGGAATGTTTCTGGAAACTGTCGTTCATATCGGTAATCCCTTGAGGTTCGATGGAATGATGGTGATGGTTAAGTTCAAGTGGCCGGGCTGACCCGGCTCTTCAGACGTGCGAGCACATCATCGGCTGACGTGTGCAGCGGCGGGCCGAAGCCGGCATTGGCAAGCTTTTCAATGATGCCGGCCGGGCGCGTGGCGCCTTCCATGTCCTTCAGCGCGGCGGCCGTCAGCTCGTTCTGGCTCTGGCGCAGACGAAGGCGGGCGAGCGTCTCCTCGGCATCGTCGAGCGTGGCGAAACCGGGGCCGGAGACCGCCACATCGAGCTTCTGCGCCTGTTCGGTGGCGCGCGCCAGCCGCTCGCCGCGCTGCAACTCCTGCAGCCGTGCTTCCGAGGCACGCACGATCGCCTTCAGCTTGTCGATTGCGCTTGCAAACTGGGCCTGTGCCTTCTCGGACGCGTCGCGCTCGGCTTCGAGAAAAGCGATCGCCTCGGCCGCTTCGCGGGCCAGCGCCTCGTTGCTCATGGAAAGGGCTGCGGTGGCGCGGACCTCGAGATCGGCGATGCGGGCGACGATCGTCGCGTGCTGGCCTTTCTCCTGCTCGTTCTGGGCGATGGCGACCGCGACGCTGCGGCGGGCCGACTGGATCGATTGAGCAGCATCGCGGATCTGCTGGGCGAGCAGCGGCACGGCGTTGCGATCGGCAAAGGCCTGTTCGGCATCATGCGCCCTGCCCCGCAATAAAATGGAAATCAGTTTGAACATTTCCTTGCTCCCGTCTATGAACGTTGTTCACGAAATGAGTTATGCCAGAATCATGAACGTCGTTCAAGATAATTTTTGAACGACGTTCAAAGAATCGAAGTGGAATGGTTAATGGCCGGCAGACGAGAAGAAAAACGCGAGGACCTGAAGGCGCGGCTGATCGAGGCGGCGCGCGAGCGGATCGCCAGAGACGGGCTTTCGAATCTCAGAGCTCGCGACATCACCCAGGATGCCGGCTGCGCGCTGGGCGGCCTCTACACCGTCTTCTCGGACCTTGCCGAGCTCGTCATCCATGTCAATTCGGGAACGCTGAAGGCGCTGGAAGCGCGGCTGACGCTTGCCGAAGCCAAGGAGAAGAGCCCGACCGATCGCCTGCGCAACCTCGCCCAGGGCTATCTGAGCTTTGCCGTCGAACACCGCAATCTCTGGAAGGCGCTGTTCGACCACTTCCCGCCGGAATCGAGCCCAACGCCGCAATGGCACCTCGACGAGCACCTCTTCCTGATGGACGTGATCGCCGAACCGCTCGCCGAACTGCAGCCCGACATGCCGGCGGAGGATCGGGCCATCCGGGCGCGCACGCTGTTCGGCGCGGTGCATGGGGTGGTCAGCATCAGCCTGGAGGGACGCTTCGTGGGCTTGCCGCTGGAGCGGCTGGCGCGGGAGGTAGACGAACTGGTGCAGACGATTGCGGCGGGGGCGGAGCGGCGACGCGAGAGTGTGTGAGGCGCGTCGGGGCGAAGTCGGAGCCGCATTGAGCCACCAACCAAAACCTGCTTGACTCCCCCCAACCCCATCAACAGCCAACGGAGACACTATGAGCCGCATCTTCATCACCGGTTCCACCGATGGCCTCGGCCTCGCCGCCGCCCGCACCCTGATCAGCGAAGGCCACGAGGTCGTGCTGCATGCGCGCTCCCGCGAGCGCGCCGCCGCCGTATCCGAGACCTCCGCCGCCGCCCTCGGCCTCGTCATCGGCGATCTCGCCAGCACCGAGGCAAACCGCTCGATCGCCGAGCAGGTCAACGCCATCGGCCGCATGGACGCCGTCATCCACAATGCCGGCATCTACCTCGAGCGCAGCCGCGGCGAGACGCCGGAAGGTCATGCCAGGACGCTCGCCGTCAACACGCTCGCTCCCTATCTCCTCACCGCCTGGATCACCCGCCCCGAGCGGCTGATCTATCTCTCGAGCGGCATGCACCGCAGCGGCGCCAGCGCGCTCGACGATATCGACTGGAAGAAGCGGCCATGGAGCGCCAGCCAGGCCTATTCGGAAAGCAAACTCTACATCGCCACCCTCGCCGCCGCCATAGCTCGCCGCTGGCCCGACGTTCTGAGCAACGCGGTGGACCCCGGCTGGGTGCCAACCAAAATGGGCGGCGCCGGCGCGCCCGACGATCTCGAGATGGGGCATCTTACGCAGACATGGCTTGCGACGAGTGATGAAGGAGCTGCGAGGGTGAGCGGCGGCTATTGGTATCACCGGCAGCAGCGGGAGGCCGCGGCGGAGGTGAACGATGCTGGGTTTCAGGATGCGTTGGTGGAGAAGCTTGCGGAGTTGACTGGCATCCGACTGTTCGAGACGGGCGGTAGGGCGCAATAGCTGGCATTTACTGGTAAATGGCTGGGGCGCCTGGATTCGAACCAGGGGATGGCGGTACCAAAAACCGCTGCCTTACCGCTTGGCTACGCCCCACCAGAGCTTGAGCGGCGAACCGCTTGCTGGAAATCGACGCCTGATTAGCAAAGCTCTTTGTCAGTCACAATGACTAAGTTCATCCTGCGGCAGATTTATGCGCGCGAAGTGGCGGGCGGCGTGCTAGCATGAGGCGATATTATCTACCTGAGATCATCGTCCCGCATGGAAAGTCCCGCATTCGACCTCGCTTTCGAGCCGGCCTACGGGCGCGCTGTGCCGGTTGCTCCTGATATCGAGCGGATCACGGCGGAAAATCCCGGGCCTTTCACCTTTTACGGCACCAACAGCTATATCGTCGGCGCTTCCTCGGTCGCGGTCATCGATCCCGGGCCGGAGGACGAGGCGCATTTTCAGGCGCTGATGGCTGTCATCGGCGGGCGGGAGGTGACGCATATCTTCGTCAGCCATACCCATCGCGATCACTCGCCGCTTTCCCGCCGGCTGAAGGCAGCGACGGGGGCGGTGACGGTGGGGCAAGGACCGCACCGGCCGGCGCGGCCGCTACGTGACGGCGAGGTCAATCCTTTTGCCGAAAGCTCGGATATGGATTTCGTGCCTGATATCGCGCTCGGCGACGGCCAGACGATTTCGGGCGATGGCTGGTCGCTGACATCAGTGCTGACGCCGGGGCATGCGGCCAATCACGTCGCCTTCGCGCTTGAAGGCCGCGAGATCCTGTTCTCCGGCGATCACGTCATGGCCTGGTCGACCTCGATCGTGGCGCCGCCGGATGGGGCGATGGCCGATTACATGGCTTCGCTCGACAAGCTGATTGCGCGCGGCGACAGGCTGCTGCTTCCCGGCCATGGCGGGCCGGTGACGGAGCCCGGCCGTTTCCTGCTGGCGCTGAAGGCACATCGGCTGGGGCGCGAGCAGGCGGTGCTGGAACGCGTCGCGGCCGGCGACAGCAACATTGCCGAGATGGTAAAGGCGATCTATCGCGATACCGATCCGAAGCTCTATGGGGCGGCCGCGCTTTCGGTGCTCGCCCATATCGAGGATCTGGTGGAGCGCGGCGAAATCGCGGCGGATGGGCCGCCCTCGCTTGCCGCCACCTACCGGCCGGCAACAGGGAGATGAGCGTGGGGAGAAATGCCGCTTACAGCTATCGCGGCGATGCCGCCGTGCCCGATTTTGCCGATGACCGGCCGCTAATCGTCTTCGATGGCGAATGCGTCTTCTGCTCCGGCTGGGTGAAATTCGCGCTGAAGCACGACAGGCGGCGGCGATACCGGTTTCTGGCGGCGCAGACGCCGCTTGGGGAAGCGCTCTACCGGCATTACGGGCTCGATGCACGCGACTATGAGACCAATATCCTCATCGACGAGGGCCGCGCCTTCTTCAAGTCGGACGGGTCGATCCGCATGGTGGCGGGGCTCGGCTTTCCCTATTCGCTGGTGAACATCTTCCGGCTGCTGCCGCGGCGCGCCGCCGATGCGCTTTATGAATTCATCGCCCGCAACAGGCTGAAGATTGCCGGACGGCAGAGCTGCATGGTGCCGACGCCAGAGCAGCGCAGCCGCTTCATCGCATGAGCGGCGAAAGCTTTTCCCTGCTGATCATCGGCGGCTACGGCGCCTTCGGCGGCCGGCTGGCCCAGCTGCTCGGCGAGGAACCGCGCCTCAGGCTGCTGATCGCCGGGCGCTCGCTCGAAAAGGCCGACGATTTCCTGGCCGATATGAGATCGCCAAAGGGCGGCGCCGGGCGCCTGGGCGGCAACGATCTCGGGGCGCGGTTACAGGCGGTGGCCTTCGATCGGGACGGCGATCTCGAGGAGCAGCTGACGCGGCTCAGGCCCGATCTCGTCGTCGATGCCTCTGGGCCGTTCCAGACCTTCAGACAGGATGCCTATAAGGTGGTGCAGGCCTGCATCGATCTCGACATCGATTATGCCGACCTCGCCGACAGCACCGGCTTCGTCGCCTCCATTGGTGAGCTCGACGCGCAAGCCAAGGCAAAAGGCGTTTTCGCTCTTTCCGGGCTCAGCAGCCTGCCGGCGCTCTCCTTCGCAGCGCTGGAGGCGATGGCGCCGCATTTCTCCCGCATCGAAAGCGTGGCGGCCGGCATCGCCCCCTCGCCGCATGTCAAGATCGGGCTCAATGTCGTCAGAGCGATCGCAAGCTATGCCGGCAAGCCGGTGGCGGTGCTGCGCGAGGGGCGACAGGCCAAGGGGCACGGGCTGATCGACGAAATGCGGGTGACGATCGCACCGCCGGGTGCCGCGCCGCTCGCCAGCCGGATCTTCCTGCTGGTGGATGCGCCCGACCTTGCACTGCTGCCGCGCCGCCTTAACGGGCTGCAATCCACCTTCACCGGCGTCGGCACCGAGCCGCAGGCGCTGCAGCGGCTGCTTTCGGCCGCCGCCCGGCTGGTGCGCTTGCGGCTTTTGCCCTCGTTGCTGCCTTTTTCTCGGCTGGTGCAGGCCGCCAGCCATCGCTTCGCCATCGGCGATCATCGCGGCGGCATGTTCGTCCGCTTGGGCGGCCTCGATCGCCAGGGAAGAAAGCTCAACTGCGGCTGGCATCTGGTTGCCGAAGGCGATGACGGGCCGTTCATTCCGGTCATCGGGGTTGAAGCGCTGGTGCGCCGGCTGCTCGAAGGCAGGCGGCCGGAAAATGGTGCCCGGCCGGCGGCCGGGGAATTGTCGCTTGCGGATTTCGAGGCGGCCTTCCGGCGTTTTTCGATCACCTCGGGCATCCGGCTGGACCGTGAGGAAGAGGCCCTGCCGCTCTACCAGCGCATCCTCGGTAGCGCCTGGGAGCGGCTGCCGCCCGCCCTTGCCGCGATCCATGCCGGCGGCGCGCGCATCGCCACCGGCCGGGCGCGGATCGAGCGCGGCGGCGGGCTGCTTGCTCGGCTCGTCGCGCGCATCTTCGGCTTTCCCCCGGCCGCCGCGGATGTGCCGGTCACGGTGCGCTTTGCCACCGACGGCGACAAAGAGGTCTGGACGCGTAGCTTCGGGAACAAGAGCTTCCAGAGCTGGCAGGCCGAGGGCAAGGCCCGCGACCGGCACCTGCTCGTCGAGGTTTTCGGCCCCTTCCGGGTGTTGCTGGCTCTGGTGCCCGAGGGCGACAGGCTGCGGCTTGTCGTGCGCGGCTGGCGCTTTTTCGGCATTCCCCTGCCGCTGTTTTTAGCGCCCGGCGGCGATACTTATGAAGAGGAGCGCGATGGGCGCTTCCACTTCCACGTCGAGATCGGCGGACGGCTGACGGGGCTGGTGGTGCGCTATACGGGCTGGTTGAGGTTGGAAGGGTGAGCGTGCCTTTTCTCGGCTCCGGTCGTCTGGGCGCGGAACGTTCTCAAACAAAGGCTCCCGATCAACGGCCGGCGAAACGCCGTCTGGCGGCGTCGGTTACCGGCGTATAGATGGCGACTCGTGTCCCCTCGGGGTCGGAAAACTGCGCTGTCCGATTGCCCCATGGCAAATCTTTGGGTGCGTGCACGACCGTGACCTGATCCTTGAGCCGCGCAAATTCCGCATCGACATCCCAAACCATGAACTCGAGAATGGCCGTCCGGTTGGCCTTTGGTTCCGCACTGCCCTCGCTAAACAGGGCCACGGTTTCCGCGCTGCCGATTGCGAGGCTCGCGCCTGATGTGACGATCTCGGCAAAGACCGGCGCAAGCCAGTCGGCGCGGCAGTCCGTCACGAGCTCATAAAAAGCCACCATGCTGTTGATATCAGAGGCGATGAGGCGGGTGGATGCGAATTTCATGATCTTCTCCTTGATGCGCGACCAGCTCTTCCTTGCTTTTCTGACACAGCCGTGCTGACAGCGTTGTGGCAGCAGGAGTCAGCAGATATGCGAAAAGCAGACCGGCTTTTTCAGATCATCCAGATTCTTCGACGGTCGAGCCGTCCAGTGACCTCGTCCGAGCTGGCGGATGAACTCGAGGTCGCGCGGCGGACCGTCTATCGCGACATCGCACATCTGATTGCCCAGCGTGTTCCGATCGAAGGCGAAGCGGGGTTCGGCTATGTCCTCGATCCGCGATACGACATGCCGCCGCTCATGCTGACGCCTGAGGAGATCGAGGCCGTCGTGCTCGGCGTTCAAATGGTGGCGAAGCTGAATGATCCGGCCATCCACAATGCTGCCAGCGATGTCATGGCCAAGATCACGTCGGTCATGCCGCAGGAGCTGCTTCCCTATATTGCCCAGCCTGCGGTCGGCATCAAACCGGATGAGGTCGGCGGCAATGTCACGGTCGATACGCGTCCGCTCAGGCTGGCGATCAGGGAAGGCCGCAAGCTTGAACTCGACTATCGCGCGGCGGATGGAGCGGTCACCAGCCGCATCGTCTGTCCAGTGCTTCTCGGCTACGACGATACGCACAGCCTCCTGATCGCGTGGTGCCAATCGAAACAGGCCTTCCGTCATTTCCGGACCGAACGTATCCTCAAAGTCGAGATTCTCGGTGAATCCATAGGCATATCCAGGAGCAAGCTGAGACAGCAATGGCAGCAGTGGCGCGATGGCGAAATGCGGAAATCTCGTGGGGTGCGGTGAGTGCTGATGTGCCGTGGGAGCAGGTTGAACCTGCCGCCCGCCTCCGGCGGCACCGGATGAGGGTTGAATTTGCCGCACCGTATCCCGGCCCTTCGCTTGGGCTCAGGGCGTTCGCCACTGCAATCGATCCACTGGATCGATTGCTGCCGCCTCCGGCGGCACCGTGGCTCACCCACCCGCGATCCCGAGCAGTTCGGCATCCAGCGCCTTCAGGTAGTCATCGGCGATTGCCGCGCTGAAGCCGAGGTCGTGCTGGCCGTAGCGCGAGGCGACGCGGATATCGACGAAGGTGGTTTCGGCCTCTTCGCGCAGGCGAATGACAATATCGAAGCGCAGGCCGAGAATGAGCGTGCGGTTGGTGCCCTGCAGCGTCACACCATTGGCGCCGCGGATAAGCTTGGCGACATCGTCGTCATAGGGGCGCGGCGTCGGCACCGGGATGATATCGGGCGCATCGGCCACCGCATCGTCGCCCGGCTGCGGCTTTAGCGGCTTGTCCTCGGGATCGCGCCCCGGCTCGGTATCGCCGCTGCTCCGCGTGATCGTGAAGCCGCTCTGCTTGGCGACCTTGCGCACCGCTTCCAGCACGCGGTCGAGCGCGCCCTCATAGCGCCGGCCGGTCAGCTCGGGATAGGCCGCCAGCTGCTTTTCGCGATCCTCGGGCGTCACCTGAAGATTACGCTTCAACCAGATCTGGTCTGATTTCGGGGTGGAAAGCCAGTCGGGCGCGGAGACGGGATCGGTGGAGACGTCGTAGATATCAGGCAGCGTGAGGTAACGCTCGGCGGCGAGCGCGCCGATCGCCAGCGGAAAGGCGGCGTAGATCAGCGCCGCGAGCGCCGCCAATCCGCCTTCCGCCCCGGTCATCCAGAGGCTGCGCAGCCCGATTGCGGCTAGGAGGGCGGCAAGAAGCGCACAGCCGGCGGCGGCAATCAGCAGCAGCACCAGATAGGGGGTGGCGAGTCCGCCGAAGCGATGGGCGATCAGCACAGCCAGCGCCAGTACCAGCGAAAACGCCCCAATCAGCCGCGAAGAGCGGGCGGCACTGGAAACGGGACGGTCGAAGCGGATGGCCATCAAACTTACCGGTTGCTCGTCAGCGCCGCGTCCTCAACCACGCAAATCGCCATCACCTTGTTTAGTGCAAGATTCGGCCAAATTGAAACTCTTGTCTGAAGCATATCGGGCGGAATCCACGGCGAAGGCGCAGTCCATTTCATAAGCCCTTGCTGATATGTCAAAAAAAGGTCATTCTGGCGCGGTTTCATCTCCTTTGGTGAGAACAGGAGAGACGGATGATTTTACCCGACATAGCAGCAAGGCCGCAGGCATCTGCGCTTGGCGGGATCGATCAGTCCGACCCGATGCTGCCGCTGGAGTTGCTTGAGCTCGAACTTTCGCTCGAAGGCTATGCCGGCGGCGATGCCGGCTTCTGCGAAGCGGTGCGCAGGGCGGCCGACCGTTCCGGCGGCGAGTTGCTGTTCGATCTTCCCGCCGGCGGCCTGATCGAAGATTGCCGCCGCATCGCCGTGCTGCGCATTCCCGATGACGGCAACAGGATGCGTGTCGTGCTGGCGCTGCTCGACGGCCACGGCACGGAAATTCGCATGCAGGCGCCCGATGACGAGACCGCGCCTCTGGTGCGTTTTGCCGACGCCTTCATCGAAGTGCTGGAGCGGATCTGACGTTCACTGTGAGTTTTAACGCCCGTCGGCCGCGGCTTCCGCAAGGCTGCGGAACGGAAACTTGCGCCCGCATTCGCATTTGAGCATGAAGTTTTCCTGGTGGTTGGAAGCGCGCTGCACGCCGAAGCCGCGCGGCAGATGATCGACCGTGAAATCAGGGTGCTTGCGGCCGGGATCGTCGATCTCGGAGGCTTCGGCAAAGCCGGTATTGCCGCATTGCGGACAGGTGATCTTTTTCGAGAATCGGTCGCGGATGGCCATGCTCGTTCCAGTGTTTTGTCGCCTCCTCATACAGAGGAATGCCCGACGGCGAAAGTGGAACCATCTGCCGGGCGTGCCGTTCCTTTCCTTGAAAAGGAGGCGATCATGCCCAACAGAGATCCGATACCAAATGCCGATACGCCGCGCGGGCCGACCCCGACGCCCGGCATTCCCGACCGCATCCAGGAAAAACCGCCGCTGACGCCGGCTCAGGACCCGGCGGATACGAAGAATCCAGAAGACCCGCCGCTCGACCCGGCCCTGCTGCCGATCGGCGATCCGGCCGGGGCGGCGTGACTCACGAGACGAATGAGGGCGGAGAGATTGGTGCGGGTTTTTGCCCCTCACCCTAACCCTCTCCCCGCTCGCGGGGAGAAGGTGTCGGCAGGCGGATGAGGGGCTCATCTCCACGCTTGACGCCACCACCCGAATGGCATTTCCTCAGTGCGATCATGCCAAGGAATAAATCGATGCGCATCCCCCTTCTCGTCGCCCTTCTCGCCACGATCGTCGGTCTCTCTGCCTGCCAGACGATGACGCCGGAAGAGCGGCGGGCGGCGGATGAGCGCCAGTGCCTCAGCTACGGCTTCCGCCGCGGCACGGATGGTTTTGCCAACTGCCTGCAGCGCATCGATCTCGACAGGCGGGCCGAATCGCGGGCGCAGAGCGCCGAGTTGATGCAGAGCATGGCCTGGGATCTGAACGGGCCGTATATCTACGGCGATCACTGGCGGCATCATCATTGACGGCCCGGGCGCCCGCCGTATCTCAGCGGTTTTCTGAAATGACCGCCTGTGCGGCCGCGAGCCTAGCGATCGGCACACGGAACGGCGAGCACGAGACGTAGTCGAGGCCGATCGTCTCGCAGAAGCGGATCGAGGCGGGGTCGCCGCCATGTTCACCGCAGATGCCGAGCTTCATGTCGTTGCGGGTGCGCCTGCCGCGTTCGGCGGCGATGCTGATCAGTTCCCCTACCCCGTCGAAATCCAGCGAGATGAACGGATCGTGCTCGATGATGCCCTTGCGCTGATAGGTGGGGATGAAGGCCGAGGCGTCGTCACGTGAGATGCCGAAAGTGGTCTGCGTCAGGTCGTTGGTGCCGAAGGAGAAGAATTCGGCGGCTTCGGCGATCACATGGGCGCGCAACGCCGCACGCGGCAGCTCGATCATCGTGCCGACGAGATAGTCGATCTTCATGCCGGCCTCGCTCATGACATTGCCGGCAACGGCATCGATGCGCGCCTTGACGTAATCGAGCTCTGAGCGCAGGCCGACGAGAGGAACCATGATCTCCGGCACGACGGCCGCCCCGGTTTCGTGCGCTGCGGCAACCGCCGCCTCGAAGATGGCGCGCGCCTGCATCTCGACGATCTCGGGATAGGAGATCGCCAGCCGACAGCCGCGGTGGCCGAGCATCGGGTTGAACTCGTGCAGCGCATCGACGCGCTGGCGCAGCGCGAGCGCCTCCATGCCCATGGCGAAGGCGACCTCCGCAACCTCGTCGTCGGTCTTCGGCAGGAATTCGTGCAACGGCGGGTCGAGCAGGCGGATCGTCACCGGCAGGCCGTGCATGACGGTGAAGAGGCCGGTAAAATCGGAGCGCTGCATCGGCAGAAGCTTGTCGAGCGCCAGCCGCCTGCCCTTCTCGTCCTCGGCCAGGATCATCTCGCGCATGACATGGATGCGCTCACCCTCGAAGAACATGTGCTCGGTGCGGCAAAGGCCGATGCCCTCGGCACCGAAGGAGCGGGCGGCGCGCGCATCGGCCGGCGTATCGGCATTGGTGCGCACTGTCATGCGCCTGGCGCGGTCGGCCCAACCCATGATCCGGCCGAAATCACCCGACAATTCCGGCTGGATCATCGGCACTTCGCCCTTCAGCACCTGGCCGGCCGAACCATCGATAGTGATGATATCGCCCTTCTTGAGCGTCACGCCGATGCCGAGCAGCCGCTCATTGCGTTGATCGATACGCATGGTGCCGGCACCGACGACGCAGGGGATGCCCATGCCGCGGGCGACGACCGCCGCATGGCTGGTCATTCCGCCACGGGTGGTGAGGATGCCTTCGGCGGCATGCATGCCGTGAATATCCTCCGGACTGGTCTCGACGCGAAGCAGGATGACCTTGCGGCCCTCCGCCTCAGCCTCGACGGCCTCCTCGGCGGTGAAGACGATGGCGCCGGTTGCAGCCCCCGGCGAAGCAGGAAGCCCGGTGCCGATCACCTGGCGGTTGACGCGCGGATCGATCGTCGGGTGCAAGAGCTGATCGAGGCTTGATGGTTCGATGCGCAGCACCGCCTCCTCCTCGGTGATCACGCCCTCATCGACCATATCGACGGCGATCTTCATCGCCGCGCGGGTCGAGCGTTTGCCGGAGCGGGTCTGCAGCATCCAGAGCTTGCCTCGCTCGATGGTGAATTCGATGTCCTGCATGTCGCGGTAATGGATTTCGAGCTCGCTGCAGATGCGGCAAAGCTCATGGAAAGCCTCCGGCATCAGCTTTTCCATCGAGGGTTTGTCGGAGCCAGAGGAAAGCCGCCCCTCCTCGGTGATGCTCTGCGGCGTGCGGATGCCGGCAACGACATCCTCTCCCTGGGCATTGACGAGGAATTCTCCGTAGAGCGCCTTCTCGCCGGTCGAGGGGTTGCGGGTGAAGGCGACGCCAGTGGCCGAGCTGTTGCCGAGATTGCCGAAAACCATGGCCTGGATGTTGACCGCCGTTCCCCAAGCTTCCGGAATATTGTGAAGCTGGCGGTAGGTGAGCGCACGCGCGCTCATCCAGCTGGAAAAGACTGCTCCGACCGCGCCCCAGAGCTGGACTTCGGGATCTTGCGGGAATTCCTGGCCCAGCTCCTCCTCGATCAGCCTTTTGTAGAGGAAGACGATATGCTGCCACTCGGCGGCGCTGAGTTCGGTATCGAATTCATGGCCGAGCTTGGCCTTCTCGTCTTCCAGTATTTCCTCGAAAGCATCGTTGCCAAGGCCCATGACGACATCGGCATACATCTGGATGAAACGGCGGTAGCTGTCCCAGGCAAAACGCGCGTCGCCGGCATCGTGGCCGAGCGCCTGCACCGTCTCGTCGTTGAGGCCGAGATTGAGCACCGTGTCCATCATGCCGGGCATGGAAACACGAGCGCCGGAGCGAACGGAGAGCAGCAACGGCTGGCTGACGGAACCGAAGTGGCGGCCGGTGATCGCCTCGATCGCCGAAATGCCGGCGCGCACCTGCGTCTTCAGCGCGTCGTCAATATGGCGGCCGTTCTTGTAATAGGTGTGGCAGGCATCGCTGACGATCGTCAGCCCCGGAGGCACCGGAAGCCCGAGGCTGCACATTTCAGCGAGATTGGCGCCCTTGCCGCCCAGAATCTCCTGATCGCGCGCCCGGCCTTCAGCCTGCCCGTCGCCGAACGTATAGACCCACTTGGTCATCTTCCCCCCAACACCAAACCTCAGATGGCCGACAATGCTTGCCAACTCCCTTTCGGCATGCCCGGGCTTGTGCCCCAAACATCCGCTACCGGTTCTACGCCGATAGAGAGCCAACATTGTCAGCAGTCTGAGCGATTAGCTTAATGCCTTGGTGTTGAAATGAAAATCGACAAATGCGGCAAAATGTTGCGTCGCACAATAAATCTTGCGAGCAACCGAGGGCGAAACGACTAAAACATCGTCTGGCGGGAAGAAGGCATAAAAAAAGCTTTGCGGGACTGCAACAATGTCCCGCAAAGCCTTGTTTCCGTCCGGCCAGGAAAACCGGACGGGGGGTCCCTCAACACTTCAGCATTCCAGCACTTGCCCTCTGCTGGGAATACCGCATCGCGAATTTCAATCCGCAACGATGACTGCCGCTTTTCAGCAAAGATATCAGGTTGCGTTGAAACAACTTCTAATGCAAGTCAGTGAAAAGAGCATCACCCAAATGGGGTACGGGCGGCTTGGGAGCCGACCTTTTTTGGTGTTTAACGCCAGTCTTTTGATTTTCCGCAATTTCCGGACGCAAGACCGGCCGCCAGCCCTGCTGGAATTGTGTCGGCAGTTGATTTTGCGTGATGCCCGGAAGGCCGCCGTGACCTTGTACTTTTTTCCAAGCGCAACCATAAGGCGCGGCTGTACGATATGCTCCCGCTGATACTTTATGCAATTTCGCGCAGGCGCTCGGCCGTCTGCAGGTCGACGGAGACGAGGGTGGAGACGCCCTGCTCGGCCATGGTGACTCCGAAGAGGCGGTTCATCCGGGCCATGGTGATGGGATTGTGGGTGATGATGACGAAGCGGGTTTCGGTGGAAGCCGCCATCTCGTCCATCAAATTGCAGTAGCGCTCGACATTGTGGTCGTCGAGCGGTGCGTCCACTTCGTCGAGCACGCAGATCGGCGCCGGATTGGTGAGGAAGACGGCGAAGATCAGCGCCATGGCCGTCAGCGCCTGCTCGCCACCCGAAAGCAGCGTCATGGTCTGCGGCTTCTTGCCGGGCGGGCGGGCGAGAATTTCAAGGCCGGCTTCCAGCGGATCGTCGGATTCGATCAGTTGCAGCTCGGCTGTGCCGCCGCCGAAGAGGTGAGTGAACAGACGCTGGAACTGGGCGTTGACGATATCAAAGGCCGCGACCAGGCGCTCGCGGCCCTCGCGGTTGAGGCTCTGGATCGCGCCGCGCAGTTTGCGGATCGCATCGATGACGTCGTCGCGCTCCTTGATCAGCGCTTCGAGCTTTTCGCTCAGTTCCTTCTGCTCCTCGTCGGCGCGCAGGTTCACGGCGCCGAGCCGCTCGCGCTCGATCCTCAGGCGTTCCAGCTCGCGCTCGACCTCGCGCGGATCGGGAAGAGCCTGCATGGTCGGGCGCCCGGTCAGTTGCAGCGCGTCATGCGGGGCGACGTTCAGGACTTCACGGATACGGCTTTCGCTTTCCTGCCGCTTCTCGCGGGCGGAGACCAGGCGCTCCTCGGCACGGCCGCGGCGTTCGCGGCATTCGGCAAGTTCGGAAAGCGCTGTCGCCGCGCTATGGTCGGCCTCGCGCTGGATTCGCTCGGCTTCGGCCAGAAGATCTCCTGCCTGGCGCCGCGCCTCCTCCGCCTTCTGTAATTCACTCAGCAGAGCGCGGCGCTTATCGTCGAATTCATCCGGCGCCATTTCCAGCTCGGCCGCCTCTTCGCGCGCTTCTTCTTCGCGCTCGCGCAGCGTCACGACATGATCTTCGCCGCTCGCCGCCCGCTGACGCCAGGTTTCGCGCTCCTGCCCGATCGCGACGATACGGCGCTGCCGGGCTTCGTTTTCTCTGGCAAGGCTCTCATGGCGGGCGCGGCTCTCGGCCAGCGCGCCGCGATCGGTTGCAACTTCCACCTGCTGGAAACGCAGCCGTTCGTCGATCTCGGTCAGATCGGGCGCGTCCTCCAGCTCGATGCGGGCATTTTCTTCCTGGACAGCGATTTCCTCCAGTTGCGCGCGTAGCTGGCTGGCCGCTTCGCTCACGACATCGCGGCGGCGGATCAGGTCACCGGAGGCGCGTTCGGCAGCGACAAGCGCCTCGCGCGCTTCAGCGAGATGACGCGCAGAGAGGCGGCTCATCTCGCGCGCCTCGGCAAGCCGGCGCTCTTGCTCGCGGATTGCCTCGGCGGCCGTCGCCTGCCGCTCCTCCGCTTCAACGAGAACGTCACGGGCAAGGACCGCTTCGCCTTCGAGTTCGGCCAGGCGGTTCTTCTGGGCAAGACGCAGTGCCGCAGCACTCGGGGCGTCGACGCCGGTGACATGGCCGTCCCAGCGATAAACGGCGCCCTCTTTCGTCACCAGCCGCTGGCCGGGCTTCAGCGCCGCCATCAAAGATTGCGCTTCCCCTTCCGCGACCAGGCCGATCTGGCGCAGGCGGCGGGTCAGCGCCGCAGGGGCGCGAACACAGTCGAGCAGCGGCGTTACGCCCGAAGGAAGCGCCGGGTCGCCGGCGCCGTCGCCATTGTCCGACCAATGAGCCGGCGCCTCGGCGTCGAGCGGCGATTCCAGATCGTCGCCGAGCGCGGCGCCAAGAGCGATTTCGAAGCCGCGATCGACCTTCAGCTCTTCGGCAACAGGCGGAAATTTTCCGGCCGCGGCACCGGCGGCGAGCATGCGGGAAATGGTCCGGGCTTCGGTCTCCAGCGCATTCAGCGCGGAACGCGCCTGATCGACTGGAGCGCGAGACAGTGCCTCGGTCTGGCGTGCTGTGGCCAGTGCCTGCTCGACCGCCTGGACCGCAGCCTCGGCGTCGGCGAGCGCGATCTCGCCGGCCTCGACATTCGCACGCTTCTCATCGGGATCGGCCAGACCGGCGATCTTCCCGCCAATCGCTGATAATTCCTGGTTTGCCTCATCCATCTGGCGCTCGAGGCGCATCCGGCGGTCGGCGAGATCGCGGATGGCGCGTTCCAGCTGGTTGCGGCCGGCTGCCGCCTCGGCACGCTCGGCGGTCAAGGCGGTGAAGATGCGCTCGCTGTCGGCAAGTTTGGCCGCCGCTCCATCGAAAGCCTCACGGGTCTCCTCGGCATGACGACCGGAATCGGCGAGGATTTCTGCGATCTCCGCCTCTTCGGCATCGAGCCTCGCCAGGATGACCGCGTTGTCGGCCACCAACCTCTCTTCACGGCGGATATCCTCGGCGAGCTGGGCGAGACGGCGCGTCAGCTCGTCGCGGCGGCGCAGGATGCGGCCGGCATCCTCTTCCAGTTGGCTTCTTGCGATCTGCAGGCGCTGCAGGGCGGCCGCCGCACGGGCCTCGCCTTCGCGCAGTTCCGGCAGCTTCAAGCTGGCGATACCTTGGTTCCTGGCTGCCTCCATCTGCAGCTGCGCCTTTTCGGCGACGATTGATGTCGCCTGGTTGAGCGCGCTGTCGGCTTCGGCTTCAGCCTCCTTGGCCTGCACCCAGCGGATATGCAGGAGCATCGCTTCGCGGGCGCGGATATCGGCAGACAGTGTCTTGAAGCGGTTTGCCTGCCGAGCCTGGCGTTTCAGGCTCTCGATCTGACTTTCGAGCTGCGAGGTGACGTCGTCGAGGCGCTCGAGATTGGTTTCGGCGGCGCGCAGGCGCAGTTCAGCCTCGTGGCGGCGCGAATGCAGGCCTGAAATGCCGGCCGCCTCTTCCAGCAGCTGGCGGCGGGCCTGCGGCTTGGCCTGGATCAGCTCACCGATGCGGCCCTGGCCAACCATCGAGGGCGAACGCGCGCCGGTGGAGGCGTCGGCAAAGAGCAGCTGCACATCCTTGGCGCGGCTTTCCTTGCCATTGATGCGATAGAGCGAGCCCTGCTCACGCTCGATGCGACGGGTGACCTGGATCTCGTCGCTGTCGTTGAAGGCGGCAGGCGCGGTGCGTTCGCCATTGTCGAGATAGAGCGCCACTTCGGCGGTGTTGCGCGCCGGGCGGTTTCCCGAACCGGAAAAGATCACGTCGTCCATGCCGGAGGCGCGCATGTTCTTGTAGGAATTCTCGCCCATCACCCAGCGCAGCGCCTCGACGAGGTTCGACTTGCCGCAGCCATTCGGCCCGACGACGCCGGTCAACCCCCGCTCGATGATGAATTCCGTCGGCTCGACGAAGGATTTGAAGCCGACCAGACGCAGCTTGTTGAACTTCATGCAGAAATATCCACGGCAGGAAGCCCCGTCATCCGCCTGCGCTTAAAACGAAAAACGGGCGCACGGCTTTCGCCGTCGCCCGTCATTTCGAAACGGTCCGGTTCAGAGCAGGCTGTCGATGAGCGCCGACATGGTTTCAACCGGCATGTCTCCAGAATAGCGCTTGCCATTGATGAGGAAAGTTGGCGTGGCGTTGACGCCGAAATCCTTGGAACCTCTTTCCCGTGTGGCGTTCACTTCATCCAGAAGCTTCTGGTTCGTCAAGCATTTCGTGAAACTATCCTCAGTAAATCCGGCAAGCTTCGACATCTGCAGCAGTGCGCTGCGGCCATCGTCGGCGGCGGCCCAGACCTGCTGCTGCTTGAAGAGCATGGAAACCATCGGGAAATACTGTTCCGGGGTGCTCAGCTGCTCCGGATTGGAGGCATTGCAGCGGGCGAGCATGAAGGCGGCGGCGGCACGCGGGTCGAAGGGGAACTCGCGGATGATGAACTGCACCTTGCCGCTGTCGACGTATTTCTGCTTGATGGCGTCGAATGTCGTATTGTGGAAATGGGCGCAATGCGGGCAGGTCATCGACATGTATTCGACGATCTTGACCGGTGCGTCAGCCTTCCCCAGCGCCATTTCCGGCAGCGCACCAGGGGTCAGCACCTGCGCCATGTCGACATCGCCGTCCGACTTCGGGATTTCGGTCGAAGACGTCGCTGCCGTCTGGATGGTGTCGACATCAGTGCCATCAGCCATGGTCTTGCCGGAGGACGAAGCATCGGCAGCGTCCTTGCTGTCGTTGCAGGCGACGAGCGCTGCGGCGGCTGCGGCGATGGCGATGCCACCCAAGAGGCGGCGTTTCGTCAGTTGCATTTCGGACATCTGCATGGATTCCCCATAAGTAATGAGAGTGACGGCATGACTGTGCGATATAACGGCTGGCGGCCGCTCACAAGGCACGGTTCACCAACTTCCTTCAAAGAATTGTGACCGTGATGGGACCGAAGCAGACGTTGCGTCCGAAATCAATGATTCTGCACGACAACCGAAAAGTCCGGCGCACTCGTCGCGCCGGACTTCGACGTTTATCACTTCACTTGCATTCAGGGTCGTCGCCGAACCCCTTGCAGAAGAACTCGGCGGCATTTTCCTTGGTGATCATTTTCGATGCGATCTCGATTTCCATCGAGCCGTCGTCTTTCTTCGTCAAGGTTCCGAGCTTTTCAAGCGCCGCCGTGTCGTTGGTGGCGAGCGCGTGCGCGGCGATAATGCCTTCAGGCGCGACGGTGGAATAGGTGAAGGTCGCGGTCAGGTCGCCCTTGGCGACGGCACGGATGGCGGCATTCTCGCCGTCGATGCCGATGATGAGGATGCCTTCCTTGTCACGGCCGGCGGCCTGGATGGCCCGCAGTGCACCAAACGCCATGTTATCGTTGTGGGCGTAAACGGCCTGGATTTGTCCGGCCGGGAAACGCTGGAGCGTATCTTCCATGAACTTCAGCGCTTTTTCCTGGTCCCAGTCGGCATGCGTTTCGGCAATCACCTTGATATCGGTGCCGGCAATGGCTTCGGCAAAGCCTTCATGGCGCTCAACCGCGGGAGCGACAGCCGGGTCACCCTTGATCTCCACGACATTGCCCTTACCCTTCAGCGCTTCAGCTATGTATTTGCCCGCAAGCGTACCGATGGGTTTGTTGTGCGGGCCGACGTGCAGCGTCACAGGAATATCGAGGCTGCGCTCGAGCGTGATGACCGGAATGCCGGCGGCCAGCACCTGCTTGACGGTCGGAGCGATCGCGGCGCCATCCTGAGCCGAGATCATCAGAACCTTCATGCCTTGCACCATCAGGCTTTCGACATCCGAAATCTGCTTTGCGGATTTGCCTTCCGCGTTGGTGACGATCAGATCAACGTCCTTGAAGTGCTCCGCGGCGTAGGCTTGGTTGCGTTTGGTCATCGTGTTGCGATGGGCCGAGTTCGAACTCGCCTGCGAGAAGCCGATGACGATCTTGTCGGCGCTGAAAGCGGGGGCGGCCGCCAGCACAGTGGCGAGCCCGGCGGAGATGATGAGCATGCGTCTGGTGATGTTAAGCATTTCAAGTCCTCCCTCTGTTGAACACGCTACCTGCGTGCCTTTCTTCCGGCTTCGAGCAGCACGGCAAGAACGATGATCGCACCCTTCACCACCTGTTGAGAGAATGGTGAAACGCCTGCGAGATTGAGAATGTTTGCGATAATGGCCAGAACCATGGCGCCGCCCATCGTGCCGAGAACCGTGCCTTCGCCGCCGAACAGCGAGGTGCCGCCGATCACCGCGATCGTGATCGCTTCCAATTCGAGGCCGAGGCCGGAATTCGGGTCGCCGACGGAAAGGCGGGACAGGAAAATCAGGCCGGAAAGCGCTGCCAGCACGCCACAGATGATGTAGACGCTGAAGATGACGAGCGGCACATTGATGCCGGAGAGCCTTGCCGCCTCTTCATTGCTGCCGACCGCATAGATGGCGCGGCCGAACGGCGTGAGGCTGAGCACGACGGCGGCGATGATACAGACAATCGCAAAGACGTAGATCGGTGTCGGCACGCCCAGAATGTAGCCCCCGCCGAGCACGAAAAAGCTGTCGGCGAGTTTGCCCGGATTGACGGTACCCCCGTCGGCGATCATCAGCGCGAAGCCGCGCACCATGACCATGCAGCCGAGGGTCATGATGAAGGCCGGAATGCGAAAAAAGGAAATGCCGAAGCCGTTGACGCAGCCGACAAGGGCACCGATGGCGATGCAGATCAGCACCATCAGGGGGATGGGCATGCCCTGCTCCATCAGGACCGCGCCGGTGACGCCGACCAGCGCGACGATCGAGCCAACCGAAAGATCGATCCCCTTGGTCAGGATCACGAATGTCATGCCGATGCCGAGGATGCCATAGAGCGCGACCTGCCTCAGGACATTCAGGATATTGATAGGATTGAGAAAATGAGGGGAGATCAGCGAGGCGGCTATGATCAGTACGATCAGTGCGCCGGCAAGCCCCGTTCCCCGCGGAAGTTTTTTCTTCATGGTAGACCCCTCATTAATGTAGCGCCGCGAAGTGCATGACGTCTTCTTCGGTTGCAGTGCGCGCGTCGAGTTCGGCCGTCACCTCGCCCTCTCTCAAAACGTAGAGCCGGTCGCATAGACCAAGGATTTCCGGCAGTTCGGAAGAAGCCATGACGATCGCCAGCCCGCGGGATTCCGCGAGTTCGACCAGCAGGTCGTAGATCTCGCGCTTGGCCCCGACATCGACACCGCGTGTGGGCTCGTCGGCCAGCAGGATTTCGCATCCGGCGCTGACGAGCCTCGCCAACACGCATTTCTGCTGATTGCCGCCGGAAAGGTTCTGCGTCGCCGCCGCGGCGTTCGGCGTCCTGATCCGCAGCCGATCGATGAGACCGCTGACTATTTTGCGCTCGCGGCCAAGGGACAGGAGTCCGAAACGGACGATCTGCGCGAGACTGGCCGACATGATGTTGAAGCCCACGCTCTGTATTAGGAACAGCCCCTCTGTCTTGCGGTCTTCCGGCACGAGGCCGAGCCCCTTGGTAATGCCGGCGCGCGGCGAACCGATGCTTGCCATCGCGCCGTTGATACTGACCTCGCCGGCATCACGCGGGTCAGCGCCGTAGATGGCGCGCAGAAGCTCCGTGCGACCGGCGCCCGCCAGGCCGAAGAGACCGACGATCTCGCCCTTTCGAACATGGATGCTGACGTTTTTGAGCAGCGCTGGCGTCGAAATACCCTTGGCGGACAGGGCTTCCCCGCCAATCCGGGGTGCGCGCTTGGGAAAGACGTCACCCACGTCCCGGCCCACCATGCTGCGAATAAGGTCGTTCGTCGTCAGGCCATTGGAGGGTCCGTTGTGAATGACGGTGCCGTCGCGCAGAACGGTGACCGTATCGCTCAGTTCGAAAACTTCGCGCAGGCGATGCGAGATATAAACGAAAGCAACCCCACTCTCGCGCGCCAGCTGCCGGACGACCCGGAACAGCTGATCGATCTCTGCCTGCGCCAGCACGGCCGACGGCTCGTCGAGAACAATGATTTTCGCATCGCGCGCCAGCGCCTTGGCAATCTCCACCATCTGGCGCTTGGCAACGGAGAGCGTTCCGATCCGAGCGGTCGGATCGACATCGAAACCGAGCCGGTCGACGACCTCGATGGTCCGGCGCTTTGCTTCGCCCCAGTCGATCAGGGCGCCCCTGCGCGGCAACCGCCCCATTAGAACGTTTTCGGCGACGGTCAGGTGCGGCGCCTGAGCCAGTTCCTGATAGATAACCGCAACACCGCGCGCGATCATTCCCGCCGGTGTCGGATCGAGGACCTCTTCGCCGAAAAGCTCGATGCGCCCCTCGTCGGCCGAATAAGCGCCGGAGAGGATCTTCATCAGCGTCGATTTTCCGGCTCCGTTCTCCCCCACCAACGCCCTGATTTCTCCGGGCTGCAGAGAAAACGACACGCCCTTCAGGGCGCGCACGCCCGGAAAGGATTTGGTGATCCCAGCAAGAGCCAGCGCCGACGTCATTTCAATGTCCTCCGCAGCCGCAGGAGCGGCGAATTGTCAGTTTTGCCGGCAGACGGACCTGTCGTACGCTTTCCGTGCTCGACTTGATCCGCCTGGCCAGCATTTCCGCCGCCTGCATGCCGATCATCTCGCTCGGCTGCGCCATGACAGTCAGCCGCGGCTCGAAACAGTCGGCCCAGTCGAAATCGTCGAAACCGATCAGCGCCAGATCCTCGGAGATGCGCAACCCGAGGTCGCGCACCGCGCGCATGATGCCGATCGTGGCAAGGTTGTTGCCCGAGGCGATCGCCGTCGGCCGGTGCGCCCTGCTCAAGATCTCAAGCGCCGATTGGCGGGCATCCGCGCTGTTCGCGTTGCCTTCGCTCATCAAACTGCTATCGATCTCGAGCCCGTGCTTACGCATGGCGCCGACATATCCGCGCACGCGCTCGACCGTGGAACGTAGCCCCGGCTCACCGGCGATGAGGCCGATGCGGCGATGGCCGTGACCCACCAGATGGTCGATCAGCGTTTCCATCGCTGCCTCGTTGTCCAGGCAAACCCCGTCCGCATCCTCAACCGTCAGACGATCGACAAGGACGAAGGGCATGTGAGCCGATCTGAGATAGTCGATGGCGCGGTTTTCCGGATCACTTGATGGAGCCAGGATCACCCCATCCACTCGCCGCTGGACCAGTTCGCGGACCAGCTTCAGCTCGGTCGCCGGATCGTTCTGCGTGTCGCAGAGAAAAACGAGCTGCCCGATGGCGGCGCAGGCCCGTTCGATAGAGGAGACGATGTCGTTGAAATAGTAGTTGGTGCTGATCGAAATCGCGATGCCCACGGCATCGGTCGAAGATCGCACCAGCGACCGGGCCACAGCGTTCGGCACGAATCCGAGGTTTTTTATCGCCTCTTTGACGAGCGCCGCCGTCGCCTCATTCACATGCCGCGTGCCGTTGATGACGTGCGAAACGGTAGAGACCGACACGCCGGCGGCGCGCGCGACGTCAGTGATTGTCGCCATGATTGCAGACCTCCCCCATCACGCCTGACGCAGCTCCAAACCGTCGCCGCGGCGTCCTCTCCCCAATAAATCGGAACATTCAACCGATGCCAAACAAGCAGCAGCCCGTGGGTCGCTTGCTGGCCGTTTCATCCTCCAATGAAACAGTGACAGTCAGCGTAGGATCATCGAAACGTTTGCGCAAGCGTTTTCTTCGTTGATTTATGATGCTATACGGATCCAAAGGGAGGAACGAACATGGCACTGAAAAACATTCCCGGGATTCTCTTGCCCAGATCTTTTGTGGATATTGAGCGCGATGGGCCACGGCGACGAGATCGCCATCGTCGACAAGAATTTCTCGGCCTGCCGCGTGTCGAAAAAGACCGTCAGCGGCAAACTCGTATCGATGAACGCGGCCAGCGCCACAGATGCCATAGAGGCGATCCTGGCGGTCATGCCGCTCGATCACTTCGTCGAGCAGCCGCTCATGCATATGGAGGATCCGGATCAGGCCGGGATATTACTGCCGGTTCACGCGGACGTGGAATTGCTCTGCTCCACAGCCGAACAGCGCGGCATCAGGAGCAAGCCCATCGAGCGCTTCGCCTACTATCCAATCGCAGAAGCCTGTTTCGCGGTGGTACAGACGGGCGAAATACGGCCCTATGGAAACTTCATCCTGAAGAAGGGCGTGATTTAGGGGCGACCTAAAACTCCTCTCCAGCGTCGAAGCAAGCGACAGCCGACAGAGTTTGATCTTGGGCGATCGTTTCCCAATCGCGGAAGCGCTCGAAGGCGCATCTATGTGCGATTGGCCCGCCTCGGATTTATTGTCAGCTAACCGCGCTGCCGGTCAAGCCGGGCGCTTGTCCATCGACATTCATCGCCCCCGCTTTCCCATCACTGCGGTCCCAAGGCGCTGGATCGCCTGGCGTAGCTTGTCGCCCTCGATACCCTCCATCATGCCCTCCAGCTTGCGGGCGGCCTCGCCCTTCAGCGGCGTTGGCGCGCGGGAGCGGCGCACGGCTTGGGAGACCGGCTTCTGGACGATACGGATCTGGTGGACGGCGGCGAAACCGAAGAAGCTGTTGATGCGCTGGATGAGTTCGCCCTGCGCATGGGTGAGGAACAGCGCACGCGCGCCTTCGCAGGCGATCGTCAACACACCGGGACGGAAGCCGCCGGCCTCATTGCCGCCGCGCGCCCAGGCGATCTTTTCCGGCCGGGTGCAATCGGCGAAATCCTCGCCGGCGATTTCGCTCCATGAGCCGAGCAGCGCCGTGTTGATGCCGGCGCGCCGCGCAAGGACGGGATCGATCAGCCCGTTCGCCAACTCGGAAATCTGTTTCACATCTTTGCGTGGATAACTCATCGAAACCTTTAAGCGCCGCCGCGAATTGGCGGGGCCGACTTGATCGCGCGGCATTGCTTCGCCAAGTATAGGGCCTTCCCCGCATCGCGGCAAATCATGACAATCACGACATTCGACAAGCCCTCGGCAAAGCCCCTCCTCGACTGGTACGACCGCCACCACCGCGACCTGCCCTGGCGTGTGTCACCCGGCATGGCGGCGCGCGGCGTCAAACCCGATCCCTATCACGTCTGGCTTTCCGAGGTGATGCTGCAGCAGACGACGGTGCAGGCGGTCAAACCTTATTTCGCAAAGTTTCTTGAGCGCTGGCCTGACGTCACCGATCTTGCGGCTGCTGATAGTGACGCTGTCATGGCCGCCTGGGCGGGGCTCGGCTATTATGCGCGGGCTCGCAACCTGAAGAAATGCGCCGAGGCAGTGGCGAGAGAGCATGGTGGCGTCTTTCCCGATACCGAAGAGGGACTGAAATCCCTGCCCGGCATCGGCGACTATACGGCCGCCGCCGTCGCCGCCATCGCCTTTGACCGGCAGGCGGCTGTCATGGACGGCAATGTCGAGCGGGTAATCTCCAGGCTTTATGCGATAACGACCCCGCTTCCGGCCGCCAAGCCGCTGATGAAGGAAAAGGTGGCGCTGATGACGCCCGCCGCGCGGCCCGGCGATTTCGCGCAGGCGATGATGGATCTCGGCGCGACGATCTGCACGCCGAAGCGGCCGGCCTGTTCGCTCTGTCCGTTCCGCGGATCGTGTGAGGCGCTGAGGCTTTCAGACCCCGAGCTCTTTCCCGTCAAGGCGGCGAAGAAGGAAAAGCCGGTACGATACGGCGCGGCCTTCATTGCGGTAACCGGCGATGGCGAGATACTCTTGCGACGGCGCGTCGCCAGCGGCCTGCTCGGCGGCATGACCGAGGTACCGACAACGGCGTGGACGGCGCGCATCGACGGCGAGACCTCGGCAGCGGCTGCGCCCTTCGCTGCGGCATGGCAGGCCTGCGGCACCGTCATCCACGTCTTTACCCATTTCGAGCTCAGGCTTTCGATCTGGCGTGCGGCGGTCAACGCTAAGACCAGCACGAATGACGGATGGTGGGAGCCGGTTACAAATCTTGAAGCCCAGGCCTTGCCGACCGTCATGAAAAAAGCGATCGCAGCAGCTATCCCACTCGCGTTCAAAACATCCAAAGGATGACCATGACCACCGGCATAAAGCATATCGTTTTCGACATCGGCAAAGTTCTCGTTCATTACGATCCGCATCTTCCCTTCAGCCGCCTCATTCCCGACGAGACGGAGCGCAACTGGTTTTTCGCCAATATCTGCACGCACGACTGGAACATCGAGCAGGACCGCGGCCGCACCTGGGCGGAGGCCGAAGCGCTGCTGATTGCGCAGCACCCAGCCCGCGAAGAGCATATCCGCGCCTTCCGCAAATACTGGCACGAGATGGTGCCGCACGCCTATGAAGACAGCGTCGCCATCATGGAAGGGCTGATCGCTGAAGGCCGCGACGTGACGATGCTGACCAACTTCGCCTCCGACACCTTCCGCGAGGCGCAGCAGCGCTTTCCCTTCCTAACGAAGCCGCGGGGCGTTACCGTTTCCGGCGATGTCGGCCTGATCAAACCGGATGTCGCTATCTACGAGACGCATACGAAAACGTTCGGCCTCGATCCCGCGGCAACGATCTTCATCGACGACGCCCCGGTCAATGTCGAAGGCGCCAGAGCCTTTGGCTGGAATGCGGTGCTGTTTACCGGTGCGGAGAAGCTGCGCAGCGATCTCGCCGCCTACGGCGTGAAGGTCTGAGACCATGGCTTTCGACCCGGCAGAGGAAATCGAACGCTTTCACGCCGCCATCAACGCGCTGGATTTTCCCACCATCGAGGGCTATTTCGCCGAGAATGCGGCCTATGTCTCAAACGGTGTCGGCAGCCTTGCCGGGCGACCCGAGATCATGGCCGCCTTCCGGCGCTATTTCGAGGATTATCCCGATCAGACGGCGGAAAATTCGCTTGTCGAAACGCTGACGCCGCTGTCCGGCCGGGCGATCTGGTCGCTCCGCGCCACCCACAGCCAGACCGGCAAGCCACTGGTCCGCGAAGGCGAGGAGACGATCACCTTCAATGAAGAAGGTCGTATTATCCGCGTCGACGTTACCGACTACAAGGAATTCTAAAATAGAAGACGCCCGAGGCTCGAACCCCGGGCGCCTTGGCCTTCTCCCGCAACTGGAGGGAAACCGGAAGAAGGTATTTCGATCCCGCGAAGGCGTTGCTCACTCCACCTTGGCCAGATCACTGCGGATGACGGACCTGAGATCGTCGATCGGGCGCAGGGACTGCCCGTCTTCGAAGTGCCAGAAGGTCCATCCGTTGCATGCATCGAGACCCTGCACCTTGGCGCCGAGACGATGAATAGAGCCGGCCTCGCCGCCTGATGCGACGGTGCCGTCGGCGCGCACGATCGCGCTGTAGCGGCGTTTGGCGTCGGTCAGCACCTGGCCGGGCTTGATCAGGCCGCTTTCAACAAGCACGTTGAAGGCGACGCGGACTTCGGCCTTCTTGCCGGTCATGACGGTGAGCTCCGCCTTGCCGAGCGGCTCGACGGCGGCGATGCGGGCCGAGGCGGCATCGATATAATCCTGTTCGCGCTCGATGCCGACGAAGTGGCGGCCGAGGCGCTTGGCCACCGCACCCGTCGTTCCCGAGCCGAAGAACGGATCGAGCACGATATCGCCGGGCTTGGTCGAGGCCATGATGACGCGGGCGAGCAATGCTTCCGGCTTCTGCGTCGGATGCACCTTCTTGCCGTCCTCGCCCTTCAGCCGCTCGCCGCCATTGCAGATCGGGAACAGCCAGTCGGAGCGCATCTGCACGTCGTCATTAGCGGCCTTCATCGCATCGTAATTGAAGGTATAGCCCTTGGCCTTGGCGTTCGGGCTTGCCCAAATCATCGTCTCATGGGCGTTCTGGAAGCGGCGGCCCTTGAAGTTCGGCATCGGATTGGTCTTGCGCCAGATGATGTCGTTGAGGATCCAGAAGTTCAGATCCTGCAGCGTCGCGCCGACGCGGAAGATATTGTGATAGGAGCCGATCACCCAGATCGAGCCGGTCGGCTTCAGCACTCGCCGGCAGGCCAACAGCCAGGCGCGGGTGAACGCGTCATAAGCTTCGAAGGAAGCGAACTGATCCCATTCGTCATCGACCGCATCGACCAGCGACTGGTCGGGACGGTGCAGCGTTCCGCCGAGCTGGAGATTGTACGGCGGATCGGCGAAGATCACATCGACGGAGTGGTTGGGCAACGCTTCAAGGGCGCTGACGCAGTCGCCCTTGATGATCGTGTCAACCCAAGATTCCGGCCGGGAATCCGACTTGACGGAAGCCTTGAGGTCGGCAAGCGGAAAAACTGATGCCATTCTGATACTCACTCATACGCTCTACGCTTAACTGTCCGTTATGGTTACGCAACTTAGTTACCAAAGCCTGAAGCGGTGGCCGATTTCGGGAATTTATTCAGTCGCCGCTGCCGGAAAATATCAGGCGGCGTCGTGAACGCTCCGGCTATCGGCCGGGGCTTCCTCGCGCTCGAACATGCCGTAATCGCGCAGCACGTGGGCGATCCGCAGGCGATAATCGGCAAAGATGCCGCCGCGACCGGCTTGCTGGGCGGCCCGATGAGCTTGCCGGTTGCGCCATTCCACTACGGCCTCCTCATCGCGGAAGAAGGAGAGCGACAGAAGCTTGCCGCGGTTCGTCAGGCTTTCGAAACGCTCGATCGAGATGAAGCCGTCGATCTTTTCGAGTTCAGCGCGCAACTCGCCCGCAAGATCCAGATATTTATGGCGTTCGCCCATAGAGGGCACGACTTCGAAGATGACGGCGATCATGGCAGCACCAACTTTGCGTGGGGGGCGGAGACGTTTTTGAGGAAGATGCGGTCCTCTTTGCGAATGAAGCCTTCGCGCCTGGCGAATTCGTAATTGTCGCGACCGAGCGGATCGGCGGTGAGCCTGGCGCGATAGGCTTCATAGGCGGCGAGGCTTTCGATGTTGTAAACGCCGTAGGCGGTCGTCGCCGATCCCTCGTGCGGGCCGAAATAGCCGATCAGGTCGGCGCCGCTGCGAGGGATTGCCTGGCCCCAGTTGCGGGCATACTCGGTGAAGGCCTCCTTCTTGAAGGGATCGATCTCATATCGGATGAAGCAGGTGATCATGGTTTTCTCCTTTGGTCTTCCCCGTTTTCGCACATTGCCCGACGGCGATGCTTCGGTTACGATCGAACTATGAAGGAAGGACCAGACATTGCCCAGATCGGCGCGCTGATCGGCGATCCCGCGCGCGCCAACATGCTGGCGGCGCTGACTGGCGGGCGGGCGCTAACGGCGACCGAGCTTGCCGGTATTGGCGGCATCACCGTGCAGACGGCAAGCACGCATCTCTCCAAGCTTGAAGCCGGCGGGCTGCTTGCCCAGCGCAAGCAGGGACGCCACCGCTATTTCACGCTGGCCGACGAAGCCGTCGCCCGGCTGATCGAAAGCATGATGGGCTTTGCCGCCGGGCGCGGGCATCTGCGCCACCGGCCGGGACCGAAGGAACCGGCGCTGCGTAAGGCGCGTATCTGCTACGATCATCTTGCCGGCGATTACGGCGTGCGCATGCTCGACAGTCTGATTGCGTCCGGATCGATCGACGCCGTCGGAGAAGGCCTGGCGTTGACCGAAAAGGGCGAAAGCGAGCTCAGATGCATCGGCATTGATGTCGGCGCGCTCAAATCGTCGCGCCGGCCGCTCTGCCGCTCCTGCCTCGACTGGAGCGAAAGGCGGGCGCATCTTGCCGGTAGCCTTGGCAAGGCCCTGCTGTCGAACTTCCTCGACAAAGGCTGGGCGCGGCGAACCGCCGAAAGCCGCTCCATCCTCTTCTCGCCGGAAGGCGACCGGCAGTTTTTGAGGCTTTTTCCGATCGACGCGTAGCTTATTGCGGGGATGTCGCGTCGTCGTGGGACGAAGGCGCATTTCTCCGTCTCGGCAACAGGCTCGCCTGCTTCCAGACCACGTTCTATCTGCGCTCGCGAGCTATCGGCGGCTTACATCTAGCAGCCTTTCTTCCTCATCTTCCTTTCGATCTTGGCTCTCTTGTCGGGTCCATTCCCGGCATGCTTTCCGCCGGTCAGCCCATGATCCATCATTGCCTGCAGCTGCGCACAGCTTCGGTGGTTGCCCTTGGCGATGACGTCGGTGGATGTGAAGGCAAACAACAGCACCACGGCTGCCGCCGGTCGGACAAAAGCTGAAAGCCCCATGGTCCCTCTCCTTGTGCACATGAATGCTACGCCCGAGACCGTGAAGCAGCAATTGGCCTCGACGACGCGCCGGCACTCGTCGCGCAAGTCGATCATTCTATCGGCATCGATGTCAGGGACTAAATCGTCGCACCGGCATCCGCGCGAGCCACAAAGAATTCAACCTTTAATCGAAAACGAAACATCCACTGCAACCTTTTGTCTTTGCACCACTAAGCGACATGGCACTGAGAAATAATTAAGCATGTTTCGATACTCTCAAGTTCTAAATTAACGCGAGAGTCCCGCTATGGCGTCGATCCAGCATAAAATCATCCTTGCAAGCATCGCGATTTTCGGCTTGGCCGGCGGCGCCACGGGCGTCGGTATCTGGTCCGCGTCCGCGCTCTCTGCAAATAGCGCCGATGTCGCCCAGTCGGCGCAAATTCTGCGCAACCACATGCAGGCAGACATGATGCATGACGCGCTGCGCGCCGACGTGCTCGCTTCAATGCTGTCGTCCAATCCGGCGGCAGGTATAGAAGCTGCAACGGTGAGGGCGGATCTGGTGGAGCATGAGGCGTCATTCCGGGAGATGATTGACGCCAACAAAGCCCTGGCCACCGACGAAAAGACCAAAGCGATCCTTGCCAATGTCGAACGTCCGCTCATTGTCTACATTGAAAGCGCCACGAAGATCGTCGATCTCGCCAGCAAGGACCCATCGGCGGCCTTGAAGGCGTTGCCCGAATTCATGCAGCAGTTCTCCGTCTTGGAAACGGCAATGGAAGAGGCCGGCGATCAGATCACGGCCGCGTCGGACGATATTTCCAAACACAGCGCTGAAATCAAAGCTTCGGTCGATATCACCCTGAAAGCACTTCTGGCCTTGGCCGCGATCTTCGCCATCGGCCTTTATTTCCTGACCCGCAAGACGGTGACCAAGCCAATTCTCGTGCTTTCCAACGACATGCAACGGCTTGCCGGCGGTGACACAGCGATTGCCTGCACCGGTATTGGCCGCATCGATGAAATCGGAACGATGGCATCGGCTGTCGAAGTCTTTCGCCAGGCGGCGATTGCCAACAAACAGCTTGAGCAGGACGCCGAAGCAGCCCGGTTGCAGGGCGAAACCGAGCGCGTCACGGCCCGCAAGCAGGCTGACGACGATGCCGCCGAACGGTTGCGAGTGGCGACATCAGGCCTCGCGGCAGGCCTGAAGCGGCTTGCATCAGGCGATCTCGCGTTCCAGATCGAAGAACCCTTCGCGCCCGATTTCGAGGGCCTCCGACATGATTTCAATATGTCGATCAGGCAGCTCGATCAGACGCTCGGCGCCATTGCCACCGCCATTACCGCAATCGACGAAGGCACCAGGGAAATCGTATCCGGGGCCGGCGATCTGTCGAAACGAACCGAACAGCAGGCAGCATCCCTCGAAGAAACCGCTGCAGCGCTCGATCAGATCACCGCCAATGTCTCGAACTCGAGCAAGCGCGCCGACGAGGCGCGCACTGAAGCGACCGATGCAAACCGCAATGCCGCAAAGTCTTCGGAGGTCGTGTCGCATGCAGAAGAAGCCATGCGCCGCATCGAGGCTTCGTCGCAGCAGATCACCAGCATCATCGGTGTAATCGACGAGATCGCCTTCCAGACCAATCTGCTGGCGCTGAACGCCGGCGTCGAAGCTGCGCGCGCCGGAGAGGCGGGCAAGGGCTTTGCGGTGGTCGCCCAGGAAGTCCGCGAGTTGGCCCAGAGATCGGCTCAGGCGGCAAAGGAAATCAAGGGCCACATCCAGAAATCGTCGTTGGAAGTGGAAAGCGGCGTCAAACTCGTTCTCGACACAAGCCAGGTTCTGAATGCGATCAGCGAACAGATTGCCCGCATCAACCAGCACATGGATGCCATCGCCGTCTCGGCGAGGGAGCAGTCGACCGGCCTTGCCGAAGTCAACACCGCCGTCAATTCCATGGATCAGGTGACCCAGCAGAACGCGGCGATGGTGGAACAATCGACCGCCGCATCCGGTCAGCTTGCGCAGGAAGCTGCCAAGCTGCGTGAACTCGTTTCCCGGTTCAAGCTTCGCGCGACAGGCTCGACGCACTCCGCAACCGGACGCCGGAGTGGGCAGCTGGCGGCTTGAGCGCTTCTATCAACTCGCCGTGCGATGCAAGCCCGGCGCATGCCGCATCGCAGCCATGCTTGAGATCAGGTTGAGCTTTGGGCGGCCATCGTGTAAAGCCGCAGCACTCCCGGACAAGGCCCAGACTCCCAGCAAGGCTTGAACATATGAACGGCTTCGACCTCATCATCTTCGACTGCGACGGCGTTCTCGTCGATTCCGAAATCATCGCCGCGGAAGTCGAGTCGACGCTTCTGACGGAAGCCGGATATCCGATTGGCGTCGAAGAAATGGGCGAGCGTTTTGCCGGCATGACATGGCAGAACATCCTGCTCCAGATCGAGCGCGAGGCCAGCATCCCGCTTTCGGCCTCGCTGCTGGAGAAGTCGGAAACGCTGCTCGACGCCAGGCTGGCAAGCGACGTCAAAGCCATACCAGGTGTCGAATTCGCAGTCTCCCGATTGCCGATGAAGCGCTGCATCTGCTCGAATTCGAGCACGAAGCGGCTGGACATGATGCTGAGCAAGGTGGCCCTGAAGCCGCTGTTTGCGCCCAACATCTTCTCCGCCAAGGATCTCGGCGCCGACCGCGCCAAGCCGAAACCCGACATCTTCCTGCATGGCGCAAGCCAGATGGGTGTGGCGCCCGGCAAGACTGTTGTGGTCGAGGATTCCGTACATGGCGTACATGCGGCGCGCGCCGCCGGCATGCGCGTGATCGGCTTCACCGGCGCGTCGCACAGCTACCCCGCCCATGCCGACAAACTGACGGATGCGGGCGCCGAAACAGTGATCTCCCGTATGAACGACCTTCCGCGTGTCGTTGCCGCGCTTGCGGAATGGGAAGGCGTTCTCTGACGAGCGCTGAGCCTGCCGTCGTCACTGCCGCAAATTACGAACATTAGGCCATCGAGGCCTTAACCCCGTAGTTTACACGCTTGGTCCGCGGAACGCAGCCTCACTCATCACCAGCACTTCCCCGTCGGCGGGTATCAGCAACCTGGAAGCGGGAATGCCGCGCGCCTTCGCCGCGCGACGCAACTCCTCACGGCCAATCGTTGCATGATCGAGCGCCTCCATGTGTGTGGCAATCACGAGGCTGGACGGAGCGATTTCGCAAACCGCAATCGTGTCCTCGGCATCCATGACGTTGAGGTCGCCGTTCCACAACGCAGCGCAGGAATGGGTAATGATGATATCAGGACTCGTCGCGCGGATGACATCGGCGACGGGCGGATAGAGCACGGTGTCGCCGGCCCAGTAGATCGAAGGTTCGCCCATTGCCTCGAGGCTGAAACCCATGACCGAGCCCATCTCCTCAAGAACCGGGCCAAGTCCGTGGCTGCCCTCGCGGCGTGTAAACGTAAGACCTTCCCAAGTCATTATATCCGTCAACGGCGAGACCGCTGTGAACCCCGTTTTGCGAATTTCCGCTTCGTCGCCAGGCTGACAGATAATCGGCACGTGCTTCGGCACGAACTCCATCGCTACCTCGTCGAAATGGTCCTCGTGCAGGTGCGATACGATCACCAGTTCGACGCCGGCGAGGATCTTATCGATGGCGAGAGGAAGCTCGACCAACGGGTTCTGCGAGCGACCGGCAAAAGAAGGCTGGCTGTGCTTCGAAGCGAAATAAGGATCGATCAGCACCGTGCGACCGGCATAGTCGAGTTTCAAGGTCGCATTTCGGATCAACTGGAGCTTCATCGTCACATTCTCCTACGGCAACTGTCCTGGAAGATCGTGGACGGGATCACGTCATCCAATTGCCCGGTCAAGAATCTGCCCGGTGCGATCGAATGTTTCGACTATCCGAAGCCGCGTTGCTCTAGCTGCTTTTCTTGGATTTTGCCGGCTGAGTGTCGAAGCCGATATTGACACGCACCAATGAGCCGGAGCCGACGGGCATCTTGATGCCGTCCTTGCGGAAGATGACCTGCGTGCCCGGCGCACCCGGCGGGATCTCGGTCGGGAACTTGGTGACCTCGGAATAAAGCACGGTGTCGCCGTCGACGACGGAGATGCGGATCGGCAGGGTCACAGAACCTGGCGCCCCGGCCGGGCCGGCGACGAGGCGCAGTTGGGCAACGACGGTCATCGTCAGGTTCGTGTCATTCAGCGTGCACTGACGGGTGTAATCGCCGAAGGAGGCCTGGAAGACGATCTGCTGGGGATCGTCCTTCTTGCCCTTGGCGTAGGTGCGGAAGATCGCATCCTGGTCGCGCATGAAGATTTGCGGGCAAGCGCCCTGGACGACCGGGGCGACGGTGCCCTGCGCGGTCTTGGCCGTGCCGATCGAAGGATTGTTCGAGGACGGGTTGGCGGGTGCGAGCGGCATGATCTGGGCCGTGCCGTTCGGCTGCGTCGGCGCCGCCGACTTGCTGTCGCCGCCGATACCGAGCGAATTGCAACTAGAGAGCAGGGCAAGAAAAGATGCGGAGACGATGAGACGCGAGACCTTGCCGAGCACCATATTCCATCCCTTGTACAAGCGTTTCTTGGAGGCCCCATGTCTTTTTCGCAGGGCCTTTCATGACGGTTTGCGATGGTCTATATCAGCGGCGCAAAGAAAAATCGATTGGGTAAGCACCGTTTTGATGCACTTTTCGAAGCCGGACGCAGGCAACTTCAACAGGATACCTGCGATGCTCGCCTCCAAGACGGCACCTTCCCGATTTCCGGCGGACCGCGGCTGCGCTCACGCCGCCCCGAATTTCCTCCAGCGATAGATCAAGGATGACGAACGTGGACTATATCTCGACCCGCGGCGAGGCCCCTTCCCTCGGCTTTTGCGACGCCCTGCTGACGGGGCTTGCGCGCGACGGCGGGCTCTACGTTCCGAGAAAATGGCCGAGTTTTTCCAAGAAGGAAATCCGCAGCCTGCGGGGCAAGACCTATCAGGAGATCGCCTTCACCATCCTGTCGCCCTTTACAAACGGCGAAATCCCCGACGACACCTTCCGGGCGATGATCGACGAAGCCTATGGCACTTTCCGCCATCCGGCGATCGCGCCGCTCGTCCAGACCGGGCCGAACAGCTTCGTCATGGAGCTCTTCCACGGCACGACGCTCGCCTTCAAGGACGTGGCGATGCAGCTGCTCGCACGGCTGATGGATTATGCTCTGGAAAAGCGCGGCGAGCGGGCGACGATCGTCGGAGCAACCTCGGGCGACACCGGGGGCGCAGCCATCGACGCATTCGCCGGCCGCGAGCGCACCGACATCTTCATCCTCTTCCCGCACGGCAAGGTTTCGCCGGTGCAGCAGCGGCAGATGACGACCTCGACCGCGTCGAATGTGCATGCGCTTGCCGTCGAGGGCAATTTCGACGATTGCCAGAACTTGGTGAAGGCGATGTTCAATGACGTGGCCTTTCGCGACAAGGTTCGTCTATCCGGCGTCAACTCGATCAACTGGGCGCGCATCATGGCCCAGATCGTCTACTATTTCACGGCGTCGATCGCGCTCGGCGGACCGGACCGGAAGGTCTCGTTCACGGTGCCCACCGGCAATTTCGGCGACATCTTCGCCGGCTACTGCGCCAAGCGCATGGGCCTGCCGATCGACCGGCTTGTCATCGCCACCAACGAGAACGACATCCTGACGCGGACGCTGAAGACCGGCCGCTACGACATGAAGGCAGTCAAGGCGACGAGTTCGCCTTCGATGGACATCCAGATCTCGTCGAACTTCGAACGCCTGCTTTTCGAAGCCTATGACCGTGACGCCTCCAAGGTGCGCGCGGCGATGGACAGCCTCAAGCAATCGGGCGGTTTCGAGATCGCTCCTGAAGCGCTGAAGACGATCCGCCGCGACTTCCGTGCCGGGCGCGCCAGCGAAAAGCAGGTCTCCGAAACGATCCGAAAGACCCATGCCGAGACCGGCTATCTCCTCGATCCGCATTCTGCGATCGGCGTCTTCGTCGCAGCCAAGAAGGAGAAGCCGAATACGCCGATGGTGACGCTTTCGACCGCACATCCGGCGAAATTCCCCGCCGCCGTAAAATCCGCCTCCGGTATTGACCCGGCGCTTCCGACGTGGCTTGCTGATCTCATGCACAGGGAGGAGCGCTTCCAGATCATCAAACCGGAGCTCAAGGCCGTAGAAACCTTTATCGGCAAGCACGCCCGCGGCGAAACGACGGCAGGCGCAGAAAGATAGCCAATGACAGTTGAGTGCACCCGGCTCAAATCCGGGCTGACAGTAGTCACCGAGACCATGCCGCACCTTGAAAGCGTCGCGCTCGGAGTCTGGATCAAATCAGGATCGCGTAACGAAACGGAAGACGAGCACGGCATCGCGCACCTGCTCGAACACATGGCCTTCAAGGGTACGGCGCGCCGCTCGGCCCGCCAGATCGCCGAGGAGATCGAGGATGTCGGCGGCGAAGTCAATGCCGCGACCTCGACCGAGACGACGTCCTATTACGCCCGCGTGCTCAAGGACCACGTTCCCCTTGCTGTCGACATTCTCGCCGACATCCTGACGGAATCCGCCTTCGAGGAGGAGGAGCTGGAGCGCGAGAAGCAGGTGATCCTGCAGGAGATCAACGCCGCCAACGATACGCCCGACGACGTGGTGTTCGACCGGTTCTCGGAGGCTGCCTATCGCGACCAGACGCTCGGACGGCCGATCCTCGGCACGCCGGAAACCGTCGTCTCCTTCACGCCGCAGCAGATCCGCACCTATCTCGGCCGCAACTACACGACCGACCGCATGTTCGTGGTCGCGACCGGCGCCGTCGAGCACGAGGGATTCGTGCGCATGGTCGAGGATCGCTTCGCGAGCCTGCCAACCCAGCCTTCTGCCCCGCCGGTCATGGAAGCGGCGCGTTACATCGGCGGAAGTGTGCGCGAACCGCGCGACCTGATGGATGCGCAGATCCTGCTCGGTTTCGAGGGGAAGCCTTACCATGCCCGCGATTTCTACTGCTCGCAGATTCTCGCCAATATCCTCGGCGGCGGCATGTCCTCCCGGCTCTTCCAGGAAGTGCGCGAGTTCCGCGGCCTCTGTTATTCCGTCTATGCCTTCCATTGGGGTTTTTCCGACACCGGCATCTTCGGCATTCATGCCGCGACCGGCGGCGAGAACCTGCCGGAGCTGGTGCCTGTCATCATCGACGAGCTGCACAAATCCGCCGATCAGATCCATCAGAAGGAAATCGAGCGCGCCCGCGCCCAGATCCGCGCCCAGCTGCTGATGGGCCAGGAGAGTCCCGCCGCCCGGGCTGGGCAGATCGCCCGGCAGATGATGCTCTACGGCCGGCCGATCTCCAATCCTGAAATGATGGAACGGCTGGAAGGCATTACCATCGAACGGCTGACCGACCTTGCCGGCCGGCTGTTCTACGACACGGTGCCGACGCTTTCGGCGATCGGGCCGCTGGAGCAGCTCGCGCCGATGGAAGACATCAAGGCCTCGCTTTCGGTCCCGGCACCGAAGACGATGCAGGCAAGCCTCTGAGCCGCCGTCCGTCCTGCCGGGAGTGATCGATGCCAAAATCGGTTTTTCGCTTCCTGTCGCGGCAGCCGGAAGCGGTGGAGCTGGAGAATGACCGGTATCTGCTGCGCCTGCCGCGCTACCAGGATTTCAATCAGTGGCACCGGCTGCGCGCCGAAAGCCGCAAATTCCTCGAACCCTGGGAGCCGACCTGGCGGCGAGACGAGTTGACGGAAGGTGCCTATCGCGCCCGCGTCATCCGTGGAAAGCAGGAATATGCATCGGGCCAGGCGATTCCGCTGTTCATCTTCCTCAAGGACAATATGACGCTCGTCGGCGGCGTCACCATCGGCTACATCAGGCGTGGCGCGGCGCAAAGCTGCATGATCGGCTACTGGATGGGCGAACGCCATGCCGGCCAGGGGCATATGTTCGCCGCCCTGCAAATGGTTATTCCTTACATCTTCTCCGGGCTTGAGTTGCACCGTATCGAAGCAGCCTGTATTCCAGATAACGCGCGCAGCATCCGCCTGCTTGAAAAGGCCGGGTTTCAGCGGGAAGGCTATTTGCGCGGATATTTGAAGATCAACGGTCAGTGGCACGATCATGTGATGTTTTCACGTCTTGTCACCGATACGGATAAAGGCAGGAAAACCGACAGCCGATGACCAGAGACCGCATGCTGCCCAAGTCACCGTCCGGACGAGTGATCGCGGTGATCGCAGCCTTTTTCCTGGCAGCTTTCACCTTTATGGCGAGCGTTGCCCAAGCGGCCGAACCGGTGAAGATTTCCCGTGACGACACCGCACTCGATCTGACCGCGACAACCGAAATCTATGCCAACCAGGGCGAGGCCTTCCAGGTTTCGACAGCCGCTGGCGCCGACGGCATCCGCCGCCGCATCGAGGTTCGGGCAAGCTCGGAGAACCATCAGGGCGATTGGGCAGTCTTTGCGCTCGCCAACGTTTCGGAAGAACAGCTCGAGCGCGTGATCGTCGCGCCGCATTTCCGCCTCGTCAATTCCAAGCTTTTCTGGCCGGATCTCGGCTCGCAGCGCATCATCGCGATCACACCGAGCGAAGGCTTCGCGCTGGATCGGCAGCCGAGTGACGAAGCCGACGTCTTCCGCATCACGCTGAACCCCGGCGCGGTCATCACCTTTGTTGCCGAACTGTCGACGCCGGAGCTGCCGCAGATCTATCTCTGGGAACCCGACGCCTACAAGGACACGATCAACGCCTTCACGCTCTATCGCGGCATCGTGCTCGGTATCGCCGGCCTGCTTGCGGTGTTCCTGACCATCCTCTTCGTCGTCAAGGGCACCTCGATGCTGCCGGCGACTGCAGCGCTTGCCTGGGCGGTGCTCGGCTATATCTGCGTCGACTTCGGATTTCTCGGCAAGCTCATCAGCGTCGCCTCGGCGGACCAGCGAATTTGGCGCGCCTGCGCGGAGGTAGCGCTGGCGTCGAGTTTCGTCATCTTCCTCTTCACCTATCTGAACCTCAACCGCTGGCATGCGCATCTCGGCTACGCCACGCTCGCCTGGGTGCTCGGCCTTGCCCTGCTCTTCGGCGTGGCGATCTACGATCCGTCGATCGCGGCCGGCATCGCCAGGCTTTCCTTCGCGCTGACAGCGGCGACCGGCCTGCTGCTCATCATCTATCTCGGCTTCAATCGCTATGACCGCGCCATTCTGCTTGTGCCCGCATGGGCGCTGACGCTCGTCTGGCTGTTCGGCGCGTGGCTGACGGTCACCGGCCGGCTCGACAACGACATCATCCAGCCGGCCCTTGGCGGCGGCCTCGTGCTGATCGTGCTTTTGATCGGCTTCACCGTCATGCAGCACGCCTTTGCCGGCGGCGCCTTCCAGCAGGGACTGTTTTCCGATCTCGAACGGCAGTCGCTGGCGCTCACCGGCTCCGGCGACATGGTCTGGGACTGGGACGTGGCGCGCGACCGCGTCGTCACCATTCCCGACGTCTCGATCAAGCTCGGCCTATCGCCTGGCACTATGCATGGCGCGGCGCGCAACTGGCTGCCGCGACTGCACCCCGACGATCGCGACCGGTTCCGGGCCACACTCGACGTGCTGCTTGAGCATCGCCGCGGGCGGCTGAACCATGAGTTCCGCATCCGCGCCGAGGACGGGCATTTCCACTGGCTGCTGATCCGCGCCCGGCCGGTGCTCGGCTCGAACGGCGAGATCATCCGCTGCGTCGGCACGATCGTCGACGTGACCGAGCAGAAGAATTCCGTCGAGCGGTTGTTACACGATGCGTTGCATGACAACCTGACGGGTCTTCCGAACCGGCAGGTCTTCCTCGACCGCCTGCAGGCGGTGCTGGCGCTGGCGCCGGGCGGGGAAACGCTGCGGCCGACCGTGATGGTGATCGATATCGATCGCTACAAGCTGGTCAACGATGCGCTCGGCGTGGCGGCTGGCGACAACATCCTGATTGCGCTGACGCGGCGCCTGCGTCGGCTGCTGAAACCGCAGGACACGCTGGCGCGCCTTGCCGGCGACCAGTTCGGCCTCATCCTCGTTTCCGAGCACAATCCGACCAAGGTCGCGGATTTCGCCGATGCGATCAGCAAGGCGATCATGGTGCCGATCAATTTCTCCAATCGTGAGATCATCCTGACGGCCTCGATCGGGCTCGCCTCCTGGGTGGACCGGCAAGAGAGCGCCAGCGGCCTGCTCAGCGATGCCGAGCTTGCGATGTACCGGGCAAAACGGGCCGGCGGCAACCGCGTCGAGCCGTTCCAGCCGGCCTTCCGCGATTTCGGCACCGACCGCCTGCAGCTCGAAACGGATCTGCGGCGCGCCATCGAGCGGAGGGAATTGTCGATGGTCTACCAGCCGATCGCGCGGCTGGAGGATGTCGAGATCGCCGGTTTCGAGGCACTGATGCGCTGGGAGCATCCCAAGCGAGGGAATATCCCGCCGTCCGAATTCATTCCGATCGCGGAGGCTTCCGATATCATCGGTCCGCTCGGCATGTTCGCACTGGAACAGGCGACCAACGATCTGATGAGCTGGCAGAGCCAGACAGGCGAACTGCCGATCTTCGTTTCGATCAACCTGTCCAGCGTGCAGTTGCTCAACAACGAACTCTACGACGACGTGCGCTCGGTCCTCGCCAAGACGCATTGCGAGCCCTCGCGCCTCAAGCTCGAGCTGACGGAATCCATGGTGATGGAAAATCCGGAA
The DNA here is from genome assembly GCF_024721175.1 of Rhizobium sp. Pop5. NCBI lineage: Bacteria > Pseudomonadati > Pseudomonadota > Alphaproteobacteria > Hyphomicrobiales > Rhizobiaceae > Rhizobium > Rhizobium sp. Pop5. The sequence goes on along the minus strand of NZ_CP099399.1, from coordinate 706,835 downwards.
CAGGCCCGCCTGGTGCTGCAGAAACTGAAAGAAGCCGGCATTGGGCTGGCGCTCGACGATTTCGGCACCGGTTATTCGTCGCTTGCCTATCTCACGCGCTTCCCCTTCGACACCATCAAACTCGACAAGGCGCTAGTGCGCGGCAGCAGCGACAAGAAGGCGACCGTCCTCAAATCCGTAATATCGATGGCGCGCGAGTTGGAGATGAAGGTGGTGGCGGAGGGAATCGAATCCAACGAGGATGCGATCGAACTCGCCAAGATGGGCTGCAACTACGGGCAGAGCTATCATTTCGGACCGCCGATGCCTTCCGAATCGATCCTGCGCCTGCTTCGGGATCGGTTTCCGCTGACCAAACGCGCCTGAGGAACTCGGCCGGTCCCATCGGCTTCCAGCGCGCCGCGGCGGCGCGCCCCTTCCCTTTTGTCGAAGGCCATTGACCGATGGCCCGCGATGTGCGCCTCTTCTCCCTTGATAAGGAGAATTTAATGCTCAAGTTTCTGCTCGCCCTTGCGATCGGCATTTTCTGCGTCTCGCCGCTTCAGGCCGGTGACGTCGCTTCCGTCACCAAAAGCTGCCCATCGGGGGAAAAACAGGCGACCTGCGAGCGTTGGGTCAAGGATTTCAAGACTGCCGTCGAGCTGGCGTATAAAGGCAATCACGGCGCGCAGGCGACCGTCGCATTCTGCCTATCGACAGGTTGCCATGGCGCTGTGATCAAAGACCGGGTCGCATCATGCAGCTGGCATCTCGTCATCGCCAATTCCGGTTCTACGACGGTGCTCGACCGCTCCAACACCAGGAACACCTGCCGGCCAATGACGGCAAGCCAGAAGGACGAAGCACGCGCGCTGGCGAGCGATCTCGTTCAGAAGATCTACAAGCGCCCGCTCGCCAAGACCGACCAGATGTAATCCGGCCGATCCAGGCCCGCTCCCGGCGACGCAACATTTGCGCGAAATAAACTCATTGCCCTTGCAGCTTTCGCCGCTATTCTGCCCGCAAAGACATCGGGAGGACCATGATGATCCTGCATTGCGTATTCCTGCGACTGAAGACGGCAATGACAAGCGATGACAAGCAATCGCTGTTCGACGCGATCGTCGCCTTGAAACAGGTCATTCCCGGCATATTGGACATCAAATACGGGCCGAACGTCTCACCCGAAGGGCTGCATGCGGGCTTCGTCGACGGTTTTGCTGTGACCTTTGAAAGCCCCGAGGTGCGGGATGCCTATCTGATCCATCCCCAGCATGTATCCGTCGGCGAGCGCATCGTCTCGTCGACGGATGGAGGCCTTGCGGGCATCCTGGTCTTCGACCTCAATATTTAATCCCCGATCGTCAGCTTGATTTCGCCATAGCGGCGGCGAGCTGGTCGACATTGTGTCGGAACATCTTTTCATAGGTCGGCGCCGGACCCTTGGCGTCGGACAGGGATTCGACATAGAGTTCGCCGCCGGGCTCCGCACCGGTTGCCTTTGCGACCTGCTTGACGAGGCGTGGATCGTTGGAATTCTCGAAGAAATAGGCTTTCACGCGCTCGCTCTTGATCTGTTCAATCAGCTTGGCGACATCGGCTGCCGATGCTTCGCTTTCGGTCGACAGACCAAGGGGCGCGAGAAAGCTGACATTGTATTCGCGGCCGAAATAACCGAAGGCATCGTGGCTCGTCAGCACCTTGCGGCGGTCGTCCGCTATCTTGTCGAATTTCGAATGGGCATAGGCGTTCAGTTCATCCAGCGTCTTCGTGTACTTCTCAGCATTGGCCTTGAAGGCGGCGGCATCGGCCGGGTCGGCAGCTGACAGCGCCTTTTCGATGTTGGCGACCCAGACCTTGACGTTGACGGGGCTGTTCCAGACATGCGGGTCGGTGATCGTCTCGCCGTCCTCTTCCATGGTGCGGGTGTCGATGCCTTCGGAGACGGTGACCGGCGTGCCCTTATAGCCCGAGGCGGCAATCAGCCTGTCCATCCAGCCTTCCAGCCCTTCGCCGCTGACGAAAGTAAGCTGCGCCGCGTTCAAATTCTTCGCATCGGCTGGCGACGGCTCGAATTCGTGGGGATCGCCGTTCGGGCCGACGAGGCTCGTCACCCTTACATGCTCGCCGCCGACCTGTTTGACGACATCGGCGAGCACGGTGAACGAAGCGACCACCTTCACCGTTTCGGCAGAGGCAGGCACGGCCGACATAGCCATCAAAACGGGAATTGCTGCGGAGAAAAACAGTCTGTGTGGGTTCATCGAAGTCTCCTTGGGATCAGCCCTTCAGATGCGGGCGGGGAAAGAAACGCCTGGCAAGGCCGGAGGGCGCGAAAAGAATAGAAAAGGCGTAAATCACAGCCGCGGTCATGATGATCGTCGGGCCAGAGGCGAGTTCGAAATGGTAGGAGGCGATCAGGCCGAGATAGCCGGATGCGGCGGCGCTGACGGCCGCAATTGCCATCATGACGGCCAGTCTGCGCGACCAGAGCTGAGCGACGGCCGCCGGCAGCATCATCAGGCCGACCGCCATCAGCGTGCCGAGCGCCTGGAAGCTGGCGACAAGGTTCAGCACCACGAGCAGCAGGAAGAGCACATGATAGACGGGTCCGCGCCCGCCGACGGCGCGAAGAAACCCCGGATCAAAGCATTCCGCCACCAGTGGCCGATAGATGAAGGCAAGGATGACGAGCGTCAGTGAGGTGATTGCGCCGATCAGATAAAGGGCTGGTGCATCGATCGCCAGGATGGTGCCGAAGAGCACATGCAGCAGGTCGATATTCGAGCCGCGCAGTGAGACGATCAGCACCCCGAGCGCCAGCGACGCCAGATAGAAGCTGGCAAAGCTTGCATCTTCCTGCAGCACGGTCATCCGGCTGACGGCGCCGGAAAGCAGCGCCACCGACAGGCCGGCGACAAGGCCTCCGAGGCCCATTGCCGTCAGCGACAGCGAGCCGGCGACGAGGTAACCGATCGCAGCGCCCGGCAGCACGGCGTGGCTCATGGCATCTCCCATCAGGCTCATGCGCCTCAGCATCAGGAAGACGCCGATCGGTCCTGAACCGAGTCCGAGGCAAAGGCAGGCGACGAGCGCGCGGCGCATGAAGCCGAAATCGGAAAATGGTGCGAGGAAGAGATCATAAGCCGTCATGCCGCCGGCGCCTCTTCAGGTCGGCAGGTCGCGGCATCCTCGTCCCAGCGCTCGGCCATGGCGCGCGCCCTCCCGAGATTGGCCGCCGACATGACGTCGGCGGTCGGACCCCAGCCGACAAGTTCACGGGCAAGCAGCAGGGTTTGCGGAAAATGCGCGCGAACCAGCTCGAAATCATGCAGAACGGCGATAACCGTGCGGCCCTCGCCGTGCCAGCGGATGACGATATCGAGCAAATCCTTCGTCGTGCGGGCGTCGATCGCCGTAAACGGCTCGTCAAGCAGGATGATGCTGGCATCCTGCAGCAACAGGCGGGCAAAGAGCACGCGCTGGAACTGGCCGACCGAGAGCGATCCGACATGGCGCCAGCCGAAGCCTTCGAGGCCGACGGCGGCAAGCGCCTCGCCTGCCCTTTTCGCCTCGCTGGGCGCGATGCGGCCGAAGGCCCCTGTTTTCTTCCATGCCCCGAGCATGACTGTGTCGATGACCGAAATCGGAAAGCGGCGGTCAATCTCGGCCGCTTGCGGGAGATAGCCGAACTCCGCCCGATCAAGCCGGTGCTCGACTCTGCCTTCGGCGGGACGAAGCTCGCCCATGATCGCCTTCAGCAGCGTCGACTTCCCCGCCCCGTTCGGTCCGGCGATCGCTGTCAGGCTGCCCGATGTAAAGGAGCCGGAGACATGATGGATGGCCGGATGCCTGTGATAGGCGACCGTCAGATTATCCAGACGGATCAGCGGCGTCATGGCAAGAGAACCGCCCAGTGGATCGCCAGCCAGAGGATGGCGATGATCAGCGCGATGCCGATCGCCCTTGAGAAAGCCGATTGTCCCAGCAGGCTGACGAAGGGGCGGTATGGGTTGGAGGGCATGATTAATCCTACAATGTAATAACATTACGGTTATGTTATAACGATTGCGGCGAGATTTAGGCGATCATAGACTAAAGGGCAACCGAAGAACCGCGCGAACATCGACGCCGCCTGCGATCGGCGGCGAAGGCGACCTTTGTCTGACCCTTGATGCGCAATCACCCGAAGGGATGCAGCCCCATCCTAGCCAATACTAGTTATTGCTAATATATGAATGCCCGCTATGATTTTCATCGTCATTTTTTGCAACCGTTGCCGAGGGGGACGCGATGGAAGGGGTGATCACCAAAAGAGAGGTGCTGCAGATCGGCGGTATCAGCGCGGCGATGCTGCTGCTTGCTCGTCAAACGCAGGCGCAAGAGGGGCAAATACAAGCGACGATCCAGCTGACGCCGGAACAAGCCGGCGCCCTCCACAGCCGATATGTCACGGCGCAACGACAAGCCACGCCGGATCGGCAGCCTTTCAACATGGACAATCTCATCCGCCTCATCGATCAGTTGATGGAAAGAGGCGTGATCAATCAAGACCAGCGCAAGCTTCTCGTTCAGCTCATCGAGATGGCGTTCTCCGCGAAATCGAGAGCCGAGTTGCAGGAGCGTGTCGAAGAGGTGATCGGCTCGGCTCAAGGACTGTTGACGGAGGTGACCGCCTATATCGTCGAAATCTACCGCAGCAGCATTAGAACTGCGGCTGAACTTCTTGCCGACGTCGATTGGCCGACAGTTCAAAAGGTCATCGTTCAGGACTTCGCTGGCGCTTCCGCCGGAGCAGGAATCGGTGGCGCGTTTGGCACGCAGGGGGCGATCATCGGCATCATTTTCTGTGGCGCGGTTCAGTCTGGGTTCGCATTTGCCTCGGCGGGTACTGCCTGAACGTGAAGCATCATGCTCATACAAAAAGGGCGACCCAACGGTCGCCCTTCGTCCGTGAGGAACCGAAGATCAGAGCTGTTCCAGCATCGCGGCAGCGCCCGAGACCGTCGCCTGGCCGGGGCTTTCCTCGACATTGAGGGCTTTCACGACACCGTCTTCCACCAGCATCGAATAGCGCTTGGAGCGGAGGCCGAGGCCGCCGGCGGAGAGGTCGGCATCGAGCCCGGCAGCTTTGGTGAAGCCGGCATCCCAATCGGCGAGAAAATGGATCTTGCCGAGCCCGCCAGAAGACTGTGCCCAGGCGCCCATGACGTGCCAGTCGTTGACCGCGATTACGGCGATGTCGTCGACGCCCTTGCCGAGGATGGTGTCGCGATTTTCGAGATAACCCGGCAGATGGTTCAGCGAGCAGGTGGGCGTGAACGCGCCCGGCACGGCAAAGAGCACGACGCGCTTGCCTGCAAAAAGCTGATCCGTGGTGATTTCAACCGGGCCGTCAGCCGTCTTTTCCTTGAAGGTGGCAGCGGGAAGCTTGTCGCCGATCGCGATGGTCATAGTTCTCTCCTTGGCTTCTGGTTGCGGCTCGCGCCGCTAAGGGCTGGCTTGGCGGCGGTGGACGCCGCAGGGATCGAGGCGACTATAAGACGCGGTCATTCAAAGACAAGAGTGGTCTCCATCGCCCTATTGCCATCGATGACGAGCACGCCCCAGCGCTTGCCTGATATATCGTAATTTTGAGGCAGTTTGCCGATTGCTATCTCGGTCTTGAAGGTGGCGCCGTCGCGCCTGCCGCCGATCTGCTTGGTGAAGGCATGGCCGCTCGGGCCGGTGACGATGATATCGGGAGCATCCGTTCCATCACCCGGCAAAGCGAGCGTCAGCGACAGCAGCTTCATATCGGGCGACATGGCATGCGCGGTGACGCCGAAATTCGCCGATGGCGGCTTCGGCAACCTCGCATCGGCGGCCTGAAGGATCGCGTCTTCTTCCGGGCGCGACTGCATGGCAGCACCAAGCTTCAGCGAGAAATTCGCCTGGAAGGGAATGCAGATATCCTTGCAGATCCCGATGAAGGCGGCAGCGTTAATGTCGACCGGGCCTTTGCCCGCCGCCCTCAGCGAAAGCGGCAGGGTCACCGGCGCGTCGTAGGCGATATCCTCGATCGAGCCGTTGAAGAAGTGCTTGGGAACGGGATAGGCCATGGCCTCGAGCGTGACGCCGCTCTCCGGCGCGATCGTGACTTCAGGCGGAATGCCGCTGTTGCCGGGCTCTCGCCAATAGGTGATCCAGCCAGGTTTAGGCTCGATCTGAAGGGCGGCGCGGATTTTGCCGCTGGCATCAGCCGGCAAGGCCACAAGCCGCATGCGGCCGCCCTCGTTTTCCGCCCAGGCGCTCATTTCCGCATGGGCCTGGTGAAAGGGAACAACTGCGGTGACCGCCGAAATGGCCGCGATTAAAAAGCGGCGCGAAGCTGCAGAAATAATCATCATGGAACAACGGTTTACCGAAAGTGATGTTCAGCCGCCAGAAGCTGCGGCGACTAAAATCTTCATTTTCAGTTGATTGATGTGTGACATTGGCCCATGTTTCATTTGTCGACGCCTTGGTGCGGTCTGGCAGCAGGAGGAACGATGTCCTTATCGACGCTGAAGAACAGACGGGAACGTGGCTTCTTCGATGGCCAGTTTCTCATCGCCATGCCCGGTATGGAAGACCGTAACTTTGCGCGCACGGTCATCTACATCTGCGCGCATTCGGATGCGGGCGCCATGGGCTTCGTCATCAACCGGCCGCAGAGCCTCACCTTCACCGACGTGCTGCTGCATCTCGACATGATCAAGCAGGAAGATTCCATCGTGCTGCCGAAACGTGCGCGCGATTTCCCGATCCAGACCGGCGGTCCTGTCGAAAGCGGCCGCGGCTTCGTGCTGCATTCGGACGATTATGCCAGCGATTCCAGCATTCCCGTCAGCGACGACATCTGCCTGACGGCAACGCTCGACATCGTGCGCGCCATTTCCAAGGGCGACGGCCCGACGCGCGCAACGATGCTGCTCGGCTATTCCTCCTGGGCGGCCGGCCAGCTTGAAAACGAGGTCGCCAACAATGGCTGGCTCACCTGCCCGGCGAACGAGGAACTGATCTTCGACCGCAGCCTCGACGACAAATACGAGCGGGCACTCGCCGGCATGGGCGTCACCGCCGCCATGCTTTCGGCAGAGGCTGGCCACGCCTGAGGGCGGCTGGAACGAATAGTCTCGACTGACGTTTTCTTTCGGCAAACGGGCACAAGGTCCCGCGCCGACGAAGGAGACATCAGACATGGGTAGCACCAGCGACAAGATATCCGGCAAGGCAAACGAGATTGCCGGCAAGACCAGGCAGGCAGTTGGCAAGGCCGCCAACGATCGTGACATGCAGGCCAAGGGCGCTGTCCAGGAAGCCAAAGGCAAGGGACAGGTCGCAACCGGCAAGGCCAAGGACAAGCTCAAGGGCGCTATCGACCGGATGTGAGAGAAGCGTATTCTTGATGAACCTATGCCTGCTGCGCCTTGCGTGGCGGGCATTTTTAATCCGCCGCCCTCATGCTTGGCAGAAGGCCAACACGATGAAGCTTTTCGCCTGCGACAATTGCGATCAGGTGGTCCACTTCGACAACCGGCAATGTGTGCGCTGCAATCATCGTCTGGGCTTCCTGCCCGGCGACCTCGCCATGCATGCGCTGGAGCCGCGCGACGAGACGATCTGGCAGCTCGTTTCCGATCCGGACCGCGAGGTGCGTTTCTGCGCCAATGCCGGCCTCGACATCTGCAATTGGCTGGTGGACGGCGAGAATGGGGCCGATTTCTGCGTGGCATGCCGTCATAACCGGCTCGTTCCGAACACCGGCACCCAAGACGGCGTCGACCGCTGGCGGCGCATCAGCCAGGCGCAGCGGCATCTCTTCTATTCGCTCTTACGCTGGAAGTTACCTCATCCGGATCGGGCGCAAGACCCGCAGGGCGGCCTCGTCTTCGATTTCCTTGAGGATTCGATAGAGAGCAGCGGCTATATCGTTCCTGCCATGACCGGTCACGAGGAGGGCCTGATCACCATTCGCGCCGCCGAGGCCGACGATGTAACCCGGGAGCAGGCGCGTACCTTGATGAACGAGCCCTATCGCACGCTGCTCGGCCATTTCCGCCATGAAACCGGTCACTTCATCTGGAACAAGCTGGTGCGCGATCGCGACGGCTTCGCCGATTTCCGCATCGTCTTCGGCGACGAACGGCAGGATTATGCGGCAGCACTGGAAAAGCACTATGTCAGCGGCGCGCCTCTGGGATGGCAGGACAATTTCATCAGCGCCTATGCGGCGTCCCACCCCTGGGAAGATTTCGCCGAATGCTTCGCCCACTACCTGCATATCGTCGATACGCTCGAAACCGCCCGAGCCTTCGGCATAGCCATCGACCCACGCGGCCATGAAGAAATCGCCGGCGAAGTGGATTTCATCCCCTATAGGGCAACGAGCGCCGAACAGCTGGTCAACGCCTGGGTGCCGCTCAGCCTGGCAATCAACGCCATCCAGCGCAGCATGGGCCAGCCCGACTCCTATCCCTTCGTGCTGTCGTCACCCGTCGTGGCCAAGCTCGAATACATGCACCGGCTGATACAGGCAGTTGCGGTGCGGCAATAGGAAGGATCGGCTGGCGTCGACGGCACGCAATCGCGTTTTCAACTTGATTTAGTCAACGAACCGTTTGTCCGGCACAATGGGAAGCTGAAGATATGCGACCATGACCGAGGATAAAGTCCACAGGACGCCTGCCATGGTGGAGAAGAATGAAAGGTCGTGAACGCCGGCGGCAAAGTTCGGCTTCATGTCGACAAGCGCGACGAGCCGCGGACAAAGCGCGCCCACGAAGGGAATGGCGACCCAGGAAAACCAACGGAAGCCCAATCTTGCCGAAAGATATTCGAGAGGCGCAAAGACCAGAAGCGACAGGCCGAGTGCCGGTATCGTCAGAAAGAAGGCGACGATCCAGTACAAGCCTCCCCCGGCAAAAAGGACAAGCACGAAGCCAAAGAACATTTGAAGGGCAATGCGCCCGAAGAGGCCGCCAAGCGTCATCCGCAAATCTCCGTATCTGAGCGCAATATATCCGACGGAAATTTCGGCGCGCTTTCGAACTCAGATAAAATGCGAACTGATTAAAACGAAACCGCTTTGCCCTTTTTGAAAGGCTCCATTCCCCTGCGGGCGAGTTCGTCGGCGCGTTCGTTTTCCGGATGGCCGGCGTGGCCCTTGACCCAGTGCAGCGTCACCTTGTGGCGGTTGCGGGCTTCCTCAAGCGCCTGCCAGAGCTCGGCATTCTTGACCGGCTTCTTGTCGGCGGTTTTCCAGCCGTTTTTCTTCCAGCCGAAAATCCACTTGGAGATGCCGTCCTTGACATAGGCGCTGTCGGTATAAAGGTCGACCTCGCAGGGGCTCTTCAACGCCGACAGGGCAGAGATTGCCGCCAGCAGCTCCATGCGATTGTTTGTCGTATCCGGCTCGCCGCCGAAAAGCTCTTTTTCGACATCGCCATAACGCAGCACGGCCCCCCAGCCGCCAGGGCCGGGATTGCCGGAGCATGCGCCGTCAGTGAAGATATCGACATGCTTCATAGGCTCAATCCGTATTCCGCCGGCGAGTTGATCTGGCGGTGGAACCGCAGCTTGCGGAGATATTCGAGCGGGTCCTTCTTGGTGACCATGGCGCCTTCCGGCGTCGTCAGCCAATCGTAGAGCCGCGTCAGGAAGAAACGCAGCGCCGAACCGCGAGACAGTATTGGCAATGCAGCGATTTCGCCATCGCTCAACGGTCGGACACTCTGGTAACCCTCGAGCATCGCCGTGCCCTTGGTAATGTTGTAAGCGCCATCCTTCTCGAAGCACCAGGCATTCAGGCAAATCGAAACGTCATAGGCGAGAAGGTCGTTGCAGGCGAAATAGAAATCGATCAAGCCCGAGAGCTGGTCACCCAAGAAGAAAACATTGTCGGGAAAGAGATCGGCGTGGATGACGCCGGCCGGCAGGCTTGCCGGCCAGGCGCCGGAGAGGAAATCGAGTTCGCTTCGGATCTCATCCCGCAGGCCGGGCTCGACTTCGCCGGCGCGATCCTCGGATTTTTCCCAGAGCGCCCGCCAGCCATCGATCGAAAGCGCATTCGGACGCTTCAACTCGAAGCCTTCACCGGCCACGTGCATCTGGGCGAGCGCCTTGCCGACCTCACGGCAATGCTTCGCCTCGGGCTTTCTCAGCCACATGCCTTCGAGAAAGGAGATCAGAGCGGCGGGACGACCGGAGAGCGAGCCCAGCAGCGCGCCGTCCCGGCGCGGCAGCGGCAACGGGCAGGAAAGGCCGCGGGCGGAAAGATGCTGCATCAGACCAAGGAAGAACGGCAGGTCACTCTTTTCCACACGCTTCTCGTAGAGCGTCAGGATCAGCGGATCCTTGGAAGTATGAAGCAGGAAATTGGAGTTTTCGACGCCCTCGGCAATGCCCTTATAGGAAAGCAGGCTTCCCGCATCGTACTCCGTCAGGAACCACTTCAGATCGTCTTCGGCGATATCGGTATAGACTGCCAAGTGAGGTCTCGTCTTTGCATTGTTGATATTGGATTGCCCGGTTCAATGGCCGGGCTGCGTTGCGGTTCGACCTAACCGTTGACGAAGGCCATGTCGGCGGTCGTCAGCTCGATGTTGCGCAGTTCGCGGTTGACGAGGAAATGTTCGTTTTCCTGTACCGTCTCGGCCAGTTCGACGCGGGCGTCGAAGCGGGCGCGGAAAGCCTCGATGATCTCGTTGACGATGACTTCGGGCGCCGAGGCGCCGGCGGAAAGGCCAAGCGTCGAAATCGCTCCGATCTCGTCCCAGTCGAGCTCGGCGGCGCGCTGCACGAGAATCGATTTCTTCGCCCCTGCCCTGAGCGCCACTTCGACCAGGCGCTTGGAATTGGAAGAATTGGGGGCGCCGACGATGATGAAGAGATCGCAGCCGGGGGCTGCCTGCTTCACCACTTCCTGGCGGTTGGTCGTCGCATAACAGATCGAATCGGCCGCCGGCGCCGTCAGGTTCGGGAAGCGCTCGTTCAGGCGGGCGATGACGCCGGCCGTATCGTCGACCGAAAGCGTCGTCTGCGTGACGTAACCGAGATTGTCGGGATCGTCGGGCTGGTATGCGTCGGCATCCTCAATCGTTTCTATCAGCGAAACGGACCCCTCCGGCAGCTGCCCCATCGTGCCGATCACTTCCGGATGGCCGGCATGGCCGATGAGGACGACATGGCGGCCGAGGCGATTGTGGCGCATCGCCTGCTTGTGGACCTTGGAGACCAGCGGGCAGGTGGCGTCGAGATAGAAGAGGTTACGGCTCACCGCATCTTCCGGCACGGATTTCGGCACGCCATGGGCGGAGAAAACGACCGGCTGGGCGCGATGTTCGGCCGGGATCTCGTCCAGTTCCTCGACAAAGACGGCGCCCTTGGCCTCCAGCCCCTCGACGACATAACGATTGTGGACGATCTCGTGGCGCACATAAACAGGCGCGCCATAGGATTTCAACGCCAGCACGACGATCTGGATGGCGCGATCGACGCCGGCGCAAAAGCCGCGAGGACCGCAGAGCCTGATCGTCAAGGGAGGTTTCGCCGCAATGTTCATGTCTTTTCCGGGTTGAGAGATTAGGGACCTCTAGCCCAATATGGTCGAGAATTGAAGCGATACTATTGCGCAGCTGCCTTGCCGGTCTTGCGGAACCAGGAGATCGCGACCACGACAACCAGCACCGCAGCAAGCCCGTACCAGGTAAAGGCATATTGCAAATGGTCGTTCGGCAGATCCACCTGGGTGACGCCGCCGATCGGCAGTCCCGCCGGATTGGGAGTGGCATCGGCGTCGACGAAAAACGGAATGACGCGCGCCTTGTCCAGCCCGACGCTCTCGGCCATGACGTCGAGATCCTTCCAGTAGAAGATGTTCTTGGCGACGTCGTTGTCGGGCACCACCCAGGAAGGCTTGCCGGCTAATTTTGAGCGCGCGAGACCCGTGACCGTCTGCTGATCGGTCAACTGGCCCTGCATGCGCATTTCCGGCTCCTTGTTCTCGTAGGGAACGAAGCCGCGATTGACGAAGAGATAGCGCCCGTCGGCAAGCTCGAGCGGAGTATAGACGTAAAAGCCGGTCTGGCCGCGCCATGTGGCGAAGAAGTGCCGCTCCTTGTTGTTGACGTAGCGGCCGGTGGCGGTGACCTTGCGGTATTCAATATCGCCGCTTGCAGCCGCCATTGCCTCGATATCGGCAAGCGGCACAGGCGCTGCAACCTGGCGCGCGGCGATATCGGCGAGCAGGCCTTCCTTCCAATAGAGGCGCTGCACCTGCCAGGTTCCGAGCGAAAGCAGAATGGCGAGCGCGATCAGCACCAGAATTCCGGTTGCGACAGGCAGCCGGCGGCGTGGTGCGGCGTGGTCGATATCAGTCACTCAAACGTCCTTCGCGGGCATTATGGCGGTATTGCATGGCAATCAGGATGCCCTTGAACCAGCGCAGCGTCAGCAGAGACAGGATGATCGTCAGCGGACCGAAGAGCAGGATGTGCACCCAGATCGGCGGCCCGTAGTTCACCTGCAGCCACAGCACCATCCCGATAATGATGAAGCCGACGATGAGGATGACGAAGACGGCCGGACCGTCGCCGGAATCGGCGAAGGAATAATCGAGTCCGCAGGAGGCGCAGCGTGGCTTCACGCCGAGCAGACCATCGAACAGCTTGCCATGGCCGCAGCGGGGGCAGCACCCCTTGATGCCGGTCTTTACCGGATCGACCGGCGGAAATTGCGCGCTGTCTTCACTCATGCCCATCTCCATGCGGACGGCTTTTCGTCGTCTGCCTTAACTCTCCCATAAAGTATTCGCATCCCGAATGGAAATGCCTGCGCGGTTTCGCCTCACCGATTCGCGCCAAACAGAAGAAGAAGACTGATGACCAATGACAGCCATGCCGGACAGATCATTATCCTGAACGGCGCGCCGCGAAGCGGCAAATCCAGCATTGCACACGCGATCCAGGACGAATTCGAGGGGCCGTGGATCAACCTCGGCGTCGATGCCTACAATGCCATGACGCCGAAGCGCTACCTGCCCGGCCTCGGCCTGAGGCCCGGCGGCGAGCGGCCGGATCTCGAGGAACTCGTGCCGTTTTTCTACGCGGCACTCTATGAATCGATCGCCATTCACGCCGGCTTGGGGTTCAATGTGGTGGCCGATCTCGGCCATCATGACAGCTATTCGCAGCCGCTCGGCATTCTCGGCGATTGCGCCCGGCGCCTTGAAGGCTTCTCCGTGCTGTTCGTCGGCGTGCGCTGTCCAATCGAGACGATCATGCAGCGGCGGGAGATTAAGCAAGAGGGGCGCGAGACGCTTTACCTCGGCGCCACCGAAGACGTGCCGGTTCCCGAACCGGTACAGCGCTGGCAGGACGAGGTGCACCGCCCGGGCATCTACGACATGGAGGTCGATACCTCAGTGCTGACCGCGCTCGAATGTGCCGAGGCCATCCGCCACCAGCTTGATCTCGGCATTCCCACGCCTTCGGCCTTCGAACGGATCGCCGGCGGCCGCTGAAATCGGGTAGGAGGGAGCCTTGCGGCACCCTCCTCCCACACCACCGTGCGAACGGTTCCGTACACGGCGGTTCATCGAGTGTGGTTTAGGCGTCGGAGTTCCTGTTGGAGTGAGACTAGCCCCAGCTGTTCGAAGAAGGCTTTTCGGAAGGCGTCGTTCATGTGGCTGGCCCCGGCATTCCACCAAGGGCCGTGGCCGTTCCCCGCCGAGTCACGGGCACGCTGTTCCGTCAGTCCTCGTTGCCTCAACCGCATAGCGCGCGTGGCCGGTTTCTTCCATTGCCGCCACAGGATGCAGCGCAACCTGCGCCGCAGCCAGCCATCAAGGTCCTCGAGAATCCCCTTACTGTCGGTCAGCCGGAAGTAAGCAATCCAGCCATGCAGGATCGGGGTAAGGTCTTTGATGGTGGCGCCAAGGGCGCGACCGCGCCCGGCACGGAAGGCAGCCTTCAGCTTGCCCCTGAACCGCGCCACGCTCGACGCCGCGATCCGCAGACGCGGCGCCTTGTGGGCGGTCATGGTGTAGCCGAGGAAGGTACGCTTCCATGGACGGTCCACGGCACTCTTCGCGCCATTGACCGTGAGCTTCAGCCGTTCGGTAAGGAAGCAGGTGAGCGAGGCCATGACCCGCTCGCCGGCATGCTGCGAACGTACATAGACGTTGCAGTCGTCGGCGTAGCGGCAGAAGGCATGACCGCGCCGCTCCAATTCCTTGTCGAGATCGTCGAGCAGGATATTTGACAGCAGCGGCGAGAGTGGACCGCCTTGCGGCGTGCCTTCGCTGCGTGCCGTTACGATCCCGCCCGTCATCAGCCCAGCCTGCAGGTAACGGCGGATCAACCGCAGCACCTGCGTGTCTCCGATTTTGCGTGCCACGCGTGCCATCAAGACATCGTGGTTCACTCGGTCGAAGAACTTCTCCAAATCAAGATCGACCACAAAGCGACGGCCGCCGGCCACATAAGACCGGGCGGCAAGAACCGCGTCGTGGGCGCTCCGCCCCGGCCGGAAGCCGTAGGAGGAAGCAGAGAAGTCCGGGTCGAAGATCGGCATCAGCACCTGATGCATCGCCTGCTGGATGAGTCGGTCCAGGACCGTCGGGATGCCCAATTGCCGCATCCCTTTGCCGCCAGGCTTGGGGATTTCCACCCCACGCACCGGCGTCGGTCTGTAGCGGTCCGCCAGCAGGTCTTCTCTGATGCGCGGCCAATGCTCCGCAAGGTATGGCTTCAATTGCTCGACAGACATCTTATCGATACCCGGCGCACCCTTGTTCGCCACCACCCGGCGGTAAGCCGCCATCATGTTCTCGCGGCTGAGGATCGCCTCCATCAGTCGCTCATTCGCCTCCGGTCGAGAGGATCCCGGCCCTGCCGTGGTGTCTGATGCACCCAATGCCTGCCCTCGCGGCTTCCGGCCGCTGCTCTCAGCATGGGCACGGGGCGTCTCAGCCCCGTCTTCTGCGTCTGTCCTCACCATCGAAAGACCGGCCTCCGTCCGGCACTCAATGTTCGGCCCTTCACCGCTTGGTCGGCTAATACGGCTTCTGCTGACCCCTGCCGCCCCATCCCGACGCCTCGCGACGCCGGTAGCACACCTGAAACCAGGGGCAGGTCGGCAGGTCTCCCAGGGTAAGACGCGTGACCTTCGTGCCATATACCTGTCGCATCTACGGCCGCATCCTCCGGGTGATATTGGACTTCAGGCATTTGTGCACCTTCGTCCGGATGCGGTCGCCTCATATGCGTTTCCTGTTCGTCAGGCCGGCACTTTGCTTACAACTTCCTTCAGACCTCGCCTTGCAACGACGCCCTTGTTGTTCGGCTAGCAGTTCCCATCACCAGGGCCTGCAGAGGACTTTCACCTCCAAGTCATCAACCGGATACCATCCCGGTCAAACGGTGCTCTCGCACCACGCGCCATGCCTGGCGCACACAAAAAAGGCGGGCACCAGGCCCGCCTTTCGCTTGAATATCGTTCCGATCAGCCTGCAGCCACCGGAGCACCCCAGCCGCCCCAGACGTAGATGCAGAAGAACAGGAACAGCCAGACGACGTCGACGAAGTGCCAGTACCAGGCGGCCGCCTCGAAGCCGAAATGCTGCTTCGGGGTGAAGTCGCCGCGCAGAGCGCGGAGCAGGCAGACCAGCAGGAAGATCGTGCCGACCAGGACGTGGAAGCCGTGGAAGCCGGTCGCCATGAAGAAGGTCGCGCCGTAGATCGAATTCTTGAAGGCGAACGGGGCGTGGGCATATTCGTAGGCCTGCACGCAGGAAAACAGGATGCCGAGCAGCACCGTCAGCGTCAGGCCCTGGATGAGGCCCTTGCGGTCGTTGTGCAGCAGCGCATGGTGCGCCCAGGTGACCGTCGTGCCGGAGAGGAGCAGGATGACGGTGTTGTAGATCGGCAGATGCCAGGGATCGAGGACTTCGATGCCCTTCGGCGGCCAGGTGCCACCCGTGTAGAGCATGCGGGCAGCCTGAATCGCTTCGTTCGGATAGAGGCTGGCGTCGAAATAGGCCCAGAACCAGGCAACGAAGAACATCACTTCCGAAGCGATGAACATGATCATGCCGTAGCGCAGGTGCAGCGACACGACGCGGGTGTGGGAGCCCTCATGGGCTTCCTTTACCGTATCAGCCCACCAGCCGTACATGACGTAGAGAACCAGCGCCAGGCCGATATAGAAGAGCCAGGGATTGGCAAGTTCCATTCCGGCGACCTTGAAGGAACCGGCGCTCAGGTAGCGCATGTAGCAGACGCCGCCGATCGCCATGATGAAGGCGCCAAGCGAGGCGAGAATCGGCCACGGGCTCGGATCGATAATGTGGTAGTCGTGGTTCTTCTGATGAGCATCGGCCATGTAGCTATCCCCGGATATCTTCCTTCACTCCGCTCCCGGCTTAACCGGAAACGAGCCTTGATCAAAGTTTCTTTTCAATCTTCACCGCTCCACCCTCATTCGAAGCCAAAGGCTTCGGTCCCTCTTTCGGGTAGAACGTATATGACAGCGTGACCGTATGGATATCCTTGGATTCCACGGCCTTGACGATCTCCGGATCAATGTAGAACACCACCGGCATTTCCAGCTTCTCGCCTGGCTTCAGGTCCGTTTCCGTAAAGCAGAAACATTGCACCTTGTTGAAATAAGCGCCCGCTTCGCCCGGCGTGACGTTAAAAACCGCCTGGCCGCGCTGGGTCTCGTTCGAGCGATTCTCGGCGATGAATTTGACCTGGATGGTTTCGCCGATCTTCGGATTGACCTCGCGCTCGACCGGCTTGAAATTCCATTGCAGGCCGGGAGCAACATTGGCGTCGAAGGTAACGCGCATCTTGCGGTCGAGAACGACGCTCGACATCTGCTCGACGCGCTGCGTGGTGCCGTTATAGCCCGTCACCTGACAGAAGATGCGGTAGAGCGGCACGGCGGCATAGCTCATCGCCCCCATGCCGAAGACGAAACTCAGGCACATCATGACAACGGCGCCGTTGTTGCGGCCCTGTTTCTTCGGCGCGCCGGCGTTTTCGCTCATCCGGCCATTCCCCCGCTGAACTTCACGATGGTGATCGCGTAGAAGAGGATGACGAGGCCGGCAAGCGCCAACCCGAGAGCAACGTTACGGTTGCGGCGCGATTTGCGCTGCGATTCTGTGAGCTTGACCAGTTCCATCAGAACCAACCTCCGGCGTGTGAGGCGAGCACCGAGGCCAGCCGGTCGAACATCAAGGCGGAGAACACGGCGAAGAGATAAAAGATCGAGAAGCCGAAGAGCTTCTTCGCCGGGATCATCTTCAGATCGCCGTCGGGCATGCGCCAGACGGCGATGGAACAGTAAATGAAGACCGCGCCGAGGGCGGCGGCGACGAGGCCATAGCCAAAGCTCGCAAAACCGAGGAAGGACGGCAACACCCCGCAGATCGCGGTCAGCACCGCATAGGCGACGATCTGATGCTTGGTTACGCGCTCGCCGGCGACGTTCGGCAGCATCGGCACGCCGACGGCCTCGTAGTCGCGCATCTTGAAGAGCGCGAGCGCCCAAAAGTGCGCCGGGGTCCACAGGAAGATGATGAAGAAAAGAACGATGCTCTCGATCGTCACCGAGTTCGTGACACAGGCCCAGCCGATCATCGGCGGGAAGGCGCCGGCGGCGCCGCCGATGACAATATTCTGCGGCGTCGAGCGCTTCAGCCACATAGTGTAGACGACGGCATAGAAGAAGATCGTGAAGGCGAGGATCGCCGCGGAGAGCCAATTGACGGCAAGGCCGAGGATCACGACCGAAAAGCCTGAAAGCACCAGGCCAAACGCAAGTGCTTCGGACGGCGCGATGCGACCGGCCGGAATCGGACGCTTGGCGGTGCGGCTCATGACCGCGTCGATATCGGCATCGTACCACATGTTCAGCGCGCCGGAGGCGCCTGCGCCGACGGCAATGCAGAGGATGGCGATCAGGCCAAGGACCGGATTGATGTGGCCCGGCGCCAGCACGAGGCCGGCAAAGGCGGTGAAGACCACGAGCGACATCACTCGTGGCTTCAAGAGCTCGAAATAATCGCGCGCACTTGCTTCCGACATTTCGCCGTCCTCCGCAAGCGCCTCGTGATTGTCGATAACCGTCATCATTCCGTCCTGAATGTCTCAATATCAGGACGCCGTATCGAATGCGGCGTCCTGATGCCTGCGCAATTTACTTGATGCGCGGAAGCTGTTCCCACTGGTGGTAGGGTGGCGGCGAAGGCAGCTGCCATTCGAGCGTCGTCGCGCCCTCACCCCACGGATTTTCGCCGGCGAGACGCTTCTTGGCGAAGGCCTCGAAGACGCAGAAGAGGAACACCAGTACACCGAAGGCCGAGATGTAGGAGCCGACGGAGGAAACATAATTCCAGCCGGCAAAGGCATCCGGATAATCGATATAGCGGCGCGGCATGCCGGCGAGACCGAGGAAGTGCTGCGGGAAGAACACCAGGTTGACGCCGATGAACATGATCCAGAAATGCAGCTTGCCGAGGAACTCGTTGTACATGTAGCCGGTCATCTTCGGGAACCAGTAGTACCAGCCCGCAAAGATCGCGAAGACGGCGCCGAGCGACAGAACGTAGTGGAAGTGGGCCACGACGTAATAGGTGTCATGCAGCGAACGGTCGAGACCGGCATTGGCGAGCTGGACGCCGGTGACGCCGCCGACCGTGAACAGGAAGATGAAGCCAATCGCCCAGATCATCGGCGTGCGGAACGAGATCGAGCCGCCCCACATCGTCGCGATCCAGGAGAAGATCTTCACGCCCGTCGGAACGGCGATGACCATCGTCGCGAAGACGAAGTAGCGCTGCGCGTCAAGCGACAGGCCGACCGTGTACATGTGGTGCGCCCAAACGACGAAGCCGACGGCGCCGATCGCGACCATGGCGTAGGCCATGCCGAGGTAGCCGAAGATCGGCTTCTTCGAGAAGGTCGAGATGATGTGGCTGATCATGCCGAAGCCCGGCAGGATGAGAATGTAAACCTCGGGGTGACCGAAGAACCAGAACAGGTGCTGGTAGAGGATCGGGTCGCCGCCGCCTTCCGGAGAGAAGAAGGAGGTGCCGAAGTTACGGTCGGTCAGCAGCATGGTGATGCCGCCCGCCAGAACCGGCAGCGACAGCAAGAGCAGGAAGGCCGTGATCAGCACGGACCAGGCAAACAGCGGCATCTTGTGCAGCGTCATGCCGGGCGCGCGCATGTTCAGGATCGTGGTGATGAAGTTGATCGCACCGAGGATCGACGAGGCGCCGGCAATGTGGAGTGCGAAGATCGCAAGGTCGACCGCCGGACCCGGCGTGCCGCTCGTTGCAAGCGGCGGATACATCGTCCAGCCGCCGCCCGTGCCGTAGGCGCCTGCCGGGCCCTCGACGAACATCGACAGCAGCAGGAGAGCGAAGGCGGGAACGATCAGCCAGAAAGAGATGTTGTTCAGGCGCGGGAAAGCCATGTCGGGCGCGCCGATCATGATCGGCACCATCCAGTTGGCGAAACCACCGATCATCGCCGGCATGACCATGAAGAAGATCATGATCAGCGCATGCGCTGTCGTGAACATGTTGAACATCTGCTTGGCGCCGTCGATCGCGGCATCGCCCTCATAGCCGTAGACCATAGAGGCGAGGCCGTGGAAGATCTGGATGCCCGGTTCCTGCAGCTCCATGCGCATGGCGACGGAAAGCGCGCCACCGATGATGCCGGCGATGATCGCGAAGATCAGGTAGAGCGTGCCGATGTCCTTGTGGTTCGTCGAGAACAGCCAGCGATTGACAAAGCTTGGCTTGTGCGAGTGATCATGGTGATCATCATGCGCATGATCGTGATGAGCATGATCATGAGAATGATTGTCGTGAGCGGAAGGTCCAGCCATTGTCCCGATCCCCTTTAATTACTGTGCTTCGGCGACGTCGACGGTCTTTGCGGGACCATCGGTTGCGGCCATGAGTGTCTTGTAGGCGCCGGGCAGGTCGCTGGCGGCCGTGGTCAGCCACTGCTTGTACTTGTCCTCGGAGACGACGCGGATGGCGATCGGCATGAACGCATGGTCCTTGCCGCAGAGCTCGGAACACTGGCCATAGAACAGGCCTTCGCGCTCGGCCCTGAACCAGGTTTCGTTCAGGCGGCCCGGCACGGCATCGATCTTGACGCCGAAGGACGGCATGGCGAAGGCGTGGATGACGTCGGTCGGCGCAGAGGTCACGAGAACGCGCACCGTCTTGTTAACAGGCAAAACCAGTTCGTTGTCGACGGCGAGAAGGCGCGGGTAGACCGACTTGTCTTCCTTGCCGGCGGCTGCGCGGTCCTGATCCTTCAGCAGATAGGAATCGAAGGCGAGCGGCGTTTCGCCCGAACCCTCGTACTCATAGTTCCACTGCCATTGGGTGGCGGTCGCCTTGATCGTCACATCGGGGTTTTCGGGCAGCGTCAGCTGCGCCGTCAGAAGGTTGAACGAGGGAATGGCGAGGAGAAGCAGCACCAGGACCGGCCCCACGGTCCAGATGACCTCGATCAGCGTGTTGTGGCTCGTCCTCGAAGGAACCGGGTTCGCGCTGGCGCGGAACTTGAAGCAGACAACAATGAGCAGGATCAGAACGAAGAGCGTGATCGGAACGATAAACCACAGGGTATATTGTTCGAACCAATGAATTTCCCGCATGATCGGCGTCGCCGCCGGCTGCAACGTCGCCTGCCACGGCATCGGCTGGTCGGCATATGTGCCGGAAGCAAAAAGCAGACAGACCAGCGCGGTCAGAGCTGCATAAGCCTTCTTCATCACCTTATTATCTCCCTCGAGCGCTTGACCTGCAAAATCGAACGCAGAATCCTTGCCATCTTCAGCGCTTCAAACCACAGTTTGGCATTTGCCGCAACAGGCCAGAGCAATTGTCTATGCGGCATTTTTGCTCAAAGCATAGGCAGCCCGAACGGCAAAACATCCCAAATTTTTCATCAGCATATGAAAAATCGCCTTTCCGGCCAATCCGACCGCCGAACATTATTGCCCAAAGGTCCAATTTCTGCCGCAGTCCCCCGGTTTTCACGGGGTGGGGCTTTTCATTTCCGGTGGGCAGCTTCAACAATAGCCGCAATGATTCGATATCCAGAGGTTTCCATGGGTTTCCGTTCCCTCGCGCAGTCGCTCGTCGTGACTGCCAGCATCGCGGCCGCGGCGACGATGCCCGCTTTCGCACAGCAGCAACCCACTCCTTCGCAGGCCAAGCCTCCCGCATCCACGCCCGCTCCGGCTCCGGCCCAACAGCATCCGACACCGGCCAGCCCCAATATCGAACAGGTGACGCCCGGCCAGACACAGCCGCAGGCCCCCGGCACGGTAAAATCCAACCACGGAGCATGGTCAGTTGTCTGTGACAAGCCGGCAGGCGCCTCGACCGAACAATGCGCGCTGATGCAGAATGTCATCGCCGAGGATCGGCCGGAGGTCGGACTTTCCGTCGTCGTCTTGAAGACGGCCGACCGCAAGTCGAAGATTCTCCGCGTGCTGGCACCCCTCGGCGTGCTCCTGCCGAACGGGCTCGGGCTCAATGTCGACGGCAAGGATATCGGCCGCGCTTATTTCGTCCGTTGTTTCGCCGATGGCTGCTATGCCGAGGTCGTGCTTGAGGACGAACTGCTCAAGACCTTCCGCAGCGGCGCGCAGGCGACCTTCATCGTCTTCCAGACGCCGGAGGAAGGCATCGGCATTCCGGTCGACCTCAAAGGTTTCGCCGAGGGCTTCGACGCCCTGCCGTGAGGCCATCGACTCGATCAGCGAGTTCCGAGTTCAATCATATTCGGAAAAGCTGCAAACATACTCAGAGTGATCGCTTGCGTCGACAATGTAACCGGGCATCTCATCCGCACTGCCGTCACGGGGACGGGTGGGTGAGTATATTTCCAGCTTCTTTCCCGTGCGCCTTTCAATCTCGTCCCTGAGCGCCGCAGCCGGCTTCGAGAACACGAGGTTGTAGGATGATGCCGTAAAGCATCCGTCATTCGACTGTCCTGAACCCGGAATTTCGAATGTAGAATACTGATTTCCAAAGAACTCGCCCGGCTTGTTTACCGACGGCGAAGCAATCCCGGCGCCACCCTTGCATTCCTCGCGGGCGATCACATCCCGGGCGGTGATATGCTTTTGAACTTTAGCCTTTTGATACCCCCTAACCACCAACTCTTTATCGTCAAAATTGAAGTAGATCATTCCGTCTAGCTCAAGGCATTGCTCCGGATCGGGAAAGACCTTCTCCAGCCAGTTGTCGGCCCCCAGACATGTCATAGGAAAAAGAAGAGCGAAAACGACTCCGCTCGCACCGCGTCTCATCATTTCGAACAAATTGCCCCTCAAACTGATTATTCAACAAGGTTCTGTCGCCGTCCGGCGCAAAGCGATAAACTCTTACAGTGCTTTGGAGGGGCCTTCTATCTCCGAGATCGTCCTGCCCGGCAAAGAATAATTCGGGGCGGGGCTTCACTCGGCATCAGGTTGAGCCCTATCTAGGGAAGTAAGCGCTTTCCTGAACGCATGCCCATTGGAGCCCTATTATGACCACCGATCTCCTGACGCTTTTCGATGCCGACGAAGCCGTGATGCGCAAGCATGTGGCCGAGGCGCTTGCTGGCGCCGATGACGGAGAGCTCTTTATCGAACATGCGCAGGCGGAATCGCTGACCTTCGACAATGGTCGCCTCAAGGGCGGCAGCTTCAACACCGAACAGGGTTTCGGCTTGCGTGCGGTTGCCGGCGAAGCTGTCGGTTATGCGCATGCGGGCGATCTTTCCGTTTCGGCGCTGAAGCGGGCAGCCGATGCGGTCGGCGCCGTAACGCGCGGCTATTCCGGCTCTTACGCGGCAGCGCCCCAGGGTACGAACCGCAAGCTCTATACCGACGACAATCCGATCGGCTCGCCGACCTTCGAGGAGAAGGTAAAGGTGCTGACAGAGATCGACGCCTATCTCAGGAACAAGAACGACAAGGTGAGACAGGTCACCGCGTCGGTTGCGGCAAGCTGGCAGGTGGTCGACATCCTGCGCGCCGATGGCCATCGCGTGAAGGACATCCGGCCGATGACGCGCATCAATGTCTCCGTCGTGGTCGGCGAAGGCGAGCGGCAGGAAAGCGGCTCCTACGGCCAGGGCGGCCGCATCGGTTTCGGCGATTTCATTGCGACGGGAAGCTGGAAGCTGGGTGCGGACGAGGCATTGCGCCAGGCGCTCGTCAATCTCGAAGCCATCGACGCGCCGGCGGGCACGATGGACGTCGTTCTCGGCTCCGGCTGGCCGGGCGTCATGCTGCACGAGGCCGTCGGCCACGGGCTGGAAGGCGATTTCAATCGCAAGAAAACGTCGGCCTTTGCCGGCCTCCTCGGCCAGATGGTGGCGGCTCCCGGCGTGACCGTCGTCGACGACGGCACGATCGACAGCCGCCGCGGCTCGATCACCATTGACGACGAAGGCACGCCGTCCGCCTATAATGTGCTGATCGAGAACGGCAAGCTCGTCGGCTATATGCAGGACCGGCAAAATGCCCGGCTGATGGGCATGGAGCCCACCGGCAACGGTCGCCGCCAGGGCTACGCGCATGTGCCGATGCCGCGCATGACCAACACCTATATGCTCGGCGGGGATAAAACGCCGGACGAGATCATCGCCTCGGTGAAAAAGGGCATCTATGCCGTCTCCTTCGGTGGCGGCCAGGTGGACATCACCTCCGGCAAGTTCGTCTTCGGTTGCACCGAGGCTTACCTGATCGAGAACGGCAAGATCGGTGCGCCGATCAAGGGCGCGATGCTGATCGGCAACGGGCCGGATGCGATGAAGCGGGTATCGATGATCGGCAACGACATGAAGCTCGACACCGGCATCGGCAATTGCGGTAAGGCCGGCCAATGGGTTCCCGTCGGCGTCGGCCAGCCGCATCTGCGCATGGATCAGATCACGGTCGGCGGCACGCAGGCCTGAGGCGGGAGGCGCTGATGTCGGACATCGAAATCAGACCCTTTGCCGCCGATGATGCGGATGCCGTGCTATCGGTCATCCTGCCGATCCAGCGCGAGGAATTCGGTATCGACATTACCGCCGATGCTCAACCGGATCTCAGGGTCATCCCGGATTTCTATCAATGCGGCAAAGGACAGTTCTGGGTCGCCGTCAAGAATGGCGCCATCGTCGGCACGGTCGGGCTCAAGGATATCGGCAACGACCATGCGGCGCTGCGCAAGATGTTCGTCGCCGCTGAGGTTCGCGGCCGCGAGCACGGCGTGGCGGCGCTGCTTCTCGATCGCCTGTTCGCCCATGCCAGGGATGCCGGCCTCACCGACATTTTTCTCGGCACGACCGACAAATTCCTCGCCGCGCATCGCTTCTACGAGAAGAACGGCTTTACAGAGATCGCCAAGACCGCCCTGCCCCGCTCGTTCCCGCTGATGGCGGTGGACAGCAAATTCTACCGATATAAGGTCGGCTGACCGAAGCTTTCAGAAGGTCATGATGGCTGAAACAGCCACTTCCGCTCGATCGCGGCGGCGAGATCGATCTCATTGCGGCGAGCAAACAGCAGGAGGTGTCCAAGTACGTCGGCGGCCTCGTCGGCGAGGTCACGCTGCATGTCTTCAGCCGAGCGGCCCTTCGCGCGGCCGCGGCCGGTCAGGCGGTTCCAGGCCTGGGTGAGCTCGCCCATTTCCTCCTGCAGCTTCAGAAGAAACCAATCGGCGTCACGCTCAATGCCGTTTGCGGCGACATGGGAAGAGGAAGACGTTTCGAACTGGTCGGCGAGACGGCGCAACATGGATGTTCTCCTTTTGTTTATGAAGGAGAACCCTGATTCCCGATGATTGTCCAGAGTGCTCGGACGGCGATCAGCCGTGGTCCGGCAGCAGCATGCAATCGTAAGACCGTTGCTTCAGCGCGTCGCAGGCGGACTCGGCGGCGTCCTTGCTGGCGAAGCCGACGAAACGGGCGCGATAGATCTTGTTCGCCCCCTGCCCCACAGCCTCGGTGTAGGGAGAGGCCGAGACGAGCGGCGCACCGCCTTCCGACTTGGCTTGGTTGAGAAGCGCACGCGCCGCATCGGCGCTCGGGGCGGCCGAAATCTGGATCTGCCAGTTTCCATCGGCCTTCTCTGCCGAGGTCTTCGCCGCCTTGTCAGCGGTCAAGATCTCGTCCATTGCGGTAGGGCGTTCCAGCGGGACGACGGCATCATCGGCGTAGGCGAGGCTGTTCGCGGCAAGATTTTTGGGGGCCAGGTTCTTCGGCGCGGGCTCGCCGGCCGGACGCCGTGCGTTCAGCGGCACCGGAACATCGGAAGCATCGGCCGCCGAAGCGACTTCGACAGGTTCTGTAGCGCCGACGCTCGCTACCAGCCCGGCGCCGCCAGAAGACGAGGCGCGGCCGAGATAACGATCGAGCAACGCCGCCATCTTGTCGTCGCGGCTGCGGGCGGTGCGACCGCCGAACACGACGCCGACCACCCGGCGGTTGCCGTCCTTCACGGCACTGACGAGATTGAAGCCGGAGGCGTTGGTGTAACCGGTCTTGATACCGTCCATGCCCTGATAGCGGTACATGAGATTATTGTGGCCGCGCACGGTTCGGCCACGGAAATTGAAGCTTGCCACCGAAAACAGCCGGTATTCGTTCGGATAGTTCCTCATCAGCGCCACCGCAAGAGTCGACATGTCACGCGCGGTCGTCACCTGGCTGCTGTCCGGCAGGCCCGATGCGTTGACGAAGACGGTTCGGCTCATTCCGAGCTGGCGGGCCTTTGCCGTCATCATCCGGGCAAAGCCGCTTTCGGAGCCGCCGAGCTTCTCGGCCATGGCGGCGGCCGCATCGTTGGCGGATTTGACGATCATGCCATAGACCGCCTCGCGCACGGTGATCGTGCCGCCCGCTTTGACACCAAGCTTGGTCGGCGGCCGTGCGGCGGCATATTTCGACATCGCGACCTGCGTGTCCCAGGAGATATTGCCGCGCTTCAAAGCTTCGAAGGTGAGATAGAGCGTCATCATCTTCGTCAGCGACGCCGGATGGTTCAGCGTATCGGCGTTTTCGGCGGCGAGAACCTTGCCGGTTCGGGCATCAAGGACCAGAGAAGCGCTGCCGGCAAGCGCAGCAAGAGGCGCCGAAACGGCAAGCGTCACGGTCAAAACAGCCGCCAAAAGCTTTTTCATGCACTTCCCCTTGATGCCCCCGGCTCCCGATAGGACCGGCATTTGTCCCGTAATGTGACAGAAGCCGCAAGTTTGGCGCGACTTTGAGGCAACGCCTACCATTTTTCTAGCCTTTTCATTGTCTTGGTTAACCGGATATAAAAGGACTTGTCCACCTTCGGGATTCAGCAAGGCTTAAGTCGGGCTCGCTAATCTCCGGCGATCGCAGGGGACGGACGCCGCATGACAGGACATTGGAAGCGACTGGCAAAACGCGCGGCGATCGGCGCCGGGCTGGAAGTCTCCTCGCTGCTCGCCTCGGCTGGACTGATGCGCGCAGCGCGCGGGCGTGGCGTCGTCTTCACGCTGCATCATGTCCGTCCGCACATTCCCCAGGACTTCGAGCCCAACGCGCATCTTGAAATTACCCCCCGCTTTCTCAATGCAGCGCTGCAGCGCCTGACACGGTCGGGCTATCGCTTCGTGCCGCTCGACGCCGTGCCGGCGCTGCTTGCGGAACCCGACGACGGGCGACCGTTCGCGGCCTTCACACTCGACGACGGCTACGTCAACAATCTGGAATACGCGCTGCCAGTCTTCGAGCGGCACCGGGCGCCGTTCACGGTGTTCGTCACCAAGGGTTTTGCCGAAGGTTCGCACAGTATCTGGTGGGAGACGCTCGCCGTCCTGCTGCGCCAGACACGAGAAATCCGCTTCGATTTCGGCCGCGGCACGGAACGGCTGGTGCTCGACAGTCCGCAGCAGCAATGGGATGCCTTCGATCGATTCGCCGCTTACATCCACCACTCCGACGAGGCCTACGCCGTCACCGCAATCGATACGCTGGCGCGGGAAACCGGCATCGAACCAACCGATATCGTGCGAGATCTGGTCATGAGGCCCGACGAATTGCAATGGCTCGCCAGGCGTCCACTCGCAGCGCTCGGCGCCCACACGATCAGCCATCGCGCGCTTGCCCGCCTGCCGGAGCCAGAAGCGCGAATCGAGATGCAGGTTTCGGCGGATTACCTGGAGGCGTTGACCGGCATCCGTCCTGTTACGATCGCCTATCCCTACGGCACAGCCGATGCCGCGACCAGCCGCGAGGCGCGCATTTCAACCAATCTCGGCTTTGCGGTCGCAGTCACCACCCAGCCCGGGCTGCCGGCTGCGGACAGAACAGCGTATCTGCCGCGCATTTCGCTTAACGGTTTCTATCAGAAGCACCGTTACGTCTCCGCACTCGCCTCCGGCATACCCCTGAAGCTCATGGGCCGGTGAGCCGTCACGGATACATTCGCACCTTTTGCCAGTCGCCTTCGGGCGAGGACCGACGAAATTCGATTCGGTCGTGCAGGCGGAATGTCTGGTCCTTCCAGAATTCGATCGAGGTCGGGCGGATGCGGAAGCCGGACCAGTAGGCGGGGCGCGGAATATCGCCGAGGGCATAACGCGCAGTATATTCCGCCACCGCCTTTTCCAGCGCGAAACGACTTTCCAGCGGCCGCGACTGCTTGGAAGCCCAGGCGCCGATGCGGCTGCCGCGCGCACGCGTCTTGAAATAGGCGTCCGCTTCGGCATCGCTCACGATCTCGACGGGGCCGCGCAGCCGCACCTGCCGGCGCAGGCTTTTCCAATGAAAGCACATGGCCGCTTTTTTCTGCCCTAAGATTTCACGACCTTTCTGGCTCTCAAAATTGGTGTAGAAGACGAATCCGTCGTCATCGAATCCTTTCAGGAGAACCATGCGGACATTCGGAAGACCATCCTCATCGA
The DNA here is from genome assembly GCF_024721175.1 of Rhizobium sp. Pop5. Taxonomy (NCBI): domain Bacteria; kingdom Pseudomonadati; phylum Pseudomonadota; class Alphaproteobacteria; order Hyphomicrobiales; family Rhizobiaceae; genus Rhizobium; species Rhizobium sp. Pop5. The sequence goes on along the minus strand of NZ_CP099399.1, from coordinate 678,874 downwards.
CCGTTGCGAGCGCCACGGCATTCGGGTCGTTGGGCTCGGAAGCCTCCGCTTCCTTCAGCCATTCGGCAAAAAGCTTGAAGGGTTCGCCGCTTTCGGTAAAGTCACCGCTTGTTAACTCGTTTGCCGACATATTAGCTCAAATGCCCCGGATCATTCAAAACTCGCCCAGCTTTTCATAACTGGACAGGACGCAGGGTGGAAGTCATAGCAAAGTCAATTCGCCATACAAAGGGCCTGCGGCAACGCAGCAGGGCATTCTTGGTCATGGCCGTCGCGATGCTGTCGCTTTCCGGCTGTGTTGGCAGCGGCATGGATTTCCTGAGCGAAACCAAGGTCGACCGGTCGGTGGCAACCGGCACCGTGCCACAGACCCCGCCGAGCACGGACACACTTTCCGACGAGATGACCGTGCGTAACGCCGTGACCTCGGCCGATGTGAACAAACTCGAAGGCCAGCCGCTTCCCTGGGCCAACGCATCGACGGGCAGTGCCGGCGTCATCGATACGATCGTCGAGAACAATGAGGCGGGCCAGGTCTGCCGCCAGTTCCGCACGACGCGGCATTCCTATGTCGGTATCGCCAAATTCTACGGCAAGACCTGCCTGGTCGGCGGTGGCAATTGGCAGCTCTTGAGTTTCCAGCCGGAAAGTTAATTCCGAGGAAAGCTAGTTCCGGCGGGAAGCTGATTCCCGTGGGAAAGCTGATCGGGCCGGCCGACAAGTTAATGTCCGGCCCTGTTCAGACGAATGCTTAGCAAAGAGCTAACCATTTACGACAAAACACCCCACATCTCTCCCTAGAAATAAGAAGTGATTAGCAACTCGGCTCCACGATCGGCCTTGAGAATGGCTCTTCGTGCCTTTGCGGCGGGTGGGCCGTGCAATTGATATTGGAGTTTCGGGATGCCGGGCAAGGATAAGGCCTCCGGCATCGCAACACCGGCGGTTTTGACATGCGCGATCCTTACAAAATTTTGGGCGTCAAGCGCGACGCGGCGGCAGACGAGATCAAGGCGGCCTGGCGCAACATGGCCAAGGCAGCCCATCCCGACCACAATCAAGGCGATCCGACGGCGACAGCGCGGTTTGCCGAGATCGGCCGCGCCTATGAAACGCTGAAGGACCCGCGCAAGCGCAGCCTGTTCGACAATGCCGTGCGCATGGCGGAAGCCAAGAAGCAGGAACAGACGATCATGCAGCAGCGCCAGGCCGCCCGCGAGGCGGCGGTGCGCGCCAAGGCAGCGCAGGCCAATGCCGAGCGCGTGATGGAAGAGCTGGCGCGAGCCGCCCAGAAGGCTGCCGCCGAGAACTCCAAGCAACAGGCTGGATCGGCTGAGCCCGCCGACGAGATGGTCGAGCGTATTTTCGGCGCCCAGGCGCGTGCGGCAGCCGGCGGCCAGACGCAAGGTCGCGCACAGCAGGCACAATATCAGCAGACGCAAAACACGCAGGCACAGAGCCAGCAGGCGGGCGAAACCGGCAGGCGGGTGGACGGCGACGCCGCCGAGACAGAGACTAGGGGCGACGAGGAAGCCGGCGAAGCTGCCGCAACTGCCGGCGCCAACCTGTCGCTGCCGCTGAGCATCCTGACATCGCTCGTACGCCGATTCACCGGCGCCAAGGATGCAGGCCTCGAGAAAGCGCCTGACGAAGTGACGACGGCGACGGTCACGATCGACGATGTATTGAAGAGCGGCTGGATCACGGCATCGTTGCCGGAAGGCCGCGAAATCGGCTTCGCTTTACCGGCAGGCACGACGGATGGTCACGAAGTGAGGCTCAAGGGACAGGGCTTCAAGCTGCCGGGCATGCAGCGCGGCGATGCGGTCATCAACATCCGCATCGCGCCCGATCCGCGCTTTACGGTCGACGGCTTCGATCTGCACGCCGTGCTGCCGCTCAGCATCGAAAACGCGGTGCTCGGCACCGAGGCCCGCATCGACGGACCGAGCGGTCCGCTGAACGTTAGCGTTCCCGCATGGTCCGGCTCAGACAAGACCATCCGGATACCCGGCCAGGGATTGCCCCGCGAAGAAGGCGGAAGAGGCGATCTCGTCGTCGAATTGCGCATCATGTTGTGGGAAAAACCCGACGACAAGGTCACCGATCTCATGAGGAGCATGCGCGAAGGCCTGTTCTTGTGAAATTTTCATGACATTCGCACCCTTTGTTACGATCCCTAACAGTTGATGATCTCGGCCAAGCTTGAACCGATTAACGGCCTATGCCATAGGCAGGATCGATCAGATTCCTAGGGAGCGAAACATGGCTCAAGCATCCGGCCTCATGGCAGGCAAACGCGGCGTCATCATGGGTGTCGCCAACAATCGTTCGATTGCGTGGGGTATTGCCAAGGCCATTCATGCGCAGGGCGGAGAAGTCGCATTCACCTATCAGGGCGATGCATTGAAGAAGCGCGTCGAGCCGCTTGCCGCCGAAATCGGCGCGACGCTGGTCGGCCACTGCGATGTCAGCGACGAAGCCACGATCGACGCCGTTTTCGAGAATGTCGAAAGGCTCTGGGGCAAGATCGACTTCATCGTGCACGCGATCGGTTTTTCCGACAAGGACGAGCTGACCGGCCGGTATGTCGACACGACGCCCGACAATTTCGCCAAGACGATGCAGATCTCCGTCTATTCCTTCACCTCGGTCGCTCGCCGCGCCGAGAAGCTGATGACGGATGGCGGCTCGATGCTCACCCTCACCTATTACGGTGCGGAAAAGGTGATGCCGAACTACAACGTCATGGGCGTCGCCAAGGCCGCGCTCGAAGCGAGCGTCAAATATCTCGCCGTCGACCTCGGACCGAAAAACATCCGCGTCAACGCCGTTTCGGCCGGTCCGATCAAGACGCTTGCGGCCTCGGGCATCGGCGATTTCCGCTATATTCTGAAGTGGAACGAATATAACGCGCCGCTGCGCCGCACCGTTACCATCGAGGAAGTCGGCGATGTCGGCCTTTATCTCCTGTCCGACCTCTCGCGCTCCGTTACCGGCGAAGTGCACCACGCCGACAGCGGCTATCATGTCATCGGCATGAAGGCGGTCGACGCGCCTGACATCTCCGTCATCAAGGACTGACTACTCCATAAGCGGAGCCGAGACCGTGCTTATCTACGTGATCAGACACGGCCAGACAGACTGGAACGCTGAGCGCCGCCTGCAGGGTCAGAAAGATATCCCGATGAATGCGACGGGCCTGGAACAGGCCCGTCAAAACGGCATCGCGCTCAAGGACATTCTCGGCGACACGGCCGATCAATTCGATTTCGTGGCAAGCCCGCTCGGGCGCACGCGCGCGACCATGGAAATCATGCGCGCCGCGATGGGCCTGCCGCCGCTTGCCTACCGCACCGACCCGAGGCTGGTGGAGATATCCTTTGGCGATTGGGAGGGCTCGACGCTCAAGGAATTGAAGGCGACCCAGCGCGAGCGGGTGGCGGAACGCAACGCCTCGAAATGGGATTTCATCCCGCCCGGCGATGACGCGGAAAGCTATGAAATTCTCTCCTGGCGCACCGGCTCATGGCTGACCTCCGTCGATCGTCCGACGGTCTGCGTGACGCATGGCGGCGTCATCCGGACGCTTTTCAAGACGATCGCCGATCTGCCGAAAAGCAGCGCCGCGGAAGGCGAAATCCCGCAGGACCGTATCGTCAGGATCGATACCGCAGAACGGACGATCGTCTGGCTGTAAGACCCAAATCGCACGGCTGTCTCGAAACCATCGTGGGCGCCACAAAAGAAAGTGTGTCACGTGATATTTCGTGGCGCGCCTCGGTCAGACCCGTCTACTTGACGATATCGAGATCATTGATAACGCGCTTGCCGTCGACCTCGGTATAGAAGACGATAACCTTCACGCCAGCTGCGAGGCCGTCAAAATTGAATTCCTCGGGCGCCTGGTAGGTCTTGCCGTCGTCAAGCGTCAGCACGAGATTTGTTGTATCGACCTTCTTGATCGTGGCCTCGACATCGGCGCTCTCGGCAAAACCGCTCATCGGTGAAAGGAAACTTGCTGTGGCCAAAAGCGTGGCGACGACGAAACGCATGGCAACAATCCTTTTGAAGCGCTGCACGAGAACATGACTGGTCACAGATAAGCTCCTGAATATGGCGAAAATTGCCCGTAAGAATGGCTTTTCCCGCCCAATTGATGAATAGGATTTTAAATATAATCAAGATGCCGCGTTAACCCTGCCTTCTTCCCATCCCGCAATTTTTCGGCGTCGAATGGGGCAATCGTAAATTAACCCCTGCGCCCTACAGTCGCTTCGAACATGGGAGTTTCATTTTGCTATCCAGGCTCGGCGACAGCAAGCAGTTGCGGCGCGTGTTGAAGAATACTCGCGTTTCGTTTCTGGTTTCGTCGCTTGTTGCCCTCGTCGTCATCATGATCGGCGTCGGACTCGACCGCGCCAATACTGCGTCTTATATGCGCGAACTTCACATCCGCACCGAAAACGAGACGAATCTCATCCGCACCCGCGTCATGGCGCAGATCAATATGGACCTCAGCATCGTCCGTGATCTGTCGAACCTGATTTCCGTCAGCAGCGCTGCAAACAGCGAGGAGATGGAGCGCCAGATCAACTGGCTGCTGATCCAGAACCCGTCTTTCGTTCATATCGCCGTCGCACCCGACTTCATCGTTAGCAGCATCTACCCGCCGCAGTCCGACAATGAGCGAATCGGCCATGACGTGCGCGAGCCCCTCTTCTCACGCCAGGCGATCACGCATGCGGCCGGCGATCAATCGGCGCGCTTTTACGGGCCGATCAAGACCGACGGCCGCGATGCCTTTGCCATCTTCTTTCCGGTTTTCGTCAGAGAGAAAGGCGAGCGGCAGATCTGGGGCGCGGTCGAGGTCGTCATCGACCAAGACATGTTCTACGAGGCGACAGGGCTGAAGGCCGCCCTTAACCGCGAGAACCAGGAACGCTACGCGCATCTTGACCATCTTTCGATTGCCATCAGGGATATCTCGCCGGCCGTCGCGTCGACGCCGTTCTTCGGCTCCCCCGGTATTTACGACGAGGATCCGGTGCACCGGGAGATCGGCTTTGCCGGCGGCAGATGGGAGCTTTCCGCCGTCCCGAGCAGCGGCTGGGAGGCAATACCCGAAAACCGCACTGAACTGCGCCTGATCGTCGCCGCCGCCAGCTGCATCATCATCATCCCCATCTTCTTTGCCACACTCCTGCTCGGCGAGCGCAACCGCAACATCACCGAGCTGGTGGCGCGTGAAGCGAAACTGCTGGAACTGTCGCAGCGGCTCAATCTCGCGCTTGAATCCTCGAATATCGGCATCTGGGAGCTGCAGGATCATTCGAGCAGCCTGCTCTGGGACGCGCGCGCCGCGGCCTTGCACGGCAAGCCGGCGAGGGAAGGCAGTTGGCCGCTCGACGAATGGCTGGCGGCGATCGTGCCTGAGGACCGTGAGGTTGCCGAAGTGCATTTCTTCAGCTGCAGCATCGCCGGCGCTGCCTGCACGGGCCAATACCGCATCATGCTTGCCGACGGGGGCATCCGCTACCTGCGCTCGGTCGGCGCCGTCTATACGGATGCCGGCGGCGCCGGCAAGACGATCGGCATCGTCTGGGACGTAACCGCCGATGCCGAGACCACCGACACGCTGCGCAAGGCCAAGGATACGAGCGAAGTCAAGAATGCCGAACTCGAGCTGGCGCTGGAAGAACTCTCGAGCCGCGAAGGGCAGCTCGCCGAGCTCTCGAGCCGGCTCGACCTGGCGCTCAATTCCTACCAGTGCGGCATATGGGAGGCACGGCCCGGTCGAGGCGGCTCGATCTGGAATGAACGGATGCACGAGCTCTACGGCCTCCCTCCCCGCAACGGATTCATGACCGAGGAAATCTGGCTCAGCCGCATCCATCCTGATGACCGCGGCCTGGCGCTCGAGAGCGCCCGTTACTTCAAGCAGAGCGGCGATACCCATACCCTCGTCTGCCGCGTAATCGTCGATGACGGTTCGGTTCGATATGTCCGCTCGGTCGGCAAGGTCCACCAGACGGCAAGCGGCGAGATGAAGATTATGGGCATCGCCCTGGATGCCACCGAAGACGTGCTGATGACGATCCGGCTGAAAGCCGCCAAGGACGAGGCGGTCGCCAAGAATATCGAGCTCGAGCTCGCCAAGAACAGGATCGAGCATAATTCGCTGCACGACCCGCTGACCGGGCTCGCCAATCGCCGCAAGCTCGACATCGCACTGGCAAACCTCACTCGCGACGGTCGCGGGCAGCGCCAGAAATTTGCGATCCTGCACATCGACCTCGACCGCTTCAAGGAAATCAACGACACGCTCGGCCATGCCGCCGGCGATGCGATGCTCGTGCACGCCTCCAAAGTGCTTGCCAAGAACGTTCGCGGCAGCGACGTCGTCGCGCGCATCGGCGGGGACGAATTCGTCATCCTCGCGCTTGACGTCGGCGACACGGAAATGGCCGAACTCTCGACGCGGATCATCGAAGAGATGCGCCAGCCGATCGATTTTCAGGGCTTCTCCTGCCGCTGCGGCGTGTCGATCGGCGTGGCGCTCGCCAACGGCATTCATGTCGATGCGCGCAAGGTGCTGATCAATGCCGATATTGCGCTCTACCGCGCCAAGAGCATGGGTCGCAACCGCTTCGAATTCTTCAATCACAATCTCCAGGCCGATATCGTCAACACCAAGCGCACGGCCGACGAGATCCTCGCCGGCATCGAGAATGGCGAATTCACCGCCTGGTACCAGCCGCAATTCTCGGCCCGCACGATGGAACTAACGGGTGTGGAAGCGTTGGTACGCTGGACACATCCGTCCAAGGGGCTGCTTTCGCCCGACAAGTTCCTGCGCATCGCCAGCGAGATCAATGTCGTGCAAACCCTCGACCGGATCGTCCTCGAAACGGCGCTGCGCGACAAGATACGCTGGGCGGGGCGCGGCATCGACGTTCCCAAGGTCTCCGTCAATGTTTCGGCGCGGCGGCTGCATGATGGCAGCCTGTTGGAATCCCTTGCCGGTCTGCATATTCGTCCGGGCGAACTCTCCTTCGAACTGGTGGAATCGATCTTTCTCGACGAGAGCGAGGATGTGGTTTCGCACAATCTCGAACGCATCAAAGCACTCGGCATCGACATCGAGATCGACGATTTCGGCACCGGCCATACGTCGATCGTCAGCCTGTTGAAGCTGAAACCCAAGCGGTTGAAGATCGATCGCCAACTGGTGCAGCCGATCATCGGATCTTCGCAGGAGCGCGCGCTGGTCAGCTCGATCATCGATATCGCCCGTTCGCTCGGCGTCGAGACGGTGGCCGAAGGCGTTGAGACTGCAGCGCATGCCGAACTGCTGCGCGATCTCGGCTGCGACATCCTGCAGGGCTATGCCTTCTCGCGGCCGCTTTCCTTCGACGATTTCACCGCGGAAGCGACCGGGACGGGATGGCGGGTGGCCTCATGATCGCAACCTGCCGGTCTAACTTCCCGCTCGCGGAAAGAAGCTAGTCCCGTTCATCGTTCACAAAGGACGGAAACAGCATTTCCGCCGCGGCCGGTTTGACGCAAAGAAAGGCTTTTGCCTCGACGGTTTTTTGGCCTATGAGTGTCGCGCCTTTTCAAGCAATGGCGCGGCCGGCGGCGACCGGCCATGGCGCCACCGTGGGAACACATGTCGCACAATACATTCGGTCATCTCTTCCGTGTAACCACCTGGGGCGAAAGCCATGGTCCGGCGCTCGGCTGCGTCGTCGACGGCTGCCCTCCGGGGCTGCGCTTCAAGCTCGAGGACCTGCAGGTCTGGCTGGACAAGCGCAAGCCGGGGCAATCCCGCTTCGTGACGCAGCGGCGCGAGGATGATCTCGTCAAGGTGCTGTCCGGCGTGATGCTGGATGCCGACGGCGAGACGATGACATCAACCGGCACGCCGATCTCCATGCTGATCGAAAACACCGATCAGCGCTCCAAGGATTACGGCGAGATCGCCAGGCAATATCGCCCCGGCCATGCCGACTATACCTATGACCTCAAATACGGCATTCGCGATTATCGCGGCGGCGGCCGCTCCTCGGCGCGCGAGACCGCTGCACGGGTCGCTGCCGGCGGCATCGCCCGGCTCGTCGTGCCGGGCGTCACCGTGCGCGGCGCCTTGGTACAGATCGGCAAGCACAAGATCGACCGGCGCAACTGGGATTGGGACCAGGTCGGGCAGAACCCGTTCTTTTCGCCTGATGCAGCGATCGTGCCCGTCTGGGAGGAATATCTCGACGGCATCCGCAAAGCCGGCTCCTCGATCGGAGCGGTCGTCGAAGTGATCGCCGAAGGCGTGCCGGCCGGCCTCGGCGCGCCGATCTATGCCAAGCTCGACCAGGACATCGCCTCGCTGCTGATGTCGATCAACGCCGTCAAGGGTGTCGAGATCGGCAATGGTTTTGCCGCTGCCGAAACCTCAGGCGAAGACAATGCCGACGAGATGCGCATGGGCAATGACGGCACGCCGATCTTCCTTTCCAACAATGCAGGCGGTATTCTCGGTGGCATCTCCACCGGGCAGCCGATCGTGGCGCGCTTCGCTGTCAAGCCGACTTCCTCGATCCTGACCGAGCGCCAGTCGATCGACGCCGATGGCAAGAATGTCGACGTGCGCACCAAGGGCCGGCACGATCCCTGCGTCGGCATCCGCGCCGTGCCGATCGGCGAGGCGATGGTCGCGTGCGCCATCGCCGATCACTATCTTCGCGACCGCGGCCAGACCGGCCGGCTGAAATAGGAGCGCCGCATGTCTTATGACCAGAAGCGCGTCGTCGACGCCATCAGGGCCTTCGAGGCCGGCGAAATCGTCGTCGTCATGGACGACGACGACCGCGAGAACGAGGGCGACCTGATCGTTGCCGCCGTGCACGCCACGTCGGAAAAGATGGCCTTCATCGTGCGCCATACCTCGGGCATCGTCTGCGCGCCGATGCCGAAAGAGGAGGCCAAGCGCCTCAACCTCAACGCCATGGTGGCGGAAAACGATTCCGCCCATACGACGGCCTTCACGGTTTCGGTCGATTTCAAACACGGCACCACGACCGGCATCTCGGCCGACGACCGTACGCTGACGGTGCGCAACCTGGCCAATCCCAATGCCGGGGCTTCCGATTTCGTCCGTCCTGGCCATATCTTCCCGCTCGTCTCCCGCGAGGGCGGCGTGCTGATGCGTTCAGGCCATACCGAGGCAGCCGTCGACCTCTGCAAACTTGCCGGCCTGCCACCGATCGGCGTCATCTCAGAACTGGTCAATGATGACGGCACCGTCACACGCGGGCCGCAGGTGGTCGAATTCGCCGAAAAGCACGGGCTGAAGCTCCTCTCTGTCGCCGATCTCATCGCCTATCGCCAGCGCAAGGAAACACTGGTCGAACACGGCGCGAGCTTCGACATCGAAACGTCATTCGGCAAGGCCAAGGCCCATACCTATTCTCTTCCCTGGGATCCGATGCAGCACCTCGCCGTCGTCTTCGGCGACATCCGCGACGGCGTCGACATCCCGGTGCGCCTGCATCCGGAGAATGTCGCGGAAGATCTCTTCGGCAAGAATAGCCCTGTGGATTTCTACATGAAGAAGATCGCCGAGGAAGGCCGCGGCGTCATCGTCTATCTGCGCGAGGGGTCGGTCGGCGTCGGTCACTACGACAATGGCCGCAAGGCCCGCAGCCAAGGCCGCGAAGGCCATGCTGAGGCGCAGACGCGCGAGAGCGAATGGCTGGAAATCGGCCTGGGCGCGCAGATTCTGAAAGACCTCGGCGTCGGTTCGATCAAGCTGCTTGCCAGCCGCGAGCGGCACTATGTCGGCCTGGAAGGCTTCGGCATCAAGATCAGCAAGACGGAGATCTGCTGAGGGCTTTTCCCTTCTCCCCAGCGGGGAGAAGGGGTATGTCGCAGCGCCCTGCCGCTCTCACTAGCCGGAGCAGGACTATCGGACGAGATTATCCTCTCCACCCCTCCAGAAACACGACCCTCTCGACACCAGCAAACCGCGCCAGCCGGTCCAGCTCCGCCTCAAGCTTCTCCAGTCGCCCGGCCGAAGGCTTGACGCCCGGCTCCAGCCAGAGCCGCCTGACATCGAGCGTCGATTTCTTCCGATCCGCCTTCATATCGATGCGGCCGATCAGCCGGTCGCCTTCGAGCAGCGGGAAGACATAATAGCCGTATTCGCGCTTCGGCTCCGGCACGAAAATCTCGATTCGGTAGAAGAAGCCGAAGAGGCGTTCGGTGCGGTTGCGGTCGCGGATCATCGGATCGAAGGGGCTGAGCACGCGGATACGTGGCGGAGCATCAGGATAGCTGTCGAGCGTTGAGAGAAAATCTGTAAAAGCCCAGGACGGGCGCGCCTTGCCGTCGAGCACGGGTTCGATCAGCACCTCGATCAGTTCATCGCGATGGGCTGCGACCCAGGCCTTGGCTTCATCCGGCGAGACCAGGTCCCAGAAAGCGGCGATTTCGCCATGGGTGGCAAAACCGAGGCGGGTGAGAGCGCTGCGGCAGGCCCAGTCGACGAATTCCTCGCGGCTCACCTCCGGCTCGCGGAATTCGGCTGGAACAACGCGCTCGGTGAGATCATAAATCTTCTGGAAATTCGAGCGGCCGGCGATGGCGAACTTGCCGATGTGCCAGAAATATTCGAGCGCCGTCTTGTTCGGATGCCAATTCCACCAGCCGCCGGAGACATGGCCATCGACCTTGACGTCGCGCGCCAGCATCGCGCCGTCGCGCTGCACCCGCTCATAGGTCTCCTCGAACGCCGCCTCGAAGCCCTCGCCGCGCCATTTGCGCCAGCGTTCAATGATGACCTTCTCCTGATGGCTGAACTTGTGCTTCCAATAGACGAAGAAGGCGCTCGGCAGAATGGAGGCGTCATGCGTCCAGTGCTCGAAGAGCACCCCTTCCTTTTCGAGCAGCGTGGTCAGATGCTCGCGCCTATAGGTCTGGTTGCGGGAAAACAGGATTTGGTGATGCGCCCGCTCCACCGTCTGGATGCTGTCCACCTGCACGAAACCCAGATCATGGATGAGCTGCAGCAGCCCGGCTTTGGTCAGAGCACGGTTCGGCGGAGCACTGAGGCCCTGCTTGGCAAGAAAGACCCGGCGGGCGTCGGAATTGGAAAGCAGATTCGTCATGAGCGCATCATAATCCGGAAAATCTTCCTAGCCACCCGATATCGCCAGCGTGTTTTGCTCTTTCATCATGCTCGATTACCCGTATAGAAGCAGGACTTTCTGGATGCGAGGATTGGTTTGGATATTCGTTTCGAAGGCGCCGGGGTCAGTTTCGGAGCACGGGTAGCGCTGGAGCCGCTGACGCTTGCTCTCGGCGAGAAGCGTATCGGCGTCATCGGGCTCAATGGCTCGGGCAAAACGACTTTCGCACGATTGATCAACGGATTGACGAAGCCGTCGATCGGGCGGGTGATCGTCAACGGCCGCGACATGAGCGATGAAAAGACGGCCGCGCCTGATGTCGGCTTCATCTTCCAATCGCCGCAGAACCAGATCATCCTGCCGATCGTCAGGGACGACATAGCCTTCGGATTGAAGCGACGCGGCTTCACCAAGGCGGAGATCGAGGCGAAGGTCGACGGCGTGCTCGCCCGTTTCGGCGCGCAGACGCTCGCCGATCGAAGGGCGCACGAGCTTTCCGGGGGCGAGTTGCAAATAGCGGCCCTCTGCTCGGTGCTTGCGACGGGGCCAAGCATTCTTATCCTGGACGAACCCACCAACCAACTGGACCTCAAGAATCGGGCGCTGGTCGAGAAGATCATCACCGGGCTCCCGGAAAGCGCCATCGTCATCACTCACGATCTGGACCTGATTGCCGGTTTCGAGCGGGTGCTGCTGTTTCACGAAGGACGGCTTGCTGCCGATGCGCCGGCGGCCGACGCGATCACCCGCTACAGGGAGATCGTCCTCTGATGCAGTCGTTCTATGTCGAAGGCAACAGCGCAATGCATCGGCTTTCGCCACGCGTAAAGCTGCTTTCGCTTGCGATCGTCAGCGTCGTGCTGTTCATCAGCGTGAACATCGCGCTGCTTTCTGTCGCCGTGCTGCTGGCGGCAATCGTCTGCCGGATGGTCGGCATGCCCGTGAAGGACGGGTTGAGACGGCTGCGGCCGATCTTCCTGACGATCGTCATCGTGGCGTTCTTCAACCTCATCTTCAACCCCTGGCACGATGCAGTGGTGACGCTGCTGCGACTGACGGCGCTGCTGCTTCTGGCCGCCACCGTCACGGCGACGACGACCATTGCGCAATTCATCGACGAGGTGACGGCGCTCGCCCGCCCGCTGGAGCGTACCGGTTGGGTGCAGGCCGACGATATCGGCCTGGCCATCGGGCTCGTCCTGCGTTTCGTGCCGGAAATTCTCGGCCGGTATCAAGCAATCCGCGAGGCACATGAGGCGCGCGGACTGAAGGTCCGGCCAACCACGCTGCTCGCGCCGCTGATCATCCTGACGCTCAGGGATGCGGATAATGTCGCTGCGGCGATTGACGCGCGCGGCATTCGGCGGCATGGGAATTAACCATTAAAAATTACGGAGTTCATGATGAGCACCCGCGACCTCGTTCTTACCGCCCTCTTTGCCGCGATCATCGTGGCCCTCGGCCTGCTGCCGCCGATCACGCTCGGCTTCATTCCGGTGCCGATCACCGCCCAGTCGCTCGGCGTGATGATGGCCGGCGTAGTGCTCGGCGCCCGGCGCGGCGCGCTCGCCGTGGTGATCGTGCTGTTGCTGGTCGCTTTCGGTCAGCCGGTACTTTCCGGCGGCCGCGGCGGCCTTGCCATCTTCGCCTCGCCGTCGGCCGGCTTCCTCGTCGGCTGGATCTTTGCCGCCTTCGTTACCGGCTATCTGAGCGAACGGCTGGTCAATGAGCAGCAATCCGGCCTGGTGCAGACGGTGAGCTTCTTCCTCGCTGCCATGGTCGGCGGCATCGTCGTGCTTTACGCCTTTGGCATCACCTATCTGGCGACAGCCGGCGGCATGGGCTTCTCGAACGCCTTCGTCGGCTCGATGGTTTATCTCCCCGGCGACGTAACCAAGGCTTTCGTCGCAGCCCTTCTCGGCCGCGCCGTCATGGTCGGCTACCCGCTGCTGCCGGCGCGCGCCTAGTCCAAAAACCCATAAAGCCAGTCGCGCGTTTCCTCGGGCAACGAGGCCGGCGACTGGTCTTCGCGGGCGCGGGCCTGCCAGATGATTTCCACCTCGGCGGCACGCTCCTCCCCGGTGTCTATGGAAATCAGGAAGCCGATGGAACGCACGCCGATCTTGTCGACGGCTGCGGTGAAGGTGGCCGGTTCGTGATAGTGCAGCGGACGATGGAGAATGCAGGACACTTTGCTGGCGCTATAGAGCGGTTCGTCCTCCACGTCGGGGCGTGACGACCAGAAGCTCGAAAGGGCAGACTCCGCATAGGAAATATAGGAGGCCAGAAACATTTGGCCATTCATATCGACATCGCGAAACGGCACATGTATTTCCGCCACTCCTGGGCGTTTCGACTGACTCATAAACAGAACTGCCTTACAATATTCCCCAACGCCGACAGTACTGCATAAATCTTAAAATCGGAAACGATTTCAGGACGAAATCATGCAGCAGTTCAAAGCGTTACTGTAGGCCTCGCGAGTCTGTGTGACGACGGGGCGCTGCCGTGGCGCTGGTTTTCGAAGCAGCCGTCGCGAAGAAAGCTTTGCAATACCCAGAACGGCGTGCAGGCGCGAGAAGAGCGCTTGTTGAAATCATCAGGCGATGCCCCATCTGCTGTGGAACATGTCACATACGACCGATAGAGTGTCTCCATGAGCACCCGTCTTTACGAACATCCGATTTTCCTGGAACACGTGACGCCCGCCGGCCATCCGGAGCGGTCGGACAGGATCCGCGCCATCAATGTCGCGCTGGAACATCCGAATTTCGAGCGTCTGGAGCGCCGGCAGGCGCCGCAGGCGAGCGAGGACGCGGTGCTGCTTGCCCACCCCGAGGAACATCTTATCGCCGTCATGCGGGAGATTCCCGAAGAAGAAGATCGGATCAACCAGCTCGAAGCCGATACCTATGCCAGCCAAAAGAGCCTGCAGGCGGCGCTGACCGGCATCGGCGGGGCGATGGCGGCTGTGGACGACGTCTTTGCCGGCCGGGCCGACAATGTCTTCGTCGCCGCACGCCCGCCGGGGCACCATGCCGAGAAGTCGACGGCAATGGGCTTCTGCTTCTTCAACAATGCGGCGATTGCCGCTCGCCACGCGCAGAAGGCGCATGGAGCCGAGCGCGTTGCCATCGTCGACTGGGACGTGCACCACGGCAACGGCACGCAGGATATCTTCTGGGACGATGCCTCGGTGCTGTTCTGCTCGACGCATCAGATGCCGCTCTATCCCGGCACCGGCGCCAAGGAGGAGAAGGGCAAGCACAACACCATCGTCAATGCGCCGCTTTCGCCGAATGTCGGCAGCGACCATTTCCGCGAGGCGTTCAAATCCCGCGTGCTGCCCGCCCTTGACGATTTCCGGCCGGATCTCATCATCATTTCGGCCGGCTTCGACGCGCATCACCGCGATCCCTTGGCGCAGATCAACCTGACGGGCGAGGATTTCGACTGGGCGACCGGGCGCGTGCTCGAACTGGCCGACAGGCACGCGAAGAACCGGGTCGTCAGCCTGCTCGAAGGCGGTTATGATCTTGAGGGCCTCGCCGAATCGGCGGGCATGCATATTCTGAGAATGATGAAGGGTTGAGAATGTCTGACAGCGCCAAGCCTGAGGTATCGGGCCTTTCCTTCGAAAAGGCGGTCGCCGAACTCGAAAGCATCGTCGCCCGGCTGGAACGCGGCGACGTGGCGCTTGATGAATCCATCGAGATCTACGAGCGCGGCGAAGCGCTGAAGAAACATTGCGAAACCCTTCTTTCGGCCGCCGAAAACCGTATCGAGAAGATCAGGCTCGACCGCGCCGGCAAGCCACAGGGTGTCGAGCCGCTGGACGGCGCCTGAGCGCGCGAAACACCTTCTGAGGGTGCTTGGCGATCGGCTTCAGCCCGATCTATGATCCCCTTGCAAACCAATGAGGGGACAAGGAATGACGGACAGATTGAAGGGCAAGGTCGCTATTATCTCGGGCGGCGCGACCGGCATGGGCGGCGCCGCGTCGAAGCTCTTTGCGGCGGAAGGCGCGCGCGTCGCGATCATCGACCGCAACGGCCAGGCGGCTGATGAGACTGTCAAAGCGATCCGTGACGCCGGCGGCGAGGCCGATTGCTGGGCGGCCGATGTCTCGGACGAAGCCGCCGTCAATGCCGCAGTCGCTGGTGTGGAGGAGCGCTACGGCGCGGTGACCGTGCTCTTCAATCATGCCGGCACGATCGTCATCAAACCTTTCCTGGAAACGACCCTGCAGGAATGGGACTGGCTACATGCCGTCAACGTGCGCTCAATGTTTCTGATGACCAAGGCCGTGCTGCCGAAGATGATTGCGGCCGGCGGCGGCTCGATCGTCTGCACCTCGTCCATTTCGGCGGTCGCCGCCACGCCGATGGAAGTGCTCTACGATACGACGAAGGGTGCCGTGCATATGTTTGCCCGCGCCATCGCCGTGGAATTCCGCGACCGCAACATCCGCTGCAATGCCGTCTGCCCCGGCTTCATCCGCACGCCCCACGGCTTGCGCGAGGTCGCCGATCTGCAGGCGCTCGGCGTCGACGTTTCCGATGCCGCCATTGCCGCCCAGCAGGGGCGGATCGGCGAGCCCGAAGACGTTGCCCGGGCCGCACTTTATCTCGCCAGCGACGAGTCGAACTTCGTCAACGGCGCCCATCTTTTCGTCGATAACGGATTCACCGCAATCTGAGGTGACAGGGCCTCATCGGCACATCGTGTTGGACGCGCGGCGCTCGAGGCACTATTTGTGGTCGGTGCTTTTGCGATCGGAGATCCGTCATGTCCTTTTTTCCCGGTAAAGATCCCCTGCCCGGCGATGCCTTCGCCTGCGATGCGATCGAGAATCTGATCATCCCCCGCACCAGCGACATCGGCGGCTTCCAGGTGCGTCGCGCGCTGCCCACAAGGCAGCGGCGGCTCGTCGGCCCGTTCATCTTCTTCGACCGCATGGGCCCGGCGATCCTGAAACCCAACGAGGCACTCGACGTCAAGCCGCATCCGCATATCGGGCTGTCGACGGTCACCTATCTCTTCGACGGCGAGATCCGCCATCGCGACAGCCTCGGCACCGAGAAGGTCATCCGCCCCGGAGACATCAACCTGATGACGGCGGGGCGCGGCATCGTGCATTCGGAGCGCACACCCGACAATTTGCGCGGCCACCCGCTGCTGATGTCCGGACTGCAGACCTGGCTGGCGCTGCCGGACGACAAGGAGGAGATCGATCCCTCCTTCGCCCATACGCAAAAGTCCGAGATGCCGCTGATCGAAACGTCAGGCGTGCGCGGGCGCGTGGTCATCGGCTCGTTCGAAGGCATGACATCTCCCGTCGGTGTTTTCTCCGACACGCTCTATGTCGATCTGAACCTGGAGCCGGGCGCCAAGTTTCCCTTTGGCGCGGCTCACGAGGAGCGCGCCGTCTACGTGCTTTCGGGTGAAGTCGTCATCGCGGGTGACCGTTTCGCCGCTGATCAACTGCTGGTCTTCCGGCCCGGCGATGCAATTACGCTCGAGGCCGGCAGCGAGGGCTGCCACCTGATGCTCTTCGGCGGCGCGGCGCTGAATTCGAAGCGTTATATCTGGTGGAATTTCGTTTCTTCTTCGAAAGAGCGGATCGAAAAAGCCAAGGAAGAGTGGCGCACTGGCCGCTTCGATATCGTTCCCGGAGACGAAGAAGAATTCGTGCCTTTGCCGGAAAACTGAACCCTTTGCACTCGCGAAATAGAGCAGGATATCCTTCGAAAACCGCTCACGCTTTTCGGCATCATGCTTTAATAGTGGGAGCATGATGTTGCCCGAAAACCGCTCACACTTTTTTGCATCATGCTCTAAGGTGAAAACCTTCGGTTCCTGAAATGCACTTGTTTTGCCGCATTCTAATCGAATAAAGCGGAATAAGGAAAAGCAAGAAAGAGCGCCCGCCCGTGACACAATTGCCGAAGACCCCTCTGCTCGACCAGGTCACCTATCCCGCTGATCTGCGCAAGCTCGAGGATCGCGACCTGCCGCAGCTTGCGCGCGAGGTCCGCGACGAAATGATCGACGCGGTGTCGCGCACCGGCGGGCATCTCGGCGCCGGTCTCGGCGTGGTCGAACTGACGATCGCCATCCACAGCGTCTTCGACACGCCGGATGATCGGCTGATCTTCGATGTCGGCCATCAATGCTATCCGCACAAGATCCTCACCGGCCGGCGAGACCGCATCCGCACGCTGCGCCAGGAAGACGGGCTTTCCGGCTTCACCCGCCGGGCGGAGAGCGAGTACGATCCCTTCGGGGCGGCGCATTCCTCGACCTCGATCTCGGCCGGCCTCGGCATGGCGATTGCAGCCGATCTCGACAAGAACGACCGTCGTGTCATCGCCGTTATCGGCGACGGTGCGATGTCGGCCGGCATGGCCTATGAGGCGCTGAACAACGCCGGCGCGCTCGATGCCCGTCTCATCGTCATCCTCAACGACAACGACATGTCGATCGCGCCGCCGACCGGCGCAATGAGCGCTTATCTCGCCCGCCTCGCCTCGGGCCGCACCTATATGGGCTTCCGCGACTTCGGCAAGAAGCTGACGGCCTATCTCGGCAAGAACATCGACCGGGCGATCACCCGCGCCGTCGAACATGCACGCGGTTATGTCACCGGTGGCACGATGTTCGAGGAAATGGGCTTCTATCATATCGGACCGATCGACGGGCATTCCTTCGATCATCTGCTGCCGGTGCTGCGCAACGTGCGCGACAATGCACGAGGGCCGGTGCTGATCCATGTCGTCACCCAGAAGGGCAAGGGCTATCCGCCGGCGGAAGCCGCAGCCGACAAATATCACGGCGTCAACAAGTTCGACGTCATCACCGGTACGCAGGCGAAAGTGAAGCCGAATGCGCCGAGCTACACGAGCGTCTTTGCCGAAGCACTGGTGCAGGAAGCGGCGCTCGACGACAAGATTGTCGGCATCACCGCCGCCATGCCGAATGGCACCGGTCTCGACAAGCTCGCCGAAGCCTTTCCGTCGCGCTGTTTCGACGTCGGCATCGCCGAGCAGCATGCCGTAACTTTCGCCGCCGGCCTTGCCGCCGAAGGCTACAAGCCGTTCGCGGCGCTTTATTCGACCTTCCTGCAGCGCGCCTACGATCAGGTCGTGCACGATGTGGCGATTCAGGGACTGCCGGTGCGGTTTCCGATCGATCGCGCCGGCTTCGTCGGTGCCGACGGGCCGACGCATGCCGGTTCCTTCGACACCGCTTTCCTCGCCACCCTGCCCGGCTTCGTGGTGATGGCAGCGGCCGACGAGGCCGAGCTCAAGCATATGGTGCGCACGGCAGTGGCCTATGATGCCGGACCGATCTCGTTCCGCTATCCGCGCGGCGAAGGTGTCGGCATCGATATGCCGGCACGCGGGGAAATCCTGCAGATCGGTAAGGGCCGCATCGTCAAGGAAGGCACCAAGGTGGCACTGCTCTCCTTCGGGACGCGGCTTGCCGACTGTCTGCTTGCCGCCGAGGATCTCGATGCTGCCGGACTTTCGACGACGGTCGCGGATGCGCGCTTCGCCAAGCCGCTCGACCGCGATCTGATCCGTCAGCTGGCCCGCCACCACGAGATGGTGATCACCGTCGAGGAAGGCTCGATCGGCGGCTTCGGCAGCCAGGTGATGCATTTCCTCGCGACCGAGGGCCTGCTCGACAACGGGCTGAAGGTGCGCTCGCTTGTTATGCCTGATATTTGGATGGAGCAGGCCAAGCCGGAAGCGATGAATGCCCATGCCGGCCTCGACCGTGCGGGGATCGTGTCGACAGTGTTCAGGGCGCTTGGGCGCGGCGTTGCGGTTGGTGTGGCTGGCTAGGTGAATGCTTGAGGGCGTGCCGTGTAGCCCTCATCTGCCTGCCGGCACCAACCGGGGCGAGCCACGGGTCTCGCCCGTCCTTCGGACCCCCGCTGAGGAGAAGAGATATGCTGCAACGTCTCGACTCCCTGCTCTCCCCTCGGGGAGAAGGTGCCCGTAGGGAGGATGAGGGGGCCGCGAGGTCGGACAAACCTAACAGAAGCTTATTCCCAATCGGGTAGGAGGGAGCCTTGCGGCACCCTCCTCCCACACCACCGTGCGAACGGTTCCGTACACGGCGGTTCATCGAGTGTGGTTTAGGCGTCGGAGTTCCTGTTGGAGTGAGACTAGCCCCAGCTGTTCGAAGAAGGCTTTTCGGAAGGCGTCGTTCATGTGGCTGGCCCCGGCATTCCACCAAGGGCCGTGGCCGTTCCCCGCCGAGTCACGGGCACGCTGTTCCGTCAGTCCTCGTTGCCTCAACCGCATAGCGCGCGTGGCCGGTTTCTTCCATTGCCGCCACAGGATGCAGCGCAACCTGCGCCGCAGCCAGCCATCAAGGTCCTCGAGAATCCCCTTACTGTCGGTCAGCCGGAAGTAAGCAATCCAGCCATGCAGGATCGGGGTAAGGTCTTTGATGGTGGCGCCAAGGGCGCGACCGCGCCCGGCACGGAAGGCAGCCTTCAGCTTGCCCCTGAACCGCGCCACGCTCGACGCCGCGATCCGCAGACGCGGCGCCTTGTGGGCGGTCATGGTGTAGCCGAGGAAGGTACGCTTCCATGGACGGTCCACGGCACTCTTCGCGCCATTGACCGTTAGCTTCAGCCGTTCGGTAAGGAAGCAGGTGAGCGAGGCCATGACCCGCTCGCCGGCATGCTGCGAACGTACATAGACGTTGCAGTCGTCGGCGTAGCGGCAGAAGGCATGACCGCGCCGCTCCAATTCCTTGTCGAGATCGTCGAGCAGGATATTTGACAGCAGCGGCGAGAGTGGACCGCCTTGCGGCGTGCCTTCGCTGCGTGCCGTTACGATCCCGCCCGTCATCAGCCCAGCCTGCAGGTAACGGCGGATCAACCGCAGCACCTGCGTGTCTCCGATTTTGCGTGCCACGCGTGCCATCAAGACATCGTGGTTCACTCGGTCGAAGAACTTCTCCAAATCAAGATCGACCACAAAGCGACGGCCGCCGGCCACATAAGACCGGGCGGCAAGAACCGCGTCGTGGGCGCTCCGCCCCGGCCGGAAGCCGTAGGAGGAAGCAGAGAAGTCCGGGTCGAAGATCGGCATCAGCACCTGATGCATCGCCTGCTGGATGAGTCGGTCCAGGACCGTCGGGATGCCCAATTGCCGCATCCCTTTGCCGCCAGGCTTGGGGATTTCCACCCCACGCACCGGCGTCGGTCTGTAGCGGTCCGCCAGCAGGTCTTCTCTGATGCGCGGCCAATGCTCCGCAAGGTATGGCTTCAATTGCTCGACAGACATCTTATCGATACCCGGCGCACCCTTGTTCGCCACCACCCGGCGGTAAGCCGCCATCATGTTCTCGCGGCTGAGGATCGCCTCCATCAGTCGCTCATTCGCCTCCGGTCGAGAGGATCCCGGCCCTGCCGTGGTGTCTGATGCACCCAATGCCTGCCCTCGCGGCTTCCGGCCGCTGCTCTCAGCATGGGCACGGGGCGTCTCAGCCCCGTCTTCTGCGTCTGTCCTCACCATCGAAAGACCGGCCTCCGTCCGGCACTCAATGTTCGGCCCTTCACCGCTTGGTCGGCTAATACGGCTTCTGCTGACCCCTGCCGCCCCATCCCGACGCCTCGCGACGCCGGTAGCACACCTGAAACCAGGGGCAGGTCGGCAGGTCTCCCAGGGTAAGACGCGTGACCTTCGTGCCATATACCTGTCGCATCTACGGCCGCATCCTCCGGGTGATATTGGACTTCAGGCATTTGTGCACCTTCGTCCGGATGCGGTCGCCTCATATGCGTTTCCTGTTCGTCAGGCCGGCACTTTGCTTACAACTTCCTTCAGACCTCGCCTTGCAACGACGCCCTTGTTGTTCGGCTAGCAGTTCCCATCACCAGGGCCTGCAGAGGACTTTCACCTCCAAGTCATCAACCGGATACCATCCCGGTCAAACGGTGCTCTCGCACCACGCGCCATGCCTGGCGCACACAAAAAAGGCGGCGCCACCGCGCCGCCTTCTTCATTTGACGTCTCTTCCGAAAAAGCTCTCTCAGAACTCCGTCCAGTCTTCCTGAACCGCAACCGCAGCACTTGCCTGCCGGCCGCCGAAGGCCTTGGTGACCTTGCTGGCGAGGGCGCGGGCGGGAGAAGCGACCGGGCGGGCGTTTGGTGCGGCAACAGTTGTACGGGGCGCAGGAGCAGCCTGGCCGAGCTTGAACTGGTGCAGCAGTTCATCGAGGGCATTTGCTTCCTGGGCGAGCGCATGGCTTGCGGCAGTCTGCTCCTCGACCATTGCAGCGTTCTGCTGCGTGCCCTGGTCCATGTTATTGACGGCGGTGTTGATCTCCTGCAGCCCGATCGACTGTTCGCGCGTGGCGGTGACGATCGCGCCGACATGGCGGTTGATTTCCTGCACCTCGGTGACGATCGCCTCCAGAGCCTTGCCGGTTTCGCCGACCAGCGATACGCCGGTCTGGACATGGGTGCCGGATGTGGTGATCAACGCCTTGATCTCCTTGGCGGCGTTGGCAGAACGCTGCGCGAGTTCGCGCACTTCCTGGGCAACGACGGCAAAGCCCTTGCCGGCTTCACCGGCACGCGCCGCTTCGACACCTGCGTTCAAGGCCAGTAGGTTGGTCTGGAAGGCGATATCGTCGATCACGCCGATGATATTGGAGATTTCGCCCGAGGACTTCTCGATCTGCTCCATGGCGGAGACGGCCTTGCGGACGACATCGCCGGATTTTTCGGCGCCGAGGCGGGTGCGCTCGACGAGATTGCCGACATCCTCGGCCCGCTTGGCGCTGTCGCGAACCGTCGTCGTCACTTCCTCGAGTGCCGCGGCGGTTTCTTCAACGGCGGCAGCCTGCTGCTCGGTGCGGTGGGCAAGGTCGTCGGCGGCCGAGCGGATCTCGCCGGCGCCCGCATTGATGGCGGAGGCATTGCGGCCGACCGACTGGAGAGCCGCCTGCAGCTTTTCGACGGCATTGTTGAAATCGTTGCGCAGGCTATCGTATTGCGGCGCGAACGGCGTCTGGATGCGTGCTGCGACATCGCCCTCGGCGAGGCCGGCAAGGCTACCCGCCAAAGCATCGATCGCAAAACGCAGTTCGCCTTCCTCGCGGGCCTTCTGTTCGTCGGTTGCCCGGCGCTGGCGCTCGGCATCGTCGCGCATGCGATCAGTCTCGCCGGAAAGCCGCAGTTTTTCGATCGCGGCCTGTTTGAAGACCAGCACCGACTGGGCCATGCGGCCGACCTCGTCGCCGCGATCGACGGCCGGAACCTCGATGTCGTTCTGACCGCCGGCAAGGCGGTCCATCGCGGTCGTCATGCCGACGATCGGGCGGATGATGGTGCGCGACAGCAACCAGGCAAGAACGGCAGCGGCAAGCGCGGCGACGATGCCGCCGGCAAGCAGCGTCGTCTTCAGATCGCTGTTGGCTTCGGCGCGAACCGTGGCGAGGGCGTTCGATTTTTCGCGGGCAGTGGCCTTGATCTTGGCGGAGGCCTGACGGAAGCCGTCGAGCTGGCCCTTGGTGGCGTTGACACCGATCTTGACGACTTCCTCGATCGGCATGTCGGTTTCCTTGCGCGCCTTTGTCTGCGGCTCGGCAAGCTCATGGAAGTAAAGGTCTGCAGCCTTCTGCATGCCGTCGATCATCTCGACCAGCTGAGGCTCGGCAGCGGCAGTCTGTTTGGCAGCGGCAATCGCCTTCAGCATGCGCTCGCGATTGGCAAAAATGTCGCCATAGGTGCTGTCGCTGCGGAAGAGGATGAAGCCGCGCAAGTTGACGGCCTGCTCGAGCATGGCCTGCAGCGCATCGTCGATCTGGTTGACGAGCAGCTCGGACTTTTCCTGTTCGGCGGAAGCAGCCGCGGACGCCGTCGCCTTGGAGTAAACCAAAACAGAGAAGGATACGAAGATAAGGATGAGGGCTGCGAACGTGGCCGCAAGCTTACCATACAAGGATATGTTTTTAGCGGACATCGGCGAATTTCTCCTAACGACAGTCGACGCGGCGAGAGGCGGGTCGCGCCGAGGGCGCAACCGCAAGAACTCCTGAACTGGGAACATGATCGGCGGGGAGATGCTTGCGCCTTCATGGCGCCAAGCAGTTCAAACGAACCGCTGCAATCGAGCCGAACCTATGCGGGCACACTTTAAATTTGTTTAAATTGTGCACCGCAGCAGCGGCCAAGCTTAAATTATTGCGCAGCTGAGTTACGGCTGCGCTTCGGGGGGATTGAGGATCAGAATGTCCAGATCCTTATCGGGATCGAAATCCTCTGCCGCCATCCGGAAGGTGGTCGGCCCGATCTTCTGCACGTTGCTGCCGCAGAAGCTGATAAGGCTGCCGGGCTTGCCCTTGTCGATCGTCAACTGGAAGCGTCTGATCGGTCCTGCCCAGTTCGAGCCGGTCGACAGCACATAGGAAATCCAGCTTTCGGTGTAATTCGCGCCGCTTGTCTCGGCCTCCCGGAAACGCTGCTGCGCAACCCTGACAAAGTCACTATCCAGGCAGTATTTGCGGGAATATTCCTCGAAGCGCTCGCCCTTCGGCTCGCCATTGTCGAGGAAGCTGATCGCCACCGTGCCGCCTACGGCCGGCTTGTAGCGGTGCTGGACGGTGATCTTCGTTTTGGCAGGAAAGACCGTGCGCCACCAATAGGTCGAGCGCAGTGTCCAGAGCGGCACGAGTTCGTTTTCCGTCATGGGGTAGATAAGGCCGCGAGCGATCCAGTCCTTGCGGACGGTTTGCGGAAGTTTGGCGAGAGCCTCGGCGGTCTTCTGACTGAGCGGCAGGAGAGGAATGCCTTGCTTGGCCAATTCGTCGGTCACGTCGATGCCGAGCGAGATCACGCGCTGCTGCAGTTTGGCGGTGATCGCCTTGCCGTCCTGGACGGTGGAAAAATGCAGGAAATTATCGCTGTCATAGTCGGAGATGGCGGTATCGCCGTCCACGCGGCCGGTAATGTCAGGCATCGGAAAGGCAACCAGGCTTTCGACATCCTTGTCGGACGTATTCTCGAACACGTAGTCGACGCGCACTTCCGAAGCGGAGATGAAAAGATCCTCTTCCGCCATGCTGACATCTTCGGATTGGGCAAAGACCAGCCCGCCGGTCTTGACCTCGGCCAGAGTATCGTTCGCCAAAGCGGGCGACGCAATCGCCGCCGTCGCGACAAGAAGAGTGAAGAGCTTCGTCATGAAACACCCCCGTGCTGCGGCATGCCCCGCGATCGCCGCGGCAGGGATTATCGCCGAAAGCTTTTGAGGGTCAATGACGGTTTTCGGGAACAAAATACTTGCAACCGGCGGCTTTGCCGGTCATTCACAGCCGATGTCCGATCAAACCAGCCAACGCCTTGACCAGCTTCTCGTCTCCCGCGGCCTCTTCGCCAGCCGCTCGCGGGCCCGCGACGCCATACAGCGCGGCACCGTCCGGATCGGTGGCCAGGTGGTGACGAAGGCGGGTGAGCTCTTCGGCGAGGACGCTCATATCGAGATCGACGATCCGGCCCAGGACTATGTCTCGCGCGCGGCGCTGAAGCTTGCCGCCGCACTCGATCATTTCCGGCTCGATCCCGTCGGCCACCGCTGTCTCGATATCGGTGCTTCCACAGGCGGCTTCACCGAGGTGCTGCTGCAACGGGGTGCCGCGCATGTCACCGCCATCGATGTCGGCCACGGGCAAATGCATCCGCGCATATCAGCCGATCCGCGTGTAACGAACAAGGAAGGCCTTAACGCCCGCAACCTGGCGGCAGAGGATATCGGCCATTCCGTCACCTTCATCGTTTCCGACGTTTCCTTCATCTCGCTGAAGCTTGCGCTTGCGCCGGCTCTCGACATCGCCGGGCCAGGGGCGATTGCCGTTCTGCTGGTCAAGCCGCAGTTCGAGGCGGGGCGTGAGGCGATCGGCAAGGGCGGGCTGCTGAAAGATCCCTCCTCCGCTCCCGCCGTCGCTTCGGTATTGGAGCGCTGGTTCACCGAGGACATGGGCTGGAAAAGCCTTGGCCTCATCCCCTCCCCGATTTCCGGCGGCGACGGCAATCAGGAATTCCTCCTGGCAGGATTGAAGCCGTGAGCACAGAAACCGTCACGATCGAGAAGCTCGGCGCCCAGGGCGACGGCATCACCAGCAGCGCCGGTGGACCGGTTTACGTGCCTTTCTCCCTGCCCGGGGAAACCGTGGCGATCGCCCGCGTCAAAAGCCAGGGCACGATCATGTCGATCACGACACCCTCGCCCGACCGGCAGGAGCCGGCCTGCCGGCATTTCGGCCCGGACGGTGTCAACGGCACCTGCGGCGGCTGCACATTGCAGCATCTGGCGGACATCCCCTATCGCGCCTTCAAGCGTCAACTCGTCATCGATGCGCTGAAATCCAAGGGGCTGACACCTGATGTCGGCGAGATCGTTCCGGCCCGGCCGGGCGAACGCCGGCGTGTGGTCTTTGCCGCGCGCAGGACCGAAAAGGATATGCTGATCGGGTTCAACCAGGCCGAAAGCCATCATATCGTTGCGATCGAGGAATGTCCGATCTCCTCGGCGGGGATCATCGCCCGGCTGCCGGCGATCAAGGCGATCGCCGCTTCGCTTGCGACCAGCGCCGAGCCCTTCCGAGTCGCCGTGCTTGAAACGCTTTCCGGCCTCGATGTCGCGGTTGACGACGTGAAAAAGCTCTCTGACCCGCAACGGCGTAAGGCAGTCGAGACCGTGCTCGGTCTGCGTGGTATCGCCCGTGTAACGCTCAATGGCGAAATCCTCGTCGAGCCGTCGAAGCCGCTCATCGATTTCGGCGGCGTTCCAGTATCGCCACCGCCCGGCAGCTTCGCCCAGGCGACGAAGCCGGCGGAAGAGGCAATGGCAGAGCTCGTGCTTGCCCATGTCGGCAAAGCGAAGCGGATCGCCGATCTTTTCGCAGGCGCCGGCACGTTTTCACTGCGGCTGGCGCGGATCGGCCGGGTGCATGCCGTCGAGGCCGAGGCAAAGGCGCTCGCGGCACTCGACCACGCCGCACGCAACACACAGGGGCTGAAACCCGTCAGCGTCGAAAAGCGCGACCTCTTCCGCCGTCCCCTGATGACGCAGGAGCTCAAGCCTTTTGATGCCGTCGTCTTCGACCCGCCGCGCGCCGGCGCGGAGTTCCAGTGCAAGGAGCTTGCCCGCTCAGGCGTGAAGAAGATCGTCGCCGTGAGCTGCAACCCCCTGACGCTGGCGCGGGATCTGGCGATCCTCGTCGAAGGCGGCTACCGGATCACCGGCGTGACGCCGATTGACCAGTTCCTTTGGACCTCGCATGTCGAGGTGGTGGCGACGCTGGAGAAATAGACCTCCGGCGTCGGCTCACTTTTCGCGGCCGCTGCGATCGCGATATCCAGAGCGTCGGAACATCTTATCGATCGCCCGGCTCGCTTTCCCCGCGCAAACTCAGCCGCATTGCCCGCGTTCCGAGCTTTGCACCCGTGATGGCATCGATTGCGATCGGCTCGATCTCCGATCCTGACTCGACGTCGATATAGCGGGCGAGTTCTCCATCGCAATGGCGGTGCGCCCACGCCCCGATCATCATGAGCACAGGCAGAAAGTCGCGACCTGCTTCCGTGAGGACATACTCTTCTCGGGGCGGCCGTTCGGAATAGAGGCGCTTCTCCAGCAGGCCGTCATCCGTCAGCGCCTTGAGGCGTTTCGTCAGCATGGTCGGCACGATGCCAAGACTCTTCCTGAACTGGTCGAAGCGGGTGAGGCCCGTATGGGCGTCCCGCAAGACGAGAATGCTCCACGCATCGCCGACGGACTGAAGGCCGCGGGCGACCGGGCACTGCGGAATCGGATTATTTTTCATTCAGTATCTTTTCGATAGTGACACGATATCGAAAAGATAGTAACAGATCAGCCGACAATGATCCACACCTTGAAAGCTGACAAAATGATCGATAAAAGCAGAAACGTTGCACTGGTCACCGGCGCGTCCTCAGGCATCGGACTTGCGACGGCTGAATCTCTGGTAAAGGCCGGCTACCGCGTGTTCGGGACCAGCCGCAAACCAGTTGCCAACAGGCCTGGCATAACAATGTTGATCTGTGATGTGGCCGAGGAAGCCTCGGTGCAGGCGGCCGTTGCGGAGATCGTCCGGCAAACCGGCCGCCTCGACCTTGTCGTCAACAATGCCGGCATCGGCCTTATCGGCGGCGCGGAAGAATCCTCCATCACGCAGGCCCAGCGGCTTTTCGACGTGAACGTCTTCGGCGTGGCGCGCGTCGCCAATGCCGTCCTGCCCGTCATGCGTCAGCAGAAGAGCGGCCGGATCATCAATATGAGTTCGATCCTCGGCCTTATTCCGGCTCCCTACAACGCCTTCTATGCTTCGACCAAACATGCGCTCGAGGGCTATTCGGAATCGCTAGATCATGAAGTGCGCAACTTCGGCATTCGTGTCGTTCTCGTCCAACCCGGCGTCACCAGAACATCCTTCGAGGAAAATCTGACACGAGCAGACCGTCCTCTTCCGGTCTATGCTTCGGAGCGCGCCCGGAGTGAAGCGCTGATGCGGAAGTGGGTGGAAACGGGCGATGCGCCGCAGGTCGTCGCCGATATGGTCGTGAAAGCCGCAACGGCGAAGAAACCGAAGCTGCGCTATTCCGCCGGCAAGCAGTCGCGCCAGGTCCGCTCGCTTCGCCGCTACCTCCCGGAGCGGCTGGTCGACAGCCTGCTGCGCAAGGTCAACGAGTTTCCTGCCTCAGTCTGAGCGTTAAATTGAGGACAGGATCCAGATTTAATGCCGGCGCGCTTAAAGTCACCCTGTTCTCGGCAAAGGAAACCGATCCTGAATGCGCAAGACCAAAAGACGCAATCCCTACTATACCGGACCGGTGTCTGATCACTTCGACGGCACATACTTCTTCAATCCCGGCGGTATTGAGCCCCTTGGTTTCCGTGATTTGCTGCGGTGGCAATTCGGTGGTGGCCGTGAGCCTTGGCCGCGCTCGGTCCCAAGCCCATATGCGGCGGTCAAGCCGGATCCACGTGTCGACGGCGGGGATCTGCGGGTGACCATGGTTGGGCATGCGACCATGCTGGTGCAGGTCGCCGGGCTCAACATCCTCACCGACCCGGTGTGGTCCGAGCGCGCCAGCCCGTTCAGCTTTGCCGGGCCCAGGCGCGTCGTCCAACCGGGCATCGCGTTTCATGATCTGCCACCGATCGATCTCGTGCTGGTATCACACAATCATTATGATCATCTCGATATCGCAACACTGAAACGGTTGCATGCGAAGCATCGGCCGCGCGTGGTGACGCCGCTCGGCAACGACACGATCATCCGCCGCGCCGCGCCGGATCTGCAGACGACAGCGATGGACTGGGGCGAGCGCATCTCTCACGCAGGAATAAGCATCGATGCGGAGCCTGCACATCATTGGTCCGCCCGCGGCGGCACCGATCGCCGCATGGCGCTCTGGGCATCGTTCGTTTTGTCGACCCCGGCCGGAAAGGTCTATCATGTCGGCGATACGGGCTTTCATCGCGGCATCAATTACAAAGCGGCACAGCAGAAGCATGGCGGCTTTCGCCTGGCCATTTTACCCTTCGGCGCCTATGAGCCGCGATGGTTCATGCAAGGGCAGCACCAGAATCCGCAGGAGGCGGTGATCGGAATGAAGCTCGCGAATGCCGCCTATGTGGCGGGGCATCACTTCGCAACGTTCCAACTGACAAACGAAGCGGTCGACACGCCGACGAGGGCATTGCAAGACGCCATGAGCAAGCATGATATTTCCCCGGATCGGTTCCGGCCGCTCAGGGCCGGCGAGGTCTTCGATGTGCCGGCGGTCTAAAGCAGTTCTAGCAGAAGTGTGAAGCGGTTTAGCGGCGCATGAAGGCTTCGAAGGCGGCCCGGGCCTCCGCGCTTTTCAGACGTGCGGAGAAATGGCGGGCCTCTTCGTCGATCCGAGTGATGATCTCGTCCCTGTCGCCGCGGACGAGATCGCGGGCGATACGCAGCGCTTCCGGCGGCTTGGCGGCGAGCCGGGCGGCGGTCGTCAGCGTCACGGCATCGACCTCACCGGTTTCGACCACCTTCCAGATGAGACCGGCGTCCTTAGCCTCGGCGGCCGAGAAGCCCTCCCCGGCCGCCAGCAGCGCGAAGGCGCGCTGATGGCCCATCAGGCGCGGCGCGACAAGGCTGGAACCTGCCTCCGGCACCAGCGCCAGATCGACGAAAGGTGTGCGGAACTGGCTGCGGCTGGAAGCGATGGTCAGGTCGCAATGGAGATGGATCGTCGTGCCGATACCGATCGCCAGTCCGTCGACGCCGGAGACGACGGGTTTCTCGGCATTCACCAACGCGTAGAGGAAATCGAGGATTTCCTGCTCCAGGCCGCGGCCACCCATTGCCGCAGCCAGAAAATCGTTCATGTCGTTGCCTGCCGAAAAGCAGCCTTCGGTGCCGAGCAAAGCGGTGGCGCGGATGCCCGGATCGGCATTGGCCGCATTCAGCGCATCGGCCATGGTGCGGTACATGGCGCGGGTGATGGCATTCTTCTTTTCCGGCCGATTGAACCGGATGAGCTGGACGCCGGGATGGGCGGAAGGCTGCTCGACGATGATATGATCGGTCATGTGGTTTCCTCAGGCAAGCAGGATGCGGGCGGCGGCGAGGCTTGCCGCGCCATTGACCACGCGGTCGCGAAGGGCTGCGGTCTCGGCAAGCAGGTTTTCGGCTGTGAAGCGGCAGAGCGCGATGCGGTTTACGCCTCCGCCGTCGTTGCTCTCGGCGAGAGCGCCCTTGGCGAGATAAGAGCCGGTGAGCACGAGTCCGAACAGGCGCTGATAGGGCGTTGCGCCCGAGAGCACCTCGGCGGCCTTGTCATCAGCAAGCATCTTCAAGAGCCAGGCGGTCGCCTCGTCGAGGTCGGCGATAGCGGCGTCGAGCCTGGCGGCGGCTTCACCGAAACCGGGCAAATTGGAGTTGCGGACAGCGCCGGCGATCTCTGTGAGTTCTGCGATGAAGCCCTTGACCTGACCGCCACCTGAGAGCGGCAGCTTGCGGGTGACGAGATCGATCGCCTGGATGCCGTTTGTGCCCTCATAGATCGGGGCGATGCGGGCGTCGCGGAGATAACGCGCGGCACCCGTCTCCTCAATGAAACCCATGCCGCCATGCACCTGAATGCCGAGGGAGGCGACGTCGACGCCGGCATCGGTCGAGAATGACTTGGCAATCGGCGTCAACAGGGCGGCGCGCTCCTGCCAGTGCCGGCGATCGCCGCCTGCGCGGTGGGACATGTCGATCGCATGAGCGCAGGCATAGGAGATGGCGCGTGCCCCTTGCGTCAGTGCTTTCATGGTCAGCAGCATGCGGGCAACGTCGGGATGTTCGACGATCGGGCTCATGCCGGCGCCGCTCCAGCCGGGCGCCCTGCCCTGCGTGCGTTCCCTGGCATAGGCGAGCGCCTTCTGGGTGGCGGCCTCGGAGATCGCCACACCCTGCATGCCGACGGCAAGGCGGGCATTGTTCATCATCGTGAACATGCAGGCGAGCCCCTTATTCTCCTCGCCAACCAGCCAGCCGATGGCCCCCTTCTCGTCGCCGAACTTGCCGTCGCCATAGATCATCGTGCAGGTCGGCGAGCCGTGGATGCCGAGCTTGTGCTCCAGCGAATGGCAGAAGAGATCGTTGCGGGATCCAAGCGAGCCGTCGTCATTCACCAGGAATTTCGGCACGAGAAAGAGCGAGATGCCGCGTGTGCCGGCCGGCGCGTCCGGGAGGCGAGCCAGCACCAGATGGATGATATTCTCGGCGGCGTCATGTTCGCCCCAGGTGATGAAGATCTTCTGGCCAAAGATGCGGTAGCTGCCGTCGACGCGGCGCTCGGCGCGGGCCCTCAGGACGCCGAGATCGGAGCCGGCATGCGGTTCCGTCAGGTTCATGGTGCCGGTCCATTCGCCGGACACCATCTTCTCCAGATATTGGGCCTTCAGCGCGTCGCTGCCATGGGCGCTGACGGCCTCGATGGCGCCCATCGTCAGGGTCGGGGCGAGCGCGAAGGCCATGGAGCCGGAATTCCACATTTCGAGGGCCGCAACGTTCAGCATATGCGGCAGGCCCTGGCCGCCGAATGCTTCCGGCGCGGTCAGGCCGTTCCAGCCGCCGGCGATCCAGTTTCGATAGAGATCACGCCAGCCATCTGGCAGCCTGACCTCGTCATTGGCCAGACGGGCGCCCTGACAGTCGCCGATTTCGGCGAGGGGCGCCACTTCCTCTGTGGCAAAACGTCCCGCCTCGGCCAGGATGGCGTCGACCAAATCCTCGCCGAGATCACCGAGAAGCCCTTCTGAAATCGCCTCGCTCATGCCGGCTACGTACTTCAATGTGAACGCGATTTCCTCGACGGGCGCCTTATACATGCTATTTCTCCTCCTGAGATCGCCTGCGCACGGCAAAGCCCTTCCCAGGTGAGAGCTAATTGATTTTTACGTAAACGTCAATTTCGAATTCCGCAGCCGACATGCGATAGTTCGGTCGAAACGGCCCTTGGCTCTTGCGCCCTTGCACAAATGAACGTCATGGAGAATCTCTACTGCATGAAGTGATAGAGCGTCTCCAACACATCGCGTCGGACACGCGACGCTCCAAGAAATGAAATCGCCTTCGCAAAGGACCGGCGAACAATGGATACATTGCCCGTCAACATACCCGGTTTCGTCTGGGCCTATCGTTTTTCGCCCGATGAAAAGACGGCGGTGCGGTTGAACAACAGCGCGACCGTGGCCGAGCTGACCGCCGATAATTGCTTCTACTGGCTGCATCTCAACCTTGTCGACGCCCGCGTGCCGGCGCTGCTCGAGACGCTGGACGGATTGACGGAAGACGCGAAATCGGCGCTGACGACGCGCGATACGCATGCGGCCATCACCGTCGACGAGCAGATGCTCTATGGCACCCTAGTCGACTGCCAGCGCGATTTCGCCCAGGACACTAACAATCTTGGCTGGCTGCACTTTGCCATGTCCGACCGCTTCATCATCACCACGCGGCTGCAACCGCTGCGCAGTGTCGAACGGGCGCGCGCGCTGATCGAGAAGAACCCCGGCAAATTTTCGCGGCCGGTCGATCTCTTCGAGCTGCTGGTGATCGAGTTCCAACGCACGCTGATCACGATCGTCATCGAACTCACCGAAGAGCTGAACCTGATCGAGGACATCGTCTACGACAATGCGCCGCGTGACGAGCGCCGGCGGCTGGCACCGGTGCGGCGCACAGTGGTCAGGCTGCACCGGCATCTGCGCACCGTGCTGGCGCTGATGCGCCGGGCGGCGGCGGCCGACGACGACGAAATGCCCTTCGGCTTCGACGATGTGGCGCGGCGGCTGACCAGCCGGCTGGAGACGGTCGATCACGATATCTATGCGCTGCAGGACCGGGCACGGCTGCTGCACGAAGAAATCGATTCGAAGCAATCCTCCGAAACCAACCGTCACCTCTATTTGCTTTCGATCATGACGGCCTTCCTGCTGCCGCCGACCCTGGTGACCGGTTTCTTCGGTATGAACACGGCAAACTTGCCCTTCGCCGTCGGCGACTACGGCACCGAATACGCCGTCGCCCTCATCGTCGCGTCTATTGCTTTTGCCTGGTGGCTGCTGAGGCGTGTGGATATTCTTTGAATCTGAGACGTGCGGGGTAAGCAAGGGAGCGTTGCCCCCTCATCCACCCGGCACCGACCGGGGTTGAGCCACGGGTCTTGACCCGTCCCTGGATCCCCCGCTTACGGGGCGAAGCGGGATCGCTGCAACCTCGCCGTTACTCGCACGCGTCGCAGGGCACATCTGATGTTTGGCCCGGCGATGGCGGACAATCTCAGCGATCGACGCTCGGGTGATCAGCTGGTTCATGCGCCTCGCCCGGAACGGTTCTTGCACGGTTACTAATGTATTTACCGTGGGGAGATCTAATGTCATGAAATGGTGCACATCCGGAGAGTTTACCCCTCTGATGCTCGTTGTGAGTGGGCCGGAAAGATACAAGCTTGTTGCAACCCTTGGGCAGGCTGCCGAGATGCTGACAGTTGGCTGGCCGATCGACGATGGAGACGAATACCTCATTGCGATTAGGGCGTGCCGGGATGCGATTCATGGGGAAATTCCGGCTCAGGACGCGCGAGCAGCGCTTATCCGTGCCGCCGACGAAGCTGGGATTTCGGTAATCACCGTCGTTCACTGAGCTTCGCAACACCGCCCTCTCGTTCCGCTGGCAAGCTTGCCGAGAAAGCCGAATGGACAGCCGCGCGACGCCCCGTTTTTTTACGAGGGTCCGAAGGATGGGTCGAGACCGCTGGCTCGACCCGGTCGGGTTAATGTGAGAGACAGTTTTCGGGACCCATCAATACGGCGAATAGCACTGCTGGCGCGGGCCGTTATAGGGCTGGAACGTATTGTCGTAAGCGCGATAGGACCGGTAGCGGTTTGCGCACCAGGCAACGTGGCTCGAACCCATGCTGGGTGCAGGTTCGACATAACGCGGCTGGGCGACAATGGCGCCGCCGATGACTGCGCCGGCGCCGAAGGCGGCGAGCGGATACCAGTAGCCGTTATAATGCCGGTATCCCGGGCGGTAATAGGAATATCCGCGATAGCCGCCATAGTAGCCGGGCCTGTAATAGGCGCCTGGGCGATAGCCGGGCCGGTAGTAGCCCCCGGGCCCGTAACCCGGGCGATAATAGCGGCGGTACTGGACATTCTCGACTGCGGCAGATTTTTCCACCTGCGGAGCGGTGGGCATCTGGATTGCCTGCGACGGCACGAAGCCGGTCAGAACAACGGCGGCGGTAAGAACTGCGGTCGCGATCTTGTTTCTCAGCCCGATCATTGCTTCAACTCCCATTCAACAGCGATCACGCCCTGCCCAGCAACGCTTTCGCACCTGAATGGTTCCAGAAGCAGCCGGGGCCGGCTGCTTCTTGTAGATCAGCTGAACTGAACCGGACATTAACCGGCGCAGGCGCCGGGATCAGGCAACGGCCGAGATTTTCGACTGATCGCCCTGCAGGCGATTCACCATGAAGTTCGAATACCATTCGAGGAACTGCATGACGCCACCCTCGTGCACGGCAGAATAGGGACCGGGCTCGTAGGCGGGCGAGTGAATGCCGAAGGCGTTCTCCTCGACGATGCGGCGATCCTGATCGTTGGTCTCGGTCCAGACGTGGGTTAGCTCTTCCAGATTGTAGTCCACGCCTTCGACCGCATCCTTGTGGACGAGCCACTTGGTCGTCACCGCCGTCTCATTGGCGCTGAGCGGCAGCACGCGGAAGGAGATGGCGTGATCGCCGAGCAGGTGGTTCCACGTCGTCGGATAGTGGAAGAGCAGCATGGTGCCGATACGGTTGATCGAGATATCGTCGGAGATCCGGCGCTGGACGGCAGGCTTGCCGGACATGGTGTAGCTCTCGGCATCCTCGATCAGCGGCATGCGGGCGGTGCGGAACTGACCATCCGGCGAAATCTGGAATTTGCTCGGCAGTCCGGCGGCCTCGCAGCGCTCCCAATGGCCGGCGATCTCGGGATCATCGGCGCCGCCGTCCGTGCCGGTGACACTCGGGGCTTCCGGATAGGTGCGGCAGAGTTCGGGGTGATTGGCGGCGCAGTGATAGCACTCGCGATTGTTTTCCCAGACGAGCTTCCAGTTGCCTTTCTCAATGATCGTGCTCTGGAAGGCAACCTTGGTCTCGCCGATCCGATGCGGCGCCATATAGGGCTCGATCTTGTCGCGCACCGGCTGGAAATCCGGGGCGGTGTTGGCAAGGCAGATGAAAATGTAGCCTGCCACGCTCTCGCAATGAACGGGCTTCAGGTTGAAGCCTGATTTGTCGAAGTCATCGCCCATATGACGGGCGAAAGCGAGCTTGCCGTCAAGGTCATAGGTCCACTGGTGATAGGGGCAGACGAGACGTACCGAGGAACCGTGCTCCTTGGTGCAGACGCGCGAGCCGCGATGGCGACAGCTGTTGTGGAAGGCGCGGATGACATTGTCGCGGCCGCGGACGACGACCACGGGATAGGTGCCGATCTGAACGGTAAAATAAGCGCCCGGCTTCGGCAGCTCGCAATCATGGCCGATGAACAGCCAGTCGCGATAATAGATCATCTCCATATCAAGCCGGAAATAATCCTCGTCGGTGTAGAACGGCTGCTCGAGGCTAAAGCCCTCACGGCGGTTCTTGAGCTGACGCAAAACGTTGCTGCGAATATCCATCTTCGTGTCCTCGTGCATCCGGTTGCCAGCCTTGAGAAGAAGACCGGCGGAAGCGCGCCCGCTTCCTTCTCCTTCGGGAGAATTGTTACAACGTCATTTAATCACCGAGCATGCGTGCCGCTTGGTTACAATGCGACATCGGCTTCGAAATTGACGACAGGATGCCTCAAGGCGCGAGTGGCTTATCCCGATCGATCGCATCGCCCGACTCTTCAGGCAATTATCGTCAATTGCGCCATGGCGTAAAGACCTGTTCGGCAAAGAGATCTGCTGCCCGATACCGACAACTATCGCATCTGCGACATATGTCGGCGCCTGCCCTGCATTCCGTCAGCGGCCGGGCCGCTTTAACATCGCCTTAAGCATACGGTCCTATCCTCGCAACGATTGCAGACTGACCGAAGAACGCGAATCATGGCCAAACTTCGTTATTTCGACGCGAAAGAAGCAGGCAAGTTGCAGGAACGGCAACTGATTGCCGCTCATTCCGAATTCTTGCGCACCGGCCGCATCACCCGCGACCGGCGGCACTGGCTGGCCGAGGAAAAGCGCTACCTCACCCATGATGAGGTGGCGGCAAAAACCGGTCGCAAGCTCCAGGCGGCCGGCGAAAAGACCCATCAGCACATCAACGGCTTCCACCGCTCGATCCAGTTTCCGAAGATGATCTTCCACCGGACGCTGGAGGACAGCCCGCATCTCGGCTACTGCCACGTCACCGCCTCGCGCACGAAATTCGCCCACTACGAAGAGGTGAGCTGGGCCTTCTATATCGCCAACTTCTATTCCGACATCGGCGAGAACGACAATTTCTTCGAACGTATCGATGTCGGCTATTCCCGCATGTATTTTGCCGTTGCGATCAAGCCCGGCGAAGACTCCATGGAAAAGATGACCATCGATCGGTCGGTGCGCGGCAACGGGCTGCTCTTCCGCACCCATGATCCGCAGGTAGCGATCCGCAATATCCTGCTGCTCGGTGCGCGCAACGAACAGCTGCGTGAAATCATCCGCCAACTCTAAAGCGCCTCGCAGCGTATCGGTTCAACAACGCGATTGATCGCGGGCGGCGGAAAGCCTAATGACTGCCGGGAAAACACCGGACAGGACATGGCACGCACAATCGACATCAAAGCCGACAGGCAGGCAGCGCTTGAGGCGGGCTGCGCCGCTCTTGCCGACGGCTTTGCGATCGCCATCCCGACGGAGACCGTCTACGGTCTCGCCGCCGACGCCACCAATCCGGCGGCCATCACGCGCATCTACGAGACGAAGGGACGGCCGCGCTTCAACCCGCTAATCTGCCACATGGCCGATCTTGCGATGGCCGAGGAGCATGCCGAATTCGATCCGGTTTCGCGGGCGCTCGCCACCGCCTTCTGGCCCGGCCCGCTGACCCTGGTGCTGCCGCTAAAAGCTCAGAGCCCGATCCATGCGCTGGCAACTGCCGGGCTCGACAGCGTCGGCGTCCGCGTACCGAAGGGTTTCGCCGGCGCGTTGATCGGCGCCTTCGGATGGCCGCTGGCCGCCCCAAGCGCCAATACGTCAGGCGGGATCAGCGCGACGAGCGCAGCCCATGTCGAAGCCGATCTCGGGACGAAGATCCCGCTGATCCTCGATGCCGGAGCGAGCACCGTTGGCGTCGAATCGACGATCGTCAAGGTGGAGGATGGGCAGCTGAGACTGCTGCGGCCCGGCGGCTTGGCGGCGCGCGAGATCGAACGTGTCGCAGGCAAGCCGCTGCTGCGCGCGAAGACGGCATCGGCGGCGATCGAGGCACCGGGCATGCTCGCCTCGCATTACGCGCCCGGCGCTTCCGTGCGCCTCAACGCAACGGCGGTGGAACCGGGCGAGGCGCTGATCGCCTTCGGCAATGCTTCCGTATCCGGGACGGACGGCGCCCGGATCATTCTCGACCTCAGCCCGCGCGGCGACCTTGCCGAAGCGGCCGCAAATCTTTTCGACTATATGAAGCGTGCCGATGCCAGTGGGGCGTCGAGCATCGCCTTTTCGCCAATCCCCGAGGAGGGGCTGGGCGAAGCAATCAACGACCGCCTGCAGCGGGCGGCCGCCCCCCGCGACTGAAACACCGCCGAGCACAGGGACAGAGAAGCGAGCCGATGACCAATCCCAGCATTTCCACCGAGCATCTCGACCGCTTCGCCGCGATCGTCGGCGACAAATACGCGCTTCGCAGCGAGGCCGATCTTGCCCCGCATCTGATCGAAAACCGCGGCCTCTACCACGGCTCTTCCCCTCTCCTTCTGAAACCAGGCTCGGTCGAGGAAGTCTCCGCGATCATGAAACTTGCGACGGAAACCGGAACGGCGATCGTGCCGCAAACCGGCAATACCGGCCTCGTCGGCGGCCAGACGCCGCGCGAGGGCAAGTGCGATATCATTCTGTCGCTCGAGCGCATGAACCGGATCCGCGACGTCGATCCGGTGGCCAACGTCCTGGTGGCCGATGGCGGCGCCATCCTTGCCGAGGTCCAGAAGGCGGCAGAGGCCCATGGGCGGCTCTTTCCGCTGTCGCTCGGCTCGGAGGGTTCCTGCCGCATCGGCGGCAACCTTTCCACCAATGCCGGCGGCACGGCCGTGCTTGCCTACGGCAACATGCGCCAGCTCTGCCTCGGCCTCGAAGTGGTGCTGCCGACCGGCGAGATCTGGGACGGCCTGCGCCGCCTGAAAAAGGACAATACCGGCTATGACCTGCGCGATCTCTTCATCGGCGCCGAAGGCACGCTCGGCATCATCACCGGCGCGGTCCTAAAGCTCTTTCCGCAGCCGCTCGGCCATCAGGTGGCCTTCGCCGGCCTGAATTCGGTCGAAGATGCACTTGCCCTCTTCAACCTTGCCTCCAGCCTCTGCGGCGCCTCGCTCACCGGTTTTGAACTGATGCCGCGCTTCGGCGTCGAAATCACGGCCCGCCACATCGACGGTGTCCGCGATCCGCTGGAAGCGGCCTATCCCTGGTACGTACTAATCGACATCTCGACCTCGGACTCGGCCGAGACGGCTGAGCGGATGATGAACGGCCTGCTTGAACAGGGTTTCGAGGCCGGGCTGGTGCTGGATGCCGCGATCGCCTCCTCCGTGGCGCAGCAGAAGGCGCTCTGGCACATGCGCGAGAGCATGTCCGACGCCCAGAAGCCGGAAGGCGGCTCGATCAAGCACGATGTTTCCGTGCCCGTATCAAGGGTGCCGCATTTCATGGCCGAGGCCGAAGAGGCGGTCATGGCGGCCATGCCGGGAGCCCGCATCTGCGCTTTCGGCCATATGGGCGACGGCAACATCCATTACAATATTTCCCAGCCGCTCGGCGCCGACAAGGACGCCTTCATCGCCCGCTGGCACGAGATGAACCACATCGTGCATGGGCTGGTGCTCGCCCATGGCGGCTCGATTTCCGCCGAGCACGGCATCGGCCAGTTAAAGCGGGACGAGCTGGCGGCGATCCGCCCGGCGATCGAAATCGAGCTGATGCGCCGCATCAAGCGCGCCTTCGACCCCGCAAACATCATGAATCCAGGAAAGGTCGTCAGCCTCGATCCTTGAGGCTGACGGACACGACATCAGGCTTTCTGCGTGCCGCCGCCGGTCAGGATCTGCAGTGCCGGCGACTGCTGCGTATTGTTCTTGATGTCGTACATCGCCGTGAAGCGGCGCAACAGCTTGTCGACCTTCTTCGGGTCCTGGAGATCATCGAGCTTGACGAAGCGGTTGATCAGATCGGCCTGCTTGGCAACATCCATGCCCGATATCTGCGACGGCAGGCTGTAGGCGGTGGTGATGACCTGATAGAGCGCCTTGTCTCCGAGGATCGAGTAGATCGAGGTGATGTTCGGGGCCTTGCGGCTGAAATAGAGCGCCAGGCGAACCCCGTCGTTGCTTTCGCCTTGCTGGTTTTCCAACGTCTGCTGGACGAAGAGCTGCTGGGTATGGTCCTCGGCTGCCTTGTTCTGGACGGTACCGATCTTGGCGCGGGTCAGGTTGCCGTCCTTGTCGAAATTGAAGGCAGCGACGATATCCTTGAAGCGCGCGTCGGCCTTGGTGTTGAGATAGCTCTTCTTATCATCGGGATCCGAGGTGAAGATCTTCTTCAGCGTGGCCTTGTCGTAATTCTTGGGGTCGAGGTTATTCGCCTTCAGCACCAGGTCGGTCAGGCGGCTATCATCCAGGAAGTCGTCGAGCGATTTCACCTTCGCCATGCCTTTGGCGAAATAGTCGACTTCCGCCGTCGCGTCCTTGGCAGCCTTGTCCTTTACCGGGCCATCCTTCATCAGCATGGTGATATGCGATTTGTAGTCGGTGGCGTATTTGGCCATCGTCGCATCGGGAAGCGCCTGAAAGGGAGCCGCCGCCTTGCCGTCGGGGCCGAAGTTGAAGGCGCGGGCAAGATTGGTGATGCGTTCGTCCTTGAGGGAGGCGATATAACCCTTCGGGTCATAGGCATCGCTCGTCAGGATCTTGCGCATCATCGAGCGCGGTACTTCCTGCTCCGTCAGGCCGAATGCCTGCAGCGCCACGTGATAGGGATCCGGCAGGTTGTCGTTGCTCTTGACAAAATCGGCCGTCGAATTGGTGCGCAGGAAATCATTGACGGTCTTGATATCGGAAAAATCCAGCAGGCTGTTGCTGGGGGCCATCATGGACTTATAGTTGGACGCCACCTCGTCAATCGCCTCGTCGCGCTCGTCGTCATAACGTGCTGCATAATTGTCATTGGTGGTCTGCGCCTGATCAGCGTTCTGGACCGAGCTTAGCGCCGGAAGCGATCCGTCGGCAGCGAAGTTGAAGTCCGCGTTAAGGTCGGCATGGCCGGCTGCCGCAGCGGCCGTGGGATCGGTCAGAATGCTCTTCAGATCGGCGTTCGAGATATCGAAAGGCAGATCGTAGGTGCTTTTCAGGAAATTGGTGATGGCCGGGTCGGCCAAAAGATCATCAACGTTGCCGATCGTCGCCATCCGCGAGGAATAGTCGTCCGTGCGTGCCGCGGCCGTAAATTTCGTGTTGTTGATCTGGGTGGCCGTCTGCGCAGCCATACCGTCCTCGAGCGAGCCGTCCGCCTTGAAATTAAAGGCGGCAGCGACGTCGGCATAGGTGCCGGTGCCACTCTGATCGGTCAGGATCGCGCGAAGCGCGACATCAGTGACCGTCGACGGGATGCCATAGGCGTTACGCACGAAATTGTTCAGTTTTTGATCCGCCAGCAACTGATCGACGTTCGAGATGCCTGCGATCGTTGCCTGGTAATAGACTGCCGCATTGTCGGCCTTGCTGGCGGTGTTCGCGCTCTGGGAGGCGCTCTGGGAGGCATGGAGCGTGGCGACCGAACCATCCGCCTTGAAATTGAACAGGTCGTGGACATCGCCGTAGCCCTGGGCGCTGGCGGCCGTCGGATCGACGAGGAAGGATCTCAAGGTCGCATCGGAAACGCTGTCTGCGATCTGCATGCTGTTTCTGAGGTAGCTCACCGCAACAGGATCGGACATGATTTGATCGACATTGGTGACATTGGCGATCATGCTGTTGAAGTGTGCTGCGTTCGCCGCCGACTTGTCGGTGGTCGATTTCCGTTGCGCCGCCGTCTGGATCGCAGACCCGTTGATCGAACCGTCGGCCTGAAAGTTGAAGTCGGCGTTGAGGTCGGCATGTCCCTGAGCCGCGGCAAAGGTCGGATCGGTCAGGATGCTCTTCAAATCGGCATTGCTGAAGCTCGTGCCGAGACCATAGGCATCCTTGATGTAACGCGCCAGAACGCCGTCTGCGAGCAGGTCATCGACATTGGTGATGGCGCTCGATTGAGACGTCACAGTGTAATAGTTGTTCGTGCTTGAGGCGGCCGATTGCAGCTTGTTTGCCTGATCGATCGACTGAACGCGCG
The DNA here is from genome assembly GCF_024721175.1 of Rhizobium sp. Pop5. Classification (NCBI taxonomy): domain Bacteria; kingdom Pseudomonadati; phylum Pseudomonadota; class Alphaproteobacteria; order Hyphomicrobiales; family Rhizobiaceae; genus Rhizobium; species Rhizobium sp. Pop5. Next base: position 637,540 of record NZ_CP099399.1, on the reverse strand, counting down.
CGGTGGTCGACGCCGAACCGTCGGCCTTGAAGTTGAAGGCGTTGTACACATTGGTGAAGCCCATCAGTTGGGCGTAACTGGGATCGGTGAGCACCATGCGCAGCGCTGGGGACGTAAAGTCGGCGCCCATGCTGTAGGCCGTCTTGATGTAGGAGGTCAGACGGTTGTCTGCGACCAGATCGTCGACATTGGTGATCGTGCCGATCTTGGCGGTGTAATAAGCCTTGTTGTAGTCGGCCGCCGTCTGGCTGACATAGTAGACATCGGAACCGACCGAATTATCGATGATGACCGACTGCGAGTTCAACGTATAGGTCTCGATGACCGAAGCCTTCTGCGCGGCGCTCTGGGCGCTGCCGTTGACCGTGCCGTCGGCGTTGAAGCTGAACTGGGCGGCAAGCGCCTTGTACTTGTCGCCGCCTTGCGTGTTGACGACGCTGTTGGGGTCGCTGAGATCGCTCGTCAGCACCTGGCGCAGAAAGTCCTTCGACGCATAGGTGGGATCGATCTTGAAGGTCTTCAGCACATAGGTGCGCAGCCGGGTGTTGTTGACGAGATCGTCAACGGTCTGCACGTCGCCTATATTGTTGCTGTAATAGGTGCTTTCGGTAGTCGCTGCCTTGTCGGCATCGACGAAGGACTGCTTGTAGAGGCCGATCAGATCGTCCTCCTGCGCATCCGTCTGCACATCCTTTTCAGGCGAATTGAAATTGAAGGCGGCGGCGAATTCGCGGTAACGCGTGTCGGAAAGCTTGTTGGCGTAGCTGTTGGGATCGGTGAGATCGCTCTCCAGCACCTTCTTCATGAAGGCCTTGGCATAGGTCATGTCCTCGAGGCCATAGGCCTTCATCGCATAGCTGTAGAGCTTGTAATTGCCGAGGAAGTCGTCGACGTCTTTGACCTTATTGATATTGTCCGCGTAGTACTGAGCATCCTTCTTGACGGTCGTCTGCGACGCGACCTTGGCGAGGCTGGACGTCATGTCCTTCGACAGGATCGAGTAAGCGAGGGAGGCCGTAATCATGAAAAGCGCCCTTTTCGACAAATTCTTTAAGAGAATCACGAACTACTGGTGACGACATTTTGCCACGGAAAACTTACCCGAGGCTTACTCCAGGATGTGCCGCTTCAGCACACCACACCGTTCACCTTCCGGAAACCCTGCCGGATTCGGTTTTGATAACCATCGTAGGAGGCAAAGTTTTCTTAACCGCAATTTTTAAGCTGTACGGAACGGGGCGCGCCTATTGTCGGCCATAGAGGACGAAAAGTCCCAAGGAGAAGACCGGAAATCGGCTCTCAGGTAAGACAAGGGTAGAATGAAATGAACAATCCCGTTATGAAGCCCGCCTGGGCTGGTACGACGCTGCGCCTCGATCCTTCCCGCTTTCCCCAGCAGGTCAGCTACGCCATCCATGATTGTTCGGATGACGTCAGCATCACGATAGACGAACGCGGTGCGGTTCTGCGCAAAGTCCTCCCTTCCAGCGGCCTGCCGCTCTCGATTGCGCTGCCGAAGCGCGTCTTCCAGGGTGTCGCCGCCCGCGCCATCGACCATGGCGACGGCGAAGTCACAGTGACGCTCGAGCTCCACCACGCCGATCCGGAGCTCTGCATTCCGCTGCTCGTTGCCCATGACCTCAGCGATATCGCCGCCGACTGGCGCAGCTGGTCCGAAGCCTTCCGCATTCCGATGCTGATGGTCGAGGCCGACGGCGTCGCCCGACCTCTCGAGGACCATATCGGGGCTTTGCGCACCAGCGACCTCAAGCCGCGCCGCCGCCATTCCTACTTCGCAAACCGCCGCCCGCGCTTCCTCGTGCGCCGCACGACCGGCCGGCTCGGCGTTGCCATGAAGATCGAAGGCAAGGAAATTATCGCCCGCAACTGAGCGAGATCGCGACGCTTCCACTCGGCAGCGCCGTTTTGGAACCAGTTTGAAACCCGGCGTCCACGCCGGGTTTTTCGTTTCATTCAGGGAATGGCGAAGAGCAGCGAGACAAACAGGCCAAAGAAGATGATCAAGCCGACGCGGTTGTTCGACCTGAAGAGCGCCAGGCATTGGGCGGGATCGTCGATATCAAGCCGAACGATCTGCCAGCCGAACATGCCGGCCGCACCGATGAGCCCCAGGAAAGCAATGAGATTGGCGCCGGCGAGCGCGAAAGCCATGAACATCAGCACCAGAGTCAGCCCGTAAAGGCCGATCAGCCATTGCCGCGTTTTGTCACCGAAAAGGCGGGCGGTGGAGCGCACGCCAATCAGCTCGTCATCCTCCTTGTCCTGATGCGCATAGATCGTGTCGTAACCGATCGTCCAGGCGACGGAGGCGGCGTAGATCAGGATGGCAGCGAAGGAGAGGCCGCCCAAAATGCCGGCCCAGCCCATCAGCGCGCCCCAGGAGAAAGCAAGCCCCAGGAAGAATTGCGGCCAATCGGTAAAGCGCTTGGCATAGGGATAAAACGCCACGATCCCGAGCGAGAGCACGCCGAGGAAGACGGTGAGCCAGTTGAACTGCAGCAGCACGAAAAGGCCGACCAGGGCCTGCAGGCCGATGAAGATCTTCGCCCCGGCGCGCGTGGCGCGGCCGGAAGGGAGCGGACGCGAACGCGTGCGGGCCACTTCCATGTCGATCTCGTGGTCGACGAGATCGTTATAGGTGCAGCCGGCGCCACGCATGGCGACCGCGCCGATGAAATAAAGGAAAAGATGGGACACCAGCAGGCTGCCGGAATAAAGCCCCTGGTCAATCGCCGCATTGGCGGCAAGCGTTGCCGACCAGAAACACGGCCACATCAAGAGCTGCCAGCCGATAGGGCGATCCCAGCGCGCAAGCTGCGCATAGGGCCAAAGCCATTGCGGCAGGATCCGGTAGACCCAGTTGTCTGAAGGCGCGTCGGAGACGCGGTCGTTGAGATTGTCGGTATCTTCCATGCGGCCCATCTAGCGATGGGCCGGCAACCCGGTCAAGAAGCGATCGCCGCACCGCCGCTGCATAATTCCCTAATCCGGAACTGATCCACCCAGAAGATCATGCGCAATTCAATGGGATACAGCGCCGTTTTCGTGCCTGGAGGGACACGCGCCGCCGTCAATCACTGCAGCGAAAAATTGAACTTGTAGGTCGCCGAGACGCCGATCAGGACCTGGTTCTTTGAGCCGCGCTCCCGCACGAGGCTGCTGTCGGCGGCCGGACCCGCAAGCCGCTTATATTCGAGGAAAGAACTCGCCGAGAGATTTTCCGTCGCCTTCCAGGTCAGAGCAGCCCCGGCACCGTAGGACTGAATGCCTGACGACGGCTTGTATTGATCAAGCCCGCTTGCCGCCGCCTGCTTGGCATTGACGCCGTAATAAGCGTCGTAATAGCCGCTGGTGGCAAATGTCGCGCGCGGACCGCCGGAAAGCTGGAGGTCGGGGGCGATATCAGTGAAGGCGTCGACGGCGAGATCGGCGACGACGCCGTCATGGGAGCGGATACCCTGGCGAACTTCGGCGCGGGCGCGCAGGAAATCGGTCGGATAGACCTCGACGAAGCCGCCAGCTTCCGCCCCCCACTTGACCTTCTTCATGCCCTTCAGCTCGTGACCATCGCCCTCGTCTCGCGAAGGCACGAACTTGCCGACGATGCCGGCGCGGAAAGCACCGTTATCCATGAGGGCGAAGGAAGGATTGTCATTGCGCGAGGAAAAGCGCGGGCCCGAGCCTTGCCGGCCGGCCGATATCAGCGGGCTGAACCTGAATTCGTAACGCCGCGAGCCCTCGAATTTCGGCGCGGAGAAGCCCGCGACGCCGACGCTCAGATACCAGTCGCCGGACCAGAAATGCTGGCCGCTGTCCTGCGCGGCGGCCGAACCAAAGGATGAAAAGGCAATAAGAAAAGAAATCGATACGGCTGATCGATGGGACACGTCCGCACTCCAGAAAACGCAAAAACAAAGCCGCGGAGGGCGGCGGCCGCTACATTTATCCTGATGTCGTTACGCCATTGTTAACCACGGCAAGAAGACGCGGACGCTTCAGCGTTGGTTCCAGCGACGGATGACCGGTTCGGTGAGATCATGTTCATAGCCGAGGACGCTGATGCTCGTGGTATCCAACACGAAATGCGCGCCATCTTGCGGTGGCAAGCCGAGCCAGCGGGCAGCGAGCACGCGCAGGAAATGCGAACTGGAAAAAATCAGAATGCTTGCGGCTTCTTTGCGAAGGGCGTGGATGACCGCGTCTGCGCGCGCACCCACGTCGGCAGCCGCCTCTCCGCTCGGGCAACCGTCGCGAAAGAGCTGCCAACCGGGGCGGCCCGCAAGGATTTCCTTGGTCGTGACGCCTTCATAGGCCCCGTAGTCCCATTCGGCGAGATCCTCGCGGATCACAGCGCCTGCCCCGAATCCGGCAAGTGCACAGGTCTTGCGGGCGCGCTCGGACGGGCTCGACCAGACGCCTGAGACGGAGAGACCCGCCAGCCGCTCGGTGAGCTTGCGGGCGGCCGCCTCGCCGTTCGCCGTCAAAGGAATATCGCTGCGGCCGGTATGACGGCCGGAAAGGCTCCATTCGGTCTCGCCGTGGCGAACCAGGTAGATCTCCGGAAATGCGCTGCTCATCGGAATGTCCTTTCGTCAGCCGCCGCCGCTCCAATTGCGCGGATCAGAACGTCACCTTCTCCAGCGGCGCGCGCCTCGCCTCGAATTCCTTCAACTTCGCTTCGTTCCGGGCAATATAATTGCGGTTGTCGGGAACGGCGAACTGGTTCTTGGCGATCTGGATCTGCAGGATGAAGAGCTCGTCCCAGCGGAAGCCCATCTCAGAACCGGCCAGATAGAATTCCCACATGCGGAAGAACTGTTCGTCGTAAAGTGCCACCGCCTCGGCCTTGCGCGCCACGAAACGCTCGCGCCAATGGCGCAGCGTATAGGCATAGTGCATCGGCAGGATTTCGATATCCTTGACCAAGAGCCCCGCTTTTTCGAGCGGCGGCACGACCTCGCCGACGGAAGGGATATAGCCGCCCGGGAAAATGTACTTCTCGATGAAGGCATTGGTGCCGAAGCTTGGCTTCGGGCGGCCGATCGAATGCAGCACCATGACGCCGTTATCGTCGAGCAGGTTGGCTACCTTGCGGAAGAAATTGCCGTAGTTGCCGATGCCGACATGCTCGAACATGCCGACCGAAACGATGCGGTCGAACTTTTTGCCGGTCATGCTGCGATAGTCCTGCAGCTCGAAACGCATGCGGTCGGCAAGACCGCGCTTTTCGGCGCGCATACGGGAGACCTTGAGCTGCTCCTCGCTGAGCGTAATGCCGGTGAAGTCGGCCCCATCAGTTGCCTCCGTCAAATACATGCCCATGCCGCCCCAGCCAGACCCGATCTCCAGGATGCGCTGGTTCGGCTCGAGCAGGAGCTTGGCGGCGATATGGCGCTTCTTGGCAAGCTGCGCCTCGTCGAGACCGATGCCCGGCGGCTCGAAATAGGCGCAGGAATATTGCCAGTCTTCATCGAGGAAAAGATCGAAGAGCTTAGCCGACAGGTCGTAGTGGTGGGCGACATTATGCTTGTTTCGGTTGACCGGCAGTCGGCTCTTCAGCTGCTGCAAGGCAATGCGGCCGACGAGCAGCGCCGCCATCTTGAAATCGAAGATCTCGTTGGTGGTGTTCTGCTTCACCAGCGACAGGAAATCGTAAATGTTGCCCTGTTCGAGAATGAACCGGCCCTGCATGTACATTTCCCCGAGCTTCATCGTCGGGTCGCGGCGGATGGCGTCTTCGGCCTCCTGATCGGCAAGGCGGGCGACCACCATGTCGCCGGTGCCGTCGCCGATCACATGAGTGTCGCCGTTGGCAAGGGTAAGTTTCAACGAACCCTTGCGGATGATTTGCTGGACGATCGATAAGAAAGCCGACGCCATGGACGCCTCGCAAATGTGACAGGATGGTCACATCAACTTAGGCGTTCTCTTTCGCCTTACAAGCGCCGGATTTAGCACTCTGTAAAGAACGCTGCCAAACTGTTGCAATTTTGCCGAAATGCTGGCTAAGCCCTTATTTTCGCTTCATGGCTTCGGCAAGTGCTGCGCCGAAAGCACCCTGGCTTTCCTGTTTGGGCGCGGCAGGCCGGCGCTCGTTCTGCGGCCGGGAGCCGGAATTCCCGCGAGAATCACCACGCGGCGAAGGCGCCGAAGACCCGTCATCGCGTCGCATGGAGAGACCGATGCGCTTGCGCTTGGCGTCGACCTCGACGACCCGCACCTTGACGACATCACCCGCCTTGACGACCTCATGCGGGTCCTTGACGAAGCGATCGGCGAGCTGGGACACGTGCACCAAACCATCCTGATGCACGCCGATATCGACGAAGGCGCCGAAGGCAGCGACATTGGTCACCGTTCCTTCCAGCACCATGCCGGGTGTGAGATCGGAAATTTCGTTGACGCCCTCGGCGAAGGTAGCGGTCTTGAAGCTCGGACGCGGATCGCGGCCTGGCTTTTCAAGCTCCGAGATGATGTCTTTCACCGTCGGCAGACCGAACTTCTCGTCGATGAACTGACGCGGATCGATCGATTTCAGAAGCGCGCTGTCACCCATCAACGCACGCAGATCACGGCCGCAGGCGGCGACGATCTTCTTGGCGACGCCATAGGCTTCCGGATGCACCGAGGAGGCATCGAGCGGCTCCTTGCCGTTCGGGATGCGCAGGAAGCCGGCGCATTGCTCGAAGGTGCGGCCGCCGAGCCGGACAACCTTCATCAGATCGCGCCGCGTCTCGAAACGGCCTTCGCTGTCGCGATGGCGCACGATGGCCTCGGCGATCGAAGGGCCGAGGCCGGAGACACGGGAAAGCAGCGGCGCAGACGCGGTGTTCAAATCGACACCGACGGCATTCACCGCATCTTCCACCACGGCATCGAGCGAACGCGACAGCTTCTGCTGGTCGACGTCGTGCTGATACTGGCCGACGCCGATCGACTTCGGCTCGATCTTGACGAGTTCGGCCAGCGGATCCTGCAGGCGGCGCGCAATGGAGACGGCCCCGCGCAGCGACACGTCGAGATCGGGGAATTCGGCGGCCGCCGTTGCCGAGGCGGAATAGACCGAGGCGCCCGCTTCCGAAACGATGACCTTGGTCGGCTTCGGCGCCGGAAGCTCGGCCAGCATGTCGGCGACCAGCTTTTCCGTTTCGCGGCTGCCGGTACCATTGCCGATCGAGATCAGCTCGACATTGTGTTTGCGGATCAGCGAGGCGAGCTCGATCTGGGCGCCGCGCACGTCATTCCGCGGCTGGAAGGGATAGACGGTCGAAGTCGCAACGACCTTGCCGGTGCCGTCGACGACGGCAACCTTGACGCCGGTGCGGATGCCGGGATCGAGGCCCATCGTCGCGCGCGAGCCGGCAGGTGCGGCGAGCAGCAGGTCCTTGAGATTGCGGGCGAAGACATGGATCGCCTCCTCTTCGGCCCTTTCGCGCAGCTCCCGCATCAGATCGAGCGAAAGCGACATGGAGAGCTTGACGCGCCAGGTCCAGCTTGCGACCTCCATCAGCCAGCGGTCGCCGGGGCGGCTTGCGCCGATCTCGTAGGCCGCAGTGATCATGCGCTCCACCGGCTTGTTCGGCGAGGCGGTCTCGGCGTCCGCCTCGATCGTCAGCGTCAGCACCTCCTCGTTCCAGCCACGGAGCATGGCGAGTGCGCGGTGGCCGGGCGCGGTCGCCCAGCGCTCGGAATGGTCGAAATAGTCGGAAAACTTCTCACCCGCCGCCTGCTTGCCGTCGACGACCTTGGCCTTCAGAAGTGCCGCCTGGCGCATATGGGCGCGCAATTTGCCGAGCAGATCGGCGTTTTCGGCAATACCCTCGGCGATGATGTCGCGCGCGCCGTCGAGCGCCGTCTTCACATCGGCCACGTCAACCGTGACGAAGCCTTCGGCCAGGACGGCCGGCTCCCGTCCGCGGTCGGCGAGGATCGCCTCGGCAAGCGGGCCCAGGCCGCGTTCGCGAGCGATTTCAGCCCGCGTGCGGCGCTTCGGCTTGTAGGGCAAATAGAGATCTTCGAGCTCGGCCTTGGTTGCGGCGCCTGCGACCTTGGCCATCAGCTCGTCCGTCATCTTGCCCTGGCCGGTGATCGATTCGACGATCGCGTCGCGCCGGGCTTCGAGTTCTCGCAGATAGACCAGCCGCTCGGCGAGATCGCGCAACTGCGTGTCATCGAGCCCGCCCGTCACTTCCTTGCGGTAGCGGGCGATGAAGGGCACGGTGGCGCCTTCGTCGAGCAGCTCGATGGCGGCTTTGGCCTGTTCGGGCCTGGCGTTGATTTCGGCCGAGATGCGGGCTGCGAGAAAGCGGAGGTCTGCGGCCATGGGATTTCCTGTTGCGACGAAAGTTGCGGGACCATAGCGGCGAAAAGCGGCAAGGCAATGTTGGAGTCTGCCGGCATGCGCCGATCCACAGGAAAGCATGCAGAAAGGCGGCGATTTTGCGGTTGTGCATATGCGGCATTCTTTGCTAGCAGAAGCAACGTTTTGACCCGGCGCCCAAGCCACCCCTCCCCTGTTGCGGGAGGCAAGGAAATTCGACATGCCAAACCTTCTTCTCGAACTCCGCTCCGAAGAGATTCCGGCCCGCATGCAGCGCAAGGCTGCGGGCGACCTGAAGAAGCTCGTCACCGATGCGCTTGTCGAAGCGGGCCTGTCCTACGAGGGCGCACGCGAATACTGGACGCCGCGGCGGCTTGCGCTCGACATTCACGGCCTGACGGCGCGCTCGGCCGACGTGCGCGAGGAACGCAAGGGACCGCGCACCGACGCCAACGAAAAGGCGATCGAAGGCTTCCTGCGCGGCGCCGGTCTTTCGTCGGTCGCCGAAGCGCTGGTCGTCAGCGATCCGAAGAAGGGCGATTTCTACGTCGCGGTCATCTCCAAGCCGGGCCGCGCGGCCGAAGACATCATCGCCGAGGTGATGCCCGGCATCATCCGCGATTTCCCATGGCCGAAATCCATGCGCTGGGGCAAGGCGTCGTCCAAGCCCGGCGCGTTGCGCTGGGTGCGGCCGCTGCAGTCGATCGTCTGCACCTTCGGCCCTGAACATGACGAGACGGTCGTCATCCCCTTCGAGATCGACGGCATCACCGCCTCCAACGTCACCTACGGCCATCGCTTCCACGCGCCCGAGGCGATCTCGGTGCGGCGCTTCGACGACTATGTCGCAAATCTCGAAAAGGCGAAGGTCATCCTCGATGCCGAGCGGCGCAAGGACATCATCCTGCATGATGCGCGCGACATCGCCTTTGCCAACGGACTTGAACTGGTGGAAGACGAGGGCCTGCTGGAGGAAGTCTCCGGCCTCGTCGAATGGCCGCAGGTGCTGATGGGCTCTTTCGAGGAGGATTACCTCTCCATCCCCTCCGAGATCATTCGCCTGACGATCAAGACCAATCAGAAGTGCTTCGTTACCCGCAAGCAGGGCGAGGAAACGCTCTCGAACAAATTTATCCTCGTCTCCAATATCCAGGCAACGGATGGTGGCAAGGAAATCGTCCACGGCAACGGCAAGGTCGTGCGCGCCCGTCTTTCCGACGCACTGCATTTCTGGAAGCGTGACCAGGGAAACCTGCCGGATTTGGAGACTCTGGAAGCTTCGGCCAAAAAGTTCGGCCTCGACCTTAAGAAGCCGCTCGACCAGCGCATGGCAAAACTTGATGCGCTCGACGTGACCTTCCATGCCAAACTCGGCACGCAGGGCGCGCGCGTCACCCGTATTCGCGCGCTGGCATCCGAGCTGGCGAGGATTACCGGCGCGGACGCGGCTCTCGTCGATCGCGCCGCCGTGCTGGCAAAGGCCGATCTACGCACGGAAGCCGTCGGCGAATTCCCGGAACTGCAGGGCTTGATGGGCCGTAAATACGCAGTGCTGCAGGGCGAGAGCGCCTCCGTCGCCGCGGCCATTGAGGATCACTACAAGCCGCAAGGCCCGTCGGACCGCGTGCCGGAGGATAAGGTGGCGATCACGGTCGCCCTTGCAGATAAGCTCGATACGCTGATCGGCTTCTGGGCGATCGACGAAAAGCCGACCGGTTCGAAAGATCCCTTTGCCCTGCGCAGAGCTGCACTCGGTGTCGTCAGAATCCTGCTGGAGCGCAGAATTCGCCTGCCGCTGCTGGCGACGACCAAGGATATCGACCTCCTCTCCTTCTTCCACGACCGTCTCAAGGTCTATCTGCGCGATCAGGGCGCCCGCCACGATCTCATCGACGCCGTCCTGACACCCGAGGCCGACGACCTGTTGATGGTGGCGCGCCGCGTCGAAGCCCTGACGGCCTTCATCACCTCGGAGGACGGCAAGAACCTGCTCGCCGGCACCAAGCGCGCCACGCAGCTGCTCGCCGCCGAAGAAAAGAAAGGCACGGTGATTGCCGATGCCGTCTCGGGCGCGCTCCTGAAGCTCGACGCCGAAAAGGAACTGTTCGCCGCGATATCAGGCGCATCGAAGGATGCGGCAGGCGCCGTCGCTGGAGAAGACTTCCGCTCGGCGATGGAAGCCCTTTCTAAGCTGCGCGGCCCGGTCGACCGCTTCTTCGAAGACGTGCTCGTCAATGACGAGGACGCCGCCATCCGCGCCAATCGTCTCGCCCTGCTCAGACTGATCCGCGAAGCGACGGGAACGGTTGCTGATTTCTCGAAGATCTCGGGGTGAGAACGACCACCATCGGCGGACTGGCATTGCGGCCGCCGAGGCGCTATTCAAGCAGACATGCAAAACAGGATTCTCGTCAGCGCCTGTCTCATGGGTCAGGCCGTCCGCTATGACGGGCGGGCGAAGCCATTGCTTCATCCCGTGATCGAGAGATGGCAGGCCGAGGGACGGCTTGTAACGATCTATCCGGAGATGTCGGCGGGCATGCAGGTACCGCGGCCGCCGGCGGAAATCGCCAATGCGGCAACCGGCGAGAAGGTGCTGGCCGGCATGGCGCGGGTCGTGGAATTGACGGGCGGCGATGTGACGGCAGAGTTCCTGCAGGCGGCGGAGAACGCCGTGGCGCTCGCCCGGCAGACCGGTTGCCGCTATGCGTTGCTCATCGACGGCAGCCCGTCCTGCGGATCGGATTTCATTTATGACGGCACCTTTTCCGGGCGCAAGCAGGCCGGCAATGGTGTGACGGCGGCGGCGCTGAAAGCGGCCGGCATCGAAGTGTTCTCCAATCACGAGATCTCGCGGTTGATCGACCGTATCGGGCAATAAGCTTCAAAAGGCACGGCCGCCGGAAAACCGACGGCCGTGGAAATTTGGTGATGAGAAGGCTTGTCGTCCGCCGCTTATGCCGCGCGGCGACCCTGATGCATGGCCGGCGCAACACTTTCGCCACCGACGCGGAAGCCGCGGATAAGATTGAGCAGTTCGTCGGTATCGCTCGCCAGGGTTTCGGCCGATGCCGTGGTCTCCTCGGCCATGGCGGCGTTCTGCTGGGTGGCGGCGTCGAGCTGATTCATCGACGAGGAGATCGAGCGCAACGTCGTATCCTGTTCGGAGGCGCTGTGGGCGATCTTGGCGACGATCTCGTTGGCCGCCTTGATCTGGTCGGAGATGCGCTTCAGCGCCTCGCCTGCCTCGCCGACCAGACGAACGCCCTGATCCACCTGGCTCGACGAGCGGGCGATCTGATCCTTGATCTCCTTGGCCGCGGCGGCGGAGCGTTGAGCAAGTTCGCGTACTTCCTGGGCGACGACGGCGAAACCCTTGCCGGATTCACCGGCGCGGGCGGCCTCGACGCCGGCGTTCAGCGCGAGCAGGTTGGTCTGGAAGGCGATCTCGTCGATAACGCCGATGATCTTGGTAATCTCCGAGGACGACTTCTCGATGCCGCTCATCGCTTCGATTGCCTGGCCGACGATCGCATCGCTGCGGGTTGCCTCGGCGCTGACGGAATGAACGCGCTGGCTCGCCTCGTGGGCGCCATCGGCCGTCTGGCGGACGGCGACGGTAAGTTCGTCGAGGGCGGCCGAGGTTTCCTCCAGGCTCGCGGCCTGGCGCTCGGTACGTTGCGACAGCTCGTTGGAGGCGCGGCGGATCTCTTCCTTGCTTGTCCCGATATCGCTACCCTTGGCGCTGACCTTGGCCATGGCGGCTTCGAGATGCGACAGCGCGTCGTTGAAGTTATCGCGAAGGGCGGCGTATTTCTGGCCGAGATCGGCGCAGCGGACGGTGAGATCGCCGCGGGCGATCAATTCCAGCGCCTTGCCAATCGTCGCCACGACGCTGGCTTGGAGCGCTGCTTCGTCCTGCTGTTGGCGCAGGTTGTTTTCGCGCTCGCTTTCGAGCGCCAGCTGCTGGGCCGCCTCGCGATCCGACATCGCATGGCGTTCCCTGATCTTTTCCTGCAATGACTGCGTGGCCTTCGCCATCATACCGACTTCATTGTTCATGCCGGTATGCGGGATGGCAATGGAAACGTCCTCCTCGGAGACAGCCTTGAGCGCCGCATGGACGTTGTTGAGAGGCCTCGATATGCCGCGAATGACGAAATAGGCGGCGGCCATGGCGAGGAAGAACAGAACGATGCTGCCGGAGAGTGCGGTAAGGATCGTGCTGTTCACCTGAGCATCAAGATCGTCCATGTAGACGCCGGTCACGACGACGACCTTCCAGGGATCGAAGGCCTGTGCATAGGCCGTCTTACGAAAATCACCGGCAGGCTGGCCCGGTTTGGCCGTGGAATAATATTCGACGAGACCACCGCCCTGCTGCCCGAGCTTTACCAGCTCTTCGCGGTAGAGCTTGCCTTTGCTGTCCGGCTGGCCTTTGTTGACCTGACCAACTTTCGCGGCATCATAGTGGAACATCATCTGGATATCGTAGCTATAGCCAAAGAAGTAGCCATCGGGGTCGTATTTCATCGCATTGACCGTGGCGTAGGCCTGCTTCTGGGCGTCTTCCAGCTTCATTTCACCTGACGTGACTTTTGCCTGATAAAGCTTGAGAACGGAGACCGCCGACTGAACCTCGGCGCGGAGCATGTCGTAGCGCTCCTGATAAATCGCATTGACCGAGGAGCGGATCTGCAGGGATGTGGCGATGGCAAACGCCACCATCAGGCCAATGACCAGCAATATAAGCTGCTTCGATATCTTTAGATTTTTCATGATTCCTCGCAACGGGAATGGGGCAAGTACATTCCGGTGCGGTCTTCTACCGCCTGTGCGAGCGCGCAAGGAGACGACACGTCTACCACTGCTAAATAACATGCTGCGACCGGCGAGTGAGAATTGATGCCGACCCTATAAGAAAGCTTTAATTTAACTCAAAACGATACGATTTTTCCCTAAAAATCTGGGGGATAAATTAAAGGCAAATCCGCGTTTTTTCACCCGCCGTTCAAACATCGCTCGTTTTCGAGTTCTCAAGCTACCGGGGCGCCTCAAAACGAGAATGCACCCCCGCTTCTCTTCGAGGGTGCATTCGGTCCACCAGAGGTGGAACCCCAAGCGATCGAAACCTTGATCGGGCAGGGGCAGGGAACTTTTGCTGAACCGCTAAACACTTTTGCTGTAATTGCTTCTAAAATCGCAGCTTGAATTCGGAAGCTTCGAGAGCGGCCGGCTGTTCAGCCACGCCTGCCACAACAGGCTTGGCATCACTGCCGATCACAGCCGCGGTCGTCGCGTTCATGTCAATGCCCTCGGCAGGCACGGCCGAGGGCTCGGCAGCAACCAGTGCTTCAGGGGTTGCCTTGCTGACGAAGAGGACGGGCGAGCCGCCCATCCAGCCTTCGGTGCGATAGACCTTCTTTTCGCCGCCGACATCGCGGACCTCGCTTGCCTGGACGACACCGGGCTTCAGCTCCGGCACGGTGTAGTCCTTCTTGGTCACGTCGGCGTGAAGCGGTGGGCAATTGGCGCAGAATTCGGTGACGATGCTGCTGTCAGCCTTGGGGGCAGCCTTGCCGATCACCTCAATAGAGGATGCCATCGCCGAGCCTGCCGTCAGCAGGATTGCCGCACCGAAGAAAATCTGACGCATCAACGCTACTCCGCCTCACTATAAGAGCGGTATAGCGCAGCTTTGTTTCCATCCCGTCAGGGGAAAGGGTAAAAATTTAAAGAACGCGGCACTTTATACTTTGTCCGAGCCCGTTTCGCGCTCGATCGCTCGCCAGCCGATGTCGCGCCGGCAGAAGCCGTTTTCCCACCTTACCCTGTCGAGCAGCGCGTAGGCGCGGTCCTTGGCCTCGGCGACGGTGCCGCCCGTGGCGGTGACATTCAGCACGCGGCCGCCGGTTGCGACCAGCGCGCCGTCCTTCAGGGCCGTGCCGGCATGAAACACCTTCTCGCCCTCGCCTGCCTCAGGCAAGGAGAGGATCGGCGTGTTCTTCTCGTAGGCGGCGGGATAGCCCTCGGAGGCCATGACCACCGTCAGTGCCGGATCGTCGTTCCATTCGGCTTCGACCTGATCCAGGGTGCCGTTTGCCGCAGCCAAAAGCAGAGGCAGAAGATCGCTCTTCAGCCGCATCATCAACACCTGGCATTCGGGATCGCCGAAACGGACATTGTATTCGATAAGTTCCGGCCCCTTCTTCGTGATCATCAGCCCGGCGAAAAAGACGCCGGAGAAGGGGTGGCCGCTCTCGGCCATGCCGCGCATCGTCGGCTCGATGATCTCCTTCATGGTGCGCTCGACCATCTCGGCGGTCATGACGGGCGCCGGCGAATAGGCGCCCATGCCGCCGGTATTGACGCCGGTATCGCCCTCGCCCACCCGCTTGTGGTCCTGGGCGGTTGCGAGCTGCAGTGCGTGCTTTCCATCGCAGAGGCAGAAGAAGCTCGCCTCCTCGCCGTCGAGATAGGCTTCGACGACAACTTCGGCACCGGCCGCGCCAAAGGCCCCCTCGAAGCAGTCATCAACGGCGGCGAGCGCCTCGTCCAGCGTCATCGCCACCGTCACACCCTTGCCGGCGGCAAGGCCGTCGGCCTTGACGACGATCGGCGCACCCTGGGCGCGGATATAGGCTTTCGCCTTCGGCGCATTGTTGAAGCGCTGGTAGGCGCCAGTCGGAATGCCGTAGCGGGCGCAGATATCCTTGGTGAAGCCCTTGGAGCCCTCGAGCTGGGCGGCGGCGGCGGAAGGACCGAAAACCATAAGGCCATCGGCGCGCAGCCGGTCGGCGAGGCCCGCGACCAGCGGCGCCTCAGGGCCGACGACGACGAAATCGATCGCCTTGTCGCTGCAGAAGGCGGCGACCGCTTCGTGATCCTCGATATTCAAGGGCGCAAGGACGGCATGTTCGGCGATGCCGGGATTGCCGGGTGCGGCGTAGAATTCGCTCATCAACGGCGATTGCGCCAGCTTCCAGGCGAGCGCATGCTCGCGTCCGCCCGATCCGATCAACAGAACCTTCATGCGCGACCCTTTCCTTTTCCGTCTGGCGGTTAAGGGCCAAGGGCCGAAAGGTCAAGCGGGAAAGCTTACCAACCCCCGCCTCCGCCGCCTCCACCCCCTCCGCCGGAGGAGCCGCCGCCGGAAAAACCGGAGGATGAACTCGACGGCGGCGGCGAGGGAATCGTCGAGGCGATGGTGGACGCCATCGACGAGGAAAAGCCGCCGATGCGATCGGAGAAGCTGCCGCTGTTGAAATTGCCGGAATACCAAGTGGGCGCATAGGCCGCCGCTGCACCGGCGGCAGCTGCCGCAAGCCATGTTTCGAAGGTACGCGACCAGGGCTTTTCGACGCCGAGCGCTACCGCATAGGGAAGCAGCGTCTCGAAATGCCGTGGCGACATTTCAGGTGCGCCTGCCGTGTTCATCCGGTCCTTCTCGGCAAGAGTGAGATATTGGCGCAGGCCGTCAATGCCATCCATCATCTTGGCGCCGAGCGGGGTCGGCGCACCCATGATGAAGAAATAGAGGATATTCAGCAGCACGATGCCGCCGACAGCAAACAGCATCGGCGTTTCGTGCAGCTCCACCAGCGACGAGGCGAGCGTCAGGACCATGACGGCAAGAATGCTGATGCCGACGAAAACGCCGACCGCCGCGGCGATGACGGCCATGATCTTGCCGAACAGCGACTTGCCGCGATGCAGCGATTTGACCAGGCCGGCAGCGAAGACCGCAACGAAGACCGAGATGGCGATCGGAATCAGCATCAGCGCGATCGTGTCGGGCTCTAGCGAGCCAAAGACAAACAGCGCCACCAGGGCGGCGGCGCTGAGCGCGATGCCGCCGCTGGTATAGCCGAGATTGGAATTGTAATATTTGCCGCGGTGCTCCTTCTCGATCGCCGAGCGGAAGGCTTGGCCGACGGATTTCACCCGCTCGCCATTCGCCTTGTCGATCGTCAGCGTCGAGCCGGCGCCGCCTGCTACCTTCAGCAATTCGGCTTCTCCGGCCTGGAATTTCTCCTTGCCGAACGGCTTGCCGGTGCCGCGGACGATAATCGAATCCTTGAGATCACCGAGCGTCACGAAACCGCGGACCGCAAGATTGAGCGCAGAAGCGGCAAGCGCCGTCCAGCCTCCGCCGGAGAAGCCCTTATTATCGATATAGTTGACCAGCGCCGGTGAAATGCCGTCAGGCGCATCCCAGCGAGGCACGACGACACCGCGGGCCGGATCGCGGCCGACCTTCAGCCATGCGCGCGTGTAGTAGGCGAAGACGAGGACCAGTCCGCCGAAGCCGATGAAATAATTGCGGTTGTCCTTGAACCACCATGTGCTTTCCATATCCGCGCTCGGCGGATCGATGGAACCCTTCGGCATGCGGATCGCAAAGGTCAGGCCCTCATTGGCATCGAGAGGAGCGGTTGTGGAGAAGATCGGGCCGGCGCTCGTCTCGCTGACGCGGGCATTCTTTCCCGTGGCGCCCTGCGGGCCGGTGAAGAAGATCGTCTGCGTGGCGGCAACACCCGACGGCAGCTTCACCGTCGCCGTTGCCGAGCGGATCGGGAAGATCCAGCCATTGCCGGTCACGTTCCAATAGAGTTCGTCGTGATCGTCGAAATAACGGATCTGGCGGTTCGTCCTATAGGTGAAGACATATTGATGATGGCCTGGTGTGACCGTCACATCGGCGGAACCGGCATAGATGCGGATGCCGCCTGATATCGACTCGGTGTGCCAAGGCTCCTCCTCGCCATCCCGCCTGACCGATATCACATCGAAATCGACGCTGCGGCGACGGCCTTCAGCATCGGTGAAATAGAGCGGAAAATCCCGGAAGATACCGTGATTGATCCGGTTGCCTTCGGCATTGACGGTGATCGTTTCCGCCACCGTCATTGCGCCGCTCTTTTCCAGCGTGATATCTGAGGCGAAGCTGTCGATGACTTCGGCTGCAAAAGCCGCCGGCGCGGCAAGCATCAGCATCAGTGCAGCGCAAAATCCGAAAAACCGACGCCCCATCCCTGTCTCCCCGCCGGCAGCCTCAGCCGCGTGTTCCGTCAATCATTGTCCTGATATGTCACGCCGAGCGCTGCGAGCGTCCGCCAATAGGCCGGGAAGGTCTTGCCGACGCAATCGGGATCGAGAATGGTGATGCCGTCGATCTTCAGCCCCGCGAGAGCGAAGCTCATGGCAATGCGATGATCGGCGAAGCTGTCGATCTCCGCCGGCAGACGCTGGCCGACGAGAGCTGGGTCGGAATGAACGATCAGATCGTCACCCACCTCGACGGCCAAGCCTTCGCGGATATTGTTGAGCCCGGTGGACAGGGCGCGGATGCGGTCGCATTCCTTGACGCGCAGGTTGGCTATGCCGACGAAGCGGACCGGCGTCTCGTTGAAGGCGGCAAGTACCGCAATCGTCGGAACGGCGTCCTGCATCTGCGAACCATCGATTTCAGCCGGCAGATGCGGGAACTTCGCGATCGTCTCGTAAGCCTTGGCATCCGGCTGGGTGAAGGCATCGTTCGGCACGCCGAGATCGATCTTGCCATCGCTCAGCACTTCAGCGGCCCAGAGATAAGTCGCGGCAGATGCATCCGGCTCGATAACGAAATCGGCAGCGCGGTAACCGGTCGGCTCGACGCGCCAGGTGACGGGGCTTGTTTTCTCGACCCTGGCGCCGAAAGCCTTCATCGCCGCCGTGGTAAGATCGATATAGCCAAGCGCGCCGATATCCTCGCCAACGAGTTCGATGTCGACCGGACGGTCGCCGCCGGCTGCCATCATGAGCAGCGCCGAGACATATTGGCTGGACAGCCCGCCATCGATCAGGATTCGGTCGGCCTCAAAGCGACCTGTGCCCCTGACGGTGACCGGCGGGCAGCCGGTTTCGGCGGCCACGTCGATGCCGAGCGTGCTCATCGCCTCGACCAGCGGGCCGATCGGTCGTTTGCGCATGTGCTCATCGCCATCGACGATGACGGTGCCGTCGACCAGAGCTGCAGCCGCTGTCAGGAAACGTGTCGCCGTGCCGGCATTGCCGAGGAAGAGCGGCGATTTCGGCGGCAAGAGCTTGCCGCTGCCGGTGACGACGAAGGTGGTGTCGTCGGGCTCGTCGATCGAAACACCCATGGCGCGCAGCGCATCGGCCATGTAGCGCGTATCGTCGCTCTTCAGGGCTCCCGTCAACCGGCTCGTACCCTTGGCAAGGCCGGCGAGCAGCAAGGCGCGGTTGGTGATCGACTTGGAACCCGGCGGCATCGCGCGGCCCGAAAGTGGCTTGCCCGGCGGGATGATCGTGAGTTTGGCTGTGCGTGTCATGCTATGTCTTCCGTCCATGAGGCGCGCCTTATCGGCCGCAGTCTGCCCTTGCTCTTAATGGTTTTCTCGCAAAGGCAAAATGCCGGATCGTCAGAATTTCACGCTGGGAACGGCGCGATCGGCCTCGTTGGTGATCTCGAAATAGTCCCGCTTGGCAAAACCGAACTGGCCGGCGACGAGATTAGAGGGGAAGCTCTCGACCTTGACGTTGAGATCGCGAGCGGCACCATTGTAGTAACGCCGCGCCATCTGCAGCTCGCCTTCCATGGTTTCGAGCGAGGCCTGCAACTCGGCGAAGTTCTGGTTGGCCTTGAGATCGGGATAGGCCTCGGCGAGCGCGATGACCCGGCCGAGCGCCTGGCCGAGCAGCCCTTCCGCCTGCGCCCTGCCGGCGACATCGCCTGCTGGCACGGCCTGCGCCTTGTTGCGGAGCGCAACCACCTCTTCGAGCGTCGACTTCTCATGGGCGGCATAGCCCTTGACCGTCTCGATCAGGTTCGGGATCAGATCGGCGCGGCGCTTGAGCTGCACATCGATGCCCGACCAGGCTTCCTCCGCCATCTGCCGGGAACGAACCAGGCCGTTGTAGATGAAGACGACGTAGAGCGCGATGACGACGATAATTGCGAGTATGACATACATGCAGGCGGGCTCCCCGATTTGATCATCGCACGTTAGTGATTCGGCATAGCAAAGTCATCTTGGCGAAACAATTCTTCAGCGGTTTCGACGAGACTTTGATGGATCTTGCGCTGACTAAGCGGTTATCAGCCAATTTGGAGCATAGACAGTCATCTTTTCGCTTTCTCGCCAAAGATTGAAACGTTCGGTCCAGCGTTGCTCGACATCAAGTGCAACGGCGAATGGCAGATAATTCTCGAAGCATTCGACCGACATTGCCGGGCCGTTTATCTCGCCGCGAAAATAACGTTCCAAACCAAGGATGTAATTGCGGATCTTCCGCTGCTTCGATGTTGGCATGCGCAGAATCGCCAATACCGCGATAATGCCGGCTATATCCAACAAAATAGCCGCCAGATACGGCCGCTGTTCGCTGATCACCCCCGTCCTTCCGACATAGGATAGTGCAAAAACCATAATCGTCGGCAAACCCACAATTAGGCCGACCACCCGCTTGAACCGCTCGAAGCCGTCGGCAGGCAGGGGAAACCGCTCCGGGTGCCGGAACATCGTTAGAACCAGCAAAGGTATCAACAATATCCCGCAGATCGCTGAGGAAAATATAAAAAGGCCGGAAAAACGAGCAACGGCAATGCCGAGAGACAGAATTGAGACCGCGGCCGCAAAGCTCCACCAATCTATGCCTCTGATCTTCCGATATTCCTCAATGACTGTTCTATGCAATTCAACCCTGACATCAGATCGAGCATTTTTAATTCTGCGGCGAGCATCGACAGGCCGCTCCTTTCCAATTCGCGCGAATACCAAACGCGTCGCAGCCGGAAGACCATACCATTTGGCGCGACCCGGCTTGCCCTTCCTGCGCTCGTGCTTTGGCAATAAGTCAGAAGCCTCCGCATCCTCATCGAGGCGGGAAATGCGAAGCACGCGCTTAACTGCGAGCTGGCATACTGACGCCATGAAAGCCGCGTTTGCCGCGTCTGCCTTCCAGTCCCGGAACAGATAGGCTGCCAAAGCCGGGGATATACTTTCTATCATCTTGATATCGACAGCTATCAGTGACGCAGGCAAAAGCCACGAAGGTCGAAATTTGAGGATAACAACCAGACCAACGATCAGCGGCCCTAAAATACTCAGGAATGGAAGAAGGTGATCAGAGAACCACCACTGTACCCGCTTGCCACCCGTTACGGCCACAAAAGTCCCCACAGGATATTCGATCTCGATATCCGGAAGAACCCGGTCTCCCTTGCCTGCCGCAATAGACACCACAAACTCGTCCGGCGCCTGCTGTATGATGTCATAGGATGCAGGTTCATCGCGCGAAGGGCGTAGCGCACCACCGCGCGGCACCTTTAGAGTAAGCGTTTTTTTCGCGCCGTGGTCGTGGACACTGCCCATATAGGCCGGCAGGAAAAGAACCTGGCGAGCGCCTTCCTGACGAACCAGACGACCGAGCCTGTAAGCGATCTGGATCTTTGTGATGCCGGTGAGCAGATCCGCTGGGCAGCCTTTGCAATGCTCCTCGCCGATATAGATCGAATAGCCCGGCACGTTGTTTTCTTTAAAGTAATATTCGTCGGTTCCATCACGCCGGGCGGCAACCAGATCGAAATCCCGCCCATGAACACCGCCTGACGCATCCTTGAAACGTTGAGGAATATCAATGTAAACACCGCCGTAGTTTTTGTCTTTTTTGACTAGGATGTCGAAGCTTTCCGACACAAAGGCGGTGCCGTCTGTAGAAACTTCGATCGTGGTTTTTGCCGACTGAACGGCGAACTCCTTGTCAAAATCGCTGCATGATGTCAGCAGGACAAGCATTGCGCATGAGACAAGCCACGAGGAAAAGCGCAGCATCCCGCTAGGGCAGTTTTCAAATGCGATTTTGAAATAAAAAATGCAGTGCTTCAAAAGACAGACCGAATCTATACCTGATCGAAACAGCGATAAGATAGTGGTCGAGCGGTTCGCGCAAAAGAAGCGCTGTCGCGGAAGCCGTGATTTTTTTCGAGGCGGCTTTTATGGCTGTCGTCAAACACGGAGATGCGCGAGAATTCGGGCCGCCGTCTCTTCCGGCGAAAGCTTCGTCGTATCAATTTCGACGGTGTGTTCAGCCAGTCCTCGCAACAGTTTATAGTTTGCCCGGAGCTGCTGCAGCTTCGCCGTATCCGTCAGCTTGAGCTGCTCGGATCGACCGGGAGAGACGAGGCGCCTGACATTCTCCTCCGGCGCGCAATCGAGGAGAACCGCGATCAGCTCCGCGCCTCTGGCGGCAGCCAGATCGAGATACCAGGAGAACATCGCACTATCCTGCTCATCATCCGAAAGAGCATCGGTAACGACGAAGCTTTCAGCCGGATCGGCGCGCGCGGCATGGTCGAAAACCGCCCGCCGGATCTGCCCGCGCAGCGATGCATGCAGAGGGTTGCTGCGGGCGAAAAGAGCTTCTGCCGGATTGAGCAGCATGTGATTGTCGATGAGCCGCGCGCCGAGCTTTTTCGCCAGCAAACGGCCGACGGTCAGCTTCCCGGTGCCTGGCCAGCCGTTGATGTGGACGATGCGGCTGGCAGGTTTTTGCGTCACGCCGCCTCTTTCGACAAATTAACGCCGCCGGCGTCGGTCAGCAGAAAGGCTTCGCCGCAGGCCTTGGCCAGCGTGCGCACGCGCAGGATATAGCTCTGGCGCTCTGTGACCGAGATGACGCCGCGGGCGTCGAGCAGGTTGAAGACGTGGCTGGCCTTGATGCACTGGTCATAGGCCGGGAAGACGCATTTGTGCAGGCGCTGGTTGGCGTTGTCACCGGGGGCGCCGGCATCGAGCAGCGCCCGGCATTCCTTCTCCGCATCGACGAAATGGCGATGCAGCATCTCGGTATTGGCGAATTCGAAATTATGGCGCGAATATTCCTGCTCGGCCTGCAGGAAGACGTCGCCATAGCTGATCTTCTCGTCGCCCTCGCGGCCGTTGAAATTCAGGTCGTAGACGTTGTCGACGCCCTGAACATACATGGCGAGGCGTTCGAGACCATAGGTCAGTTCGCCTGCAACCGGCGAGCATTCGATGCCGCAGACCTGCTGGAAATAAGTGAATTGCGAGACTTCCATGCCGTCGCACCAGCATTCCCAGCCAAGGCCCCAGGCGCCGAGCGTCGGGCTTTCCCAGTCATCCTCGACGAAACGGATATCGTGCAGCAGAGGATCAAGACCGATCGCAGCCAGCGAGCCGAGATAGAGTTCCTGCAAATTCGGCGGGTTCGGCTTCAGAATGACCTGATACTGGTAATAGTGCTGCAGCCGGTTCGGGTTTTCACCATAGCGCCCGTCGGACGGACGCCGCGACGGCTGGACGTAGGCGGCCTTCCACGGCTTGGGGCCGAGGGCGCGCAGCGTGGTGGCCGGATGGAAAGTGCCGGCGCCGACTTCCATGTCGTAGGGCTGCAGCACCGCGCAACCCTTATCCGCCCAGTAGCTATGCAGGGCCAGGATCAGCGCCTGAAAGGAGCGCTTCGGGTTCATATGGTCGGGGAGAGCTGACATGGGATGGCACCGCTGGCTTGATAGATCGGCGCGACAGGTGCCATGGAGGGCGGCAGGGGTCAAGAGTTTTGCGGCGGTCGGGTGTGCGGCCGATCGCTATTCTTCCTCGCGCTTCAGCCGGTATTCTCCCGTCGCCGGGTCCTTGACGAGCGTGCCGATCGCGCCGGTCTGGCGCTCCTTTTCAGCGCGGCGCGACTTTTCGGAAAGCCTGCGGGCATCGGCGACAAAGCGGCGGTAGAGCCACCAGGCGGAAAAGACCAGGATCAGGATCGTGATAAGTTGCGGCATGGCCTTCTCCTGCTCTCCTTAAAGCCCGAAACGGCTCCACAATGCTCTCTCTTCCGCCGCTTCGACAAGTCCCGTCGCGAGACCGGACGCCGCATTCTCGAGGGAGACCGGCGAGACGCCGGGAATGCGGCGGCCGAGCAGGCCACGGCCGGCGCTGACAAGCTCCAGCTTGGTCTTCTGACCGTAGCGCCTCTTCAACTCCTGGCGCATGTCGCCGAGGCCATCGATAAGGCCGAGTTCGAGGCCACGCGTGCCGCTCCAGAACAGACCAGAAAAAACCGTTGCGTCGTCCTTGAGCTTGCCGGCGCGACGCTCGCGCACCATTGATATGAAGACTTGGTGGATTTCGAGCTGCAGGCTCTTCAGGTACTCGATATCCTTCTCCTTTTCCGGCTGGAAAGGATCGAGGATCACCTTGTTTTCGCCGGCCGTATAGACGCGGCGCTCGACGCCGATCTTCTTCAACAGTTCGGGAAAGCCGAAGCCGCCGGAGACGACGCCGATCGAGCCGACGATCGAGGTGGCGTCGGCGATGATCTCGTCGCCGGCAAGGGCAATCATGTAGCCGCCGGAGGCGGCGACATCCTCGACGAAAACAAGCACTTTCTTCTGCTTTTCGCGGGCGAGCTCACGGATGCGGGTGAAGATCAGGCGCGACTGCACCGGCGAGCCGCCCGGCGAATTGATTGTTATGGCGACCGCCGGCGTGTCTTTCACGGCGAAGGCCTTTTCCAAGACCGGCGCGACATTGGCGAGATTAAGGGTCGGCCGGAACTGACCGCCGCCGCTGATGATCGCCCCCTGCAGCCGGACGACCGGAATGACGATGCCGTCCTTGCGGAACCGTTTCGGCAGCAGCTTTCTCAAGAATCCGGCCATTTCCCATCCTTCGCTTCGGGTCGCACGATCGTCACCCATGTATGCGCTGGAACGACAAACGCAATGGCCGCGTTCTCGAAAACATCGCGATTGATTTTCTTGTTGCGAATGACTTGCATTATCATTCTAATTCGTCATAGTGCACTGACGATAAAACAGGTGGAAATCGTATGGACGTCCTGAATCCCAATGCAAGAAGCGGCTGGCGGCACGAACGCGGAGAGGCATCGCTGTCGGATGTCTACCGCACCGTCGGAACGGGGCGTCCCAGTTCGAAATGGCGTAGGGCGGCTGCCTTCGCCGGACCGGGCTACATGGTTGCTGTCGGCTATATGGACCCCGGCAATTGGGCGACCTCGCTCGCCGGCGGCTCGAAATTCGGCTATGCGCTGCTGACCGTCGCACTGCTTTCCAACCTGATGGCGATCGTGCTGCAATCGCTCTGTGCGCGCCTGGCGATCGCCTCCGGCCGGGATCTTGCGCAGGCCTGCCGCGACGCCTTTCCGAGATATGTTTCGGTGCCGCTCTGGGCCTTCGCCGAGATCGCCATCATCGCCACCGATATCGCCGAGGTGATCGGCACGGCGATCGGCCTCAACCTGCTTTTCGGCATTCCGCTGGAACTCGGCGTGCTGATCACCGCACTCGACGTCTTCGTGGTTCTCCTCCTGCAGAAGCTCGGTTTCCGTTGGGTGGAAGCCTTCATCATCGCGCTGCTCGGCGTCATCGCGGTCTGCTTCGGCGTGCAGATCCTGCTCGCCGACCCACAATGGGGCGCAGTCCTCACCGGCTTCTTCCCGACGACTGAGATCGCCACCAATCCGGAGATGCTCTATCTGGCGCTCGGCATTCTCGGTGCGACCGTGATGCCGCACAATCTCTACCTCCATTCCGGCATCGTGCAGACGCGGGCCTATGGCCACACGGTTCCCGAGAAGAAGGAGGCGCTGACCTATGCCACGATCGACTCGACGGTCGCACTCTGTTTCGCGCTGCTGATCAACGCCTCGATCCTGATCCTGGCCGCCGCCGCCTTCAACGCGCACGGCAAGACCGACGTCGTCGAACTGGGTGACGCCTATTCGCTGCTGTCGCCGCTGCTGGGGCTTGCCATCGCGCCGACGCTCTTCGGCGTCGCGCTGCTCTGCTGCGGCCTCAACTCGACGGTCACGGCGACGCTTGCCGGTCAGATCGTCATGGAAGGCTTCCTGAAGATCAAGCTGAAACCGTGGGTACGCCGGCTGATAACCCGCGCCATCGCCATCGTGCCGGCGGCGATCGTCACCATCTGGTATGGCGACAAGGGCACGGCGGAGTTGTTGATCCTGACACAGGTGGTGCTCAGCCTGCAGCTTTCCTTCGCCGTCTTCCCGCTTGTCATGTTTACCGCCAGCAAGGCCAAGATGGGCGAGCTCGTGGCGCCGCGCTGGCTGAGCGGCGTCGCCTATCTGATCGCGGTTGTGATCGCCGGGCTGAACGTCAAGCTGCTTTTCGACTTCGTGACCGGCTAGAGCAATTCAGGCTAGAGCATGATGCCGAAAAGTGTGAGCGGTTTTCGGGCGACATCATGCTCTAACTCTTTAATTGAGAACAGGATTCAGATTTTAGGCTGAACCGGCCTAAAATCATCCTGTTCTAGAGCCTCGCATAGGCCGCTCGGCCATTGTTGAAATCATCGACGAGAGGGGAGAACTTGTGGCTCCCCTCTTCGTGCATGATGAGGGGGGCGCGCAGCGACAGCCGCGCCCGCGATCCTTTGATACCAGTCACCAGAACGCGGACGGCGTTTTCACCATCACGCGGATGGATGGCGGTAATCTCGAGGCCGCCGAAGCGGCGGCCACAGGCATCGATAATCTCAGCGATCGATTCCGGTCTTGCGATCAACGACAATTGCCCGCCCGGAATCATGATTGCGCCAGCGGTGCGGATCCAGCTTTCGAACAGGCCATCGATCATCGCGTGGGCTTCGGCCTTCAACGCATCCGGCGTGCGCCGGTCGCCTGCGTCGTTGAAGGGCGGGTTCATGATGACGTGATGAAAGCTCTCGTCGAGGAGGCCGGCGTCGTTGCGCGCCTTGGCCGTCAGCGTCACATCGGCCTCGACGACGCTCACGCGGCCCGCGAGATGGGCATTGCCGGGCAGAAGGGTGCTGCGACGGGCATAATCGGCCATCTCGGTCGAGCGCTCGAAGAGCACCACTTGCGCATTGGGAAGGCGCGAAGCGACGGCAAGGCCGGCGGCGCCGGCGCCGGCGCCGAGATCGGCCACCCGGACCGGGCGCGCGTCGGCGACGAGAGCGGCGAGCAGCATCGCATCCATGCCGGCGCGATGGCCCCTGCCCTTCGGCTGTACCAGGTGGAAAGCGCCGCGATGAAAGGCATCGATGGTATCAACACCGGTCATCGGGCCTTCACTTCCTCTCGCGCAGTTCGCCGCCGAGACCGGCGTCGATCAGGATGCGCCGCGCCTGATCGGCCATTTCCTCGTCCACGAGCAGGCGGCGCGGCAGCATGCCGAGCGAGCCCTCCAGCACACTCATTCCCTGGTCGGCAATGAAGCAGTGAATTCCCGCATCTTTCATCAGGCTCTCGGCAAAGGAGAGAAGAACGGGATCGTTGGCACGGATAAGTTCATGCATTTGCCGTCATTTTCCTTCCAATTTCGCCCTGCGCGACAATTCACCCCTTGCCGCGTCCATCGCCCCTTTCTATTGTCAGCTCTAATGAATGAACAGGAGTCCGGGTCGTTGGGCGTGGTCATACCGCTTGAAGAAAGCAAAAACAAACTGGCATCCATAAAGCCATTGGTCGATCTTACCAAGGCCGACATGGAGCGGGTGAACCAGCTCATTCTGTCCAAGGCCGGCTCCGACGTGCAGATGATCCCCGAGGTGGCGAACCATCTGATCTCCTCCGGCGGCAAACGGCTGCGGCCGATGCTGACGCTCGCTGCCGCCTCATTGTTCGACTACAGGGGCGAAAATCACGTCAAACTCGCCACATCGGTCGAGTTCATGCACACGGCAACGCTGCTGCACGACGACGTCGTCGACGAGAGCGACCTTCGCCGCGGCAAATCAACGGCGCGAATGATCTGGGGCAACCAGGCAAGCGTGCTGGTCGGCGACTTCCTGCTTGGCCAGGCATTCCGCATGATGGTCGACGTCGGCTCGCTCGATGCGCTCGACGTCCTGTCCTCCGCCGCCTGCGTGATCGCGGAAGGCGAGGTGCTGCAGCTTTCCGTCGCCAAGAACATGGAGACGACCGAGGATGACTACCTCTCCGTCATCCGTGCGAAGACGGCGGCCCTCTTTGCGGCTGCCGCAGAAGTCGGCCCGATCGTCGCCGAAGCTGGCAGGTCCGGCCGCAACGCGCTCAAATCCTACGGCATGAATCTCGGCCTCGCCTTCCAGCTCGTCGACGACGCGCTCGACTACGGCGGCAAGGCGGCCGATCTCGGCAAGAATGTCGGCGACGATTTCCGCGAGGGCAAGATCACCCTGCCCGTGATCCTCGCCTATCGCCGCGGCACCGAAGACGAGCGCGCCTTCTGGCGCGATGCGATCGAGGCCGGCAACAGCAGCGATGCCAATCTGGAAAAGGCGCTGGGGCTGATCACCAAATACGGCACGCTGAGCGACACGATCGGCCGGGCCGTCCACTATGGCACGATCGCGCGGGATGCGCTTGCGCCGCTCCCCGACACACCGTGGAAATCAGCCCTGATGGAAGTGATCGATTTCTGCATCGAGCGCGTCAACTGATCAAACGTCCTCGATCGCCGGCTGATTTTCTTGCAGCGCCGCTTCAAAAAAGCCATCCTGTTATGAATCAGTGGTCACAACTGGTTTAGCGACCGGCACCATGACCGGAACGCTCTCGAAGAAAGGTTTCCGAATGCGGCAGAGATTTGCCATCCGTCTTCTTACGAGCGCAGCGCTGGCCGCTGTCCTTTCGCTCGGCGTTGCCGGCGGCGTGAGTGCCGAGGATGCGGCCAAGGCCGGCGATGCCGCCAAGGCCGACAGTTTCGATGCCGACAGCGTCAACACCTTCTCCGGCGCCTTCCTTGCCGCGCGCACCGCCGATGTCGATCATGATTACGAAACGGCGATCGAGCTCTACAAGAAGGCGCTGCAGATCGAGCCCGGCAATCCCGAGATCCGCCAGCGGCTGATGATCTCGCTGCTGCTCAACGGCGACATCAAGGACGGCGTCAAATATGCCAACGACCTGAAGGGCGATCCTTCCGTCGAGCGCATCACCACGATCGTGCGCGGCATGGATGCCGTGCGCCGCGGCGACTACAAGACCGCCGAGGCCATCCTGAAATACAAGGGGCCGAATGATCTCGACCGGATGATGAACGACCTGCTGCTCGCCTGGGCCCGCGTCGGCGCCGGCCGCGGCAAGGAAGCCCTCGCCATGGTCGAGAAGATGAAGGGACCGGACTGGTTCCGCATCTTCCAGAATTACAATGCCGGCGCGATCGCCATCGTCACCGGCGACGTGAAATCCGCCCGCCAGCATCTGAACGATGCCGTGCTCGACAAGGAAGGGGGTGCGACGGCGCCCGACACCTTCATGCGCGCGGTGATGGCGCTTGCCCGCCTCGAAGCCACGCAGGGCAACAAGCAGAAGGCGCTCGATGCAGTTTCCGTCGGCGATAACCTGCTGCCGAATTATGCGCCGCTGAACGCGCTGCGCGACAGCATCGAGAAGGATGAGAAGCAGGAGCAGCAGGTCAAGTCGGCCGAAGAAGGAGCCGCAGGCGTGCTCTTCTCTGTCGGCGGCGCGCTGAACCGTGATGGCGCCGAAGACATCGTCTCGCTCTACCTGCAGACGGCCAATGCGCTCGATCCGAACAGCGCCGATACGCTGGTATTGCTCGGCGGCATTGCCGAGAAGCAGAACCAGATGGACCGCGCTATCGCGCTCTACAAGAAAGTGCCTGATAATTCGCCGATGCGGCGCATCTCCGAGCTGCAGCTCGGCCTTGCGCTTGCCCAGGGCGGTAAAGTGGATGAGGCACGCAAGCACCTGCAGGCTCTGATCGCCTCCGACCCGAAGGACATCCGCAGCTACCTCGCCTATGGCAGCGTCTTGTCCGACGCCAAGGACTACGAGGCGATGGCCGCCAACTACGACAAGGCCGTCGAAGTGATTGGCCCCCTTCCCGGCCGTGCCAACTGGAGCGTCTTCTTCCAGCGCGGCATTGCCTATGAGCGGCTGAAAAAGTGGGACCAGGCGGAACCGAACTTCCGCAAGGCGCTGGAGCTCAATCCCGACCAGCCGCAGGTGCTGAATTACCTCGGCTACTCCTGGATCGACATGAACCGGAATCTCGACGAAGGTCTTGGCATGATCAAGAAGGCCGTCGATCTTCGCCCCGACGACGGATACATCATCGATTCGCTCGGCTGGGCCTATTTCCGGCTCAATCGCTTCGACGATGCCGTCGAAGAGCTGGAGCGGGCGGCGCAGATCAAGGCCGGTGACCCGACGATCAATGACCATCTCGGCGACGCCTATTGGCGCGTCGGGCGCAAGCTCGAAGCCGCTTACCAGTGGAACCGGGCGCTGAGCTCCGAGCCCGAGGCCGCGGAAATTCCGAAGATCAAGGACAAGATCGCCAACGGCCTGCCGGCCGCGAGCGACGACGCCAAGGCGGCCGACAAGAAGCAGCCGGACCCGGCACCTGTCACTCCGCCGCCGGCCGACAAGAAATCCTGACGGGCAAGACCATGCCTGAAGAGGGCTTGGCCGGTTCGAGATCAAAGAAATAGAGCATGATGTCGTCCGATCGCTCACACTTGTCGGCATCATGCGCCAGCATCACCGAAGAAGCGCGCGCTAAGATCAACCTTGCCCTGCATGTGACGGGCCAGCGGCCGGATGGCTACCACCTGCTCGACATGTTGGTGACTTTCGCAGCCCATGGCGACCGCCTGAGCTTCGCGTCATCGCAGGCCGATGCGTTCACTTTGTCAGGTCGTTTCGCCGGAACGCTTGCCGGCGACAGCGCTACGAACCTGGTGCTGAAGGCGCGCGACCTGTTGCGCGAAGCGGTCGGCGCGATCGCCCTGCCTGTCCAAATTCACTTGGAAAAGAACCTGCCGATCGCCTCCGGCATCGGCGGCGGCTCGGCCGATGCAGCGGCGACATTGCGCGGGCTGATGCGGCTCTGGGGCGCGACCTTGCCCAAGGAGGCACTCGCCGCGCTCGCGCTGAAGCTCGGCGCCGACGTGCCGATGTGCCTCGAGAGCCGGCCGCTGATTGCCCGCGGCATCGGCGAGGAAATCGAACCCGTAGCCGATCTGCCCGCCTTCGCCATGGTGCTCGCCAATCCGATGAAAGGCGTTTCGACGCCCGACGTTTTCCGCCGGCTGACGACAAAGAACAATCCGGCCCTGGCCCTGCCTCGCACCGGCGACTGGCTTGCGGCGATTGCGGCCGCCCGCAACGACCTGGAGCCGCCGGCGCGTGAACTCGTGCCGGAAATCGGTGAAATCTCTGCGATGTTAGAAACCTGCGGCGCGCTCATGACCCGTATGTCCGGCTCCGGCGCTACCTGCTTCGGGATCTTTGCGAACATGGGTGCCGCACAAGAAGCAGCCGGGACCCTTCACGACAATCGGCCTGACTGGTATTTCCAAGCAACGGAAACGGTTTCGGGAGACGCATAATGGCAGGTCTGGACGAAAAGCGGCCCTTCATCGCCGTCGGTATCGCAATTCTCACGATCTCGGACACCCGCACGGCGGAGACCGACAAATCGGGCGATACGCTGGCGACGCGAATCGCCGAGGCGGGCCATCGGTTGGTCGACCGGGCAATCGTGCCCGACGATCGGGAGAAAATCGCCGCAAAGGTCAAGGCCTGGACCGAACAGGACGGGATCGACGTCGTCATCACGTCGGGCGGCACCGGCTTTACCGGCCGCGATGTGACACCTGAAGCGCTGGAGCCGCTGTTCGAAAAGCGCATGGACGGTTTTTCCGCCGTCTTCCACCGCATCTCCTATGAGAAGATCGGAACAGCGACAATCCAGTCACGCGCCACGGCAGGTGTTGCCAACTCCACGTTCATCTTCGCGTTGCCGGGCTCGCCCGGCGCCTGCCGGGATGCGTGGGACGGCATTCTGAAAGCCCAGCTCGACTATCGACACATGCCATGCAACTTCGTCGAGATCATGCCGCGGCTGGACGAGCATTTGAAACGCGGGGCAGCGAAATAGGCTGCCTGTTTTAGCCGCCGTAGACTGAACAGCGGCACTATGTGGCAATGCCTGGCAGAACTGGCATCGTTTCCCAACTGTCACCCGACATTAGGACGCAACTTATGCCGTGAACATCCGTCACGACGAGCGTCCATGTGCCGCTTTCGGCGGCATAGACCTCAAGAATGGCGCTCTCGTTGATCAACCCGATCGCCGTCAGCTTTTCAGCAAAGTTCTTGTCCAGGAAATTGACGATCTCGGATCGGCCTGCGCAACTGCGCACCATCTGCGATGCTGCCGGATGCGGATGCGCGATCAGCGATATCGGCAATATGACGGCCAGCAGGCCGTAAATCATGCCGCGTACCATGACGCACCTCCTTTCGCCGGAAACCCGGCAGAAGAGGAGATTTCAGCTGACCTGTTCTGCCGTCTACCGGCATTCCATGGCCATCCGTTACGAAGCGAGGCGCTTCGGCGGCGCCATGGGGAAATTATAGCGCGAAATCGTATCGGACGCCATCTTTACGCGCGGCATCTATCGCGCGGCGCGGGCGACAGCTACCGCGCGGCGCGGGCGACCCAGGAGGGAATCAGTTCGCTAGACAGCTTCCGCGGCTTCTGGCCCTTCACGAATTCGGCAAGCGGCATACCGCTTCTGGCCGTGGCAAGCGCCAGCTTCCTCGGCATCAGGAATCCGAGTTCGAGCGGCGGCGCGGCGCGGCCAATGCGCTTGAAAAAGGGCCGACGATAGCCTCTCGATGCCGTAAAGCGCGCGGGCAGCCGATTGAGCGCCACATATTCGGAAATCTCATCGATCCACCCGCCCTGGGGCCTTGCGCCCGGCTCGACGAAGAGCAG
This sequence comes from Rhizobium sp. Pop5, assembly GCF_024721175.1. Taxonomy (NCBI): domain Bacteria; kingdom Pseudomonadati; phylum Pseudomonadota; class Alphaproteobacteria; order Hyphomicrobiales; family Rhizobiaceae; genus Rhizobium; species Rhizobium sp. Pop5. The sequence goes on along the minus strand of NZ_CP099399.1, from coordinate 605,438 downwards.
CCATTCGCCGCGGGCCGAGCGGACAATATCCTTGATATCCCAGTCAGAATGGAACCGGCAGCCGGCCGCGTCCGCAACTCTCGAGGTGCCATCGCGCGAGCCGTGGTCAAGCACGATCACATCGCTCACCAGCCCCTCCACCGCGCCGGTCACCAGCACCGACAGGGTCTGGGCAAGCTCGGATTCCTGATCATGACATTCGAGAACAACCGTCAACATCGACTATCTATAATGCGCCGCACAAATTTTTTCCAGCAGCGTTTCCCTCATTTTGTTCTTGCATTGTTCTCGTTTTGCCGATAGGAATTTAATCATCAAAACGGGCGAAGGCAACGGTCTTTCGCCACGGGAGAATCCGATGAGAGAGCAGTCCCTGGCAGGGCAGGCCGCATTCGCGCCTGCCAATACGGCAGATATTGCCGATGCGATGATCGTATCTTCCGGTCTCAGGATCGAAGTCGACCGCCGGCGTGGCCGTGGGGCCGGACTGAACCCGACCGGGCGGTTCGAGGCGCAACGGCGGGAGACCTTCGACGACGGCTGGCAGACGCTGGAAGAACTGCCGCCTTTCAAGACCGAAGTGCAGATCGAGAAACCGCGCACGGCGATCACCCGCAACGAATCGCCTGATATTCCCTTCGATCGCTCGATCAATCCCTATCGCGGCTGCGAGCATGGTTGCATCTATTGCTTCGCCAGGCCGACGCACGCCTATATGGGACTATCCGCAGGGCTCGATTTCGAAACCAAGCTATTCGCCAAGCCCGATGCGGCAAAACTGCTGGAACGGGAACTCGCCAAGCCAGGCTACAAGGTGCGGGCGATCGCAATCGGCACCAATACCGACCCTTATCAACCTATCGAGAAGGAATGGCGCGTCATGCGCGGCATTCTCGAGGTCCTGAACAAGGCGAACCACCCGGTGTCGATCGTCACCAAGTCGGCGATGATCCTGCGTGACCTCGACATTCTTCAGGAGATGGCAAGCAAGAACCTGGTGCGCGTCGGCATCTCGGTGACGACGCTCGATCGCAAGCTTGCCCGGGCGATGGAGCCGCGCGCCGCCACGCCGCCGCGGCGGTTGGAAACGATCCATGCGCTGTCTGAAGCAGGCATCCAGACCGCGGTCATGGCCGCCCCGCTGATCCCGGCGCTAAACGACCATGAGCTGGAGCGTATCCTCGAATCGGCGAAGGCCGCCGGCGCCGCAGAGGCGAGCTACGTGATCCTGAGGCTCCCTCTCGAAGTCAGCCCGCTTTTCCGAGACTGGCTGTTGCAGCATTATCCCGATCGCTACCGGCATGTGATGTCGTTGGTCCGTTCGATGCGCGGTGGCAAGGATTACGATGCCGAATTCGGCAAGCGCATGAAAGGCGCAGGCCCCTATGCCTGGCAGATCGCGCGCCGCTTCGAAATGGCGGCCAAACGTTTCGAGCTGACGCGGCGCAGTTTGCCGCTGCGCGACGATCTGTTCGTGCCGCCGGATGGCAGCGGGATACAGCTGTCGCTGCTCTGATTTGCAGGTGCGGTTCGGCTTTTCATCGAAACCCGAACCGCTCCAACTTTTGTTTTCGGCGACTCCGGGGAAACTGCTCTCACTTTTACCTGGAATTGCTTCAAGCTTGCGCATCGGCTTCTCGACAAAACCGCCCTGTTTTCGAGCCCGAGCGCAATTCCCGCGGATGGACCTGACCGCCACCATCCGCCGGACTGTCCCCGGCCGCCGCCCTGATCCGGGGACTTGCGGGAAATCGGGTTGGCGTGCGAGGTTCAGCCGCATGAAACGTCGCACGCCACCCGATTCTCCCCTGCTTTTCGACACGGTTCCGCTCGTGCCGGATTTCAAACTCGAGCTCAAAGCCCGTAAGGCCGGCCATTGGCCGGTCGCCGGCGCCGACGAGGCAGGCCGGGGGCCTCTGGCGGGACCTGTGGTGGCCGCAGCCGTGATCCTCGATCCGAAGCGCATCCCGGAAGGTCTCAACGATTCCAAGCAGCTTTCCGCGCAGAGGCGCGAGGAACTCTTCGTCCAAATTCTCGCGACCGCGACCGTCTCCATCGCCTCCTCAAGCTCCACGCGCATCGACGAGACTGACATTCGCAAGGCGAGCCTCGACGCCATGCGCCGCGCCATCTGCAGCCTCGCCATTCCGGCAAGCTACGTGCTGACGGACGGGCTGGATGTGCCGCCCGGCCTCGATTGCCCCGGACAGGCCGTCGTCAAGGGTGACGCCCGCTCGGTCTCGATCGCCGCCGCCTCGATAGTCGCCAAGGTGACGCGCGACCGGATGATGGCGCGGGCGCATGCCGTCTTTCCCGATTATGGTTTCGCAGCGCATGCGGGCTACGGCACCGCGCAGCACCGCGCCGGCATCGAGAAGCACGGCCCTTGCTCCCTGCACCGGATGAGCTTCAGACCGTTGCGCAAGGGCGAGGAAGGCCCTGAAATGGGCGAACTGATTTCCGAGTAGATCGTCAGAAAGACCGGACATTTGAGAAGCCGGCATGCGCCCTCTGAAAGGCGCGCGAGGAACCGAGGGATCGCGGCATCCCTCTTCTCCCCTCGGGGAGAAGGTGCCGGCAGGCGGAAGAGGGGGCTGCACGGCACATCCCTCAAATAGAACCTGTTTCGCGACAACGCCAACGGCGAGCGCCTGCGCACAGTCGGGAGGATACGGCGTGGCCAAAGCCCGTATATGATTGGAAAGACCAGCTTCGGAGGCCCCCTCATCCGCCTTACGGCACCTTCGCCCCGCTGGGGAGAAGAGGGAATCGAGAGGTCATCGCATGCGCCTTCGGCCTTTTTACGAGTCCGAAGGACGGGGCGTGGTTCGACCTAGGCAAAGATCGAAACGTAAAGAACGACCTTTGCCGAAAAACAAAAAGGCCGGGACATGCCCGGCCTTTTCTCATTCCATTCGATACAGCTCAGTTCAGCCGCGTCTTGACCTGGCCGACGGCGTTGCCGAAGAGCTCAGACTGGACCTTGGCATCGGACTGCTTGGCGAGCACCGTTTCGGCGGCCGCGATCGCCAGATCGACGGCAGCAGAACGAACCGCCTTCATCGCGTCGGCTTCGGCCTGCTTGATCTTCTGCTCGGAGAGCGTCGTGCGGTTGGCGACGAATTCTTCCGTCTTCTTCTTTGCCTCGGCGGTCAGCATTTCGGCTTCGCGCTCGGCGGCCGCAACGATGTGGGCCGCTTCGGCTTCAGCTTCCTTGCGTTTGCGCTGGTATTCGGCAAGCAAGTGCTGGGCCTCCTCGCGCAGGCGCTTGGCTTCGGCCAGATCGTTGCGGATCTGATCGGCGCGGTCGTCGAGCGACTTCGCCATCATGCCCGGAACCTTCAGATAGACGACCAGCGCCAGGAAGAGGACGAGGCCGACAAAGGCGAAGAAAGTGGCGTCAAAGTGAAATTCCATCGATCAAGCCTCCTTCTTGGCGGCAGCGACGGCTGCGGCGATATCTGCCTGGGCGGCGGTGCCACCGATCAGCTGTTCGACGACGGCAGCGGCTGTTTCCTCGGCAATGGTGCCGACGTCAGCGAAAGCCTTTGCCTTGATGTCGGAGATACGGGCTTCGGCAGCCTTGATCTTTTCCGACAGGCTCGCCTCGACAGCGCGCCGGTCCTCTTCGGCCTTGATCTTGGCGGCATCGCGCGCGGCAGCACCGATCGAATGCGACTTGGCGCGGGCAGCGGCCAGTTCACCTTCATAGGTCCGGACTGCGGCGTCGGCTTCCGCCTTCAGGCGGCTTGCCTCTTCCAGGTCCTGGGAAATGCGCGTGTGACGCTGGTCGATGATGGCCCCGATGCGCGGCGCGATGACCTTTTGCATAAGGAGGTAGAAGACGCCGAACGTAATCACCAGCCACAACAGCTGGGAGGCGTAGGTCGTCGAATCGAAGGGCGGGAACGGGCCACGGGCGTGTTCGCCTTCGGCAACGCCGGTCTCGGTATGGACCTCGCCTGCGGCCGGAGCGGCATGCGCATCCGTGCCGGTCGCTGCCGCCGGTGCTTCTTCAGCGTAAGCCGGGGTCACAAAAAACATGCTCACCTCCAGGTGGACTGCAAATGCAAAGGATCACGGCTTGCGGTTCGCAGGCCGTGATCCATCTATCCGCCGATATCAGACGGCGAAGAGGAGGAGGAGAGCGACGAGCAGCGAGAAGATGCCCAGAGCTTCCGTAACGGCGAAGCCGAATACCAGACGGCCGAACTGGCTGTCAGCGGCAGACGGATTGCGCAGAGCGCCGGAGAGGTAGCTGCCGAAGATGTTGCCGAGGCCGAGAGCCGTACCGGCCATACCAAAGCAAGCCAGACCTGCACCGATGAACTTTGCTGCTTCCGCTTCCATGTTGAACTCCTTTGAAATGGTTGTTGCGGCGAATGACTGACGCCCTTTGACGTCGATGTCGTTATCCTTAGTGCCCGCCCGGATGGATCGCGTCGTTGAGGTACATGCAAGTCAGCACCGCAAAGACGTAAGCCTGGAGGAAGGCGACGAGGAACTCGAGACCGGTCAGGGCGACGGTCATGATGAGGGGAAGAACGGCTCCGCCGACACCGACTGCACCGAGGGCTCCAAGCGAGGCGACGAAGCCTGCGAACACCTTCAGTGTGATGTGACCGGCGAGCATGTTGGCGAAAAGACGAACGGAGAGCGAAATCGGACGAGACAGGAACGAAATGATTTCGATCGCAATGACCAGCGGCAGCAGAATGCCCGGCACGCCCGAGGGCACGAAGACATTCAGGAAGTGGAAGCCGTGCTTGTAGAAGCCGTAGACGAGAACCGTGCCGATGACGAGGATCGCCAGCGCGAACGTGACGATGATCTGGCTGGTGATCGTGAAGAAATACGGGAACATGCCGAGAAGGTTCGCCGTCAGCACGAACATGAAGAGCGAGAAGACCAGCGGGAAGAACTTCATTCCCTGCTTGCCCGCGCCTTCCTTCAGCATGCCGGCAATGAATTCATAGGACATTTCCGCGACCGACTGCGAACGACCCGGCACGATGGCGCGGTTCGAGGTCGAGAAATAGAGGAAGCCGGCAGCAACGGCAGCCGAAGCGACCATGAAGAGCGATGCATTGGTGAACGAGAAATCAATTCCGCCGACTTCGATCGGCACAATCTTCTGGATCAGGAACTGATGGGTCGGATCGTTAGACACCGCTTGTTCTCTCTCTTTGGCCCGCAGGACGCGGGATCATTGCACTGGACCGGGAACCGGTCCTTATTTCGTGTCGTCCTTGCCTTCCAAGGGATGGGCCACCACCCCCGCAGAACGCAGCACGTTCAAAACGCCGGCACAGAATCCGAGAAGCAGAAGAACAATCAACCCCCAAGGCGCCGTGCCGACAAAACGGTCGAGGGTATAGCCAAGCAAAGCACCGACGACGATGGCGGCAATGAACTCGCTGGAAAGCTTCATCGCCTGGGCATAACCTTTGCGGCTTACCTCGGCTTGGGCCTCGCTTGCATGTTCCACTCCCGCCTCAGCGCGCTTGGTCGCGAGTTCCGCCCCCAATTGCGCACGGCGCTTTTCAAGACTTTCCTCGCGGTCGTCCGCCATGGATCTCTCCTCGCCTGCCCGTCGCCCGCACTCCCGCTACCCCGGTCATTCGGACCCCGGACGCGAAGGTTGAGAACCTTCCGGCCCGTTCTGAAGTCGCGCGCAACATAGTTTTAGGGATTGGTATAGTCAAGGCGTAGGCGACTTCTGTCCAGCCAGAAAATAATTCCATCGAATCAATAATTTAGGCCGATATTCGACCGATCGCCCAAATTCGATTGAAAGAATCCGCTTTTCCGGGCCTGAAATCGGCTTGGCCCCACACGTTTATCTCAGCTCCAGCCGCCGCCATAGGTGCGGTAGAAGACATGGAGACCGATGCGGCCCACCTTTTCCATGGTCTTTGCCCATTTCGGTCTGACATAGACGGCATGGTAGTGCGTTGCCGAACCAACCTGTGGCAGCCAGATCTTGCCTGATGTCACCGCCATCGCCACATCGCGGGCGACCCGCCAGTGATATTCCGAGTTCACCCGGTCCTTGATGCTGTCGCAGGCGAAGGAAAACTGGCAGCGATTGCGCCAATCCTCGTTCTGATAGACGACGCCGCAGATCGTCTTGGGATAAGCGGGATTACGGACACGGTTGAGAATGACCTGGGCGACGGCCGCCTGGCCCTTCACCGATTCCCCACGCGCTTCGAAATAGATGCCGGAGGCAAGGCACTGCTGCTCGCCGGCGGAAAAGACGCTCGGCGGCAATACGCTTGCGGCCCAGGCATGATCGCGCGGGCCGATCTCTGGGACGAAGCGGCCGCTGTCCTGGTCGGTCAAGATGGAATCAAACGGGGACTGGCGGGCATAGTCGGGTGCCGCCGGCGCATAGGCGGTGGCAAGAACGTCGGCCTTGTTGCTGGTGACGAGGCTTGCGAGCATCGCGGGCACGCCGCGATCCGGCATAGCCGGCTGCTTCCTATAGAATGAAGTGGCGATCTCGATCTCCTTGCCCTGGATCTTCGGCTTGACGAAGGCCGAGCGGTCCTTCAGATCGAAAGTCGGTGTGAAAAGCATCTTCGTGCGCTCGAGGATCGAGCCGGCGGAGAAATCCTTGGGCGGCTGCATCTTCTCGACGGCGACGACGCGGCCTTTCTTCGTGCTGCGGTTGACGCGGTCTTCATCCGGCGTGCCCTCGTGGCCCTTCTCCTTGGCGGTAAAAGCGACCTTGCGGCCATCGGGCAGCACCATGCCGGCATCGGCGGAGATCGAGCCTGTCGTCATCGAATCGGCGAAAGTCAGTTCGGCCTGATGGATCGAGCCGGCCGGAGAATTGGTCAGCACCATGCGCCAGTTCTGGCCCTCGTGATCAAGACCGGCGAGCATGGTCGCGAGATCAGCATGCGAGGCCACGCTTGGGAAGATCAGCCAGCCGGCGAGCCCGAAAATTGCGGGCGATACCCAATTCTCAGGGATAAGACGCAGCTTGCTACGGGAAGGACGCTTTCGACGCAACACGAACTCCGGGCATGGAACGCTGAAACATTCCACTGAAAATCCCGCATTAACCTTGATGTCTGGTTAACAGCCTGTGCCGGAAAGTGACCTTGAGAGTTTTTGGATATTCTAATGTGGGTGATATTTTCGCCAAATGAGGTGTGTCTGGACCCTTGCGAAGGTCCCCTCCCCACAAGGGAGGGGCTGGCCCGGCATTACCGCTCTGCCTCGCAATCATCTCGTAGTCTGCCGATCCAGAGTTTTGCGAGACGGTGCGGCAGGTTAAGCCCCTCCCCTTGTGGAGGGGGTTTGGGGCGGGGTCTTTGCCCCACCCATCAAATAATAACGTGCGAGCCCAATTCCACCACGCGATTGGCCGGCAGACGGAAGTAATCCGAGGGATTGGCGGCGGCGTTGGCGAGCGCGATGTAGAGCCGGTCCTGCCAGTAAGGCATGCCGGACTTGGCGTCCGGCACCAATTTGCGGCGACCGAGATAGAAGGAAGTCGACATGATGTCGAACTTCAGCCCGGTCTTGCGCAGGGTCGCCAAGGCCTGCGAGACGTTCTGCGATTCCATGAAGCCGAAAAGCAGCTCGACGCGGGAGAAGCGCTCGGAAATCTGCTCGACCTTGTAACGGTCGTGGCTTGGGACGCGCGGCTTGTTGACCGTGCGGATCGTCAGGATGACGTTGCGGTCATGCAGCACGTGATTGTGCTTGAGATTGTGCAGCAGGGCGGCGGGCGCGGATTCCGGATCGCTGGTCAGGAAGATCGCGGTGCCGGGAACCTGGGCCGGCGAATGCTCGCTCTTGCGCTCGATCGAGCTGACGAAGGAGGCGAGCGGGATATCGGTGTGGCGGGTCTTCTCCATGAGAATCGCGGTGCCGCGGCGCCAGGTCCACATGATGACGGTAAAAGCCGTGGCAATCAGGATCGGGATATAGCCGCCGTCGTGGATCTTCAGGAGGTTCGCGCCGAGGAAGATCATTTCGAGCACGACCAGCGGAGCGAGCGCGATGATGGCAACCGGCAGCGACCAGTTCCAGCGCGTGCGGACGAATTCGAAGGCCATGATCGAGGTGACGACCATGGCGCCGGTGACGGAGATGCCGTAGGCGGTCGCCAGCGCGTCCGAGGTCTTGAAACTCAGGACCAGGAAGATGACGCCAATGAACAGAACGGCGTTGACCGAAGGCACGAAGATCTGCCCGGTGTTGGTTTCCGAGGTGAAGAGGATTTCCATGCGCGGCAGGAAACCGAGGTTGATGCCTTGGCGCACGAGCGAGAAGGCGCCTGTTATGACAGCCTGGCTCGCGATGATCGTTGCGGCGGTCGCAAGGATGACGACCGGCAGCAGCGCCCATTGCGGATACATTAGATAAAAGGGATCGGACATCGTTTCCGGCTTGCCGAGAACGAGAGCGCCCTGCCCGAGATAGTTCAGCGTCAGTGACGGGAACACCAGCACGAACCAGGCCCACTGGATCGGACGGCGACCGAAATGGCCGAGATCGGCATAAAGCGCTTCCGCCCCCGTCACCGTCAGGAAGACCGCGCCGAGCACGACGACGCCGTAGAAACCCTCATGCAGCAAGAAGCTGACGGCATAATAGGGATTGAAGGCAGCCAGGATGCCGTAGTCGTCGGAGATATGGGAAATGCCGGCGGCGGCCATGACGAGGAACCAGACGGCGGTGATTGGGCCGAAAAACTTCGCAACGGCGCCAGTGCCGCGCGATTGCACGACGAAGAGCAGCGCAAGAATCACCACCGAAATCGGCACGATATATTCCGAGAGGCTGGGGGTGACGAGCTTGAGGCCCTCGACGGCCGACAGCACCGATAGTGCCGGCGTGATCATCGCATCGCCGAGGAAGAGCGCTGCGCCAATCAGGCCGAGCAGCATCAGCAAGGCGGTGTGGCCGTTGGCCGTCTTCATCAGAAGGGCAAGCAGCGACAGCGTGCCGCCCTCGCCCTCGTTATCGGCGCGCAGCAGGAAGAGCACGTATTTGATGGTGACGATGATCGTCAGCGCCCAGATCATCAACGAAATCAGGCTGATGACCTCGAAGCGGGTGAGGCCGTCATGGGCCACGGGCTTCAGCGCCTCGCGAAAAGCGTAGAGCGGGCTCGTACCGATATCACCGTAGACGACGCCGACGGAACCCAGCGCGAGATAAAACAGCTTTCTCGGCGTCATATGGCGTTCGTTCGGATGGCTCTCTTCGGACATGAAGTTGCAACAGGCTCCTCAGAGCCAGCCTTTCCAGCGGAAAAAGAAAAAGGGAATGACGGCGGAGACCACCATCAGGGCCAGCGAATAGGGATAACCCGCGGCCCAGGTCAGTTCCGGCATGACCTGAAAGTTCATGCCATAGATGGAGGCGACCAGTGTCGGCGGCAAGAACACCACCGATGCAATCGAGAAAATCTTGATGATCGAGTTCTGCTCGATGTTGATCAGCCCGAGCGAGGCGTCGAGCAGAAAGGTGATGTTGGCGGCGACGAAGGAAGCGTGCTCCGACAGCGACTGGATATCGCGTGAGACGGTGCGGCAGAGATCTTTCGCCTCGCGGTCCTGCTGGATCGCTGGGGTCGTGTGAAAGAAGGTCAGCAGACGGGAAAGCGAACCGAGGCTGTCGCGCAGCTTGCTGATCGTCCGGTGATGCCCGGCGATATCCCTCAGCTTCTCCTCGAGATAGTTCGAGGGCCGGCGCACCTTCCTCGCCCGGTCGCCGAAGACATGCATCGACAAGATGTCGATGCGCGAGACGGAGACTTCGAGGACCTCGGCGGTGCGGTCGACGATCGTCTCCAGGAGCTTGGAAAGAAGAGCAGCGCCGCTGCGCCAGTTTTCCGGCAGCCGGTGAAGGGCGGCGATGAACAGCGCAAAGGATTTAGGATGGGCGTAGCGGATGGTGACCAGCCGGTTTCCCGCCAGGATGAAGGCGATGTCGGTCAGCATCGGCGCCTCGGTATCGGCCTTCCAGAGAAGCGAGGCCGTCATGAAGACGGCGCCCTTTTCGACATAGAGGCGAGCGGAAGGCTCGATATCCTTGAGGTCGTCGCGGGTCGGAACCTCGATGCCGAGAACCTTCTCGACATAGAGCTCCTCCTCGCGGGTCGGCTCGATCATGTCGATCCATACCACGTCCTCGGGCAAGGACGCACCCTGCGAGAGGTCGCGGATCTCGATCGACCTGCAATTGGAACAGTAAGCGGTGATCACCGGCACGGTCTCCGATGCTCACGCCGCTTCGTGGCCATTGCCCTCTTCATCGAAAGCCTTTCCATGCAGCCGCGAGAGCGGCAACGCGAAGGTCGCTCGTCATCGGTCGAAACGGAAGCGGATCAAGAAAGTTCATACGACTCCGGCAGCATCCAGCCTTTCGGACCGGCATGCGCATTATGCTCCACCGCATCGCAGTTACCAATCCTTCGATCGACAAGACAACTCCGAACTTGCAGGCGGACCGGCCCCTTCGAAACGAAGGCGACCGTCATTGAGCAGCAACGCCATCATGGCGCCGCGGCATATGAAGCAAAGCCGTGAAATAATCAAGACATCTTCCGTGAAGCGCGGCCTTTCACCACGTTTCCCCCACAATTTGGGGTATCGGCGGCAGCGATTCGGCGCCTATTCGAAGATGATCGTCGGCGCGGGCCGTTGCGGCTGGCCGCCGACCTGCTCCCAGACCTTGGCGGCAATGCCGCGATAGATGCCTGCGACGATGCCGTTCGGCTCGGAGGCGACGAGCGGCGTTCCGGCATCGGAGGTTTCGCGGATGTTCATCGTCAGCGGCACCTCGCCGAGAAAGGGCACGCCGATGCGCTCGGCTTCCTTACGGGCACCGCCGTGACCGAAGATATCGTAGCGGGTGCCGGTATCGGGAGCGATGAAATAGCTCATGTTCTCGACGATACCGAGGACCGGCACCTCGACCTTGCGGAACATGTTGAGGCCCTTGCGGGCATCGATCAGAGCGAGATCCTGCGGCGTGGAGACGATAACCGCGCCGGCGAGCGGCACCTGCTGGGCCATGGTCAGCTGCGCGTCGCCGGTGCCGGGCGGCATGTCGACGACGAGGACGTCGAGCTCGCCCCAGGCGACTTCGCGTAGCATCTGCAGCAACGCCGACTGGACCATCGGTCCGCGCCAGATCATCGCCGTCTCCTCATCGACGAGGAAGCCCATCGACATGACCTTGAGGCCGTAATTTTCCATCGGATTGATGATGCGGCCATCGATCTGCGTCGGACGGCCCGATATCTTCAGCAAACGCGGCATGGACGGACCGTAGATATCGGCATCGAGGATGCCGACGCGCAGACCATTGGCCAACAGGCCGAGCGCGAGGTTGACGGCGGTGGTCGACTTGCCAACTCCACCCTTGCCCGATGCGACGGCGATGATGGCACCTATGCCGGGAACACCGATCCTGCCGGCGCGCGGAGACTGCTGCTGGGGTGGGTGCGCGTGGCCGCGATGATCGTGTGAATGATCATGGCCGGCATGGCCGTGGGGCGGGTTCGGTGCCGGGCGCGCGGGAGGCGTGGCTGCGGCCGCCTTCCTGTCCGCCGTCAGCGTCACGAGGGCGCCCTTGACCCCCGGCATTTCCTTTATGACGCGCTCGGCGGCAAGCCGCATCGGCTCCAGCTCCTTGGCGCGCTCGGCCGGAACGGTGATGGAGAAATAGACCTTGCCGTCGGAGATGAAAACGTCGGAAACCATACCGAGCTCGACGATATCGTGCTCGAGATCCGGTCCACGCACGGTCTTCAGCGTTTCGAGAACCTGTTCCTTGGTGACGTCGGCCATTCCATCCTCACTGCTTCTTCTGGCACTGTAGCACTTTAAATCACTGCATAATTTTAGCCTTGATCGATCCCGATCAAGGCTAAAATTATGCAGTAGAGATAGTGGAGACGCACGCCTTCGCCAAACAAAATCATCGGCAGGAAAATCGATTTGCGGGGTGCCAGGAGAGCAGCGGAAAAATCGGCATTCCGTTGCGGCCATCAAGTCCGCCGGGCTTTCGCCCTGATGGCCGCAACGGTCTCCCCTGGAACCGGCGCAATGCGGGCGAACTAGAGTAAGCTGGGAAAAAGGCCAGAAAAAAATGACGGAGAAGCCGGAATCTTGAACAGCTGCGCAATAGGCGGTGCCAAAACGCAACAACCGCTACCGACACCGAAGTACCGGAGAAGCGGCATCGGCGTCGGCAGCGGTGTTTCGGCCGCGCCATTTCCTGGCGCTGGTCATCAAAGTCCCCTCTGGACCTCTGGCAAAGGAGATGCAGAAAGCGTGCCAGATGGAAAATCAGCGTGGAACAGGCCAAACCCGCAAGGAATTGCCCTTTTGCTGGAAAAACCTGCCTATGCGCTGGGCGAACGGCGAAAGCACGCCGCTCCTTTTGCAACTTATTTGATCAGGCCGATCCGCAGCGCCTTGGCGACGGCCTGGGTGCGGTTCACCGTATCGAGCTTCTTGGTGGCGCGGTTAAGGTAGTGATTGACCGTGTGTTCGGACAGCGCAAGGATTTCGGCGATTTCGGCGCTGGTCTTGCCGGCCGCCGTCCAGTTGAGGCAATCGATCTCGCGGTCCGTCAGCGTATCGGTCATGCGCGTGTCGAGATGGCGGATCTCGGCGAGCCTGTCGAAGACATGGATGGCGATATAGCAGAGCTCCCGCATCTCCACGGGGCTGAAGGGTTCGCGGTCGCCGGCAAAGGAGACGGCGCCGCGCAGGCCAGACGGCTCATGCGTCGGGAAATAGGCGCACCGCATCATCTTGAAACGTTCGAACAAGCCGGCGACGAGGGCGGACTTGCCATCGTCTCGCGACCATTCAGACCGCGTCATGTCGTAGAGAAAGGGCCGCGTGGATGTTCTGAGCCGCCGAAGAACGGGACTGTTCACCATCAAGGCCTCCTGGTCGTAGATCGCCAGTAGTTCGGCCGGCCAGCTGGTGATGACCGTGCTGCCCTGAAGATCGTAGGAGGTGATCGGCGGCAGGTTGAGGACCATGAAGGCACGGCAGCGATAGTCCTCCGTCACACGCTTCATGAAACGGAAAATATCGAACTGGGTCTTCAGACCCGCTATTTCCTCGACGTAGTCGTCTTCATTCCGGGATGTTTGCGACAAGGGTGCCATCACATTTCTTCATTTTCGGCGCGGGGCCGGCAAACCGTTCACGAAACCTGCCCTGCGGCCGGCTCGATGCTTCCCGGAATGACGATCGCTGATTGATCAAATGGAATGGGCCTCGGCGTGAAGCGTTCGGCCGGTAAATGGTTGCAGATTTCACGGACTATTTGCAGTTGTGGTGATTCGCCGCCAAATCTCAATATCGCGCTCATCATAAGCATGCTCTGCGATCGCGTCCAGCAAAGAGGCACATCAGCGGCGCGGGCCCAGACGGATACGCATACCCTCCATGATCCTTTCTGCCGCCAGCTGAACTGGAACGGCCCACTGGCGCAGAAGTTCCATCGACAACCGATAGGCCGGACCAGTAATCGAAACACCGCCAACAAAAGTGCGGTCCTCCGACCAGATCGGCGCGGCGATGCAACGGATGCCGGCCTCATGTTCTTCGCGGTCTAAGGCATAACCCAGATCGGCAATCTCGCGGATCTCGACAAGCAGAGTTTCCGCCGAAACATGCGTAGAGGCGGTAAACCGGGTGAAGCTCAAACCGGCCAGCAGATTGGCGAGGCTTTCGGCCGGAAGCCTGGAGAGAGCGGCTTTGCCGACTCCAGTGCAATAACAGGGGGAAGCGTTGCCGATCTGCGAATACATGCGCACCGGCTGGCGGCCTTCGACCTTATCCAGATAGATGATCGAGGAACCCCTGAGAACGCCGAGATGCACGGTCTCGCCGGTCGCCTGCTGCAGCTCGGCGAGGTGCGGTTCGGCTATGAGACGGAATTCGTTGCGCGCCCAGCTGCGCGCGGCGAAATCGAGAAGGCGCAGGCCGGGGGCGTAACGTCCGTCGCCGTCGAGCTCCAGCAACCCTTCCTCCACCAGGTGGCTCAGCTGGCGATGCAGCGTGCCGCGCGGCTGGCCGGCAAGGGAGAGGATATCGGTGAAACGCAACGGGGCGTCCGCATGGGTGACGAGATCGAGCAGAGCCATCAGCTTGCCGAGTGTGCCGGTATCGCGTGTCTGCGCCATCATTCCGACGTCTGAATTCATCGGCTCTCCCGCCCTTGACAGAGAGGGCAGCATAATTCGATAATTCCATATAGTCAAATTATGTTCCAAATAATGGAACTATCGCCGGAGGAAACGGTGACCGCAATGCCAGCAGAATTTCCCGAGTTCAGAGATCGCACCGTGCTCGTGACCGGCGGCGGGTCGGGCATAGGTGCTGCGATCGTCGAAGGTTTTGCCCGGCAGGGCGCCAAGGTCTCCTTCATCGATATCGCAGAGGCCGCAGGCAGCGCGCTTGCCGAGAGGCTGTCACGGGAGACGACGCATCCTGTCTCCTTTCATCATGCCGACCTGCGCGACGTCGGGGCGATCCGTGCTGTGGTCGATCGCGTCGTTGCGGCCTCCGGGCCGATCCGCGTTCTCGTCAACAATGCCGCCTGGGACGACCGCCATGAATTCGACGAGGTGACCGAAGCCTATTGGGACAATAACCAGGCGGTCAACCTGCGGCACGTATTCTTTACGTCGCAAGCGGTGGCGCCGTCGATGCGGGCTGCCGGCGGCGGGGCGATCGTCAATATGTCATCGATCGCCTTCAAGCTGAACATGGGTGGTTTTCCCTCCTATGCGGCCGCCAAGGCAGCTGTCGTCGGGTTGACGAAAAGCATGGCCGGCAGGCTCGGGTCGGAGAATATCCGGGTCAACTGCATCCTTCCCGGCATGGTCGTCACCGAACGGCAGATGCAGCTCTGGCTGACCGAGGAGAGTATCGCGCGCTCGGTGGAGCAGCAGTGTCTGAAAGTCCCACTCACGGCCGATGCGATCGTCGGTCCCTGCCTGTTTCTTGCATCCGACTGCGCGGCTGGAGTGACCGCTCAGTCTCTGATTGTCGATGGAGGCGTTCTGTAATGGCTAATCCCGCTTATGTCGCGGTGGACTGGGGCACCAGCAGCTTCAGGCTCTGGCTGATCGGCAAGGACGGCGGCATCCTTGCCGAGCGCCGCAGCGGCGAAGGCATGACGAGCGCTGCAAAGACCGGCTTTTCCCAAGTGCTTGCCGGCCATCTTGCCGCCGTCGAGGCGCCGGAAAACCTGCCGGTCATCATCTGCGGCATGGCGGGCGCAAGGCAGGGCTGGATCGAGGCCGGTTATATCGACGTGCCGGCATCCCTTGCCTCTATCCTGACCGGGGCCGTGTCCGTGCCCGGGGAAAGCCGCGACATCCGCATTTTGCCGGGCCTTGCCCAGCGGGATATCGCCGCTCCCGACGTCATGCGCGGCGAGGAAACCCAGATTCTCGGCGCGCTTGGCTCCGCAAGCTCCGGAGCGCAGGCGGTCTGCATGCCGGGCACCCATTCGAAATGGGTGCATGTGGTGGACGACAGGGTTACCGGCTTCTCGACCTTCATGACCGGCGAACTTTTCGATGCGGTCAGCAAGCACACGATCCTGTCGCATGCCGTTGCCGGTGCCGAGGAGCAACCGACGGATGCGGCCGCCTTCGAGGCGGCGGTGTCCGCCGCATTCGCGCGCCCGGCGCTTGCCTCAAACCTGCTGTTTACCGCCCGCTCGGGCCAACTGCTGCACGGGATTTCTGCCGCTGCCGCGCAAGCCCGGCTTTCCGGCACGCTGATCGGGCTCGAGATCGCCGGGGCGCTGCAGAATGCGCCAGCCGGCACCGGTATTACGCTCGTCGCCTCCGGGCGCCTGCAAGCGCTCTATGAACAGGCCTTTAGAACTCTCTCCCTTGCCTTCACCGCCATCGACGCCGACGCCGCCGTGCGCCGCGGGCTTTCGGCCGCCGCCGAAGCCATCTGGCCGAACTGAGAAAGCTGACACGATGAACCGTATCCCCTTCCCCGACATGAAGCGCCCGCTGATCGCCATCCTTCGCGGCATCCGGCCTGAAGAGACCGAGAGCGTCGTCGGCGCCCTGATCGAAAACGGCCTGACGGCGATCGAAATCCCGCTGAATTCGCCGGAGCCGTTCAAATCCATCGAGATCGCCGCGAAGATGGCGCCGGCAGAGGTGCTGATCGGCGCCGGCACCGTACTGACGGTCGAGGCGGTCGACAGCCTCAATGCGGCCGGTGGCAAACTGCTCGTCACGCCGAATGTCGAGCCGGAGGTGATCATCCGGGCGCGTGAATACGGCATGGTGACGATGCCTGGTGTCTTTACGCCGACCGAAGCGCTGGCTGCAGCGCGTGCCGGCGCCACGGGCCTCAAATTCTTTCCCGCCAGCGTGCTCGGCCCTTCCGGAATCACCGCGATCCGGGCCATCCTGCCGCCGGAGCTGGTCATCGCCGCCGTCGGCGGTGTGTCGGACAAGAATTTCGCCGATTATACCAAGGCCGGCATCTTCTCCTTCGGCCTCGGCACCAGCATCTACAAACCGGGAATGACCGCGGCAGAGGTTGCCGAGCGCGCCAAGGCGACCATTTACGCCTATGATGCAGCTACGGGAGCGTGAGCGTATGACCGACATCTACGAGTTCGAAGGCAAGACCCTTTGCAACACCAATTCCGTTCTCGGCGAAGGCCCTACCTATGACCCGGACAGCAATACCGTCTGGTGGTTCAACATCTTAGGCAAGGAACTGCATGAGCTCAATCTTTCCTCAGGGCAGAAGAAGGTGCATCCGCTTCCCGTCATGGCAAGCGTGCTGGCCCGTATCGACGCCGGACGGCAGCTGATCGCGACGGAGGAAGGGCTTTTCGTACGCGACGTGGCAAGCGGCAATCTCACTTTCTACGCCGCGCTCGAAAACGACAAGCCGGAAAACCGTTCGAACGACGGCCGCACCCATCCCTCCGGCGCGCTCTGGATCGGCACGATGAGCAAGCGGGCGGAAAACCAGGCCGGCGCCATTTATCATGTCGCCGGCGGCAAGGTGACGAAGATCTTCAACGGCATCAGTATCCCGAATTCCATCTGCTTTTCGCCTGACGGCACGATCGGCTATTATACAGATTCCCGTATCAACCGGCTGATGCGCGTCATGGTCGATCCGCAGACCGGCCTGCCCTCGGGCGAGCCGATCGTGCTCGTTGACAGCATGAACGAGCCCGGCGATATCGACGGCTCAGTGGTCGATGCCGACGGCTATATCTGGAACGCGCGCTGGGGCGCCGGCGTCGTCGACCGCTACAATCCCGATGGCCTGCGCATCTCACGCTACAAGGTTCCGGCCGTCCAGCCCTCCTGCCCCGCCTTCATCGGCGCCAGCGCCGACCGGCTGGCGGTGACCACCGCCTGGGAAGGGCTTGATGAAGATGCGCGTTCGGCGCAGCCCAGCGCCGGCGCACTTCTTGAGCTCGGCATCGAGGTCAAGGGCATATTCGACCCCGTCTACGTGATCTGAACATCCCTTGCCCGTAGCAACGAGAGGCGCTTCAGACTGAGGCGCCTTTCTGCATTTTGCCGCCGGCTTATCGATAAAAGTTCCGTGAGAATCGAGAAATTTTCCGTGTTTTCAGCCGGAACCAATCGGCACACCAGTCATTTCCTCTTCGAACCGGCGCGGCAAGCATGTCCAAAACGGGCCTTGCCGGGTCAGCAATTACTCCAGGGAAATGAAAAGGTAGGTTCGAAATGACAAGCAAACTTCTGACGACCGTTGCCGCTGGCGCTCTGTTTGCCACGGCTTTCGCACCGGCGGCATTCTCGCAGACGGCGCCGAAACCTGCGGATCCCGCCGCTCCGACGCAGGCAGCTCCGGCTGATCCGGCAGCACCCAAGCCGCCGGTAACCCCTGATGTCACCAAGCCCGCGGGCGATGCCGCACAGGCTCCGGCCCCGGCACCGACGGCCGACACGGCTCAGGCCGGCTATTTGACCGAGCAGGCTGCGGACCAGATCAGCGCCAATACCTATATCGGCCAGTCGGTCTATAACGGTAAAAATGAAAGCATCGGCAGCATCAACGACCTGATCCTCAAGAAGGACGGTGGCATCGTTGCTGCGATCGTCGGTGTCGGTGGCTTCCTTGGCATCGGCGAGAAAGACGTCGCCGTTCCAATGGAGAAGATCACCGTCGCCCAGAACACCCAGGACGGCAGCCTCAAGCTGACGACCAGCGAAACAGCCGAATCTCTTAAGGCCGCGCCTGAATTCAAGACGCTGGCCATGCAGGCGGCCGAAAAGGCTCCGGCGCCCGGCACCGATACAACAGCAACCGGCTCGACCACGGCTAAGTAATCCGCGCACGGTAGTATAGCGTAGGCGATGGCGCTCCTAGGGGCGCCATCGCTTTGCTTCATGGAACGGCTCGGGCATCTCGTCTATGCGCTGACGCGCTCGGTCACGGCTGGGTCATAATAGTTTTCGTGCAGGAAGCGCAGCGTGGCGATGCCATCCGCCGGCCGGCCGAAGTGATAGCCCTGCCCCATGCCGCAGCCCAGCGTGCGCAATTTCACGGCTTCAGCATAATCCTCGATTCCCTCGGCGACGACTTCCAATTCCAGGCCCTCGCACATGGCAAGGATCGCCTTGATTATGTGTTCGGAGGCACGGTCGGAATTGATGCGCGAAACGAAGGCACGGTCGATCTTGATCTTGTCGAAAATGAAGTCGCGCAGGCGCCCGAGGCTCGACTGCCCGGTGCCGAAATCGTCAAGCGAAATGCGCACGCCGGCAGCGCGCAGATCGGCGATGATGCGATGAGCGGTATCGGCTGAACCCATCACCGCGGTCTCGGTGATCTCCAGTTCCAAGCGATGCGGATCGAGGCCGACGCGGCCGAGGATCGACAAGACGCTGCTGCTCGTGCCCGGGTCCATCAGCTGCGCCGAAGAAAGATTGAACGACAGGAAGAGGTCGCGCGGCCAGGAAAGCGCGGCTTCTGCAGCCTTGCGCAGCAGCGCCTCCGACAATGCGTCGATGAAGCCGCGCTCTTCGGCAAGCGGCACGAAGACACCGGGGGAAACGAAGCCGAGATCGGGATCGTTCCAGCGGGCAAGCGCCTCGAAACCGACGACCTGATTGTTGGACAAGGAGACGATCGGCTGGAAATGCACGTCGATCGCGTCTGATATGATGGCGTTTCTGAGCGCCTGCTCCAACTGCGTGGCGCGCTTCATTTCTTGCGCGATCTCGCGCGAATAGACGGTAATCTGGCCACGGCCGCGGCGCTTGGAACGGTAGAGCGCGGTTTCGGCGCTCTTCAGCAGTTCCTCGCAATCCTCGCCCGCGAACGGATAGATGGAAAAGCCGAAGGAGGCTGAGAGACGGACGTTGCGGTCGCCGAGATCATAAGGAGCCGACAGCACCTCGCGGATCATCTGGCCGAATTTCTCGGCGCTCGCCCGTTCGAAAATCAGCGGCAGCACGAAGGCGAATTCGTCGCCATCATGGCGGGTGACCAACGCACCATCCGGAATGCAGGCCTTGAGGCGGTGGGCGACCTGGCAAAGGATCTCATCGCCGGCGGCGGAGCCGAACAGATCGTTGATGGGTTTGAAGCTGTCGAGGTTGGCGATGCCGATGGTAAAGGGCGCCGGATCGCTGGCTCGCTCGGCGGATATCTGCAGGACCTTGTCCCGCATGCGGTTACGGTTTCCCAATCCGGTCAACGGATCGGTATAGGCCATTGCCTGCGGCTCATTCTGACTGCCGGTCAAGAAAGCTAATTCCGCCGATTTCATCATCCAAACCCAAGCTTTTCCTCCGCAGCCATGTCAAGAATGACCGGCATGTCTTAACAATTCGATAGTAAATCAGCGGCCGCCACCGTCCGGACGCTCCCAATATCTGGGGAATTGACCGATCACCGACTAGTTGCGTGCCCGCATCATCACCTCTTCAATTAGGTATTTCTGAAATACGGTCTCGATCATAT
The DNA here is from genome assembly GCF_024721175.1 of Rhizobium sp. Pop5. Taxonomy (NCBI): domain Bacteria; kingdom Pseudomonadati; phylum Pseudomonadota; class Alphaproteobacteria; order Hyphomicrobiales; family Rhizobiaceae; genus Rhizobium; species Rhizobium sp. Pop5. The sequence continues at coordinate 585,438 of NZ_CP099399.1, read as the reverse complement.
CGGGGCTGACCGGCTTCATGATGACGTCGTCCATGCCGGATTTGAAGCATTCGGCGCGATCGCGCTCGAAGGCCTGGGTTAGCACGCCGATGATCGGGGTGCGGGCCTCGCCTCCGGTTTCCTCCATCTGGCGGATGAGGCGCGCCGCTTCGAAGCCGTTGAAACCCGGCAGGGAAATATCCATCAGCACGATCTGCGGCCTGTGTTCGGCCCACAGGCGCACGGCCTCGTCGCCGGTCGCCGCGATCACGTGACGGTAGCCGAGGCCCTCGAGAATCTGCGAAAAGACGATCTGGTTGATATCGTTGTCCTCGGCGACGAGAACCTCCAGGCTGACTACATCGTCGGAGGTGCTGATCTCCCAATCGCTGTCCGGGCCGGCGCCGCTGCGGCTGTTGCGATTGAAATGGCGGGCGATCTGGAAGGTGAGCTCGTTGGCGATCTGGAAGCCGTCCATGACGAGCGCCGGGATACCGTATTGCTCGGCGAGTTCGAGACAGCGCATGCCCATCTGGTTGTCGATGATCAGGAGGTCAAGCGAAATGCCGGAGGAGGTGGCGATCTCCAGGAACCGCTCCTCCTCGTCCTCGCCGCGCACCGAGCAGGATTCGAAGCCGTATTTCGACAGCGTGCGCAGGGCGGCTGTCTCGGCGGCGAGATCGGCGGTCACCACGAGGATCTTGCGACCGGAGAAATTCTCCGGAACGATCGCTTCCATCGCCGCCGGCTCGCGCCGCCCGACAGGGTTCGGCACCGGCAGATAGGCTCGGCGATAGCTTTGATTGCTTGATGTGGTGATCGCGGACGCCCGGTCGAACTCATCGAGATCCGCGCCGTCGCGCGGCAGATCCTGCATCGTCGATACCAGGAAGTAGCGGCCAGGCTTGCCGATGCGATGCTTGCGGCTGACGATGTCGCGCTCGATGCCGTCGCGGGAGATCTGGCGCTGGCGGGAGATAGACATCTCACCGGTCTCCAGCACATGACGGTCGCTTTCCTCGAAACGAGTGGCGATCTCCGGGGAAAAGAGATCACCGCTCTTGCGGCCGAGCACTTCGTCGGCTGTTGTCTGGTATTTCTCACAGAAGGCGAGGTTTACGGCGACATAGGTGAGGTTGCGGTCCTTGACGAAAAGCGGAAACGGCAGATTGTCGAGGATGTCCTCGGTGAGCTGCACGCGCTCCAGATCCGAGCGCCATTGCTCTTCGCGCTTCTTGTCCTCGGAGATATCGGAAATGACGGTGACGCCGTAGCCGCCCGGCAGCCTGCGTTTGACGAAGCGTACCCAGCTGTCGGTCCCGTGACGCTCGACGGCTTCGAAGCGCTCGCGCCAATGCGAGGCGATTTTCTGCGACAGCCAGTCTTCGCGGCTCAGCGACCCGCCCTTCCTGACGTCATATTGCTGGCGAATGCCGGTGTCGTAGATCGCACCGAGGAAGTCGCGAAGCCTTGTGCCCGGCTTCAGCATTTCGGGCGGCAACGGAAAGAATTCGAGAGTCTGCCGGCTGGCGAAGATCAGATGATCGTTCTTGTCGTAGATGATAAAGGCTGCCGAAAGACTGTCGCACACCACATCGAAAAGTGCCGTCTGAAGATCGGCCTCGGCGGAATTTCCGTCGGTTTCCGATGATGTGTCCGCCTTTTCGAAGCCGGCACTCATTCTGTTGCGTCCCACATCTGTTCGATTTCACAGCTTCCGGAGGTGTGTGATTAGAAATGCCATTTTTATGTTAAAACCGGCTTAACATTACCGCGCCGCGTACCGTCTCAGGTGCGCATAACACGCTGTAACACTTTGAACTGCTGCATAATTTATACAGCGGCGATCCTCAAATTTGGTGGAATTCCCGATCACGGTTGCGGGAAGGCCGATCGCCCCTCTTCCCTCCAGCCCGCGAATCCTCGAAAATAACCCATGACCATCAGACAGCTTTCCGAAACGCTCATCAACCAAATCGCCGCCGGTGAAGTCATCGAGCGGCCGGCGAGCGCTGCCAAGGAATTGATCGAAAACGCGCTCGACGCCGGTGCGACACGCATCGAGATCGCCACGGCAGGCGGCGGCAAGGCGCTGTTGCGCGTCAGCGACAACGGCTCGGGGATGGATGCGGCCGACCTCGAACTGGCGGTCAGGCGCCACTGCACCTCGAAAATTTCCCAGACGCTCGATGATATCCGCACGCTCGGTTTTCGCGGCGAGGCGCTGCCCTCGATCGGCTCCGTCGCCAGGCTCAGTATCGCAAGCCGCAGGCGCGACAGTGCAGGCGGCAACGAGATCGCCGTCACCGGCGGCAAGATCATGCATTTGAGGCCGGCTGCCGCCAATCCGGGGACGATCGTCGAAGTGCGCGACCTGTTTTTCGCCACGCCCGCCCGGCTCAAATTCCTGAAGACGGAAAAGGCCGAGGCAGGCGCCATCACCGAGATCGTCAAGCGGATGGCAATCGCCTTCCCCGCTGTGCGCTTCGTGCTGTCAGGCTCGGACCGCACGACATTGGAATTCCCTGCGACCGGCGACGACCATTTGGCGCGCATGGCGCAAGTGCTCGGCAAGGAATTCCGTGACAACGCCATTGCGCTCGACGCCGAGCGCGAGGAGGTTTCGCTGACCGGATTTGCCGGCGTGCCGACCTTCAATCGCGGCAACTCGGCCCATCAATATGCTTTCGTCAACGGCCGGCCGGTACAGGACAAGCTGATCCTGTCGGCGATCCGCGGCGCCTATGCCGAGACGATCCCATCAGGTCGTTATCCGGTGGCGGTGCTGTCGATTATGCTTGATCCCGCTCTCGTCGACGTCAACGTGCATCCGGCGAAATCCGATGTGCGCTTCCGCGATCCGGGCCTGGTGCGCGGCCTCATCGTCGGCGCGATCCGGGAGGCCTTGGCACGCGACGGCAGCCGGGCGGCGACGACGGGAGCGAGCGACATGCTGCGCTCCTTCCGTCCGGGCTTCCAGCCGAACGCTCCGCGGCCGCAGGCGCCATGGTCGGCCGAGACCTCCCCTTCCCGGCCCTACCAGCAAGCGACGCATTTCGCCGAACGGCCGCAGGCATCCTTCGATGGGCTTTCGACGCCGACGGCGCGGGCCGAACCGCAGTCTTCCACCGCGCCGGCAGCCCCGGAGGCGACCACGCGCTATCCGCTTGGCGCGGCACGGGCGCAGATCCATGCGAACTACATCGTCGCTCAGACTGAAGACGGCCTCGTCATCGTCGACCAGCACGCCGCGCATGAGCGGCTGGTCTTCGAAGCGATGCGCAAGGCGCTGCACTCGAAGCGTCTGGCATCGCAGGTGCTGCTGATCCCCGAGATCATCGACATTCCGGAAGAGGATTGTGACCGGCTGATGCAGCACGCGGCGGAGCTTGCCGAACTCGGCCTGGCGATCGAGCGCTTCGGTCCGGGCGCGATTGCCGTGCGCGAGACACCTGCCATGCTCGGCGAGGTCGATGCAGGCGGCCTCATCCGCCAGCTTGCCGACGAGATTGCCGAATGGGACACGGCATCAGGCCTCTCGGCCAAGCTCGAATATGTGGCGGCGACCATGGCATGCCACGGATCGGTGCGCTCCGGACGGCGGCTGCGGCCGGAAGAAATGAACGCGCTGCTGAGGGAAATGGAAGTAACGCCCGGCTCAGGTCAGTGCAATCACGGTCGGCCAACCTATATCGAACTGAAGCTCAGCGATATCGAACGGCTTTTCGGCAGAAGCTAAAAAAGCTGGAAAAGCAGTCTTTGCGGGAGTATGGCAGAAGGATGACAGCTTTCAGGGAACGGAGCGCATGAATTTGTTCGAAGGGCACGGAAACCGCGAGGCGAAGATCCGGTATCTCGATGGCGATTTCCAGATTCTCTCGCCCGGCTCCTATGTCGTATGCGCGATGACGGGAAAACATGTCCCGCTCGACGAACTGCGCTACTGGAGCGTCGCGCGGCAGGAACCCTATGCCGATGTGATGTCATCGCTCGAAGCCGACAAACGCGCCGGCGTACTGCCGAACCAGCGGCGCTAACGCGCGGCCGCGTCTTTTCAGCCGTCAGCGTGACCCCCGGCCGCCGGGCGCGACGATATCAAACCCGACAGCGAAGTGAGGCTTGCCTCCGTCGTCCACGCGGTCGACGGAGGCAACACGTCACTTGAATTTTGCCATATTCTCGGGCGTCACAAGCGCGGCGCCGGAGTCAATCAAAGACTCAACCGGCTGTCCGCGAATCGATTTTACCAGCGCATCCACACCAAGCTCTGCCATCTTGGTGGGAAACTGGGCCACCGACGCATCCTCGACACCACTCTTCATTGCTTCCTCTTCGCCGCAGCAGAAGTCGAAACCAACCAGCACAATCTTGTCATTGGCAATGCCCGCGTTCTTGATCGCGCGCGCCGCGCCAGCCGCGGGCGGGCCGCAAGCGGCATAAATAGCCTTGAGGTCCGGGTTCTTCGTGAGCAGATCCTCGGCGACACTGATCCCGAGTTCCTCGGTGCAGTTTGTCGCGCCTTTCCCGACCATCTTGACGTCAAGGCCCCCCAACCCTTCGAGCATACCCTTTACACGGTCATCAAGCGCAGGCACGCCGGGCACGCCCTCGAGTATCCCAAGCGTATCGCCTGATTTAAGAACCGTTTTGAGATATTCGCCGGCGATTTTGCCCGCGGCGAAATTATTGGTCGTGGCAAGCGCGGTCCTGCCTTTCCAATCCGGAATGTTGTTGTCCATCAGCACGACCTTGATACCGGCAGCCACCGCCTTGTCCAGCGCAGCGGACACCGTGGGATCGACCGGCGTGAGGGCAATGCCCTGCACGCCTTGCGTCATCATGGATTCGATCTGTGCAATCTGGCCCTCAATGTCTGTTGCGGACGTGCCCTGCCCGTAGATGATTTCGACGCCTGGATTTTTCTTTGCATAATCCTTTGCTGCGTTCTCCATTGTTGCGAAGAACGGTACGGGGAATTTGGTGATAAAGCCGAGCTTCACCGGTTCCTGCGCCAAGGACGGCACTGCGGCGACGGCCAGGAGCGCAAGAGCCCCCAGCAGTAATTGCTGTTTCATGATACACCTCCCATGTTTCGATCGCCCTCCTCCAGAGCGATCTCGTTGTCCGCTGCCCCAACGAAGCAGCGATCTCCGTCAAGCCTCGGCGCCTACAATCATCGCGACAACGTCCTGCTTGTTGGCTTCCGTCGGCTTCAGTTCACCCACCTTGCGGCCTTGTCGCAGCACAACCGCCCGGTCGGCGATTTCGACGACATGCTCCATATTGTGTGTGATGATGATCACGGCATTGCCGTCGGCTTTGAGCTGATTGATAAGGTCAAGCACTTGGCGAGACTCGCGAAGGCCGAGGGCGGCCGTCGGTTCGTCGAGGATCACCAGCTTGCGCGCAAAAACAATGGCGCGCCCGACCGCGATGGCCTGTCGCTGCCCTCCAGACATCAGCGCGACCGGCGCGTCGAACCTCGGCAGCTTCACCTTCAGGCGATCGATGACACTTGCTGCCTGCCGCTTCATCTCGCCCGTGTTGAGGAAGCGGAGCGGACGCGGCAGCCAGGAAGGGAAGGAGATTTCTCGTCCGCAATAGAAATTCTGTACGGGGGTCAGATTGTCGAAGAGCGCCAAATCCTGATAGACGGTCTCAATACCGGCGCGGCGAGCCGCCGCCGTTGAATGGAGCGATACAGCAGCCCCATCCACGAGGATCTCGCCTTCGTCGAGACTGTGCAGCCCACTGATGCATTTGACGAGAGTCGACTTGCCGGCGCCGTTATCGCCCAGGAGAGCGGTTACCTCACCTGCATAGGCATCAAAGCTTACATTTTTCAGGGCATGGATCGCGCCGAAGCGCTTCTGAGCGTTCCGAACCGAAAGTGTCGGGGTGGTGGATGCAGGGTTCATTGCACTCTCGCCGATTGAAGCACGCGCGCCCGCGCCTCGAGATGGTTGCGAAGAACATCGGCCTCGACGGCGATGACGATGACCAGCCCGATCGCGATCATTTGAAAAAACACGTCGACCCCGAGAAGGTTGAGCGCGTTGCGGATGACGCCGATCAGTACAGCGCCGATCAGCGCATGGCCGAGATGACCTCTTCCGCCAAGGAAGCTGGCGCCACCGATAATCACCGCGGCAATGGTGTCGAGTTCCAAAAGATTGCCATAGATTGGCGAGGCGGCGGCGGTCCGCCCTGCGAGCAGCACCGCGCCGGCACCTGCACAAAAGCCGGAGATGATGTAAGTGGCGAGCAAAACGCCCTTTACCGGTATACCCATGCTTCTGGCGGCATTCGGCGAGCCGCCGACCGCGTAGATCCATCGGCCAAAGACCATCGACTTCGTCAGGATCAGAAAAAGAAGTCCGAGCAGCGCAACCACAAAGAAGGAATTGGGCACGCCGAGCGTCGTACCGCCGCCGATCGCACTGACTGCATCGGGCATCCCGCGCATGGTGGTGTGGCCGGGGGCCAATGTAAGGGCCAGGCCGCGGCAGATGCTCAAGGTCGCAAGCGTAATAATGAAAGGGTGCGGCAGCCGGCCATGGACAAACACCACGCCGTTGACCGCGCCGACAGCAGCGCCCGCAAGCAGCATGGCTATGATGACGACGATTGAGGAATCGACCTGCTGGTAGACGAGTCCGCCAATGACCGTCGAGAGCGCAAGATTCGAGCCTACGGACAGGTCGATCCCGCGCGTCAGGATAACGAGCTGCTGTCCCATGGCCACAACAGCAATGACCGCTGTCTGCGCCAGGATGTTGCTCAGATTAACAGGCTTTAGAAAAGCCGGCGTGATCAAACTGACGACGGCGATGAGCATGATGAGTATCAATAGAGGACCCAGGCTCAACAGCTTCAGTCCAAACGTGATGCCGGATTGTCTCGGATGGAAGGTTGCATCTTGCGAACCCCCAGGCCGGGACGAATTCTGAGGCAGAATCCCAGAGTCTTCCAAATTCCCCTAGCCTCCCCCGTTTTTTATACATAAGAAACATGTGATAAACATGCGTCAACTTGTTTTTTATGGATACAAAATCATACCGGGAGTTGTGCCGTGAGAACGGATACGACCTTTAAGCGGGCCTTCAATGATATGATCGATATCCTTCAAACGCTCGATCTTGGGCAGGAGTTGCCGTCAGAAAACGCACTGCGCGCCCAGCTTGGCGTGAGCAGAACGACGGTGCGCAAGGTGCTAGCGGGGATGTCCGCGCGTGGGATCATCGCATCTGAAGCGCACAGGAGGATCATGCGGGAGCAGCCGCGGCAGATAGAGCGCTATCCGAAGGAAGAAACCTTAGCAATTTCCGAACAGGTCGAGACGAATTTCATGGAATGGATGCTGCGCGACAACGCTTGTCCGGGCACGGAAATCAACGAGGCGGAATTGGCCAGGAGATTCGGCGTCGCGACAACGATCGTGCGTGAATTTCTCAATCGGTTTCAGCGATATGGGCTGATCGAGAAGCGTCAGAACGCAGGCTGGGTTTTTAAAGGGTTCACAGCGAGTTTCGCACTCGAACTGTTCGAGATCAGAGAGATGTTCGAAGTGCGCTCTGCACGGCTGTTCGCCACTCTACCTGACGGCTCGCCGGTCTGGAAGCAGGTCAGCGCTATACGGGCGGCGCATTTGGAACTGCTCACGGATATTGACGCCCGGTTTCAGGATTTCTCGGAGCTGGACAGCCGATTCCACCGGCTGATTGCGGCGGTCGCGCCAAACCGTTTTATCGAGAGCTTCCAAGATGTGATCGCCATAGTCTTCCACTATCACTATCAGTGGAACAAGCGCGACGAACGGGCGCGGAATGAGGTCGCCATTCGGGAACATCTCGCGCTGATCGAAGCCCTCGAAAGCCGCAATATCGCCTTGATCGATCGCGCTTGCCGGTCGCATCTGACCTCGGCCCGCGAAACTTTGCTTCGCTCGATCGTGTAACAGCGCTGCATTGCAAAGATATTCTGCAGCAGCCTGTCAGAGCGGTTCTTTCGCTTCAACCCCGGTCTTGATCTCCCGCAGCCGCCGTTCGCGGCAGGCAACGATCGCCCGGTCGATGATGAGGTTCGGTGCGAGGTGATCCTCGAACACCATGTCGACTTCGATCACATGGCTCTTTTCGGCAAGCTGCTGCGCCTTGCCGTGATGGCCGGAGAGGCGGACGAAATCCTTGGAGGTGGTGACGATCAGGAGACCCTGACGCTCCGCAGTCGTCAGGATGTCGTCGATCTCTTCCTCGGTCAGGTGCTCGTGGTCGCCGAAGGTTTTGGCGACCGCGATTTCGGCGCCGCGCGATTGGACGGTGCGGAAGAATTTCGAAGGATCGGCGATGCCCGCAAAGGCAAGCACCTTGATGCCGGCAAGGGTATTGTCGCCACGCACCTTCAGCATTGCGGTGAAATAGGGTTTTGCCGCGCGCGCCGCGATGCGGACGATCCTGTCGGCGGCATTGCCGTCGCCGACCTTCAGCAGCGCCGTCGCATAACGCAGCTGCTGGCGGATCGGCGCGCGGACCGGGCCGCCCGGCACGATATGGCCATTGCCGAGGCCGCGCGTCGCATCGATGACAAGCAGAGCATAGTCGATTGCAAGGCGCGCACTCTGGAAACCGTCGTCCATGATGATGAGATCGGCGCCCTCCGCCACCAGGCGCTGCGCGCCTTCGACGCGCCTTCGGGAAATCACCGTCAGCGCCTCCTGCGCAAGCAGCAACGGTTCGTCGCCGACGGCCACAGCCCGATGATGACCGGGATCGACCACCGTCGTCACATCGAGCGAGCCGCCATAGCCCCGGCTGAGAAAACCGGGCTTCAGCCCCTTCGCCTTGGCGGCGCGGGCGATCGCCAGAGCCGTCGGCGTCTTGCCGGCGCCGCCGACGGTGAAGTTGCCGACGCAGATAACCGGAATGGGAACGGAGGCGCGGCGCGCATAGGCCATACGGTGGCCGGCGATGCGGCCGTAGAGAAAGGAAAGCGGCAACAGCAGCCAGGCCCGCCAATCGGCTTTCCTCCACCAGAACGGCGGCGCTTCTGAGATCATTTGCCGTCCTGCTCCCTGCCCGGCGAAAAATTTCCGTTTTCCCGACCGGATTGAGAGGTCAAAATCGATGAAAACGCAAGCCCTTACCGGTCAGGCGGGCTGCAGGTCCGGCAGCAGCGTCTCAATGGCGGTGATATCGTCGAGCACATGGTCGGCCGCGGCGGCAAGCGAATCCCGCGAGCCGGTACCCGTCAGCACGGCGATCCTGAGCCCCGCGCCCGCATTCAGCCCCATGTGAAGATCGTGGTTGTTGTCGCCGACCATCGCGACCTCCTCCGGCGAGAGGCCGGTCGCGGCACAGAAGCCAAGCAGCATTCCCGGCTCCGGCTTGGTGCCGAAACCGCTGTCATAACCGGCGACATAGTCGATATAGCCAGCAAAACCGAAACGTTCCGCCGTCTGGCGGATCGAGCGTTCATTGTCGCTGGAGGCGACGCCGAGCTTGAAGCCTCGCCGGTGCAGCCGGCCGAAAAAACCAGCGAGATCGGTCACCGGCACGGAAAATTGGGCGGCGCTGGAAAAGAGCTCGTCGAGGCGGATCGTCAGTTCGTCGACATCGACCATCGAGCCCGCGCCCACGAGACCTTCGGCGATCTGGCGGGTATTGCCGGCGGCAAGCAGGCTGTCGGGAACGATGTGGCCGGTCAGCGGATCCATGCCGCAGGCGGAAAGCAGCCGGTCGGCAAGAGCCTGATCCCCTTTGGCGGCGATGCGGGCAAGCTCCCGGTTCACCGGCAGCCAGCTTTCGTCATAATCGAGCAGCGTGCCGTCCTTGTCGAAGAGAATGCCTTTGATACTACCCGCCGCTGCCAAATTGCGTCTCCTCAGACCTAGGCCACGGTCTTCGGCAATAGCCGCGCCTTGACCGTCAGGGGATTGATATAGGGTTCCAGTCCCTTTACCGTCGCCGTCAAAGCCCCGCGCATGTCGTGTACGCTGGAGATGCCGGCCTCGATCATCTTGCGACGGGCTTCGTCGTTGGTCAGCAGGTAATGCACGCCCTTGGCCAGCATTTCGGTATCGCGCACCATACGGGCGCTGCCGCTGCGGGCCAGTTTCTGATAGGCCTCGCGGAAATTCTGGACGTTGCCCCCGGAGAGGATGGCGCAGCCGAGCATGGCCGGCTCCAGCGGATTTTGACCGCCTTCGGCAAAAAGCGAGCGGCCGACGAAAGCGATTTCCGTCAGTCTCAAATAGAGGCCCATTTCGCCGATCGTATCACCGAGGAATATATCGACATCGGCGGACAAGATATCGTCGCGGGTGCGGCGGGCGACCTTCAGCCCGTGCTTGACAAGAGCAGCCTCGATCTCGTCGCTACGCTCGGGATGGCGCGGCACGATGATCGTCAGTTGGCGATCTCGCTCCTTGAGGGCGCGATGAACGATGGCGGCGGCATTCTCCTCGCCGTCGAAAGTCGAGATCGCCGCCCAGGTCTTGCGATCGCCGATTTGCTTCTTGTAGCGGGCAAGGACACCGCTGTCATAAGGCGGCGCGTCGGTGTCGACCTTCAGATTGCCCGATGTGATGACCGGAACCGCGCCGAGATCGCGAAAACGTTCGGCATCGACATCCGATTGGGCGATGACGAGGGCGAGATTCTCGAACAAGGCTTCGGCGATCGACGGGCGGCGGCGCCAGCGGGCGAAAGAGCGGTCCGACATGCGGGCATTGATCAGGATCTGCGGAATACGACGGCGGCCGAGCTCGAGCACCGTTGCCGGCCAGATCTCGGATTCGGCGATGATGGCGCAATCGGGCTGCCAATATTCGAGGAAACGGCTGACGGAGGGTTTCAGGTCGAGCGGCACATACTGATGGATTGCTTCCTGGCCGAGGCGCTCGGCGGCAAGCCTGGCCGACGTGATGGTACCGGTCGTCAGGATGACATGGATATCGCGACGGCGGATTTCGCGGATCAGCGGGATGACGGCGTTGGTTTCGCCCACGCTTGCAGCGTGAAACCAGACGAGCGGTCCCTGCGGCCGGTTGGCGCTCGGATAGCCGAAGCGTTCCAGCCGGCGCCCCCGATCTTCCTTGCCTTTGGCCGTGCGGTAGGTGAGATAGAGGCCGACGATGGGCGAAGCTACGGTTCCCGCCAGACGATATGCGCTCAGACCGAACCGCGCCATCCGGGAGCTCATTGCGCCAGCCTCCGATCAAAAGCGATCGACATCAAACCCCATTCCCCAATCATCGTTGCGGCCGGAATGACCGATTATTTTGTTCAGAATGCGTCAAACGATCCGATCGACGGGGCCTCGATGCACGAAATCCCCGCTCGACGAGCGGTTGGCCGGCGGCAGGTGCCAGGATCAGTTGCCCTTGACCTGCGGATCGAGCAGACGATGCATGTGGACGATGAAATAGCGCATATGCGCGTTGTCGACCGTCTGCTGCGCCTTCGCCTTCCAGGCTGTCAGCGCCGTAGCATAATCGGGGAAAATACCGACGATATCGAGACCGTTCAGATCACGGAACTGGACGTCATCGAGGCTTTCCAGTTCGCCGCCAAAAACGAGATGCAAAAGCTGCTTCTTGTCACCGGAGTCAGTCATTTTCTTGTTCTCTTTCTGCCTATTCTCCTCCGCCACCTCATCTGCGGGATTTTGACGAAAACGTCAACTGTCTCGTCGTCCCGCGAAGGCTGCGAGGAACTCACTGAGGCGCGGCGCGGGCGCCGCGCAAAGGACCTTGTGGGTGACATCAGGTCGATTGTAGAGGATCGGGCTGCCGGCGAGATCGACAAGACTGCCACCGGCGCAGGCGAGGATCAGATCGGCGGCGGCGAGATCCCAATCATGCGAATTGCCCTTGACGAAGGTGCCTTCCAGCCGGCCGTCCGCCACCATGGCGATGCGATAGGCGAGCGAGGGAACGTGTTTGTGGCGTATGACCCGATCGCGAAACTCCGGCGGAAAGGTTTTCAGCAGGTCTTCGCCAATCGCAATGCGGCTCGTCTCCTCCGGCCCGGCGTCGGAGACCGTGAAGGGCGACCCGTTTTTCAGCGCCACACCGCCCTCGACAGCTTCATAAAGCTCTTCCAGCGCCGGTGCATAAAGCACGCCGGCGACCGGCCGGCCGCGATGAACGACCGCGACGCTGACGCACCAGACTTTCTGGCCGCCAAGGAAGGCGCGCGTGCCGTCGATCGGATCGACGATGAACAGCGTCTCGCGCGAGAGCCGGTCGGCATCATCTTCGGTTTCCTCAGACAGCCAGCCATAATCCGGGCGGGCCTTGCGCAGGATCGTTTCCAGCGTCTTGTTGGCTGCGAAATCGGCGGCGCTGACGGGGGAGCGGTCTTCATTCTTCCACCAGACCTCGGGAGACTGGTTGAAGAAGCCAAAAGCGACTGCGCCCGCCTCTTTCGCGGCATCGGCGATCAATGCGAGATCGCTCTGCCAGCGGGCATTTTCACTATCGCTCATTCCCATCAATCCGTTCTCAACGCCCCGCGAGCGTCATGCCTTCGATGGCGAAGGTAGGAGCCGCGACGCCGAACTTGCGGTCGATGTCGTTTGCCAGCGTCAGGCGCATGAACATGTCTTTGAGGTTCGAGGCGATCGTCACCTCGGAAACCGGGAAGGTAAGTTCGCCATTCTCGATCCAGAAGCCGGTGGCGCCGCGGCTGTATTCGCCGGTGATCATGTTGACGCCATGGCCAATCAATTCGGTGACATAAAAACCATTGCCGACGCTGCGGATCAGCTCCTCAGGCGAGATCTCGCCGGGTTCCAGGGCAAGGTTGGTGGAGGAAGGCGAGACTGCGGTGCCGCCGCGCACGCCACGGCCATTGGTCTCGAGGCCGAGTTCACGACCAGTCGAAGTCGAAAGGAACCAATGCTTCAGAACACCGTCCTCGATCATGACAAGCCGCTCGCCCGACACGCCCTCGCCGTCGAAGGGCCGCGAGGAAGGACCGCGCACGATCAACGGATCGTCTGATATCGACAGACCCGATTTCAGCACTTGCTGGCCCATCTTGTCACGCAGGAAGCTGGTCTTGCGCGCGACGGCAGCGCCATTGATCGCGCCGGCGATATGACCGACGAAACCGCGCGCGACGCGCGGGTCGAAGATCACCGTGACGTTCTTGCCCGTCGGCACCTGGCGCGGATTGATGCGTTTGACAACCCGCTCACCGGCGCGGCGGCCGATTTCGGAGGGATCGTCGAGCTCGCCATAGTAGAGGCGGCTATCGAAATCATAGTCGCGCTCCATGCCGGTGCCTTCGCCCGCGATAACGCTGACGGAATGACCGAAACGGGACGCCATGTAGCTGCCCGCAAAACCGTGCGAGGTGGCAAGAACGAGGCCGCCCATGCCGGCCGACGCGCCAGCGCCCGAGGAATTGGTGACACCTTCGACCGCAAGCGCCGCCGCTTCGGCGGCGAGAGCGGCCTCGCGCAGCATCTCGGAGGAGACTTCCGTCGTGTCGAGCAATTGCAGGTCGGGATAGGATTTCGAAAGGTTCGCCTCATCCGCCAGGCAGGCGAAAGGGTCTTCCGGGGAAACCTTCGCCATGGCGACGGCGCGCTCTGCAAGCGCCTGAAGGTCGAAGCCCGGATTGGCCGAAACGCTGGCGACCCGCTTGCCGATGAAGACCCGCAGCGAAAAATCGTCGCTTTCGGAGGATTCCGTGCCCTCGACCTTGCCGAGGCGCACGCTGACCGATTGCGAGCGCGACCGGACGACCACGGCATCGGCGGCATCGGCCCCGGCCTTCCTTGCCAGATCGATCAATTGACTTGCGCGGGAAAGAAGTGTCGAGGAATCGATTTCAGAGGACATGATTTGGCCTTTCCTTCGGCTTCCATTTATTGTGCACTCTCCCAGGCATCAAGGCCGCCGCCGCCGATTCTTTGTCGGGGCTGCCCCGCATCCTCTCCGCCGTCGAAAGAAATTGCAGCATGTCAGCGCCCAATGCCCTTTTTTCCGAAACGATCCTGCTGCTCGGCGGAGCGGTGGTCGCCGCTCCTATCTTCAAGAAGCTCGGGCTCGGCACGGTGCTCGGCTATCTCGCCGCCGGCATCGTCATCGGCCCGATCTTCCACGGCATCACCGACGGCGAACAGATCCTCAACGTCGCCGAGCTCGGTGTCGTCTTCCTGCTCTTCATCATCGGGCTGGAACTGAAGCCCAGCCGCCTCTGGCAGATGCGGCGCGACATCTTCGGTCTCGGCACGGCGCAAGTGGTGGTAACCGGGCTGGCGCTGACCGCGCTTGCCTGGTTTTCCCAAGTCCTCGACTGGCGCGGCAGCATCGTCGCCGGATTTGGCCTGGCGCTCTCTTCGACGGCCTTCGCCATGCAGATCCTGGAGGGCGACGGCGACGTCAACACCAAATATGGCCAGCGCTCCTTCTCGATGCTCTTGTTCCAGGACTTGGCGATCGTGCCGTTGCTGGCGCTGATCACCGTTCTCGACGGCGGTAAGGGGAGCAACGCGCCGCTCACCGATTTCGCCGTCGCGGTCGGCGCGGTCGCGGCGATGATCGTCATGGGGCGCTACCTGCTGACGCCGCTCTTCCAGGTCATCGCCCGGACCGGCGCGCGCGAGGCGATGATCGCCGCCGCCCTCTTCGTGGTGATGGGATCGGCGAGCCTGATGCAGCTTGCCGGGCTTTCGATGGCGATGGGCGCCTTCCTCTCCGGCGTCATGCTGGCCGAATCCTCCTACAGGCACGAACTTGAGGCGGATATCGAGCCCTTCCGTGGCGTGCTGCTCGCCATTTTCTTCATCGCCGTCGGCCTGTCGCTCGAGCTTGATGTCCTCGTCGACAACGCGCTCTTCGTCATCGTCGCCGTGCCGATCGTCATGGCCGTCAAGGCGATCATCATCTACGGCCTCTGCCGGATCTCGGGCTCGCCGCACAATGACGCGATCCGGATTGCTTTCCTGCTGCCGCAGGGCGGCGAATTCGGCTTCGTGCTGTTTACGACGGCAAGCGTCGTCGGGCTGATGTCGACGAGCACGGCGTCGCTGCTGGTCGCAATCGTCACTCTTTCGATGGCGCTGACGCCGATCGGGGCGGCGCTTTCGAAGCGGCTGCTCAACAGCGACGAACGGGAGGAGCTGGACGAGGATTTCGAAGGCGCCGGCGCCGACGTGCTGATGGTCGGCTTTTCACGCTTCGGCCAGATCGCCGCCCAGATCCTGCTTGCCGGCGGGCGCAGCGTCACCGTCATCGATTTTTCGGCGGACCGCATCCGACAGGCCTCCTCTTTCGGCTTCCGCATCTATTTCGGCGACGGCGCCCGCAAGGACGTGCTGCGCTCGGCGGGCATCGATCGGGCGAAGATCGTGCTCGTCTGCACGCAGAAAAAAGAAATCACCGACAAGGTGGTCGAACTGGTGCAGGCCGACTATCCGCACACCACGCTCTACGTACGCTCCTACGACCGCATCCACTCGATCGAACTGCGCAACAAGGGGGTCGATTACGAGCTGCGTGAAACGCTGGAATCGGGCCTGCTCTTTGGGCGGCGGACGCTGGAAGCGCTCGGCGTTTCCGAGGTGGACGCCTACGAAATCGGCGAGGATATCCGCAAGCGCGACGAGGCGCGTCTCGTGCTGCAGGTTTCCGAAGGGCTGCAGGCCGGGCGCGACATGCTATTTTCCCATCCTGTCCGCCCCGAACCGCTGGTCAAGCCGAAACGCGCCGCCGATCCTTTCGAGGACGATCCGCTGGCCGGAACCGTGGATGCGACGGCGGACGCATAAATCAACTTCGGGAAGTGCGAAGCGTGAGCGGATCGAAAGCGGAAAAGCTACTGCCAGAATCTGTCAGCATGTCTCTGTAGAGATCGTCCTGTCCAACAAACAGGAGAACTACCGTGATCGACAGCAACAGCATTCTACTTTTCGTAACCGACGCGACGAAGAGCGCCAGCTTCTATAGCCAACTGCTCGGGCAGGACCCCGTCGATGCCAGCCCGACCTTCGCCATGTTCATCCTGCCTTCGGGTCTGGCGCTCGGACTGTGGGGCAAGGCCGGCGTTGAGCCGGCACCGGCTGCAATGGGCGGGGGCTGCGACGTCGGCTTCAGGGTTGCGACAACGGAGATGGTCGATGAACTTCATGCCGAATGGCAAGGCAAGGGCGCGACCGTCCTTTTGCCGCCGACCAACCTTGATTTCGGCCGTAGCTTTGTTGCAGCCGATCCCGACGGGCATCGCCTGCGCGTCTACAACGTGGCAGAGGGCTGAAACATGTCCCGCAGCTGGATCGCCGTTGCATCAGCAAATCATGTTCGCATCGGGCGCGAAGCGGGGTTCATGCAGGTCTGTCATGGCAAGGCCGCTCCGCTTAAGCGAAGCGCGCCTGGCGACCGCGTGATCTATTATTCGCCGACCGAAACATTTGGCGGCAAGGATCGTCTGCAGGCGTTCACGGCAATTGGCGTGGTCGAGGAAACGCAGGCATATCAGGTAGAAACTCACCCCGGTTTTCGCCCCTGGAGGCGAGATGTCGCTTGGTGGCGGGCCGTGGAAACACCGATCCGGCCGCTCCTCGACCGGCTGTCTTTCACGAGCGATCGGGCAAACTGGGGCTATCGACTGCGCTTTGGTCTCTTCGAAATCGACGATGACGATGGCGACCTCATAGCCGAAGCCATGCTCAGCGAACCGCGCATGCGTGTCGCCCGGAAGTCTATAACGGTTCCCGTGCAAGGTACCTTAGCGCTTTAGTCGCGCTTCGATCTCGCGGTCGAGGGCGAATTTCAGGTCATCCTTGACGCCGACCGACATGGCGAGCACTTCGCGGGCCTTCAGAAAATCCATGACGCCGGTGCGGCCGACCGTCGGGCGCAGGAAGATCTGCGGCTGGCGAAGTTTCAGCTTGAGCGTGATCGCCGTCTGCATCATCAGCTGACCGGAGCCGAAGATGCTCTCCATGCGGTTCGGAATATGCGTGCCGTCGCCTTCCGGTGCGCCGACGACATCGATGCCGACGACGATGTCGGCGAGATCCATGAGGGGTTCATAGGGCACCGGATTGCTGATGCCGCCGTCGATCATCACCCGGCCGCGCAGGCGCACCGGCATGAAGACGGCGGGGATAGCCGAAGAAGCCGCCAGCGCGGGAAACAGCTCGCCCTCTTCGATGATGACTTCGCTCTGCCCGTAATAATCCGTCGTGATGACCTTCATCGGGACCAGCAGATCCTCAAAGCGAGCCGGAAGCTCGGACGGCAGGAAGGCCTTGAGGATACGCTCCAGATTGAACTGGCCGATGCGGATGCCCTTGGCCACCGCATCACGCACCGTTGCCGGCCGCAGGCCCCAGATGCGGGCGACGACGGCCGTCTTGTTGCCGACGGTCGCCAGCGCATGTTCACGAATTTCAGCGCCAGACATGCCGGCCGCCATACCGGCTCCCATGATCGCGCCGATCGACGAGCCCGCGATCGCCACCGGCCGGATGCCGAGTTCGTCCAGCGTCTCGATGACATGTATATGGGAAAGCCCGCGCGCGCCGCCGCCGCCAAAGGCAACCGCGACCGTCGGGAGATCGCTGATCGCAGGCAATTTCGGACTGATGATCTCTGCCTGCTGCACGCCCGCCCCCGCGCTTATTGCGGCTGATATCGGAAGAAATGCACCCTCGTATCCCCAAAGATGCGGCTTTCGAGGAAAACATAGGAAGGATGGACCGAAACGACAACGTCGGCACGCTCTTCGAGCACCGCGATCGCTCCCGGCCGCAGCCAGCCGCCAACGGCGGCCGCAGCCATCGCCTTCTCGCCGAGCCCCTTGCCATAGGGCGGGTCGGCAAAAA
This sequence comes from Rhizobium sp. Pop5, assembly GCF_024721175.1. Classification (NCBI taxonomy): domain Bacteria; kingdom Pseudomonadati; phylum Pseudomonadota; class Alphaproteobacteria; order Hyphomicrobiales; family Rhizobiaceae; genus Rhizobium; species Rhizobium sp. Pop5. The sequence continues at coordinate 567,621 of NZ_CP099399.1, read as the reverse complement.
GCACGTCGAAGGGTTCGAGATTGCCGACGCTGCCGAGATCGGTCGCATCGCGGCGCAGCATGCGCGTGCGGCCGTGCAGGCCGAGCGCATCGATGTTTTCCCAGAGCAGCGCCCTGCCCTCGACGCTGTTTTCGACGAAGAGCGCATGGCGACAGCCGCGGGAGACGGCTTCAAGGCCGACGGCCCCGGTTCCGGCGAAAAGGTCGAGGATCCGGGTGCCGTCGACGCATTCCGGATAGGCATGGCTCAGAATATTGAACAGGCTCTCGCGCGTCCGATCGGCAGTCGGCCGGATATCGTTGGATTTTGGCACGGCGAGAGGCCGTCCGCGAAACTCACCGCCGACGATCCGCACCGCGCGTCATTCCTTTTCCTTTCGCACCACCTCTGGACGGCCCGCCCGCAGGCCTGTCGCCACCCGGCCTGTCACCCGTCGGCTTACCGGAAAATTTCTTGGGCCCGCCCGGCTTGCCCGCAAAGCCCTTGCCGCGGGGCTTGTCACCCGAAGGCTTGTCGCCGAAGGATCTCTCGCCACGCGGGCGTTCGGAACGGCCCTCGCCGGCAAAGCTTCTGGCGGCGCGGGGACGTTCATCGCCCTCCTCGCGCGGCTTGCGATCGCCGCGCGGCTTGTTGCCGAACGGCCGGTCACCACGCGAAGGACGATCACCGAAAGGCCGGTCGCCACGCGGACGCTCCGAACGAGCCTCACCGGTAGAGGCTCTTGCGGCACGGGGACGCTCGTCACCATCCGCACGCGGCCTGCGATCGCCGCGCGGCTTGTCGCCGAAGGGGCGATCTCCGCGGGAGGGACGATCGCCGAAAGGCCGGTCGCCGCGCGGACGCTCCGAACGGGCTTCGCCGGCGGAGCTTCTGGTGCGCGGGCGTTCGTCACCGCCTTCGCGGGGGCGGCGTTCGCCGCGCGCCGGGCGGTCGCCAAAACCGCGATCTTCACGGGCGGGGCGATCACCGAAAGAGCGCTTGCGACCTGAGCCTTCGCCCTCATCCTTGCGACGGGGCGGCTCGCTCGAGCGAATCCATTCGCCATCCTCTTCGCGCACACGGTTTATCAGCGTGCGCGGCCGATCTTCGATGCGGTCGAAAGCGGCGCTCTTTGCCGGCGCCTGCTCGCCGCGCCGGCGTGCGGTCTGCGCATTCTTGGCGGCTTTCGCGGCCGCCTTTTCACCGAGCGGCCGGGCGCCCGGCGCCATCCAGACATTGACGCTGCGGCGCTGGCCGAGCGGCTGGGCGTGCTTCGGCTTCTCGTCATCCCGGCGACCGCCGTCACGGCGATCGTCATCCCTGCGCCCCCCGCCATGGCGGTCGTCGCGCTTGGTGTCGAGGCGGCTCAGCGCCCGTTCGCGCTTGTCCTCGTCGCGGCGGGGACGCTCGCGCTTCTCAGCCACTGCGGGCTCTGCCTCATCCTCGGCGGCGACAGCCGGTGCATTGTAGATCGGCGCGTCGAAATTCGCCTTGGCTTCCTCGATCAGGCGCGGGCCGAGCTGATCGCGCAGCGTGCGGCCACGCACCTCGATGACATGGCCTTCCGGCAGGTCGCCGAGCTGGAACGGACCATAGGAAATGCGGATCAGCCGATTGACGTCGAGACCGAGCGCACCGAGCACGTTCTTGATTTCGCGGTTCTTGCCTTCTCGAAGGCCCATGGTAATCCAGACGTTCGAGCCCTGAGTACGGTCGAGCGTCGCCTCGATCGAGCCATAGAGCACACCGTCGACGGCGATGCCGTCCTTCAGCTTGTCGAGCGCCTCCTGATCGATCTCGCCATGGGCGCGGACACGGTAGCGTCTCAGCCAGCCGGTCGCAGGCAGCTCGAGCGCACGGGCGAGGCCGCCGTCATTGGTGAGCAGCAGCAGGCCTTCGGTGTTGATGTCGAGGCGACCGATCGACATCACACGCGGCAGTTCTTCCGGCAGGTTATCGAAAACGGTTCGCCGGCCTTCCGGATCGGCATTGGTGGTCACGAGGCCCGCGGGCTTGTGATAAAGCCACAGCCTGGTGCGCTCGATGCCGCGGATCGGCACGCCGTCGACCTCGATGCGGTCGGCAAGCGTCACGTTGACGACGGGGGTTTCGAGAACCATGCCGTTCAGCGTCACGCGGCCTTCCATGATCATGCGTTCGATATCGCGGCGCGAGGCGACGCCGGCGCGCGCCATCACCTTGGAGATGCGTTCAGCCTTGGCCTCGCCATCGGTCTCGGCCGCAGTCGGGCGCGCAGCGGCAGCCTTTGCCGGCTTCGCACTGCCCGCCTTGGGACCGGCTTTCGCCCTGTCATCCCGTGAAAAGGGCTTTGCGCCCGGGCGTTTTGGCTTGTCTTTGGATGTCATTTGTTGTTTGCCTGCCTTTTGGGCCTGTCTATCAGGTCACGCATCTGCGGTTAAGTGGAAATTCTTGCGATCGTGAAGACAAATCGTTTCATGGAGATGGCGCTTGAAGAGGCCCGCGCTGCCGAAGAGCGCGGGGAGGTGCCGATCGGCGCCGTCGTCGTGGTCGACGATATTGCCGTCTCACGTGCCGGAAATCGCACGCGCGAGCTTAAAGACGTCACAGCGCACGCCGAAATCGTCGCCATCCGGCTGGCCTGCGAAACGCTCGGCCAGGAGCGTCTTACTGGCGCCGATATCTACGTGACGCTAGAGCCTTGCACCATGTGCGCGGCAGCCATCTCCTTTGCGCGTATCCGGCGGCTCTATTACGGCGCCGAAGACCCGAAAGGCGGGGCCGTCGACAACGGCGTGCGATTCTATGCGCAGCCGACCTGCCATCACGTGCCGGAGGTCTATTCCGGTTTCAACGAGGTTCAGTCTGCGGACATGCTGAGAAGGTTCTTTTCGCAACGGAGAGAGGAGCCGTAGTCCCCAGCGTCTGTGCGCGGCCTCATGACCGCGCGCTGAGAAAAGCTGCTACTGCAGGAAGCTCCACCAATGATTGCCGGAATTGGCGATCGCGGCATCCTTCTTGCGCTTCTTCTGCTTCTTGAGCTCGGGTTCGCCGAGATCGTCGAGCTTTGCCGGATCGTCGACGGTGCGGTAACCGGTCGGCGGATCGGAGATCGAGCGGCGCTGATCGACATAGGAGCCCTTCTGCAGGGCGCGCGCTTCGCGATAGGCCTGGGTCTGGGCTTCCGTCGTCCGACGGCCGCCTTCGATTGCGGAGCTGGCAAGCGGCGAACGGTAGTTGGGGTTGTTCTCGTTGGCGTCGGCTTCTCCAACCAGGCGAGAGCGGGTATCCTCCGGCGATTCAACCCACTGCGGATTGTCCTTGTTGGCGATCGTCTGCTGCGGCGCCACGAGGGTCTCTCTCTGCCCCTCGGCCGGCATCACCAGCGTCGGGCGTGGCGTATACTTGACGCCCTTGTTCTTCGGGTCCGGTCCGGTCAGCGACACCGACTGGCCGAGGTCGTCGGTCAACTGCTCCATGGCGGTCTTGTCTGTGCCGTAGGTTGGGCTGCTGGCGCAGCTGGACACCAAGGAGCATCCCGCCACGACAACAGACAGGCAGGCGCCCATACGGAACCAATGCGTTGCGAACATGAAAACCCTTCCAGCCACCGGTGCAATCGTCGCCCAACCGGACAACCGTCCCCCTGACGCAAAAATCCGGCCATTTTCAGGCAGCTTTTACCGGATGAACGCCGTAAAGGCAATTCACCCGGTAAATATCTTCAGGCCTGGATGCCGAGTTCGCGCAACGCCGCAGCATCACGCGCCGAAACATCCGGATATTCCGGATCGGAACCGACATCGGTGGTGATGCGCCAGGAACGGGCGCATTTTACGCCTTCGGCGAGCTTGGGAACGACCGCGACTTCCGGCACCTCAGACAGACGGAAGGCGTCGGCCGGGCCGGCGCTCGTCTCGATGGTGATGCCAGAGGTGATGCAGACTTCGCTGAAATCCTGACCCTCGAGCGCCTTGCGCAATTCCGCATCGGCGACATGGACGATGGGGGCCGCCTCCAGCGACGAGCCGATACGCTTGTCCTTGCGCTCAATTTCGAGCGCGCCGGTGACGACGCTGCGGATCGCGCGGATCTTCTTCCACTTTTCGGCCAGCGCGTCGTTGCGCCATTCCTTGGCGACCGGGGCGAACTGCTCAAGATGCACCGAGACGGCCGAGGGATTGCGCGAGAGCCATGCCTCTTCCGTCGTGAAGGGGAGCATCGGCGCAAGCCAGGTCACCATGCAGTCGAAGATCATGCGGATGACATAGAGCGCCGAACGGCGGCGAAGGCTGGAGGGCGCATCGCAGTAGAGCGCATCCTTGCGGACGTCAAAGTAGAAGGCCGAAAGCTCGACATTGGCAAAATCGATCAGTGCACGGGCGATCTTCTTGAAGTCGAAGGCGTCGTAGTTCTCCCGCACGAGCTGATCGAGCTCGGAGAGGCGATGCAGCATCAGCTGCTCCAGCTCCGGCAGATCGGCAAGCGCGATGACCTCGCCCTTGTCGTGCGCCAGCGTGCCCAGCATCCAGCGGATGGTGTTGCGCAGCTTACGATAGGCATCGACATTCGTCTGGATGATCGTCTTGCCGACGCGCAGGTCATCCGCATAGTCAGAGGTCATGACCCAGAGACGCAGGATATCGGCGCCGGCATCCTTCATCACTTCCTGAGGTGCCGTGACGTTGCCCTTCGACTTCGACATCTTCTCGCCCTTCTCGTCCATGGTGAAGCCATGGGTGAGGACGGTGTCGTAAGGAGCGCGGCCACGCGTCGCCGCCGATTCCAGGAGCGAGGAATGGAACCAGCCGCGATGCTGGTCAGAGCCCTCGAGATAGAGATCGGCCGGCCATTTCAGGTCGGGGCGGTCCTCCAGCGTGAAGGTATGGGTCGAGCCCGAGTCGAACCAGACGTCGAGAATATCCATGACCTGCGACCAATTGGCCGGATCATGCTCGTTGCCGAGGAACCGTTCCTTGGCGCCTTCGGCAAACCAGGCATCGGCGCCTTCGGCATCGAAAGCATCGAGGATGCGCTGGTTGACGGCATCGTCCTTGAGAACCTCGCCATGCTCGTCGACGAAGACGCAGATCGGCACGCCCCAGGCTCGCTGGCGGGACAGCACCCAGTCCGGGCGCTGCTCGATCATGGCGCGCAGACGGTTCTGGCCGGCAGCCGGCACAAAACGCGTGTCGTCGATCGCGCTCAGCGCACGGGCGCGCAGCGTCGTTCCGTCGGGCAGCGTCTTGTCCATATAGACGAACCACTGCGGCGTGTTGCGGAAAATGACCGGCTTCTTGGAGCGCCAGGAATGCGGATACTGGTGCTTCAGACGGCCACGGGCAAAGAGCGCGTTGCGCTCGATCAGCGCCTTGATGACGCGGTCGTTGGCATCGCCCTTCTTGCCGTTGTCGTCGATGACGCGCGCCCCTTCCAGGCCGGGAGCGTCCGATGTGTAGAAGCCGCCGTCGTCGACCGGGAACGGGATCTTGGTCTCGATACCACGCGCCTCGATCTCACGGGCATGCGCCATCCAGACGTCAAAGTCCTCGCGGCCATGGCTCGGTGCGGTGTGCACGAAACCGGTACCGGCATCGTCGGTGACGTGATCGCCGTCCAGCAGCGGTACGGCGAACTCGTAACCGTCTCCGAGACCTTTGAGCGGATGCGCGCAGGTGATCCCGGCGAGTTCAGCAGCCGTGACATCGGCGAGACGCTTGTACTGCAGCTTTGCCTTGGCGAAGGACTCCTCAGCCAGCTTGTCGGCAAAGATCAGCTTTTCACCCGGGCGTGGGCCGAAATCGTTCTCGGCGGCCGTCACTTCGTAAAGGCCGTAGGCAACGCGCGAGGAATAGGCAATCGCCCGGTTGCCAGGGATCGTCCAGGGCGTGGTGGTCCAGATGACGATGAAGGCGTCCTTGAGCGCGTCTGAGCCCTTCGCGACCGGGAATTTCACCCAGATCGTGTCGCTCTCATAGTCGTGATACTCGACTTCGGCTTCCGCCAGCGCGGTGCGCTCGACGACCGACCACATGATCGGCTTGGAGCCGCGATAAAGCTGGCCGCTCTTGGCGATCTTCAGGAGTTCGCCGGCGATCCGGCTTTCCGCGTGGAAGTTCATCGTCAGGTACGGGTTTTCGAAATCGCCAACGATGCCGAGGCGCTGGAACTCGCCGCCTTGGACAGCGATCCACTTTTCGGCATAGGCGCGGCACTCGCGGCGGAATTCGATCATCGCCGACGGCTCGGTCAGGTCAGGCTTGGCCTTGCCCTTGGCGCGATAGTTTTCCTCCTCGATCTTCCATTCGATCGGCAGGCCGTGGCAATCCCAGCCGGGCACGTAATTGGCGTCGTAGCCGCGCATCTGGAACGAGCGGTTGATGACGTCCTTGAGGATCTTGTTCAGCGCATGGCCGATATGGATGTTGCCGTTGGCATAGGGCGGGCCGTCGTGCAGGACGAATTTTTCGCGGCCGGCGGCAGAGGCGCGCAGCTTCTTGTAGAGATCCATCTGCTGCCAGCGGGCGACGAGTTCCGGCTCCTTCTGCGGCAGGCCGGCGCGCATCGGGAAATCCGTTTCAGGCAGGTAGAGGGTCTTCGAGTAGTCGATCTTTTCGGCTGTTTCGGTCATGTGTGACAATCGTTTCTGGCGGCCCAGGAAGGGCGCAACGGACATGAAAATAGGTGGCGGCGGAAGCGCCTGCTCGCAAGCGCCGAAATCCCGGACCTCCCGGCCGCTTAGCGCGCGCGGAAGGCCGGGCCGATAATTCGTATCGTGATCGCCAGCCGAAATTTCGTCATAGCGCCGGTTCATAGGCGTTTTTACAGGGAAAAGGAAGAGAAGAATTCGCAGGCGAGCAATCGGCATCGATGACCGGAACTGCCGCCGGCGCCCGCCCTCGTCGAAGAACCGAAGGGCTGGAAAACGCTTGCGGTCTGCGCTATGATCTGACTATCTGACCAGTCTCCATTCAGGATCCAAGGCATGAGAAAAGTCATAGAGCAAAGCTGGAAGCTCGAGGACGCCAAGGCGCGCTTCAGCGAGGTGGTGCGCCGCGCCCGCAGCGAAGGGCCACAACGGGTCACTGTTCGCGGCAAAGACAGCGTCGTGATCATCAGCGTCGAGGAGCTCGAGCAGTTGATCAAGGCCGAACCGAAGAAGCCTTTGGTCGACTTCATGGAGAGCCTTGCCCTTAAGGAACTCGACATCGAACGGGAGAGAGATTACGGCCGGGATGTCGAGCTGTGATCGGATGGCTGCTCGACACGAATGTCATTGCAGCGCTGATCAATCCGAATGGCGCACCCTCCGTCAAATCCTGGGCTGCCGCTCAGGATGAGGAGCAGATGTTCATCAGCGTCCTCACTCTGGCGGAATATGACAAAGGCATCGAAAATCTGCCTGAAGACGACCAGAACCGCTATCGCTATATAGCTGCGCGCGATGCTCTGGAGGAGCGGTTCTCCCAGCGTATTCTCTCGTTGAGCGACAAGGCCGTCAGGCATTGGGGTTCTGTTTCAGGGCGCGTAAAACTGCGAACCGGACACACGCCGCCGGTCATCGACACGATGTTGGCCGTCACTGCAATCGAGCACAATCTCTATTTGGCCACGCGGAATGTCAAGGATAAGCGCTTCTCCGGCGCAGCAGTTTTCGATCCATGGACCAACGATCCGGATCAATTTCCGCTGCGCCGGAAATAATCGAAGTCAGCCACATCAACGGTGGCTCAGGAAAAGCAGAGCTTCCGATCGAGTTCGCCGAGCGGCACGACACCCGCCAGCAGCGCCCTCGCCTCTTCCTCGTCGCGCTTGATCTGGGCGACGAGCGGATCGAGACCGTCGAATTTCAGCTCGGGCCTGAGATAGCCGAAGAAGGACACGGCGCAGAGCTGGCCGTAGAGATCGCCGCCGAAGTCGAAAAGATAGGTTTCCAGCAACGGCGCGCCGTTTTCCGTGACCGTCGGGCGGCGGCCATAGCTTGCGACGGCATCATGGAGCGTTCCGTCCTGGAGGCGGAAGCGGACGGCATAGATGCCGGCGGCGAGTTCGGCTTCCGGCGGCAGGCGCATGTTGGCTGTGGGAAAACCGAGCTGCCGGCCGAGCTTTTCGCCGTCGATTACTTCGGCCTCGACAGTATAGCGGTAACCCAGCATGCCGGCGACTTCGCTGACATTGCCGTCCTTCAGGAGCGCACGGATGTGGCTCGAAGAAACCACGTCGGCGTTTTCGTCACGGAAAGCGTCGATCAGGGTGACGCCGAAGCCATAGGTCTGGCCGGCATTCATGAGGAAGGCCGGACCGCCCTCGCGGCCGCGGCCGAAATGGAAATCAACGCCGGTGACGACTTCGGAAGCGCCGAGCCAGTCTTTCAGGATCGAATGGATGAAATCCTCGGCCGAGCGCTGCGAGAATTCGTAGTCGAAAGGATATTCGATGACGGCATTGAAACCGAGCGTTTCCAGGATCCGGGCCTTGAGGGGCGCCGGCGTCAGGCGGAAGACCGGCGTCTGCGGCCGGAAGACCGTGCGCGGATGCGGCTCGAAGGTCAATACCAGGGCGGGAATGCCGCGCGCTTTGGAAATTTCCAGCGCGCGGTTCAGCACTGACTGGTGGCCGCGGTGTACGCCGTCGAAATTGCCGATGGCGATCACCCCGCCTCTGAGATGGGCGGGCAAGGGATCCCGGGTTTCATTGCGGTGGAAGACGGTCATCGGCTGGCTTCTCTTTATGCAAGGCGCGGCATCCACCACCTCGGCGTCGCCTTTTCGCGTTCGAGATAGGCGTTGAGGATTGCCTCGTCGGTCTCGCCGTTGAGGGTGTATTCCTTGGCGTGGATACCCCCGCTGATGTAGAGAAGGTCGAGCCCGTAATTCAAGGCGCCGCGCACATCCGTCGGCATGCCGTCGCCGATCGCCAGCACACGCTCGGTCGGGAAATCGCCGCGAAGCTCGCGGGCGGCCGCAAGCGTCGCCTCGTAGATCGGCCGGTGCGGCTTGCCTGCGATGCGGCTCTTGCCGCCGAGCTGCTCGTAATAGGCGGCCATGGCGCCGGCGCAGGGGATGATGCGGTGGCCGCGCTCGACGACGAGGTCGGGATTGGCGCAGATCATCGGCACATCACGCGCCTGGAAATCCAGAAGCATGTCGGTGTAATCCTCCGGCTTCTCGGTCTCATCATCGAAGAAGCCGGTGCAGACGAGCGACTGCGCTTCGCCTGCCGGTCGACGCTCGACGCCAATGCCTTCGAGAAGCGCCTTGTCGCGCTCGGGACCGAGCAGAAAGACCGTCTTCGGCCCTTCGGCAATCAGCCCGCGCGTGACGTCACCCGACGTAACGATCCGGTCATAGGTGCTGTCGGGAACGCCGATGTGACGCAGCTGCTCGACCACCTGCCAGGAAAGGCGCGGAGAATTGGTGATCAGCACGACCGCCAGACCACTCTTGCGCGCCGCCTGAAGGGCCGCTGCGGCCTTCGGGAACGGATCAACGCCATTGTGAACGACGCCCCAGACGTCGCAGAGCACCACATCATAGTGATCTGTGATTTCCGAGAAGGTTTCTATCCGCCTGGCCATTCCGATTTCCCGATTTGCTTCAGTCACCGGTGACATTGCAAAGGCGCAACGCGATGGCAAGGCATTTTCTTCGCTGCCGGCAATGCGAAGCTCTTGAACCGCAATCCGACAAGCAGGGATATCGGCCGCGGCACGGTTTCAGTCGGAATCTCCGATAATTCGCCGCCTCTTCACAATTCCGGCACAAAAATTCGTGATTGCTCTCATTGACTCCTCTCGGAGCCATCCCTAAATGCTCGAGCGCTAGCACTCACTATAGAGGAGTGCTAACACTTATCCATGTGGACCGCTCCGGTCCGCGAATGTCATTCGATCGAGGGATTAGACAATGGCAAGCACCAATTTCCGTCCGCTTCACGACCGCGTCGTCGTTCGTCGCGTCGAGTCCGAAGAGAAGACCAAAGGCGGCATCATCATTCCCGATACCGCCAAGGAAAAGCCCCAGGAAGGCGAAATCGTCGCCGTCGGCTCCGGCGCTCGTGACGAGTCCGGCAAGGTCGTCGCGCTCGACGTCAAGGCTGGCGACCGCGTCCTGTTCGGCAAGTGGTCCGGCACCGAAGTCAAGATCAACGGCGAAGACCTTCTGATCATGAAGGAAGCCGACATCATGGGCATCATCGGCTGATCGGCCGACCCGCTTTCCCGAAATGACTGACGGGCTTTTGCCCGAACAAATCGAATTCAGGAGTCACAAACATGGCAGCTAAAGAAATCAAGTTTGGCCGCACCGCGCGCGAAAAGATGCTGCGCGGCGTCGACATTCTCGCCGATGCAGTGAAGGTCACGCTCGGCCCGAAGGGCCGTAACGTCATCATCGACAAGTCCTTCGGTGCGCCGCGCATCACCAAGGACGGCGTTTCGGTCGCCAAGGAAATCGAACTCGAAGACAAGTTCGAAAACATGGGCGCCCAGATGGTCCGCGAAGTTGCTTCGAAGACCAACGACATCGCTGGCGACGGCACGACGACCGCAACCGTTCTTGCCCAGGCGATCGTTCGCGAAGGCGCCAAGGCCGTTGCCGCCGGCATGAACCCCATGGACCTGAAGCGCGGCATCGATCTCGCCGTTGCCGAAGTCGTCAAGGATCTCCAGGCCAAGGCCAAGAAGATCAACACCTCGGAAGAAGTCGCCCAGGTCGGCACGATCTCCGCAAACGGCGAGCGTCAGGTCGGTCTCGACATTGCCGAAGCCATGCAGAAGGTCGGCAACGAAGGCGTCATCACGGTTGAAGAAGCCAAGACCGCCGAAACCGAACTCGAAGTCGTCGAAGGCATGCAGTTCGACCGCGGCTACCTCAGCCCCTACTTCGTGACCAACCCGGAAAAGATGATCGCCGATCTCGAAGACGTCTTCATTCTCCTCCACGAGAAGAAGCTTTCGAACCTGCAGTCGATGCTCCCGGTTCTCGAAGCCGTCGTCCAGACCGGCAAGCCGCTCCTCATCATCGCTGAAGACGTCGAAGGCGAAGCTCTTGCTACGCTCGTCGTCAACAAGCTGCGCGGCGGCCTCAAGATCGCAGCCGTCAAGGCTCCTGGCTTCGGCGACCGCCGCAAGGCCATGCTGGAAGACATCGCCATCCTGACCGGCGGCACCGTCATCTCCGAAGATCTCGGCATCAAGCTCGAAAGCGTCACGCTCGACATGCTCGGCCGTGCCAAGAAGGTTTCGATCTCCAAGGAAAACACCACGATCGTCGACGGTTCGGGCGCCAAGTCCGACATCGAAGGCCGTGTTGCCCAGATCAAGGCTCAGATCGAAGAAACCACCTCCGACTACGACCGCGAGAAGCTGCAGGAACGCCTTGCCAAGCTCGCCGGCGGCGTTGCCGTCATCCGCGTCGGCGGCTCGACGGAAGTCGAAGTGAAGGAAAAGAAGGACCGCATCGACGACGCCCTCAACGCGACGCGCGCTGCCGTTCAGGAAGGCATCGTACCGGGCGGCGGCGTTGCCCTGCTCCGTTCTTCCGTCAAGATCACCTCCAAGGGTATCAACGACGACCAGGAAGCCGGCATCAACATCGTTCGTCGCGCTCTGCAGGCTCCGGCTCGCCAGATCGCTGAAAACGCTGGCGACGAAGCTTCGATCGTCATCGGCAAGATCCTCGACAAGGATCAGGACAACTGGGGTTACAACGCCCAGACCGGCGAATATGGCGACATGATCGGCATGGGTATCATCGACCCGGTTAAGGTCGTTCGCACCGCCCTTCAGGATGCCGCTTCCGTTGCATCGCTGCTGATCACCACCGAAGCCATGATCGCCGAACTGCCGAAGAAGGACGCTCCGGCTATGCCGGGCGGCATGGGCGGCATGGGTGGAATGGACATGATGTGATAGGCGAAAGCCTTCACTGACTACCCATTCCGGCATCCGGAATAGGAAGGGCGGCCCACGGGTCGCCCTTTTCTTTGGCGGCCAGTCTTTTATCCCGAACGCTTGCCCTTCGCCGACAGCCTCCGTTCGGCGTTCTAATTCAGCTCTGGAAATCTGTGAGGAACCGAACTTCAATCTTCATCCACTGACACCGTCAATTGTATATCTAGACCGGCGTCCGATACTGATGCGATATCCGTGTTGTGGAGCTTTACCGTATATCCCGCATCCGACATATCTCGACTGATACATACGAAAATGTCCGCATAACCACTTTCTATGCCTGGTAATGATAGGACACCTGGAAAATTCCTTCCGAGCGCATTTACGAGTCTATTTAGCGCTTCACTCACATCGTAATTTGAAAGCGCAGCCGATAGCGTCCACATACCTGTTCGTGCACGCGCTGTCGCACCACTGGCTAAAGATCTTTCCTCGCCAGCTTTCCACTGCGCCTCAGGATTGACACCCAGGAACTGCGTCACGCTGGCCGGATCAAGATTGTCACCGTGGAAATATACGGAAACTGATCCAATCACTTTCGATTTCGTCATCTGGGTTTCCGATCACTTCGCCGGCTGGATTGACAATACTGCGTTTAGCCTAAGGTTTGATTTCTCGATGCCTGGAGGGAGTTCTTCTTGATCCTCGGAAAACCGACCACGGAAAGAAATGCCTTTAGGGCGTTCTGCGCTACGGGTCTGATACGCATTGCGCATCCTGACTGAATATATTCAGCCTCACTTTGGAAGTGACGCGTCTCATTGCTGATCCCTTCCAACATCCGACCGAGCGCATCTACAGCTACCTTCTCCTCTTCCGTGATCACGCCGTTTAGCGTCACCACCGAAGCCATGATCGCCGAACTGCCGAAAAAGGACGCTCCGGCTATACCGGGCGGCATGGGCGGTATGGACGTGATGTGATAGGCCAAAGCCTGCACTGACGATCATTCCGGCATCCGGAACAGGAAGGGCGGCCCTTGAGGTCGCCCTTTTTCTTTACCGAAAGCGATTCGATCCCTTGCGCGCGATTTTATGGCGTCAGCTGCCTTTTCCTGTCGGCAAGCTTTTGTGAGGCTTGCGTCGCCGCGCATTTCTTAGCCTGCGAACGGATGCAGGAGATCACGGTGTGGCGGCAGGTTTACCAGCCGATCCTGGAGCGGAAACGTTTGCAACGCGCAGAAAAGATGGTTTCCGGGACCGGTTCCTACGACATAATCCAGAAATGCGGGCTTCTCATGAGAGGGCGCTAATCTTAACGCCCCCTTAAAAAGCCGTTGCCGTTTGTTCAAAAGTTCTTATAAATCCGCGCTGTAATTGAGGCGTGCCCGGCGATAATATTCTTCATTTGACGAAGCCGGAACGCGAACGACCATGCGAGAACATTCGGCTTCGAAAGTTTCCGGTTTCGGCGGCTCGATGGCTGGTTGCGATCGTCAGATGCAAGCGCGGGCATCATGCCCGCGGCTCTATGATCCTGTTTCTTTGTGTTTGCCGAGCGTGCGGCGGAGGAGCCGCATCCGAACTGGGGAACGCCTTGTTTAAGATTGCCAAAGCCAAAGCAGCCGCACCCTTGATGCGCAGCTCGCTGAACGACAACAATCAGAACCATGAGATGCTGGCGCAGTTTTCCGTTTCCGAAGCCTGGAACGGAGATTTTTCGAGCGGTTTGATCCGTCTCGGCGAATGGAGCGCGATGCTGCACGGCCTCTCGGCACCGGAATGCGGACTGCTGAGCTTGGTACGCTGTTACGACACCAGGGATCGCAGCCGCGTGCTGGAACTCTTCGAGCAGGCGGCGACGCTCTGCTCTTCCTTCTGTTTTTCAACGACGATCATCATGCCGAACGGCCTCCGGCAGCCGCTCTTCTGCATGGGCGAGTCGAACGGGCTCGAGCAAAAATACAGCGGCAGCATGTCCGGCGTCTTCATCTTTCCGCGCTTCAAGCTCGAAGGCACAAGCCAGATCACAAGCCGGCGATAGAAGCACCCAACTGATGTGGAGGATCAGCGCGGCAGATTGATAGCGAGCCAACAGACATCGTATAGCGTAGTAGGCGTCTCGATGGGATGAAGAGCTACCGACTACTACAGCTCACCGCCGACCCATAGTCGCGACGGGGGCCTCTCGATAAGCGCCGGGTTGCCCACGCGCACTGACCGTGCCCTTCGCAGCAAGCCTTTCCTTGCCCTGGTGTATCGCTGACAAAACAGCGCACCGAATTCGGCTTGGGCCTCGCCAGCCTCAACGCAAATAGCATCCCATTTACGCCCTTCAAGCGTGATGAAGCCGTCCCAAGCTATCGCATACATCGTTATCGCCTCAGTCGACGCGACACTATTCTTGGCGGCTTGAACACCATCTTCGAGCCTGTCCGTGGCAAAGCGGGAGAGCTTTTTTTGACCCTCTGGGCCCACTAGCATTGTAAAAGGAATAAGCGGACCCCCGCCATTTTCAATACTTGCGAAGCCGTGGTCAATGGCAAGAAAGAAAAAGTCAGCGAAGGCTTGGGATGGACTGAAGTTGTTCATGTTCTGCATTCCGGGCTTCTGTGTCGGCTGACAAGATTTTTAAAGCTCTCTCCTTGATGACGCGAAACGCGAAACAGTAAAATTTTATTGATTCAACATTTTTGTTAGTGGCCGCTCGCGAGGGCGGCCTTTCGCATTTTTCGACGTACTATGCGTTACTCCGGCTTGACCGGAATGTTGAGGCCCCTGGCGCTTGCCGGGCGGGCGATGCAGCGCTCCAGCCAATCCGAAACGGCGGGAAATTTCGCATATTCGAGAATCTCGCGGCCGCCATAGAAGATGTCGGCGCCGCGAACCCAGGTGAAGGTGGTGATATCGGCGATCGTGTAGAGATCGCCCATGATCCACTGGCGACCTTTCAGCCTGCCTTCGAGGACGCCGAGCAGGCGTTTGGATTCGTCGCGATAGCGCTCCACCGGATAGGAGTTGTTGGCGACCTTATCGGCGGCGAACTTGTGGAAATGCCCGAACTGACCGAACATCGGGCCAATGCCCGCCATCTGGAAAAACACCCATTGGATGCATTCATAGCGGCCGGCGGCATCGGCAGGGATCAGCTTGCCTGTCTTCTCCGCGAGATAAAGCAGGATTGCACCGGATTCGAAAAGGCCGATCGGTTTTCCGTCCGGCCCATTCGGATCGATGATCGCCGGGATGCGGCCGTTCGGGTTGAGAGATTCGAATTCCGGCGACTTCTGCTCGTTGGCGGCGAAGGAAACATAATGCGGCTCATAGGCGAGCCCGAGTTCTTCGAGGGCGACCGAAACCTTCACGCCGTTCGGCGTCTGCAGGGAATAGAGCTGGATGATATCGGGGTTTTTCGCCGGCCAGCGTTTCGTGATCGGAAATGCGGAAAGATCTGCCATCGGATTCTCCATGTTATCAGCCGACCATATGAGACAGGACTCGGCCAAGGCAAGCCACGGCTGATGCAACGTCGTTTCATATTATTGAACGAAGCGTCTGCTTCCGTTTATCTTTCCATAACGGCAGAAAAAGGCGAGATAGAAGGCATCAGAGGTCCAACCGGTGCCGGGGCACCAAGATCTCCAGAGCCATTCAAACGGAGACAACGTCCATGTCGAACGCCAACAATGTCATCATCCTGATCGCCCGCATCCTTCTTTCCTTCATGTTTATCTTCGCCGGCTTCGGCAAGGTCACCGATCCGGCTTCCACCGCCGGCATGATCGCCGGCGCCGGCCTTCCGGCCTCCACCGCGCTCACCTATCTCGCCGGTCTCTTCGAACTCGCAACCGGCATTGCCGTGCTCGTCGGCTTCCAGGTCCGCATCGTCGGCTGGCTGCTTGCCGCCTTCTGCGTCTTCACCGGCTTCGTCTTCCACTTCTCGCCGATCAACGTTCCGGATTTCCCGGCTGCCGCAAACGCCTGGCTCAGCGGCCTGAACTTCGTCAACTTCCTGAAGAACATCACGCTCGCCGGCGCCTACATCATGCTCGCAACCAATGGCGCAGGCGCCTACTCGCTCGACGCCCGCCGTGGTGCCTACGCAGCCGCCTGACAGCAGTCGATATCCTCCCAGACATGCAAAACCCGCCGTCATCCGACGGCGGGTTCTTTTATGCCTCAATGACCGGGATCAGAGGGCGGCGCGTACCGCCTCGATGATCGCCTGCACGGTCGGCTCGGCCGCATGGCTCTCCTTGCGGGCGCGCACGAGGCAGGCCTGCGAATGCAGGATGACGCCGTCCTGCAGCACCTTCAAATGGTTGGCGCGCAGCGTCGAGCCGGTGGAGGTGATATCGACGATGATATCGGCCGAACCGGAAGCAGGAGCGCCTTCGGTCGCGCCGAGGCTTTCGACGATGCGATAAAGCTGGATGCCGTGCTGGCTCGAAAAGAACTGCTGGGTCAGCCGCCAGTATTTGGTGGCGATGGCGAGGCGCCGGCCGTGGCGTGCGCGGAAATCGGCGGCGACATCGCCGAGATCGGCCATCGTCTCGACATCGAGCCAGATTTCAGGCACGGCAACGACGACATCGGCATGGCCGAAGCCGAGGCGAGCGCAGAATTCGACGCGCTTGTCGACTTCGGCAAAACCTTCCCGCATCAGATCTTCACCGGTGACACCGAAATCAACGGTGCCGTTGCCGAGTTCGCGGGAGATTTCAGAAGCCGAGAGGAAGGCGATCTCGACATCGTCCCAGCCTTCGACACGGCCGCGATAGGACCGGTCGTTGCCGACGGCCGTTATCGGCATGCCGGCGCGCTCGAAGATCGCCGAGGCGTCGTCCTTCATCCGGCCCTTGGAAGGAAGCGCGATCGTGACGGTCATGCGGCAGCCCTTTCGGTTTCGATGCGGTCGAGCCAGAAGGAGAAGCCGACGGCCGGAATGCGATCCGTCGCACCAAGGAAAGTGAGCAGCCGGTCGAAGCGGCCGCCGCCGGCCAGAACCGCGGCCGAGCCCTCCACCGTTACCTCGAAGACGAGGCCGGTATAATAATCGAGAGGCCGTCCGAAGGCGGCGCGGTAACTTAGGCCGGAAAGATCGACACCCGCATTCGCAAGCGCTGCGACGCGGCCGTTGAAGCGGGAAAGCGCGTTGCCGAGTTTCAGACCGGCGGCATCGGCAAAGCCGGCAAGGGCCGCAGAAGCGTTGACGAGCGGCACGTCGAGCGACAGGAACTCTTCCAAGACATGGAAGGCCGCGTCATCCAGGCGCGTTTCGGAGAGGATGAGCTTTTCCTTGAGCCTGCGGGCGATCTCCAGCGGCGAGCGGCTGGCATTGGTCGAGTAGCCCGTTGCCTGCATCTCCTGCTCGAGATGGGCGACCAGCGCCTGTTCATCGCCTGAGGCAACAATCCTGGCGATATCATCGTCGAGCCCGGTGACGAATTGTGGGCTGACGAGGCTCGCAAGCAGCGCCTCCAGCTGCGTCATGTTGCCGAAGGCATGGATCAGGCGCTTCTGCCAGCCGAGCGGCAGGCCGAGAGCCTGAACGACAGCCTCGAACACTGCCTGATCGCCAAGCGTCACCGACAGGCGCCGGCCCGGCAGCAGGCGGGCGAGAATGCCGGTGGCGTCGCCGATGGCGCGGGCGTCGGCGGTTGCGATGTTGATGTCACCCAGATCCTCGATGCCGGCCTGGTAGAATTCATTGGCGCCGTCACGGCGCTGACGGAAAACTTCGCCGAGATAGGCATAACGCTTCGGCGTGCCCGTCGCGGTTTCGATATGGCGCAGACAGACGGGAATGGTGAATTCGGGCCGCAGGCAGAGGCTGGCGCCGGTTTCGCTCTCCGTCATGAAGATACGCCGGCGCAGATCCTCGCCGGCGATATCGAGGAAGGGCTCGGCCGGCTGAATGACCGGCGTGTCGATGCGCTCGGCGTTGCGCGCGGCAAATTCAGCAAGTAGGTCGTTTGAGAATTCGGGGAGGTTGATCAGGGGCATTGGGCTGCTCCTGGGACAAAACTCCTCCCCAACCCCTCCCCACAAGGGGGAGGGACTAACTCGGAGCACGCATCCGGGGAAATCAGAATCGTTGTCGATGAAGCGATCGCCGGATTAGGCAGGGCGGCGCCACTCGGAGCCCCTCCCCCTTGTGGGGAGGGGTTAGGGAGGGGTCTACTGCGCATTGCCAGCCCTCTTCCGATCCTCCGCCTGCGCGGCAAGAATTTCCCTCACCTTCGCCACAAGATCGGCCTCCGGCACCGTCTCCTGCGCGACACGCGCTTCGCGCCAGCTGGCATTGTCCTCGATTTCGCCGGAGAGCCGCTTGCCTTCGATCAGGTCCTTGATCTGCACGACGCCCTCTGCGCGCTCGTCGCCGCCCTGGATGATGGCGACGGGGCAGCCGCGGCGGTCGGCATATTTCAGCTGGTTGCCGAATTTCTTCCAGTTGCCCTGGAACATCTCGGCGCGAATGCCGGCGGCGCGCAGTTCCTGCGTCATCTTCTGATAGCGGCCCATCGCCTCGACGTCGCCGTCCATCACGGTGACCAGCACCGGCTCGATGACTTCGCTCGCGCCGAGCTTGCCGAGGTTCTTCAGCGCCGTCATCAGCCGCGAGACGCCGATCGAAAAGCCGGTTGCCGGAACCGGCTGGCCCATGAAACGGGAAACGAGGCCATCGTAACGCCCGCCGCCGCCGACCGAACCGAAGACGACTTTCTCGCCCTTCTCATTGGTCACGTCGAAGAGAAGCTCGGCCTCATAGACCGGGCCGGTATAATATTCGAGGCCACGCACGACCGAGGGGTCGATCTTGATGCGGTCGGCGCTGTAACCGGCGCTCGTGACGAGCGCCCCGATGAAATTCAGCTCCTCGACGCCTTCGACACCCTTGGAGGTTCCGGCGACAAGTTCGGCAAGGCTTGCTGCACTTTCGGCATAATTCTTGATCCCGACAAAGAACAGCACCTTGTCGATCTGCTCCTGGTTGAGACCGGCACCCTTGGTGAAGTCACCGGATTCATCTTTACGGCCGGAACCTAAGAGCAGCGAGACACCGTCCGGCCCGAACTTGTCGAGCTTATCGATAGCGCGCAGCACGTTGAGCCGCTGACCCGCCTTGTCGTCGCCGCCGAGACCAATCGCCTCCAGCACGCCGTCGAGAACCTTGCGGTTGTTGACGCGGATGACGTAGTCGCCGCGCTTGATGCCGAGGGCTTCGAGAGTGTCGGCCATCATCATGCACATTTCCGCGTCCGCCTGAACGCCCGGCGCGCCCACCGTATCGGCATCGAACTGCATGAACTGGCGGAAGCGGCCCGGGCCTGGTTTCTCGTTGCGGAAAACGTAGCCGGCGCGATAGGTGCGGTAGGGAAGCTGGATCTCGTTGAAATTTTCGGCGACATGACGGGCGAGCGGCGCCGTCAGGTCATAGCGCAGCGACATCCATTGCTCGTCATCGTCCTGCAGCGAAAAGACGCCTTCGTTCGGCCGGTCGCTGTCGGGCAGGAACTTGCCCAGCGCATCGGTATATTCGAACAGCGGCGTTTCGACAGGATCGAAACCATAATGCTCATAGACTTCCCTGATCTTTGCCGTCATCTCGTTGACGGCGCGGATATCGCCGGCCGCACGGTCGACGAAGCCGCGCGGCAGGCGGGCCTTGAGCTTTTGCGGTTTCTTCTGCTTGTCGTTCATTTCCGGGAATTCCGCTGACTGTGACAGTGGCGGTTTCCTAACCGATCGGGCGGGGAGCGGCAAGGGCGAAGGGTCTTGATGCGGCTGCGAGAATCGATTGAACGAAGGAGCTCCATCAGAAATGCGGATATGCCCATGATCGCTGAAGCGCTTCTCTATGCCGCAACCTTGCCGTTGACCGGCAAGCCGCATCGAAAGTTCATCCGCTATTCCGTCAATCTCTGGTCGCGGGCCGGGCGTTGCGCGCGCGATTGGGCCGAACATGAGGAGAGGAGCCGGAATGCGATCCGCGCGGCGAGCGCCGATCTCCGCCAGAAGCGGACGGCGGTCGTGCTCGGCTCCGGCCTGTTGCGGGATGTGCCGATCGAGGAACTGGCGAGAGACTTCGACACCGTCGTTCTGGTCGATCTCGTCCACCTCGCCTCGGTGCGCCTGTGGCTTGCCGCCAAGGGCTATCGCAATGTCCGGCTGATCGAGCGCGATCTTTCCGGTTACGACGACCTTGCGGCCGGCGCAGGGCCGGAGCCGCTCGGCTTCCTGCGCAGCGTGCCCTATTTGGACTTCGTGGTTTCGGCCAATCTCCTGTCGCAGATCGGCCGCGGCGTGAAACGGCGTTACGAGGCCGATGCCGGCCGGATGCCGCCGGATACGGTCGAACGACTGATTGCGGCGCATCTGGCGGGGCTTTCCGGGCTTGCCTGTCGCAGCTGCCTGGTGACCGACATCGCCTATGCCGTCATCGACCGCAACGGCAGAACGCATGAGGAGGCCGACCTGCTGCACGGCATTTCACCACCACCGGCAAAAGCGGCGTGGACATGGCCGGTCGCGCCGCTCGGCGAGGAAAGCAAGGAATACCGGATAGAACACAAGGTCGTTGCGGTGTGGTGACCAGGATGTGACCGCCGGTCGGCTTGGCTTGCATCAGGCATTCGCCTATAAGGCGGTATGCGCACGCTCGCCCTCATCACGATGGTTTTCAGCTGGCTGGTCTACAGCGCCATGTCCGCATGGGCTGGCTGTCCGACCTGCGCATCGATGAATGCGCCGGCTGCGCCTATGGCCGGCACCATGCAGCATGCGATGGCAGGCATGGATATGCCCGAGCCGGCGGGCAAGGCCAACCGCTTGAAGGACCCCTGCGCCGCCGGTGGCGCCGCACATATGCCGCTATGCGCAGCCTGTCTGCTGCTGCCGCCAACAGTTTTGGCTACAACAGGTGCAAAGGCTGTTTTCGCCTATCCTGCCCCGGCGCTTGCCCGCGCCCTCGATGACAATAGGCCTGCTCCACAGGCACCCCCTCCCCGACTGGCCTGACACTGCATTCCCTACGCAGAATGGGCGGCTTCGGCTGCCTGGAAACTCTATTGTCAGACAGAGGAAGGAACTCTCATGTCTTTGAAAATCATCGCCCTTACCGCAATGCTTGCCGCTTTTGCCGCCCCCGCTTTTGCCGAAGACAAGCCCATGGATATGAGCAAGCCGATGGGTAACCACGACGCTGCCAGCCAGGCCTTCAGCAAGGCGAACGACAAAATGCACAAGGATATGATGATCGAGTATAGCGGCGATGCCGACGTGGATTTCGTCCGCGGCATGATCCCGCACCATCAGGGCGCGATCGACATGGCCAAGGTCGAGCTTCAATACGGCCAGGATCCCAAAATCCGCAAGCTCGCCGAGGGCGTCATCAAGGCGCAGGAAGCCGAGATCAAGGAGATGAATGCCTGGCTCAAGGCGCACGGCAAGTAGCCGAGCGTTCTTGACTGCCGATAAAGTCGGCCACTCCTCTTTCGTCATGCTCGGCCTTGTCCCGAGCATCTGCATCAGGCGCAGCAGATCCTCGGCACAAGGCCGAGGATGACGCCGAGTAAAGAGTGAGGCTTGCAAAAGGTGAACGCCAGAAATATCCGGCGTTCACCAGATTTCACGTTGATTTCAGCCCTTTGGCTCGAAATCGGCGGGGCGGCGGCCGGCGCCTTGCCGTGACAGCATCCAGCCCGGATATTCCGGCGCAAGCTCGCTCACCTCGTCGAGCCTCTTCATATCGCCCTCATCGAGCTTCAGCTTGACGGCCGCGAGGTTCTGGTCGAGCTGGTCGACGCGCTTGGCGCCGATGATGACCGACGTGACGAAAGGCTTGGCGAGGATATAGGCGAGCGCGACGGTGGCGATGCTGACGCCGTGCTTTTCAGCAATCTCGCGCATGACGGCGACGCAGGCCCAGGCCTTGTCCTTGTCGACCGGCGGAAAGTCGAAGTTGGCGCGGCGACCCTCGCCGTTGCCGGGCGCGCCGGGGCCGTATTTACCCGAGAGCAGACCGCCGGCGAGCGGCGACCAGACCATCAGGCCGAGCTTCTCCTCCTGCATCATCGGCACGATGTCGCGTTCGAGATCGCGGCCGGCGATGGAATAATAGGCCTGCACGCTCTCGAAACGGGCAAAGCCGCGACGTTCGGACAGGCCGAGCGCCTTGGAAATGCGCCACGCCTGCCAGTTGGAGACGCCGATATAGCGCACGAGGCCACGGGAAACGAGATCGTCGAAGGCGCGCAGCGTCTCTTCGATCGGCGTTACCGTATCGGTGGCGTGGATCTGGTAGAGGTCGATATGATCGGTCTGCAGGCGCTTCAGACTCGCCTCGACAGAATCCATGATGTGGCCGCGCGAAGCGCCGCGGTCGTTCGGCTTGTCACCCATGACGCCATAGACCTTGGTGGCAATGACGACGTCCTTGCGCGGCACATCGAGGTTCTTCAGTGCCTGGCCGAGCAGCCTTTCGGATTCGCCGAAGGAGTAGACGTCGGCCGTGTCGATGAAATTGACGCCAGAGCCGAGCGAGCGCTCGACGATCCGGTCGGCGGCATTCTGGTCGACGTCGGCGATGGCGCCCCAGAGGTTGCCTTGCGTGGCTTCGCCGAAAGTCATGGTGCCGAGGCAGATTTCCGAGACGAAAAGTCCCGTATTTCCGAGTTGATTGTAACGCATGATCAAAAATTCCCTTGTGTCTGCCGCAAGAGGGGCTTGCGAACTGCCGAACTTCATTTTTTGATTATTGGCCTGCGCGTGACAGGCACAGCCGTAGCTGGCTGCAGGGTGAGGCAACCTCGATGTAGTGCGGCGGCGGAGCTTTTCAACGCTGCAACTTTGCCGCAGTGTGAGGGAGCGCCCTTGTCTCGACACAGGCGGCCGATAGATTGCCGGCCCTATTTCAAGAGGTGCGCTTATGGCGACGCGTCCACTGACCACGATCGGCTTCGATGCTGACGACACGCTCTGGCAGAACGAACAATATTACCGACTGACGGAAGAGCATTTCACCCGACTGCTTGCCGATTTCGCCGAAGGACCGAAGATTTCAGAGCGGCTGCTGGAGGCCGAGAAACGCAATCTTCGCCATTACGGCTTCGGCATCAAAGGCTTCACGCTGTCCATGGTCGAAACCGCGATCGAAATCACCGAGGGCAAGGTCCCTGCAAGCGTCATTGCGAAGATCCTCGACACCGGCCGCGATCTTCTCAACCATCCGGTCGAGACCATGCCGCATGTGCGCGACACGCTGGAAGCGCTGGCCGGCAAATACCTGCTTGTCATGATCACCAAGGGCGATCTTTTCGATCAGGAGCGCAAGCTCGCCCAATCCGGGCTCGGCGACTTCTTCGATGCCGTCGAGATCGTCTCCGACAAGACGGCGGTCACCTACCGCCGCATCTTCGCCAAGGTCGGCGACGGACCGGAGCGGGCGATGATGGTCGGCAATTCGCTGAAATCGGACATCGTGCCGGCAATCGCCGCCGGCAGCTACGGCGTCTTCGTGCCGCACGAACTGACCTGGGTGCTGGAACATGTCGACGAGCCGAGAGAAGCGCCTCGTTTCCGCAAGATCGAACATCTTGGTGAATTGCGCGGCCTGATCGACCAGCTCGCCTAGGCGAGCTGCCCCGCTTCATTGCGGCTTTGCAGGCGCCTTCGGAAAGAGCGACGGGCGTTCCGCCTCGGCCGGCTTTTGCGGCTGCTGTTGGGCGGCCGCCAAGGGCTCGATCAGGATGCTGAAGGGAGCGCCGAGGCCACGGCGCGGCGAGACCTTGGAATAATAGGGACGCAGCAGCCAGGTCGTATTTTCCTTGACCGTCGTCTCGAAGCTCATGCCATCCTCGTCGGTGCCGAAGAAGGCCTCGTCATCCGGTTTCGAAAGGTCGAAGATCGCCAGGAAGGCGAATTTGCTCTTGGTGGCAAAGCTGATCTTCAGGTGCTGTCCGGCGCGCACCGGCAGCGTATAGACGTGGCTGTTACCGAATTTCGTCCAGCCCTTGAGCTGCATGGTGACAGCGGGGAACTGCAGTTTCTCCAGCTTCTCGCCGGGATCGAGCTGTGGCGCCTGCGCCATGGCGGATGCCGTCAGGAGGAGCAGCGCGGCGGCTGTGATCAACGTTCTCACGGTCATATCTTTCATGGGCGAACCAAGGCGGCGCGCATCGCCTCGACCTCGGGCCGGCAGTAGCAGCCCTCGATGTGGTCGTTGACGAGGCCCATCGCCTGCATGAAGGCATAAACTGTAGTCGGGCCGACAAAGGTCCAGCCGCGTTTCTTCAGATCCTTGGAAATGACCACAGACGTCGGCGTCGTCGGATTGGCGACGATATGATCGCGGTCGACCACAGCAGGCCGTTCGTTGTGGCCGGGTTCGTGGCGCCAGAAATAACGGGCGAGCGAGCCGAATTCGTCACGGAGTTCGATCGCGCGCCTGCCATTGTTGATCGTGGAGACGATCTTGCCGCGATGGCGGATAATGCCGGCATCGGCAAGGCAGCGGGCGATATCCTCTTCACCGAAGAGAGCGACCTTTTCGAAGTCGAAGCCTGAGAAGGCGGCGCGGAAGTTCTCCCGCTTGCGCAGGATGGTCAGCCAGGAAAGGCCCGACTGGAAGCCCTCGAGGCAGATCTTCTCGAAAAGGCGGATATCGTCCGTGACGGGGCGGCCCCATTCCTCGTCGTGATATCTCATATAATCGGGCAGATTGGCGTGCCAGTGGCAGCGGCTCCTGCCGTCCTCGCCGATGATGATGCCTGTCGCGCTCATGTCCGTTTCATTCTCCGGGTTCCGTTTCCTCTCCGGTCACGATTTCCGGCTTTACCATTTGCAAACCGTCTTTCCAAACCGAACGGTAACCCTGACGAAGAGTTTATCCGGTCGGTCGGCTTTTCATGATTCGATCTTTACCATTCGCTGGCGGAAAGGGTGGCAGCGTCTTTGCGGGCGGAGATGTTCCGCCAGCCATTTTCGGTCATTTGTAGAGAGTTCGTCCGATGATGAAACAGCTTGTCCTTGCCGCAGCCCTCGTCGGCATCTTCTCCACGACGGCCATTGCGGACGACCGCTACGCCACCCGTCCGCCTGTCGTGCTCAGCCCCGATCTGACCGCGCCATGGATCAACCAGCTCGGCGGCGGCGCGATTCGTCCCGTCGTCTACCAGCGTCCGGTCGTCCAGCCGCAGCAGCGCGGCCTCTTCCAGCGCCGCATCATCCGCCAGGCGCCGCAGGTTTCACCGCAGACCGTTTCGGCGATCAATCCCGGCATACCGGCGATCCGCCATCCGATCGAGCCGCAATTCCTGCCGCAGATGGTCGATTACGACACCCAGGAAAAGCCGGGCACGATCGTCATCGATACCAATAACCGCTTTCTCTATCTGGTGATGGAAGGCGGCAAGGCGCGGCGCTACGGCGTCGGCGTCGGCAAGCCCGGCTTCGAATGGGCAGGCGTCCACAAGATCACCCGCAAGACGGAATGGCCGGACTGGACGCCGCCTTCCGAGATGATCAGCCGCGAAGCCGCCAAGGGCCATTATCTGCCAGCCCGCATGGACGGCGGCATGGAAAACCCGCTCGGCGCGCGGGCCATGTATCTCGGCTCGACGCTCTATCGCATCCACGGCACCAATGCGCCCTGGTCGATCGGCAGCGCCGTTTCCTCCGGCTGCATCCGCCTGCGCAACGAAGACGTCGTCGACCTCTATGATCGCGTCAGCGTCGGGACCCGCGTCATCGTCATGTAACGACGGCGCTGTATTTCGGGAGCCGCAAGAACAGGCGGCTCCTTTCCCCAAAAAAGCTGTATCCGTTAGCACCGATCTTGAATCAGGCAGAAGTTCATGTAGCTTCGAGCGGATTTTGCTTGAGGGGAATCGACCATGATCAAATTGATGCCAGGTCTGGCTGCGGCCGGACTTGTCCTGTCCCTGATGTCTGCGTCCGCCTTTGCCGCACCCGCCGGCTCCACTCCTGACAACGCCCAGCGCCCGGCGCAGATTGTGCGTGTGGCGCAGATGCCGAAATATGTGAAGCCGGAGTTCAAGCGCAAGAAAGTGCGCCTGGTAACGACGGAAGTAGCCGGCACCGTCATCATCGATACCAACAACAAGTATCTCTACCTCGTCGAAGGCAACAACCGGGCCACTCGCTACGGCATCGGCGTCGGCCGCGACGGCTTTGGCTGGTCGGGTGTCGTCAAGATCGGCCGGAAGGCCGAATGGCCGGACTGGACGCCGCCGTCCGAGATGCGCCGCCGCGAAGCCGCCAAGGGGCACATCATCCCCGCTTTCCAGGAGGGCGGCGAGGACAATCCGCTCGGCGCGCGCGCCATGTATCTCTACCAGGGCGGCCGCGACACCATCTTCCGCATCCACGGCACCAACCAGCCCTGGACGATCGGCCTCAACATGTCCTCCGGCTGCATCCGGATGATGAATGAGGACGTGACGCATCTTTACGATCGCGCGCCCGTTGGCACCAAGGTGATCGTTATCGGCCCTGGCAACAAGCAGGGCAAAGTTGCCTTCGAGGACAAAGGCATCGACGTGCTGCGCACGCTATTTGGCGGCTGAGCAACACCCGAGAAAAAATTGAAGGCACGTTTTGTCGTGCCTTTTATTTGCCTTAGACATTACGGCCGAAAGCTGGCACACCTGCCTCAGAGTCGACATATTTGAAATACGGGGTATTCAATGGTCCATGCGCTTCGCTCTTCCGCTTCCCTGCTTGCGGGCATCGCGTTTTTCACGATCTGTTCAGCGGCTTCCGCATCGGCGGAAGATCTGCAGTTCTCCATTTACGGCGGCTACCAGACCGCGCCGCATAGCGGCGTCGATCTTTCCGACGGCACGCATTTCACCGCCGGCTGGGAAGGCAAGTCCTTCGGAAGCCCGCCTTATTATGGCGGCCGCGTGACCTGGTGGCTGGAGAACTTCAATAAACCGAACTGGGGTATCTCGCTCGACTACACCCATGACAAGGTCTATGCCGACGACGATACGCTCGAAAAGACCGGCTGGTCGCATTTCGAATTCACCGATGGCCTGAACCTGCTCACCGTGAACGGTCTCTATCGTTTCCAGGATCCGACCCGCCGCTGGACGCCCTATCTCGGCGCCGGTATCGGCGTGAACATTCCGCACGTCGAAGTGATTCGCCCCGAGGGCAAGACCTGGGCTTATGAATTCGGCGGCGTGACGCTGCAGGCCCAGGCCGGCGTCGACTTCAAGGTGACCGACCGCTGGTCGACCTTCGTCGAATACAAGGGCACCTATTCGCGCGTCGACGTTCCGATCGACAGCGGCGTGGACCTGAAGACCAACATCTTCACGAATGCCGTCAACGTCGGCGTATCGTTCCACTGGTAATAGAATGATAGACATAAAGCGCCGCGCATCCGATGGGACGCGCGGCGCTTTATTATTTTTGAATTCCGATCTCGGGATGGCCCGCCGCAGCGCCGTACGCCCTCTTGGAGCATGTCGCGCAAAGGACGCCGTCGCAGTTGAACCGCTGTGGCGTTATTTCGTACCGCAGCTGACCTTGCCCTTGGCGGCGTAAGGTTGGCTGCCGCCTTCGATCGTCAGGGAATAGGTACCGCTGAAATTTGCCGTGGCCTTGCCGCGCTCGCCGGCGACCACCACCAGATCCAGCGTTACGCCATTGGTATCGTCGCCACCGGGATCGAAGACCTCCAGGAGCAGCTCGCCGTCGCGTGACCAGTGGTTGGTCAGATGCCGCGATTCGAAAACACGTTTTCCGAATATCGCCGACTGGCTCTCATCCTTGACGGCCAAGGCGCCGCGGAAATGGTTGAGCCGATGGCCGCCATTGCCTTCGAAACCGCTTTCGAGGGTGAAGCGTGTTTCCTTGTCATCGGCGGAACAGAATAAATGACTATCCGCATGGGCAGTGCCCGCCGCGCCGAGCAGTCCCGCAAGCACAATCATTCCGCGCCACATCGCCCAAATCTCCCGAGAGCGGCCCCGACGGGGGCCTCACAGGCTTCAGACTAACGGCAAACCTGTTAATTTTTCCGGCACAGCGCCGCCGTAAGCCCAGTCGAGAAGCTCGACCGTATGCAGGATCGGAATGCCGGTGCCGGTGGCGATCTGGGTGATGCAGCCGATATTGCCGGTAGCGATGATATCGGCCTTGGTGGCCTCGATGTTCTTCACCTTGCGCGCCTTCAGCGCGGCCGAGATCTCCGGCTGCATGATGTTGTAGGTGCCGGCGGAGCCGCAGCAGAGGTGGCCCTCGGCAGGATCGCGCACCGTAAAGCCCGCCGCCTTCAGCAATTGCTTCGGCGCCAGCGTGATCCGCTGTCCGTGCTGCATGGAACAGGCGGAATGATAGGCGACGGTGATGCCCTTCGGCATATGCGAGGGCAGGTCGAGCGTCGCGAGATATTCGGTGATGTCCCTGGCAAGCGCCGAGACCCTGGCCGCTTTGGCGGCATAGGCAGGATCGAGGCGCAGCATGTGGCCGTAATCCTTTATCGTCGTGCCGCAACCCGAGGCGGTGATGATGATCGCGTCGAGGCCGTTACCCTCGATCTCGCGCGTCCAGATATCGACATTGGTGCGCGCGCTGGCGAGCGCCTGTTCGGCGCGGCCCATGTGATGGACGAGCGATCCGCAGCAAACCTCGCCTTCGGGAACCACGACCTCGACGCCGAGCCGGGTCAGCAGCCGGATCGCCGCCGTGTTGATGGCGGGATCGAGCACCGGCTGGGCGCAGCCGGTGAGGATCGCCACGCGGCCGCGCCGTTCGGCCTCAGGCGGGTGCGTGCCGGGTTTTGCGAAATCCGGGGCGGCAGGCACGCGGCGCGGCGCGAGCGTCAGCATGGCGGCGAAGGGTTTCAGCGCACCGCCGCGCATCAGGCCGGCGAAGGGCCGGCCGAGACGGGCGAGCTTGAGCGCCAGGCGGAAACGGCCAGGATAGGGAAGCACGGCGGCAAGGACGGCGCGCGTGAGCCGGTTCATGAACGGGCGCTTGTAGGTGTTTTCGATATGGGCGCGAGCGTGATCGACCAGATGCATGTAGTCGACGCCCGAGGGACAGGTGGTGACGCAGGCGAGGCAGGAGAGGCACCGGTCGATGTGTGTGACGACCTCGGCATCGGCGGCACGACCGTTTTCCAGCATGTCCTTGATCAGGTAGATGCGGCCGCGCGGGCTGTCGAGTTCATTGCCGAGCGTCACATAGGTGGGACAGGTGGCTGTGCAGAAACCACAGTGAACGCATTTGCGCAGGATCTGCTCGGATTCGGCGACATGGGGGTCGAGAAGCTGGGTCGGGGTGAAGTTGGTTTGCACGCTTGATGCTCCGAGTAGCTATCGAACACTCCGAGTGTGTGTCGCGAGAATGATATAGTGTTTGTCCTGGTAACTCGGAATGGCGTCGCTAAGCGCTTCAATGCCCACTTGAGTGACTTTCACTTGATTTCTGCACGCTTGGCATCTTGCCAAAGAGAGCTGCTTTTTCGCCAACAAAACCCGCATATCCGGAGTTAGCGGAGGCCAGCCCTTCATGCCGATCATCATTCCGTCGGTGAAAAATCTGGCTATATACCAGAGCAACGCCATTTGCCGACGTTTGGCGGGCGGATGCACTATGGGAAGCGGTATCCAGCTATTGAGACGCTCTTTTTCCCGTCTGCGCTGACTAACCTGACTCTTCCACGGATCTCTAACAGGCCCAGCAATTCTGCCCATCAGCGGTGCTCCAGCATCTTCCCCGGATTGAATATGCCGGCCGGATCGAACTTCTCCTTCACCCGCCGCGACAACATCGCCACCGCCTCGGGCTCCGGATGGAAGGCTGCCGTGACCGCCCTCGCCTGCTGTGAAGCGCGGATCAGCGTCGCATGGCCGCCACCGAGCGCCTTGATGAAGCGGCGGACAAGCTCGGCTTCGGGGCCTGCCTCCATGCGCATCCAGACAAGGCCGCCCTGCCAATCATAGAAGGCGTCCACGCCAGCTTCCAGACGCAGGGCCGCGACCAGCTGATGGCCGGTGCCGGGGGCGACCGAGACGCGCCAGACCGGCCGAAGAGTGCCGTCGGCGTAAGGCAGCACGTCCCGGATTTCCTGCCAGAGCCTGTGGCTTTCAAGCTCCTCCAACCGCGTCACCGTAGCGAAGGAGGACATCGCCGCCGCAAGCTTTTCAATGCGCACGTCGACCGAGCCCGGAAGACCCTCGATACGCAAGACTGTCGCCTCGCCTTCCGGCAGCTTGCCGCCAAGAAATTTCCACGTCACCGTCAGCGGCAGATGGGCGGCCCCCGAGACCTCGACCGGCAGCGCCATCGCCGCCGCCATGGCGCCTGCCGCTTCGGCATCGTTGAGGCTGGAGAGAACCACCGTCTGCTCCGTCTTCGGCCTCGGCGGCACGCGGAAAGTCACCTCGGTGAGGAAACCCAGCGTGCCATGCGAGCCGGCGATCAGCTTGACGAGATCGAGGCCAGTCACATTCTTCATCACCCGGCCGCCGGCCTTGATGACCTCCCCCCTGCCGTTGACGAAGCGCACGCCAAGCAGGCTGTCACGAGCAGCGCCCGCGACGAGGCGGCGCGGGCCGGAAACATTGGCAGCAAAGACGCCGCCGATGGTCGGCTCGCCCGACCTGCCCATGACTGGGCGATGATCCATCGGCTCGAAGGCGAGCATCTGACCGTTCTCCTGAAGTGCCGCCTCGACCTCGGCAAGCGGCGTACCCGATCGAACGGTCATCACCATCTCGCCGGGATTATAGGCGACGATGCCGGAAAGCCTGGTCGATCGCAGCCGGTCTTCCGATGCAACCGCATTGCCGAAACCGGAACGGGTATCTCCGCCGCAGATCGCGAGCGGCCGTCCAGTCTCCGCATGGGCGCGGACGATCGCCGCCGCCTGTTCCTCGCTGGTCGGCATCAGATCGATCATGCGGCCGGTCGCCCTTCGAGCGGGAAGACCTTCGACGGGTTGAGGATCCAGCCGGGATCGAAGGCGGCGCGCGCTGCCATCTGTTGGGCGAGATCGGCTTCGGAATATTGGTGCCGCATTAGGTCGCGCTTTTCGATGCCAACGCCATGTTCGCCGGTCAGGCAGCCGCCGGCATCGACGCAGAGCTTCAGGATTTCGTTGCCGGCGGCTTCCGCGCGGGCGGCATCTTCGGGATCATTGGCGTTGAAGAGGATCAGCGGATGCATGTTGCCGTCGCCGGCGTGGAAAACGTTGGCGACACGCAGTCCGTAGTGATCGACGATCTCGGCGGTTCTCTTCAGTACGTGGGACAGTTGGCTGAGCGGCACGGTGCCGTCCATGCAGATATAGTCGGCGATGCGGCCGGTGGCGCCGAAGGCGGATTTGCGGCCCTTCCAGATCAGCGCCGCCTCCGTCGCCGACTGGCATTCACGCACGGTTTTCACCCCGCGCCGCCGGGCGATCTCGACGATGTCCTTCAGCGTGGCGTCCATCTCGGCTTCCGAACCTTCGACCTCGACGATCAGCACCGCCCCGACATCGAGGGGATAACCGGCATGGGCGAAGGCCTCGCAGATCTCGATTGCCGGCTTGTCCATGAATTCGATCGCAACGGGAATGATGCCGGCGGCAATGACATCGGCAACGCAGGCGCCGGCCTCTTCCGACGTTTCGAAACCGAAGAGCACAGGGCGCGCGCCTTCCGGCTTGGCGATCAGCCGCACCGTTGCCTCGGTGACGATGCCGAGCTGGCCTTCGTGGCCGCAGACAAGACCGAGCAGGTCGTAACCCGCCGCATCCAGCGCCTTGCCGCCGAGCTCGATCACCGAGCCGTCGACCAGCACCATTCTGACGCCGAGCAGATTGTTGGTCGTCACGCCATATTTCAGACAGTGGGCGCCGCCGGAATTCATGCCGACATTGCCGCCGATGGTGCAGGCGAGCTGTGAACTCGGGTCAGGCGCATAGAAAAAACCGTCCGCGGAAACGGACTCGGAAATATTGAGATTGGTGACGCCGGCTTGAACAACGGCGACGCGGTTTGGCAGGTCGATTTCGAGGATGCTGTTCATCTTCGACAGGCCGAGCACGACGGCATCCTCCTGCGGAATGGCGCCGCCGGAAAGCGAGGTGCCGGCGCCACGCGGCACGACGGGAATGCCATAGCGATGGCAATAACGCATGATCGCCGAGACCTCGGCCGTCGTGCGCGGAAGAGCGACGGCGAGCGGGAGGCGGCGGTAGGAGACGAAGGCATCGGTCTCGAACGGCACCAGTTCGCGCGCCTCGTGGACCAGGCATTCCGGCGGCAGGAGGTCGGTCAGATCGGCAACAATCTGAGCGCGGCGCGCCAGGACATCGGCGCGGGGCTCAAGAAACGGAATGGCGTCGGACATAGCGTTCTCCCTGGCCCTGATGACGGAAAATAATAGCAGGAAGAGGCCTGCAAACCTCCCTGCCGCCGATAATCGGCTTAGCACTTTCCCGATAGCGGCGCAAATGCTAAGCACTTATGCCTAAAGGGGAAAAAGTCGCGGAACCGCATGACCAATCTGGGTGATCTCGAAATCTTCGCCAAGGTCGTCTCGACGGGAAGCATGTCGCTCGCCGGGCGTGCACTGGGCTTTTCCCCCGCCGTCATCTCCAAAAGGATCAAGCGGCTGGAGGACCGGCTCGGCACGCGGCTTCTGCAGCGCACGACACGGCAGATCTCGCTGACGGAGGCGGGGCAAGGCTTTTACGACCGCGTTCTCGGCATTCTCGCCGGCTTGGAAGAGGCGGAATTCTATATTTCCGGCCGCTCGGCGCAGATGCACGGCACGCTGAAGATTTCGGCGCCGACCTCCTTCGGACGCATGCATATCGCGCCGCATCTGAAAGCGTTCATGGCGGCGCATCCGGCGCTTGCCATCAACCTGGTGCTGACCGACGAATTCTCCGATATCGTCGGCGGTGGCTTCGATCTGGCCATCCGCATCGCGGAGCTAACCGATTCAAGCCTCGTCGCCCGCCGACTGGCGCCGGTGCGCCGGCTGCTCTGCGCTTCGCCGGATTATCTTGCCGCGCACGGCGAGCCCAGTGATATCGACGATCTGAAACACCACCGCTGCCTTCCCGCGCACAACAACGATACCTGGCGCCTCAACGGACCGGACGGCGCGCGCAGCCTCAGGCCGGAGGGCATGCTGATTACCAATTCGAGCGAGGTGATCCGCGAGGCGGTGATCGCCGGCCTCGGCATCGCACTGCGTTCCACCTGGGATATCGGCGAAGAGCTCAAGGCCGGCCGGCTGGTGCAGGTGCTGCCGGCCTACGAGGGCTCGCACAATGTCGCGCTGTCGGCGGTCTATCCCAGCCGGCAGTTCCTGCCGGCGAAAGTGCGGCTGTTCATCGACTATCTGGCAGAGCTTTACGGTCCGATCCCCTATTGGGAGCGGTAGGGGCAGACGTCGACCGATTCAGTGCGCCAGCCTCTCGATGACGAGATCCAGCAGGGCTCGCAGCCGCGCTAGGCGCTTCATATCGCGGTGATAGCCGACCCAGGTGTCCCGGCCGGGCGGCGCTTCGCCGAGATCGACCAGTTCGATGGCCGCAAGGGAATCGCCGAGTGGCCGCGGCAGGACGGCAAGTCCGGCTCCGCTGGCGCAGAGCGTGGCCTGCACATCGCGGTTGTTGCTGCGCATGACGATTTCGGCCTGTGGCAGCATGCGTTTCAACCAGCCGACATCCGGGATGTCGCCGAAAGCCTCATCCATGGTGACGAGACGGGCTCCGGCTCCGCCACCCGCCCGCGGATGCGGCGCGCGGCGGCTGATATAAAGGCCGTATTCGATATGGATGAGCTTGCGCGATATGACTTCCGTCTCCGTGAAGGGCGCGATGCGAAAGACGAGATCGGCTTCGCGCCGCGACAGGCTGAGAAGTCGGCTGTCAGTCAATAGTTCGACCACGACCTTCGGATAGGTCAGCGAGAATTCCGCCAGCACTGGCGAAAGCACATGCGCGCCAAACCAGTCGGATGAGGACAGCCTGAGGAACCCATCGAGCTGACGACTGCCGCCGGCAAGCGCGCGCTCCATAGCCAGCGCTTCCTCCTCGATACGCTCGGCGGCGGCAAGCACGGACGCACCTTCGTCGGTCAGCACAAAGCCATCGGCGGTCCGCTGAAAAAGCGTCTGTCCGAGAGAGACCTCGAGGGCGCGCAAGCGCCGGCCCATCGTCGGCTGCGTCAGGCCCAGGCTGCGCGCCGCGGCCCCCAACGTGCCGAAGCGCGCGATCGCCAGAAACAGTTTCAGGTCACTCCATTCCATCGTCGTATCTTCCAAACAAAAATGCATGGATTTCAGTTATTATCTTTTGTTTTCATTCGAAATTCAATGAACCATCTTTCTTTCAGGACAAACGATCATTGCAGGCGCTCCATAACAGGCGCGGCAATGCGAACATTGGAGAGTTCCATGTCTGCACAATCAACGATGAAAGCGCTGCTGGCGGAATCGCCGAAATCGCTACTGCGCATCGCCGATATTGCCAAGCCGGTGCCTGGCGAGGGCCAGATCCTGGTGCGCAACAGGGCAAGCGGCATCAATCCGCTCGATACCAAGATCCGGGCCGGCAAAGCCGCCCATGCCCGTCATCCCCTTCCCGCCATTCTCGGCATCGATATGGCGGGTGTTGTCGAAGAAATCGGAATAGGCGTCAGCGGCTTCCGACGCGGCGACGAGGTCTACGGCATGACCGGAGGGGTCGGCGGCATTCAGGGATCGCTTGCAGAATTCGCTGCCGTCGATGCAGCATTGCTTGCGCCAAAGCCGCACAATCTTTCGATGCGCGAGGCAGCCGCCCTGCCGCTGATCTCAATCACCGCATGGGAAGGGCTGGTCGATCGCGCCCTGGTCAAGGCCGGCCAAAAGGTTCTCGTGCTCGGCGGCGGCGGTGTCGGCCATATCGTCGCGCAGATCGCCAAGGCTGCCGGCGCCGAGGTCTATGTCGTCGATGGCGCCTCGAAGGCAGCTTATCTCAGCAGTCTGGGTGCTGCGCCGATCGATCATGCGGCGGAAACGGTGGAGGCCTATGTCGGCAGATATACCGGCGGCAAGGGTTTCGACCTGGTCTATGACACGATCGGCGGGCAAGGGCTCGACACGGCGTTTCAGGCCGTCAAACGGTTCGGCCACGTCGTAAGCTGCCTCGGCTGGGGAAACCATGCACTGGCCCCACTTTCCTTCAAGGCCGCGAGCTATTCCGGCGTCTTCACGCTGTTGCCGCTCCTGACCGGCGAGGGACGCGTCCATCACGGCGAAATCATGCGGGAGATGACGAAACTTATCGAAGCTGGCAAGGTGATGCCGAAGCTCGACCCGCGCCGCTTCACCCTTGCCGATGTCGACACGGCGCATCAACTGCTCGAAAATCGGCAGGCAGATGGGAAGCTCGTCGTCGAGGTTGAATCTAAGGACTAGAAATTAACGCGCCAGATCGAGATAGGCACTCGCCACCATCGCATCGATATCTCTTGGCACAGGCACAATGCAGGAATCGGCGCCGGCCTCGCCTCTGGCGACACGTTCCAGGCAGCGGGCCTGGAGCGTGAAACCGAGATCCATCGATTCGGCCGTATTGCCGAGCGGCCGCGGGCCGGCGAGATTGGCCATGTGACCCCCGCCGAGCACGTGGAAGGAGCTGTTGTCCTTGAGGTGGAAAGTCTCGATATGATCGGCCTCGTAGCGGTCGAGGCCGGTGACATCGGGATGGCGGCGGAAGGCCTCCATATCAATTTCGTGGGGGAAATGGCCGCCATTCATCAGGATCGCGCCGTCCTTGATGAGCGGCAGGTCGGCGGCCGTCACGATACCGGCGAAACCGGTGACGGTGACGATGATATCGGCCGAACGGATCGCCTCGTCGCGCAGCGGTGTGACAAAACCGTCGAGATGGGCTTCGAGCGTCGTCACCGGATCGATATCGACGACGCTGACGGTGGAGAAGGCGTTGCGGAAACAGGCTGCCGTGCCCTTGCCGCAGGCGCCGTAACCGAACACCGTCACCCGCTTGCCGTTGGTGGATCGGTTGGTGAATCGCAGGTAGCTTTCGAACAGGCTCTGGCCGACGGCATGCCTGTTTTCGGCAAACTGCTTGATCGGGCTGTCATTGATGACGAGGATCGGCATGTTCAGGCGCTCGCGCAGCGGCAACAGCCGGGTGCGGCCCGAGGTGGTTTCCTCGGTGCCGCCGCGGAGATTGGCATACGGCTTTTCCGCCGCGATGGCGAAGAGATCGCCGCCATTGTCGAGCAGCAGGTCCGGCTTTTCGGCAAGGACTGCTTCGAGGCTTTGATGATGAGCGGCAGGATCGGTCGTCTGCGTGGCGAAGACCGTGATGCCCTGCGAGCGCAGGAACTCCACTGTCGACGGCTGGGTGCTGTTGAGATTGCCGGTGCAGACGAGGCGTGCGCCGCCGGCGCGCAAAGTCAT
The DNA here is from genome assembly GCF_024721175.1 of Rhizobium sp. Pop5. Taxonomy (NCBI): domain Bacteria; kingdom Pseudomonadati; phylum Pseudomonadota; class Alphaproteobacteria; order Hyphomicrobiales; family Rhizobiaceae; genus Rhizobium; species Rhizobium sp. Pop5. The sequence continues at coordinate 531,318 of NZ_CP099399.1, read as the reverse complement.
CAGCAGCGCCACGGTCTTCGGTTCAAGATGGATGCCGGTTCCGATCGATAGGCCCTCGAAGGGACATGTGCGCTCGAATTCGGCCGCCGTCGCCTTAAGCAGCCGACAGCTGCCGCCGATCCAGTCGATGCGGGTCGTGGTCTTTTCCATCAAATATTCCCTATTTGCGTATGGTTCTGTTTTAGCGGAGCAACAGGGCTGCGAATATGGAAGTAATTCTGGCGAAGGAGCAGAAAAACTGCCGTTTCAGGCCGCTGTCCCGCAACGAAGCAGCCAGCCGGACAGAGCCACAAAGGCCGGCCGTTTCGCATCCAGCGTGCGGCAGCAGAGGCTGTAGCCTAACGGCCGGGAGATGAAGCCGTAGGGCGCGACCAGATCTCCGCGTTCAAGATCGCCTCCGATCGAGGCGCGTGGCGCAAGAGCGATGCCGAGCCCCGAGCGGGCAGCAGCCAGCGCCAACAGCAGATCCTCGAATTCCTGGATGCGGGAAAAGACGACGGGCGGCGTGCCGCTTTCGGCGAACCATTCGTCCCAGAGCTTCGGAACGCTGCGGCTGGCGAGCATCGTCAGCGCGCCCATCTCCTTAGGGGCCTTGGATAGCGTCGCGGCAAGAGCCGGCGTCGCGACCGGGCCGAACTCGTCCTCCATGAAACGCAGGGCGGTGATGCCGGCGGCCGGCCTGTATTCGCCGCCCATAATTACAGCGTCCAAATCTGGGTGCATTTGCAGCGGCTCGACCACGGTCATTGGCACGATATCGACCGTCATATCGCCGAGGCTTGCCTGCATATCCGCGACGCGCGGCATCAGCCACCAGACCGCGAAAGCCGAGGGCACGCCGAGCCGGATGCGGCCGGGCACGGTGCCTTCAAGCTCCAAAGCGGCACGCTGCAGGATGTCAAAAGCCGCGCCTGCGGCGGCGGCGAAAGCGCTGGCCTGCACGGTCGGGACCAGCTTGCGGCCGTCACGCGCAAAGAGCTTGCGGCCGACGTGATTCTCCAGCGTGGCGATCTGCTGGCGCACGGCGCCGCGCACCACATTCAGCTCTTCGGCAGCCTTCAAAATGCTGCCATGACGGCAGACGGCTTCGAAGGCGCGGATGGCATTGAGCGGGGGAAGACGCATGGCTACCACATTCAAAAAACACGGTGGATCACTTGATCTTGCCATTGAACGAAAGGCAAGGTCACGCCATATTGTACAGCTGTGCAACGTGACGCATTCGAAACAGGATGTGACGGATTTTCCAAGCCCGCCCCGGCTTGATTACCCTATCACATCGATCAAATCGCGTTTCTGGATCGTCTGCGGCTTTGGATTGCGTAAGCTTTTCGTGATACACGTATATGAGTGATTCCTAACGACCACTTTTAAAGGTGACCCGATAATTGACTCTTCTCGCCCGCCTGGCATCCGATGTGCAACTGATGTTTCGGCGGCCGCCGCGACAGCAATATGGTGCGGTCTGCTACCGGGTAAAGAAGAAGAGCGGTGAAATCGAGGTTCTCCTTATGACGAGTCGCGACACCGGCCGCTGGGTCATTCCCAAGGGTTGGCCGATGAACGGGAAGTGTGCTCATGAGGTCGCCATGCAGGAAGCTCTCGAGGAAGCCGGCGTCCGCGGCACGATCGAGACGGAAACGCTTGGCGCTTACAGTTATCCGAAACTATTGCGCGACGGGGTGCAGGTGATCTGCAAGGTGCAGGTCTATGCGCTTGAAGTCACCGGCATGGCGAAGAACTTCAAGGAAAAGGGCGAGCGCACCATCGAATGGGTCTCACTCGATGAGGCAGCCAGCCGTGTGCGCGAACCAGAGCTTCGCGGCCTCCTTCTTGCCTTCAAGCGAAAGATGGTCGACCGGCTTTCGGCCAAGGCGGCGAAAGAAATTCCGGCGGCAAAGCAAATTTCAGCGAAATGAATCCTGCCATCTTGCACTGCTAGAAAAGCAGCGTAGAAGCAGATTCATTCCCTGGGATATAGAATGCCGCCACGTCCCGCAGTTCTCACGAAACGCACGCTCGACAAAGATCTCGAGAAGCTCACTCGTGCCGAGGACGTGACGAAACATGTCTTGCGACCGCTGGTAGCGCCCGGTCTCGGGCTGATTTTCGTCGGTCTCGCCATGCTCTTTGCCGGCGTCTACGTGTTCGACCGGCCGGGAGCAGTGCTTGTCGTCGCGGCGGCCGCCCTTGCCGGCTACATGGCGATGAATATCGGCGCCAATGACGTGACCAACAATGTCGGCGCGGCCGTCGGCGCGCGCGCCATGACGATGGGTCAGGCGCTCGTCATGGCCGCGATTTTCGAGGTTTTGGGCGCCACGGTCGCCGGCGGCGATGTGGTCAAGACGATTTCCTCCGACATCGTCGACACGGTCCAGGTGCCGCAGGTCGAGCTCGGCTGGATCATGATGGCGGCGCTGATGGCAGCGGCGCTGTGGATCAACCTCGCCACCTGGATGAACGCGCCGGTTTCCACCACGCATGCGATCGTCGGTGCGGTGATCGGCGCCGGCATTGGTGCTGTCGGGCCGGAACCGGTGAACTGGCGCGTTATGCTGGAAATCACCGCGAGTTGGATTACGTCGCCGCTGATCGGCGGGCTGATCGCCGCGGGCCTTCTCTATTTCGTCAAGACCCTCATCGTCTATCGCGACGACAAGATTGCAGCGGCGCGACACTGGGTTCCGGTTCTGGTCGGAGTGATGGCCGGCGGCTTCATGGCTTATATGGTGCTGCAACTGTCACCCCACGGCCGGTTTTCCTCTTTCACGATCATCCTCGTCGGGATCGGCATCGGCCTGGTGAGCTGGCTTGTCGCCCGCCCGCTCGTCCTTGCCCAAGCGCGAGATCTCGAAAACCGCAACAGCTCGCTACGCCCCCTGTTCCGTCTGCCGCTGATCGGCTCCGCGGCACTGCTTTCCTTCGCGCATGGCGCAAACGACGTTTCGAATGCAGTCGGTCCGCTTTCGGCGATCGTGCATTCGGTCGGTATCGGCGGCGACGCCGTCGGTCATCCGCCGCTCTGGGTGATGCTGATCGGCGCCTTCGGCATCTCCGTCGGCCTGCTGCTTTTCGGGCCGCGCCTCATTCGCCTGGTCGGCGAGGAGATCACCAAGCTCAATCCGATGCGCGCTTATTGCGTCGCGCTATCGACCGCCTTCACCGTCATCGTCGCCTCCTGGCTCGGCCTGCCGGTCAGCACGACCCATATCGCCGTCGGCTCCGTCTTCGGCGTCGGCTTCTTCCGCGAGTGGTATACCCGCCATTCCAAGCGACGCATCGCCTATATCAGGCGCAAGGCCGAGAGCTTTGATATCGACGAACCGGAAGAGCCCAATATCCACGAGACGCGGCGGCGTTATCTGGTGCGCCGCTCGCATTTCATGACGATCGTCGCCGCCTGGATCGTCACTGTGCCGGTTTCAGGAGTGCTTGCGGCGATGATTTATTGGGTTATGTTCGCGCTCTTCGTCTAAAGCGCGTCGTGCCGCGCTTTAGGTCTCTATTTTCCAGCATGCCTTTCTCGCAAAACCGCTGCACACTTTTGCGAGACATGCTTCAAGGCCCCGAGTTTTTCGAATGCGCGCCAATTTCCGCATGCAACGGCTTTTCGTCGACGCCCCGCTTTCCAGCGGCGCCGCCGTGGAGGCGAATGCCGATCAGTTCAACTATCTCGCCAATGTGCTGAGGCTGGAGGACGGCGCTGAGATCCTGCTCTTCAACGGCCGCGACGGCGAGTGGAAGGCGACCCTTTCGTTCCCCACGCGCAAGCGCATCCAGCTGACGGCAACCGAGCAGACACGGCCACAGCCGGCACCTTGCGATCTGCATTATCTCTTCGCGCCGCTCAAGGTCGGCCGCCTGGATTATCTCGTGCAGAAGGCGGTCGAAATGGGCGCGGGCCTGCTGCAGCCGGTTATGACCCAGCATGTGCAGGGCAAGATCACCAATCTCGACAAGCTGCGCGCCAATGTCGTCGAGGCGGCGGAGCAATGCGGCGTTCTCGGCATTCCTGAGGTAGCCGAGCCGATGAAGCTTTCCGACCTGCTCGACCGCTGGCCGAGCGAGCGGCGCATCATCTATTGCGACGAGGGCGATGCCGGCCAAAACCCGCTACCGGTGTTGTCTGCAATCCAGGAAAGGCATCTTGCTCTGCTCGTCGGGCCGGAGGGCGGCTTTTCGGAGGAAGAACGGGCGCGGCTTCGAAGCCTCGATTTCGTCACCGCCATTCCGCTCGGACCACGCATCCTGAGAGCCGATACGGCGGCCGTCGCGGCGCTCGCGGTGGTCCAGGCGGCGATCGGCGACTGGACGTGAATGAGAAATCGGGTTGACACGGAAATCGCTGTTAATTTTTTGATGCGTCGTTGAAACAATTTCACTTGCAACAGACGTGGCTTGGGTCCTAATCACCTTCCAATTGCCCGGCCCCCTTGGGCGCCTCTTTTAAATACAGGTACCCCGCATGGCCCGCGACACCACCGACCAGACGCCGCTCTCTTCGGTCCAGGAATTGACCGACTATCTCGCCGCGGGCAACAAGCCGAGCGAGCGCTTCCGGATCGGCACCGAACACGAGAAATTCGCCTTCTTCCGCGCCGACAACAGCCCGGTTCCCTATTTCGGCGATGCCAGCATTTCGGCCCTGCTGACCGGCCTGCAGAAGAAATGCGGCTGGGAACCGATCATGGACGGCGGCAACATCATCGGCCTGGCCGAACAGAGCGGCATGGGCGCGATCTCGATCGAGCCCGGCGGCCAGTTTGAACTCTCCGGCGCGCCGCTGGAGACGATCCACGAGACCTGCAAGGAATCGAACCAGCATCTGGCGACACTGCGCGAAATCGCCGAGCCGATGGGCATCCGCTTCCTCGGCATCGGCGGCAGTCCGAAATGGACCTATGCGGAAACGCCGCAGATGCCGAAATCACGCTACGAGATCATGACCCGCTATATGCCGAAGGTCGGCACCAAGGGTCTCGACATGATGTACCGCACCTGCACGATCCAGGTGAACCTCGACTTCTCCTCGGAAGCCGATATGCGCAAGAAAATGCGCGTCTCGATGAAGCTGCAATCGCTGGCGACCGCTCTCTTTGCATCCTCGCCCTTCACCGAGGGCAAGCCGAACGGGCTGCTCTCCTGGCGCGGCGATATCTGGCGCGATGTCGACAACCGGCGCGCCGGCCTGCTCGATTTCACTTTCCGCGACGATTTCGGCTTCCACGACTATACCGAATGGGCGCTCGACGTGCCGATGTATTTCATCGTCCGCGACGGCCACTACCATGACTGTACGCATGTCACCTTCCGCCAGTTCATGAACGGCGCCTTGAAGGGCGAGGTTGCCGATCCGGCGCCGACGATGGGCGATTGGACGAACCATCTTTCCACGCTCTTCCCCGACGTGCGGCTAAAGCGTTTCCTCGAAATGCGCGGCGCCGACGGTGGGCCGTGGCGGCGCATCTGCGCGCTTCCGGCCTTCTGGGTCGGGTTGCTCTACGAGGATGCCGCGCTCGAGGCCGCCGACAACTTGACGAAGGACTGGAGCTTTGCCGAGGTCGGCGCGTTGCGCAATGCCGTTCCCGCGGAGGGATTGAAGGCTGAGTTTCGCGGGCATCCGCTCTTCGACCTGGCGCGCGAGGTGGTCGGCATATCAAGGGCCGGCCTCAAGGCGCGAGGCAAGCTTAACAAGGAGGGCCAGGACGAGAGCATCTTCCTGGCGCCGCTTGAGGAAGTACTCGCCAAAAAGGCGACGCTCGCCGAGGATCTGCTGGCTCTCTACAATGGCCGCTGGAAGGGCTCCGTCGAGCCGGTCTTCGAGGACTATCAGTACTGAACCTGCCCCAGGTTCCTCTTGCACATGCGAGGGAAATATCGGTGCGCAATTTTGCCGGAATCGCTTTAAGCTCTTCTGGCAAAAAGCCGTTTGCGTATTACCATTTCCGGATATAGTGACGTTACACGCGTCACGACTCGGGGAAAGGGACTTCCATGCTGCCACTCTTCGACATGATGATGCAGGCGCAGAACGGCGCGGCGTTGGAGGCGGTCGCCCGCCAATACAACCTGGCGCAGGAACAGGCGACGAAGGCGATGGCAGCGCTGATGCCCGCCTTTTCCGCCGGCCTGAAACGCAGCACGAGCAATCCTTATGATTTCGTCGGGCTGATGCAGGCTGTGGCCTCCGGCAACTATGCGCGATATTTCGAGGATATGAGCCGGGCCTTCACGCCGGAGGGCATTTCGGACGGCAACAATATCCTTGCCCAGCTTTTCGGCTCGAAGGAGGTCTCGCGCGCGGTCGCCGCCCAGGCCGCGCAGATGACCGGCATCGGCCAGGACATCTACAAGCAGATGCTGCCGGTGCTCGCCGATACGCTGATGGGCGGGCTCTTCAAGCAGACGACCGGCCAGATGGCCTCCCCCGTCAATCCCTTCGTCAACACGGCGATGGGCGAAACGATCCAGAAATGGCTTGAGAGTACCGGCTTTGCGCCGAAGCCGAAGGCAGCCCCAGAGCCCAGCATCTTCGACAATCCCTTCACCCAGGCGATGCAGCTGATGTTTTCGGTACCGAAGCCGGAACCGACGCCTCAGCCGAACCCCTTCCTCGACAACCCCTTTGCCAAGGCCTTCCAGGAAATGATGGCAGGCCTCGGTCAGCAGCCGGCGGCCCAGCAACCGGTATCGAAGCCGCCGGAGGCGCCGAAGGAAGAGGCGAAGGTCAATGCCGACAGCTACGCCCAGATGCTGAACGCCATGTTCGACAGCGGGCTCGAAGTACAGAAGAGCTACCAGAAGAGCCTGGAAGCGATCTTCGAAACCTACCGGCCGAAGCCGCCTGAAACCAAGGCATAAAAAAACCCGGAGATGGCTTGGGAAAAGCCGATCACCGGGTCAAGAGGCAGGGCTATTGGCTATCACCCTGCGGGGAAACTCGATGCCCCTAATCCTCGTAGGGGCTGAAGAGCGATGAGAGACGCCAGCGATTGCGCGCCGAGCGCGTCAGATGTTCCGACGGGTCCTCGAAAAAGGTCGACGCCAGGAACGCGGAGGTGAGATCGGCCCGGGTAAGGCCGATATCCCTCAGTTGCGTGTCGCTCAGATCATGCAGCCTATTGATCTCCATACGATTGCGGAACACGCGAAAGATGGAGGCCAGCGGCATGAGGGCTGCCACCAGACGCTGGGTAAACGTCGGCGTAAGCTTGCCGCAGTCGAGTTCTATTGTTCGGTCTGTCGTGTGCATCGAACTCTCCTTTCTTTCGGGCACGCAACAACCCACCCCTCCCGCGAGGTCGTGCGGGAAGGAGCAAGGCTGAATTCGGCTCGGACAGGCAGGGTGTCTGTCCTTCACTTTGCTTGATTTGCATCCCGAAGATGCCTAAGACCTATTGATCAGTCCAACGAATGTTTCTAATGATTATCATCAGCTATCTTTATGGGTGAAGCCATGTCCGCGCCTCTTGATCTCGACCAGTTGCAGACTTTCATCGCCATCGTCGATTCCGGCAGCTTCACCAAGGCCGCCGACAAGGTCTACAAGACCCAATCGGCCGTCTCCATGCAGATGCGCCGCCTCGAGGAACGCATCGGCAAGCAGCTGTTCATCAAGGACGGGCGCGGCAACCGCCTGACGGTCGAGGGCGAGAAGCTGCTCAATTACGCCCGGCGCATTATCCGCCTCAACAACGAGGCGATCGCCGCCTTCGACGACAATAGGCTGGAGGGGACGCTGCGCATCGGTACGCCCGATGACTACGCCGACCGCTACATGCCCGAAATCATCGGACGCTTCGCCAAGACGCATCCGAATGTCGAACTCTACATCGTCTGCGAGCCTTCGGTGGATCTTGCCGAGCGCATGCACAAGGGCGAGCTCGATATCGCTCTCGTTACCCATAACCCGCGCGAGCGCATGTCGGATGTGGTGAGAACCGAGCCGCTCTGCTGGGTCGGGTCGGCCAACCATCCGATCCGCGACGACGCGCCCGTGCCGCTCGCCGTCGGCCGGCGCGATTGCCAATGGCGCCAGCTCGCCTGTTCGGCGCTCGACGCGGTCGGCCGCGAACACCAGATCCTGTTCACCAGCTGGTCCTGCACCGTCGTTGCCGCCGCCGTGCTCGCCGGCATGGCGGTTTCGGTGATGCCGGAATCGGCGTTGCGGACGGGTATGAAGGTGCTGAGCCAGGCGGACGGCTTCCCGGCGCTGCCGCCGGTGCAGATCGGCATCATGAAGCGGCCGGGCGTTTCGATTTCGCTCATGAATGCGATCACCGCCCACATCACCGCCTGCCTCGACAACATTACCCCTGCCGTCGTCGACGACAATCTGGAGGCAGACGTCAAATCCGCCCAGGCGCGGCTTTACCCGCGGCTGAAGGCCGCCAACATGGTGCCGAGCTGGTAAGGGTTTTCAGGCGGCAGCATTCTGGCCGGTCACGGCGAAAAGGGAACCGCGGATGACGCGCTTCCACTCGTCGAGCATGCGCCGCGCCAAGGTCTCTTCGCTGACGGCGGCAAGCCGGATGACGGCGCCGATCAGGTGGCTGAACAGGTAGGTGCGCGCGTACATTTCTTCGTCGCAAAGGTCGGGCGCCAGGCCGCGAACGGCGTCATGGAAAATGCCGGCGACACGACCGCTATGCTCGATGTTCAGCTGTAGCAGATCCTGATCCATCTCCGTGCCCATCCAGACGCCGAGATAGACAGGATCGTTACGGTAGGATTCGTAGTACCAGTCGATCACGGCGCAGACGCGGTCGAGCGCCTGATCGAGCGATCGCACATCGTCAAACATCGCCGCCGTCTTCGCCTGGATCGCCGAGGCGTGCTGGTCGAACAGGGCTTTGACGATCGCAGCCTTCTCCGGGAAATATTGATAGACCGAACCGATCGGCACCTTGGCGGCGACGGCGAGCTCCGTCATCCGCATGGCGCTGACGCCTTTTTTAGCGATGATCCTGGCGGCGGCGGCGAGAATGAGGTCCAGCCTCTGGATGCTGCGCTCCTGCTTCGGCTTTCTGCGCAGGCCTATGCGATCCATGCTTTCGGCGCCCATATCGTTCCCATTCTTATCATTTTTTTTCGCGACGAAAGCGATCTGCCACCGGCGCATCGAGCCGATATGACATGCAGGTCTTCATCAGCCGTAAATGGAAACACTCGCATTTTAACGATCGGCTAAAGCGTATGAAATCGTACCTTCAAAGCATATCCTGCTAATTGATCCAGTATCTGACAGACCTGAAATAGTTGTAATACTCCTCAAAGAAGAAAAGGGTGCTGAAGTCGCGACTGCCGAGTGGCGCCACCAAAGCGCCAGGTCACACGCTTCGCGGTAATACCTTGAATTTGTCCACAGCTACGGACGATGAGACTTCGCGATAGCGTCAGCTCATCGCCATCCAACCGGCAAGCCACACCCACATGGCGGCAAGCACGAGGTAGCCGGCACCAAAGATGGGGCTGCGGTAGCGCATGTCGTTGCTGGTAACGTGGACTGCGGCATGGGCATAACGCAAGGCGACGAAGAGCCAGGCGAGACCGAGGGCGACGACATTATCGGCCTCGGTCACATAGAGAAGAACGCAGCAGGCGTAGAAAAGCACAGGCAGTTCGAACTGGTTGGCGAGGCAGTTCTTGACGACCAGGCTTTCGGCCGGCTCGTCGCGATTTTCACGATAATCCGATTTCGCGATGCGGCCGGCGCGGACCATTTTTGCGCGCCGCATGCCAAGAAGAGCATAAAGACCATAGACCAGGGCCACATGGGCAACGAGTGGCCAGAAAATTTGAAAGTCGGTCATATGGCCGCGTCCCTTTCCACTTTTGCAGTCGCGGCGAGCAGTAGCCGAAACGGCAACCGGATACTAGCGCGGCGTGAGAGCGCAGAGGCAGGCGAGGAGGATGCCGTTAGTCTTCGCGCGGACGGAGCCAGCGGGCGATGGCAAGCCGGGCGATGACGATGAAGCAGATGGCGAGGCTTGCGAATTTCAGCCGGGTCATCCACGGCAGCAAATGCGTTGCAAGAGCGGCCGACGTGCTATCGCCGAAGGCAATAAGGCTCGATATGTTCTCGCCATAGTCGGCGATGCCGTAGATGAAAGGCAGCAGGTAGACCGCCTTGGCGACGAGCGGGTGCAGCGAGCGGCCGAACCATGAGCCGACAGGACCAAGCTTGACGAAGGCGAGAAACAGCAGGGCTGTCAGCAATGCCGGAAAGATGAGCTCCGGCCCGAAATACATGGCGCGCAGCAGCTTCGTCGCCGTCTCGTTTTCATCGAGCAGCTTCTGCATGTGGAAGACGGCCGATTCGTCGTAACCGGCGAAATAGGTGTCGAGCACCGCCTGTCCGGTTTCGTGCTTGAACGGAACGACAAAGCCGAAGGTCGTCCAGGCGAGTACGGCAAGACAAAGGGCTGCGAGCAGCGCGACGACCCAAAGGGGTATCCCGCTGCCCACCTTCATGGTCAGAGGCCGGCGCCCGGATAGTTCGGGCTTTCGCGGGTGATCGTGACGTCATGTGCATGGCTTTCGCGAAGGCCGGCGCCCGAGATGCGCACGAAGGTGGCCCGCTCCTGGAAATCCTTCAGGTCCTTGCCGCCGACATAACCCATGGCGGCCTTGAGGCCGCCCGCGAGCTGATGGACGACGGCCGAGACCGGTCCCTTGTACGGCACCTGGCCTTCGATGCCTTCCGGCACGAGCTTCAGCGTGTCGCGCACCTCCGCCTGGAAATAGCGGTCGGCCGAGCCGCGGGCCATAGCGCCGACGGAGCCCATACCGCGATAGGCCTTGAAGGAACGGCCCTGGTAGAGATAGACCTCGCCCGGGCTCTCGTCGGTGCCGGCCAGCAGCGAGCCGATCATGACGGCCGAGGCGCCGGCGGCGATCGCCTTGGCAAGGTCGCCGGAGAATTTGATGCCGCCATCGGCGATGACGGGCACGCCCTGATCCTGCGCGGCCTGGACCGCAGACATGATGGCCGCGAGCTGGGGAACGCCGACGCCGGCGACGATGCGCGTCGTGCAGATCGAACCCGGGCCGATGCCGACCTTGACGGCATCCGCACCGGCATCGATCAACGCCCTGGTGCCGTCATAGGTGGCGACGTTGCCGGCCATGATCCTGACCGAGTTGGAAAGCTTCTTGACGCGGGTGACGGCATCGAGAACGCGCTGCGAATGGCCATGGGCAGTATCGACGACCAGAAGGTCGACGCCGGCCTCGATCAGGCGCTCGGCGCGTTCGAAGCCGTCATCGCCGACGCTGATGGCGGCGGCGGCGCGAAGCCGTCCCTGCGCATCCTTGGAAGCGTTCGGGTTCAGCTGCGACTTCTCGATATCCTTGACGGTGATGAGGCCGACGCAGCGCCCTTCCGGATCGACCACCAGCAGCTTTTCGATACGGTGCGAATGCAGGAGGCGCTTGGCTTCCTGCTGATCGACGCTCTCCTTGACGGTGACCAGATTATCCTTGGTCATCAGTTCGTGGATCTTCTGCTCCGGATCGGAAGCAAAACGGACGTCGCGGTTGGTGAGAATACCGACAAGGCGGCCGGACTTTTCGACGACGGGAATGCCCGAGATACCGTGCGATTTCATCAGGGCGAGCGCTTCGGCGAGCTTTGCCTCAGGGCCAATGGTAACCGGATTGACGACCATGCCGCTTTCGAACTTCTTCACCTGGCGGACCTCTTCGGCCTGCTCGACCGGCGTCAGGTTGCGGTGGATGACGCCGAGGCCGCCGGCCTGGGCCATGGCGATCGCCAGCCGGCTTTCGGTGACGGTATCCATGGCCGAAGAGAGAATCGGGATGTTGAGATCGAAATCTTTGGCGATGCGGGTGGAGATGTTCGTCTGGCCGGGCATGACCTCGGAATGTCCGGGCTGCAACAGCACGTCGTCGAAGGTAAGCGCGTCCGCGCCGGTTGCCGTTTCAATGATGCGTGCCATGGCCAAATTCCTTCATGTAAGAAAATGCAAACCCGGTCCGGAAACGAATCGTCCGCCCCGGCGGTGTGCATGAGTTGCTTGGAAGTTGGCGAGGGCTGGTAACACGTCTATGACAGGAAGGAAATAGCAAAAAGCCCGGCAGGTGCGCCGGGCTCGTCATGGGTGCCATGCGTCTACTGCATCGGGGCGAAAATCGGAGTCGATTTCGGAAAGCACGATGCGAGGATTGACAGTGTTACAGCGTCCTTTGCGCGTCTGATAAGACACACGGCGCGGTAAAGCGTATCGCGTCCAACTTGGTTCATGCAATGCGCTTTGGGTCTCTGTTTTTACGCATGTCGTTATCCCGAAACCGCAGCACACTTCCGGGCGACATGCGACAGCTCAGATGTCGAACTGATAGGTCTTCGGCACGAAGCGATAGCCACCTTCTTGCCTCTCTATGAAGCCGACCGCCGGAAACGGCATGTGGTAGCCTAGAAAAGCGATCTTGTCGGTGGCGATCATGTCGAAAACCTTGCGGCGCGTCGCCGCCGCCTGCGCCTTGTCCATATCAAAACGGACCTCCCAGTCCGGACGCAGCAGCGACAGGACATAGTGGTTGGCCGTATCGCCTGTTACCATGAGGCGCTTTCCCTCCGATTCGACATGGAACACCATATGCCCGGGGCTGTGACCGGCTGCCAGCATTGCCGTGATGCCGGGCGCGACACTCTCCCCATCCTTGATGAAGGTGGCTTTTTCGACGAGCGGCGCGACATTGGCAAGCACAGCCTTGTGACCCGCCTCGGCGGGCGTGCCCTCTCGCCTCTTGTCCGACCAGAAATCATATTCGGCCTGGCCGATGGCATAGCGGGCATTTCTGAAGGCAGGCGCACCGTTTTCCATCAAGCCGCCGATATGATCGCCATGCAGGTGGGTCAGCGCCACGATGGTGACGTCGTCGGCCGAATATCCGGCGGCTTTCAGACCCTCAATGAGTTTTCCAGTGCCGCGGGGACGGCCGTTCTCGCCGAAGCCGGTATCGACGAGAATGACATCCGAGCCGGTATCGATGAGGGCCGGCGCATAGCCGTTCGCAAGCTTGTCAGACGGCAGGAAGCTTGCGGCCAGCAGCGCCTTGACCGTTTCAGGATCCTGATTGGTGCCGTAGGTTTCATAGGGTTTTTCGGAGACGTTGATGCCGTCGCGCACGACGGTAAATTTATAGGAACCGAGCTTGAACTGATTGATCTCTGGCAAATGCGTCACATTCATATTTCTACGTTCTCCAGTCGCGGCCGCTTCGGCCTTATCTCTCAAAATTGCCGGCGCCACCAACAGTCCGAGGCCTGCGGCAAAAAGCGTGCGCCGCTTCATTCTGGTCGAGCTCGCCATATATCTCTTCTCCCATGACAGCGGATATATCGCCCCGAGGCTCCAATGACCTCTGCCTCGGATTTCCTAACCAGGCAGAGTCAACATAAGCCAATTTTGGCAGGCGACGTTGTCGGACAAGCCGTCTCACGCAGACGTGAAGCGAACGTGGCGTCGAAGCGGATTTGAGCATTGGCAGGGCACTGAAGTGGGGCTAAACAGCACGGGCCTTCCCAGCTCAATCGCGCCCATCAAGGCTCCCTCCTATGAATCGCATCGTCCCACTGATCCTCGCCGTCGCTCTCTTCATGGAACAGATGGACTCCACCGTGATCTCGACGGCGCTGCCGGCGATCGCCAGGGATCTCAATGTGGGGCCGATCACGCTGAAGCTGGCTCTGACCTCCTATATGGTGGCCTTGGCGGTGTTCATTCCGGTCAGCGGCTGGATGGCCGATCGGTTTGGCGCCAAGAAGATCTTCCGTCTTGCCATCGCAGTCTTCGTCATCGGCTCGATTTTATGCGCCGCCTCGTCCAGTCTCGTCGAATTCGTCTTCGCCCGCTTCCTGCAGGGCATGGGCGGCGCGATGATGACGCCGGTCGGTCGTCTCGTCCTGGTGCGCACGACGCAGCGCAGCGACCTCGTCTCGGCGATGGCGCTGCTCACCATCCCGGCGCTCGTCGGCCCGCTCACCGGCCCACCGCTCGGCGGCTTCATCACCACCTATTTCAGCTGGCACTGGATCTTCCTGATCAATGTGCCGGTCGGTATCATCGGCATCTGGCTTGCGACGATCTTTTTACCGGAGGTGGAGGCGACCGCGCCGCCGAAGCTCGATTTCACCGGCTTCGTGCTGACTTCGCTTTCGGCGGCCGGCGTCGTTTTCGGCCTGTCGGTGGTGAGCCTCCCGGCCCTGCCCCCGATCATCGGCGTCACGGCCACCTTGATTGGTCTCATCTGCGGCTTTCTCTATGTGCGTCATGCGAAGCGCCACCCGGCGCCGATCCTCAACCTCAAGCTCTTCAGGAACCCGACATTCCGAGCCTCCACGGTCGGCGGCACGCTGTTCCGCATCTGCGTCGGCGCCATGCCGTTTCTGACGCCGTTGATGCTGCAGCTCGGTTTCGGACTGACGCCGTTTCAATCCGGCCTCATCACCTTTGCCGGCGCGATCGGAGCGATCACCACGAAGTTCATGGCAAAGCGTGTTTTCGCAGCCGCCGGCTTCCGCACGACGCTTCTCGGCGCTGCCATGGTGACGACCCTCGTGACCGTCATCACCGGCCTGTTCACGCCCTCGACTCCGCATCTCGTCATCATCGGCGTGCTGCTTCTCGGCGGATTTTCCCGCTCTTTCATGTTTACCGGCGTCAATGCGCTCGCCTTCGCCGATATCGATGATGCGCAAGCCAGCCAGGCGACATCGATGAGCTCGGTGATGCAGCAGATCAGCCTGGCGCTCGGCGTCGCGGTCGCCGCCGCAATCCTGGAAACCTCGATCTATTTCCGCGGCGAGGCGCTTGATGTCGCCGATTTCCATCTTGCCTTCTTCATCGTCGCCGGACTGACCGTCATCGCGACCATTCCTTTCGTCAGGATGGACCGAAATGCCGGCGCGCTCGTTTCCGGCCATCGCTCGCGGCGGATGGCGACATCGTCGATCGAGGCCGAACAGCCGGTGGTGAAATAGAGCTCGGATTATTCGGGACTTTCGCAGACGGCACTGAGCTTGTTGCCGTCGAGATCGCGCACATAGGCGGCATAGAAATGCGCATGATAGGGGCGCAGGCCCGGCCCGCCTTCATCCACAGCGCCGGCTGCGATCGCCGCCGCATGGAATGCATCGACCGCCGCCCGCGTTTCGGCGGCCAACGCGACCATTGCGCCGTTACCCGCGCTCGCCCGGCGGCGATTGAACGGGGTCACCACCCAGAAACGGCAGCGTGTATCGCCGTCGGCGGAATAGCCGATTTCCTCCTCCGAATAATGCTGGCGGCGATAGCCGAGCGCAGACAGTACGGCATCATAAAAATGCCCTGCGCGGTAAAGGTCGTTGGTTCCGATCGTCACGTAAAGAAGCATTGGATCAGCTGTTCAACTCCGGGATCGCCCATCATCGGACAGGACCGGCCCGAAGATCAAGCCTCCTCTGTCTGCTCGTCGGTCTTTCGCCCTTTGAAGCCCTTGGCGAGCAGGAACATCTCGACCGATTCGGCGCGTGAGGAATTCGGCTTGACGTGGACGACCTGGCGGAAATTCTGCTTCAGCATGGCGAGCAGGTCTCGCTCCGTGCCGCCCTGGAAGGTCTTGGTGAGGAAATGTCCGCCCTCCCCCAATACCTCAATGGCGAAATGGGCCGCCACCTCGCAGAGATGCATGGTGCGCAGGTGGTCGGTGCGGTGGTGGCCGGTGGTCGGGGCCGCCATGTCCGATATGACGAGATCGGGCGTGCCGCCGACGGCTTCCATCAGCTTTTCCGGCGCGGTCGGATCAAGGAAATCGAGCTGCAGGATCTTCACGCCGGGAAGCTGGGCCATTTCGAGGAAATCGATCGCGGCCACACGGATATCCTCATCCGTCGAACCGGTGACCTTGGCGGCAATCTGCGACCAGCTACCGGGAGCCGCCCCGAGATCGATAATGCGCTTGGCGCCACGCAGGATATGATATTTCTCATCGATCTCCAGCAGCTTGAAGGCAGCGCGGGCGCGATAACCTTCAAGTTGGGCGCGCTGCACATAGGGGTCGTTGATATGGCGTTGCAGCCATTGGCGGGAAGAAGCCTTCATCTTCTTGTTCTTGACGCGCTGGCCGAGCTTTCGGCCGGTGCGGTTTCCCGCGATCGGTGCCTTGGTCATGGCTTCTCCCTATCTAGCACGCTGGCCGCGGCGGTTGCGGTTACGCCGCCACACGCCGTCATCGGCCATCATGTCTGTCAGCAGGCCTTCCCTCAAGCCGCGATCGGCAACGCGCATGCGTGGGCTCGGCCAGCGGCGGCGGATCGCCTCGAGGATGGCGCAGCCGGCAAGCACCAGATCGGCCCGATCCGGACCGATGCAGGGATTGGCGGCCCGGCTTGCAAAATCCCAGGAAAGCAATTTGGCCTGCATGGCGGAAACCTCGCCATCGGAAAGCCAGATGCCATCGACCTTGCGCCGGTCATAACGCGGCAGGTCGAGATGGACGCCGGCAAGCGTCGTCACCGTGCCCGACGTGCCGATCAGGTGAAAATCGCCGGTCTGGGCGATTTCGATCTCGGGGCAATCGAAGCGCCCGAGCATGCCTTCGACCTCGCTCACCATCCCTTCGAAAACCTCCGGCGTAACGTCCCGCCCGCCATGACGCTCCGACAGCGTCACGACGCCGACCGGCAGCGAGGTCCAATGGGTGATGTGATTGGCGAGGCGACTGAAACGGTTGTCGCCGATGCGGATAACGGCGATCTCCGACGAACCACCGCCGATATCGAAGAGCACGACCGAGCGCGTCTCACGTCCGACCAGCGACGAGCAGCCGGAGACGGCAAGCCGCGCTTCGGTCTCCCGATCGATGATCTCAAGCGCAAGCCCCGTTTCGGCGACGACCCGGCCAAGGAATTCCTCGCCATTGACCGCCTGGCGGCAGGCTTCGGTGGCGATCAGCCGCATGCGGCGGATCTCACGGTTCCCAAGCTTGGAGGCGCAGATCCTCAACGCCTCGATTGCCCGGTCCATCGCCTCGTCGGACAGCCGGCCGCTTGCCGCAAGGCCTTCACCGAGGCGCACGATGCGGGAAAAAGCATCGACGACGCGGAATTGCCCCGGACGGGTCGGCTGAGCGATCAACAGGCGGCAATTGTTGGTGCCGAGGTCGAGAGCGGCGTAGAGCTCGTCCGGCCATACGTGCTCGCGATCTCCCTCGCGCCCGGGACGCGCATCGCTATCCCCGCGGCCCTTGCGGCTGGCGATTGCGCCATTCTGCGCCTCGCGCGGCTCGGTGCTGCGCGCTGTCTCTTCCGCGCGGCCTTCCTGCTGCGTCGCGCCGGAAGGCTTTCCCGGTATCAACGGCCGGCCCTGAAGACCGCGTTTGCCGCGATGTTTGCGGCGATTGCGCCGGCTCGGCGCCGAATCGCTGTCGGGCCGGGCGGCGTGACCTGCCGCTCCGGTCTGTTCGGTGGCATGAGGGTGAAGTGAGCCGTCCTGCGCAGCACCTTGGCCGCCGCGGCGACGGCGCTTACGCTTGCGGGCCGGATTCCCGGGTGCTTCTTCTAGCGGGCGCGCAGGCTGTCCGGCAGTGCCGGAAAGCTCTTGCGAAGCGGGATGAGCCGCGTTGCGGGATTGCCCGCCGCGCTTGCCCTTGCGGCGCCTGGACTTCTTGCCATCCCTGCGCCCTGCCGCCGACGCCCCGTCAAATTGCGGCTTAACGCCGCCTTCGGGGTCTTCCACGTTCGTTTTCCATCGCGCCGCGCAAGTCCCAAAGGGTATGCAGCAGGCGCTCATTTGATTTTTGCGTTGCGGCAAGAATATCAGCGCCCGCCGAAATCGCCAAATTCTTTTTTGAACAAGGGAGTTGGGCGCCGCTTGCATCTGTCCTCGCCTTGAAGGATTTTTTTCAAAACAGGTATTTGCATTCCCCCGGCTTTTGTTTATAAGCGCCGCACACCAGCCGACCGCCCGCCGGTTCGCTTGCTGGGGAATAGTTCAATGGTAGAACAGCGGACTCTGACTCCGTCGATCTTGGTTCGAATCCAGGTTCCCCAGCCAATTTTCCCTAGATGCGCTACTCGCTGCCGGGCGCGAACCCCTAGTCAGCGGCCCGGCAGTTGGAGCTATTACTGCCGGTATCTTCAACAATGGCCTTCTCCAGTTGTTGTGGGTCTCTGCGCTCAGCCGGAGGGCTGCCTCAGTGCGTTTCTGGTATACCAATCTGTAGCGCCTGGTCGGCGCGGCGGGGCTTGACACTGTCGCCGGTACGGGTGTTGCCGAGATCGGCGACCACCTTTGGCCTCTGCCTTTTCGGATCATACATGCTGAAGAAGTAGACCGTGCCGCCGCGCTCGTGGATCGGCTGCATAGTCTGGCCTGTCTCATTAAAGGCTGTCGCAAGCATGCTAGCCAGCCAGCGAGGGTCGACAAAAGACGTACCGGCCTCGTCCAGCACTGCTTCCATGCCTTCGACTTGAGAC
The DNA here is from genome assembly GCF_024721175.1 of Rhizobium sp. Pop5. Classification (NCBI taxonomy): domain Bacteria; kingdom Pseudomonadati; phylum Pseudomonadota; class Alphaproteobacteria; order Hyphomicrobiales; family Rhizobiaceae; genus Rhizobium; species Rhizobium sp. Pop5. Next base: position 512,834 of record NZ_CP099399.1, on the reverse strand, counting down.
TCGGCAAGAGAGCCGGCGAACAGCGACGTGCGATACTCGCATAAAAATGCGCTCGTTCATGGGTACTCTTTGGATTGTTGAAGGGTGGCGGTTGTGGTGCGCCGTGATTGACACACCGCCCGATTATTCATGATGCCGATATTCGAAGGTTTATTGACCGCTGCGGTTGTCCCAGGATATTAGGCGACAGCTAACACGGACACGCAGATGCTGTTCTCATCCCCGGTATTTTTGAGTTTCTTCCTGCCGCTCGTCGTTGCCACGTACTTTCTCTTGCCCTTTCGCAGCATCTCCCTGCTACTCTTGAGCCTGGCGTTTTATGCCTGGGGCGAGCCAAGATTGGTTTGGCTTCTCATCGGGGTAATTGTCACCAACTACCTGTTGGGGATTCTCATTGACAGGAGCTCCGAGGGATGGCGGCGGCGTTGGCTCATCGTCGGACTGACCGCCAATGTGCTTGTCCTGGTCGTGTTCAAATATTCAGATTTCATCGCCGCGAATTTGAATGCCGCAATTGCTCCTATGGGGCTTGCCCTTCTTACGCCGCTGCACATCCCGCTTCCACTTGGCGTGTCTTTCTTCACATTTCAGGCGATTAGCTATCTGGTCGATATCTACCGCGGCGAAGTACGGCCGGAGAGGAACCTGATCCGCATGGGCGTATTCAAGGCCTTCTTCCCGCAGCTCATTGCCGGGCCTATTGTTCGGTACAAGGAAATCGCCGGAGACCTCAGGGATCGATCCGTTAAAGTCGAGAGTTTCTCCGCCGGGGTTGAACGGTTCGTCATTGGGCTGGCCAAAAAGCTGCTGATCGCAGACCCGTTGTCCATTCCAGTCGATTATATCTTCAGCACGCCGACCGGCGATCTCAGCAGTCCGACTGCATGGATCGGCCTCGCATCGTTCGGGCTGCAGATCTATTTCGATTTCTCCGCCTATTCGGACATGGCGATCGGGCTTGCCCTGATGTTCGGCTTTCGCTTCCCCGAAAACTTCAACATGCCCTATACCGCTATCAGCGTTCAGGATTTCTGGCGACGTTGGCATATGACGTTATCGAGATGGTTTCGCGACTATCTCTACATCCCCTTGGGCGGCAACAGGTGTGGGCCGCTGCGGACCAGCCTCAACCTTTGGATCGTTTTCGCGACTACCGGGTTTTGGCACGGCGCTAACTGGACTTATTTGATTTGGGGCCTGTGGCACGGCGCTCTACTGACGCTTGAGCGCACAAAATTTGGACGGCTTATGGAAGGTTGGCCTATCCTTCTTCGCAAGATCTATACCATTGCGGCAGTTCTTCTCGGCTGGGTGTGGTTCCGCGCAACGAGCGTGGACCACGCAACGGGCTATTTGTCTGCACTGTTTTTTGGCGGCATCCATGATGCACCCGCCGATATCCTGCGGCTTTACAATCCCTTTCTTCTCGCGGTCTTTTGCGTGGGCTCTGCGCTGGCACTTGGCACCTACCCCGCCACCGCCAGGATCTTTGGATCCCGCCAGTTATCCGGTGGTGTCTTAATTGCCAACTCGCTTCAGGAAGCCACAAGAATGCTGGCGCTTGTCGCGATCGCCGCCGCTGCTCTCGCGGCTTCGGCTGCGAGTACTCTCCAGGCCTTCCTCTATTTCAGGTTCTGAGCTAATGCAGCAAGACGCGTCTCAAGCCTTCGCCGTCGACCGGCCCAATGCGTCCGCCACTTCGGCTTATCGTTTAGTCCTGAAACTGTTGTTGCCCATTCTTTTACTCGGTGCTTTGAGCCTAAACGGTGCTCTCACGTTAATTGGATGGCAGGCACCATCCATCGTCGACGAAAACCGGGAAATGGCGAAGCGCCCCGAGTGGCAAGGGAATGTCAATTCTTACGTCCGCGGCCTCGACGCTTGGCTGACGGACAACTTCGCTTTCCGAAAGCCTCTTGTGGCCGCTTTCAATCAACTGCTCTACTCCGACTTCAGATCCACCCTTGCTCCCAACGTTGTCGTGGGGTCTGGTCCATGGATCTTTGGCGCTGAGTTCGACGGTCAGCGCTCGGTTGCCCCGCGCCGGCTCAGCGACGAATACATAGCCAAGGTCAAGCAGGCCCTCATTGAACGAAAACGTTGGCTCGATAAGCGCGGCATTCACATGCTCGTTCTCTTCATGCCGACAAAGTCGGCGATCTACGGCAACAGATACATGCCAAGGGCATGGCATTTTGATGAGGACTTGCCGACTGAATCGGAGCAGATTTATGAGGCACTTGAGAACACAATGCCTGAGAGCATAGTTCCTGTTCGCCAGGCAATCATGAAAGCTTCCGAGAAATCCGAGCTCTATTACCACACGGACCCGCACGCGACTCAGCATGGATCATTTGTAGCCTTTGAACAGATTGCCGCTCACATCCAAAAGTATTTCCCGGCGATCGCCCCGTCGCCATACCCGCCCTACACGCTGAAGGTCGATTATTATCAACCCACCGCGTTTGGCAAGATGATGGGTTTGCCTTTCCGTGACGAAAGTTGGGTCCCAGTGCCGAACGGCGAGTATCGGTTCACATCACCGGCGCCGCCCGAATGGGCAAAGCTGCTGCCCCTAGGTAGCCGCTTGGCGTATTACGAGAACAGCCACGTGCAGAAGGTCAAAGTGGCGTTGATGGGAGACTCATTCACAAATCGGATGGCCGCGATCTTTGGCGAGGTTTTCAGCCAGACTGCCACAATCAACTTGAACAACGTTTCCGATGATCCGTCAGACAAATTTCCGGCCGCTTTTCTCGACGCCTATCGCCCAGATTTTGCCGTTTTCCTCTATGTAGAATCACGACTAACTGAATGTACCGGCTGCGGCGCGTTTCCCGTCACGAACCCGGACAACGTTCGATCAGGCGAATAGGAATCACACCGCGCCACTCGGCGTATTCAAAAATTCAAAACCGCCGAAGCTCTAATCCCGACCACACCGCCCCGGATCAACCGTAACCACCGTGCCCGGTCGTCAGAGGTCGAGGTTCAAGCGTCCGGTGATTTTGCTTATGTTTGGCCTGCGGCCGAGATGCTTTGCGAAGTACCGCATCATGCTAGAAACATGCCATCGCATATACTTCAGGTTAGTGTGGCTTGTGCGGCGAGCATCATGGACCACGGAGGTTGTCGGCTGCAGAATGACTTTCCAGCCTGCTTTCCAAAGCCTCGCACAGATGTCAACATCCTCGTAGTAGAGGAAGAAGCCTTCGTCAAACCCGCCGACTTCCGCGAAGGCTTCGGACCGAAAAAGCATGAACATGCCAGCAGTCCAATCAACCGCTGAAGGCCGGTTCAGATCTATCGGAAACCTCCCGTCACTCCTGCCCAACGCCTTCCGGAGAAGACCAAAGGGGGTAGGAAAGTATCGAGCACTGTCTTCAACGGTTCCCTCGGGATTAAGTATGAGAGGGGCCACAACGCCGACCCTGGGATCACTCATCGCCGCTTTTAGGTGACCAAATGGATCCGCCTGAAGCCGGATGTCAGGGTTGGCGACGCAGAACAAACCACTGTCGCAATGCCGGAATGCCTGGTTGTGATTTGCCGCGAAGCCCTTAGGAGAAGGATTTTCGATCTGCAGGAGCGGATACTGTCTATCGCGAATTGGAAATTCTTCCGGAATGTTTTTGGTCAGGACAACATTGTGCCCGGAACACCGACGTTCTAGATCGTTCAGCAGCGGATTTGCAATCTTCCCCTGTCCGTGGCTCACGATAGACACGCATATATCGCTCATGCTCGCTTCAACACTTCCAGGGTTTCCAATGTCACTTGTGCCGTGCGTTCCCAAGAGAATGATTTTGCCCGCTCGCGGCCTTGGAGGGAAAGGAAGCTAAGCAGCTCCGGTTCCGTCAGCAACCTCACTAGTCCGTCATGAATGGCATCCACATTCGTTGGATCGACAAGGATGGCCGCGCCTTCAGCGATCTCCCCGGTAGCGCCGGTATCACCGGTCAATACAGGTATTCCGCGCGCCATAGCTTCAACCACAGGCAAACCAAATCCCTCGTAGAGTGATGGATATACGAGGGCCTTGGTTCCTTGCATAAGCTCTGCCAGCGCGGAATCACTGACCTGTCCCAGTACGTCTATGGTACTGTTTGTCTTAAGGCTTTGTACCAATTCGCTCACCATCCATCCCGTGGCGCCGACGACGACAAGCCGCGTGCTGCCCCGCGTGGCGTCATCGAGCATTTGCCAGGCGCTGAGCAATCGTGAAAGATTCTTTCGTGGTTCTAAAGTTCCGACGAAGAGCAGGTAGTCGCCTGAGGTGCATTGGTCGCGGGGGGCCGGCGTAGCCGGGCCCAGTTCGCGTGCGGCCAGCGGCGTGACGGTAGTTTTTCCCTTGCTCTTTGGAATGATCCGTTCCAGGTCTGTTTCTGTCGTCCGTGATACCACAAAGACGGCCTGCGCTTTTTCCACTGAGCGTTGCATAATTGCGGGAAAGTAAAAGCGCTTTAAGCGCTGGTGGACCTCCGGGAACAGTTGAAAAGTTAAGTCATGTATTGTAACGGCCATTGGCCGTTGCGAGGCTACCGGCAAAACGAATGCAGTCCCCCAATGCACATCGATTTTAAGCCGGCGTATATGCCACGGCATCACTAGTTGCTGCCAGATCACTCTAATATGGCGGTTGTTAGGTGCACGGACGAAACGAAACCGATGGTCCAACCCGGCTTCCGAACAGAGCAAAACGGCCTTCTCACTCGCGAAGATCGTGAATTCGTGGTTGATAGAATTATTTCGGCTCCAGCGCGACAAGATCTCGACGAGATAGACTGACGTTCCAGTCTTCGAGCTGCCCAACCCGGTTGCGTCAATGCTGATTCTCACGTCGTTCTCCGGCCTGTGATTCCCCCATGAGGTCCTCTGCGGGGTAGATGAAGGGTGTCGCCGCCATAATGCCGTTGCAAACGATGTCAAGCCCGGCCGACATACCGGGTGCAAGGTCGTTCAAACTATCTATATGGACGGCGAATGGCGGCCAGCCCTTTCGCTCTTTAATGCAACTAAGAGGCACCATACGGCGAAAGAAAAAGTGATAAGCATATTTCTGCGCCCGTGCGATCGTTACTTCATCCAGCTTTTTGCGCAGTGGCAGCATATCAAGCAAGCGCAGGTAATTTTCTTCCGAGGTTGCATCCATCGTAACACCCTTGCCACGGATCCAGGCCTCACCAGCGACGATGACCGGTATTCCGCTAGCCGAAAGCTCGACGCCCATTTTTGTACCATAGATCAGAACGGCGTCGCAGTGAGACATGGCCACGTAGGTGCTTGCTTTGCTCTCGGGCGGGATAATGAAAATGTTGGGCGGCAGCTTAGGAAACCGGCGTCGAATTTCGTCGACAGCGGGCTGCCGGGATGGAAGCGTCCCTGTGAGCTCGGCCGGATGAACTCTTATCAGCAACTGCAGGTCGGGCCGCTTCTCGAAATAGGCGACCGTCTTCATCAACCAATCGACCATATTCGGAAAGGCGTTTGCCTTGTAATGCAGTTGCGCATCCCAAATCACGTTGGTGAGCAACCCGATAGTTGGACGTTGGAAATCAATGCCGAGCTCATTCTGAATCGAACGGGCATCGAATTCTGGCTGACTATGAAACTTCACCCAGTCCTGCTCGCCAATCCATCTGCTACGGAGATACTGCGAGATTTGCTGCTGCTGCACGTCGGTCCAGGTCATATCCTCCCACGACGATACCGGTTCGGTCATCAATCCATGATGATAGGTTTCATGATGATTGAAGATGAAGCATCCCCGTCTGTAGGCTGGATGCCAAGTCACTACTCGCACGCCGAGGTGTCGAGCTGTTTCCGATATGATGCCCTGGGGAACGTATATTCCATGATTCAACACCACGACGTCGTAGTGACCTTCGGCAAGCAGGCGACGCGTCGCATAATAAGTCAGAAGCGCCGATTCCAGATAACGCCTAAGGATAGGTTCGGCTCCGGGCACCGTCTCAAGGTCGCCTCTTGAAAAAAAACGAAGAGCGCCCGCGGCCGCGTGCTCCCCGATAGGAATGCCGTCCTCCGTATATGCTGCGATTTCGCTATACTGCATCTGCATTGAAATCGTCTTCGCCCTGGAGCGATCGGTGTCGGTCAGTTTCGAATTGAGCCCGATCGCGTTGAGGCCAGCTCGGTTAAGCATTTCAGCCGATGGTTGGTAGCATGTCAGACAGCGGTCTTTTGGACCATGCTTGGCGAGCCTGTCGACGTCAGAATACCAACTGATCTCGCACATCATGCAGGCGGGCAGAGCCGCGTCGCATAGCAAGAAGTCAACATCGACGCCACGAACCGCCAATGCCATTCCAAGCAGGCTTTCCATCGTCATCGATGGCAGGTGTCCGGCGGTGCCTGTTGCAATCAGAACACGCTTGCCGTTGATCAAAGGGGAGCGCACCTGTTCGAGCTTGGATTGGGAATGCCATACTGTCCAGTCTGGCAGGCCGCCCTGGCGCGCACGCCATCTCACATATGCGAGATGAAAGCTGCGGTACCAACTGCTCCGAAACAGTCGGCTCCGGATGCCGCGCAAATCCGAGTTGAACAGTCTGGCAACCGCCGTAGGGAAGATATCAATTTTCACTGTCTTCTTCATTCATTCACCAGACCGGCATCCGTGCCACTCGCGGACTTTCGCCGAACCTACTATGCCGCGAAAAGGAACGTGCCCATGCTTTCTAGTCTCTTTGCCGCGATCCGTGGTCCCATGCAAACCCAAAGAGGCGCTAAACATCGTCGGACAATGTTCGACCCGCAATCACTGCACAAATTGATTTTCTTTGCCGAAGCTGTCGAATAGGCTCACGCACCCAGCGCGAGACCTGCTCACGGGAAATAATAAAAATCGTTCGGTCGCGGGATCTGTCGCTTTTCAACTGAGACAACGGTCCTTAGCCGTCCTCTCTTTTGAATTCCCCTGTAATACGTTGGCGCCCAACAGGGATTTTCTGAACCAAATGATATGACTTATTCCAAGTCAAAACTGGATCCATAAAACTTATATATTTAGCCGTTGTGACGTTGAGAAGATCTCTCGCCAATGCGCTGCTTCGCATTGAGGCTCGTGCAAAAAAGAAACGCCCGACTCGTTTCATAACGCCGCGGAATTTCGAAGCTGCCTTGCTGCTTTTCATCGATTCAGTGGAATAGCGGCTTAGGTAGAGCTCCTTGGCGCGCGCGTGGCGCTCCCTAATCCATTGGCGGTTTTCCGATTTTGGATCTTCATTCCAGTTTCTATAGTGTAGCAGAGCGACTTCACGAGTATAGACTATCTTGTAGCCCGAGAAGAGAACCTCTGCGGTTAGCGCAGGATCTATACCATAGTCACGAAATTCCTCGGAGAAGCCGCCAACTTCCTTGAGCACCGATGTGGGAAGCATCCCCTGATTGACATTGAGAATGCCGGCCGGAGAAATTCCTCCAATGTAGGGAGTACCGAGGAACGGTCCTTGCACGTCTCTCGTCTTCAACGCGACCATACCTATACGCGAATCGCGTTCCAGAATCTTTAACGCACGGTCTAATCCGGCCGCGGTAACCTCGTTGTCGTCGCTCAACCAGCAGACATAGGGGGTGTCCACGATCTCGAATACGTCGTTATAGGCCTTCGCTTGGCCGAGCTTCTCGCCAACCAGGATAGGTATGATCGTCTCAGACGCAATGGATCGAAGGTATTCGATTGTACCGTCGGTAGAACCCGCATCAGTCACGTAGATCTTTGTAGACGCTGTCGTTTCACGAATGATACTTTCCACGCATCGCATGAGTTGATCGAGGCGGTTGTAGGTTCCAAGTACGACAGAAAGCTTCATCGTGAATAGTCTATTTTCGGCGTTGCAGGTTCGGACTCTAAAATAAAGTCAGGCAGCGAGAGCGCAACATTCTTTGCGACCATGAAGACTTCGCGACGGTGTCGTCGCTCGAGACTGTCTGTAAAATCGTCATGTTGCACTACGCCCGTATATCTATGCACCGAGGTAAAACCCGCCACATAAAGCATTTTCACGAGCGCACGCCTTGATGGAATGACAGCGTGAAACTTTAGGCCCTGCGTTTGATTCTGCCCTTCGGACACCAGCACGAGATTGTTACCCTCGCCGGGTGCAATCTGTGTTTCAATAAACAAATATTGAGCCGTAATGCGATGGAGATTTCGGATCGCAGCGAAGGGATTTTCAAGATGATAAAGAAGGCCAAAACAAAAGACCAATTCCGCCGGCTGGAGGTCCTGGACTGCGTTTGGGTTCGTAATATCCTGAGTTATAAACTTCCCTTTGGGAACCCTGGCCGCGGCTGCCACGACAAGCTCATCGCGACCATCCAAGCCCAGCACGTCCAAACCCCGCTTGACCAATCGTTCAGAAAACCACCCAGGCCCGCAGCCGACATCAATGCAGCGGTCGAGGCGGGGCAAACGGTCTAATACAGCTTCCGCCATTGCCCAGCGGGCGCGATTGATTTCTATATAATAAGGTTCATCGAAGAACGTCACAGAGTTCGACATAGTAGATCAATACCTATCGTTCGACATCGTTTACCGACCAATCCAACAGTGGCCTGACAGGCCCAGGAAACTGCCGCGGCATCAGTCCTCGTGCGGATTTCTCACCAATAGCTGCTTCCACGACGTGAAAGGACAAATATCTCTCCAGCGCAAAGTAGCGTTTAAACGGCGCCTCCTTTGGACTGAAGACGGTAAGGCTTACCGAATAGGTTCCAATGTTGAACAAATGAGCTGGCATCCATACCGTCGCCCTTACTCGGGTCGGGCGCGTCTTCTCAAAGTCGGCGATATCCGTGCTTGGGTGCGTGGCAACGAACGCCAGCGTACCCAAAGGACAATAGACATGGATTGCCGGTGCGTAGAAACCTGGGCCATTAACGTCGTAGGTTAGCTCTACGCCAACCTGCTCGGCAACAGAAACCAATGTCGCCTTGCTTCCGAGAGAATTTATGATCCTGGCTGAAACCGGCTCAGCCTCATCTAGGTGCTGCGTAGTTTCGTGGGCGAAGGCGGAGCCGGTTGACTCGATCTCGACGGGCTGGTGCTGGTCGTCTGCCCCGCTGAGCCTATCACCGCTTGATACAAGAGTTCGTTCAGAGCGAACCTTCAATACTTCCTCAACATAGGCCTCAGTCACTTCGCGCGTATCGCCGTCCATCCGCAGTTTCCCACGGTCGATCCAGAGGCATCGGGTGCAATAGCGCAGAACCGAATCCATGCTGTGCGAGACAAAGAAAAGTGTCTTGCCTTGTGATGTCAACTCATCCACGCGTTCAAGACACTTCTGCTGGAACGACATATCACCCACCGCGAGCACTTCGTCCAAAAGTAGGATGTCGGGCTCGAGATGAGCAGCTACTGAGAATGCCAGCCGCATGCGCATCCCGCTGCTATAGTGCTTGATCGGGGTATCGATGAACCGGCCGATCTCGGAGAACGCGACAATCTGATCAAACCGCTGCGTTATAAGGCTTCGGCTCATGCCGTACAGCGAGGCGTTTAAATAGATGTTTTCACGCCCGGTAAGATTATCATTGAAACCGGTTCCAACCTCCAGCAGCGACGCCAAGCTTCCCCGAATTCGCACCTCACCGGCTGTCGGATAGGAAACCCGAGACATTATCTTCAGGAGCGTGGACTTCCCAGCGCCGTTCTTCCCGATAACGCCAACTCTCTGACCGGCCGGAACGGAAAAATTCACATCCTGCAGCGCCCAGAACTTACTGGAATCGTCTTCGCCGAAGAGCAACTTATGAGCAAGTCGCTGCCACTTCCCACCCTTAATGCCAGCGTTCTCAATCGAGTAGCACTTGCTGAGACCTTTAACTTCAACTGCAAGCTCAGACAAATTTACAACCTATCAACAAAGTGGCGCTCCATGTGCTGAAACGCAATGAAACCAATCAGACCGACGGTGACACTGACCATCGCCGCTATCGCCCAGTCAAAAAGTGGAAAAGGCCAATCGGCAAAAAGGCACGCGCGAAAGGCGCCTAACGTTCCCACCATTGGATTGAAAGCGTAGAGCGTCTGGAAATCCGCTGGGATCATCCCTGGCGCGTAAATAACAGGAGAAACAAAGAGCCCCACATAAAGAGCGAACCCCAGGAAGCGCTCCCAATCATTGCTCTGCAAGCCCAACGCCGCAAACAGACAGCCAAGCCCGAAAATGAGAATAGTGAACTGCAGGATGAAGATCGGCAACAGCAGAATCTTCAGTCCCGGATAGCCCCCATAGTACAGCATCATCAGCACTAATGGCACCGCATTGAGCGAGAATATCACCACATTCGTAATAATGTCGGAGATGGGAACGATTACTTTCGGGAAATAGATCTTCTTTACGATATCAGCTTCGCGCCGGATTGAACCGGCGGTTTGCATCACTGCCTCCGTAAACATGAACCAGAGAACAAGCCCCGAATAAACATATAAAGGATAAGGTATCGAGACCCCGGTCTTTGCGTCCGAAAGATGCCTGAACAAAGTGAACAAAATTACCATAAGCACGGGGCGGAAGACCGGCCAGATGAATGCTAGATACTGCTGATCGAATTCCGATTTGAGTTGCCTGCTGATCATCGAATAGATGAGAGAGCGGCATTCCCAAAGCTCCCTGACGCTGAACTGCGCGAGAAGCTTAGGCGGGCGTATGATAATTTCGTTGTTGGACACTCTATTCTCGCTATTGTGAACGTTGCTATACGGCCAACCTAACCTCGCTTGGAAAGGGTGTTGATAAGCTCCAAAGCGTACGTTCTGAATATTTGCTGAGCATTGCGCCGATTACGCAATCTTTCGAGGAGCCTGAACACCGGCGGTTCCTTGAAGGGGAAATAGTTCCGACGTGCTGACGTGATTTGTGTGTCAAATCTCTTCAGCTTCGAAGAACCTTCCTTTATAAAGAAGTAGTTGCCGTTAAGCAGCCCTCGGAAAATCGCCTTTGCATTCGGCAGTTTCAGGAACTCATCCTGCTTCGCTGACAGGTGGCGGCAGGTATAGCCACTCTTGAAGAGCCGTGCAAGCAGCAGAAACATTTCGTCGTGCTTTGACCGCGGCAGGTTCTTGTGTGTCAGTTCCAGCATGATCAAAGGCTGAAATTTTTCGATCGTTTGCATGGCACCTTCGAGAACCTCCGGTTCGTGGCCTTCGACGTCTATCTTGATCGCATCGACACTTGTCAGACCGTTTTCCGCAACGACCCAATCAATCGTGTGGACGGGGAGAGTAACCTCACCAAATTGGCGCGCGCGACCGGTGTCGCTCATTCCGCTCAAGCTTGGTTCAGAAGACAAGCTGAAACTGGTCGTCCCGTTATAGCCTCCGATACAGTAGTCGAACACGCGAACTTTATCCGAAAGTGAATTCAACTGGATATTTTCCGAAAGAAGTTTTAGCGAACGAGCGTCAGGCTCGAACGAATACACCTTCCCCTTTCCACCAAGGGCCAGACCGCTGGCTATGGTATAAAGGCCAATATTCGCTCCGATATCTAAGATGACATCGGCCGGTCTGATTGCGCCAAGGAACGCCAGCAGGTCTTGGACCTCGGTCATGGCGCCATAGTAGAAATCGCATCCCATGCGATCTCCCAAGTTTACATAGTATTTTGCGCCGCCAGAAGCCTTGATGATCCGTCTGTCTAGGACCCCCGTCGGATGTATCTGCTCCCGGAGGTTGCGGAGTTTGCGGGAATAGAATGCGTCAAAACGAGCCGATGTCTGCGCTTCGGGTATGAGCCGGTGCAATTCGGCCAGGATCCCCTCATTCATACTAATGTTAACGGGATCGAAGACGAAGTCGTTCAGACGTTCCTGATCTGCCACCCAAATTGCATGGCTTCTAGCCAGGCCGTAGTGGGCAGCATTACCCAGCTGTTGTACGTTCAGGCTGCGAAGACGTTCCCAGTCCTGATCCGGGGATACGAGGAGCGCGGTCATGGGCGTCCCCCCTAGCTCGTTGTCCTTAACGGTTTCTAGGAATATCCCGTTGACACCATCCTCAATGTAATCCGTCATCGTCGGCTGCTTCACCGAAAGTACAGTACAGCCACGCGCCATAGCCTCAAGAAAAGAGAGGCCAACACCTTCAACGGGTCGCGGCGCTATCACGATATTAGCACCGCGAACGAACTTGTCGGCTTCCGACGGGTCATCGAAGAACGGAACCTCTACAACCGGAATATCGACCGGAATGTCGCGTGCTTGGTATCCCCGCCCCTCTGGGACGCCCGGATCCAGCCGAGGCTTGAAGTACAGTGTCTTTACATCTAGTTCCTTGCAAATCTTGGCAAGGACATCCGGCTTCACTAGGCCCACTCTGTTCCAGTAGTAAAGGACGTTGCCATCGGACCAGCTGGTCTCGCTATCCTCCGGTACATCGGGGACATATTGAACCTCAAGTACCCGAAGCCCCGCCTTCCTAGCGGCTATGGTGATTGATGGACTGTAGGAGATAATCTTGTAGTGCTTGGGAAGCCTTGCCCATTGCGTGTCATTCATCAGCATCACATTATTCCACATGGGAATCCAGATGATGCGAGCATGTGGGTACTTCTTAAAATGATGATCTGGCGGCCGTTTTTGGCAGAAAATGAACGCGGACTCGGAGTCGATGTCTTTCCACTCCTCGCGGATCGACTTACCATCCCAGACAACCTCCACCACATCAGAATGGCCGCGGAGGTAGTTGACGAATATGCGATGGAATGCCGGACTGGATGTTTTATGCCACTCAAGCATGTAGATGTATGTTGTCATATTCGCCTCAGATGCAGACACACCACCGCCTCAGCGGCAGCAAGATTTGAAAAGCGGGCATCGGCGTCTTTCGAATGGACGTCGAAGTAGACGGCGTCTGCAGACGTCTGCCTCGTAGATAACTGCCAGCCCCTTGGCCCATGCCGATAGATGTTTTCCGTAATTAGCTGACAGCCGGTGCTCGCGATAAGACTGTCCACCATCGCACCGTCAAAAACTTGTAGCCACCCATGATTCTTATATTTGCCGAATGGAATAGTAATATAGAGATTGCCGTTGACCCTTAGGACGCGCGCCAGCTCGGAGGCAACTTTCAAATAGTCATCAGCATTGTTTTCCCGGAAAATATCGTTACTGGTATAGAGTTGCGTATTGTCCATTCCCACATGCTCAATCGTGGAAATGCATATGGCGTTGTCAAAGGATTCGCTGGTACAGGGAACCTCGCGCAGGTCGGCTTGCACCCGATCCACCGACCGCGCGTTTAGATCGAAAGTCATGTCCTTGGCATCAAGAGCAATGAGGGTCACCGAGCTCTCCCCGGAGATTCGTTCTCTTGCTGCTGGATATTTGAAGAAAGCGCATCCGGCGTCGAGAACGCTGTCGCCCCGCCCTAGACGCGACGCGACCCACGGCAATTCAACGACTCTTTCATCAATTTTAAATCCAAAGTCGTCGGGTAGCGGCAAGGAATTTTCAAAAGCGCCGAGTAAATCGGGCGATTTGAGTACACTTGTTACGAGCGCACTCCGGTGTTTAGAATAACCGGCTGACCACGGGATGCGTCCACCCTGCTCATACGAATTGGGCCTCACTCTTGCCGCAGCCTCGCGGGCTGTGGGGCGTACCAACTTTGCTAACTTAGCCAGAAGCCTCATTGAACCTCCGCAGGGTAGATAAACGGCGTTCGCCGAAGAATCCCATCACAAATAACGTCTAATCCACGATCACCGCCTGGCAACAAGGTCTCGGAGGTCGACGGCTCGACCTTGTATGGCGGCGATGCCTTATCCTCTTTGACAAAGTCGATTGGGATAAAGCGCCGGAAAAAGAAGTGATAGGCATATTTCCGCGCCCGGATGACTTGCGCCTCGTTCATACGTGAATCCAAGGGGAGCTTTTCGAGTAACCGCCGATAGCTTTCAGGAGTATCCGCATCGAGTGTCAAGCCCTTGTTTCGTATCCATGCCTCTCCTGCAACGACGACAGGGATGCCTTTCGCTGTCATCTCAACACCGGTCTTGGTGCCGTAGATGATGACAGCATTCGAACCTTCGCAAAGGGAGTAAGTGCTCGCTTGGCTTTCAGGCGGGATGACAAATACATTCGCCGGAAGTTCCGGAAACAGCTTCCGTATTTCTTCGACCAGCGGCTGCTTAGACGGAATCGCACCCCGCATCTCAGCAGGATGAATTCTGATGGCCAACTGAAGATCAGGCCGCGTGCTGAAATAAGCTATCGTTGCCTGGAGCCATTCCAGCATATCTTTGAAGGCATTGGCTTTATAATGCAACTGAGCGTCCCAGAATACGTTGGTCAATGCCGCGACGACTGGTTTGGTGAAATCGATACCAATTTCGTCCTCTATGGCTTTTAGTGAGTGCTGAGGTTGATCGTGAAACCAGATCCAGTCACTCGTTCCATACCAGCGGCTCTTCAAATATTCGTCGAGCTCTTTGTCCAGTTCCCCTTCGAGTGAGATATTCTCCCAAACGGACGTAGGTTCCTCAATAAGCGTGTGATGGTAAGTGTCGTCATGCGAAAATATGAAGCACTTGCTTTTGTACGCAACATTCCAAGTGACAATGCGAACTGCGTTGCCTCGCGCAACGTCGGAGATCACTCCGTGTGGGACGTAGATCCCATGATTGTAGACAGCCACCGTCGGCTGCAGCGCATTGATCACTGATTGAGTGACCTCTTGCGTAACAAGGGCAGCTTCGAGGTAGCGCCTCAAGACCGCCTCACCTTCCCGCGTTGGTGGTAGGTGGCCTCGGGAAAAAAATCGAAGGGCGCCTGATAGGGCGTGCTGTCCGACATTGACCCCCGCGTGCATGTAGTCCGGTATCTCGCCGACATCAATCATATTAGCGAGATCGCGCAGTTCGCGGGCCCTGCTCGAGGAAAGATGATCGCTATATCGGATGACCGGAAGGCCAAGTGGTTCGAGAAGCTTTGCACCTCTTTTAATACAGCCAGGGCAGACTTTTTCCTTCATCTTATAGTCTGTGACGATGTCGACGCTCTCGATCTTGCCTTGATGAACCTGCAGGCAGGTAGGCATCTGCGCGTCGCAAACCAAATAGTGCACACGGGCTCCGCGAAGCGTCAGTGCAATTCCCAGGAGGCTTTCAACCAACACACCGGCATAGAAGCCACTGACCGTTGTAGCGATCAGAACAACGTCGCCCTTCTTTGTTTCGGTCAGCGCGCGTTTCCAAAGCTTCGTCGTGACGACGAGATGCGGCCAGCCAAGTTCGCCGTCAGGGCCTGAGTCGCTGCGTGCGGTATGACTAAGACGGCTGAGATATCGGCGAGAGCGAGAGAGAAAACGTGTGATCATGTATGCGAACTCACTGTGATGCAGACGAAAGCTCGTGAGACACGAGCCGATCGATGATGTCATCCAGACTCAACTTCGAAGTCCAGCCCAATTGCGCTCTCGCTTTTGCGGGGTTGGCGTGGCCTTCTGCAATGTCTGAGGGGCGCCTGAACTCAGCAGACGTTTCCACATGTTCTTTCCATTTCAACCCAAGTCGGCGAAACGTCTTGTCCAGAAACTCTTCGAGGCTATGGCTTTGACCTGTCGCGATTACATAGTCGTCAGGGATGTCTTGCTGAAGCATTAGCCACATAGCTTGAACATACTCAGGTGCCCAGCCCCAGTCTCTTGTAATGTCTATGTTGCCAAGCCTCAGTTTTTGTTTCGAACCTCGGGAAATTTTGCAAGCTGTAGAGACAATCTTCTTTGTGACAAAGCGCTCGGGCCGGAATGGTGATTCATGGTTGAACAGTATGCCTGTGCATGCAAACTGCCCGTAGGACTCCCGGTAGTTGGCTACCTCCCACTGAGCAGCAGCCTTGGCCACTGCGTAAGGGCTGCGGGGACGAAAAGGCGTGTTCTCATCAGCCGGATGTCCGCCGGTATTGCCGAAACATTCGCTCGAACCCGCATTATAAAAGCGCGTATCCAGGCCGAGGAATCGGATGGCTTCCAGGATATGCAAAGTTCCGAAAACGATACTCTCCATCGTTTCGACCGGTTGCTCAAAAGACAAGCCGACAGAACTCTGTCCCGCGAGGTTGTAAATCTCATGGGGGTGGGATCGAGATAACGTCTGGAGCACGCTTCGAAAATCCGTTGGCGCCATGGAGACGAGTTTTAAGCGATCCCTTAGTTCAAGTCGCTCAAGATTGCGAAACGATGCCGTCGCTGCGTCTCGCGAGGTGCCTATAACCTCGTAGCCCTCACGCAGTAACAGATCAGCCAAAAGCGTGCCGTCTTGCCCGGAGATGCCGCAAATCAGAGCTTTTTTTGAAGTCATTCAAACCAATCCGCGAGCGGTGCAGCAAACCCACACCCTGTGTCACCCGTTTAATTTTCCCGATCGACCGCGCCTGCGACGGTGGCAGATGAGCGAACTACGACGATAAGCTATGACCCTGCCTTGGTCGATATTGCCGCGACAGCCACAGCGATGGCTATTGCATCGAGGCCCAATGCGTCAAGAACCTGGGCATTTGTCCCACTGGGAGGGATATCACCTACGCCCAAGCAAATTACCGGCACGCTACAGCCCGTCTGCACCATCGCCCTGGCAATTGCATCACCCTGTCCGCCTACCAGATAATGATTGTCAAGCGAGACTACCGCACTGCATCCTGAAACTGCCGATCGCAGCCATTTCGCGTCTACGTGATTGAGCCAGGGCAAATTGATGACTCTGGCACTGACACCGTGCTTTTCAGCGAGCATTTTTGAGGCGGCGATCGCATTGCTCAGGAGCACCGGGCCGTAAGCGATGATGGCGACGTCTTCACCTTCTGTGAGAGTGAGACCCCGGCCTTTTATTGGCCGATAGTCGGCCGGAAGTGAGTACGGGACTTCCCAAGGTACTGATATCAGCCGGATGTAGCTGCTGCCAGGCGCTTCGTTCACGCACCAATCCAAAAGCAGACCGACCTCCGCATCGCAAGACGGCTCTACCAGCGCCATCCCAGGCATGGCTGCCAGCGCCGAGATATCTCGAACGGATTGATGCGAGTGCCCCGGGCCGCCGGGAACGACACCTGCAAGAGAGCCGACATAGATGATCTTCGTCTTTTCCGTGGCGTTGTTGTAGATCTGCTCATTTGGCCGCGTTGACAGGAAGCACGCGAATGAGTGGACGATCGGCAGCAAGCCGTTCAGCGCCATGCCGCCGGCTGTGGAAACCATATCCTGTTCGGCGATACCGCATTCGATAAATCGATCGGGAAACTGCTCGCGGAATGGGATGAGGCCGGTATCCAGCACCAGGTCTGCGTCAAGGGCAACGAGGTTCGAATGCTTCTCAGCCTGTGCGATCAGAGCCTTGCTGTAGGCGGCAACGAGGCGCTGAGCCTTTTCCGACGGGGCCGCGGATGCGGGCCGTTCCAGCGTTTCAAACTCCAGCCCGGTGATACCGGCGCCGCTCAGATTGGCTTGCAGACGATCCATGATTTCCTGCGCGGCAGCGCGGTAGCTACTCGCATCAGGCGCGCCGCTGTGGAAGCGGTACATGGCCACGTCGGAATCCAGCGACGTATGCTCCATGAAGGAGACGCCCTTGCCCTTGACGGTATCGGCAACGATAACCTTCGGACGCGGGTCGTCTTGGATGGAGTTCAACGTGGCGGCAAAAGCAGCAATATCGTTTCCGTCACAGCGAGCGACACACCATCCAAACGCCCCGAGCTTTGCCTCAAGGTCACCAAGATCAGACACGTTCTTCACGAAAGTGTCTGACTGCAGCTTGTTGTGATCGATGATGACCGTAATCTCCTGCAGCCCAAAATTGGCTGCCGAGACCAGGGATTCCCAGAACTGGCCTTCTTGAAGCTCGCCGTCGCCCGTCATCACGAAGATGCGCCCCACGCGGTTGTTCATCCTGTTCGCAATCACCATGCCCTTGGCCTTGGAGACACCCATGCCGAGCGAGCCGGTATTTGTCACCATCCCCGGGGTGCCAACATCGGGATGGCCCGGCAGACCATCTATCTGGCGAAGTTTGTGGATAAGTTCGAAATCGAGCTTACCGGCGCCAATCAGTGCCGCGTAGTAGCCTGGCGCATCGTGTCCCTTGGAGCTGAAATAGACGTCATCGCCCGTCATTTCTTCGAGAAGAAGCCAGCTAACGATATCGAGACTGCTGAAACTACTACCGATATGACCGGAGCCGGCGCGACCGATCATGTAGAGAGCATTCAGACGGCACATATCAGAAAAGAGAGCGGCTCTCTGTTCGCGAGAGGTATTAATCGCACGTACCCGCTGAAACTCCTTATACGGCAGGTAGTAAAGGGTGCCTTCTACCGCTTGTCCTACGAGATCGCCCACGACTTACTCCGGTCTATTCAATAGGTTATAGGGGTTGATTGAGATATTTGGAAGAGCTGCCGATCGCGTCGCCAGCAGTCGCTCTGCCATCCACCAGTCTTCCGGTTCGTTGATATCGAAGCCTTCGTATCCCTGGCTGACGAATGGAATGATTGACTCGCCCGCAATACTGTTGCTTTCGAGCGGGACGCGTGACCAAGCAATCTCGAGGCTGGCATCCTGTGCATAGACCTCGGGCAGAGCAGCATACTGGCTGCTATGCCATGGGGTCGTGCCAATGCTAAATGGGATTAGAGGGAGCATCCTGTTCTCACGTATGACCCACATCTTTCCCGGATGCTGTTTGCATTTTTCGATGGCGCGAAGGGAATCTGCTCTTGGGTCCGCCATGAAGCACTGCCATGCACGCTGGATTGTCTCTGGAAGACGAAACGGGCTCGTAGGGCGCAAGATGCTGAATACGTCGAACTCGCGTCCCTCGGCACGGAGCTGATCCAACATCCAAACCACCCATTCGATGTCCGGAGACTTGTCGGAAGAGATTTCCGCCGCACGCAAAAACGGCACTTCGGCGCCATAATGGCGGGCGATGTCCGCATAGATCTCGCTGTCTGTTGCGCAGATAACGGCATCAAAAACACCGCTGTCGATCGCAGCGCGGATCGAATAGGCGATCATGGGGTGTTCGGCCAGAGGCCGGATATTCTTGTTAGGTACGCGCTTCGAACCAGAGCGCGCAGGAATAAAAGCAACAGAGCGCGGCTTCGTCGTCATGATCAGAGCATTCCCGTGCGGACCAGGAAGGAGATGTTTTTCAGTTCCGAATACACATCAAGTGCCTCGACCCCAGGCTCGCGCGTGCCATTCCCAGACGATCCAAAGCCTCCGAACGGCATGTGCGGCTCGCTTCCGTAAGTGCCCATATTGACGTTCGCGACGCCGGCCCTGACCCTTTGAGCAAACCACATCGCACGATCGACGTTGCTGGTGTGCACAGCAGCGGTCAATCCGTATTCTGTGGCATTTGCCACGTCCAAAGCCTCCGACATGCTGTCAACAGGGTGAAGTGTTGTCACCGGACCGAAGACTTCCTTGCAGCTGAGCTCCGAGGTGGTAGCAAGACCATCGATGACAGTGGGTTCGACGTAGTAGCCAGCGGCCAACTCCGGTGCGTCCGGTGCGCGTCCCCCACAAAGCACCTGGCCGCCCTGCCCCTTTGCGCGCTCGATGGCGGAAAGCACAGACTGTTGCTGACGAAGGCTAACGAGCGGTCCGAGATCGCATCCGGCGGCAACGCCGAGCGTGAGGCCTTTGGCCTTGGCGGCCAATCGGCTCCGAAACTCGTCGTAGACGGATCTAAAAACCAGCATGCGGCTCCCGGCGGCGCAGCGTTGGCCGGCATTGCTGAAGGCCGACAACGCCGCCCAGTGCACCGCCTGATCGAGATCTGCGTCGTCACAGACAACAAAGGGGTTCTTGCCGCCCAGTTCAAGAGAAACACGGGCGAGTCGCCTACCGGCGACTTCCGCAATCCTGCGGCCTACTCCGGTTGAGCCTGTGAAGCTGATGATGCCGACCCGTTCGTCTGTGACCAACGTCGAGCCAGCCGGCTCGCCGCGTCCATGCACGACGTTGAATACGCCGTCAGGCAACCCTGCCTCCTTAGTCAATTCGGCAAAGAGCTGAGCGATGCGTGGTGAATCTTCGGCGGCCTTTAGGACCACTGTATTGCCGCAGATAAGTGCCGGAAAAGTCTTCCATGCGATGTTGGCGATCGGCGTATTTGCCGGCACGATCAGGCCAGCTACGCCACGAGGCTGGCGCACGGTGTGGCTATATTTGCCGGGCGTGCCTGAGGTGAGCGACCGGGCGTATAGGCGCATACCCTCGCCCGCGAAATATTCCGCCTGCATGATCGCTCCGCCGGTCTCGCCTTTGGCGTCCTGGGGAGGCTTGCCGGTTTCAACCGCAATGCATTCCGCCAGCTCATCGGAACGCCGCTTCATCAGGGCGACGATATCCATCAGAATCTGGCCGCGCTTTACGGGTGTAAGCTCCGCCCACGCTGGGAACGCCGAACGCGCTGTGGTTATCGCTTGCTCAACATCATCCTGCGAAGAGTCAGCCACGTGATAAAGGAGTTCGCCACTGTGCGGATTGAATTTCTCAAGCCATCCTTCGCTCGAGGCGTGGCTGGCCTGGCCGTTGATCCAATTGAGAATGCGAAGCGTCGTCATGTTCAGATTGCCGTCCAGCCGCCGTCGATGATGAGATTAGAGCCCGTCATATATTGGGATGCAGGGCTCGCCAAGAATAACATAGCGCCGTTGTATTCATCGACGCTCGCCATACGACCGATAGGGATCCGGCTGCAGTAAACATCGAGGAAGTCGGGTTCCTGGCTGTTAAAGACGCCCGCGATCGTCAGCGAGTTTACGCGCACGTTGCGCTTCGCCCAATAAGTCGCCAAGTATCGCGTCAGATTCAGGATACCGGATTTCGATGCTGAATAGGCTACGGGCTTGAAGAACACCTCTCCGCGCTTTCGGCGATATTCGTAGAGGCTCTGGTCGGGAGAAACGAGCCCATAAATGGAAGCAACGTTGATGATTGATCCCTTGCCGGCATTGGCCATCTCGGCCCCGAATACCTGGCATGAGAGATAGACGCCCTTGAGGTTCACGTCGATAACCTTGTCCCAAGACGCTTCCGGGTAGTCTTCGAACGGCCCGTTTTCCTCGGGCGGGGCGGAAGGCGGAGAATCGATAGCGGCATTGTTGATGAGAACGGTGGGGGTACCGAATCTACCGGTCACGTCATGAAGCGCCTCCTCCAATGACGCCTTCTTGGTCACATCCGCCGAACAAAACATGAAATTGTCGGGGTATTCGTCCTGCATCGCGAAGCTGCCGGCAGAGGGGCGGAGATCAAGGCCAACAACGCGCGCACTGCGCGCCAGAAAAGCCTTGGCGTACTCGCCGCCCAGTTGGCCGGAAACACCGGTTACAAGGACGATGTCGCCACTCACGTCAAAAAGTCCATCGACATTCATGATTGCCACCTCGTCTCGATGCAGGCCTGACCGGCGGAGAGCGATTGGGCGCCGCTCTCCTTACCCGATCTGCCAACCCCTGGGTTTTTCGGGGAGGTTCCGTATCGAGGCTCGCTGCGTATCCCCTCGAAGCCTCGGAACGGAAGCTCAGCCGAAATCGGAGTATTGAATGGGCTCACCCTTTGCAATATCCCGCTTCACCGTTTTTCCGAGAACCGTGTTGCTCTCCCGCACAGGGATGAAATGAGTATTGAAAATGCGGCCCGAAAGCTTATCCATGGTCAACTCTTCGCCGACGCGAATGTCCGAATATGCGATGATCGACTTGCCCAGCTTTTTGAACACTCTTTCGTTGCCGATCTCGTCCGCCGGCTTCTGAGGCATCATCGCGCGGACGCGTTTGATGTCACGCACGAACTTGCGGAAGCCGTCTGGCTCCAGTGCAAAGCTGTGGTCGGTGCCTTTCCAGGCACGGTTGAGGGTAACGTGCTTTTCGAACACGCGCGCGCCCTTCATGTAGGCAATCGGGCCTGACAACGTCCCGTTGAAGTGATCGGACGAGCCGACGATACAATCCGGAAACTCCTTGATGAGAACCTCAATATTGTCCAGCCCAAGGCGGTTGTACTCGCACGGGTATTCGGAGACGCAGTGCAGGATGGCCAACTGATCGTGATGCTTCAACACTACCTCGACGCTGGACCGAATCTGTTCGATCTTGCCGCCGCCAATGCTCATGACAACGGGCTTACCTAGTTTCGCGATTCGATTGAGGAAGGGAAGGTTGCCAAGATCGAACGAAGCCACTTTCAACAGGTCGACATCAATCTGCTGAAGAATCTCGAGACTTGGCTCGTCGAAGGGTGTCGACATGAACTTCACGCCGTGCTTTTCGCAATCAGCCTTCAGAATAGGCAACCATTCCGGCTTTAGCTCGAGCTTCTCTCGATGAGCGCCATAGGTTTCTGCAAAAGCATTTTCGCTATCATAGCCAGCCGCATAAGCATCCTCCGAAAAAAGGTACCTATTGTTGCGCGTCTGAAACTTGATCGCATCCGCGCCTTCGAATGCATAAATTCGAATATATTCCCGGGCGATATCCAGGTCTCCCTGATGATTTTGGCCCACTTCGGCAATCACGAAGGGCGATTCTTCGAGAACATCTTTGCGAAACATTTTAACCTCTGTCGTTGGATTCTTCTGCAGCCAGCAATTTCGTTGGTCTGGGAGGATGCCCAGGCGGCACGCAGCGTCAATTTCCTATGCTTCTCTCGGCCACCGGGGCGTCAGTTGCAACCTGTGTTTTAAGTTTGGCCGCCGAGTAAGGCCGGATAGTCCCTTCTATTAATCACACCATTTGGAGCGCCGCTACCGTTCGAAACAGCAAACCGCCATCTGAGATCAATGGCTTTGGCCCGTCCGACACGCGGGTAGGAAAGCTGGCAAAAAGCCTAGATCAAGCTCGGCATCAGCCAATAGCGGCGGCTCGCAGAAATGACAAGCCGTTTCGTAACGTTTTACTCATGTGATTCTGCGTGTCCAGGTTTGGGAAGGCCCGACACGACAGGAGCAAAAAATTTTCACCTACCGCGCCGCATTAAAGACGCCGGTGTCGACCTCGATCGTGTGGCCGTCGGAAACTCAGTGAACAAGCCGTAGTTGCGTCGCAAAGCGCGCAGATCATCAAACAGTAGAACGATCCGCTCAAAAAATGGTCCAGCCCAACCTGTTCGTGCTGCCCGAAGGTTGTTCATTTACAATTCGCAGATGCGCGGATACAACGCCCAGCAATTCGAAAGACAATCTACCTTGAGAGACATGTGACATGAAAAGAGCCCTCATCACAGGGATCACGGGCCAGGACGGCTCCTATCTTGCAGAGCTTCTCATCGAGAAGGGATATGAGGTACACGGCATCAAGCGCCGCACGTCCCTCTTCAATACTGACCGTATCGACCACCTCTACCAGGACCCACACGACACCAACCGCAGGCTTGTGCTGCACTACGGGGACATGACGGATTCATCGAGCCTCGTTCGCATCATCCAGCAGGTCCAGCCCGACGAGATCTATAACCTCGCGGCGCAGTCGCATGTCGCCGTCTCATTCGAAGAGCCGGAATATACGGCGAATTCCGACGCGCTCGGCGCGCTGCGCATCCTCGAGGCGATCCGCATTCTCGGCCTTGAGAAGAAGACGCGTTTCTACCAGGCGTCCACTTCCGAACTCTACGGCCTGGTGCAGGAAATCCCGCAACGCGAAACGACCCCTTTCTATCCGCGCTCGCCGTACGCTGTCGCCAAACTCTACGCCTACTGGATCACGGTTAACTATCGGGAAGCCTATGGTTTTTATGCCTGCAACGGCATCCTCTTCAACCACGAGAGCCCCGTGCGTGGCGAGACCTTTGTGACGCGCAAGATCACCCGTGCAATGGCGCGTATCAAGCTTGGCCTTCAGGAATGCCTCTATCTCGGCAACCTGGACGCAAAGCGTGACTGGGGGCATGCCAAAGACTATGTTGAGATGCAATGGCTGATGCTGCAGCAGGACGAGCCGGAGGATTTCGTCATCGCCACTGGCGTGCAGTACAGCGTCCGCGAATTCGTTGACGCCGCGGCGCATGAGATTGGGCTTCCAATCTCATGGAAGGGATCAGGCGCCGAGGAAAAAGGCTACGACGAGAACGGCCGCTGCATCGTCGCGGTCGACCCCCGATACTTCCGTCCCACAGAGGTCGAGACTCTGCTGGGCGATCCGTCGAAGGCGAAGGAAAAGCTCGGCTGGGAACCAAGGATAACCTTTAAGCAGCTTGTTAAGGAAATGATGCGCGAGGATCTTAAGTCCGCAGAGCGGGACGAACTCGTGAAACGCCACGGCTTCTCCGCATACGATTATCACGAGTGATCCGATGAACAGAGACGTGAAGATCTATGTTGCAGGCCATCGAGGCATGGTGGGGTCGGCCATTGTCCGGAGGCTGAAGGCTGGCGGCTACACGAACATCGTCACCAGAAGCCACGCCGAGCTGGATCTCGTCAATCAGGCGGCCGTTGCCGAATTCATGAAGGCGGAGCGGCCGGACTACATCTTCATGGCCGCGGCAAGGGTTGGCGGCATCCATGCAAATAACGTTTATCGTGCCGAGTTCCTCTACCAGAATCTGATGATCGAGACGAATGTTGTTAATGCCGCCTGGCAGGCTGGTGTGGAACGCATGCTTTTTCTTGGCTCGAGTTGCATCTACCCACGCGACTGCCCTCAGCCCATTCGAGAGGAGTATTTGCTGACTGGCCCGCTGGAGCCGACGAACGAGCCTTATGCGATCGCCAAGATAGCGGGGGTCAAGCTCTGCGAGAGCTACAATCGGCAATATGGAACCCGCTATGTCTCGGGGATGCCGACTAATCTGTACGGGCCGAATGACAACTATGATTTGGACAGTAGCCATGTGATGCCGGCCCTGATCAGAAAGGTCCATGAGGCCAAGGTTCGTGGTGATCGGCAACTGGTCGTCTGGGGGTCCGGTCGGCCGATGCGCGAGTTCCTCTATGTCGATGATATGGCTGACGCTTGTGTATTTTTGATGGAAAGCGACGTCAGCGAAGGGCTCATCAATGTCGGGACGGGCGAAGACATCACCATCCGAGAACTTGCCGAGACAATCATGAGGGTCGTCGGCTTCAAGGGTGAGATTGTTTATGATCAGACGAAACCAGACGGAACGCCGCGTAAGCTGATGAGTGTTGACCGTTTGGCGGCACTTGGGTGGAGGGCCACCACATCACTTAGCGATGGCATTACGCAGGCATATGCAGATTTTGTGTCCTGGTCGTTGCTTCCCAGGGCAATTGAATCTCTTGACTAAATAACTTCGACACCGCAATCGAGAGATGTTCCATCATCCGCGAACCAGCGCGGGTACACAAGCTGAGCGTCATTCGTTCTAGCTGCCCGCGCCGAGAATTGAAGCTGGATGAATTGCGTGCCATCTTCATAATAGACGAAGAGAACGCGAAAATCGTTAAGGAGACCTAATAACGAGCCGTATCGAGTTATAGGTCGTGAGCCGGCGATATAGCCTGATGTAAGGATGTACGCGTTGAATCTTGAACAACTCGAGATCGGGGATGTTAAAAGGATCACTCCCGCCAGATTTGGCGACTCAAGGGGCTATTTCAGCGAAGTCTTCAAAGATTCCTGGTTCCGCGCAAATGTGGCCGATGTTACTTTCGTACAGGACAATGAATCCCTTTCAGCGCAACCGGGAACCGTCCGGGGATTGCATTTTCAATTGCCTCCCATCGCACAGGGCAAACTCGTGCGCTGCCTTCGTGGCGCGCTCCTGGATGTGGCCGTCGATATCAGACATAGCTCTCCAACCTACGGAAAATGGGTCTCGGCAGAACTGTCGCCGGAGAACGGCGCACAGCTTTGGGTTCCGACCGGATTTGCGCATGGGTTCATCACACTGCAGCCCGATACGATCATCAGTTACAAGGTGACCGCTCCCTATAGCGCGGAGCATGACCGCGGGGTGCGGTGGGACGATCCCGCCATAGGAATTCGGTGGCCGCTGATGGATGCCTATGTCCTTTCCGATAAGGACAACAAGCAGCCGCTGCTTACCGAACTTCTCCCATATTTTCAATTTTCATAAAGCGGAGAGCCTCATGCGTGTTCTTGTGACGGGTGGCGCTGGCTTCATCGGCTCGGCATTGGTGCGCTATCTCGTCAGCGACATCGGCGCTGAAGTCCTCAATATCGATAAGCTGACCTATGCCGGCAATCTCGCTTCCCTGAAGTCGATCGAGAATGCTCCCAACTACAGGTTTCTCAAAGCGGACATTTGCGACAGAAGCGCAGTCTCGAACGCTTTCCAGGAGTTTCGTCCCGACTACGTCATGCATCTGGCGGCGGAAAGCCACGTCGATCGCTCGATTACCGGCGCGGCAGATTTTATTGAAACGAATATAAACGGCACCTTCAGAATGTTGGAGGCCGCTCGGCAATATTGGCAGGACCTTCCGGCGGATGAAAAGGCGGCCTTCAGGATGCTGCATGTGTCTACCGACGAAGTCTATGGTTCTCTCGGTGAAGTCGGGTCGTTTGCCGAGACGACGCCTTACGATCCGTCCTCTCCTTATTCCGCATCCAAGGCGGCCAGCGATCACCTGGCAATGGCGTGGGAGCGGACTTACGGCCTGCCGGTGATCATTTCTAACTGTTCGAACAATTACGGTCCGTTTCATTTCCCGGAAAAGCTCATTCCTCTCATCATATTGAATGCGCTGGAACGGAAGTCATTGCCCGTCTACGGAAGCGGCTCCAACGTTCGCGACTGGCTCTATGTCGACGACCACGCACGAGCGCTCTGGCTGATCGTCCGGCGAGGCCGTCTCGGCGAAAAATACAATGTCGGCGGGCGCAACGCACGGCGAAACATCGAGGTCGTCGAGCGCGTCTGCGCGATCATGGATGAATTACGGCCGGGACACGCACCGCATAGCGATCTTATAAGCTACGTTATCGATCGGCCGGGACACGATGCCCGCTACGCTATCGATGCGACCAAGCTCGAGACCGAACTCGGCTGGAGCGCGCTGGAGAATTTCGACAGCGGCATTCGCAAGACCGTCGAGTGGTATCTGGAAAATGCATGGTGGTGGCAGCCGCTGCGTTCGGGCGTGTATGGCGGTGAGCGACTTGGCATGTTGAAAAAGGGATGAGATGCGCATCGCGGTAACAGGCAAGAGCGGCCAGGTAACTTCGGCTTTGCAGGCGCTGAAGGTGCCGGGTGTAGAGGTCATCCCCGTAGGAAGGCCGGAGTTGGATTTGCTCAATCCTTCGATGGTGAGCGAAACGATTGCCAGGACCAAGCCTGACGTCGTTGTCTCGGCGGCGGCCTACACTGCCGTCGATAAGGCTGAAAGAGACGAGGCGTCAGCTTTCGCCATCAATCGGGACGGCGCAAAAGCCATCGCTGCTGCGACTGCCGAACTCTCCCTTCCCATCATCCATCTTTCGACCGATTATGTTTTCGACGGAGACAAGTCAGGCCCTTATATCGAGAGCGACCCGGTTGGACCGGTCTCCGTCTACGGCAGATCGAAGCTCGAGGGCGAACATGCCGTTGCCGCAGCGAATGAAAACCATGCGATCCTGCGGACGGCCTGGGTTTATTCAACGTGTGGCCATAACTTCCTGAAAACCATGCTCAGGCTTGCGCAGACGCGAGAGGAGTTGAGCGTTGTGAGTGATCAACTGGGTTGCCCGACCTCAGCCAACGACATCGCTGAGGCTATCGTCAAAATCGCAGCCAGGCTATTAAGCGACTCCAGCCCAGACTTGCGCGGCGTTTTTCATCTGGCCGGCAGCGGCGAAACGAACTGGGCCGAGTTCGCGCGATATATATTTTCCATTCTTGAGGAAAAGACCGGCAGGCGTGTCACTGTCAAGGACATTGCAACCGCTGACTACCCTACAGCCGCCAAACGGCCGGCCAATTCTCGATTGTGCTGCGATAAGTTGAAGCGTCTTTATGGCGTCAGCATGCCGGAGTGGCAGGGATCAACGCAAGCTGCCGTGACGAAGCTCTTGGAAGAGCCGAAGGAGACCACATGAAAGGTATCGTGCTTGCGGGGGGGAGCGGCAGCCGCCTGCACCCGATGACTTATTCTGTCTCAAAGCAGTTGCTTCCGGTCTATGACAAGCCAATGATCTATTACCCGCTGACGACCTTGATGCTGGCAGGCATACGGGAAGTCCTGATCATCTCCACCCCCCACGATTTGCCGCTTTTTCAGCGATTGCTTGGTGATGGCAGTGAATGGGGCATGTCGCTGAGCTACGCCGTGCAGCCGAGTCCCGATGGATTGGCCCAAGCCTACATTATCGGCGCAGACTTCGTAGCGGGCGGACCATCCTGCCTCATCCTCGGAGACAATATCTACTTCGGCCACGGCCTGCCCGAACTGCTTGAAGAGGCTGTGTCTAAAGGCGACGGCGCGACCATATTTGTCTATCACGTTAACGATCCCGAACGCTACGGCGTCGTCGAATTCGGCAGCGATATGACTGCAATTTCGATTGATGAAAAACCGGCGACGCCGAAATCGCGCTGGGCTGTCACCGGTCTTTATTTTTACGATGCAGACGTCGTGGACATAGCAGCCAAATTGAAGCCGTCATCGCGTGGGGAATATGAAATTACCGACGTCAACAAAACCTATCTGGAGCGCGGGAAACTGCGTGTCTCGATGATGGGCCGCGGATACGCCTGGCTGGATACAGGCACTCCCGAAAGCCTGCTCGAAGCCGGCGAGTTCGTGCGCACGCTTGAAAAACGCCAGGGCTTCAAAATTGCCTGCCCGGAGGAAATTGCGCTCGCAAAGGGCTTCATAACGAAGCCGGATTTCGCCAGAATTGCTGCGAAAGCGGGTAAAGGGGATTATGGCCAATATCTGCGCGGTCTGTTGGACGAATAGTCGCGACTGCCGAGCAAAGGGTCAGGCTGAAAGCCTGCTTCGGACGTTCTCCGCCAGTTCCTGCACCCGGTCAGCCGGGATGCGGCCAATCAGCATGAAGGCGTGCGTCGCGTTCGACCAGTAGACGACGTTCATACCCTTGCGGTTTTCGAGGTCCGGCGCATTGGGCCCCGCATCCGACATGACGATGCAGAGCGCCACCGGGCCGGTTTCAGGGTCGAGATAGGCGATCTGGGCGAGCGGTTTACCGTCATATTGCAGCAGCAGCGCGCGTTTGAAATCGATGCCGGGAAGTGAGACGGCTTCCGGGGAGAGCGATAGGCCGAGCTTTTCGTCGAGGCTGGCGAGTTGGGCGGCTTGGATTTCCCTCCCGGGCACGGGGCCGGTGAGCGTTTCCGGAGTGTAGAGCGAGATATATTCGGCGACCACGGCACGCCATTCGCTGTTTTCGTCCTTTGCCGAAAAGCCTCTGCCGATACCGATGCCGATGACGGCGCGGTCGATGGCGATGCCGGCGACGAGCGAGGCGGCGAGCGCGCCGAGGAAGCGGCGGCGGGTTGCGACTGGTGGTACGGAAGCGGATTTTGCGCTCTTCTGCTCGGGAATGGCGGCGAGCATTCTCTCCAGCTTCTCGCGCGGGGCTTCGGACAGCAGCGGGGCGAACGCCTGCGCAAACGGCAGGTTGGCGCGGGCAAGGAATTCTAGGCGTTCGGCGACGCCTTCGTCTTCGGTGATGAGCGCTTCGATGCGCGCGGCCTCTTCGGCGGTCAGTTCGCCGTCGATGAAGGCGGTCAGGTCCTCGTCTGAGGGAATGGTGTGTTTCGTGTTCATTGCCGTTCCCCTTCCGATCCGGCGCCTGAGAGCTTGGCGCGGGCAGCCGCGAGCCGGCTCATCACGGTTCCGATCGGGATATCCAGTATGCCTGCAACCTCGCGATAGGAAAGTCCTTCCACATAGGCGAGGAAAACCGCTGTCCTTTGCGCCTCGGGTAGTGCACTCACCTGCTTCAGCACCTGCCCCGCCATCACATGCGTTTCGGTATTGTGGGCGCCGTCGAAGGTCAGCGTCTCCCCCGCATCGACGAACCCTTGGCCCTGGCGAACGCGCCGCGAACGAACCTCGTTCAGCCAGATCGAATGCAGGATCGAAAAGAGCCAGCGATCGAGCCGGGTGCCGGGCACGAATTGATCGGACCGCTCCAGCGCTCGAAGGCAGGTCGCCTGCACCAGGTCGTCGGCAACATCGCGCTGATGCGAGAGAACGAGACCATAACGCCAGAGCCGCGCCAGATTTTCCGTCAGGCCGCTCCTGATATCCGCTTCGCTCGCGATGGCCGCCTCCGCCGGTCTTGCGTCTTTTGGAATCGCCGGGCGAACCGGCGATTCTATCCTCGCGTGACTATAGGCAGGAAATGTGGTGTGCGCGACCGACATTCGGATGTGCCTTTCCCTGGTTCCGTCTTCCTGCCCGTGTCCTACCGATCAGATCTTCGACGGGTCGAGAATTGCCTCGTTCAGATCCTGATATTCCTCGCAGGTGGTGCCGCAGATCGTCTTGATCGTATTCAACTGGTCCTTGGCGAGGTCGAGCTGGCCCTTGATGACATAGGCTTCGCCAAGATATTCGCGGACCTTGGCGTATTGCGGATCGATCTTCACCGACTTGAGGTAATAGGAAATGCCTTCGTCGGTGCGGCCGAGCTTGCGTGTGGCGTAACCACGATAGTTCAGCACTTCGGCCGTGTTCTGGTCCTTGACCGTGTCGAGCATGGCAAGCGCTTCTTCATAGCGACCGTCCTTGGCCAGCGAATAGGCATAATCGGTACGGTTCTCGTCGGAGACGTTCGCGCTCTGCTGCTTGACGCACTTCTTGGTCTTCTGATCGTAGATCTCGCCCTTCTTGCAGGTCGGCATGGTGCTGCTGTCATTGCCGGCCGCAAAGACCGGGCCGGAGAAAAGAGAAGCGGCAAGGCAGCCGCCGATAAGGATGGAGGCGATGCGGACTGTCGTGAGCGTCATGGGAAAACTCCTCTAGAAGTGACGTTGCGAGGAGAAAACACCGCTGCATCGGGCTTTATTCGGCAGCCGCTCTATTTTCTTCATCACAGCTTCGTGAAGCGACCCAGATCGAATAAATCATCGACACTGCGTGTTCTCAGTCGTTGCGCCGGGAACGACAAGGAGAATTCAGTGACCGATACCGTAAAACTCGTCAGCCTCGCCGTCGCCGCACCCGAACATGTCATTTTCCAAAGTCAGGCAGCCGAAGCCTCGGCCCGGCTGTTTGCCAATCGTTTCGAGGATTTCCGTCATCTTGCCCGCGTCTTCGACAGCGCCGGCATTGAAAAACGCCATGCGGCGCGACCGCTTGCCTGGTTCGACGAGCCGCATGGCTGGCAGGACCGGATGCAGGCCTATGGAGAGGTGGCGGGTGCGTTGTTCGTCGAGACCGCCACCTCCGCACTTCGTCAGGCAAGGCTTGAAGCCGGCGATGTCGATTGTGTCGTTACGGTTTCGTCCACGGGCTTCACGACGCCGAGCCTCGATGCGCAGCTTGCCCGGCGAATGGGCTTCAGGGCCGATATCGAGCGTGTGCCGGTCTTCGGGCTTGGATGTGCCGCCGGTGTCTCCGGCTTTGCGATCGCCTCGCGGCTGGCGCGCAGCCGCCCGGGCGCCGTCGTGCTGTTCGTCTCGATCGAACTCTGCACGCTTGCCTTCCGGCTGGACGAATTGACGCGGCCAAACATCATCGCCACAGCGCTTTTCGGCGATGGCGCTGCGGCTTGCGTGCTTCGCGCGGGGGGCGATGGGCTGGCCGAAGTGGAATCGACCGGAGAGCATCTCTTTCCCGACACGCTCGATATCATGGGCTGGAAGATCGATGACGGCGGTTTCGGCATCGTGCTGGCGCAATCGCTGCCCCCCTTTGCCGAACGGGAGCTCGGGCCGGCCGTTACGGGCATTCTGGCGCGAAACGGATTGAAGGTGGGGGATATCGGCCGCTTCATCTGCCATCCCGGCGGCATGAAGGTCCTCGCCGCAATGGAGAGCGCGCTTTCGCTGGTGCCGGGCACGCTCGATCATGAACGTGCCGTGCTTGCCGACTACGGCAACATGTCCTCGCCGACGATCCTGTTCGTGCTGGAGCGGGCAATCCGGGCCGGATTGCCGGAACGTGCGGCGATGATCGCCATGGGGCCGGGCTTTACGGCGAGCTGCGTCACGCTCCGGAGGGGCGCATGATGTGGCCGTCGATCGCGCTCCTTTCATTCGTGACGCTGCAGCGCCTGGGCGAACTCGTGCTCGCCCGGCGCAACACTGCCGCCCTTCTTGCCAGAGGCGCCAGAGAAGTCGCGCCGGAGCACTACCCCTTCATGGTGGCGCTGCATGCGGGCTGGATCATCGGCCTGTGGTTGCTGGCGCCCGGCAGACCGGTCGCGATCCTCTGGTTTGTCGTGTTCATGGGCCTGCAGGGGCTGCGGCTCTGGGTACTGGCGACGCTGAGGGACCGCTGGACAACGCGCATCATCATTCTGCCCGGCGCGCCGCTCATCAGGTCCGGCCCCTATCGCCTCCTGCGGCATCCGAACTATGCGATCGTCATCGGCGAGATCGCCGCCCTTCCTCTCGCCTTTGGCCTGCCGCTTTACGCGGTCGTCTTCTCGCTTCTCAACGCCTGTGTTCTTTACATCCGGGTGAAGGCCGAAAATGCCGCACTGGAAAGCGCAATGATTTTGAAATGAATGCAATTTTTCGTTTGCGCGCCAATATCGGCACGGGCATTTTCAGCCGACAGCAAAGCGGAATTCAGGGAAAATGACGAAGAACGCAATCGTGCTCGGCGCCGGCATTGTCGGGGTTTCCACGGCCATCCATCTTCAGCTGCGCGGCCGGCAGGTGACGCTGATCGACCGCAAGGATCCAGGCAACGAGACCTCCTACGGCAATGCCGGGCTGATCCAGCGGGAAGGTGTCGCGCCTTACGGCTTTCCCCAACAGCTCGGGCTTTTGCTGCGTTATGCCCTGAACAACCGCATCGATGCGCATTATCACCTCAGCACCCTGCCGAGCCAGATCGCCTTTCTCGCCCGCTATTGGTGGAACTCCAATGCCCGACGCCACGCCATCATCACCCGCGCCTACGCGCCGCTGATCGAAAATTCGATTGCGGAACACAAGGATCTGATCGAGGCGTCGCAAGCGCAAGCGCTGATCCGCAAGGACGGCTGGATCAAGCTTTTCCGGACGCAGGCGAAGCGTGACGAGGCTCTCTCGGAGGCCACACTTTGGCGCAACGAGTTCGGTGTGGACTACGACAGCCTGACTGCGGGCGATATCGCCCGCATGGAGCCCGATCTTACCGGTGATTTTGCCGGCGGCATCCGCTGGCGCGATCCCTGGTCGGTACTCGACCCGCACGCGCTGACATCGGCTTATCGCCGCTATTTCGAAAGCCTGGGCGGCCGGTTCGTCACAGGAGACGCCGCCTCGTTCGGTCAGTTCGGTTCCGGCTGGAAAATCATGACCGGGGAAGGCCCGCTCGAGGCGGATGATGCGGTGATCGCGCTCGGTCCCTGGGCGGCGGTCGCCACCCGACGACTCGGCTATTCCTTCCCGCTCGGGGTCAAGCGCGGCTATCACATGCATTATGCCCCCGAGGGCAATGCCGTGCTCAACAACTGGACGCTCGATGCCGAACGCGGCTATTTGCTGGCGCCGATGAGCCGCGGCATCCGTCTGACGACGGGAGCGGAGTTCGCGACGCTGGATGCGCCGAAGACGCCGGTCCAGCTCGATCGCGCCGAAGCCGTGGCCCGCACGATCTTCCCGCTCGGCAAAAGGCTCGATCCCGAACCCTGGATGGGCGCGCGTCCCTGCACGCCCGACATGATGCCGATTATCGGCAAGGCGCCGCGCCACCAGGGCCTGTGGTTCGCCTTCGGCCATGCCCATCACGGGCTGACACTCGGACCGGTGACCGGCCGCGTGCTTGCGGAGCTTGTCACCGGCGAGACGCCGTTCATCGATATTGCGGCCTATTCGCCGGAGCGTTTCAAGCCGTGACGCCGAACTCCGCGAGGTCTCTGAGGGCCGTCGCGGTGATGCCTTCCATCGTATCGTCGATGTCGACGGTGACGACGCCTTGTTCGCGCGTGGGCACCTCGAGTGTCGCCAGTTGGCTTTCGAGCAGCGAGGTCGGCATGAAATGTCCTTTGCGCTCGCCCATGCGGCGCGTCAGCAGGGCCTTGGAACCTTCGAGATAGACGAAGAAGAGAGTGCCGCCGGTAGCAGCCCGCAGCCTGTCGCGGTAGATGCGCTTCAGCGCCGAGCATGAAACGATGATGCCCTCGCCCTTCGCCAGCGAGGCCTTCATTTCCTCGCCGATGCGGTCGAGCCAGGGCATCCGGTCCTCATCGGTCAGCGGAATGCCCTTCGACATCTTCTCGACATTGGAAGCCGGGTGAAGCGCATCGCCTTCGACGAAATGCAGATGAAGCGCTTCGGCGAGCTTTTCGCCGACGGAGGATTTGCCACAGCCGCTCACCCCCATGACGATGATCGCATGGGGTTTGTTCATCCGCATATCCGGCATGCTTCCTCTCCCGGGCCCTACGGCTTCCCGCTCAGTCGAGCGGGAAGTGACAGGCATATTGTTGTGCGCCTTCTCCCCTTAGTTCGGGAGAAACCTGGCGGCAATAGTCCTGCGCCTTCCAGCAGCGCGGATTGAAGTGGCAGCCCGACGGCGGCTTCAAAGGCGAGGGCAGCTCTCCCTGCAGGCGGATGCGGTTCTTCGCGCGTTCGGGATCGGCGATTGGCGTCGCCGACAGCAAGGCTGCGGTATAGGGGTGGCGCGGCCTTGCAAAGACCTCGGCGGCAGGGCCGGTTTCGACGGGGCGGCCGAGATACATCACCATTACCTCGTCGGCGATGTGATGGACGACGGAGAGGCCGTGCGAGATGAAGAGATAAGCCAGCCCCATCTCCTTCTGCAGGTCCATCAGCAAGTTCAGCACTTGCGCCTGGATCGACAGATCGAGGGCCGAAACCGGTTCGTCGAGCACCAGCACCTTCGGCCGCAGCATCAGTGCGCGGGCGATAGCGATACGCTGGCGCTGGCCGCCGGAGAACATGTGGGGATAGCGGCCGTGATGTTCCGGACGCAGGCCGACGCGGGCCATCATCTCCTCGACCTTGCGGCGGCGGGAGCCAGCATCGAGATCGGTGTTGATCTTCAGCGGCTCATCGAGGATGGTGCCGACCTTCTGGCGCGGATTGAGCGAACCGTAAGGGTTCTGGAAAACGATCTGCACCTGGCTGCGCAGACTGCGATCGCCGATCCGGGCGGGCTTGCCGTCGATCAGCAGTTCTCCGGCCGTCGGATCCTCGATCATCGTGACCAGGCGGGCGAGCGTCGACTTGCCGCAGCCGGATTCGCCAACGACGGCGAGCGTCTTGCCGGAATGGAGGCTGAAGCTGACGCCGTTCAGCGCCTTGACGGTCGCATCCGCTTTGAAGAGACCGCGGTTGACGGTGTAGAAACGGGCGAGATCCCTGCCCTCGAGAACAGCGCCCGTCATACCAGATCTCCTGCAGTTTGAACGGCCATGACGCCGGGATGCCCGAGCGGCTTGCCGTCCTTCAAAGGATAGTTGCATAGCGCCAGGCCAAGCTCCGGGCCTTGACGGACGACGCCGCGTTCGCATTCGACCGTTCCGTAGCCGCAGCGCGGCGCGAAAAGACAGCCTGTCGGGCGGCCGTGCTGGCCGGGAACAACGCCGGCGATCGAGGGAAGACGGTGGCCGACTTCCGCGCGTTCCGGCAGGGCGGCAAGCAACGCTGCCGTATACGGATGATGCGGATCGCGAAACAGCGCCTTGACCGGCTGCTCCTCGACCTTCTGGCCGGCATATTGCACCTGCACACGCTCGGCGGTTTCGGCGACAACACCCATGTCATGAGTGATCAGCACCAGCGCCATGCCCTGCTCTTTCTGCAGGCGGACGAGCAAATCGAGGATCTGCGCCTGGATCGTCACGTCGAGCGCGGTGGTCGGCTCGTCGGCGATCAGGAGCTTCGGATTGCAGGCGAGCGCCATGGCGATCATGACGCGCTGGCTCATGCCGCCCGACATCTGGTGCGGGAAGTTCGACAGGCGGTCTTCGGGCGCCGGAATGCCAACGAGATTGAGGAGCTCGATCGAGCGTTCGCGGCGTTCCTTGCGATTGAGGCCCATATGGACGCGCAGCGTCTCGCCGAGCTGGAAGCCGACCGTGAAGCACGGATTGAGGCTCGACATCGGCTCCTGGAAGATCATCGCCATGTCCTTGCCGACGATCTTGCGGCGCTGGCGGGCGGAAATGCCGCGCAGATCCTGGCCGTCGAACTGCATGCGGTCGGCAGTGATTTTGGCCGTCCACGGCAGAAGGCCCATCAGGGCCAGCATGGCGACGGATTTACCCGAGCCGGATTCGCCGACGACCGAGAGGATTTCACCCTTGTCGCAGGTAAGCGATACGCCATCGACAGCGCGGAAGAGACCGGATGATGTCTGGAATTCGACGGTCAGATTTTCGATTTCGAGAAGTGCCATCACGACCTCTTCAGCTTGGGGTCAAGCGCATCGCGCAGGCCGTCGCCCATCAGATTGATGGCGAGAACGGTCACGAGGATGGCAAGACCCGGGAATGTTACGACCCACCAGGCGCGCGAGATGAACTCACGGGATTCGGCGAGCATCGTACCCCATTCGGGTGTCGGCGGCTGGGCGCCCATGCCGAGGAAGCCGAGGGCGGCGGCATCGAGGATCGCCGCCGAGAAGGCGAGCGTCGCCTGGACGATGAGCGGCCCGAGACAGTTCGGCAGGATCGTCTTGAACATCAAACGCAGCGTGCCGGCACCGGCAACGCGCGAGGCAATCACATATTCCTTCTCACGCTCGGTTATGACCGAGGCGCGCGTCAACCGCACGAAATGCGGCTGGTTGACCAGCGAAATCGCAATCATCGCATTGGTGAGACCTGGGCCTAGCACCGCCACCAGCACGAGCGCCAGCAGCAGCGACGGGAAAGCCAGGATGATGTCCATCAGGCGCATGATCGCCGTATCGATCCTGCCGCGGAAATAGCCCGCGACGAGGCCGATCAGCACGCCGCATATGACAGAAAGCGTGACGACGACGACGCCGATGAAGAGAGAGAAACGCGCGCCATAGATCAGGCGCGAGAGAATGTCGCGGCCGACGGCATCCGTTCCGAGCGGGAAGGATGCGCTGCCGCCCTCCATCCAGGCCGGCACCGCGAGCAGCACCGCGCGGTTCTGCTCGTTCGGCGCATGCGGCGCAAAGAACGGCGCGAAGACTGCGACGACCAGAATGATGGCGAAAACGACGAGGCCGATGACGGCGCCTTTGTTGCGCGAGAAATAATGCCAGAACTCCGCAAGAGCGGATGGCTGGCCGGTTTTAACGGTGACCGTGCTCATGGACCGCTCCTAGTGACGAATACGCGGATTGATGAAGCCGTAGGTAACATCAACAATCAGATTGACGATCATGATGACGCCGGCGATCAGCAGAAGGCCGCCCTGGACCACGGCATAGTCGCGCTTGAACACCGAATCGACCATCCATTTGCCGATGCCTGGCCAGGAGAAGATCGTCTCGGTAAGAATGGCGCCGGCAAGCAGAACGCCGATCTGCAGGCCGATCGTGGTGACAACGGGGATCATCGCATTGCGCAGCGCATGCACGCCGACAACGCGCAGGGGTTTCAGCCCTTTCGAACGGGCGGTGCGGACATAATCCTCACCCAGGACCTCGAGCATCGCCGAGCGGGTCTGACGCGCGATGACGGCAAGCGGAATGGTCGCCAGCACGATCGTCGGCAGGATGAGATAGCTGACGGCCGAGGCGAAGGCTCCCTTCTGGCCCGACAGCAGGCTGTCGATCAGCATGAATCCGGTAACCGGCTTGAAGAAATACATCAGCGAGATGCGGCCGGAAACCGGTGTCCAGCCGAGATAGCCGGAGAAGAAGATGATGAGCAGCAGGCCCCACCAGAAGATCGGCATGGAATAACCGATGAGGGCGACACCCATGACACTCTGATCGAACCACGTGCCTCGCTTGACGGCCGCAAAGACGCCAGCGGGCACACCAAGACAGACGGCAAGGATGATGGCGCAGAACGAAAGCTCCAGCGTTGCCGGGAACAATGTGAAGAACTCACCGAGAACCGGCCGCTTGGTGACGATCGAGGTGCCGAGATCGCCGTGCAGCACTTTAACGAGATAGTCGAAATACTGCACATAGACGGGCCGGTCGAAGCCGAGATCGTGCATGATCTGGGCGTGACGTTCCGGCGCCATGACGCGCTCACCCGACAGAAGCATGACCGGGTCGCCGGGAATCAGGCGGATGAACGAGAAGGCTATCAGTGAAACGCCGAGGAACGTCGGGATCAGTACCGCGAGACGGCCGATGAAAAAACGCAACATAGCAGGTTTTCCAATAGTTTCCGGCGGTCAGGGGGACCTGACCGCCGGCCGCACCCGGCGTTAACCGGGCAGTTTACAGATTTTTTATTATTCGGAAATGTCCACACCGTCGAAACGGTGAATTCCGAGCGGATCCATGAAGAAGCCCGAGACCTTCTTGCTCATCGGAACGAAGACCAGCGAGTGGTCGAGCGTGTTCCAGGGCGCCTCCTTCTTGAAGATCAGCTGGGCCTGCTCATAGGCCTTCGTGCGTTCGGCAACGTCGGCCGTTTCCTTGGCCTTCGTCATCAGATCGTCGAATTCCTTGTTGCACCACTGAGCGCGGTTGTTGCCGCCGACAGCGTCGCAGCCAAGCAACGTATCCATGAAGTTGTCAGGGTCGCCGTTGTCGCCGGTCCAGCCGAGGATGACGGCACCGTCGCGCTTCTTGTCGGACGAGAGCTTCAGATATTCGGCCCATTCATGGGTGACGATCTCCGCATCGACACCGACCTTGGCCAAGTCGGCCTGCATCAATTCTGCGGCGCGACGCGCGTTCAGCATGTACGGACGCGAAACCGGCATCGCCCAGATCTTCATCTTCAGACCCTTGACGCCTGCATCCGCCAGCATCTTCTTCGACGCTTCGGGATCGTACTTGTCGTCGACGACGGCGTCGTTATACGACCACATGGTCGGCGGGATCGGGTTCTTGGCAACGGCCGCGGCACCCTGGAAGACGGCATCGACGATCGCCTGCTTGTTGATCGCCATGTTCAGCGCCTTGCGGACTTCGGCCTTGTCGAAAGGAGCGATCAAGGTGTTGTAGGCGAGGTACGAGACGTTCAGGCCGGCCTGCTCCTGAACGACCAGATTTCCGTCCTTCTTCAGTTCGGCGACGTCAGCCGCATTCGGATAAGGGATGAGGTGGCATTCGCCGGCCTTCAGCTTCTGGGCGCGCACGGCGGCGTCAGAGGTGATGGCGAAAACCAGATCGTCGATCTTTTCCTTGCCCTTGAAATAGGTTTCGTTCGCCTTGTAGCGGATGACGGCATCCGGCTGGTAGGCGACGAAGGTGAACGGGCCGGTACCGAGCGGCTGCTGGTTCATCTGCGCCATCTTGCCGTCGGCGGCGAGCTTGTCGGCATATTCCTTGGAAATGATCGAGGCGAAGTCCATGGCGAGGTCGGCGAGGAACGGCGCCTCCGGGTGGTTGAGCGTGAACTTGACCGTCAGGTCATCGACCTTCTCGACCGACTTGATCAGGTCGGGGAAGCCCATGCCGGCTGCATATTCGTAGGAGCCGCCCTCGACATACTTATTCCACGGATTGTCAGCCTTGAGCTGGCGCTCGAAGGAGAAGATGACGTCGTCGGCGTTGAAATCGCGCGACGGCGTGAAGAAGTCGGTGGTCTGGAACTTGACGCCGGGATGAAGCTTGAAGGTGTATTCCTTGCCATCGGCCGAAACGCTCCAGCTGTCGGCCAGACCCGGTTCGATCTCGGTGCCGCCATGCTTGAATTCGACGAGGCGGCTATAGACCGTGCGCGACGAGGCGTCGAAGGTCGTGCCTGCCGTGTAGAGGCTCGGGTCGAAGCCTTCCGGCGAACCCTCGGAGCAATAAACAAGGGTCTTGGACCAGGCCGACGTTGCCATGACCGAAATCAGGGCCGTCGCTGCCAGCATGACAGAGATCTTTTTCATAATATTGTTTCCCGGTTGTTCTTTTTTGATGTTTGGAGACCGTAGATTGGCATCCCGATCGACGGTCGATGGAACGACATTTATCTACTGAAAGCAACGGGCTACGGAGAAAATTTTTCCAGCTGGACAATTTTAGAAATTTTCGGTCAAAAATTGGCCTCACTTGGAAATATTCGCACAAAAACAGCCAGAATTTTGTCGCATTTGGTATATTTGCCCCTCCCTGGGCGACACGTAATCGTCACTTTCCCGCATTGCCAAGAGGGGCAAAACACGACAAAAGAAAAACCGCGATTGCCGGGGCAATCGCGGTTTTACAAGTCTATCCTGGT
Source organism: Rhizobium sp. Pop5 (assembly GCF_024721175.1). Lineage (NCBI taxonomy): Bacteria > Pseudomonadati > Pseudomonadota > Alphaproteobacteria > Hyphomicrobiales > Rhizobiaceae > Rhizobium > Rhizobium sp. Pop5. The sequence goes on along the minus strand of NZ_CP099399.1, from coordinate 472,424 downwards.
CTTACTTCAGGCCGCGGGAGCGACAACCGCGGGTTTGCGGTATTCCTTCTCGCCGGTGAGCCCGAGAAGGAAGTTGATCTGCGGACGCGCCTTGACGAGGTCGTCGATCGTATATTCCGAAAGCACGCCGAAAAAGGCGTTCAGCGCCTTGCGCAGGGCGGAGTTCAGGCCGCAGCTGTCGACCAGCGGACATTCGACCATGCCGTCGTCTTCGAAGCATTCGGCCATGGCGAAACTGTCTTCCGTCACGCGCACGACATCGAAAAGAGTGATCTCGGCCGCCGGCTTACCCAAGCGCACGCCGCCGTTGCGACCGCGCACGGTCTCGACGAGGCCCGCCTTGTTGAGCGGCTGAAGAATCTTGAAAAGAAAGAGCTCCGAGACGCCATAGGCCTTGGCGATTTCCGGAATCCGGCTCAGGTGCCCCTCGTTGGCGGCACAATACATCAACATGCGAACCGCGTAGTTCGTCTGCTTCGTCAACCGCATGCCGATCTCCTGACTCGTGCCTGTTCAGACCTATATAGGCGGTTTGATAGTTTTGAACAATTCCAAAATATGAAATTTGCATTCAGCTTATGAGGCCATTTGCCGCGACGCCATTGCGCTCCCCAAAAGCGATATTCGCAGGCCGACAACCAAGCCGAATACCAGCGGGTGGAAATCATCAGCTCAATCGAAATCGGGGGCCAGAAGGCCCCCGAGTCATTGATCGCAGATCGGATGTCTTAAAGATCACTTCATCGTCGGCATGACGAATTCCGCGCCGCTCTTGATGCCGGAGGGCCAGCGGGCGGTGACGGTCTTGGTCTTCGTCCAGAACTTGATCGAATCCGTGCCGTGCTGGTTGAGGTCGCCGAAGCTCGATGCCTTCCAGCCGCCGAAGGAGTGATAGGCGAGCGGAACCGGGATCGGAACGTTGATGCCGATCATGCCGATATTGATACGCGAGGCGAAATCGCGGGCGGCATCGCCGTCGCGGGTGTAGATGGCGACGCCGTTACCATATTCGTGCTTCATCGGCAGCGACAGCGCTTCCTCGTAGTTCTGGGCGCGTACGACGGAGAGGACAGGTCCGAAGATTTCGGTCTTGTAAATGTCCATCTCGGGCGTGACATGGTCGAACAGGCAGCCGCCGACGAAATAGCCGTCTTCATAGCCCTGAAGCTTGAAATCGCGGCCGTCGACGACAAGCTTGGCACCTTCCTCGACGCCGCGGTCGATGAGGCCGCGCACGCGGGTGTAGGCTTCCTTGGTGACGAGCGGGCCCATATCGGCCTTGTCGTCGGTGTAAGGGCCGATGCGCAGAGATTCGATCTTCGGCGTCAGCTTTTCGACGAGGCGGTTTGCGGTCTCTTCACCGACCGGAACGGCAACCGAGATCGCCATGCAGCGTTCGCCGGCCGAACCGTAGCCTGCGCCCATCAGTGCGTTGACGGCCTGATCCATATCGGCGTCCGGCATGATGATCATGTGGTTCTTGGCGCCGCCGAAGCACTGGGCGCGCTTGCCGTTCATCGCCGCCGTGCCATAGACGTAGCGAGCGATCGGCGTGGAACCGACGAAAGAGACGGCGCCGATATCGGGATCGGTGAGGATCGCGTCGACCGCACCCTTGTCGCCGTTGACAACGTTGAGGATGCCCGCCGGCAGGCCGGCCTCGATCATCAGTTCGCCGAGACGGATCGGCAGGGAGGGATCACGCTCGGAGGGCTTCAGGATGAAGGCGTTGCCGCAGGCAATCGCTGGCGCAAACATCCACATCGGGATCATGCCCGGGAAGTTGAAAGGCGTGATGCCGGCGCCGATGCCGACCGGCTGGCGGATCGAATACATGTCGATCGCAGGACCAGCGCCTTCAGTGAATTCACCCTTGGCGAGATGCGGGATGCCGCAGACGAATTCGCAGACTTCCAGGCCGCGGATGACGTCGCCCTTGGCGTCTTCGATGGTCTTGCCGTGTTCCCTGGAAATCAGTTCGGCAAGCTCGTCCATGTGCGTGTTCAGGAGTTCGACGAACTTGAAGAAGACACGGGCGCGGCGCTGCGGATTGGTGGCAGCCCATTTCGGCTGCGCAGCCTTGGCGTTTTCGACCGCGGCGCGCAACTCCTCGACGCTTGCGAGTGCGACCGTCGCCTGCACTTCGCCGGTTGCCGGATTGTAGACGTTGCTCACGCGGCCGCTGGTGCCGGCAACATGCTTGCCGCCGATGAAATGACCGATCTCACGCATGGGATGCTCCTCCTGTTTTTGGGATGCTCCACAATCGCACTTCAATTTGCACAAATCAATGCGCTGAAATAAGTAACTGTTGTGCGCAGATTATAGCTCTGCCATTGTGTCGAGCATTGCTGCCTGCAAATTTGGCACGGCCCGCGGACAAGTCAAATCCCAACGAGAGGTCAACCGATGAACCGGAAAACCGTCGTCAGAATGGCTGAGCTGGAGATCGATCCGGACAGGCTGGAAACCTATCGTGTATTGCTCAGCGAGGAAATCGAGGCATCCGTTGCGCTGGAAGACGGCGTGCTTTCGCTGAGCGCCGTTTCCATCAGGGACAAGCCAAACCGCATCCGTATTCTTGAGGTCTACGCCGATCAGGAGGCCTATGAGGCCCATCTGCAGGCACCGCATTTCCTGAAGTACAAGAAGGGGACGGCGGGCATGGTGACATCGCTGACGCTGATCGAGGTCGATCCGATCGCAATGCGTGCGAAGCCATGAACTGGGACGATGTTCGCATTTTCCTTGCCGTCGCCCGCACCGGGCAGATTCTCGCCGCCTCGAAGCGGCTTGGGCTCAATCATGCCACGCTCTCGCGTCGGCTGACGTCGCTGGAAGAGGCGCTGAAGACGCGGCTTTTCGTCCGCCGCACGAATGGCTGCGAGCTGACGGCCGAAGGCGAAGTGTTCCTGGCATCCGCAGAGCGGATGGAAACGGAAATGCTCGCCGTGCAGGCGAGCCTCGGCCATACCGACACAGCCATTGCCGGAACCGTGCGCGTCGGCGCGCCTGATGGCTTCGGCGTTTCCTTTCTGGCGCCGCGCATGGGCAGGCTGATCGAACGCCATCCCGAGCTGAAGATCCAGCTCGTCCCGGTGCCGCGCTCCTTCTCGCTTTCGCAGCGCGAGGCCGATATCGCCATAACGCTGGAACGGCCCGAACAGGGCCGGCTCGTGTCCTCCAAGCTCACCGATTATACGCTCGGTCTCTATGCCTCACGCGACTATCTCGCCTCCCACGGCACACCCGGCGATATCGACGCGTTGAAGGTGCATCCGCGCATCGGCTATGTCGAAGACCTGATCTTCACCGCCTCGCTGAATTTCTCCGGCGAGGTGATGCGCAGTTGGGATGCGAGCTTCGAGATTTCGACGTCGATCGGTCAGACGGAGGCCGTCCGGTCAGGCGCCGGCATCGGCATCCTGCACGATTACATCGCCCGACAATATCCGGAGCTTCAGCGCATCCTGCCCGGCATTTCCATCCGGCGCGCCTACTGGACAACCTATCACGAAACGGCGCGCGACCTTCTGCGCGTCAGAAGCGTTGCCGACTTCCTGCAGGAACTGGTCAGCGCCGAACGGCACATCTTTCTCTAGGAGGTGGTGGAAACGTGCTTGGGCGGCCCGTCGTTCTCATCGGGATTTGGAAGCGGCGCTTCGTCGGGAAGCCGGTCCGGCTCCGGCTCCTTGATCGGCGGCACCGGCTTCCAGCCGGGCGCGGGCATTGGCGGCTGATCGGGAATGGGTTCGTTGGGCACGGACATGACCGCCTCCCTTTCGTAATGTCGTTCTGAAAGCGATGTTCGCCCGCTCTATTTGTCGGGCTTCACCGATTCGGCAGCGCGCATCGGCATGCTGTCGATGATGGCGAAGAGCTCGCCGCTCGCGATCGGCTCGCTGGCCTTGAGCTTGACCGTGCCGTCCTTGCCGAGGAGGAAGGCCACGAATTCGCCCGCCTCGGGCGCCTCCATGTCACGGCGGATCGCTTCACCGTCGAGACCGTCAGCCGCGCCGAAGAGCGACCGGACATTCTTCCCCGCCACCTTCAGCACCACCATATCACGCTCATCGAGCGCGTTCCGATCGGCGAGCAGCTGATTTTCCTGGCGGGCAGCGCGGGCATTCTCTTTGTCGGCAAAAAGGATGAAGACGCGGTTCTTCCATTGGAAGGCTGCGAGGCTTTTGGCCGGCGAATAGGCGCTGTTGGTCTCGTCGATCTTGGTCGCGCCGTAGAGAAGGGTTTTCGACATGCTCATTCTCCCGTCAATAGGAAGAACGGTCCGGGCGCGGCATGGGTTCCATCGAAATGGAGGGAAACGGCAAGCCACTCCTCGAGTCCTTCAGCGACCCGTCAGGACCTTGTTGCATAGAAGCCTCATTTTTTGCTGAATTAATCAACGCCTATTAGATCGACGTCTCGGCCGCAATTGAGCCTGAAAATCTGGCATCTGACCCACGAAAATTGGCAGAATGCTTGTCTCGATAGCCGCTGGCTTGCCAGTCGCGCCGCTGTCGCCAAAGACGGCGCGCATAATCGACCAGCAGAATGCTTGAGGCGGCGGCCATCTGAAATGGTATTGGCCGGCTCATAATTCCGCTTAGGCCGCAAATTGCGCAGCCGGCGGATTCTATTTCGAAGTGCGACTGAGAGATCGGATGGGAACGAGGCCAAATCGGCTGCTACGGATATTAATATGAGCTGTAAGCGCCGTGATGTTCAAGAGTGTAACCGGAGCCGTACACTGCACGAATCCGCAGGTTGCCGAATCCCGCAAACGCCCTTCGCAGCCGACCTATATGGACGTCGACCGTCCGGTTCCCCACTACGTGCGGATTGGGCCAAACGGCCTCCAGGAGTTGCTTACGGGTGCTGATCTGACCGTGTCGTTCCAGTAGGAACTTGAAGATTCGGAGTTCCAAAGGTGCAAGGATTACTCTCTTGCCAGAAACGACTACAGCGTGCGGTTCGAACTCGAACTCAGAAGGGACGGCGAAACCAGGCAGGACCACAGCTTCCGGCCGCGGCTTTATCCCGTGCAAAAAGGCGACAAGCTTTGACGGCGACAGAGGACGCATGATGCATTCGTCGAGCCCGGCCTTGATCAACTGCAGGTGCTGTGCGCGCATATCCCCGCCGATCAGTGCACCCACGGAGGCACCGGTATCCTTCAATAGCGCACATAAGCGGCCAATATCACTCGGCCAGCTTACACAATCCAGGAGAACTGCTGAAATGTCTGCCGACCCGCAGGCCTCCACAACATCGCCTTCACTTGCACCGAGGCGAGCCTCGTAGCCTTCACTACGCAGAATATACGCAAGCAGCAGATAGAGCTCAGCGTCCTGTGAGCAAACCAGGATTACAGGAGTCACGTCGACTACCCTTTGTCGTTCGATAAAGCGCCACCCCTCAACTCGGTGCGAACTCGCCGCCGTTGACATCTACGATGGCTCCGTTGACGAACCTGGCATCTTCAGACGCCAGGAACGCGATCACGGCGGCGACATCGTCAGGATCACCCAGCCGGCCAGCCGGAATACGAGTGAGAGCGTCGAGGTTGGTTTCACTTTCTGGGGATCCAGTTAGTGGCGTCAGGATGCGGCCCGGCGCCACGACATTTGATGTTATGCCATAGCGGCCATATTGAGAGACGAGGACGCGGGAAAAACCTGAAAGTGCGGCTTTTGACGCCACATAGCTCGGACCGGCGATCCGTGGTCTTGTCCGGCCTGCAATGGATCCAACCAATATAATCCGCCCACAACCTCTTTCCTTCATGGTGGGCAGAACGGCCCGGCAACACAACATTGTGCCCGTCAAGTTGACGGTGAGCACGTCGTTCCACTCTTCAAGGCCAAGGTCGGCAACGTTAAGTGGTCCCTCGGGACCTTTCGGCGATATCCCCGCGCTGCAGACGAGGATTCCAGGTGCGCCCCAGACATTCGCGACGTCTCCGAAAAACTGTTCGACAGCCGCTGGGTCACGGAGATCGACCTGTCTCGCCAGCGAGCGCTGTGGTCCAAAAGCTTCGGCAAGCGCGGACTGAGCGGCCATGACGCTTGCCGCGCCATGGCTGAAGACGGCAACCCGATGGCCGGCCTTGAGCAGACGAAATGCCGTGGCAAGACCGATCCCGGTGGTGCCTCCGCTGATGACCGCAACATGCGGGCTGCAGTCGGCGCTCATGCGGCTCGATCCATTGCAGCAAACAGCGATAGCGGTGGATGGGCGCCAGGGTCTGTCATGACCTCGATCAGCAGAGGCCCTTCTCCGGAGAGACCGCGTTCGAGGTAACGAGGAAGATCGGCGGGATCGGAAATGCGAACTGCCGGGCAGCCGCAGGCTTCCGCAATTTTCTGATGGTCCACATCCGCAAAGCTGCAGGCCGTTGTGAACTTGCCGAACTTGGCGGTTTCGGCGTCACGCTGAAAGCCAAGGATGCCGTTGTTCAACACGATGACAAGGATGGGCAGCTTGCTTCGCACCATTGTCTCCAACTCCGCCCAGCTATGCGCAAAGCCACCGTCCCCGACGATCGTAACGACCGGCTTGTCGGGCTCCGCCACTTTCGCGCCGAGCGCAAGCGGCAGGCCCCACCCGAGACCTGCAAGGCCCCGCGGCAAGAGAAAGCGCATTCCGGGCGAAAGCGCCCGCAACTGGCCGGCGACCCACATCGAGGAATAGCTCGCATCGGCAACAACGGTCGTATCCGCCGTCATCAACTGTTGCAGCTCGAACATGATCCGCTCTGGGCGGATCGGACTGGCATCCGATCGCGCAACGGATTGCCGTTCTGTCTCAAACGCGCGCCAGAACTCAGCGATCCGGACAGTCAATTGATCACGCTTCGATGTGCGGTAGGAGAGATCGCGTCCGGCGAGCTCGCTTCGAAGCGCCCGAATAGTTTCGGCAGCATCGCCCGCCAACCTGACAGCCTCGTATGTACGACCGATTTCCGCGGGATCGACATCAATATGGATAACTGACGCAGACCGGGGGATTTGACGCCAACTATCGGTGCCATTCTGATTGGTTCGCGTCCCGACCAGAATGACAAGATCAGCTTCTTCGACAAGCGCGACGCTGTGCCGCCCAAGCGATCTCGGTCCAACGAGTGCGCCGAGAACGCCACCTGACAGCGGATGGTGTTCGTCGACCGCACCTTTGCCCATATTGGTGGTGACAACGGGAAGCGATGCCTCGTCCTGCAGCGCCGAAAGTTCGCCAGCGGCACGGCTTGCATGAACGCCGCCTCCCGCGATGATGATGGGAGCGTGAGCTGCCGCGATCATCGAGGCTGCGCGCTCGACGTCGTCATTGCGCGGGCGCAGCCGATCGAGCGGCCAGTGACCCAAGGCAGCCTCGCGCCGAAATGGTGAAGGCGCGATCTGCTCTCGCAACAGGTCGGCGGGAAGCAGGAGAGCGACCGGCCCGGGCCGGCCCGAGGTTGCCGCCGTGAAGGCCGCATCGACGTAGTCGTCGATCCGTTCCGCAACGATCACCTTGCGTACCCACTTCGTGCAGGATTGGAATAGTGCAAAATGGTCGAGTTCCTGGAATGCGTTGCGGTCGGCCTGATCTCGTTCAACGTCCTGGACAAGCGCGACAATCGGTACGCTGGCTTTGAGCGCCTCGGCCAGCGGCGGAACGAGAAGCGTTGCGGCGGGTCCGTTTTGCGCTGCGACGACGCCGACCCTTCCGGACAGGCGCGCATAGCCATCAGCCATGGTGCCGCCCATGTTTTCCTGGCGGTAGGCGACCTGGCGGATGCCGATTGCTTCGGCCGCAAGGATAAGCGCCGAAGGCAGGCTCTGAGCGAAGATATGGGTGACGTCGTGCCTCTTGAGAGAATGAGCGATACGCTCAGCGACGGTGAAAACATCAGTTGCCATGATCATATGCCTGCTTCTGTTGGGTTTGCTTCGAGGATTGAAAGGAACTCGGCGAAGGCTGCGATGACCGCATCACCGTCAGCCTTCGTCATTGCCGTTGAAAGGCACGCAGCGGCTCCATTGGGCAGCAGGATGCCGCAATCGAGGAAATGCCTGGATAGGCGAGCCATCAGGTCGGCCTCCTCCCGCTCGAGATAGGCCTCGCGGAAGTCCTTTGGTTCCTTGGCTTTCGGGTGAATGCGAAACAAAGATGCGGCTCCCGTTACGCTAAAGGCTGCGTCGTGACGCTCGATCTCGTTTCGAAGACCCGCCCGGATGCTATTGCCAAGGCGTTCGAGCGAGTCGAACGCGCCCTCCGTCATCGCCTCCATTGCGACCCGGCCCGCGACCATCGACACCGGATTTGCCGAAAACGTGCCGCCTTGGGGAAGTAGCGGCTTGCCGCTGTCGCTCGCAAAGACCCGCATGACCTCTTCGCGCCCACCAATTGCCCCGACCGGAAACCCTCCCCCGATGATCTTCCCTGCCGCGATCAGGTCGGGCTGCAGACCGTAGCGGGCCGAAGCCCCCGCATAGGACTGCCGCAGATTGAGGACTTCGTCGGCGACGACGAGGATCCCATATTGTTTGGCGATCGCCCCGACGGCGGCCAGGAAGCTCGGCTCCGGCGCAATCAGCCCGGCACGGCTCGGCATCGGATCAATAAGGATGCAGGCCAGTGCAGGGGCTGCCGACGCAATACGACGCTCGAGATCGGCGACGTCATTGAAGCGGATAACGGTCACCTCCTCACCGACCGAGGGCGGCATCCCACGATAGGCGGGTATAGCTGACGATCGCTGCGGGTCGCTCCAGATAGCCGGCGACAGCGCCTGTCCCGTTTCCGCCCAGTCGTACGCGCCGTGATAGGCGCCTTCGATGCGTGCAACGCCTGGCCGGCAGGTGAATGCTCGGGCGGCCTTGATTGCAAACATCACAGCCTCCGTCCCACTGTTGACGAAGCGAATATGCTCGACTGCAGGAATGCGTTCGATCAACAGCTCGGCCAGTGTGATCTCGTGCTCGGTGGGATTGGAGAAACACGTGCCGCGATGCAGCAGATCTGCAACCGCGTCGGCAACGGGAAGAAAGCCGTGGCCGTGGATCAGCGTCGTGAAATTATTGTTTAGGTCGAGGAGCCGATTGCCGTCGACGTCGAGGAGGTAGGCGCCCTCCCCGCGCGAAATGTAGAGCGGGCTGGGTTCGTGATCGACGGTGACCCGTGTGATCCCGGTCGGAAATACCCGCCGCCCCCTTTTGAAAAAATGTTCGGACCGCGACCGGGGATATCCCCGGCCGGTTCGCGATAAATCTGGGTGAAACATTCGCTCTTCTCCGGCCAACGCGGGTCGCGGCGCAACCCTTCATAATTTTGTTATAGCAAAAATCATGAACTCGAAGAAGTTGCAACAAAAAAATCCAGCGAAGATGCTATTGCTGGTCGAGACGCTCCTTCGCGGCTTTCTTCAAGCGCCGGTAGCCGTCGCGGATATCGTTTTCCATCGCGGCACGCACGGCAGACGGGTCTTTATCGACAAGCCCCTCTATCGCGGCCATGTGATTGTGGACTCCATGTTTGGCCTCCGCAAACTCAGGATAGAGGTTATGGAAAGAGGCTCCGACCCTCAACCACAACGCCTCAATCGTTGAAAGGAGATGCGGCATCTGACAGAGCCGATAGATCGTAAAGTGGAACTCCTTATTGTCGTGAAGCGCGTCGGCATAGCGCTTTTCATCAAGTGCCAGCGTTATTTTCTCTTGCAAGCATAACAACTTATCGATCGTCCCTTCCGTCGCGCGAAGCGCCCCTTCTCGGTCGCCAGCCCCTCAAGCGCAAGCCGCATCTGCGTGACTTCGTAAAGTGCGGCGAGATCGAGGTGCGGAACGATGACGGTTTTAGGACCCGACATGACAAGCGCACCCTCGAAAACCAGGCGATTGATTGCCTCGCGCGCCGGTGTGGCGCCAACATTCAGCAATTCGGCCACCGAGCGGATCGGCAGCTTGTGACCAGGCTTGTAAGTTCCGCGCGTGAGAAGCTCCTTGATGGAGGAGTAGGCGAAGTCGCTCAGGCGCCCGACCTGGGGTTCGGACGCCTTCGTTTCCTCATTAGTTGTATTTTCGTTCAATTTTGACCCCCACGCGTTGACTTCTTCATATTTTTGTTGCAACAAAAATATGAACGACGAAAACTCGCGTCACGATGTGACAGCATAACGTCGTTGTTAATATCAGCATCGGCTTGGCCGCGAAAGGCCACGCCAGAAATGCCTATCGGTCCTTGGCTACGCTCTGAGGCCTGGCACCGCAGCAGCGGGCCGGGAGGTTCCAACACGTTCAACACACGCGAATGAAGGGAGATATTATTTTGATTGGCGCGCCTGTTTTCATCGATCGCATAGGCAAGGCCTACGGCAGCCAGATTGCCGTAGGAGCGGTAACCTTGGATATTCCGGCCGGCGAATTCCTGTCGATCCTCGGCCCATCCGGATCAGGCAAGACGACGCTTCTAACAATGATCGCCGGCTTCGAAACCCCTTCTGCCGGACGCATCATCATTGGCGGTCGCGATGTCACGACGGTGTCGCCCAACCGCCGCAACATCGGGATGGTCTTCCAGCGCTACGCCTTGTTCCCGCATCTGACCGTCGCTGAAAACATCGCCTTTCCTTTGAAGATGCGCGGCATACGCAAGAACCTCAGAGCCGAACGCGTCGGCCGGGCGCTCGACCTCGTCCAACTCCCCGACTACGCCAGGCGCTATCCCCACGAACTCTCCGGCGGCCAGCAGCAACGGGTGGCTGTTGCCCGAGCAATTGTCTTCGAACCACCTGTTCTTTTGATGGATGAGCCGCTCGGGGCGCTGGACAAGAAGCTGCGCGAATCCATGCAGCTCGAGATCAAGCAGCTGCAGCAGCGTCTCGGCGCGACGGTCATCTATGTCACCCACGATCAGGAGGAGGCGTTGACGATGTCCGACCGGATCGCCGTTATGGCAAGGGGGCAACTCGCACAACTCGGAACCCCGGCGGAGATTTACCGCAAGCCGCAGAGTGCATTCGTTGCGGATTTCATCGGCAAGATGAACTTCCTGAGCGGAGAGTTCCTGGGCGAAACCGCCGGCAGCCAGACGATCAGACTGGGTGACGACCTGGTCATTGATACGCCGGGCGCTGTCCCGGGTCTCAATGGTTCGGCAAGAGTCGGCGATCGTATTCGTCTTGCGCTGCGGCCTGAGCGCCTCGGCCTTGCGGCGCGCGGGGCAGGCGGAAAGAACGCCCTTCCCGGCCGCGTCGAAACCTCGGTCTTTGCAGGCTCCTTCGACCTTCATCTCGTTCGCGCTGATTTCGGGAGAAAGGAGATTATTCAAGTTCAGACCCCCGCAGATGGGATGAGAGCGCCCTTTGCAGCGGGCACACTCGTGGATGTCGTTGCCGAGCGCGATGGCCTGCGGCTCTTTGCAGACACGGAGGCGTGAGATGACCATGGCCGCCGACAATCTCACCCATGCACCGACCCCTGCGGCAAGCTGGCTATTTTCCCGCTCGTCCCGGCGTTATTCGCACGCGCTGACGCTCCTGCTGATCGCCCCGCTGACACTCCTATTGGCAGCAGGCTTCATCTACCCGATCGGTCGGCTTGTCTCTTTGAGCTTCATGGCGCCGGAATTCACATTCAAATATTACGGGCGGATTGTTACGGAGCCGCTTTACCTGGACGTTCTGGTTCGCACGTTGCAAACGGGTGCAATCGTCACGGTGGCAAGCCTGCTGCTCGGATATCCGGTCGCCTTTCTCATGGCGCGCGCTGAGGGCAAGACCGCAATGATCGTCGCAGCGGCGGTGTTCGTGCCGCTGTGGACGTCGGTGCTGGTGCGATCTTACGCCTGGATCGTGCTCCTGCAGCGAAACGGCATCATCAATGGCATGTTGATGGAAAGCGGCCTCGTTACCGGCCCTTTGAAGCTCCTCTACACCGAAGGCGCCGTCATCCTTGCGATGACGCATGTCCTGATGCCCTTCATGATCCTGCCGATCTGCAATGCTCTTCGCACTATTCCGGCGGAATATAACCAGGCCGCCCGCAATCTCGGCGCCGGCCCGGTAGCCGCCTTCATGCGCGTGACCTTGCCGCTCAGCCTGCCTGGAATTTTTGCCGGGTGCGTCATGTGCTTCATTCTGGCGATCGGTTTTTACATCACGCCGGCACTCGTAGGCGGCCCAGGGGCATTGATGATGGCAACCCTGATCGGTCAGCAAACCACCGTCCTGCTTGACTGGCCGTTTGCCGCCGCGCTTGCGACGGTCCTTCTGACCACGACGCTCGTCTTTGTCCTTGTGTTCCGCAAGGCGCTATCCCTCAGCAAAGGAATGAACAGTGTCAACTGAGCCCGTAGCCGTAGCGCCATTCGCCGCCTCTCGAGTCAACAGCAACCACCGGCCTTATGGCAAGGCAATCTTGCGGCTTGTCGGGGGATTCCTGATTGGCGCAATCCTGTTCTTCCTGGTGCTGCCGACGCTGCTCGTGATCCCGATTTCGTTGAATGATGGCAGCTACATACAATTCCCACCGAAGGGCCTGACGCTTCGCTGGTATAGCGAATTTCTGTCAGATCCGGACTGGCGCGCAGCGACGATCTTCAGCTTGAAGATTGCGCTATCGACAACGATTGCTTCAACGGCCATTGGAACCATGGCCGCTGTCGGGCTCGTTCGCGGCAATCTGCCGGGAAGGGCTTTCCTGCAGGCCTTGTCGCTCGGGCCAATGATCGTCCCCCATGTGGTCTTTGGCGTTGCCCTTTATCTGATTTTTTCGCCGCTCGGCCTGACGGGCAATTTTGCCGGATTCCTCATCGCACACACCGTGCTTTCGGTCCCCTACGTGATCATCACCGTATCGGCAGCGCTCGAGCGCTTCGACCCAGCGCTTGAACTTGCCGCCCTGAATTGCGGTGCAAGCCGGGGCCGCGCCTTCTTCAGCATCGTGCTTCCAAACATTGCGCCGGCGGTCGCGGCCGCCTCGGTCTTTGCGTTTCTCGCGTCTTTCGATGAGGCAACGGTCGCATTCTTCATTTCCGATACCGGCGGCAAAACGATCAGCCGCAAGATGTTCGAGGACATCGACTTCAATCTCACCCCGGTCATCGCCGTGGTTTCGACGCTGCTCGTCGCGGTATCGCTGGTCCTCATGGGGTCCATCCATCTCCTTACCGGCCGCGGGGAGGATTGACGTGGCCACATTCATCCGGACAGAGGAACACGCGATGAAAAAGCAACCCAACATCAAGCCTTTGCTGCTTGCAGCTTGCCTCATGCTGACTGCGGGAGCGGTGCATGGCGAGGAACAGGTGGTCATTGCCACGACTGGTGGCGCCTACGATGCGGCGCTTCGAAAATTCTGGTTCGAGCCGTTCACTGAAGCGACCGGTATCAAGGTTGTTTCGGTAGCCGCAACAAATGCGGAGATGCGGGCGAAAGCCTCGGCCATGGTCAAGACCGGCAATGTGACCTGGGACCTTTATCCGGACGGCGAGATCCAGGCGAGCGCTGAAACGCATCGGCTGACGTCTGAAGACCTCGCCGAATTTTGCAAGCCTTTCCACGGCCGGCCAGACCTCGTCGAGGATGCCTGTGTCAGTGCCGGGGCCAGGCTTTTTTCGACCGCAACGCTTATGGCCTACGACCCAACCGGCTTCAGCCGAGGAAATCCGTCGAGCTGGGCCGACATGTGGGATCAGACGAAATTTCCTGGCGGCCGGTCGTTTCCAAACTTCGACGATCCGTGGCGGGTCATGGCGGCCGCGCTGCTGGCCGATGGTGTGCCGCGCGACAAGCTTTTTCCGCTTGACGTCGACCGCGCGCTCAAAAAGCTCGACGAGATCCGTCCCGCGATATCGCTTTGGTGGAAGACCGGTGACCAAAGCGTCCAAGGTTTTCGCAATGGCGACTACAGCATCGGGCAGATCTGGCTGACACGTGCAAATACCCTGAAGGCTGAAGGCCGCCAGATCGCCTGGTCCAAGCAGGCTTCTTTCCTCGTCGGTGATCGGTTGACCGTCATCAAGAACGCGCCGAACCGCGTAAACGCGTTGAAGCTGGTCGGCTACTGGCTTGATCATCCTGAGGCTCAGGCAAAAGTCTGCGTGGAACTCCTCTGCACGCCGCCCAGTCGCAAGGCGATCGAATTGATGTCGCCGGCAGCACGTGCGGCGCTGCCGAGCGACGATGATATCAGGAACTACATCGTCATTCCGGATGCCAGATGGATCAATGAAAATGCCGCGATGATGCTCGAGCGCTGGAATGCCTGGATCCGATGAACGACCGTTCCCGGGCGGGATGCCGCCCGGGAACACGAAGACCGATCGTTAGCCCTTCAGAGCACGATTGATGGCAGCGGCGACCGCGCGCACTTCCGCGGCCGTGTGGCTGGCTGTCGGGCATATCCGTAGCCCTGCCCTCCCCTTGGCGACCGTCGGGAAGAAAATGGCCGATGTATAGTAGCCGGCATCGAGCACCACTCTCGCGGCACCGATTGCCGCAAGTTCGTCGCCGACGACGACAGTCCGGATAGGTAGTCTGGACCCCGCCTGTGCGGTAGGCACCAGTTCGTCGAAGAGAGAAATGTATTCGGCGAGCGCCCTTTGCCGCACGCCGAGTTCCGGTGTGCGATGAATCGCTTGGGAGGCGAGAGCAGCACCAATCGCTGCAACATTGATCGAGGCCGAAAAGGCATGTGCAAGAGCAAAGCGGCGAAAGATCTCTTCCTGGAAGGCCGTTGCGAGCATAAGCATGCCGCCTGAAGCGCCAAACCCCTTGCCGAGCGAGGCTGCGATAATTGTACGTTCGCCAAGACCCTCGGGCATCTGCGAGCGGGCAAAGCCCTCGCCCCTTTCTCCGAAGATCGAGATGCCGTGAGCATCATCGATATAAAGGAAAAGGCCATATCGCTCCTGAAGTTCGCGCAACTCCTTGATCGGCGCGCAACCGCCCATGGAATAGACGCCATCGCAAATATAAGCGACCGTCTCATTCTGACGGCAGATGTCTTCAAGCGCCTGAATATCGTTGTGTCCTATGGTGCGGACCTCGCATTCTTCGGCAACAACGGGCTTGTTGAAGGCAAGCGTTGCATGAGCGAGGCGGTCGAACACCATCACGGGTTTCTTGCCGCCGGTCAGGACTCCGGACGCGATCAGTGGAAGTGCGCTCAGGTTGGCCGCAAGCACGGTCGTGTAGGTAATCACCCTCGCCCCGAAGAGATCAGAGAGAGCATCCTCGAGGTCTCCGAGGACTGCAAAATTGAGCCGTGTGCGGGCGCAGGACCAATGGAGCGTTCCGTAGCGCCGAACAGTCTCGATTGCGCCCTCGATGATCAAGGGATGATTGTCAAGCCCGAGATAGGAGCAGCGCACGAAGTCGACAACTCGCTCCGATCGATGCTCTGAAACTGGCAGCCCCACCGCTCGACCGTCGGACGGCTGGACATAGAGTGCCATCAAGCCGTCAAGATGGGCTGCGGCAAAGTGAGGACCTGCATGTCTGATCAAACTGGCGGTATTCCTGTGAGAAATCGTGGGCGACCCGGCGCCCGAAGCGGCCTCTTGCATGTTGCTCTCCCAAACATTGGATGGGCTGCACGCTAACCGAGAGACTTTCATTTATACAACGAAGACGGCGGCAAGTTTTAGAAAAGTTTCGGTGAAGATGTGAACGTCACGATGTTCATATGCTTCAAGCGATGTCGATCGCATATCCCACCTTTGGCACCGTCCGAATCACATCGCGGCCAAGAGCACGCCTCAATGCACGCCGGAGGCGGCCGATATGAACATCCACCGTCCGCGGCTCAACGAATGCATTCTTCGGCCAAGCGGCGCCTATCAGTTCAGCGCGACTGAGGACGCGCCCCGCGTCGCCCATCAGAGCGCTCAGGAGATGAAAATCGATCGGGCTGAGATTGACCGGCGCACCCCGTACCAGGACGCGCCGGCCGCCAGCGTCCAACTTCATGTCGTCGAATATTGCAACGGGGCGGCTCGTTCTTTCACTGGAAGAGTTACCTATTGCACCGTGTAGGTAAGACAGTAGTCGCGCCGGCCGCATCGGCCTTGAAAAGCTTTCATCGACATTCGCCTTCAAGATGTCGAGATAGGCAGCTTTCTCGGCAACGAGCGCGATGAGCGTGACGTCGCTGGCACGCCCCCTTTCCCTCAGATCGGACGCGATGTCAGCGAGAATCGGCGAACCCGGCTGGCAGTCGACGATGATGGCTGCAGCATCACGGTCCTCGGCGGTCGCAACGGCCTCGCTCGGAATGTCAACGAGCATTGTTCTGTATCCGGCTTCCTTCAAGATGTGTTCGAGCATCAAATAATAATCTGCATCTCGGGATACGATCGCCAGGAGTTCGCTCATCGGCTCTCTCCGGCAAGTACGACCCTTACTGCAGTTATTTTTGATACGACAAAATTTTCACGAAAACGCCTCATCCCGATCAGAACCTCACATATTCCTCCTGCAAAGCCGGCAAAGAATTGCCGATGCGCTCTCAAAACAGGTATTTTTATAGCTTGCCTTTCGGTTTTGTTACAACATAATGTTGAGATTGCGAAGAGCTTCGCGCCTAAGCACATATTTTGCCAGGGACGGCACGCGAGCGTGGCCCACTCGATGGGATCGACGTCCGGCATAATTTGATGACCTGTTTCCGGACGGTGACGGGGTTTTATAATGCGCGAAATATTCGAGAGGCTCTCACCCGGCTGCCCGGTAGCCGCATCTGATTTTTGGAAAGAAGGAGATATCGAGGATACAAGTGCTGCTGCACGATCGCTTTATGGAGCACATGCAAAAACAGCTGTTGCCTGGTGCGCTCTCTGCGCGCGCTTCGACGGGCGCTCGGGTGACTTCAGCTTTTGGGTGCGGGTTTTCCAACATCTGGATCTCGAAGAGACCAGGCAGGCCTAGACCAAAAGCGAACACAAGGAGACTTTGAACACCGCCAAGTCCTCGTCGCGCTCTTATGAAAGCGACGACCGTCGGCACCGCTGATCCACGGATCGTGATACACGCCCTGATCGCAGGGGACTGGTTTTCTTGAAATACGATGACTACAACGGATCTGCTATGAGAGACGACCGTCGCCGATGAAATCCAGCCTCGACCATTTGCCCGAACGCAAACAGCGCGAGCTTGCCCGCGTTGTCGATATCCTGCACGAGGAGTTTCAGGACGCACTGAAAGATAGCTCGGCCGATTTCAAGAAAATGGGGCGGATTCTCAAGATCATCCTGTTTGGGTCATACGCTCGTGGCGACTGGGTCGACGAACAGCACACGCTCAAAGGCTATCGTTCCGACTATGATCTGCTGGTAATTGTCAATAACCGGAAACTATCGGACGTCGCCACCTATTGGTACAAAGCGGTCGACCGCTTTCTCCATGATCGCGGCATCAATACGCCAGTCAGCTTCATTGTTCACTCGCGGCGGGAGGTCAACACGGCACTTCACGAGGGGCAATACTTCTTCTCTGATATCCGCCGCGAGGGGATCGTCCTCTACGAGCTCGATGATGAAGCGCTACCCGAACCAAAACCACGCTCCAAGTCCGAAGAATACCGCATCGCCAGGGAGCATTTTGAAAGCCGCTTTCCCGTCTCACTGGGATCTCTTGACACCTCTCGCTATTCGCTGAGCAAAGGAAGGTACAACGAATCTGCTTTTCTCCTGCATCAGGCGATCGAACACGCTTATTCTACGCTTCTTCTGACTGTGACGAATTACGGGCCGCCATCACATAGTCTCACTTTCCTACGTAAGCTGGCGGAAGGTCGTGACCGTCGGCTTATTGATGCCTGGCCGCGAGACCAGCAGCGCTATCGTGCGTGGTTCAATACGATCAACGAGGCCTACGTGAAGGCGCGTTACTCGAAGCATTTCGACGTGAGCAAAGAGGCGCTGCAATGGATAGCTGCGCAAACAGCCGAACTACATGTGCTCGTTGACATAGTGTGCAAGGAACATCTCGTCGCACTTCGAAAGGACACCGACGACATCTGATCCGGCTTGGCCTTTTTGCGACCATAGTCGCCCAGACGAGCCGGCTCCGGAAGCTGACAGTTGCCCCATCGTTTAAAGATCGATCACTCGACCGCGATTGACGGCACGCTGGTGTCGTTCCGAGATGAGCTCCTGACTGTTTTCCTGACGGTCGGTGTGCTGCAGGACTTTCAGCTTCTCGTGCATCGCTGCGAAGGCCGGCCGGTGCGCCGGCGGCACGCGATTGATGAGATCCTTTTCGCCGCGGACAATGGCATTGCGCCCGAAGCGCTGATCGAGCGCTTTGCTGACGTCGGCGAACTCTCGGCGAATACTCGGATCCAGAGGAGTCGCAGAGACATTTCGTTTGCGTCCATCCGTTTTCGCTTCCGCCGTCAGCCGCAGCAGGACCTCTTCCGCAGCCCTCGACAGACTGGGAATTGCGACCGCCATGCGGCGGCGCTCTTCGGCGATAACCAGGCGTTCGGCATCAAGTACATTCACGTAGGCCGAACCGAGCGACCGCAGCAGGCGAGCAGCGGCGTCGGACACGGCCTGCATCGCCTCCTTCCGCTCCCGACCGGAAGCGAGCAGCCGGTCTACGAGGCGATTGGAGCCGCGTAGCGCACCGTAGGCGGCGGGATCATTGGTCACTGCGGCGGCGATACGGTCGGCGGCAAAGCCTTTGACGAGCAGCTCTTCGATCTTGTCGACAGCGCCGGCCGGATCGCGCCAGATCGTTCGTGCGACGGCGGCCAGCGCCGCTCGCTGCTGGCGATAAAGAGGGCCGGCGAGAGCGCGAGATCTTGCCTCGTCGTCGACCGAAGTCTTGAACTCGGTGACGGCGGCGAGCATGGGTGGCACGGTGACGTTCTCCCTGCCTGACTCCATTGCGGGAACGGCACTGGCGCCGGCAACGATCTTCGAACGATCCCGCCGCTCGGCAAGATGCTGCTCCTCGGCGAAGCGCTTCACGGCCTCGAACAGCCGGATCAACTTCTCGCGTCTGCTGCTCTCGAGGTCTTCCGGCATACGCTCGGCCATATTGCGTTCGGCGACCGCATCGGCCTTCGAGCTGAAGCCACGCCACCCGAAGCGTTCCGTCAGGGCCTCGCTGACGGCCTTGATCTCCTGCACGACGGCCCGGTCCTCCGCGGCAAACACGAAGGCGGTCTTGTAGGCATCGTCACCACCTTGCCTGCGCACCGCCTCGATCTCGACCAGGCGCTTCAGCGCCGTTCTGGAAAGCCCCGGGATCGACAATGACATATGCGCACGGCGTTGTTGCTCGCGGCTTTCGAACCGCGCGGCGTTTCTGCGGAACTCCGTCGCATGGGCGCGGGCGAGTGGCAGCAGCTCCGGCAATGCCGCGGTCGCGACGTTGCGCTCATCGCGGGCGGCCCGCCCGTCGATGATAAGCTCGGAACCCCGCAGGCGACCGAGCCGATCAGGTGCTGCAGCAAGATCGTCGGCAAGCTTGCGGGGTTCGACGCGCATATTCGATGCCAGGGCGTTCAGGGCGACAAGCGCCGCATCCGGGTCACGATAGATCTTTTCGAGAAGCGGCTGCAGGATCGCCTCCCGCTCCTTCCAGGCGGGCGAGGCAAGCTGTGCCCGTCGCGCATCTTCTTCCACGCTCCTGGCGAAGACGGTGGTGGGCGCGATCAGATATCGCCCGCGGCCGGTATCGTCGCCCGAGACCGTTTTCGTTTCGCTGCGCACTTCATTGTAGGAGACATGTCGTTCCCGCTCGATCGCAAAGCCGAGCGCAACGCTCGCCCTTTCCCAAAGCTTCGCCACCTGCTCCCTCTTTGCGGCAATCCACGCCAACTGCCGTCCAACGCCCTCCTCCATCCCGGCTGCAGCCAGGGCGAGATGATCAAGCCCGCGACGCCTGGCGAAGTCTTGCGCCTGCGCCCGGTACCCGGCCTCGCTCTCAAAATCGAGTGTCGTCGTCTTGGCGCCGGAGCGCGACAGGCGCTCCACCAGCGGTTTGAACAGTTCCGGCCGATGGCTTTCCTGCTCGAGGCGCTGCTGGCGGCCTTCGGCGGTCTCGACCCGCTTGGCCGTCCAGACGTTGCGGTCGACTTCTCTTTCCTCGAAGCGCTTCTGCCCGGTTTTCCCATCGACGATGGGAATCTGGACCTTCACCCGCTCCACGCCGTCCTTGCGCAGGGTCACCGTGTCGCCCGCGGAAACGCCACCCTCATCGAGCGCCTTCGGCAGGCTCACGCCCCAGAGACGATGGACGCTTCCGTCGTCGGTCTTCACGTCGGCATAAGGGCTATCGTCGGCATCCTCATCATTCGGCCGGAACTTGGCTTCTCCTGTTTCCACAAGCTCGCCGGTGACGCCGGCAGCATGATCGACATGCGGCTTGCGCTCCCATTCCGGCCTCGCTTCAAAGTCTTCCCTTGCGGCATAGAGATCGGCCCGGTCGCGATGCCGGGTCATCGACACATAGGTCAGGTGCTGGTCCATCATGCCGGTCGCCAGCACGAAAGTACGATCGACGGTGACGCCTTGCGACTTATGGATCGTCGCGGCATAGCCGTGATCGACATTGCCATAGCTCGCCTCGCTGATGACGACGTCGCGGCCATCGTTCAGGCGCACCGAAAGCAATGGATCGCCGCGCTTGTCACCGGTGGAGATCACCGTGCCGAGCATGCCGTTCTTGACATATTGTGGGCCCAAATGCCTGGCGCGCGGCTCGAGGAACCGGGCGTTTTCCAGAAAGATGATGCGGTCGCCGGCAGCAAATTCACGCGGTCCACGGGCCGTCTGGAATTTCCGGGCGTCGGTCAGCGCGCCCGCGTCCATCATCACCTTGCGCAGGGATTCATTGAGACGCTTCACGTCATCGTTGGTGTGGGCGAGCACGAGAAGCTCGTCACCGCGAAGACGGCCATCATTGCCTGCCGCAACCGAGTCCTGGATCGCCTGCCGGCGCGCCGCAGTCCAGTCGCCGACAATCCGCCCGATAATGTCCTCCCGTGTCTCTGCCTCGACCAGATGACCCTGCTGGGCATAGGCGTCGAGGCCTTTGCCGGTCTCGCCGCGCGCAAAGAGCCGCGAAGCTTCCCGTGCCCACGTTGCACGCTGGCGGCGCACGCCGGATAGCTCGGCAAACCCGATCCGTTCGCTGATCGCCCGAAACGCAGCGCCCGCCTGGATCGGCTGCAGTTGCATAGCGTCGCCGACGAGGACGACTTTTGCACCAGCGTCTTCGGCGACCTTCAGCACGCGCGCCATCTGTTGCGACGACACCATACCGGCTTCGTCGACGACAAGGACGTTGCCACGTTCGAGCAGGTCGCGCCCGCCGGCCCATGCCAGTTCCAAGGACGCCAGCGTGCGAGACCTAATGCCGGAACTGTCTTCCAGCCCCTCGGCCGCTTTCCCGGAAAGGGCTGCGCCGATCACCCGCCGGCCCTCGCTTTCCCATGCCACCCGTGCCGCGGCAAGCAGGGTCGACTTGCCGGCGCCGGCGAGACCGACGACGGCGGCAATGCCACTCTCACCTGTGACATGACGGATGGCATCGACCTGTTCCGCATCGAGCTTAAGGGCTTTTTGCGGATCGCCGGTCTCGACGCTCTTAATGGCGGCCTCGACATGGCGAACCGAAACGCCAAAGCCGATACGCTTCGAGAGGATCTGCGCCGACTGCACCATGTCATATTCGATGCGAAGGATCTCGCGCGTGGTGAAGATGGCGGGTTCTGCGGCCTTGCCGGTTTCTGCATCGGCCTGCTGCGGCTTCAGCATGACCAGTTCGTCCGAGGCCATCAGCCGCGCGCGGATATTGCCGAAGTCGGCGGGATCATCGACATAGCGGTGCAGTGCCTTGGCGATGTCGCGCTCGTCGAAGGTGGAGCGTTCGTTCGAAAGCTGCTTCAGCAGCAGCGCGGGCTCGGCCAGCAGCCGGTCGGCCATCTCCTGCCGACGGGCAAGATCGGCCGGCGCAAAATAAAGCTCCTTGCCCTTGCCCGAAAGCGCTGCCCTCCCCGGGCCAACATGCTTCTGCGCGATGCCATCGAGGCCCTGCTCGGCATAGGAGCGTCCGTCCAGCCTGATCTCGTGACCGGCCAGCGCCAGATGCCGGTTGGCTGTCTCCGCCCAGGCGATCTTCCAGACCTTCATCGTTTCCCTGTCGCCGGCCCAGACCCTATTGACAATTCTCCCGTTCGGACTGTCGGGCGTGACGACACGCAAGGGCTTCCCGTCTTCCCCCATGATCGTCACCCGCTTCCGGCCAAACCCCTCCTCCGCCAGTGGCCTCAACGTCGTCATTACATGGGCATGGGGATTGCCGTCCTTGTCATGGTAGACCCAATCAACCACCATGCCCCTCGCTGTGAGATTGTCCCGAACGTATTCGCGCACCAGTGCAATATTCTCCGCCCGCGTCAGTTCCTCCGGCAGGGCGATGATCAGCTCGCGGGCAAGCTGCGCGTTTCCCAGCGTCTCGAAGGCCTCCACAGCATTCCACAGCGCTTCGCTCGCACTAGCAACGGAAAGGCCGTCGATCGCCTCATGAAGCCAATTCGGAACGCAGTCCGGAAGGGCCAACTCCTCATGCACCAGGTCGGTAGCCCCGCCCCGATAGCTGAAGGAGGCGCCGACCTGTTCATCCATCATCCGGGTGCGATGACGATAGGCGGCGGCGGAAATGATACTGCGTCCCGCGCCCCTGCTGATCACTTGCGCTCTGACGAACATGATCGCCAAATGAGATCTCCGAACTCTTCAACTAAGCCCCACCAGCGAACTTGTCGCTACGGAAGCAGACCAGGCTGAAAGTTTGACGCCGTATCCCGACCGTGTCTCCAAGCCGTTTTGGCACCAGGCCCCTATTCGATCGCGAAGATAAGCGCTTTAACTGATTTATTCAAGATAGTATAATCAAGAAAGCCGCTTTCGCGCTTGTTGGTCTGCCGACGAGAGAAATTGCGCAGGAACAAGCGCTCCTTGTGCCAATTCCCGACGCTTTTCATGACCCACAGGAGGTTGCCAATTGGATGAGACGGAGGGCAAAACTGATGTAGAGTGATGCAAAATCGCCAGTGGACAGTGCGTTGAAAGAGGGCACGGTAGAATTGCAAGAAGCGAGGCAGGATCCTAAAGATCATCCTGTTCGGATCCTACGCTAGGGGCGGCTGGTAACCCTTCACCATGAAGGGTCACCGATCGGATTTCGATCTCCTGATCATCGTCAACAACCGCATGCTCTGTGAGTTCGCCGAAGGCTAATCCACGACAAGTCGATCGAAACGCCCGTAAGCTTCATCGCCCATACCACGCAATTGCGGATCTCGCTGCAGCTATTCGAGTTATTGAGGTTGATGCGCCGAAACTTCGCCACCGGAGGCGTAGGTACCGGTCGGGGCGCGGCGCAAATAGCCCTCGATATGTTGCAAGCTAGTCAGGGGCGCGACTTCGGGTGTCATTCCATGTGAAAGCTCGCGCTTTTCGCCGAACACCGCAGCGTCGGTGCAGGTATCTTCCGAAATGACGTTGGCGACAACGGTTTGCTTGAGAGCGAGTTGCCGCTGTTATGTCCGACCTGGGAGATAGGTGACGTTTTGTACCGGAGACATGGGTAACACTTTTTGCTTTTGGCAGGAGGTGTTGATGCCGTGGGGAGAGACTTCGGTTATGGAGGAACGTCTGCGATTTGTTGCCCGTCTGCTTGAGGGCGAAGGGATGAGCGATGTGCGCCGGGAGTTCGGCATTTCGCGCAAGACCGGCTACAAGATATTCAACCGATACAAGGATGATGGCCTGGAGGCTCTGACGGATCGGTCGCGTCGTCCGGTTCGTCATGCCAACCAGTTGCCAGGCCAGGTCGAAGCATTGATCGTGTCGTCCAAGAAGGACAAGCCGCACCGGGGTGCGCGCAAGATCAGAGAGCTTCTGATCCGCAAACTCGCCGGCGACGTGCGCATCCCTTCGACAAGTACGGTGCACGCCATTCTCGATCGCTACGGGCTGGTCGCCCATGCCCGCAAGCGCCATCGCAACAAGGCGGAAGGGACTGTGCTGTCGCAGGCGCTGGCTCCCAACGATCTGTGGTGTGTCGATTTCAAGGGCGAGTTCAAGCTGGACAATGGCCGATATTGTTACCCGCTGACGGTGACCGATCAGGCTTCGCGCTACCTTCTGACGTGCGAAGCCCTTGAATCAAACAAGGAGCTTCCCGTCTTCGAGGCCTTTCGCCGGCTGTTTGCCGAGCGCAATCCGCAGCGACAACGGCGTTCCCTTCGCCAGTCCGAACGGCCTCTACAATCTGTCGAAGCTCTCCGTCTGGTGGCTCAGGCTCGGTATCGCCATCGAGCGCATCAAGCCGGGCCATCCGCAGCAGAACGGTCGGCACGAACGCATGCATCTGACGCTCAAGAAGGAAGCTACCCGACCACCGGGAATGAACATGCTCCAGCAACAAGCCCGTTTCGACGATTTTCTGAGCGAATTCAATACAGAGCGGCCACATGAAGCCCTCGAGATGAGGACGCCGGCGGACATCTATTCAGCCTCGACACGCTTATACACAGGTCTGCCGGAGATCGACTATCCCTTCCACGACAGAGATGCACTCGTCACCAGTTGCGGCCGCATCTGCATGCATCGCAAGAAGATCAACATCTCGATCGTCATGGCAGGACAGAGGCTTGGAATAAAAGAGGTCGACGACGGCATTTGGCTGGTCAGCTTCATGCGCTATGATCTCGGTTATATCGACCTGGAACAGAGAAGCTTGCAAACCATCGACAACCCGTTCGGCACGCGGTTGTCACCTATGTCTTAGGTACGAAGTGTTACCTATGTCTTCGGTATGGACAATTAGAAGAATGGTACGGTTGGGGGGTCTCGAACCTCCGACCTCAGGTGCCACAAACCTGCGCTCTAACCAACTGAGCTACAACCGCATAAATCGCGCCGGGCGCGATGGGGGTCACATACGAGGACTTGGCGATGAATTCAAGCCCCAATTTCCTCGCCAATATACAAAAAGGCTGGACGCGGGGTCCAGCCTTTTGTCGCTGAATGGTAAAACCGATCAGGCCTTCTTGAAGGAGGCCATGGCCTTTTCGGCGGCGTCCTTGGAGGGCTTGGCAAGCTTTTCGGCCACCTGCTTGGTGGTTTCCTGGATCGACTTCGCCTGCTCGACGGCGAGTTCGGCCTGCTTGCGCAGGAAGGAGGTCTGCAGTTCGAAGAATTCGGCTGCGGACTTGACGCCGAGCAGTGCTTCCATGTGTGAGAGCGAGCTCTCGGCGTTGACGCGCAGAACGTCAATCGCCTTCAGGCCGAGTTCGACGGTGCCAGCCTGTGCCGTCTGGACGGTGGCTTCGAGCGTCTTGCCGGCTTCCTCGCCAGCGCTCTTCAGCTTGGCATAGGCATCCTTGGACTGCTGTGCGCCTTTTTCGGCGAAGTCACGGAAGGATTCCGCGAGCTTGGACGGGTCGAAAGAAGCAATTGAAAAAACGTCATCGGTCTTTATGGTAGCCATGGTCGCATTCCTTTGGGCTGAGGCAAACGATGCCTTGGATTGTTGGATGACGTCTATATAGAGCATCTTATTGTGCATTGCAACATTTTTTGTGCGACGCACAAGTCGTTAACCTTTCCGGCCGAAAGAACCCTGCTGTTCTGGACCGGCTTGCGCCCTGCAGTTATTAATAAGCCGTTAATTAAAGAGGCCGACAGCGACAAGGTTCGATCATGCCCGCAGTCCAATATCCGTTCATCGACATTGCCGTGCATGCGCGGGTTCGAGAACGCTTTTCACGCGGCGAGGCGATGGTGTTGTTTTCGGCCGATCTCGGCCGTCTGCTCTGGGCAAACGGCGCGGGTGCGGAGCTTTTCGGCCATTCGGCGGTCTATGACCTGCTCGACCAGGGCGTCGACCGGGCCGACATCACTTTCCGTCAGCTGGAGACGGCCGCACGCCAGCTCACAGATATCGGCGACAGCCGCACCTTGATGATCCGCGTCGCCAAAGGCTTTCAGCGCGTGCAGGTGCAGGCAGCCGCCGAGCTGATCCGGCTCTCCCAGGGCGAGCAGGCCATCCTCTTTTCGGTGCCGGTCTCGACAAAACCGCTTGCACCAGGCGCCTCCGCGGCTCAGATGCTGCAGGGTTTGGACGATCCCGACACACACATGGCTGTCATCGGCGCCAATGGCGAGGTCATCGCGGCCTCGCCGGGCTTTGCCTCGCTCGCCATCTCCGGTGAGACGGCAAAGACGCTGATCAATCTTGCCGGCGCGCATCCCGACCGGTTGGTCAAGCGCCCCGTCGCCACCGGCAGAGGCTATCTTCCGGCGGCAGTCGGCAAGCTCAGCGACGAGCCGGCGCTCAATCTGCTCTTTGCCGTCGAAACGGTGCTCGGCCATCTCGACCCGATCGATGCGGCCGCGCACGAAACCATCGATTCGCCTGTGCCGGAGGCAGCCGAGGCGCTTACACGGGAAGAACACCCGACGCAAGCCGAGGCGCCTCAGGACGAACCCGTCGCCGCGACAGGCTTCACCGACATCATCGACGCGGTTTCCGGGATCGAAGAGGTCGAGGAGACGCTTGAGGAAATCGCCGGGCAAAGCGAACAGCCGGCCGAAACCGCCATAGCATCCGCAGACGAAGCAATAGAAGGGATGCAGCCTGGCGGGCACGAGGAGTCGGAGAGCCGCACCGAGGTCATCGACACCAACGCGGATGAGGTCCATGAGCCGGCTGTGCTCATCGAGGAAAGCGAAACTTCCGCGCCTGAGACGGTGGAAGCGGCCGAGACGGCGGAGCCGCCGGTCGGCACAACCGAGACATATATCAAAGAAGCATCGGAAGCGGTCTTCGAAGAACCCGCCGTCATCACGCCAACGGCTCCCGAAACCGCCCCTGCCCCGCAGCCCGCGGCGGAGCCCGGCTTCGTCTTCAGGCCGAACAGCCGCGCCACGCGCTTTGTCTGGAAGATCGACGCCGAGGGCAGGTTCAACGAGGTCAGCCACGAATTTGCCGAGGCCGTCGGTCCGCACGCCTCGGACGTCATCGGCTCCGCCTTCGGCGATATCGCCGCCCTCTTCAATCTCGATCCCGACGGCAAGCTTGCCGAAGCGCTCGCCCGCCGCGACACATGGTCGGGCAAGACGATCCTTTGGCCGGTCGAAGGCACCAGCCTCGTCGTTCCGGTCGATCTCGCGGCACTGCCGACCTATACCCGCAACCGCGACTTCGACGGTTTCCGCGGCTTCGGCGTCGTCCGGCTTTCCGATGCGCAGGAAGATCCGCTGGCGCTCGGCCTGACGCTCGGCCCGGATGGCGTCGGCCATGATACGGCAAGCCTCGGCCCGATCGAGGACATGTCCCACGAAGCGGAAGCCGCGCCCGAAGAAGCGCCAGCCGAAACGATTGCAGCAGACGAGATCGAGGACCAGGCGCTCGCAGCAACCCAACCCGAGACCGAAGAGCAGGTATCGGAAGGGATTGCCGCAGAAGCCGCCTTCGAAACGGCCGCGGAGGAACCGGCGAGCAATGCTGATGCCGAGGAGGCCGCCGCCGAGCCGGCCGCCAGCCCCGCGGAAGAGCCGCCGGCACTGCGCATTTCGGAGACCCCTAATCGCCGTTTCACCGACAAGGTCGTGCAACTTCACAGCGGCGGCGCCGGATTGACGGCCGCCGAGCAGGCCAATTTCCGCGAGATCGCCAAACGTCTCGAAGCATTCGGCGCGCGCCAGGAGGAGCCCGCCGCGCCGGCGGCTGATGGAAACACCTCGGAACCGGCGGGTTTCGAGGATGCCTCCGCGGCCGAGGAACCCCGGTCCGAAACAGCCCTTGCCGACAAAAGCGAGACGCCCTTCGTCGAGGAGACCGCGCCCCAGGAGGCGATCTTCGAGAATGCCGTCGAGACAGAGCGCGACGACGATGCCGAGGAGCCGGCGATCACTGTCGAAGACGAAGCGACGGAGGGACTTGAGGAGACCGTCAGCCAGATCGAGGTTCTCACAAGCTTCATTCCACCGCGCGTCAAGATGACAGATGGCCTTTCGGCAGGAACCGTCGATCAGCTGCCTGTCGCCGTACTTATCCATGTCGGCGATTCGCTGCTTCACGCCAATCCCGAATTCATGCGGCTGACGGGCTATGCTTCGCTCGATGCACTGCGCGAAGTGGGCGGCATCGAAGCCCTGCTGCAGCGTCGCGAACTTGAGGAAAAGGCGGCCGGCTCCGGCACCATGATGCTGGTCAAGGCCGATGATACGTTGGCGCCGGTGACCGCGCGGCTGCAGTCGGTGCGTTGGGAAGACGCAAATGCCCTGATGCTGGCGCTGATGCCGGTGGAAGGCAAGGAAGACAGCCGCAGTGAACCAAGCCGTTCCGAGGCCCGGCCCGAAACGCGTCCCGAGCGGATGGTCGAGAAGGTCGCCAAGCTTCAGGTCGAAGTGGAAGAATTGCGCTCGATCCTGGAAACGGCGACCGACGGCGTCGTCGTCATCGGCACGGAAGGCGATATCCGCTCGATGAACCGATCGGCCAGCGCGCTTTTCAATTACGACGAACAGGAGACGCGCGGCAAACCCTTCGTGATGCTGTTTGCCCATGAGAGCCAGAAGGCGGTGCTGGATTATCTGAATGGTCTTTCCGGACATGGCGTCGCCAGCGTGCTGAACGACGGGCGCGAAGTGATCGGTCGCGAAGCCGCCGGTGGCTTCGTGCCGCTGTTCATGACGATGGGCCGGCTTACCTCCTCCAACGGCTATTGCGCCGTCATCCGCGATATCACCCAGTGGAAGCGCACCGAGGACGAACTGCGCAACGCCAAGGGCGCGGCCGAAACCGCCAATGCCCACAAGACTGATTTCCTCGCCCGCGTCAGCCATGAGATCCGCACGCCGCTCAACGCCATCATCGGCTTTTCCGACATGATGGCGGGCGAGCGCTTCGGGCCGATCGGCCATCCGCGCTACATCGAATATGCCAACGACATCGGCCGCTCCGGCAGGCATGTCCTCGATATCGTCAACGACCTGCTCGATATCTCCAAGATCGAGGCGGGCGAGATGGATCTCGATTTTGCCGCCGTCGGCCTCAACGAGGCGGTCTCGGAGGCCGTGGCGCTGGTGCAGCCGCAGGCGAACGGCCAGCGCGTCATCATCCGCACCGCGCTGTCGCATTCGGTGCCTGATGTCGTGGCGGATCTGCGCTCGATCAAGCAGATCGCCCTCAATATTCTGTCGAACGCCATCCGCTTCACCCCATCGGGCGGGCAGATCGTCGTTTCCACCTCCTATGAAGCGAACGGCAGCGTCGTATTGAGGGTCCGCGACACTGGCGTCGGCATGACGCGCAGCGAACTCGACCAGGCAATGAAGCCATTCCGGCAAGTTTCCTCGACCCAATCGCGCCATCGCGGCGACGGCACAGGCCTCGGCCTGCCGCTGACGAAGGCAATGGTGGATGCCAACCGGGCGACTTTCTCGATCAATTCGGCGCCGAACGAAGGCACGCTCGTCGAAATCACCTTCCCGTCACAGCGCGTACTGGCCGGCTGATCGCTAGAACAGTATGATTTTAGGCCCGACCCGGCCTGAAATCTGAATCCTGTTCTAAATTAAACACTTAGAGCATGATGTCATGAGCAAACCGCTCACACTTTTCGGCATCGTGCTCTAGGAATTGTGGACACTTACCTGAGCCATTGGATTGTTGCGGCCAGAGCGATCATGGCTCGTTAGTTTCTCACGGTTTTTCCCGTATCGCGTGGCGATGCGCCGAACCTGTCTGAACTTTGAGAAGCAGCACTCGACCAGATGTCGTTGGGCGTAGAGTTGCTTGTCGAGCGGATATTTCAGGGGGCGAGACGGGTTGTTCGGGATGACGGCTTTCGCGCCCTTGGTCGCGATGGTCTTCCGGAGTCGGTCACTTTCGTAGGCTGTATCGGCCATGACGACTTCGGCGGGAAGCTCTTCGATCAAAGCCTCGGCTTGCGGTGCATCGCCTTTTTGACCGGCGGTGAGCACGAAGCGCACAGGGCATCCGAGACCGCGTACCGCCAGATGGATTTTGGTGCTCATGCCGCCGCGAGAACGACCAAGGGCTTGATCTTCAGCCCCTTTTTTGCGCCCGAAGCATGCTGGTGAGCACGGATAATGTGCTGTCGACGATCAGGTATTCGAAGTCGCTATCATCTGACATCGCCTCGAAGAGACGCCACCAGACACCTTTTTGGCTCCAGCGGCTGAAGCGGCGAAACACGCTATTCCAATCGCCGAATGCGTCCGGCAGATCGCGCCAGGGCGAGCCTGTTCGCACGATCCACAACACTGTTTCAACGAACATGCGATTGTCCCGGCCCGAGGAACCACGCGTGCGATCATCACCGATGATGTGTCGCGACATCCGCTCGCATTGGTCGTCACGAAGAATAAGACGATCAAGAACACCCATGGCCTCCAAAAGGCAGCTTTGAATCACATCAGCAACAGTTTGGGAATCCTAGAGTCCACACTTCCTAGGGTCTCCATCGTCTCAGATCTCGCGACCAAGGGCCTCGAACTAGGAACGGCGCGTGACGCATGCTGATGCACGCCGTCACGATAACAGAACTTTGGCTACTCCTCCTCAGCGTAAGCGGTGCATTGACCCCGTCTGGCGATAGCAAGGCATCGCGCTTATTCATGTGAGCTCAGGGAATGAGCTTGGTATGAATTGCGATGTCTGAAGCTATGTCCGAACATAGAACGTTCCATATGATCGAAGCCGTTGCGGGTCGCCTGGAGGGCGCGCCGCGAGAGGTTCGACGCTGGTCAGATGAGTTCAAGGCTCAGGCGGTAGCCGAAAGCTGGAGCCGGGTGCGAGCGTTTCGGCGGTGGCAAGGCGCATAGGGATCGACCCCTCGCAGTTGTTCACATGGCGGCGCAATGCCCGACTGAAAGCGGAGGCTGTTGTTAATACGGCTCGGGGCGAAAGCTCTACCGCGGACATCATGATCGGCGACGCAGTGATCCGCGTGAATGTCGGGATCGACGAGGCCCATCTCGTCAGGTTGATCCGCGCGGTGCGGTCTGCATGATCCCCGCTGGTGCGAAGGTTTTTTTGGCCAGTCATCCCGTCGATTTCCGCAAAGGTCCAGATAGCCTTTTGGCGCGGGTGCGTGATGCTGGAAGCGACCCCTTCAATGGCTCGCTCTACGTTTTCCGCGCCAAAAGAGCAGACAGAATAAAGATCGCCTGGTGGGATGGCTCAGGCGTCTGCCTGTATTCGAAGCGGCTCGAAAAAAATCAGTTCGTCTGGCCGAAGATCGGTCCGGCCCGCGTGCAGCTCAATCACGCGCAACTGCTCGCACTCGTTGATGGCATGGACTGGAAACGGGTCCGCTCGGCTACGGTGAAACGACCGGAATTTGTTGGGTAAAGCCCTGCGGCAGAGTGAATCAGGCGGCTGAAACTGAGGGAAAATCTCGCCGAAATATGCTCTACATAAGGGCATGACACCAGCCGATCTCGAGCTCCGGATGATATCGATGCGCTGAAAGCCATGGTCCTGGCGATGGCCGCAAAGGCCGCGCGCGCCGATGTCCTGGAGGACGAAGTTGCTGATCTGAAGGCCCGTAATGCGGACGCAGACGAACAGATCGCCAAGCTGAAGCTGGTCCTCAAGGCCTTCAATCGATACCGGTATGGTCGCCGCTCGGAAAAGCAGGGCACGACCATTGACGCGGATCTCGACGAGCAAGGCGCGTTTGTCTTCGAAGAAATCGACACCGGCATCGCGGCGATCGAAGCGCTGGTTGCCAAGGGCCGAAATCCAGTCGCAGCAAAGCGTGCGACGCGCCCGCGCAAGGGCTTCCCCCCGCACCTGGAGCGGGTCCATGAGGTCATCGAGCCGGACGAACTGCCCGAACACGCTGGCAAACAGAAGGTCCTGATCGGGGAAGATACCTCCGAGCGGCTTGATGTCATTCCGCCGAAGTTCCGGGTGATCGTCACCCATCGCCCGAAGTATGCCTTCAAGAACGAAGACGGCGTGATCCAGGCCTCAGCCCCGGCGCATATCGTCGAAAGCGGCATTCCGACGGAAGCGCCGCTCGCCTATATCGCGGTCTCCAAATATGGCGACGGGTTGCCGCTCTATCGACAGGAGGCGATCTTCCTGCGCGACCATGTCGAAGTCGACCGCGGCATCATGGCGCGGTGGATGGGGAAGCTTGGGTTCGAACTCGAGAATCTCGCGGACTACACCTTCAGCCAGATCAAAAGAGGCGAACGAATATTCGCCGACGAGACGACGTTGCCGACACTTGTCCCTGGATCGGGGTCGGCAAAGACAGCGTACCTATGGGCGTACGCCCGGGACGATCGACCATTCGGCGGGAGCGTTCCGCCGATGGTGGCTTACCGTTTTGAAGACAGTCGATCCGGCGATTGTGTCGCTCGGCATCTCGAAGGCTATCGCGGCATCCTGCAGATCGACGGGTACACTGCCTATAACCGTGTTGCTCGACCTGAGCGCGGAAACGACGGCGCTCTTTTGGCGGGGTGCTGGGCGCATGGTCGCCGTCGGTTTTACGAGCTGCACGCAAACGACAGTTCCAAGGTGGCAACGGCGACAATCGAAAAGATGGGCGCACTTTGGTCGATCGAGGAAAAGGTGCGTGGACAAAGCCCCGATGTTCGCGTTGCCGCCCGTCAGGGCGCCTCCGCTGCAGTCGTTGCCGATCTCTACAAACTCTGGCAGGACACGCTGCCCCGCATCTCTGGAAAATCAAAGCTCGCCGAGGCAATTCGCTATGCCCTTAATCGGCGGGAAGCCTTCGAACAGTTCCTCCATGACAGGCGCATCGAGATAGACTCCAACATTCTTGAGCGTGCCATCCGGCCTCAGGCCGGACCTGAGTCATTGTGCACTCCTTCTCTAAGTGTCTGTAAACATTGGAAGCGTCTCCGTGTCAGTTGTGCGACACGGGCGGCCCTTTCGGGCTATAGCGGCTTGGACCGTCGCCGAAGCCAGGTCGCTGGCGCGGATTTGATACGGCGCGCCGGGAACCACCTGCTCGGCAGACAGCACGTTCGTCTTGATCAGGTGGCGTATTCGGTGGTTCGTCACGCCCAAGACCGTCGCAGCCTCTGTCATGGTCAGCCATTCGCCGTCCTTGTCCGCTGATTTGTACGCGTGGATTGCGCGAACGCGCCTCACAGAAGCGACACGGTGCGCAGTCCGGTTTTTCCTTGCCCCGTGGGCATGCCCATTCGATTAAGCGATGCGGCGATATGTTCATCGGACCAGCGTCCAGCCATGCTGCGCATCACCGCCAAAGCATCCTCGGTGGTGGCACAGCCGTGTTCGCCGCTCTGAGGCTTGCGCACTCTCAGTTCCGAATGCTGGCCGCCTTTCCAGTGGATCGTCATCACCACGTCGCGCACCGCATCGTCAACATCGACAACAATGTCGGCGATCAACGTACGTAAGAGCTGCTGGCGCACACGCATGCTCACATCGGGCGAATCCCAGGCGGCCTGTAGATTGTCTGCAAGGTTGGCAAAGGTGCCCGGATCAACCTCGATGGTTGAAGGACTTTCGGCAGGCTTGCGCACTTCCAGATCACGCACGCGGCGTAGCGCAGGTTCCCAATTCTTCTCAAGCTGCGCGGCTATGAGACGGTTGTCGGGATCGCATGCTGCGTAGCGGCGCTCGGCAAGGCTGGCCTCATAGCGAGCCTGTTGTAGCTCCAAGTCGTGAATGTGGCGCTGGTCTTCTTGGCGCTCTCGGTGCATCCGCTCTGCTTCAAAGGTCGCTTCGATCGCTAACGGTTCTACCGCGCGCAACAACTCGCGCGCAACCGCCGCATCGACCTTCGGGCCACCGAACGTCATGCATCGGCGCAAGCCCATCATCAGATTCTGCTTGTCGCAGCGATAGACAGGACTATTTGGATTGCCCGTATAGGCAACACTCAGCCGCCGCCCACACCGTCCGCAGGTTAGGAGACCCGATAATAGCGCTTTGCCACCGCGGCCCGATTTGGTCCCGCCCGAGCGGCCATAATTATTGAGCGCCAGTTGCTGTTGGTTGCGCTCGTATTCGTCCCAACTGATGTAACCTTCGTGATGGTCCCGGATCATCACCTCCCAGGTGCCGACCGGCTTGCCGTGCCCGTAACTGCGCCGCGCGCGTCCATTGATGATGGCAGTCCGCTTCTCGCTCTTCCCATAGACATAGACGCCGGCGTAGAAAGGGCTTTTGAGGATGCCGATCACATTGCGATAACGGACAGGCTTCCATACGAAGTTGGTCATGCGCCCTTCATCCGACGGCCGCGGGAAGTGAATCTGATCTTTCGTCATCGACAGAAGCACCTGACGCGCACTTCCAAGCTCGTGGAAGCGGGCGAATATGGATCGGATCACCTCTTGCAGACGCAGATCGGGGTCCAGCCCAAGCCCCGCCTCCCGATGCCATATGTAACCGAACGGCACAGAAAGGCGCAATTCACCACGCCGCGCTTTCGATCTGGCGGCATCGAGCATGCGGGCTCTCAGCACGCCTAGTTCGAACTCGCTGATACTACCCTTCATCCCGAGCAGAAGACGATCATTGGGCCGACATGGATTGTAGACACCGTCATGGTCTATGACGCGGGCTTCAACGAGGCCGCATAGTTCAAGCAGATGGTGCCAGTCGCGGCCGTTACGTGCGAGCCGTGAGGCGTCGAAGCATAAAACGGCACCAACTTTGCCGGCGCACAGCAGGGCGACGAGACGATCGAAGCCGGGGCGTGCAACAGTTCCGCTGGCAGAGCGCCCAAGGTCATCGTCGATGACCTCAACATCGAGAAAGCCGCGCTGTCGTGCGACGTCAACAAGATCATACTGTCGTCGCTGGCTTTCCAGATTGGTCATCACCTGTGACTGAGTGGACTGCCGAACATAAACGACTGCCTTGCGTTCAAGCAGCGCAGTCGGAATCAGATCAGTGCTGGTCATCGTTGAGCTCCTCGACGGCCAGACCGGCCGCCTGCATCAGCAGGCAAGCCAGTGTTGATATCGCCTTCTTGCGATCCTTGTCGCTTAGTCCGTCGAGCGTCCGGGTTTTGAATATCAGGTCGAGCTGCCGGCCCGACGCCGGCACCAGCGTGTTGCGGGATCTCATCCTCTTCCTCCTGAGTGATTCTATGTTCACCTCGGAAGAGTGCCGCCTTCGCACCGCCTGAGACCAGTCTGTACAGTTCGATCAGCGCCGCAAGATCGACGCGTGCCGCTCCCAGGGTCATGCCGCTGCAAACCACAGGATCAATCATCCACCCCGAAATCGCGATCACGACACCTGTCGGCCCCGAAACCTTCAAAAACCGACCTGTCGCTCGTTCTTCGACGCGCCGAACAAACACCTTTTGGCCGAAATACGGATGCCAGCGATAATGAACCTCGACTTCGTCGCCGACATGGGCAGAATGAACGGGGGCTTGCAATTGTTCGGAAGAATAGCCTATTTGCCGGAAATGCCGGCGGCGGAAGGACTTGGGCCACGCTCTCTACGCTCATCCAGTCCGCCAAGATGAACGAAATCGATCCGCTGGCCTGGCTGACGCAGACGCTTCAGCGTATCGCCGCAGGTTGGCCATCAAGCGATCTCGACGCTCTGATGCCTTGGAACTTCAAGAAGTAACGGCCTCACGTCACCGCTTACTCCTCAGCAGGTGCTGAACCAGCAAAGTGCACGCGAGGATCACGCAAACAGAAAGTCTCCTGACTGGAGGCTTGATACGGCCACGTTCTTCAACGTTATGGTGTTGTCAATATCGGCTGTAACGATTGTATCGCTGCCAGACTGACTGGATGCAGCAAGAAGCGAAGCCCAATCCGCGAAAATGCTGTGATCGATCCTGATCGTGTCGTGTGCGGCGCCGGTTGCCATGAAGTCTATGATTATATCGTGGCCCCAGTTCGGCAAATAAACGAAGAAGTCTGCTGCCGCTCCACCAGTCAGGATATCATTGCCGGCGCCACCTGTTAGCGTGTCGGAGCTATTGCTGCCGACGATAATGTTGTCAAGATTGTTACCGGTTCCGGTAAACGCCCCCGTGCCGAAGGAGATGAGGTTCTCGGCATTGGCGCCAAGCGTATAGGCGCTCAGGTTCGTCCAGACCGTGTCGGTTCCTTCGTTGGCGTTCTCGACGACGGCGTCGCCGACATTGTCGACGACATAGGTGTCGTCGCCCACGCCACCGATCAGGCTGTCGGCGCCAAACCCGCCATTCAGCACGTCATTGCCGGCGCCGCCGGTGATAACGTTGTCGAGCGCATTGCCGGTGCCCGTGAAGCCGGCAGATCCCGTGTAGGTCAGGTTCTCGACATTGGTCAGCGCGGCGATCGAGTAGGCTGCAAGCGCCGTCCGCAATTCGTCGGTGCCGCCGCCCGCCGCCTCGACGATCGCGTCGCCCGCATTGTCGACCACATAGATGTCGTTGCCCGCGCCACCGATCAGCGTGTCACTGCCGGCGCCGCCGTCCAAAAGATCGTTGCCAGCGCCGCCAGTCAAGACGTTGTTCAGCCCATTGCCGGTTCCGGCAAACGCCCCGGTGCCGAAGTAGGTGAGATTCTCGGCATTGGCGCCAAGCGTATAGGCGCTCAGGTTCGCCCAGACCGTATCGGTTCCTTCGGCGGCGTTCTCGACGACGGCGTCGCCGACATTGTCGACGACATAGGCGTCGTCACCCGCTCCACCGATCAGACTGTCGGCGCCCGCCTTTCCGTCCAGAATGTCCGCACCTGACCCACCCGTGATCGTGTTGGCGAGGCTATTGCCGGTTCCGTTAAACGCCCCCGTGCCGAAGAAGATGAGGTTCTCGGCATTGGCGCCAAGCGTATAGGCGCTCAGGTTCGTCCAGACCGTGTCGGTTCCTTCGTTGGCGTTCTCGACGACGGCGTCGCCGACATTGTCGACGACATAGGTGTCGTCGCCCACGCCACCGATCAGGCTGTCGGCGCCAAACCCGCCATTCAGCACGTCATTGCCGGCGCCGCCGGTGATAACGTTGTCGAGCGCATTGCCGGTGCCCGTGAAGCCGGCAGATCCCGTGTAGGTCAGGTTCTCGACATTGGTCAGCGCGGCGATCGAGTAGGCTGCAAGCGCCGTCCGCAATTCGTCGGTGCCGCCGCCCGCCGCCTCGACGATCGCGTCGCCCGCATTGTCGACCACATAGATGTCGTTGCCCGCGCCACCGATCAGCGTGTCACTGCCGGCGCCGCCGTCCAAAAGATCGTTGCCAGCGCCGCCAGTCAAGACGTTGTTCAGCCCATTGCCGGTTCCGGTAAACGCCCCGGTGCCGAAGTAGGTGAGATTCTCGGCATTGGCGCCGAGCGTATAGGTGCTCAGGTTCGCCCAGACCGTATCGGTTCCTTCGGCGGCGTTCTCGACGACGACGTCGCCGACATTGTCGACGACATAGGCGTCGTCGCCCGCTCCACCGATCAGACTGTCGGCGCCCGCCTTTCCGTCCAGAATGTCCGCACCTGACCCACCCGTGATCGTGTTGGCTAGGCTATTGCCGGTTCCGGCAAAGGCTGCCGTGCCGATATAGGCGAGGTTCTCGACATTGGCGCCGAGCGTATAGCTTGCCAGTGCCGTGCGAACCGTGTCGATACCCTCGTCGGCATTCTCGACGACGACGTCACCGGTGGAGATGACATAGGTGTCGTCACCCGCTCCGCCCTTCAGCGTGTCGATCCCCGCTCCGCCGGTCAGGACGTTGTTCAGCCCATTACCGGTTCCGGTAAACGCCCCCGTGCCGAAGGAGATGAGGTTCTCGGCATTGGCGCCAAGCGTATAGGCGCTCAGGTTCGTCCAGACCGTGTCGGTTCCTTCGTTGGCGTTCTCGACGACGGCGTCGCCGACATTGTCGACGACATAGGTGTCGTCGCCCACGCCACCGATCAGGCTGTCGGCGCCAAACCCGCCATTCAGCACGTCATTGCCGGCGCCGCCGGTGATAACGTTGTCGAGCGCATTGCCGGTGCCCGTGAAGCTGGCAGATCCCGTGTAGCTCAGGTTCTCGACATTGGTCAGCGCGGTGATCGAGTAGGCTGCAAGCGCCGTCCGCAATTCGTCGGTGCCGCCGCCCGCCGCCTCGACGATCGCGTCGCCCGCATTGTCGACCACATAGATGTCGTTGCCCGCGCCACCGATCAGCGTGTCACTGCCGGCGCCGCCGTCCAAAAGATCGTTGCCAGCGCCGCCAGTCAAGACGTTGTTCAGCCCATTGCCGGTTCCGGCAAACGCCCCGGTGCCGAAGTAGGTGAGATTCTCGGCATTGGCGCCAAGCGTATAGGCGCTCAGGTTCGCCCAGACCGTATCGGTTCCTTCGGCGGCATTCTCGACGACGGCGTCGCCGACATTGTCGACGACATAGGCGTCGTCACCCGCTCCACCGATCAGACTGTCGGCGCCCGCCTTTCCGTCCAGAATGTCCGCACCTGACCCACCCGTGATCGTGTTGGCGAGGCTATTGCCGGTTCCGTTAAACGCCCCCGTGCCGAAGAAGATGAGGTTCTCGGCATTGGCGCCAAGCGTATAGGCGCTCAGGTTCGTCCAGACCGTGTCGGTTCCTTCGTTGGCGTTCTCGACGACGGCGTCGCCGACATTGTCGACGACATAGGTGTCGTCGCCCACGCCACCGATCAGGCTGTCGGCGCCAAACCCGCCATTCAGCACGTCATTGCCGGCGCCGCCGGTGATAACGTTGTCGAGCGCATTGCCGGTGCCCGTGAAGCCGGCAGATCCCGTGTAGCTCAGGTTCTCGACATTGGTCAGCGCGGCGATCGAGTAGGCTGCAAGCGCCGTCCGCAATTCGTCGGTGCCGCCGCCCGCCGCCTCGACGATCGCGTCGCCCGCATTGTCGACCACATAGATGTCGTTGCCCGCGCCACCGATCAGCGTGTCACTGCCGGCGCCGCCGTCCAAAAGATCGTTGCCAGCGCCGCCAGTCAAGACGTTGTTCAGCCCATTGCCGGTTCCGGCAAACGCCCCGGTGCCGAAGTAGGTGAGATTCTCGGCATTGGCGCCAAGCGTGTAGGCGCTCAGGGTCGTCCAGACCGTGTCGGTTCCTTCGGCGGCATTCTCGACGACGGCGTCGCCGACATTGTCGACGACATAGGCGTCGTCACCCGCTCCACCGATCAGACTGTCGGCGCCCGCCTTTCCGTCCAGAATGTCCGCACCTGACCCACCCGTGATCGTGTTGGCTAGGCTATTGCCGGTTCCGGCAAAGGCTGCCGTGCCGATATAGGCGAGGTTCTCGACATTGGCGCCGAGCGTATAGCTTGCCAGTGCCGTGCGAACCGTGTCGATACCCTCGTCGGCATTCTCGACGACGACGTCACCGGTGGAGATGACATAGGTGTCGTCACCCGCTCCGCCCTTCAGCGTGTCGATCCCCGCTCCGCCGGTCAGGACGTTGTTCAGCCCATTACCGGTTCCGGTAAACGCCCCCGTGCCGAAGGAGATGAGGTTCTCGGCATTGGCGCCAAGCGTATAGGCGCTCAGGTTCGTCCAGACCGTGTCGGTTCCTTCGTTGGCGTTCTCGACGACGGCGTCGCCGACATTGTCGACGACATAGGTGTCGTCGCCCACGCCACCGATCAGGCTGTCGGCGCCAAACCCGCCATTCAGCACGTCATTGCCGGCGCCGCCGGTGATAACGTTGTCGAGCGCATTGCCGGTGCCCGTGAAGCTGGCAGATCCCGTGTAGGTCAGGTTCTCGACATTGGTCAGCGCGGTGATCGAGTAGGCTGCAAGCGCCGTCCGCAATTCGTCGGTGCCGCCGCCCGCCGCCTCGACGATCGCGTCGCCCGCATTGTCGACCACATAGATGTCGTTGCCCGCGCCACCGATCAGCGTGTCACTGCCGGCGCCGCCGTCCAAAAGATCGTTGCCAGCGCCGCCAGTCAAGACGTTGTTCAGCCCATTGCCGGTTCCGGCAAACGCCCCGGTGCCGAAGTAGGTGAGATTCTCGGCATTGGCGCCAAGCGTATAGGCGCTCAGGTTCGCCCAGACCGTGTCGGTTCCTTCGGCGGCGTTCTCGACGACGGCGTCGCCGACATTGTCGACGACATAGGCGTCGTCACCCGCTCCACCGATCAGACTGTCGGCGCCCGCCTTTCCGTCCAGAATGTCCGCACCTGACCCACCCGTGATCGTGTTGGCGAGGCTATTGCCGGTTCCGTTAAACGCCCCCGTGCCGAAGAAGATGAGGTTCTCGGCATTGGCGCCAAGCGTATAGGCGCTCAGGTTCGTCCAGACCGTGTCGGTTCCTTCGTTGGCGTTCTCGACGACGGCGTCGCCGACATTGTCGACGACATAGGTGTCGTCGCCCACTCCACCGATCAGGCTGTCGGCGCCAAACCCGCCATTCAGCACGTCATTGCCGGCGCCGCCGGTGATAACGTTGTCGAGCGCATTGCCGGTGCCCGTGAAGTCGGCAGATCCCGTGTAGGTCAGGTTCTCGACATTGGTCAGCGCGGCGATCGAGTAGGCTGCAAGCGCCGTCCGCAATTCGTCGGTGCCGCCGCCCGCCGCCTCGACGATCGCGTCGCCCGCATTGTCGACCACATAGATGTCGTTGCCCGCGCCACCGATCAGCGTGTCACTGCCGGCGCCGCCGTCCAAAAGATCGTTGCCAGCGCCGCCAGTCAAGACGTTGTTCAGCCCATTGCCGGTTCCGGTAAACGCCCCGGTGCCGAAGTAGGTGAGATTCTCGGCATTGGCGCCGAGCGTATAGGTGCTCAGGTTCGCCCAGACCGTATCGGTTCCTTCGGCGGCGTTCTCGACGACGACGTCGCCGACATTGTCGACGACATAGGCGTCGTCGCCCGCTCCACCGATCAGACTGTCGGCGCCCGCCTTTCCGTCCAGAATGTCCGCACCTGACCCACCCGTGATCGTGTTGGCTAGGCTATTGCCGGTTCCGGCAAAGGCTGCCGTGCCGATATAGGCGAGGTTCTCGACATTGGCGCCGAGCGTATAGCTTGCCAGTGCCGTGCGAACCGTGTCGATACCCTCGTCGGCATTCTCGACGACGACGTCACCGGTGGAGATGACATAGGTGTCGTCACCCGCTCCGCCCTTCAGCGTGTCGATCCCCGCTCCGCCGGTCAGGACGTTGTTCAGCCCATTACCGGTTCCGGTAAACGCCCCCGTGCCGAAGGAGATGAGGTTCTCGGCATTGGCGCCAAGCGTATAGGCGCTCAGGTTCGTCCAGACCGTGTCGGTTCCTTCGTTGGCGTTCTCGACGACGGCGTCGCCGACATTGTCGACGACATAGGTGTCGTCGCCCACGCCACCGATCAGGCTGTCGGCGCCAAACCCGCCATTCAGCACGTCATTGCCGGCGCCGCCGGTGATAACGTTGTCGAGCGCATTGCCGGTGCCCGTGAAGCTGGCAGATCCCGTGTAGCTCAGGTTCTCGACATTGGTCAGCGCGGTGATCGAGTAGGCTGCAAGCGCCGTCCGCAATTCGTCGGTGCCGCCGCCCGCCGCCTCGACGATCGCGTCGCCCGCATTGTCGACCACATAGATGTCGTTGCCCGCGCCACCGATCAGCGTGTCACTGCCGGCGCCGCCGTCCAAAAGATCGTTGCCAGCGCCGCCAGTCAAGACGTTGTTCAGCCCATTGCCGGTTCCGGCAAACGCCCCGGTGCCGAAGTAGGTGAGATTCTCGGCATTGGCGCCAAGCGTATAGGCGCTCAGGTTCGCCCAGACCGTGTCGGTTCCTTCGGCGGCGTTCTCGACGACGGCGTCGCCGACATTGTCGACGACATAGGCGTCGTCACCCGCTCCACCGATCAGACTGTCGGCGCCCGCCTTTCCGTCCAGAATGTCCGCACCTGACCCACCCGTGATCGTGTTGGCGAGGCTATTGCCGGTTCCGTTAAACGCCCCCGTGCCGAAGAAGATGAGGTTCTCGGCATTGGCGCCAAGCGTATAGGCGCTCAGGTTCGTCCAGACCGTGTCGGTTCCTTCGTTGGCGTTCTCGACGACGGCGTCGCCGACATTGTCGACGACATAGGTGTCGTCGCCCACGCCACCGATCAGGCTGTCGGCGCCAAACCCGCCATTCAGCACGTCATTGCCGGCGCCGCCGGTGATAACGTTGTCGAGCGCATTGCCGGTGCCCGTGAAGCCGGCAGATCCCGTGTAGCTCAGGTTCTCGACATTGGTCAGCGCGGCGATCG
Organism: Rhizobium sp. Pop5; assembly: GCF_024721175.1. Lineage (NCBI taxonomy): Bacteria > Pseudomonadati > Pseudomonadota > Alphaproteobacteria > Hyphomicrobiales > Rhizobiaceae > Rhizobium > Rhizobium sp. Pop5. The sequence goes on along the minus strand of NZ_CP099399.1, from coordinate 430,223 downwards.
AGTAGGCTGCAAGCGCCGTCCGCAATTCGTCGGTGCCGCCGCCCGCCGCCTCGACGATCGCGTCGCCCGCATTGTCGACCACATAGATGTCGTTGCCCGCGCCACCGATCAGCGTGTCACTGCCGGCGCCGCCGTCCAAAAGATCGTTGCCAGCGCCGCCAGTCAAGACGTTGTTCAGCCCATTGCCGGTTCCGGCAAACGCCCCGGTGCCGAAGTAGGTGAGATTCTCGGCATTGGCGCCAAGCGTGTAGGCGCTCAGGGTCGTCCAGACCGTGTCGGTTCCTTCGGCGGCATTCTCGACGACGGCGTCGCCGACATTGTCGACGACATAGGCGTCGTCACCCGCTCCACCGATCAGACTGTCGGCGCCCGCCTTTCCGTCCAGAATGTCCGCACCTGACCCACCCGTGATCGTGTTGGCTAGGCTATTGCCGGTTCCGGCAAAGGCTGCCGTGCCGATATAGGCGAGGTTCTCGACATTGGCGCCGAGCGTATAGCTTGCCAGTGCCGTGCGAACCGTGTCGATACCCTCGTCGGCATTCTCGACGACGACGTCACCGGTGGAGATGACATAGGTGTCGTCACCCGCTCCGCCCTTCAGCGTGTCGATCCCCGCTCCGCCGGTCAGGACGTTGTTCAGCCCATTACCGGTTCCGGTAAACGCCCCCGTGCCGAAGGAGATGAGGTTCTCGGCATTGGCGCCAAGCGTATAGGCGCTCAGGTTCGTCCAGACCGTGTCGGTTCCTTCGGCGGCGTTCTCGACGACGGCGTCGCCGACATTGTCGACGACATAGGTGTCGTCGCCCACGCCACCGATCAGACTGTCGGCGCCAAACCCGCCATTCAGCACATCATTGCCGGCGCCGCCGGTGATAACGTTGTCGAGCGCATTGCCGGTGCCCGTGAAGCCGGCAGATCCCGTGTAGCTCAGGTTCTCGACATTGGTCAGCGCGGTGATCGAGTAGGCTGCAAGCGCCGTCCGCAATTCATCGGTGCCGCCGCCCGCCGCCTCGACGATCGCGTCGCCCGCATTGTCGACCACATAGATGTCGTTGCCCGCGCCACCGATCAGCGTGTCACTGCCGGCGCCGCCGTCCAAAAGATCGTTGCCAGCGCCGCCAGTCAAGACGTTGTTCAGCCCATTGCCGGTTCCGGCAAACGCCCCGGTGCCGAAGTAGGTGAGATTCTCGGCATTGGCGCCAAGCGTGTAGGCGCTCAGGGTCGTCCAGACCGTGTCGGTTCCTTCGGCGGCATTCTCGACGACGGCGTCGCCGACATTGTCGACGACATAGGCGTCGTCACCCGCTCCACCGATCAGACTGTCGGCGCCCGCCTTTCCGTCCAGAATGTCCGCACCTGACCCACCCGTGATCGTGTTGGCGAGGCTATTGCCGGTTCCGTTAAACGCCCCCGTGCCGAAGGAGATGAGGTTCTCGGCATTGGCGCCAAGCGTATAGGCGCTCAGGTTCGTCCAGACCGTGTCGGTTCCTTCGTTGGCGTTCTCGACGACGGCGTCGCCGACATTGTCGACGACATAGGTGTCGTCGCCCACGCCACCGATCAGGCTATCGGCGCCAAACCCGCCATTCAGCACGTCATTGCCGGCGCCGCCGGTGATAACGTTGTCGAGCGCATTGCCGGTGCCCGTGAAGCCGGCAGATCCCGTGTAGGTCAGGTTCTCGACATTGTTGCTGAGCGTATAGTTTGCCAGTGCCGTGCGAACCGTGTCGATACCCTCGTTGGCATTCTCGACGACGACGTCACCGGTGGAGATGACATAGGTGTCGTCACCCGCTCCGCCCTTCAGCGTGTCACTGCCGGCGCCGCCGTCCAAAAGATCGTTGCCGGCGCCGCCGGTGATCGTATTGGCAAGCCCATTGCCGGTTCCGGCAAACGCCCCGGTGCCAAAGTAGGTGAGATTCTCGGCATTGGCGCCAAGCGTGTAGGCGCTCAGGGTCGTCCAGACCGTGTCGGTTCCTTCGGCGGCATTCTCGACGACGGCGTCGCCGACATTGTCGACGACATAGGCGTCGTCACCCGCTCCACCGATCAGACTGTCGGCGCCCGCCTTTCCGTCCAGAATGTCCGCACCTGACCCACCCGTGATCGTGTTGGCGAGGCTATTGCCGGTTCCGTTAAACGCCCCCGTGCCGAAGGAGATGAGGTTCTCGGCATTGGCGCCAAGCGTATAGGCGCTCAGGTTCGTCCAGACCGTGTCGGTTCCTTCGGCGGCGTTCTCGACGACGGCGTCGCCGACATTGTCGACGACATAGGTGTCGTCGCCCACGCCACCGATCAGACTGTCGGCGCCAAACCCGCCATTCAGCACATCATTGCCGGCGCCGCCGGTGATAACGTTGTCGAGCGCATTGCCGGTGCCCGTGAAGCCGGCAGATCCCGTGTAGCTCAGGTTCTCGACATTGTTGCTGAGCGTATAGCTTGAAAGCGCCGTCCGGACTGTATCCGTCCCCTGGTTCGCAACCTCGAACACAAAATCAAAGCTATTGTCGACCACATAGATGTCGTTACCGGCACCGCCGATCAATGTGTCACTGCCGGCGCCACCGTCCAGCAGATCGTTGCCGGCGCCGCCGGTGATCCTGTTGGCAAGCGCATTGCCAGTGCCGGTGAAGCTGGCGGATCCCGTATAGGTCAGGTTCTCGACATTCGCAATATTCGTCAAGGCATAGGAAGAAAGCGACGTATTGATCAGATCGGTGCCTTGATTCAGTCCTTCGGTGACCACGTCGCCCAGATCATCGACAATATAGGTGTCGTTGCCCGTTCCGCCGATCAATGTGTCATTGCCAGAACCGCCAGAAAGCGAATCATCTCCGGCATTGCCCCAGAGCGTATTGTCCGCCTCGTTGCCGATAATCGTATCGTTGCCGGAGCCGCCCTGAGCATTCTCAATCAACGATGCAACATTATCTTGATAAAGAAGGGCGTTGAAAATGTTGCCGCGGGCATAACCATTATTCGGACCTCCTCCCAGGTCGGCCAACTGGCTCTGGGAAAAGACCGAGTATCCTCCTGCTCGCAAATCGATCTTGAGGGCAGTAGTATAAGCGCTCAAATCATAGGTATCGATACCGCCGCCATCCCAGATTGTCGCGAAGATGCGGTTGGCATCGGGCGTGATGGCGGCCACCCCGTTGACATAGGTGATGCCCTGGTTCGGATTCCACTTATAGACGGTATCGCCACTGTTCGTGGTGTAGTCCGCACCATACATTTCCTGCAGGGCGGCGATGTCGAGCATCATGAAGGTTTGTGGCGCGCCATCATGCTCATACTTGTACCCACTCAAATTGTCTCCGACATATGTGTGGTAGGTCATGATCGTATATTCGAGCGAGTCGTAGGCGCTCGGAACGACCCTGGGATTGTGCACGAAATCCGGTTCGTGAGCATGCTTCAGCCCGAGAGCATGACCCAGCTCGTGCGCCACGGTTTGGCCCGCATAGTTGCCGAACCCCGGGAAGCGAAGATCATCCTCGGTGCCGGCATATTCCGTGCCAAACCACACATCGCCCGCCGCCTCGCCTTGATCTGGAGTATAGGCCCATGCTGTCGGAGGTAGCCACGATTCAGCGAACCGCACCGTTGCGGTACCCGCGCTGCCGGCCTCAAAGTTGGCGTTCGTGAACCCCTCGACGGAGAAGCCGTCATTTGCCGCATTCCCATAGGACTGCTCCATAAAGAACAAAGCGAGAGACTGCTGTTGAGACGAAATTGAAGAAAATTGATAGTCTTTCTCGCCACTATAGGCATAGGATTCCGAGGTAGTGGGAAACGCATAGGTTATAGTTCCGTTCCAGGCAGTGCCGCTGAAGAGCCCGTCAACTTTCAGATCGCCAGTCAAGCTGACGTTCTTCGTCGAAGTAATAAGGTTCGTCATAAAATCCCCGTTTGCCTATTCCATTCGGCCGTAAAGCCCGTTCCCTCTGCTCCATAAAAATGGAAAATTCAACCAAAAGCTTCATTTCTATTCAGTAAGTTTTTGATTTTGGCAACTATCGCTCACGAAGCGCTTCCTCCGCGACCTCGACCAAAGGCGAAAAGACATATTCCAGCATTCTCCGCTCGCCCGTTCGCACTTCCGCAATTGCTGCCATGCCGGCACTTAACTTGACGTTACGGCCGTCTGCTGAAATCTGGTCAGTGTCCAGGCTCAACGTGACCGGGAAAACCAGGTTCTGCATTCTTTCGGCGCCGCCGAACGTTGTCTCCGCCTGCCTTGCCGCAGGGTCGCCCTCGCGGCGTGCGGCGTCGGGTTCGGGGATCGCATCTGCCGCAATTTTTGTGACATGAGCAGGGATCGTTCCGTAACGGGTGAAGGGAAAGGCTTCGAGCTTGACGACAGCGTCCTGCCCGATCTTGATGAAGCCGATATCCTTGTTCAAAGCGTAGACTTCGAGCTCCAACACGCTCCCCTCAGGCACGACACGCATCACATCCTGGCCGACGGTCACCACTTGACCCACGCTGGTAATCGAAGACGCCTGCACCGTGCCGTCTATCGGACTGCGCAAGGTCATCTGCTCTCGAACATTCCTGGCTTTTGCTAGCCGCTGCTCCAGTTCTTCGACCCGACGCTCCGCGTCGCCGAGCCGTCCGAGTTGATCGCTCAGGAACGTTCGTGTCAGCTTGTCCTTCTCCCTCGCGAAGACCTCGATGCCGGCCACGGCATCCGCGAGGTGGCCCTCCTGCACGGCAAGCTGTGTCGCCTGCTCTTTCGATGTTTCGGTGGCATCGATCACACTCGCCATCGTGCCGGCTTCCTTCGAAGCCAACGCGCTGCGCATCGCCACGCGCTCCTTCAGGGTCTCAACCAGCGAGTTTTGGGCCGCAACCGTCACGACCAGACGATCGCGTTCCACTTCCTTCTGGTGCTTTTGAGCATCGAGCGACGCAGCCGCGGCCAGGAATTGCTCGAGGTCGCCTCGCAGGATGCCTTCCTCACGACGACGCAATTCATCGGGCGCGTCTGCGTCCCAGGAGATCGTCGGCGGCTGGTCGCTCTCCTGAAACCGAACATAGTCGACCGCGGCTTTTCGGCGTCGGACTTCGGCTCTCACGGATGCCAGGCCTTTTGCTGCGTCTGTCTCATCAGCAATGGCATCAGTCGGGTCAAGTTCGAGCAGGATATCGCCGCTTTTGACGGGCGTGCCATTCGGCGGCGGAAGCGCCTTCACCTTACCCGTCAACAGTGGCTGAACAACTTTGACACGGCCCGTCGGCTGAATTTTGCCTTGTGCGGCCGCAATGATGTCGATGCGGCCGATATAAGACCAGATCAACGCCGTCGTGACGAAGCCGCAAATGATCAAGATCAGCGCCATTCGCACCGGCGAGGGGGGCGTCTCCAGAATTTCGAGCGCCGGCGCCAGAAACTCGTGGTCGGATCGCGCCAGCGGGCGCAAGGGAAGGCCAGCATAACGCGCAGCTTTGGCGGCTTTACTTTTCACGCGGCGCCTCTGTCATTCTGCAAGGCCCAAAGTCGCGCATAGAGCCCCTCCGGGCGCTTGAGCAGATCGTCATGGCTGCCGACTTCAACTATACGTCCGCCAGCCATGCCGATGATCCGGTTGCAAGGCCGCACAGCGGCGAGCCGATGCGCGATGATGATGACCGTTCTGCCGGCGGCGATCTGGCGCATGTTGGTTTGCACGACGCGCTCGCTTTCATAGTCGAGGGCGCTGGTCGCTTCATCGAAAATCAGGATCGGGGGAGCGGTGGCAAGCGCACGGGCAATGGCGATCCGCTGACGCTGGCCACCGGACAGGTTCGCGCCGCGCTCTTCGATCATCGTGTCGTAGCCGTGCGGCATTCGCAAAATGAATTCATCTGCCCCGGCGAGCTTGGCGACCGCAATAACCTGAGCGCGCTGCATCGCTGGGTTTGAGAACGCGATATTGTCGTGGATCGTCCGGTTGAACAGCAGGTTCTCCTGGAGAACGACGCCAATGTGGCTTCGAAGCCAGGCGGGATCGAGCTGGGAGAGATCCATGCCGTCAAGAAGGACCTGCCCCTCTTCGGGGATATAAAGACGCTGCACCAGTTTCGCGAGCGTCGACTTCCCAGAGCCCGAGGTTCCGACGATACCGATGACCTCTCCCGGCTTTATTTCGAGCGATATGTTTTTCAGGACCTCCGGCGAGCCGGGCCGATAACGGAAGGTGATGTTTCGAAAATCGATTTTTCCCTTTGGTGCAGGCAACGACAACCGCGCGGCTGGCTGACGCTCTGTCGGGGTGTTCAGGATGTCGCCGAGCCTATCGACCGAGATCTGCACCTGCTGGAAATCCTGCCAGAGTTGAGACAGCCTCAAGATCGGCTGGGTGACCTGGCCGGCAATCATGTTGAAGGCGACGAGAGAACCAACGGAAAGCTCGCCTTCGATGACCGCCCTCGCACCGAAAAGAAGAAGGGCGGCCGTAGAAAGCTTGCTCACATATTGAATGGCGTTTTGCCCGCCGACGCCAAGCAATGTCGTATCGAAGGCTGTTCGCACGTAAGCTGCGAGCTTCTCCTCCCACTGCGCCTGCATCACCGGCTCTACCGCGGCGGACTTTACCGTGTGGATACCGACGATGGCTTCGACGAGGAACTGCTGGCTTGCCGCGCCCCGATTGAACTTCTCCTTGATGAATTCGCGCAGTGGCGGTCGCACCACGCTTCCGATCAGGATGTAGATCGGGATGGCGGCGATGACGATCAGCGTCAAGCTCCAGGAATAAGCGAAAAGAACCGCGATGAAGACAAATGTGAACACGACATCGAGGGCCGAAAACAGTCCCTGTCCGGTCAGGAATGCGCGAATGGTTTCAAGTTCGCGAACGCGGGCGACAGTCTGGCCGGCAGACCGCGTCTCGAAATACTCCAGTGGCAGCCGCAGCAGATGATGGAACAGGCGTTGGCCGAGCTCGACGTCGATCCGGTTCGTCGTGTGAGCCAGTGCATAGGCTCTCAGATATTGGAGCATGACATCGAAGAGGCCGACGATCGCGATACCGGCAACAAGCACAAATAGCGTCGAATAACCCTTATGCGTCAGCACCTTGTCGACCACAACCTGAAAGAACAAAGGCGTGATGAGCGCAAAGATCTGCACAAACAGCGAGGCGAGCAATACATGCGCAAGCGGCTTTCGATAACGCCAGATCGATGGAAGAAACCATTTGAATCCGAACTCTCGCGGATCGGACCCTTCGCCCCTTATACGCCGCCCCACGAGAATAACGCGCGCGTCGATTTCGGCCAATATATCGGACCGAGCAATTTCGCGATCAACGCGCGTTATCGGATCGACAAGTCTGTACTTACCGGATGGATTCAACCCGGCGAATACATGAAAGGTTCCGCTGCGCACTTTGACGATGGCGGGGACTGGCATGGTTCGAAGCCGTTGCTCCGTGACCTTCTCCACGACACGCGCCTTGAGTCCGATAATCTTGGCAGCTCTCTGAATATCAACGGCTTCGGACGAGCGCCCCTTCAGCGCCAGGTCGTGCTGCAGTAGAGCCGGGTCGGCAGCAATTCGATAGAACGCAGCGATGCCACAGAGCGCACGAAGACCGGAGTCCAGGTGCTGCGAAATGACGCCATCCATACGTGGAACTATTCCCCCTAAGCTGCGGATTTATCGCGATTGCGGACCTGCTGCGGCTGTTTGCCGAGGTGTAGCCGACGCAGAGGTATGGCACCATGGGGATGTCTGTTCTTCCTACATTTTTAAGTTGGTGTGGCTAATAAGCAGCAAATTCAACGTCAGTAGGGAAACATAAAGAAAAGGCAGCCAGGAGGCTGCCTTAAAAATTGGTGCTGTTCAACAAAAGCTCAGTCGATCAACGTCATGTTGTAAGCCCGAAGGCTTCAGGCCGCCTCGTTCAAGTGCGGCCCCCAAGGTTGACTTCACATTTGACAAACCTTTCTTAACGAAAGGTTTCCATGACAGAAGATTGATAGATGGTGAAAGCTTGTAGTTTACGGTTCCTATCAATCCTTCAATTCGCTTAGTCCGGCGAAGAGCCGTAGCGCCTCGGGATTGGCGAGCGCTTCCTGGTTCTTCACCGGCCTGTTGTGAACGACCTCGCGCACGGCAAGCTCGACGATCTTGCCGGATTTGGTGCGGGGAATATCGGCAACCGCGATGACCTTTGCCGGCACATGCCGCGGCGAGGCGCCGGTGCGAATCCGTGTCTTGATCGCCTTGACGAGATCCTCGGTCAGCGTCACGCCGGGCGCCAGGCGGACGAAGAGGATGACGCGCACGTCGTCGTCCCAGTCCTGACCGATGCATAGCGCCTCGGCCACTTCCTCCATCTGCTCCACCTGATTGTAGATCTCGGCCGTGCCGATGCGCACACCGCCGGGATTGAGCGTCGCATCCGAACGGCCGTGGATGATCAGGCCGCCATGCTCGGTCCATTCGGCGAAATCGCCGTGGCACCAGACATTGTCGAATCGGTCGAAATAGGCGGCGCGATATTTGGCGCCGTCGGGATCGTTCCAGAACATCACCGGCATAGAGGGGAAGGCCTTGGTGCAGACGAGCTCGCCCTTCTCTCCCCGCACCGGATTGCCGTCATCGTTCCAGACGTCGACCGCAAGACCGAGGCCAGGTCCCTGGATCTCGCCGCGCCAGACAGGCTGCAGCGGATTGCCGAGCACGAAGCAGGAGACGATGTCGGTTCCGCCCGATATCGAGGCGAGCTGCACATCTTCCTTGATGCCCTCATAGACGAAGGTGAAACCCTCGGGCGACAGCGGCGAACCGGTTGATGTCATCAACCGGAGGCTGGAGAGATCGTGGCTGGCGCGCGGCTTCAGGCCGCCCTTGCGCACCGCGTCGATATACTTCGCCGAAGTGCCGAAGATCGCGAATTTTTCGGCCTCGGCATAGTCGAACAGCACGTTGCCGTCAGGCGCGAAGGGCGAGCCGTCGAACAGGCAGAGCGTGGCGCCGCTGGCAAGTCCGCTGACCAGCCAGTTCCACATCATCCAGCCGCAGGTGGTGAAATAGAACAGCTTCTCGCCCGCCTCCAGGCCGCAATGCAGCCGTTGCTCCTTGAGATGCTGCAGCAGCGTGCCGCCGGCCGAATGCACGATGCATTTCGGCACGCCCGTCGTTCCCGACGAGAAGAGGATGTAGAGCGGATGGGAGAAGGCAAGCCGTGTGAACTCGACTTCCCCCGACTCATAAGGTGCGACGAAAGCTTCAAGCGTCGAAGCGCCGGGCGTTTTGCCCGCCACGGCCTCGGCGTCGCCGGCATAGTGGACGATGACCGTCGGGACGCCCAGGCTCTTTGCGACCGTGGCGACCTTGGCGCCAACATCCTGCAGCTTGCCGGAATACCAATAGGCATCGCAGGCGATAAAGAGCCGGGGAGCGATCTGGCCGAAGCGGTCGAGCACGCCCTGCTCGCCGAAATCGGGAGAGCAGGACGACCATATGGCGCCGATCGAGGCGGCGGCGAGCATGGCCGCAACAGTCTCCGGCATGTTCGGCATCATGGCGGCGATGCGGTCGCCTTCAGAGATGCCTTGCGCCTTGAAGGCCTGCTGCAGTTTCGAGACGAGCGCGCGCAGCCGGTCCCACGACCAGCGGTCCTCAGCCTTGTCCTCGCCGCGAAAGATGATGGCATCGGCCTCGCCGCGGCCCGACAGCAGGTTCTCGGCAAAGTTCAGCGTCGCATCCGGAAAGAAGCGCGCCTCCAGCATGCGATCGCCGTTGACGAGTACCTCTGCACCGCGCTCTCCCTTCACGCCGCAGAAATCCCAGACGGCCGACCAGAAGCTCTCCCGCTCGGCGACCGACCATGCATGCAGATCCTCGAAGCCTGCGAGAGAAAGCCCGAAATCGGCGTTGCAGCGCTCCATGAAAGCATGGATCGGGCTTTTTGCGACGGCGGCCTCCGAGGGCACCCAAAGCGGTCTGTTATCCTGCATTTAATCCTCCTCCCAATGCCGTTCTTATATCATGCTGCATTGCATTATAAAGTGCGGAACCGCCTCGATCCGGCACCTTAAGCGGCCCTCATCAAAGGGTCCTTGATTTATGCCTATCGCTGTCCCAAATCCGCTACGCATTTTTGGGCGGTGCGGGGATGAAAATGTTACAACCTCCCTTGCGCGTCTGAAAAGACGCGCGGCACTGTAGGACATTTGCATATGCCTGATATTTCCTATATCCGGCGAAATCAGCGCATAACGGCATAACCGGCTGATGACCGGCGGAGATCATGGGTACGTCAAGACATCGCAGGTGGCGGAGGAAGATCGGACCCGTTTCGCGCTGGCTGCCGGCTTTTGCCCGTCTTTCGACCGTTTTTCTCCTGATCGCGCTCGGACTTTTCGTGGCCCTCAGGGTCGCCGCCCCCTATCTCATCTCGACCGGCTTCGTGCGCTCCGGCATCGAGGACGCGCTGTCGAAATGGACGGGCTATCATGCCGAGATCAAGGGTACCCCGGTTCTCGAATTCTGGCCGACGCCGCGCATCACGCTGAACCAGGTCACCATCCGCCAGCCGCGCGAAAACGGCGACAAGCTGCTCGGCAGCATCGAAAGCCTGTCGGCCGATTTCAGCCTGATCGATGCGCTGAGAGGGCGCGCAAGCTTCCACGAGTTTCACCTGCTGCGTCCCGGCCTTGCGCTGACGCGGGATGAAAAAGGATTGATCGACTGGAGTTATGCCGGGCTGCTTGCCCGCGCGATCAGCGGCGTACGCTACGAAAACGGTGCGGAGGTGCTCGATCCCGATCTCGATGCCGAGATCGGCGCGGTGACTGTCGAGGACGGTGCGCTTGTGGTCACCGACATCAGAACCGGCAATATCTATCATTTCGACAGCGTCACGGCCGACATCGCCTGGCCGCGACTTTCCGGTGCGATCTCGGCGGTCGTCATCGCCCGCATCAACGGGCAGGACCTGAAAGTCGATTTCGCTTCGCGCCAGCCGCTGCTCGCCTTTGCCGGCAGGAATGCCGAAACGCGGACATCGCTCACATCCAATCTGCTGACCGCACATTTCCAGGGAATTGCGAGCATCGCCAGCATTTCCGCCCTTTCCGGCAACATCACCGCCACTATTCCCGACGTGCCGGCGCTGCTGGCCTGGTCGGGCAAATCGATCCCCGGCATCGGGACGCTGAAAAGCGCCTCGGTGGAATCCGACATCATGTCGTCCGGCAGCGGGCTGCGCTTCAACAATCTCAGCCTGTCGCTCAACGACGCGAGCGCCACCGGGGTGATGGACCTTTCCACCCAAATCGGCAAACGACCGAAGATCGGCGGGACGCTCGCCTTCGACGAAATGAACCTCAAGCCGTTCCTCGATGCATTCGCGCTCAGGCTCGCCGCCGGAGAGGCAGGGGAAATCTCCGCCGGCATGAGTGAGCCGCTGCAACTGCTCGACGTCGATGTCAGGCTTTCGGCGCGACGCGCGCAGATGGGTCTTTTCGAGCTTTCCGATGTCGGCGCCAGTATGATCGTTGCCGGCGGCGAGGCGAAATTCGACATTGGCGACAGCCAGTTCGAAGGCGGTGAGATGACCGCGCATCTGGAGGCGACAAAGCGTGACTTCGACGGCGGCGGCAAGCTGCAGCTGTCGATCCGTGATGCCGACTTCGCTGCCCTTGCCGAGCGCCTGCACCTCACGGGACCGCTGCCGCTTGCGACAGGATCGCTCGATCTCGACCTGCAGTCCTCGAAGGCGATCTGGACGGCCGGTCTCGGCGACGTCACCGGCAAGCTGCATTTCTGGACCAAGGAAGGCACGATCCCCGGCATCGATGCGGGAACGTTGCGGACCCAGGCAGCCGAAAAGCCGTTCTTTCCGTTGAGCGCGGCGGCAAACGGCGCCTTCAGCTTCGACCGGCTCAACCTTCAGGCCGATTTCGCCAACGGTTCCGCCGAAATCCGCGACGCTCATATTACCGGCGCGACGCAGACGCTGACGCTTTCCGGCGTAATCACCTATCAATCGAACGGGCTGGCGCTTTCCGGATCGCTGGAAGCGACCGATCCGGCCAAGGTAGCCGAGCTGCCGCCTCTGCCGTTCTTCGTCGGCGGCTCATGGCCGAACCCGGTGATTTCACCGGTTCCGCTGCTCAACGCACCGGCGAAACCTTAATTTAGAGCCCACTGCGGTTCAGTGACCTTTCGCGGACGGTCTCTGGCCATTGAGACCGTCCGCCAGACCATGCGTTCATTAGAACGGAGGGTGCTGGTGAAGATCTTCGATGGTGACCCAGCGCTGACCGGTGAATTCGTTGATGGCCGTTTTGCCTCCAAAGCGGCCGTAACCGGAACCCTTGCCCCCGCCGAAGTGCGTCTGCGCCTCGTAAAGCGCGCCACGATTTTCAGAATTGCTTATCGCGCTTTAGGTCTCCGGTTTTCCGCAGGCCATCTTCCGAAAGCCGCTCACGCTTTTCGGCTTCATGCCTAGCCTAAGCGGTCGCCGCCGCGGCTCGCTCATCGCGCTCGCGCTGCACTTCGCGGCGCTTGGTGACGACAGATGCGCAGATGACGCCTATCGCCACGATCCCGATCAGGATGGTGCAGACCGCATTGATCTCCGGCGTCACACCGAGGCGCACCTGGCTGTAGATTCTCATCGGCAGCGTGGTGGCGCCCGGTCCCGAGGTGAAACTGGCGATCACCAGATCATCGAGCGACAGGGTGAAGGCCAGAATCCAGCCGGAAAGCACGGCAGGCGAGATGATCGGCAGGGTGATCTCGAAAAAGGTGCGCACCGGCGGCGCGCCGAGATCCTGCGCCGCTTCCTCGATGGACTGGTCGAAGCTCAACAGGCGCGACTGCACGACGACGGCGACGAAGCACATGGTCAGCGTCGTATGCGCGAGCGTGATCGTCCAGAAGCCGCGATCGAGGCCGATGGCGACGAAGAGCAGAAGCAATGACAGGCCGGTGATGACCTCCGGCATGACGAGGGGCGCGTAGACCATGCCTGAAAACAGCATGCGGCCGCGAAAGCGGGTGTAGCGCACCAGGGTGATCGCCGCCATCGTGCCGAGGATCGTCGCGAATGTCGCCGACAGCAGACCGACACGGACCGTCACCCAGGCCGCATCGAGCAGCGCCTGATTGGAGAGCAGCGAGACATACCATTTGGTCGAGAAGCCGCCCCAGACGGTGACGAGCTTCGATTCATTGAAGGAGAAGATCACCAGAAGCACGATCGGCAGATAAAGGAAGGCGAAGCCGAGCGTGACGGAGACGATATTGAAACGGGTCCATTTCAGCATGGCTTATTTCCCCCGCTCTTCGGCTTTGGCCTGGACGTTCTGGAAGAAGACGATCGGGATCACGAGTATGAGAAGCAGGATGGTCGCCACCGCCGAGGAGACCGGCCAGTCGCGATTGGAATTGAATTCGTTCCACAGCGTCTTGCCGATCATCAGCGTCTGCGAGCCGCCGAGCAGATCGGGAATGACGAATTCGCCGACGGCCGGAATGAAGACCAGCATGCAGCCGGCCACCACGCCAGGGATCGACAGCGGGAAGGTGACGCGCCAGAAGGCCTGGATCGGCGTGCAGCCAAGATCCTGCGCCGCTTCGATCAGCGTGCCGTCCATCTTTTCGAGCGCCGAATAGAGCGGCAGCACCATGAAGGGCAGATAGGAATAGACGATGCCGATATAGACGGCGGTATTGGTGTTGAGGATGATCAGCGGCGCGTCGATGAGGTGCAGCGATTGCAGCAACTGGTTGAACAGGCCCTCGGGCTTCAGGATGGCGATCCAGGCGTAGACACGGATCAGGAAGCTCGTCCAGAAGGGCAGGATGACCAGCATCACTAGCGTCGGGCGAATGTTGCGGGGCGCCTGCGCCATGCCGTAGGCGATCGGATAGGCGATCAGAAGCGTCAGGAAGGTGGAGATCGCGGCGATCACCACGCTTGAGATATAGGCTTTGAAATAGAGCGGATCGTCGGTCAGGTAGCCGTAATTGTCGAGCGAGAAGGCCGACACCTTGTCCCAGAAACCACTCAAGCCGTCGGCGAGAGCGAAGACCGGCTCGTAGGGTGGCATGGCGATCGCCGTCGCCGATAGCGAGATGCGGAAGACGATGAAGAACGGCGCCAGGAAAAAGAGCAGCAGCCAGGCATAGGGAATGATGATGACGAGGCGGTTATAGAAGCGTGAAGCGAAGGTTCCCATGGTCTCAACCCTTCAGCAGCACGCCGCTGTCCTCGTCGAAGGAGACCCAGACTTCCTGATCGTAGGTGAAGGGGTCGTCGACGGTGCGTTGTGCGTTGAGGGAAGAGGCCTTGACGACATTGCCGTTCGGCAGCCTGACGTGGAAGACCGTCATGTCGCCGAGGTAACCGATGTCCCAGAGCTCACCCTTGGCGGCATTGGTCGAAGCATTTGCGGGTGCAGCGCTCGTTACGCGGAGCTTTTCCGGGCGGATGGCAAAACCGAGCGGAGAACCGATGGCCGGTGCTTCGGCGCAAGTCGTGCGGACCGTGAAGCCGCTATCGACGGAAATCTCCACCGCGCCATTTGAGGCCGTAGTCACCTTGCCGTCGAAGATGTTCACATCACCGATGAAATCCGCAACAAAGCGGGAATTCGGCGCCTCGTAGATCTCGGCCGGCGTGGCGACCTGCACAACCTTGCCATGGCTCATGACGGCGATGCGGTCGGCCATTGTCATGGCTTCTTCCTGGTCGTGCGTGACGACGACGAAGGTCAAGCCCAGGCTTTGCTGCAGGTCCATCAGTTCGAACTGGGTTTCCTCGCGCAGCTTCTTGTCGAGCGCGCCGAGCGGCTCATCGAGCAGCAGCACCTTCGGGCGCTTGGCGAGAGAACGAGCAAGCGCGACGCGCTGGCGCTGACCGCCGGAAAGCTGGTTGGGCTTGCGGGAAGCAAACTGTTCGAGCTTGACGAGCTTCAGCATCTGCGCGACGCGCTCGGCTATCTCGTGCTTCGGCATGCCATCCTGCCTGAGGCCAAAGGCAATGTTCTTCTCGACCGTCATATGCGGGAAAAGAGCGTAGGACTGGAACATCATGTTAACAGGCCGCTTGTAGGGCGGCGTGCCCGAAAGATCGGTCCCATCGAGAATAACTTCGCCCGACGTCGGCTGTTCGAAACCGGCGAGCATGCGCAGGAGCGTGGACTTGCCGCAGCCGGATGCGCCGAGCAGCGCGAAGAACTCGCGGTGATAGATATTCAGCGACAGATCATTGACGGCGGTAAAATCGCCGAAGCGCTTGGTGACACTCTTAAAGGCAATGAACGGTTTTGCGGACGGATCGGACCAGGGTGCGAAGGCGCGGCGGATATTGCCAAGAGATTTCATATTATTCCCCGAGAATATAAGGTTTCGGCCGGCCTCCACCCGGGCCGGGAATTGAAAGGCCCGGACGTCTCCGTCCGGGCCGAAATCTTGATTACTGGCCGGTGACGACCTTGGTCCAGATTCGCGTCACCAGACGTTGCGTCTTCGGATCGAGCGGCGGCACCGTAAAGAGCTTGGCCATGATCTCCGGCGTCGGATAAATCGCCGTGTCGTCGATCACGTCCTTGTTGAGAAACTGCTGCGAGGCCTTGTTGCCGTTGGCGTAGAAGACAAAGTTGGATGCCTTGGCAGCGACTTCAGGCTTCATCATGTAGTTGATGAATGCATGCGCCTCTTCGACATGCGGCGCATCCTTCGGAATGCCGAAGACATCGAAGAAGATCTGCGCACCCTGGTTCGGAACCGAATAATCGACATTTACGCCGGCCTTTGCCTCGGCCGCGCGGTCCCGCGCCTGGAAGACGTCGCCCGAAAAGCCGAGCGCGATGCAAATATCGCCGTTGGCGAGCGCGCTGATATATTCAGAGGAGTGGAACTTGCGAACGAAGGGACGAACGGCGAGCAGCACCTCCTGCGCCTTGTTCAGGTCATCCGGCTTCTTGCTGTTCGGATCGAGGCCGAGATAGGCAAGAACGGACGGAATGACGTCTGTCGGCGAATCCAGCATATAGATGCCGCAATCCTTGAGCTTTGCAGCCTTTGCCGGATCGAAAAGCGCGTCCCAGTTCGGCTTTTCGTCCGTGCCGAGTGCGGCCTTCACCTTGTCGACGTTAAAGCCGATGCCGGTCGTGCCCCACATGTAGTCGACGGAATATTCGTTGCCCGGATCGAAGGTGGCGACACCCTTCGTCACGACGTCCCACATATTCGACAGGTTCGGCAGCTTGGACTTGTCGAGCTTCTGATAGACGCCGGCCGCGATCTGGCGCTGCATGAAGGACACTGTGGGAACGACGACGTCGTAACCCGTGCCGCCGGCAAGCAGCTTGGTTTCCAGAGTCTCGTTCGAATCGAAGGTGTCGTAGACGACCTTGATGCCGGTTTCCTTGGTGAAATCCTCGAGAATGGAACTGTCGATATAATCCGACCAGTTATAGACGTTGACCACGCGATCCTGCGCGAAGGCCGGAGCGGCGGCAAGGAGTGCCGTGACGGCGACCGCCGTCACGCTTAGGATGGTTGACCTCATGACTTCTCCTGTTTGTTCAAAGATTCCGCACCCCCGGACATCTTTTCCCTCTGGTTTTTCCCGCAGACTAAGAAGGAATTTCGCAGCCCACAAGCGCAAAATCCTGCGTCATCAACGATTTCACAATCACTGGAAGTCGAAGGCGCTGAGCCCCGCCACCATCTCGTCGAGCGCCAGCGGCCTCGTCACCGGCGGCTCGGCGCGGGAAAGGCAGCCGCGCCGCTCGCAGAGGCGACAGGCCGGGCCGATCGCCACCGGATCGAGCGCCGTCGCCTGCCCGTAGACCAGGCTCTCGCCAAGGGCCGCGTCGCAGCCGATCAGGATCGCCGTGCGCCTCACCCTTTCGCCGAATTCGACGCTCGGCCCCTCCAGAGTGCGCGCGATCGTCAGGAAGGATGCGCCATCCGGCATGACCACCGTCTCGGCAAGGATCTGGCCCGGCTGCAGGAAGGCGGCGTGAAGGTTGAGCTTCGGACAGCCGCCGCCGAAACGGGCATGCGGAAAACCCTGGGCGCCCGCCCTGCGCAGCCGATGTCCGGCGGCATCGATCTCGATCAGAAAGAAGGGGATCGCGGCCGCCCCCGGGCGTTGCAGCATGGCAAGACGCGCGGCGGCATGGCCGAAGGAAACGCCGAAGCGCGCGCGAAGAATATCGATATCGTAACGCGTCGATTTCGCCGCCGAGAGAAAAGCGTCGTAGGGCATTGCGAGCGCCAGCGCGGCGATGCGGGCAAGCTCGAAACGGGCGATACGGCGCGCCTCGGCGGAGGAAAGCGAGAGATCGTCGAGTTCGGCATTGATGGCCGGCAGCAGCGCGAGCATCGCGGTCTCAATGGCGATCTCATGCGCGCGGTCGGCCTGCGACAGGCGTTCCGAGATGAAAAGCCGCATCGAATGACGATCGAAACGCCGGCGCAGATCCGGCATGACATGGACCGGGAGCACACGCACGGCGATGCCGCGCTCGGCGCGCAGCCAGTCCTTGAGCCCGGCGGCAAGATCGGTGCCGCCGGAAAGCGTCGCGGCAAAGGCTTCGGCCGCCGTCTCCATCCGCGCGAAATAAGCGGATCGGCGCTCCAGCGCCTCGCGCGCCTCATCCAGCGGCAAACGGCCGGCAGCAACAGGCGCATGCCCTTCGGCGGCCATCAGCGCCGTCAGGTCGGAAAGCCTTGCCGCCTGCTCGCGATAGGCGCGATAGAGCTTGATCATACCGCTCGCGGCATTGGGGGCCGCCTCGGCGACCTCAACCAGTTCCTGATCGCCCGGCAATTCGCCCAACAGCAGCGGATCGGCAAAGACTTCCTTGAGCTGGTCTAGACTGCCGCCGGTCTGGTCCCGCAACTCCTCGAGGTCAACCCTGTAAACGGCCGCGAGTTTGAGCAGAAGCTGCACCGTCAGCGGCCGCTGGTTGCGCTCGATGAGGTTCAGGTAAGAGGGCGAAATTTCCAGCGCCTCGGCCATGGCGGTCTGCGTCAGCGCCAGCGCGTTGCGGATGCGCCTGACTTTCGGGCCTGCGAATATCTTGCGTTCCGCCATGTCACACCTTTGACAACGGAAGGAGGGGGATATTTACAATTTATTACAAATTCACAGCTTTCCCCTGTCAATCCTCGTCATCTTAACCCCTTTCTGGGCCGGAAATCAAAGGTTTTCCTGGCCATATCGAGGAATATTGTCAATCTTGTCATGCATCCACTTTTGCATAGGACCTCAGCGAGGAGAGCAGCATGACCGATTTTTACAAACTGGTTCCAAACGCACCGGCGAGCCGTTTTGACGGCATCGAAAGGCCCTACTCGGCCGAGGATGTGCAACGGCTCAGAGGATCGGTGGCGCTGCGCCATACGCTGGCCGAAATGGGAGCGGACCGGTTGTGGCGGCTTCTGCATCAGGAGGATTTCGTCAACGCGCTTGGCGCGCTTTCCGGCAACCAGGCCATGCAGATGGTGCGCGCCGGACTGAAGGCGATCTATCTCTCCGGATGGCAGGTGGCAGCCGACGCCAATACGGCGTCCGCCATGTATCCCGACCAATCCCTCTATCCCGCCAATGCCGGGCCGGAACTTGCCAAGCGCATCAACCGCACGCTCCAGCGCGCCGATCAGATCGAGACATCGGAAGGCCAAGGCCTTTCCGTCGACAGCTGGTTCGCGCCAATCGTCGCCGATGCGGAAGCAGGCTTCGGCGGACCGCTCAACGCCTTCGAGATCATGAAGGCCTATATCGAAGCGGGTGCGGCGGGCGTTCATTTCGAAGACCAGCTGGCCTCGGAGAAGAAATGCGGCCATCTCGGCGGCAAGGTGCTGATCCCGACGGCTGCCCATATCCGCAATCTCGACGCCGCCCGGCTTGCCGCCGACGTCATGGGTGTTGCGACGCTCGTCATCGCCCGCACCGATGCGGAAGCGGCAAAGCTCCTGACTTCCGATATCGACGAGCGCGACCAGCCCTTTGTCGATTATGATGCCGGGCGCACGGTCGAAGGCTTCTACCAGGTCAGAAACGGCATCGAACCCTGTATCGCGCGCGCCGTCGCCTACGCGTCGCATTGCGATCTGATCTGGTGCGAGACCTCAAAGCCGGATCTCGATCAGGCGCGGCGCTTTGCCGAAGGCGTGCATAAGGTCCATCCCGGCAAGCTGCTCGCCTATAATTGCTCGCCGTCCTTCAATTGGAAGAAGAACCTCGACGAGGCGACGATCGCAAAGTTCCAGCGCGAACTCGGCGCGATGGGCTACAAATTCCAGTTCATCACGCTCGCCGGCTTCCACCAGCTGAATTACGGCATGTACGAACTGGCGCGCGGCTACCGGCAGCGGCAGATGTCAGCCTATTCCGAGCTGCAGCAGGCGGAATTCGCCGCCGAGGTCAACGGCTACACCGCCACCAAACATCAGCGCGAGGTCGGCACCGGCTATTTCGACGCCGTGTCTCTCGCCATCACCGGTGGCCGGTCTTCGACCACGGCAATGCATGATTCCACCGAACATGCGCAGTTCAAACCGGCTGCGGAATAACCCGAAGAGGAGGAGAAGACCATGGCATCCATCGCACGCGTCAGAGAACGGGCCGAGGAACAGGCAAGCAGCATGAGCGAGGATCAGCAGACGACGATCCGCATGCTCGCCAACGACCTGCACCGGCTGAACCAATCAGTCATGAAAGCCGTCGAGGCCGGCGTCTCGGTGGAGCTGGTGCGCTCAGCCCGCCATCACGGCGGCGACGGTAACTGGGGCGATCTGCTCATTCCTGTCGTCGTTACCCATCGACATTGACGAAAGACGGCCGACGGCGTCGGCCGTTCTTCGGTCAGAGTGCCCGCGCGTCGCAGGAGATGCGCGGGCGTCCTGCTATCCCGCAGTCACATTTGCCGCAATTGTCACCGCCGCGAAGTCGAGCCATAATGGGCCATCTTCGAACGGAATTGCCAATGTCCGGCGCCCCGCATCCCAGACTCGAAGCCTTGACCGATCTGATCTACGCCGCGCTCTTCGGCGAGACGACATGGCAGGCTTTTCTCGATGCGCTGAACGAGACAATGCCGGACGCGAAATCCACGTTGTTCTTCCATGATTCCATCGCGCGCACCGGCGGTCTTTCTCTCGCCTCCGGCATTCAGGATGCGGAAGTCGATGCCTATAACCGCTACTATGCGAGGATCAATCCCTGGATGCCCAAGGCTGCCGTCCGGCCGGTCGGCCTTGGCGTCATCGCCGAACAGATGCTGCCGCGCAGCGATCTCCTCAAGACCGAATTCTACAACGACTACATCCGAGCGATCGGCTGCGAAAGCAGCGTCGGCGTCACCATCATGCGGGAGAACGGCCGGTCCTTCAACCTGTCGACCCTGACCTCCTCGGCCGATCCCGAGCGCAATCGGGCGAATGCCGACCTGCTGAGCGATCTCGCGCCGCATCTCAAACGCGCCTTCGATTTCATTCGGCGCGATCGTCGCGATTATGAGAACGATGAAATCGGACTGGCGCTCTTCGATGCCATCGGCGTCGGCATCGTTTATCTCCGCGAAGACCGGCAGATCCGCTCGTTCAACAAGGCCGCGGAACGCATGCTTGCCGAGGGTGTCGGGCTCGGCATCAGCGGGTCCGGGCGGATCGTCATCGGCGATGCTGCGCTGGGCGCCCAGCTCGACATGCTGAACCACCATCATGTGTCGGCGAGCACGCCGCCTTCGTCGATGCTCGTCAAGACGAAAGACGGCAGCGTCAAATGCACTGTCGTCAGGCTGCAATCCGATTTCATCACCGCCTTCCTGGAAGGACCGACGATAGCGCTCATCATCGAGCGGACAGGCCCGGCGCTGAGGGCAGATATCAATGAAACGCTGGCGCGCAACAAACAGCTGACGGCGGCCGAGATGCGCATCGCCTCTGCGATCGCCGACGGGCTTTCGCTGCGGGAGGCGGCCACGACACATGACGTCAGCTATGAGACGGCCCGCTCGCACCTCAAAAACATCTACTCCAAGCTCGGGGTCAACAGCCAGGTGGCGCTGGTGCGCCGGCTGATGCCTTAAATCCTAAGCACGACTCGGCCGTTTGCCAGCGAAGAGATCGGCATAACTCCTGATGAGCTTGGTCATGCGGTCGGCGACCGTCCGGATTTCCGGACGATGACGGTCCTCGGCATTCATGACGATCCATTGCCGGTGGCGCAATTCCGGCAGCTCGCCGCCCTGCCGCTGCAATTCCGGATGGAGATCGCCGACGAAGCAGGGAAGTATGGTCTTGCCGGCGCCGGCGCGCACCAGATCCGGCAGCGAACGCGGCCGGTTGACCGTAGCGATGATCCCTGCCGCGGCGTTTGCGTGCGGCCAGCGCAGATAGGCCGATATCGCCTCCTCCTCGGCGACCGCAATCCAGCGCTCGTCGGCCTCGGCGGCATTGCGCCTGGCATAGACCGCGTAGGCCACCTCTCCGAGCAGACGGGCCGCTAGATTGGCCTCCTCCGGCTCGAAGGCGCGAATGCCGATATCGCTCTCGCGATAGGCAAGACTTGCACGCGCCTCGCCGATGGTGAGTGAAATGGCGAACGTGTCACCCGGCATGCGGATCGCGGCGAAATTCTCCGTCAGCAGCCATGCGACCCAGGTGCCGGCGGCGATCCTGACGGTCGCGCCGCCCTCGCCGGATTGCCGCCACGCCTCCACCTTGCGGGCGGCGGCTTCCATCTCCTGAAGATGATCGAGCAGCGCCTGACCGTCCTGCGTCAGGCGATATCCGGTCTGGCTGCGCGAAAACAGCGCACGGCCGATCTCCTGCTCGAGATCGAGCATCCGCCGGCCGACGGTCGCGGGGCTCAATCCGCTTGCGCTACTTGCCCCGGTTAAGCCGCCGAGCCGCGCGACCTGCAGGAAGAGCTGATAGGAATCCCAATTCGCGTTTTTCATTGATGAAAAACATAGTGGGTTTCTGCCCGTTTATGAAGAGAAATTCGATGCCTAGATCAGTGATGCCTTCTACAGGAAAGGACATCACCATGATCGACATCATCACCATAGCCGGCATCCAAGGATTTCGGCACTACCATCCGCGACGCGGCTGCAAAACGGACGAGGACAAGTTCTATGCCGAGTTTGGAAACAGCCGCCTCATTCGCTTCGGTGGCTGGCTAGCGTCCCTTGATCTCGGTCTGGGAAGGCGAGGCAAAGCCGAGGCGCAATCCCCCAGTAGCTGTAACTGCGGGGCTCACGCGGCTTTTCTGCTTCCGAGATGAGAAGGGGCGGAACCGGCGACGATGCGGAAGCGCTCGATCAGCGTCATCAGCGTATCGGCCTCGCCGGCGAGCAGGCGGCTTGCCTGCGTCGTCTCGGCGACCATCGAGGCGTTCTTCTGGGTCATCTGGTCCATGGCGTTGACCGAGCCGTTGACCTCCTGCAATGCTGCCGATTGATCCCGGCTGGCGGTGGCGATGGTCTCGACATGGCCGCTGATCGCGATGATCTCATGGCTGATCGAGGCAAGGACGCTGCCGGTCTTCTGGACCAGCTCTGAACCTGCGGTCACCTCGCGGCCCGAGGTTTCGATGAGCGACTTGATCTCACGCGCGGCGTCGGCCGAACGCTGGGCGAGTTCGCGAACCTCCTGGGCGACGACGGCAAAGCCCTTGCCCGCCTCGCCCGCGCGTGCAGCCTCGATACCGGCGTTCAGCGCCAGGAGATTGGTTTGGAAAGCGATGTCGTCGATGACCTCGATGATCTGCTCGATGCGCTGCGAAGCTTGTTCGATACGCTCCATGGCAGCGACGGCATCGCCGACCACGGCGCCGGAATTGTCGGCCGTACGTTTGGTCGCGGCCACCACATTGTTCGCCTCACGGGCACGTTCCGCGGACGAGCGCACCGTCACGGTGATCTCTTCAACGGCGGCCGCGGTCTCTTCGAGGCTGGCGGCCTGTGCCTCGGTGCGCTTGGAAAGCTCGCCGGCAGAGGTGGAGACGGCACTGCTGTTGCGCTGGATCGTCGAGGCGCTGTCGCGAATAGCGGTGAGCGTATCCTGCAGCCGCAGGAGGGATGCATTGAAATCGACGCGTAACTGCTCGAGCCTGCCGACGAAGGGTGTGCCGATCGTCTGCGAGACATCGCCCTGCGACAGGCGCCCGAGGCCGGCCGCAAGCTGGTTAACGGCAAAATCGATCTGGCTGTCGAGCGAGCGCTTGTCGGCATCGTTCCTGGCGCGTTCTGCATCGCTCGAAGCACGCTGTTCGGCCGCCTGCGTCTCCAGGTCGCGCCGCGCGCGGGCGCTGTCACGGAAAAGCGCCAGGGCCCGGCCGATGTCGCCGAATTCATTCTTCTTCCCGACACAGGGGATCGCTCCCTCCAGATCGCCCGAGGAAATCGAGTGGACGCTCGCGGTCAGCGCCTGCAAGGGTTTCACCGACCGACGGATCGCATAGAAGGCGAGAACGCCGACGATGAGCATGACGACGAGGCCGGCGCCGAGAACCAGCATCTGCAGCCGATCCATGTGCTGGTAATAGACCTCCATCGGAATACCGATGAAGAGAATGCCGACATTGGCGCTTGATGCGCTCTTGACGGGGAAATAGCCGGTCATGAACTTGCGGCCGAACAGGTCTGCCGGACCATAGTAAGCCTCGCCCCTGGCGAGAACCGGTTGGGCGGGATGATCGGCTGCAAGCTTCGTGCCGACGGCGCGGTCGCCGTTTTCCTTCTTGACGTTTGTGGAGATGCGGACGTAGTCGCCGCCCTGCTTCTGGAAGATGGTCGCAACACCCGCGATCGACTGCGCAGTCCGATCGACCAGCGAATGATCGGCAAGTGTTGGAATGGCGTCTTCCGTGATCGTGGAGAGCTGGTTCTCCTTCAGCTCGATCCTCGCAGCCTGATCGGCAGCCCCATAGAGGACGGCCATGGCGCGGGTGGCGTCCTTCGCGTCGGAGACGGCCCCATCCATGACATAGCGGCTGAGATTGTAGTAGGTCACGCCAACGATGGCGGCCGTGCTGATCGCCAGCAGAAACAGCGTGATCGCAACGATCTGGCGTACGATCGACGAAGAGAAAAGGCGCAGCATCAAAACCCCCGGGAGATAAACCGAGGTTAAATTAGACGAAAAGCGTTAAGGAAAACGTTCCGTAAACATGGCTGCCGGAGATATTAATCCTTTTCGTTTCGGACGTTTTCCGTTTTCTGCACGATAAACAAACGGCCCCGACGGGGCCGTTTGAATAAGGACGGGATCGTTTGGCGATCAGGCGGCGCGGTAGACCTGCGCTTGGGTCGCTTCGCCGTCGATCTTGAACTGCTGGATGAGACGGCGCAGCGAATCCGCTTCGTCGGCCAGTTCGCGGCTGGCGGCGGTCGTCTCCTCCACCATCGCGGCGTTCTGCTGCGTCATCTGGTCCATCTGGTTGACGGTCGCGTTGACGCTCTGCAGTGCATTGGACTGGTCGTGGCTGGCGCGGGCGATCATCTCGACATGCTGGCTGATCGTGACGATCTGAGCGCTGATCTTGGCAAGCACGGTGCCGGTTTCCTGCACGAACTGCGATCCGGAGCTGACCTCGTTGGTCGACTTGTTGATCAGGCCCTTGATCTCCTGTGCCGCTGCTGCCGAGCGCTGGGCCAGTTCGCGCACTTCCATGGCGACGACCGCAAAGCCCTTGCCGGCTTCGCCGGCGCGCGCCGCCTCGATGCCGGCGTTCAGCGCCAGCAGGTTGGTCTGGAAGGCGATCTCGTCGATGACGCCGATGATCTGCTCGATCTGGCGCGCGGCCTCCTCGATACGGCCCATCGCGTCGATCGCGTTGCTGACGACGACGGCGGAATCGTCGGCGCTGCGCTTGGCCTGACGGACGATCTGGTCGGCATCCTTGGCGCGTTCGGCCGACGAGCGGACCGTGACGGTGATCTCATCGACGGCGGCCGCGGTCTCTTCGAGCGAGGCAGCCTGCTGTTCGGTGCGCTTGGAGAGGTCCTCGGCCGACTGGGCCATCTGGTTGCCGTTGCCCTGGATCAGTTCGACGTTGTCGCGGATCTGGCTCATCGTCGCCTGCAGGCGCATCATCGAACCGTTGAAATCCTGACGCAGCTGTTCGAGGCGGCCGATAAAGGGCGTTTCGATCGTCGTCGAGATATCCCCCTGCGACATGCGCTCGAGGCCGGCGGCAAGCTGATTGACCGCGAATTCGATCTGACGGTCCATCTCGCGCTTTTCGGCATCGTTGCGCTGGCGCTCGTGTTCGGCGGCGGCGCGTTCCTCGTCGCTCTGCTCCTCGATGCGGATCTTCGAGATGGCATTTTCCTTGAAGATGCCGAGCGCACGCGCCATGTCGCCGATTTCGTCGTAACGCTGCTCGCCGGAGATGCTGGTGTCCAGCGCGCCTTCGGCGATGCGGCGCATCGCACCGGTGATCTGGCTGATCGGACGCTGCAGCGTCAGCACCAGGGCGATGCCGCCGAGGATCGACAGGAGAATACCGAGACCGGTGGTCAGCACGGAGATGCTGTTTGCCTGGGTGCGTTCGGTGCCGGCCGTCTGCTTCTGCAGCTCGGCGAAATCGGTGAGTTTCGTCCAGATCTGATCGAGTTCCTGGCGGGCGGCGGCATAGGCCGTGACGCGCTCGCCGATCGTATCGACGATCTTCGAACCGCCGCCGGAGATAGCGTCGAGCGCCGGCTGGATCGCGTCTGATATGCCTTCGGCAAAGCCCATGCCCTTGGCACTGGTGGCCAGCACCTGCATATCCTTGCTCAGCGTGCCCGTCTGCTGCTGCAGGCGAACGAGATTGTCCTTGCTTGAGTTGGCGAGGAAATCGGAAAGGACGATCTGCAGCGAGTAGACCGAATTTTCGAGGCGCCGGGTATCCTGGAGAACGGAGTTGGTCTGGCCGATGCGGCCCTCGAGTTCAGCGAAACTCTGCGTCGCCTGACGCATCATCTGCGTCGCGGTCAGCTGCGTATAGGTCGAGGTCTGCCGGAAGCGCGAAACGAGGCGGCCGAGTTCGGTGATGTTGTCATCGGTCGGGCTGGGCATCTGGGCGATCGCCTTGATGCCGTCGATGGTCGCTGCCAGCGCGTCGATGACGTTCTTCTGGTTGGCCGGAACCGAAATGGCGATCAAGCGCTGCGACTTGATGATCGCGGGCATCTGTTCGTTGATGTAGGCGATCTTGTCCTGCGGCGTCTGCGGCTTGGCGTAGCCGCTGGCCACGGTGCCGAAGAAATCGCCGCCCTTCAGCAGGCGGTCGGCCGTGCGAAGGGTGACGGTCGCGGCGCCTTCGTCGCTCTGGAGCGCGGTCTGCAATTCCTCGGCCTGGTAGGAAACCGTGAAACGGGTGCTGATCAGGCTCTTCTGCGCCGCATCGATCTGCTCATGCAAGGCCTGCTCCTGTTCATGCAGAGCCCAGAGCTTGTCGACTACGCCCGAAATGTCCTTGGTGCGGCTCGAAGCTTCGGCAAGGCTGTCGCGGCCGGCAGCCTCTTCTCCGACCTGGTTCAGCGTCGCGTCGAGCACGCCTTGCTGGGTCTTCAGATCTGCGAGCAGCTTGTCACGAGCCTGAGGGCTGGTGATGCGCAGGAAGTCGTCCATCGAACCGTAAAGATCCTTGAAGCCGCTCAGCGATTGCAGCACGCTGTTGGAGATTTCCATGCGGCCCTGCAGAAGCCCCGAAGCGTAGAGCCCCGTCAAGCCCACGGCCGAAATGGTGACCACGAAGGGCAGAACGAAGATCAGGACCTTCGTCTTGATCCTGAAGCGGGAAAGAATCTTGTCAATCAACATTGCGTTCCGGGCCTTTCATACACCACTCCTCCCGCCGGCGGCCACATGGCGCCAGCCGGGTGCACATCGAGCTGTTCTTAACGACACTGGGAAACCCGGAGGCCAGGCGGCAGTCATTGCCCATTCATTTCCAACAACTTGGAGATGCCCAAATATTCGCGGGCAATTGTGTCAGATTAGATATTAATTTTCGGATAAGCGGTGATCGCGGGTTAAGCCAAGACGGTGAAATAGTTGCAAATTGTCAGACTGAGCGCCGCGATGCGGCCATCGCGTCCGTCAAGCCTGGTCACAGTCCTCGCGAAAGGATCAGATGAAGTGCGATAGCAGCAGCGCGAGGCTGGCGGCGGTGGCGCCGGCGGCAAGCATCAGATAACGCAGGGCGACCATCCTGGAATTCGGCTTTGCCTGCGCAATTGCAATGGCACGGGCGCGTCGTGTGTTTCTGGTCATGCTCGAAACCTCACTTCTGTCTGACACAACAATCCAACAAAACGGCTTGCCGGTAAAGCTTAATCTAGGAAGAGCTTTGCTAACCGCCAATTGAGACAGGATGGCGCACCTCTCTTAAGAAGTCTTGAATCACTATTGCTAATATATGTCGCCTTGAGACTTATGAGCGCGCTCCTGAAGGGGACGGCGACAGGGAACTTCAGGCGCATTCGCCCGCGGCAAATCCCGATGCCCATGCCCATTGGAAATTATAGCCGCCGAGCCAGCCCGTGACGTCGACGCATTCGCCGATGAAATAGAGGCCGGGTACGGCTTTTGCCTCCATGCTGCGGGAGTCGAGCGCCGCTGTATCGATGCCGCCGAGCGTCACTTCGGCGGTGCGGTAGCCTTCCGAGCCCGAAGGCTTGATCGACCAACTCTGCGCGGCGGCGGCAAGGCGCAGCAGCGCCTTGTCGGGCAAGTCGGCCATGTTGCCGGCGATTTTTTCGCGTTCCGCGAGAAACTGTGCCAGCCGCTTTGGCAGTATCTCGCCGAGTGCGGTCTGCGGCGACTGGCGGCCGTTACGCTGCTTTGCCGTCTTCAGATGCGCCGCGATCTCGATATCCGGTTCGATCGCGACGACGATCTCGTCGCCTTCGCGCCAGTAGGAGGAAATCTGCAGGATGGCAGGTCCGCTCAGCCCCCGATGGGTGAAGAGCAGAGCCTCTCGGAACGCGGTCCTGCCATGGCGGATTTCGGCCGGAGCGGAAATGCCGGCGAGCGGCGCGATGCTTTCGAGCAGGCCGGGATCGAGCGTCAGCGGCACCAGGCCGGGGCGGGTTTCGAGCACGGCCAGGCCGAACTGCTCGGCGAGGCGATAGGCAAAGCCGGTGGCGCCCATTTTCGGGATCGACTTGCCGCCGGTCGCGACGATCAGCGACGATGCTTCATAGTGACCTTCACCCGTCGATACCAGGAAACCGGCTCCGGTCTTTTCGACGCCTGTTATCTCGGTGCCGAGATGCAGCATCGCGCCGGCTGCGCGCATCTCATCCAGCAGCATGCGGATGATGTCCTTGGCGCTATCGTCGCAGAAAAGCTGGCCCAGCGTCTTTTCGTGCCAGGCAATGCCGTAGCGATCGACCATGGCGATGAAGTCTGCGGGCGTGAAGCGGGCGAGCGCGGACTTGCAGAAATGCGGATTGGCCGAAAGGAAGCTCTTCGGTCCCGCATGGATATTGGTGAAATTGCAGCGCCCGCCGCCGGAGATGCGGATCTTTTCGCCGGGCGCCCTTGCGTGATCGAGGACCACGACGGAGCGGCCGCGCTTTCCCGCGCGAATGGCCGCCATCATGCCAGCCGCCCCGGCGCCGATGACGATGACGTCGCTTTTGCGCTGCAAACCCGTTTCCCCGATGAAAATCGCGTCTTCTTTTTCCATCAAAGGACGAAAGTCAACGTTCTCAACCCCTCGCCAATTGGCAAAGTCTGGTTATGATGGCGTCAAGATCAACGCAAACCGGTGTGTCATGTCCCCAAAAAAGACGACGCTGAAGCCTGCCAGAAACGTACCCGCCTCTACGAAGACTCCCCCGGACCCCGGATCCCTGCGCGGCGTTGCGAACTGGAAGGAAGCGTCACAGTGGCTGCGCGCCAGGGGCATCGAAGACATTGAATGCATCACGCCGGACCTTGCCGGCGTTCCGCGCGGCAAGATGATGCCGAGCTCGAAATTCACCTCGAATACCTCGCTGGCCCTGCCTTCGGCGATCTACCGGCATACGATTTCAGGCGAGTATCCCGACGAGACGGAAAGCTTCCGCTACGAGCCGCGCGACAGCGACCTGAAGTTGATGCCCGACCTTTCGACGCTTTCGGTCGTGCCATGGGAGAGCGACCCGACGGCGCAGGTGATCTGCGACATCGTCGATTCGGACGGCGGAGAAGTGCCCTATACGCCGCGCAACGTCTTGAAGCGCATTATGAGCCTCTATCATGACCGCGGCTGGAAGCCGATCGTGGCGCCCGAGATCGAATTTTACCTTGTCGCCAAGAACGACGATCCAGACTATCCGCTGCATCCGCCGAAAGGCCGGTCCGGCCGTTCGATCCTCGGCGGCCAGGGCTATTCGATCGCCGGCATCAACGAATTCGACGAACTGATCGACGACATCTATCATTTCTCGGAGAAGCAGGGCCTGGAGATCGATACGCTGATCCACGAGGAGGGACCGGCGCAACTCGAGATCAACCTGCGTCACGGTAATCCGATCGAGCTTGCTGACCAAGTGTTCCTGTTCAAGCGCACAATCCGCGAGGCGGCGCTGAAACACGATATCTACGCGACATTCATGGCCAAGCCGATGCAGGGCCAGCCGGGTTCGGCGATGCATATCCACCAGTCAGTGGTTAATATCGAGACCGGCAAGAACGTCTTCTCCAATGCGGATGGATCGGCCTCGAAGGAATTCTTCCATTTCATCGGTGGCATGCAGAAATTCGTGCCGAGCGCGATGGCGATGCTTGCGCCCTACGTGAACTCCTACCGGCGCCTGCAGCCTGATATGTCCTGCCCCGTCAACAATGCTTGGGGCTACGACAACAGAACGACCGCCTTCCGCGTTCCGGTTTCCGATCCGCAGGCGCGGCGCGTGGAAAACCGTCTGCCGAGCTCGGACGCCAACCCTTATCTGGCGCTCGCCGCCTCGCTTGCCTCCGGTCTGCTCGGCATCATGAAGCAGATCGAGCCGACGGCGCCGACCGAGGATTCGGCCAACGAAGGCTCGATCGACCTGCCTCGCGGCCTCCTGGAAGCAGTGGCGCTGCTGGAGGACGAGCCTGCCTTCGAGGAGATTTTCGGCGCGCAGTTCATCGGCCTTTACGCGGGCGTCAAGCGCGGTGAGTTCGAGACTTTCATGCAGGTGATCAGCCCTTGGGAGCGGGAATTCCTTCTGCTCAACGTGTGAGGGGACTGTCATGGCATCGAAAGAGATGTGGCAGAGCCCGATCGCGCCGGGACTATCCTGGTATCAGGCAACCGTCGGCGAGCGGCCCACCTATCCCGCTCTCGACGGATCGAGAACATGCGACGTCGCCATCATCGGCGGCGGATATACCGGGCTGCAGGCCGCCTATAATCTTGCCAAATCAGGCGTCTCGGTGGTCTTGATCGAGGCCTGCCGCGTCGGCGACGGGGCGTCCGGGCGCAATGGCGGCCAGCTCGGCACCGGCCAGCGGTGGTGGCCGGAAGAGCTCGAAAAAGAGATCGGCTACGAACGGTCCAAGGCGCTGTTCGATCTTGCCGAAGCGGCCAAGGGTCATCTCATCGAATTCGCCCGCGAACACCAGATCGAGATCGACTACGTGCCCGGCCAGCTCAATGTCGCGCACAAGGCGAGCTACAAACGCGACTATCAGGAAAATGCCGAGATCGCCGCGTTGCGCTACGGCTATCCGCACATCAGCTTCATGGACGAGAGGGAAACGCAGGAAAGGCTCGGTTCGAAGCGTTTCCATTGCGGGGTGCGCGATGTCGGCACCGGCCATATCCATCCGCTGAAGCTGCTGGTCGGGCTTGCTCGCGTCGCCGCCAATGCCGGCGCCGCCATCTGCGAGATGACCAGGGCAAAGGCGGTGCGCCAGGGCGGCGGCAAGGTGACGATCGAAACCGAAAAGGGCACGATCACCGCCGACCGAGCGCTGATCGCCTGCAACGGTTACATCGGCAACCTCGAACCGGTGACGGCAAGTCATGTCATGCCGATCCGTTCCTTCATCGGCGCCACAGTCCCGCTCGACGGACATCCCGATGTGCTGCCGGGGTGCGAGGCTGTGGCCGATTCGCGCTTCGTCGTGCGCTATTTCCGCAAATTCGGCGACGGCCGCCTGCTGTTTGGCGGACGCGAGGCCTATACGTCGGACAATCCGAAGGACATTTCGCAGCATATCCGCCGGCAGATCGCCGAGATCTATCCGGCGCTGCAGAATATCGAAATCACCCATGCCTGGGGCGGCAGCGTCGGCATCACCATGCCGCGCCAGCCCTTCGTGCGCGAGGTCATGCCCGGTGTGACTTCGATCGGCGGTTATTCCGGCCATGGCGTCATGCTGTCAAACTACTGTGGCAAGCTCTACGCGGAAGCGGTGCTTGGAAAATCCGGCGATCTCGATCTCTTCAAATCGCTCGATATTCCCGCCTTTCCCGGCGGCGCGCGAATGCGGGCGCCGTTGCTTTTCCTTGCCTTGTCGTGGTTTGCGCTTCGCGACAAGTTTTAGTCCGATTGCGGATTTCCTCTTCCGGAAATTCGCTCTAAAACCGGTGCCCGAGAGATTCATTGCACTGCACACTGGCTTTTTTAAATCGATTAGATTAAAAGGGCCGTCAACCAAGCCTGATTGAGAGACAAGCTCATGAGCAGCCAGATCATTCCTGTTGAGCCTTTTGATTACGTCGTCTTCGGCGGCAGTGGCGACCTTGCCGAACGCAAGTTGCTGCCTGCCCTCTATCATCGCCAGATCGAAGGCCAGTTCGGCGAACCGACCCGCGTGATCGGCGCCTCGCGCAGCCCGCTGACGGATGAGGAATACCGCAAATTTGCCCGCGATGCGCTGAAGGAACACCTCAAGAAGGGCGAATACGACGACAAGGAAGTGGAGAAGTTCTGCGCCCGCCTCTACTACGTCTCGGTTGATGCCCGCGCCGACAGCGGCTGGGATCAGCTGAAGAAGCTGCTCGACGAAGGCAAGGACCGTGTGCGCGCCTTTTATCTCGCCGTGGCACCCGGCATCTTCGGCGATATCTCGCAGAAGATCCACGAACACAAGCTGATCACCAAGTCGACCCGCATCGTCGTCGAAAAGCCGATCGGCCGCGACCTCGCTTCGGCGTTGCAGCTCAACGATACGATCGGCCGCGTCTTCAAGGAAGAGCAGATCTTCCGCATCGATCACTATCTCGGCAAGGAAACGGTGCAGAACCTGATGGCGCTGCGCTTTGCCAACGCGCTCTACGAGCCACTGTGGAACGCCAATTACATCGACCACGTGCAGATCACGGTGGCTGAATCGGTCGGCCTCGAAGGCCGCGCCGGCTATTACGATACCGCCGGCGCTCTGCGCGACATGGTGCAGAACCACATCCTGCAGCTGCTCTGCCTGACGGCGATGGAAGTGCCCTCGTCGATGGATTCGGAAGCCGTGCGCGACGAGAAGCTGAAGGTGCTGCGTGCGCTGAAGCCGCTCGATGCTTCCAACGTTGAGCAGGCGACGGTCCGCGGTCAATACCGCGCCGGCGCATCCGGCAGCGGGCCGGTCAAGGGCTACCTCGAAGAGCTCGAAGGGGGCGTCTCGAACACCGAAACCTTCGTCGCCATCAAGGCCGAGATCAACAACTGGCGCTGGGCGGGCGTTCCCTTCTACATCAGAACCGGCAAGCGCCTTGCCGGGCGCATGTCGGAGATCGTCATCACCTTCAAGCCGATCCCGCATGCGATCTTCGACCAGGCGGCCGGGCGCATCGTCGCCAACCAGCTGATCATCCGCCTGCAGCCGGATGAGGGCGTCAAGCAGTCGCTGATGATCAAGGATCCCGGCCCGGGCGGCATGCGCCTGCGCAACGTTTCGCTCGACATGAGCTTCGCCCAGGCCTTCAACGTCCGCAATCCCGACGCCTACGAGCGCCTGCTGATGGACGTGATCCGCTCCAACCAGACCCTGTTCATGCGCCGCGACGAAGTCGAAGCCGCATGGAAATGGGTCGACCCGATCCTCAAGGGGTGGGAAACGACCGGCCAGCAGGTGCAGGGCTATACGGCCGGCACCTGGGGTCCGAGCCAGGCCATCGCGCTGATCGAGCGTGACGGCCGCACCTGGCATGACGATATCTAGGAGGAAATCGATGACATCGAACCTGCATTCCTTCGCCAGCGCAGCAGACCTCGCCGATGGCCTCGCCAACAAGGTCGCCAACACGCTTTCGGCAGCGATTGCCGCCCGCGGAACGGCATCCATCGCCGTTTCCGGCGGCTCCACGCCGAAGGTCTTCTTCCAGGTGCTGTCGACACGCGACATCGCCTGGGACAAGGTGACGATCACGCTCGTCGACGAACGCTTCGTTCCGGCCGACAATGCGCGCTCGAACCACCTGCTTGTCGATGCCAATCTCTTGCAGAACAAGGCGAAGGCGGCGCGTTTCGTACCGCTTTACCAGCCCGCGGCTTCCGTTGAGGAGGCGGCACGGCTTGCAACGGTAAAAAGCGCCGAGATCGGCATTCCTTTCGACGTGGTCATCCTCGGCATGGGCGGTGACGGCCACACGGCATCGTTCTTTCCCGGCGGTAGCAATCTTGCCGAGGCGCTTGACGCATCGACGCCGCGCGGCATCATCACCATGGAGGCAGAAGGGGCCGGCGAGCCGCGCCTGACCTTCACCTTCTCCAGTCTTGAGGATGCCGCACTCCTGGTTCTCCATATTGAGGGCGAAGGCAAAAAAGACGTTCTCGCCAAGGCGGAAGGCAGCGGTGACGAGGCAGAAATGCCGATCCGCGCGGTTCTGCGCCGGGCCACTTCCCCGGTCGAGATTTACTGGGCTCCCTGATATGGCCTGACAGGCCGGCGGAACCCGCGAACAAACAGAGACGAACCAGAACAAGGCAGGGATTTTCCATGTCCGCTCACGCACGCATTGCTGCGATCACGAACCGCATTGTCGAACGCTCGAAGCCGACCCGCGAGCGCTATCTGGAACGCCTGCGCGCCGCAGCATCCAAGGGCGTGCAACGCTCTGTCCTCGGCTGCGCCAACCTCGCCCACGGTTTTGCGGTCTGTTCCCCCGCCGAGAAGGACGCGCTTGCCGGCGACCGTATCGCCAATCTCGGCATCATCACCGCCTATAACGACATGCTCTCGGCTCACCAGCCGTTCGAGACCTATCCTGCGATCATCCGCGAGGCTGCCGCTCAGGCTGGCGGCGTCGCCCAGGTGGCAGGCGGCGTGCCTGCCATGTGCGATGGCGTCACTCAGGGACAGCCGGGCATGGAGCTGTCGCTCTTCTCGCGCGACCTGATCGCCATGGCCGCCGGCGTCGGCCTGTCGCACAACATGTTCGATGCCGCCCTCTTCCTCGGCGTCTGCGACAAGATCGTGCCGGGCCTCGTGATCGCCGCACTCTCCTTCGGGCACCTGCCGTCGATCTTCGTGCCGGCCGGCCCGATGACATCGGGCCTGGCAAACGACGAGAAGTCGCGCGTGCGCCAGCTCTTCGCCGAGGGCAAGGTCGGCCGCGACGAGCTCCTGGAGGCGGAATCGAAATCCTATCACGGCCCGGGCACCTGCACCTTCTACGGCACTGCCAATTCCAACCAGATGCTGATGGAGATCATGGGCTTCCATATGCCGGGCTCCTCCTTCATCAATCCCGGCACGCCGCTGCGCGAAGCGCTGACGCGCGAAGCCGCCAAGCGGGCGCTGGCGATCACCGCGCTCGGCAACGAATTTACGCCGGCAGGCGAGATGATTGACGAGCGTTCGGTCGTCAACGGCGTCGTCGGCCTGCATGCGACCGGCGGCTCCACCAACCATACGCTGCACCTCGTCGCCATGGCGCGGGCAGCCGGCATCCAGCTCACCTGGCAGGACATTGCCGAGCTTTCGGAGATCGTGCCGCTGCTTGCCCGCGTCTATCCGAACGGACTTGCCGACGTGAACCATTTCCAGGCCGCCGGCGGCATGGGCTTCCTCATCAAGGAACTCTTGAAGCACGGTCTGGTGCATGACGACGTGCGCACCGTCTTCGGCCAGGGTCTCGAAGCCTATACGGTCGATGCCCAGCTCGGTGAAAACGGCGCCGTCGTGCGCCAGCGCTCGCCGGAAAAGAGCCACGATCCGAAGGTTCTCTCCAGCATCGAGACGCCCTTCCAGGCGAATGGTGGGTTGAAGATGTTGCGCGGCAACCTCGGCAAGGCCGTCATCAAGATTTCCGCCGTCAAGCCGGAACGCCACGTCATCGAGGCGCCGGCGATCGTCTTCCACAGCCAGCAGGAACTGCAAGACGCTTTCAAGGAGGGCAAGCTCAACCGCGATTTCGTCGCCGTCGTGCGTTTCCAGGGCCCGAAGGCGAACGGCATGCCGGAACTGCACAAGCTGACACCGCCGCTCGGCGTTTTGCAGGATCGCGGCTTCCGCGTGGCGCTGCTGACCGACGGGCGCATGTCCGGCGCATCCGGCAAGGTGCCGGCGGCGATCCACGTCACGCCCGAGGCAGTCGACGGCGGCCCGATCGCCCGTATCAAGGACGGCGACATCATTCGCCTGGACGCGATCAAGGGCACGCTCGAAGTGCTCGTCGATGCGGCCGACATGGCCGAGCGCGAGCCGGTGACGGTCGATCTTTCCGACAATGAATTCGGCATGGGCCGCGAGCTCTTCGCGCCGTTCCGCCGCGCCGTCGGCGCTTCGGATCAAGGTGCGAGCGTACTCTTCCACTGAGCTGAAAGCTCGGCACAAACAAAAACCCGCGGGGCGCGCGCGAAGCACCCCGCGGGTTTTCCATGTCGTCAGCCCGGTGCTATCCGTCAGGCTCGAATATCGAGGACGTAGTCGCGATGCGCCGGATGGGTGCTGTAGACGAAGATCTTGTTGAGTTCCTTCTGCGTCAGAAGGCGCAGGAAGCGAACTTCGACGGTATTGTTGGCGTTGACCTTCATCAGCAGGCAACCGACCTTGGTGATGCGGGCATCCGGAATATCCAGATAAAACTGCTTCGGCAGGTTGAACTGAGTCAGAATGGCGAGCGTCGCGCTACTCATCGAGATCCGGACGATATCGCAGCGGCGCGAAGCCGCGTGCATGACGCCCTTTTCAGTATATTCGATGCGCGCGGCATTCATAGTGTCCTCCATCTTGAACCGCGCCTCGCGGTCGTACATGAAGGATTCTTCCTTGCTCAGGAAATGAGATTTTGGCTGTGACGGATTGGAAGCGGCCACTTGCTTATCCCCCTCATAAATTGACTGGGAAAAGGTAGCAGCCGATCTTTAACAGAAAGTGAGAATTCCGCCCGTCACGCACAATTTCTGGTGTTACTACCCCAAAAATGGCTGTCTCATTTCCGATAGGTGTGGCCGCTCGCATCAAACAGATGCAGCTTCTGCCTGTCGGCGGCAAATCGCATCCGCTGGCCCTTATGCACATCGTAGATGCCGGGCAGCTTGACGACGATCGGCTCGCCGGGAACCAGTCCCTCGATATAAAGCAGCGTCACTTCGCCGAGCGCTTCGACGATGGAGACCTCGCCTTCGAAAACATAATCGGCGCCGTCGGCAATCCTCAGATCCTCGGGACGAACTCCGAAGCTTGCCTGCTTGCCCTTCTCGGACGCGTCGGTCGCGACATCGAGCGTCACCGACATGCCGCCGGTCAGCGTCACCGTCGTCTGGCTTCCCGTGGCGGTGACTGTTGCCGGAATGATGTTCATGGCCGGGGAGCCAATGAATTTCGCGACGAAGAGGTTGGCGGGGCGTTCGTAGAGCTCCAGCGGCGCGCCGACCTGCTCGATATTGCCGGCGGAGAGAACGACGATGCGGTCGGCAAGCGTCATTGCCTCGACCTGGTCATGGGTCACGTAGATCATCGTCGTATCGGCCATCTGTTCGTTCAGACGGGCGATCTCGATACGGGTCGCGACACGCAGCGCGGCATCGAGATTGGACAGCGGCTCGTCGAAGAGGAAGACCTTCGGATCGCGGCAGATGGCGCGGCCGATCGCCACGCGCTGACGCTGGCCGCCGGAAAGCGCCTTCGGCAGGCGGTCGAGATATTTGGTCAGTTGCAGGCTCTCGGCCGCCGCCCGGACGCGGCGGTCGATCTCCTGCTTGCTTTCGCCGGCGATCTTCATGCCGAAGGCCATGTTGTCGAAGACTGTCATATGCGGGTAGAGCGCGTAGGACTGGAAGACCATGGCGATGCCGCGCTTGGAGGGCGGCACGTCATTGACGAGCATGCCGTCGATATACATTTCGCCGCCGGTGATCGCCTCGAGGCCGGCGATCATGCGCAGGAGCGTGGATTTTCCGCAGCCGGACGGACCGACGAAGACGATGAATTCGCCTTGTTTGATATCGAGGTCGATGCCGTGGAGAACGTCCACGGAACCGTAGGATTTGCGGATATCCTTCAGCGTCAGTCCAGTCATTTCTCACTCCCCTCCTGATCCTTAAGCGAGACGGGCGAAATACGCCCCCCAGGCCGGAATATCGATCTTGTCGCCATAGTTGTTGCTGGTAAAGCCATGGCCCGTCAATGCCTGCCATTCTCCGGCCGGCAGCGTGACGCCTGTTTCGACCGGGCTCATGTTGAAGATGCAGAGCAGCTTCTCATTGCCATATTCGCGGGTGAAGACCAGCGCTTCGCCCTGCGTCTCCTCGAATTCGATCTCGCCCTTGGCGAAAGCCGGGTACAGCTTGCGGAAAGCGATGAAGCGGCGATAGTGCTCCAGCACGGAATTTTCATCGCCCTGCTGGACGCTGACGGCGCGCAGGATATGCTCGACCGGCACCGGCAGCCATGGCTTGACGCTGGAGAAGCCGCCCTGGGCCACCTGGCTGTCCCAGACCATCGGCGTGCGGCAGCCGTCGCGGCCCTTGAATTCCGGCCAAAACTGGATTCCGTAGGGATCCTGCAGATCCTGATAGGCGAGATCGGCCTCGGTGAGGCCCAACTCCTCACCTTGATAAAGGCAGACAGAGCCGCGCAGCGTCATCAGCAGCGAAGCATAGAGCTTGGCGAAGGCGTCGTGATCGGCGACCAGCCCGCCCCAGCGGCTGACATGGCGTACGACGTCGTGATTGGAGAAGGCCCAGCAAGCCCAGCCATCGGGCGCGGCGGCTTCGAAATCCTGCATCACCTCTTCGACGCGCTCCGGCGACAGCGGATCGGGCGCCAGGAATTCGAAGGCGTAGCACATATGCATCTTGTCATTGCCGGAGGTGTATTCGCCGACGATTTCGAGACCGCGCTGGCTGTCGCCGACCTCGCCGACGGCTGCGATTGCCGGGAACTCCTCGAGAACGGCACGGAAGCGCTTCAGGAACGCAAGGTTCTCCGGGCGGTTCTTGTCGTAGATATGCTCCTGGAAATTATAGGGATTGACCGCCGGCGCCGTCGAAGCGTTGCGCCGTTCGGGCGCGAGCGCCGGATTGTCGCGCAGAAGCGGGTCGTGGAAATAGAAGTTGATGGTATCGAGGCGGAAACCGTCGACGCCGCGATTGAGCCAGAAGCGCACGACATCCAGCAGTCGATCCTGCACTTCCGGATTGTGCAGGTTCATATCCGGCTGCGAGGTCAGGAAGTTGTGCAGGTAATACTGCATGCGCGTCGGATCCCACGCCCATGCCGAACCGCCGAAGATCGACAGCCAGTTGTTCGGCGGCGTGCCGTCCGGCTTGGCGTCGGCCCAGACATACCAATCGGCCTTGGCGTTCGTCTTGCTGGAGCGGCTCTGGACGAACCAGGGATGCTGATCCGAGCTGTGGGAGATGACAAGGTCGATCATCACGCGGATGCCGAGACGATGGGCTTCAGCGATCAGCGTGTCGAAATCCACCAGCGTGCCGAAGATGGAATCGACGTTCTCATAGTCTGAAACGTCATAGCCGAAATCGCGCATCGGCGAGGTGAAGAAAGGCGAGATCCAGATCGCATCGGCGCCGAGGCTTGCCACATGCGGCAGACGGGCGGTGATGCCCTTCAGGTCGCCGATACCGTCACCGTTCGAGTCCTGATAGGAGCGCGGATAGATCTGGTAGATCACCGCGCCGCGCCACCAGTCCTTGTCGGCGGTCAAGATCGATTGGGGAGCCACGTTCATGGGATATCCTGTCTGAAGTCACGTTTGGAAATGGTCAGCCGCCCTTGACCGAGCCCGCCAGCAGACCGCGCACCAGATAACGCTGGAGCCCGAAGAAGACGAGCAGCGGCACGACGATGGTGACGAAGGCTGACGCCGTCAAAATCTCCCAATTGCCGCCGCGCGAGCCGAGCAGCGCGTTCAGGCTGCCGGTCAGCACGAGGTGATCCTTGTCGGTGCCGAGAAAGACCATGGCGACGAGCAGGTCGTTCCACACCCATAGGAACTGGAAGATGGCGAAGGAGGCGAGCGCCGGGAAGGACAGAGGCAAAACGATGCGGGTGAATATCTCGAAATCGCTTGCGCCGTCGACGCGGGCGGATTCGATGATCTCCCTTGGGAGGCCTGCGATATAGGCCCGCAGGAGAAAGATGGCGAGCGGCATGCCGAAAGCGGTGTGGGCCAGCCAGATGCCGGGATAGGTCTTCGACGGCTGGCCGAGCATGGTGCCGATCTCGTTATAGAGACGCAGCAGCGGGATCAGCGACATCTGCAGCGGCACGACGATCAGGCCGACGACAAGCGCAATCAGCAGCGCCCGGCCTGGAAACTCCATCCAGCTCAGGGCATAGGCAGCAAAAGCGGCAATCAGGATCGGGATGATCGTCGCGGGGATCGTCACGGTCAGCGAATTGATGAAGGACTGACCGATACCCTCGCCCGTCAGAACGGTGTGATAGTTCTGCACGGTGAATTCCGGCGGCGCGGAGACGGAAACATAGATGCGCCGCGGCCGCTCGTCGGGCGAAAAGGCCGTGCCCTTCATGTAGCGATAGCTACCGTCGCTGTTGATCTGCAGCGTTTCGCCGTCGCCGAGATCAGCGGTTTCGCCGGCCTTGAAGGCAGCCGGCTGCTGCACGCGATTGCCGAAGGCCTTCACCGCGCGGCCGCCCTGTCCTTCCAGCACATTGCCCGAAATGACGTAGATGGCGCCTTCCTGCTTTTGCTGGTCCGGCGTGCCCAAGCGGACGGCGACGGTCTGAGTCGAACCGACGAAGGACGTCCACCAGCCGGAAACGACGATCTGGTCCTTGTCGCGCAGCGCGCTGACGAAGATGCCGAGCGTCGGGATGAGCCAGACGATGACGATCAAGAGAACGGCGAGGTGAACGAAGAGACGGGCGGGGCCGATCTTGAAGTAGCTTCCAGCAGCGGTCATCTCAGTGGCCCTTCAGTTCGCGATTGGCGCGGCGCACGTTCCACACCATGATTGGCGTGACGGCGAGCATGATGATGATGGCGATGACGGCGCTTCGGCCGGAGTCGCCGCCGCCGCGGAACAGCCAGTTGAACATCAGGTTCGCCAGCACCATCGTCTGCCACTGGCCGTTGGTCATGGTCAGCACGATATCGAAGACCTTGAGCACGAGAATGGTGATCGTCGTCCAGACGACGGCGATGGTGCCCCAGACTTGCGGCACCATGATGCGCCAGAAGATCTGCCAACCGTTGGCGCCGTCGATGACGGCGGCTTCGATCGTCTCCTCGGGAATGCCGCGCAGCGCAGCCGACAGGATGACCATGGCAAAACCCGTCTGGATCCAGATCAGGATGACCATCAGGAAGAAATTGTTCCAGAAGGGAACGGATATCCACACCTCCGGCGTGCCGCCGAACAGCTGGACGATGGCGTTCAGCAGGCCGATCTGAACGTCGTTGCCGCCGCGATACTCGTAGATGAACTTCCAGATGACGGAAGCGCCGACAAAGGAGATCGCCATCGGCATGAAGACGATGCTCTTGGCGATATTGCCCCACCAGATCCGGTCGGTCATCACAGCAATGACGAGGCCGAAGAACGTGCAGGCAGCCGGCACGACGGCGAGCCAGAGGATGTTGTTGAAGATCGACTGGCGGAATTCGCGGTCGCCGATGGCCCACTTGTAATTGGCAAGGCCGACGAACTGCAGCCCGGCGCGGTCGTAGAAAGAGAGAACGAAGGTCGCGACGACGGGATAGACGAGATAGACGACCAGCAGGAAAAGCGCCGGACCGAGGAACAGCCACGGGCGGATCATCGCGCGCCGGTTCAG
Organism: Rhizobium sp. Pop5; assembly: GCF_024721175.1. Classification (NCBI taxonomy): domain Bacteria; kingdom Pseudomonadati; phylum Pseudomonadota; class Alphaproteobacteria; order Hyphomicrobiales; family Rhizobiaceae; genus Rhizobium; species Rhizobium sp. Pop5. The sequence continues at coordinate 389,071 of NZ_CP099399.1, read as the reverse complement.
ATTGCGCGAAGCCTGACGGATATCACCATCCCTCACCGGCAATGCGAGATCGAGAATCATATTCGAGAAAAAGAAATAGGCCGAGCACACGATAACGGCTCCAACCACGACGCCCAAAGCGGACACAATCTGCAACAGCATTTCGTCCCTCCCCTGCTTCCCCTGATCATTCCGGCCGGCTTTTGTTCTGACGGGTCAAGGCCGGTCACCGTCAATATGCTTGCCCACTTGACCGCACTGAAACGCGTCCTGCGCTTCAGGTCTTTGGTTTTGCGCATGTCGTGATCGCAAGACCGCAGCACAGTTTTGCGCGACATACTTCATCCTGCTATGGCCGAGCTTTCCTCGAGCCCGGCCAGTCATGCAAGCCATGCCGCCGGCAAGCCGGCGGCATAATTTTGAAGATTACTTGATGCCGTCCCAGGCGCTCTGGATTTCGGCTGCTGCGTCCTGAGCGGACTTGCCGCCGACGAAATCGACCATGCCGGTCCAGAAGGCCCCGGCGCCGATCTTGCCGGGCATCAGGTCCGAACCGTCGAAGCGGAAGGTGGTGGCCGACGTCAGGATCTCGCCTTCCTTCTTCATCTGCGGGTTGGCATAGGCCTCGGTGCTCACGCCCTTGTAAGGCGTCAGGAAGCTCGACTGCGCCATCCAGACCTCATGCGCGATCGGGGTCTTCAGGAAGTCGATGAAGGCACGGGCCGTCTTCAGATCCTTGGTGATCGAGACGAGCGTGCCCGCGCCGAGCACCGGCTTGCCGAGTTCGGGATGCGAAGCATAGGTCGGCATGTAGAAGAAGTCGGCATCCTGTCCGAGCTTCGTGCCCTCAGGGAAGAAGGACGGGATGAACGAGGCCTGATGGTGCAGGTAGCACTTCGGCGGAACGGTGAAGAGGCCCTTCGGGCTGTCGCGGAAATCGGTCGAGGCCACGGCTGCGACACCGCCATTTACATATTTCTCGTTCTTGGCGAACTTGCCGAATTCGTCGATCGCGGCAACGACGGCCGGATCGGTGAATTTCAGGTCGTTGGTCGTCCACTTGTCATAGGCTTCCGGCGGCTGGGTGCGCAGCATGATGTCCTCGACCCAGTCGGTCGCCGGCCAGCCAGTGGCGCCGCCAGAGCCGAGACCGATGCACCAGGGAACGCCGCCGTCCTTGACGATCTGGTCGGTCAGGGCATGCAGCTCCTCCATGGTCGTCGGGATCTTGTAGCCGGCTTCCTCGAAGTTTTCCGGTACATACCAGACGAGTGATTTTACGTCGGCCTTGTAGGGGAAAGCGTAGAAGGATTCCTTGCCATCCTTGCCCTTGTAGGTGCCGTAACCGACCCAGCTGTCGCCGGCGCCGTAATTATCCTTGATCCACTTGGAGTTTTCGTCGCCGAGCGGCGTGAGGAAGCCCTTGCCGGCGAGATCGGCCAGGAGACCCGGCTGCGGCAGAACGGCAATGTTCGGCGGCGAACCTGCCTGCGTATCGATGACGATCTGCTGTTCGTAGTTTTCGGAAGAGGAGTATTTCGCATCGACGCCGGTCGCTTCGGTGAAATAGGCGAGAACGCTCAGGAAGAACGCCTCGTCTTCGCCGCGCCACGGTCCGAAGATCGTCAGCGGCTCGCCCTTCAGGTCGGCATGGGCAGCCTTGAACTCGTCATAGCTTTTCCAGTTGAACTTGGAATCCTGTCCCGGCGCAAATTTCAGATCGGCCGCGGATGCAGCACCGGCAAAAAGCGCCGCCACGGCAACGCTCATCAAAAATGACTTTTTCATGTGATCATCCTCCCATCACAATCCCAACCCACGCCGAATTCCTCCAAAAGGAAATTTCAAAGCGCTTTGACACCTTCACTCATTCCACTTTCGGTGGAATGGAGTCAAGTCATTTCACGAAAACTCGCTATAAACATGCAGCTTGGAATGTCATGCGTCCTCGCGGACGCACAAGGAATGCTGTAACTCATTGATTCTGCGTATTGCGATTTCTGAAAGGCTATTCCGAATTTCAGGCCGATGCGCCGGCGCCGCTCGACAACGCCTATTGGGAAATATGGAGCGATTTTTCTTGAGTCAAGCGCGCCAAATGATACATAATTGAAAGCGCTTTGGGCAGCGGGAGGCAGCTGACCCTCAAGCTCGGGCGAGCCGGGAGGAAGCACAGCAGGTGAATCTCAAACAGCTATCGGAATTGCTGGGACTTTCGCAGACGACGGTGAGCCGGGCGCTCAACGGCTATCCCGAGGTCAATGAGGCGACCCGTGAGCGCGTGCTCCAGGCTGTCAAGGAAACCGGATACCGGCCGAACAAGGCGGCGCAGCGGCTCGCGACCGGCAAGGCCGGCTCGATCGGCCTCGTCATGCCAACGGCGCCCGGCCATCAGTCCGACGTGCATTTCGGCGAATTCCTGGCCGGGCTCGGCGAGGAGTCCGTGCGCCACGACTTCCACTTCGTCATCATGCCGGCCGATCCCGACGATGAGGTGGCCGCGCTCCGGCGCCTTGCGATCAGCGGCAATGTCGATGCTCTGTTCGTCGCCTATATGCGTGGACACGATCCGCGGCTTCCCATGCTGAAGTCGCTCTCGATGCCCTATGTCGTGCACGGCCGCTCTTTCGGGTCAGAGCCGGACTATCCCTTTCTGGATATCGACAACGAGGGAGCCTTCTACGATGCGACGCGGCTGCTGCTGCAGCTCGGCCATACGCGCTTTGCACTGATGAACGGCCCGCTGCATCTCGATTTCGCCATCCGCAGGAGAAACGGCGTCATGTCAGCCCTTGCCGAACGCGGACTGACTCTCGACGAGGACTGCGTAAGCCACGCGCTCATGACCGATGAGCAAGGCCTGCTGGCGATGGAACGCTTCCTGCAGCTGCCGGACCGGCCGACCGCGATCCTCTGTTCCAGCACCGTGCTGGCGCTCGGCGCGATCCGCGCCGTCAATCAGGCGGGATTGCGGCTCGGCGAGGATATTTCGCTGATCGCTCATGACGATGTGCTGCCGCTGCTGAAGCCGGAAAGCTTCTCGGTGCCGCTGACGACGACGCGCTCTTCATTGCGGGCGGCAGGCGTGCGCATCGCCCAGCGGCTGATCGGAACGGTGAAACAGGCCGGGCCCTTCCCCGACCAGGAGCTTTGGAGGACCGAGCTGATCGTCAGGGCCTCGACCGGCCCTGCCCCGCAGCGGCCATAATCAAAACTTCGGTGGGGTCTGCCCGGCAGTGCGATGGGCGGCGATGACGGTATTGGCCATCAGCATGGCGATGGTCATCGGGCCGACGCCGCCGGGAACCGGGGTGATGGTGCTGGCGACTTCGCAGACTTCGCGGAAGGCGACGTCGCCGACCAGCCGGGTCTTGCCCTCGCCCTTGTCGGGTGCGGCCACACGGTTGATGCCGACATCGATGACCGTCGCACCGGGCTTGACCCAGTCGGCCTTCACCATCTCCGGCCGGCCGACGGCGGCCACCAGAATATCGGCATTGCGGCAGACCTCGGCGAGGTTCTTCGTTCTCGAGTGAGCGATCGTCACCGTCGCATTGGCATTGAGCAGCAATTGCGCCATCGGTTTGCCGAACAGGTTGGAACGGCCGATGACGACGGCGTTGAGGCCGGAGAGATCCTCGCCATGGGTGCGGCGGACGAAGACCATGGCGCCGGCCGGCGTGCAGGAGACCAGCCCGGTCTTCAGATCGCCGGTGGCAAGCTTGCCGGCATTGACGACACTCAATCCGTCGACATCCTTTTCCGGCAGGATCGACTGGATGATCGGTTCGCTGTCGAGCGGCTTCGGCAGCGGCAGCTGCACCAGGACGCCGTGGATCGACGGATCGGCGTTGAGGCTGGCGACGAGGGCTGCGAGCTCCTCCTGCCTGGTGTCGGCCGGCAGCGTATGCTGGACGGACTTGAAGCCGCACTCCTTGGCCATGCGGCTCTTGGAGCCGACATAGGCATGGCTTGCCGGATCGTCGCCGACGATGATGACCGCAAGGCCGGTGGTCACGCCGCTGCTCTTTTCCAGCGCCGCCGTTGCAGCCTTCACCGTCGCGATTATGGATGCAGCAACAAGCTTGCCGTCGATTACTGTCGTCACGCGCGTCTCTCCGCCCTGTTTCCGGTCAATCTATGGATAGTCGGCGGGCCTCAATCGCCCGCTAACGCCCTATCCTGTCCGAAACCGGCAAGGCAATATCAAAATTGCAAGGAAATGTTCGCTCAGCGCAGCGGCTGGCGCGTTTCGAGCGCGTGAACGCGAAGCCTGTCGCGCAGGCCGGAGATCTCGGAGCGCAACGCTTCCATCTCGTCGGTCGGCGCGGGATCCTGCGCATGCGTCGACGGCAATGCGGCCTGCGGCAAGGGCAGCGGCATCTCCCTCTTTGCGGGAGCGGGGGCGGGCCTGCGCAGCCGCAGCAGGAAAGCCACGGCAAGGCCTATCGCAAGACCCGCCGCTGCACCGGCCAGCAAGCGGCCGGTCATCCCATCTGTTCCCGATACCGCAGTTGCCAGAGCCGGCTTAAGGAGGACGATACGACCGTCAGTCGTTGTTTCCGCCGCTGCGGGCGTTGCGTCCTCCAGGCGCGAGCGCGCGGCATTCGCCTTTTCGCGCAGCTCCGTCAGCCGCGACAAGTCGACGCCTGTATCCCGGCTCTGGGCGATCAGCGTGTTACGGCGATCATTCAGACCCTTGCGGGCATCGACGGCGGCCTTGGCGGCAGCGTTGGCTGCCTGGGCAAGACGGACAAGCTCCTTGCCCATATTTTCCTTTAGACCGTCGGCTTCGGCCTGCTGTTGTAAGAGGCGCGGATGGCGCGGGCCGAGGTCGGCGGAAAGCTGCGCGAGCGCCGTCTTGGCGACGGCATATTTATCACGCCAGTCCTGCAGCGCGGGCGACAGCATATCCGAGGGCAGCGAACCGTCGAGCACCTCGGCGAGTTTTGCGGCCTTCAGCCGGTCTGCCTGCGCCTTGGCGCTGAGGATATTCTGATCGGCCTCCTTGAGATCGGCATCGAGCCCGTCGAGCTGGCGGCGAAGATCAATAGCCACCTTGACGTTGCCCTCGCCGCTTTTGCCCGTGAAGGCGGCAAGCTCGGCCTTGGCGTCGTCATAGGCCTTGCGCAGGGCAGTGCTTGCTTCAGCATTCCCGCCGGAGCCATCCCCCGTGGAAACCGCTTCGGCCAACTTTGCGGCAATACGCATCGACTTGGCGCTGTCGCCGGACGTCACCCTCACGAGGATCGTGCCAGCGGCGGCGTCGGGCACTATCTCGACAGCATGTTTCAGCGTCGCCTCGGCCCGGGACGCGGAATCGGCGGCAGCGCCGGTCGCCGAGAGGAGGTCGAGCGCGACGCCAAGCGCACTGGCGCTGGTGCCGGCAAATTCGGTATCGTGATCAAGCTTCAGGGCGGCGACTGTCGAAGCGACCGTCCGCGCCGACAGCAGCCCCTTTGCCGCAGCCTGCGTAAAGGCTGCGCGGCTTGCGGCATCCGTCTTCACCGCGAGCATTGTCTCCGCGCGGTAGAGAGCCGGCGAAGCCGGCATCAATATCGGCAAGCCGGCACCGATGATCGTCGTCATGGCAACTACCGCAGCAAGACCGATCCGGCGCGTGCTGCGCTGCGGCGCTGCGGTCCGGCGCGGAGCAGTTTCTTTATGAATGGCGACCCCTGGTTCGACCGCCGGCTCGTCGGCCGGTGCGATCGGCTCTTCATACTGCAGGGGCTCGGGCTGAAGACAAGAGCCGACGTCGTTGGCAGCGTGCAGGCGATTGCCGAGGATGGTTTCGATACGGTCGACCAGCGGCGCCGTGCGTGCCGCCCTTTCGCGTTGCTCTTCCAGGGCGCGGCCGATGGCGCGCAGCAGTTCGGCCTCGGGCGGCGCGACATCACGCCGGTTCGATCGGGACAATCGAGGGGAATCTTCATGGGTGCGCGGCGCAGCGGCTGCGCGATCGTGGAAGCTGCTTCTGGCCCTGATATCGTACATTTGCGCCACATCTCATGCACATGATGGCCGAGTTCGCTCATCCGCACGAAATGCAGATGATTAAGCCACTCTAAATATTCATGGCAAAGAAATGGTTAACCGTGGCCGGCAAGAAACTGCAAAGCCGCGTATTTTCGCACAACATGCTTCTGGCTCAGCTTGCCTTCCTACGATCCACCCGCGGCGGCTGCACTGCGCCGACCTGCTCTTCGGGATGGCTCATAATCCTTTCGCGCCGGCGGAAGCGATAGCGCAGGACATGATAGAGAAAGACCGGGATGCCGATGATGTAACGGCGCCAGAGGCGCGCCGGCTCCTGAACAAGGCGATAGGCCCACTCCATGCGCATCATCCGCACCGTCTTCGGGGCGCGCGGGACGGCGCCGGAGACGAAGTCGAAAAGCGCGCCCACCGTCAGCACCAGGCGCGCATGATCGGCGCGGATGTTGTCGTGGACCCATTTCTCCTGCAGCGGCGTTCCCATACCGACGATCAGAATATCGAGCTTCTGGCGCTCGATCTCTTCGATGACCGGGTCGGAATTGACCTTGTCGAAATATCCATCGGAAACGACGACGAATTCGTGCCAGGGCGTATGCTTGCGGAAATTTTCCGCCGCCGCCTCGACGACCGAGCGCGTGCCGCCGATCAGGCCGATGCGGCGCGGAACCTCCATGAACGTCAGGAAGGCCGGCACAAAATCAGTGCCGTTCAGGTTGGCGGGAAACGGCCCACCATGAGAGATCTGCGAGGCGATGTTGAGGCCGATGCCATCCGGCAGCACCAGATTGTGCGACATGATGCGGTAATATTCATCGTCGCGCAGCGCCGTCAGCATGTTGTGGGCGTTGACGAAGCAAACCACGGTCTGGCCGACGGGGATGGAAGCCAGTTCGTTGATGAAAACGAGGGCGTCGTCCCAGCCGAGATCACAGACCGGCAGATCGAAGATCGTCCGCCGCGATGCGAGCACCGCGAAGTTTGCAATCAGATTCATTCCAACCTCCTGCCGTGGGTGCTTCATGCCCCGACATCCCGGAAAACAAGCCCATATTTCCGCACCGGAGGTCTCGAAAGGACCGGTCGCGTCGCACCGGACGGCGCTGCTCCCATCCGGAAGGCAGCCCATGCCAAGCTGTGAGCCGGTTATAGCAGGCGGGTTTCAAACAACCCTTAGGAAAATGGCTTGGATTTCGATGCTCGCATAAGTGGTTTATTAACCACGCGCCCCAACGACAAACGGCGCCCTCGGGCGCCGTTGTCATGGATGATCCTATACGAATTAATGAGCGGCCGGCGCCGGAGCCTCGCCGGCCGGCGCGGTCTCGACGATCTTCACCGGTGTGCCCAACTTCGTAGGCTTGCCGGAGGAGTTTTCCTTGACGTCTTCCTTGGAGAGATAGTCGAGCTGCTCCAGCATCACTTCTGCGACATATTCGCCGCCGAGACGCTCGTTCATGCCTTTCTTGACCTCCTCGCGGAAGGCCTTCGGGTCAAAGGATTTGATGTGGGCGATATCGACCATCTTGTTGCCGACGAGCAGGCTGAAGAGCTCGTCCGTCGTCATCTCGGTCAGCGGCAGCGTCACACCTTTCAGCATCTCCTTGTTCATCATGAACGAAACGCGGCCGAGGAAGTAACCGGTGATCGCGCCGTCGCCGATGATCGGCACCGTGATCGTTTCACCCTTCACCAGTTCCAGCGCGCTTTGCTTGGAATCCGTTGCCGCCGGCGCCGGCGCGGTCGCCAGGTACACCGAAAAATAGACCGATGCCAAGGTGATGGCGCAAACCCAGATACCGGTGAGGACGAGCTTGATCATCAGTTTCCACGCGAGGCGAATTGTTCCTGGGAATAAGTGCCGTCGGCATCGGCGTCCTGAACCGCATTCTTCAGGAGGTCGGCCACGGCGCGAACCGCTTCGAGATGGGCCTCAACACGACGGGCATTGAGAACCAGCTTTTTCTTCAAGCCGTGCAGCTGATCGAGATGAGCAGCGGCAAGCTCGGCCGGATCGGTATCGCGAAACAGCATCGACAGCTCGTAGAGGCAACGGCTCTTGTGCGCGTTGGAGACCTTGAGATCGAACTGCGGATCGCTGCCGATCCGGGTGTTCTCATTGTCGATGATCATCTCGAGGCGTCCGAGAACGGATTTGATCCTGTATTCGTTCGAAACTATTTCCATCTTACCCTCGGTTATGCGTCGCTTGCGGTCTTGGCTTCGGCGGTCGGCGTGCCAAAGGTTTTGCGCTGGAAGTCGTCGATCATGCTGAGCGCGGTGTTGCGGTCGTGATCATCGGTCGAAGCGTTGACGATCTTACCTTCCTGCCGGCGCAGCTGCTCGCTGTACATCTGCTTGGCGATGCCGATGCCGTCGCCCTTGGCCATGGTGTTGCCGAGCTGCTCGGCCATCATGCCCTTCCAGATATCGCCGGTCGCGCCCTTGCCGTAGACGTCTTCGCTTTCGCTCGGCAGCATGGACTTGACGAAATTCTGCAGCACCATGGCCTCGAACTTCCGGTAGCTTTCCGGAACGTCCTCGGTCTTGGTGCGGTTCTGGATGTTGGAAAGGCCGCTCTTCTGGCCGACATGGTCGAGAACATCGACCGTGTTGGAGAAGCCCTTGCCATTCTCGGCGAGGCTCGTTGCGGCAAAGGCCGCGCGATTTGCCTTCAATTTTTCCTGGGCCGCCTGAACCTCGGTGGGGTCGGCAGCTTTGACAACGTCCAGGACCAGATCACTGGGGGGCGAAATAGCCACGTTACAATCCTCTAATTTAAGATCGTAACGACTATGGTTTTTGAAGCTTGCTGGAGGCTGGCGTTGCGAATTGTTGATCGATTACATCGTAGACGGCATTGTCGTCGGCCTCGCGACGCTCGGCTTCCAGAGCTTCCTTCATGCCTTCTTCCAGGCGATCGGCCTTGGCGCGCTCGCGCATCAGCCGCATCTCATGAACCTGCTGCATGCCGGTCAGCTGCTGGTCCTTGATGGAGAGCCTGCCGAATCGGTCGGCGTAATTCTGCGAAAAGGCATGATGGACGGGATCCATCGACCCGAGCGCGACGATGACGTCGTCCATCGCCGCATTGACCTCGACGCGCTGGCGGCTGGTTTCGGCCAGGTCGTTCTCAGCCATCCTTTCGATATGACGCTGGACCGACATGAGACGCTTGAGTTTCTGGGAGCGGTTCTTGTCGATCATATCTGCCTCATCGCCCGATGTAGATCGAGCCGAAGGACTGGCCGAACTGGCTGACCATCGCCGCAATCGAGAAATAGATCAGGAAGAGCCCGCCCATCAGCAGATAGGGTGTGGAAATGAAGTAGACCGGGATCTGCGGCGCCAGCTTGTTGATGAAGCCGATCGAGACGTTGAAGATCAGGCCGTAGATCAGGAAGGGGCTCGAGAGCCGCAGCATGATGTAGGTGGTCTGTTCCAGCGTGTCAGTGAAGGAGATCAGCGTCGAGCGCATCTGCACAAGGCCACCAAAGGGCATGGTCGTGTAGGAATCGATCAGCGCGCGGAAGACGATGTGATGGAAATCCATGATGAAGAGAACCATGATGCCGGCGAAGGTGACGAAGGCCGAAAGACTGGTCTCCGGCGTGTCTTCGATGACGTCGGCGGTGCCCGGCTGGGTATAACCGACCATGGTGGCGAGGATCGAGGCGGCGAACTGCATGCCGAGCGTATAGATTCTCGCCAGCATCCCGTACATCACGCCGACCAGTGATTCGGTGAAGATCAGGCCGATATAGGTTCCGGCTCCCGTATGAACGGCCGGATAGACGGTGTCCCAAAGCAGCGGCATGACGGCGATCGAGAGCGCGCCGGCGATGAAGACGCGCAGCTGTTCGGGCACGCGCGCCGAGGAAAAACCCGGAAGAGCCAGCACACAGCCGCCGATCCGGCAGAAAACCAGAAACAGCGCGAGAACGGTCCCTTGCGGGTCTGTTATCATGAAATAGAGCCCAAAATCTTTATCTCGATGCCCTTGGCCAGTTCGACATGCGACAGGACCGGCAGCGTGGCGAACAGCCGTTCGATGATCATGCGCACATAGGAGCGTGTTTCCGGCGAGGTGACAAGTGCGAATGGCAGGCCGCGATCCATGAACTCACGGATAACTTTGGTTGCCTGTTCGCTGAACTCCTCCAGGCTTCGGGGGTCGATGTCGAATTCGATCACCTCGCCCTTGTTGTCACGCTTCAGCGCCTGATGGAAGGCAAGATCCCACTTGCTGCCGAGCCTCAGCACGCGCAGCACGCCGTTGTCGGCCAAGTCGCCGCAGAGCTGCTGCGCCATTCGGATGCGGACATGCTCCACGATCTGCTCGGTCTTCCTGACATGCGGAGCGAGCTCGGCAACCGCTTCGAGAATGAGGTGAAGGTTGCGGATCGAGACGCGCTCGGCAAGCAGCAGTTTCAGCACCGCCTGCAGACCCGAATAGGACATGTGCGACGAGCAGATCTCGTCGGCGAGCTTCTTGTATTCGGGGTCGAGCCGATCGATCAGCACCTTGACGTCCTTGTAGGAGAGAAGCTGCGGCAGGTTGTTGCGGATGACCTCGCTCATATGAGTGAGCACGACGGAGACGTTGTCGATCGGCTGGAAGCCTTCGCGCTTCAGATCGTCGGCGAAGTTTTCGAGGATCGAGACGGCCGGCATGCCGAAAGCGGGTTCGCGAATTTCGTCACCCGGAATGCTCGGCCGGCGGCCGGCGCCGGTCACGACGAGGACTTCGCCGACACGCAGCAGGTTGGAAGCGACCGTCGTGCCGTGGATGCGGATCTGGTAGGACTTCTCGGCGATGGCGATATCGTCCGTCACCTTGATCTCGGGCACGACGAAGCCGTATTGCGTGGCGAACTTCTTGCGCATCTTGCCGACGCGGAAGGCAAGCTCCTGGTGGGCGCCGAGCAGGCGCGTCGAGACCATCTTGCCGAGCGCCAGCTCGATCTCCGAGGTGCGAAGCACCGATTTGACGGAGTCCTTTTCCAGCTCCTTGCTCTGGACGACCTTCTTTTCCTCCTGCTCGCGGCGAAGCTTGTTTTCAGCCTCGACCTGACGCGGGATGAACCAGGCGCCGAAGGCGAGAAGGCTGCCGAGGATCACGAAGGGGACAAACGGCAGACCCGGCATCAAGGCCAGGACAAACATCAGCACGGCCGAGACGGAGAGCGCGCGGGGATAACCGCTCAACTGGTTGACGACCGCCTGGTCGGTGGAGCCGGTGGTGCCGCCGCGCGAGACGAGAAGGCCGGCGGCGAGCGAGACGATGAGGGCCGGCATCTGTGAGACGAGGCCGTCGCCGACGGAGAGCTTGACGAAGACGTCGGCCGCTTCGCCGATCGGCATGCCGTGGCGGAAATAGCCGATGATGATGCCGCCGAAGACATTGATGGCGGTGATGATGAGGCCGGCGACGGCATCGCCGCGCACGAACTTCGACGCACCGTCCATCGCACCGAAGAAGGAGCTTTCCTCTTCGAGCTCCCTGCGCCGGCGCTGGGCTTCCTTCTCGTCGATGATGCCGGCCGAGAGATCGGCGTCGATCGACATCTGCTTGCCCGGGATGGCGTCCAAGGTGAAACGCGCGCCCACTTCGGCGATACGCGTGGCGCCCTTGGTGATGACGATGAAGTTGATGGTGATGAGGATCAGAAAGACGATCAGACCGATGACGAAATCGCCGGACATGACAAGGCTTGCGAAACCGGCAATGACGCCGCCGGCTGCGTCGTGACCTTCATTGCCATGAGACAGGATGACGCGCGTCGTCGCGATGTTCAGCGCCAGGCGGGTCATCGTCGCGATCAGCAGAATGGTCGGGAAGGACGAGAAATCGAGCGGCTTCTGAATCCACAGCGCCACCATCAGGATCAACACCGAGAAGGCGATCGAGAAGGCCAGTCCCATATCGATCAGGAACGGCGGAATCGGCAGGAAGAGAATGCAGATGATGCCGATGATGCCGAGGGCAAAACCGATATCGCGCAGGCTCGGGGCGACTTTCGGAAGGGGTAGTGCAGGTGGTTGCGCCATAACGATTCCGTCTCTTCATGAGAGGAGGCGGACATGGGTCCGCCCAATTCGGATCGAGAGTTAAATGGCGAAGCTTGCGCGAAGGTGGCTCAGAAGCCGGACTGGATGCGCGAGAAGACCAGATTGGTGAAAATGGAAATCTGCGAACCGACAAAGGGGGCGGTGACGCCAACCGTAACAAGCACTGCGACGATCTTCGGCACGAAGGTTAGCGTCGCTTCCTGGACCTGGGTCAGCGCCTGGATCAAGGCGATGACGAGGCCCACCACCATCGCGGCGATGACGGCGGGACCGGCGGCGATCAGCACGGTCCAGATCGCGGCCTGGAACAGATCCAATGCATCAGCTTCGTTCATCGAAAGGCAACCTCATATCGCCTTGAAGCGGCCCCGCCTTGGCCAGGCCGCGATTGTTGGCATCAAAGCGGCGTGTCGGCGCCGCTTGCATCAGGAACTGCTGCTCGGAGCCTTGTCGGCAACGGTGATTCCCGCCTGCACGAGTATCTTACCGCCATTCTCGGTGGTCGCAATGATGCCGTCGGAATAAACCTTGACGGAATCGATGACGCCTTTGACGGTGCCGTCGGCACTTTCCATGTACTTGCCGACATAGCTGCTGGCCTGGGTGAGGCTCGAGCTCGCCAGAAGGGTGTCCAGCTTGGTATTGGTTTGGACAGTCTGCTCGACCTGCGAGAAGGTCGCAAGCTGCGCCACCTGCTCGCTCGCCTTCATCGGATCGGTCGGGTCCTGGTTCTTCATCTGCGCGATGAGCAGCTGAAGAAAGTTGTCGTAGTTCAGCGTCGCCTTCTTCTGGGCCGTGTCCGTCGACCCCGTCGTCGTCGAACTGTTCACCTTCGACGTTGCATCTACCGCCATGGTGCGATCTCCCTGCGAATCTGCTCGACCATCGTCGGTGGCAGCTCGTGGTTGTTGAGGATACTGTCTTCGATCGAGTAGAGACCGCGGATGGCCTTGAGCGCATCAAAAGCGCGGCCCGTCGAGACGAGCGCATCGATGCGCTTCAGTTCGGCGAGGATCTCTTCGTTCTTGAAGCAGGTGAGCAGCATGGTGATCGACTTGCGGAACATCGCCGTCGAGTGGTCCTTGCCCTCGGGGTTGATGAGGATCATCTGCGCGATGAAATAAAGCTGGCGCAGCGGCGTCGTGGCGCCTTCCGGCTGGAGGACGTGGTTTTCGAGAAGGAACGTCACATCATTCAGGAATTCCAGCGCGACCTTGCGGTCGACACGCAGGACGGCGCCGTTGATGAAGATTCTTTCTCCGGCTTTCAGAGAAATGCGAAGTGTGCTTTTCATTTAAGTCCATCCCTGATGATGGTGGTAACGTCGATGATGCCCTGGTAGTTATTAGACAGACGTTTTCTGATCCTGTCGCATTCCTTCAGTATCCAGATCGCGATCGAGATGAGGTTGGCCCTGAGCTCGATCTCCAGCTGATTGTCGGGATGTTTCAGATCCTCGATGAAGCTGATCCATACCCGGCGCGTATAATAGAGGGCTTCAATGGCTTCCCGGCCGTATTTTTCCTTGTCGCGCGCCAACGACAGCAGTTCTATGGACCGGTCAAGAACCTGCCATTCCCGCTCTTTCGCGTCGGCCACCGAGTCTTGCATGACTTCGGCATATGAGAACTGATACATTCATGCATCCTTCTTTATTGCGCGCCTTTGATCATCAAAGGTAATTTACGAGACTCAACTGCTGGATCTTCGAAACGATCGTGTAAGCGGTTTCAAGCTGCGTTTCCAAAGTCTTGACAAGGGTCGAAGCTTCGTAAGGATCGACGCCCTGGAGATCGACGAGCTTGTTCTTGATGATGTTGGACTGGGCATCGAGAGCGTCGTTCGACTTCTTGACGCGCTCCTGGGAAAGGCCAAGCTGGCTTGCCTGCGTCACGAGGCCACTGGTCGCCTTGGTCGTATAGCTAATCGCCTTGCTGGAGACCTTGCCCATCGCATCGGCGCTGAGATTCTGCCCCAGCAATGCCGAGGTCATGACCGAGGCGAGAGCGAAATAGCGCATGCCTTCGGAATTGGCATTGGTCGAGGATTCGATCACTTCCGAATTGCTGATGCGGCTCGTCATGTTCTGGTTCGAAGCCTGCGACCAGCCAGTCGCCGCGTTGGTCCAGTTGGCCTGGCTGAACATCGGCTCGACCTGCGTGGTGATGAAGGTGTCCATTTCAGCGCCGGTCAGCTGGTTGACCGGCTTGCCAAGACCCGTCGCATAAGTGTTCAGCGCCGTAACGATGGCCGCGCTCGTTGCCGCCGTCTTGTCGGTCAGCGGCTGCACGTCAGTGTTTATACCGGAGAAGAGATATTCGCCGTTCACCATGGTGTTGGCTGTATCCATCATGGTGGACAAGGCGCTCGTCGCCGACTGGATGGCGACGGTGATGCTGCCGGGATCGTGGCTGCCCTGAAGCGCCGTCAGCTTCGAAACGAGGCCGTCGCCGACGTCTTTCATCTTGGAAAGGCCGAGTTGCGAGGATTCCATGCGCGCGTTGACGAGCGAATTGCTCGACTTGATCGAGTCTATCCTGTCGACCTCGCGATTGAAGTCCACGCTCCTGGCGGCACTGCCGCCAAGGGAGACGCCGATATCCGCATAGACTCCCGTCGTCGCTTCCGTCGACGCCTTGGTCATCTGGTTCTGCGCCTGACGGATCGTCAGCCGCATTGCGTTCTGGATGGCCGAACTTGAAATAAATGAGCTCTTCATGGCTTAACTCGCAATATCCAGCAATGACTTCAACATCTCGTCAACGGCGTTCAGGATCTTGGTCGCCGCCTTGTAGGACTGCTCGATGTCGAGAAGCAGGGTCAGTTCCTCGTCGAGGTTGACGCCCGTCTCGTTGGAATAGGCCTCGTCGGAACGCGACAGCGCCGCCGAGGTATTTTCCGCCGCCGTCGTGGCGTTGCTACGGTACTGCTCGAGCCAACCCAGGGAATTGGTAGCGTATTCCATGATGCTGACGTTCGAATCGATGCCCGTCGAGGCGTCGAAACCAACCGCGGGTCCGGCCGCCGGATCGAAATCGATATCGGAGCCCATCGCTGTATATAGGCGATCAAGCTCATTCGTGTAGCCACTGAGGCCGGTCGGGTTCGCGACGAGACCTGTGGCGTTGACGCCGCCATCGCGCAGGCGCATTGGATCGCCGCCCTGTGAGGTGATCACGCGAGTGCTGACGCTGATCGTTGCCGCCATGCCGGCAACGGCGGTGGCACCGGTATCGACAGTGCCACCGCTCCAGGTGAAGAGGCCGGGCACATAGGCCGGACCGGCTGCCGTATTCTGCTCCTTGAAGAGCGAGACCAGGCCGCGGGCGATTTCGTCAAGCTGCTTCTGGAAATTGGGGGCGATCTCGTCGCGGACCTGGAGGAGCGACTGAAGGCTCCCCTGCCCCGTCGTCGTTGATCCGCTGCCGCGCGAAAGTGCCACGCCGTCGATAT
Source organism: Rhizobium sp. Pop5 (assembly GCF_024721175.1). Lineage (NCBI taxonomy): Bacteria > Pseudomonadati > Pseudomonadota > Alphaproteobacteria > Hyphomicrobiales > Rhizobiaceae > Rhizobium > Rhizobium sp. Pop5. The sequence continues at coordinate 373,570 of NZ_CP099399.1, read as the reverse complement.
AGACCGAATTGCCGGTGATGCCGGCGTTGTAGACATCCTTGGCCTGGAAAGTCACCTTGCGCGGGACCGTCTCGAAGAGGATCGTCCCGTCAGAGGTGCTCAGCACCATGTCGTTGTTGTCGCGCGTCGTCGTGTTGACGCCGACGATCTGCGAAATCTGCTTGAGGGCCTTCTCACGCTCATCGAGAGCGCTCGATGCATCCGCGCCCGAAGCCGTGGCAGTCTTCACCGCATTGTTGGCTTTTTCGAACTGGCTGAGCAGCGTATTCAGGTTATCGACCGCCGTAGCGATCTGCTTGTCGGCGGAGGCGCGAACGTCCTGAACGGAGTTCGACGCATTGTTCAGGGAGTTGGCGACGTCCTGGGCGGCAGTGATGGCGCCCTGAGCCGCGACCGTGCTGCCCGGCGAGGTTCTGAAAGCCTGCAGTTTTTGCTGGAAAACACCGAGATAGGTGGACGGCGCCGTTTCGTAATCGTTGCCGCCCATGATCGACTTGAGATCCCCGAGACCGCTCAACAGCGCCTGCTGGGCGCTGTCTTGCGAGGACGACTTCAGATACTGGCGCAGCAGGGCGTCTTCCTGCGCCCGGTCAATCTTGACCACCTGGGCGCCGTTCAGTGACGTGGTGAGCATCGCCTGCCGGCGCACATAATCCTTGTTGCCCGCATTCGAGATATTGTTCGATACGACACTGCTCTGCGTGCCGGTATTGTTGAATATGTTCTGCGCGGTATTAAGTGCGGACGTGAGCGACATAGCTTACCCGTTACCCTACTTATCTCTTGAGGTTGACGAGGACGTCCATGATGTCCGAGCCCGTCTGGAAGACCTTTGAATTGGCGGTATAGCTGCGCTGTGCTTCGATCATCTCGGTCAGCTCGCCGGCAAGATCGACGTTTGAACCTTCGAGAGCACCCGATTTGATCGTGCCAAGACCGTTCGTCTGCGGGAAGCCGGTGACGGTGACGCCCGACTGGCCGTTGGCGCTGTAGACGTTGCCGCTCATCAGCGTCAGCTTGTCGGGGCTTGCAACGTTGGCAAGCGGAATACGGTAAAGCGGCTTGGTGCTGCCGTCCTCATATTTGGCATAGACGATGCCATCGCCATCGATCGTGACGTCCTGGACCGGGGTCGCCGCCTGACCATTCGGCGTACCGGTACCGGAAAAGGCGGCGCCGAGCTGCGTGAAGCCCGAGAAATCCATGGCGATCGTCTGGCCCGTCACACCATCGGTGATGTTGACCGCGCCCGTCGAGGTCATCTTGCCGTTGGCGTCGAAGGTTAGCGATCCCGTGCCGACAGCGCCGCCGGCGCTGTAGGGGAAGGAGGTCGCGCCACCCGTTGCCGCATTGGCGTTGCGGAACATCGCCACTTCCCAGGTGGCGGCCGTGGCGGGAGGCGCCGGCGGCGGCGCTGCCGCAACCGCGGTTTTCGTGAAGTAGAAGTCGTACATCACCTTGTTGCCCAGGCGATCGTAGGCGACCATCGAGACCTTCTTCGTGTCAGTCGTCGTGGTTGCGAGGTTGGCGCTCGGCAGCGTCGCGGGAGCGACCGGAGCAACATTGGCGTTAGAATCAAGGTTGCCCTTGAAGAAACCTGACGTGGAGGCGATGGCCGTGAGGCCATCCTGGCTGACGTTCACGGGAACGAGGCCATCGAAACCATTGACGACGACGGCGGGCGCACCCGAGCCGTACGAGTAGCCCATCAGCTGGAAGCCGGCGGCATTGACGAGGTTGCCTTCATCGTCCTTGGTGAAGTCGCCGGCGCGGGTCAGGACCGGCGTACCGTCAGGACCCTGAACGATGAAGAAGCCGTCCCCTGAAATCGCAAGGTCGGTGCTCGAGGTGGTGTAGGAAATATCACCCTGGTCGGAGACGGCCTGGCGGACGGAGGTCTGAACGCCGCCGGAATTGTAGTTGCCGCCCGAGGAAGGCAGGACCAGCGATGAGAAGCTCGTCGAGACGGCCTTGTAGCCGGTGGTATTCACGTTGGCGATGTTGTCGCCGACGGTGCTGAGACGGTTCGCCTGAGCGTTCATCCCCGATACTGCCGTCTTCATGCTGCCGAAAATGCTCATCTGAAAACCTCGTTTTACCTGTTAAGCTCAAGAGTATTTGGCGGGCCTTGCGTGAAGCTGTCTGTCATGGCGAGCTGCGAGGCCAAATATCCAGGTTCAGCCGAGCGTTTGCGCCCGGCTGAGAAAATCAAGCCCAATCAATGCAGTAACCAAGGAAGCGCTTGGAATCGACGGGGTCGACGCCGAGCTTTTTGCGCAGCTTTTTGCGCAGCTTCGAGATGTGGCTTTCGACGACGTTTTCCTCGACCTCTTCATCGAAGATGCCGTAGATGGCGTTGAAGATCTGGGTCTTGGTGACCCGGCGACCGCGATTGGCGATCAAATATTCGAGGATGCGGCGCTCGCGCCGGGGAAGCGCGAAAACTTCGCCGTTGATTTCGGGATCGCGACCATCCGAGAAGACGCGGATCGCGCCGATATCGGTATAGTTGGCAATCGCCTTGAGCCGGCGGCGGATTGCAGCCGCCCTTGCGAGAATTTCGCGGGGATGAACCGGCTTGCGCACCACGTCGTCGACACCGCAATCGAAAAGCGCAAGGGTGTTTTCCAGGGAAGGCTGATCGCTGACCGCGATCACCGGCGCCATCGACCGATCCCGGATCGCCCGGGGCAGTTCCAGATTGCGCTGGCCCTGGCCGATCAGAAACGCCTCGACTGCCGCAATATCGGAATCCGCGGCGGTCTGCACCCACTCACCGAATTCCGCAGGATCAAAGCCGGTGGAGGGAATGCCCTCACGGCCAAACAGAGATGTATATCCATCTTTCACGAGCTCACGCTCATCAACCACGACGATCATTCGTCCGCCTCCGAATCAGTGTGGCACATCGATGATCTATGGGTACGAATCGCACGAATCGGCGACAACTCGTTAAAGTTAATGGCAGAAATTAATAATTGATTAAGACCTTGGTGGCGATTTGATCTATATCTAGTGGCCACCTCTGATTATGCACACAAAAATTTCGTGGAAAAGTTAACGGTCTCTTAATTATGACTTGCGCACGGGATTCATGCCGGATTCCTGCCATATTGTGACACAATTTCGTCACAATAAGCCTCTTCAATTTTTGATTGAATCAATTTTGGCAAAAGTTACTCGCATTAGAGTCCACTTGCCGTAACCCGTGGCGACCAGATTGGCGATGACGCGACAGACATATTGCTTCTGCGCGGGGTCGTTGTTGGGGCCTGCATGGTATCTGGCTACCGCCATCGTCCACGTCTCGTGACGGTCATGCAGGTTGCGGAGAAACTTCGCCGCATATTCCACGTTGCGATGCGGGTCGAACATCTCCTCGGCGGAGCCGAAATTTTCGCCGTGATAATAGTGGTTGATCTGCATGCAGCCGATGTCGATGAGCTTCGCGCCGCTTCTGAGGGCAACATCGAACTGCACCATCGCGTCCTGCTCGGAGGGCGGAAAGATCGCCTTGCCTTCGACATTCATGGCGTAGGGATAGAGCGAACCTTTGCGGCCGGTCTCCGTCAAACCGACCGAATAGAGAATGCCTTCCGGGATCCCGTATTTGGCCGCTGCCGACTGGATCTCGCGTTCACAGGCGCCCGTGGAGGCTGATGCCTCAGAGGTAAACCCCGCCAGCGCTGCTGCCAGTCCTGCCAGCAGAAAGGTCTTCAATACCGGTTTCGCCTGCGCCATTGAAGCCTCCATTCGTCCGCTGCGCCATCAGATTGTGGCGCTCGCGCGCCTCGCCGCCCTGCCCCTGCTGAGCGAGCGACTGCTGCTGGGAGGTCTGGCTCTGGCTGCCGGCCTGGTTGCCGGCGTCGGAACGCTCGACCGGCGCCATGCTGACGGTGACGCTATCGATGGCGTAGCCCTGGCTGCGCAGCGCTTCGAGAATCTTGCCGTGATCCTCCTTCAATTGACGGTAAGCCGCTCCTGTTTCGACCTTGAGATCGACGTTCAACGCATCGCCCGACAGGCGCATGGTCGCCGTCACCAGACCGAGATCAATCGGGTTCATCTGGATCTTCAACGTGTTGACCACCTTGCCGGCGCTCGTCCATTCCGCAGCGTTGGAAAGGGCCGAGCTCGGCTCCATGGCCCGCGCCCATTCGGAATCGCCTGCGAGAGCAGCGGTGACGGCAGCGGAATTCGAATTCTGCGCCAGGCCGATATAGCGGCGGGATTCGAGGACCGACACATTTTCGACATCGGCCTTCTTCGAGCCGTCTTTCGGCCCGGCCTCATCGGCGCCGATATGAACGTCCATCGACACGCCGCGGCCATCGGCACGGCTGATCCTGAACGTCTTGCCATCGGCGGCGTCGCCATTCTCCGTTCCGGGAACCCTGACGTCGTCCACCTTGCCGCTGACGGCTGCAAGCGCATCGGACGCATTGCTGCCTGCCTTGGCATTGATGCCATCTGCCTTCTTGTCGGCCATTCCGGTCCCATCGGTCTTGGCGGAGACGTGCTGGGCGGCTGCCGCCGGCAGGGCCGCGGTTCCGTCGGCAGGCCCCTGCTTCAGCAGGCCGAGCACGTCGGAAACCCCGCCGTCATCGTCCTCGCCGCCATCCTTGTCGGTATCGGTTTCCACCGCCCCGGTCTTGGCATGTTTGACGCCTTTGGCCGCTTGCGCGATTTCTTCCGCGGAGCCATCTTTGGGGCCGAGCTTCCCGAAACCGAGATCGGCCGGCATTTTCGCCTCGTTCTTGGCGGGCTTTGCGGCAATCTTTTCGCCACTGGCGAGGTCGGCGACGGTTTCAGGCGGCGCATTCCGCTGCGCCTTCAGAGCGGCGTCGCTGAGATTGATCAGGGGCTTGGCGCGGCTACGGAGCGCCCGCGCCGACTTCTCGGCGGCGTTTTCGACAATACCGCCCTGATCCGGCTGCGCGTCGTCGGCCTCATCGTTAGCAGCGGCGCTGCCCGCCTTGGCGAGCGCATCGGAGAACTCGTTCTTTTGATCGGCGACATCGCCCTTTCCGGTCTGACGTGCGGATTTTGCAACCGCAGCAGTCTCCGTGCCAGAGGTTCCGCCCGAGACGCTCATATCCATCATTTTATTTGCCTTCTTGCGCCAGAAGACCGTCGATCTCGTCGAGCCTGGACCGATTGGTCGTCACAAATGCGTTGAATGAGGGGTCGGTATCCTGGCTCTGGCCAGCCGATGCCACACCTCCCGGAACAGGCTCGGGAAGCGCGCCTGGCGCTCCCGGTTGCGCGGCTATCGGCGCAGCCTTTTCAGAAGTGATTTCTTGATGGTCAGTGTTAGGATTGGAGGCTTGCGTCAGGCTTGCCGGATCGGGAGCGCGAAGGATCTGGTCGGCGACGGATCTCGCCGCTTCCTGCAGCGCCTGATCCCGCGTTGAAAGCACATTGCCATCGATTCCGCTGACATTCTTCGCGGCCTGATCGATATTCTCTGTGGGAAGACCGGCCATGCCGCCATAGAAATCCGCAAGCGGGCCGAAAGCATTATCGGTGCCGGCGCCGAGCGACTGCACGCGTTCGACCGCCATGCGCGCCAATTCCGGCTTGCCTGCTATCGCGGCCGCACGCGCGATGCGCAGATAGACCTCACGCTGGCGCGGCGCATCCATGAACGACAGGATGTCGACGACCTCCTGCGGCTTCACATCATGGTCGTGGCCGACGACGAGCTTGACGAAGAGATCGGCGAACTGGCCGGCATAAGGCGAATGCAGGAAGCGTCTGATATAACGCTGCGAATAGGCCATCCCTTTGTCGAGCAGCCCCTTGTCGAGGCAGATGGCGACGGAGCGGCGCAATGCCGCCTCCTCGACGATCGTGCCGGGGGCGGCAAGCCGCGCCTGGTCATAGAGATCCAGCGCGTCCGTCGGCTTGGTCGCGATCAGGACGTTGCCGCCGATCAGCGCCAGGTAGGGACCGATCTTCCTGTCGCGATATTCGCCTGCCGTTTCCTCCAGCGTCTTTGCGACGAGAAGACCCTTGCCGCTCAGATATTTGCGCAAGACATCGGTGACGCGGTTGTCGAAATAGCCGTTGACGTCGTGGGCAACCAGATATTCGAGCGTCTGGGGATTACCGCCGCTCATCGCATAGATCAGCGCCGCATCGACGTTGCGGTCGTCGTCGAAAATCGAAGGATCGACAGTACGCAACCGCTCGTCGATGGTGCCCAGCATGAAACGCTGCATCTCGCCGGCTGAATGATCGCCGGTTACGACGGAATCCTGAACGAACTGCAGCGACCGCAGCATCTTGTACGGCGCGAGGTCGTCCGAATCCTGCGCACTGCCTGCAGCAGGCGAAAAAAGCGCCATGCCGAGGACCACAAATCTGACGTAGCGATGCTGCCGACGCGCCATCCGACTATCCTTGATCCGCCTGCACCAGAATTTCGATCCGGCGGTTGGCCGCGTTGAACGGGTCGGACGGCAGCTTCAGCCGACGGTCGGCGAAGCCGGAGACCTGGGAGATGCGTTTCTCATCAAGTCCACCGCGCACGAGCATGTAATAGGCGCTCTGGGCACGGTCCATCGAAAGCCGCCAGTTCTCGTTCTGCCCCTTGTACTGGCGCCCGTCCGTGTGACCGCGAATGGCGACTGCCCCGCCCCTCTCCTTCAGGATCGCGCCGATTTTTTCCATGGCAAGTACCATCTCCTGGCGCGGCACTGCGGAGCCGATATTGAACATGGAATCGTCGCTCTGGTCGGAGATGCTGACCAGCAATCCACCTTCCGATGCCGTCACGGTCAGACCCTCGGCGAGCTTGCCGGCTACGCCGCCGATCTGCTGGGCGATCTGCTGCTGCAACTGCTCGGCTTCCTTCTGCTGCTCTTCGGTCTTGTCCGCATCCTTCTGATGATCGGCGCCCTTCTGAGCTTCGGTCTTCTTTTCGTCGGACGATTTTCCGGCCGCTGCCTTGCCATCCTTGGCCTCGGCTGCGCCCTTGGTTTCCTTGGCGGCCTTCTGGTCGGCGGGCGCCGGCTTGATGTCCTCGGGCTTCAAATTCTCGGCCTTAGCGATCTCGGTCGTCTCGCTTTCCGCCGGCTGGTCGCTCTTGCCGGGAGGCTGCGGCTTGCCTGCAGTCGTGACCTCAACCTGCTTCGTCCAGAAATCCGGATCGAAAGGATCGCGATAGGCCTCGCCGCCATCGGCACCCGTCGCCGGGCCGGAATCGGCGGCGCCGCCATCGCCCTTGGCGCTGACATTGGCCTGCTGGCCGACCTCCTGGGCGATCTCGGCGAGAACCGAATAGGGGTTCTCGAAGAAATCGGCTTCGGAATAATTGGTGTGGTCGCCTGAGGTCGAAGTCTGGTCGTCACCGTCCTTGGCAGATTTGCCCTCGGTCGGATTGTCTTCTTTCTGCTTCGACTTGTCCTTTTTCTCCTCACCTTCCGCATTGTCGACGGGCTTCTTCACGCCCTTCTCGGTCGGCTTTTCGTCGGAAAGCTTGATCGGATTGAAATAGGTCGCAACCGAGGCCTTGGTCTCCTCGTTGGCGGCATTGACCAGCCACATGACGAGGAAGAACGCCATCATCGCCGTCATGAAGTCGGCATAGGCAATTTTCCACGCACCGCCATGGGCGCCGTCGTGATCACCGCCGCCATGCCTTTTGACGATGATGATCTCGTTCTTGCCGTGGTGATGGTTTTCGCCTTCGCTCATTCGAGAACTTTCTTCAAGCTGGCCGCCCAGGCAGACATACGGGTAACAATGACGGATTCTCCGATTTCGACGGCAAGATCGATATCGTCGGCCTCAAGGTGGCGAACTGCTTCGGCATGTTCGCCGAGCTCGGCCTTCAATCTTTCGAAGAGGCGCGACGGCCCCCTGACGACGATCGGTCCGGCCGCGCCCTCGAGGATGGCCTCGCGCAGCAGAGCGGCGAGGCTTTCGGTGGCCTTGGCGGCAAGCGTTTCCGTCATGACGGGCGCAATGGCCGCCGCTGCGCCGGCGCTGACCAGCTCGGCCACCTCTTCAGCGACATCACGGATACGGGATGCGATGACCGCCGCCGCCTCGACTTCGTAGCGAAGCTTCAGCTCCTCGAGCTCGCGCGCATGGACTTCAGCCAGCATCCGCGCCTCGAGTTCGTATTTTTCGGTCAATTCCGCGGTCGCTGCGGCATGGCCCTGCGCGTAGGCTTCGCGACGCTCCGCCTCGACGTCGATCGCTGGTTCGCTCGGGATTTCGGGAAAACCATCGCCGGCAAAATCATCCATGTCGATCATCGGTACCGATGGTTCCGGCTCGCCGAAATCCTTCAAATACCGGGAAAGCGAAATGCTCATAAAAACCATCCAGCATTCGGGAGGCATGCAGCATGCCGGCCCTGCTCAAAACGTCCTTGCGCTCCGGCATGCCCTTTCGAAACGGGCAAGGACTTGACCTTACGCCGGCACGGATTCGGGCAATGCCTTCGTGCCGGAAACTAGGAAGTCAAACTTGCGCGAGGATGAATGGCGCCGCCGCCACCCCTGATCGCGCCCACCTTTATTCCAACAGAATGAGGATCTTGCTCGAAGCCGTATTGAGGATGGAGATCGCTTCCACCGCCATCTGCTTCTGGGTCTCGATCGCCTTTTGGCGGATGGAAGCCTCGTCCATGTCGGTATCGACCAGGGCGCCGACGCTCTTGTCGATCGAATCCGACAGGTCGGCGGTGTAATCCATCTGATCGTCGATGCGCCCTTTCATCACGCCGATGGAAGCCGCCGTCGTTGTCAGCGAGGAGAGCAGCGAGTCGGTCACATCGAGCATATCCTTGAGCTGGGCATCGGTCGTGTTCTTGCCGATCGCGATCTCCGTACCCGCCGCCGGCGTGGTCGAGTTGGCGTTCAGCAGGTAATAGTTGCGCGGGCCTGTACCGCTGTTGTTGATCGCCTGGGCATCCACCGATTTGGTCAACAGGCCGCCGCTGGCATTATTCTTGTCGATGAGGATGGTCTGCGACGATGGGAAATCGATGGTCCGCGCCTGGTATTCGCCGGTCGGAGCGCGCACGAAGCTCGAGATGACCGACCACGTCGGCGGCGCGGCGGCGTTACCGTTCAGCAGCCAGTTCTCGCCGGCAAAGGAGGTAGACTCGACGACCGTCTGCAACTGCTGCTTGAGCTCGCTGATTTCGTCGTTGATCTTGTCCTTGTCGGTGCCAGGCTCTCTTGCTGAAACGAGCTTGGTGCGAATCTGGGTAAGGAGATCGATCCCGGAATTCATCGCCGTGTAGGTCGCATCCACCTTTGCGGCGCCGAGACCGAGCGCGTCTCCGATGGTGCCGAGATTTGTGCTGTCCGACCGCATGACGGTCGCGACCGACCAGTATGACGCATCGTCGGCTGCTGTCTCGATACGATATCCCGAGGAAACTTGCTGCTGGGTCTGGCCGGCTTCTTTATTGATGCTGCGCAACACTGCAAGCGCATTCACCGCGGCCGCGCTGGTAATCTTAACGGTCATCGACAGGGTCTCGGAAAAGGTGAAAAGGCAGGCCGGATTGCCGGCGGCGACTGAAGTGGCGTCATGCCTCCGGTGATTTCCACCGGCGCGTCGCAAAAAAAGCAAATCAACTCAAGGCAAAGTTAACTCGATATCAACCTTTTCGGCAAGAGCGGCGGAGCGAGCGCCGCGCATCGAACCAGGATTGGATCAAATCATTGATATAAAAGAAAGAACCGCGCCGTTTCGGGCGCGGTCCGGGAGGTTTTTCGGTTGCCTCTGGACGATGGCGCAAGATTCGGTCCAGCTTCAGCGCCCGATTTAACTGCGGAACAGCGTGAGGATGTTCTGGGCGCTGGAGTTGGCGATCGACAGCGACTGGATGGCCAACTGCTGCTGCGTTTGCAACGCCGTCAGCTTGCTGGATTCCTCTTCCATGTTGGCATCCACCAGGCGGCCCACACCTGAATCGATGGAGTCGCTGAGCGAACTGACGAAATTTTCCTGGAGTTCGATGCGGGTCGAAATCGATCCGAGCTGGGATGCCGCCTTGGTCATCGCCTCCAATCCGGCCTCGATCGACGTCAGCGCCATGGAGATCTCAGGCGAACCGAAGGTGCTGATGTTCATCGAGAAGATGGAGCCGATGGTGCCGTTGGAGGTGCCGATGATGCCGGAGGTCGTCTCGATGGCGCCGACGGAAGTCATGCCGAAGAGAACGTTGCCCATGGAGCCCGTGCTCAGGACGTAGTCCGTCGTCTTGACCGAGACATTACCGTTGCCGTCGCGGACGAAGGTCGAAACGACGCTCTTGGTGCCGTCAGCGCCGGCAACCCAGTTTTCACCGGAGAAGGAAGCCGATTGGGCGATGCTCAGGAGCTGCTGCTGCAGCTGGCCAATTTCCTCCTGAATCTTGGTCTTGTCGACGCCCTTTTCCGTTGCAGCGACGATCTTCGCCTTGATTTCGCTGATGACGTTGATGGCGCTGTCCATGGCCGAATAAGCGGTGTCGACTTTGGCGGCGCCAAGACCGAGAGCGTCGGAAACGGCCGAGAGGGCCTTGTTGTCCGAACGCATGGTCGTCGCGATCGACCAGTAAGCGGCGTTATCGGACGCCTTTTCGACCCGGTAACCCGACGATACGCGGTTCTGCGTGTCCTCGAGGCTGTGGTTGATGCCGCGGAGTGTCTGAAGAGCGGCCATCGCCGCGACGTTCGTCAAAATGCTGGTCATGAAATAATTGCCCCTCGTCGGCAGGTGGAAAAAAGGGACATTCCGGAATGCTACCGGGAACGGGGATCAGCTTCATGCCTGTTAACCGGTTCTTAAATTAGGTTAACTCGCCGTCTCGTTGGCGGCAGAAGACAGCATTATGGTTAATCAACAGTTAACGAAAATAAAAAAGCCGCGCTCCATCGAAGCGCGGCTCGATTCTGAGGTGCCCGCCGGAGGCCGGCGGGCCAATGTTGGCGCGGGCTATTAGCCGCGGAACAGCGTGAGGATGGTCTGCGAAGAGGAATTCGCAATCGACAGCGACTGGACCGCCAGCTGCTGCTGGGTCTGCAGGGCGCTGAGCTTGGAGGATTCTTCTTCCATGTTGGCGTCGACGAGACGGCCGATACCGGAGTCGATCGAGTCGCTCAGAGCGTTGACGAAGTCTTCCTGCAGTTCGATGCGCTTGGAGATCGAGCCGAGAGCGGCGCCGGCACTGGTCATGGACTTCAGAGCCGATTCAACGTTGGTCAGAGCCGTCTGGATCTGGCCGAGCGTGAAGGTGGTGATGTTCATCGAGTAAACGGAACCGACCGTACCGTTCGAGGTGCCGAGGATACCCGTCGAGGTTTCGACCGCGCCGCCGCTCATGCCGAACAGGACGTTGCCCGTGGAGCCGTTCGAGAGAACGTAGTCGGTCATGACGACCGACACGGCGTTGGAACCGTCGCGAACGAAGGAGGCAACGACGTTCTTGGTACCCGAAGCGCCGGCAACCCAGTTTTCGCCGGAGAAGGAAGCCGACTGAGCGACGCTCAGGAGCTGCTGCTGCAGCTGGCCGATTTCTTCCTGGACCTTGGCCTTGTCGACACCGTTTTCAGTGGCAGCAACGAGCTTGGCCTTGATGTCGCCGACGACGTCGATGGCGCTGGACATTGCGGAGTAAGCGGTGTCGACCTTAGCGGCGCCGAGGCCGAGAGCGTCGGAAACGGCGGAAAGTGCCTTGTTGTCCGAACGCATGGTCGTTGCGATCGACCAGTAAGCAGCGTTGTCGGATGCCTTGCCGACGCGATAACCCGACGATACGTGAGCCTGCGTCGTCTGAAGACCCTGGTTGATGCCACGGAGAGTCTGGAGGGCTGCCATTGCAGCGTTATTGGTGTTGATGCTCGTCATAGTTTGCTTGCCCCTTGTTGGCAGATTTTAAACAGGGACATTCCGGATTTTCGGCCGGCCCACAGCGATCAGCATCATGCCTGTTAACCATCTCTGTTAGGGTTAACTCGCCGTTTCGATGGGGCCTAGAAAACAGCAAGATGGTTAAGGAAGGCTAAATTATAAACTTAAATAATGTAAAAATATCTGAGACTTAGATGAATTTCCGTTAACCTTATTTTAAAACATTTCGCGGCCGGGGATGACCCGGCCGCGAAACTTGGAAGCCTGTAGTGACCGGTTTTAGCGGAACAGCGACAGGATGTTCTGCGAAGAGGAATTCGCAATCGACAGCGACTGGATCGCCAGCTGCTGCTGGGTCTGCAGGGCACTGAGCTTAGAGGATTCTTCTTCCATGTTGGCGTCGACGAGACGGCCGATACCGGAGTCGATCGAGTTGCTCAGAGCGTGGACGAAGTCGTCCTGGTTGTCGATACGCTTGGAGAGCGAACCGAGAGCAGCGCCGGCACTGGTCATGGACTTCAGCGCCGATTCAACGTTGGTCAGAGCCGTCTGGATCTGGCCGGCGGTGAAGTTGGTGATGTTCATCGAGAAGATCGAACCGACCGTACCGTTCGAGGTGCCAAGGATACCCGTCGAGGTTTCGACCTGGCCACCGCTCATGCCGAACAGGACGTTGCCCGTCGTACCATTGTTGAGAACGTAGTCCGTCGTGGTGACCGAAACGGCGTTGGAACCGTCGCGGACGAAGGAGGAAACCACGCTCTTCGTGCCGGAAGCGCCGGCAACCCAGTTTTCGCCGTTGAAGGAAGCCGACTGAGCGACGCTGAGCAGCTGCTGCTGCAGCTGACCGATTTCTTCCTGGACCTTCGCCTTGTCGACGCCGTTTTCAGTGGCGGCAACCAGCTTGGCCTTGATGTCGCCGACGACGTCGATGGCGCTGGACATGGCGGTGTAAGCGGTATCGACCTTGGCGGCACCCATGCCGAGAGCGTCGGAGACGGCGGAAAGTGCCTTGTTGTCCGAACGCATGGTCGTTGCGATCGACCAGTAAGCAGCGTTGTCCGAAGCCTTGCCAACGCGATAGCCGGAGGAAACGTGAGCCTGCGTCGACTGGAGCCCCTGGTTGACGTTGCGCAGCGTCTGGAGAGCGGCCTGTGCGGAAGTGTTGGTGTTAATGCTTGTCATAAATCTGTCCCCTGGAAACTAGATACAAAAAGGAGGACATACCGGACTGTAGTACCGGCGATGACGGACCAGCTTCATGCTACTCGGCGCCTGATTTGTTTGGCCCAAACCCGTCATGTCCAGGGCAATCTCGCAGCCAATGCTTGCCAACTTCTTAAAAATGGAGGGTCCGTACCGGCCGCTCATCTCGCATAGTTAATGCCCTCTCACAGCGCATAGTTAATGCCTGCTGAATGCACTTTCTTTCATTCAAGTTCGGCGAGAAAACGAGCTTTCCCTGGGGAGCAGGCGTCATCGAGCCACCGGTTTCAAGCAAGCTTCGAATGGCAATGTGGCAGGCGCCGGGATAGCATCATCGGACCGATCCGCCCGTTCGGGGAGGACGGCCCATGCGCGCGTCGGCGATCGATAGTCATGCCAGAACATTTCCTTCACGGAGTTGGGTTTTGAACAGCAAAGTTTCGTTCTCTGCGGCGTCCAAGGATTACCAGATGGGCCGCTATACACAGTCCCTGGCGACGCTCAACCAGCTCATGGATATCCAGCAGGACGCCAAGACTTACGCGCTGTTGGCCAAGAACCTCGTGCAGCTCGGCTTCAAGACCGATGCGGCGAAGGCCTATGGCCTTGCCGCCGGCTGTGAGGGGCCCAACGCCTACGAATATGCCAAGCAGGCTGCCAAGCTGCATTACGAGACCGGCAACGAAGACGAAGCGCTGCTGATCGCTATGCGAAATCTTTCTAAGGCTCAGGAAGATGCGGACCTGGCTTTCATCATCACCGCGATCTACCTGAAGCGCCAGCAGCGGGATATCATCAGCCCGTTCAAGACGGTGTTGTCGCAGAGCGCCAACCCGGATCACATGCGCCTGGCTGCTCTGTTGCTCAGCGACGACCTGAACGACGCGACCAACCAAAGCCTCGCGCGCAACCTCTTCAAACGTTTTCCTGGCAATCTCGCATTCCGCTTCCTCCACCTGGTTTTCGCCCGCGAATTCAACGAGTTCGAAGAGGCAAGCAAGCATCAGGCCGTGATCGACGCAGCCCTTGCAAAGGGCGACATCGAGATCCTGCGCAAGGACAACCCGTTTTATCACCTGCATTGGTGCGGCAACGAGGATTTCAACCGATATGCGACGATCGGCACGACTCCCCTCAACCAGGAACGGGTGACCTTCCGCCGCAACCAGCCGCACACATGGTCGGACAAGATCCGGATCGGCTACATGTCATCGGACTTCTGGGATCGCCACGCGACGATGAAGCTGTTGCAGCGCATTCTCGAACTGCACGACAAGGACCGCTTTGAGGTCACGCTGTTCTGCCATACAGGTCCGGAATTCCTGAAGCACAACAATACCGACCGCAGCCGCTGGGGCAAGATCGTCATCGTTCACGGTTTCTCCGACCAGGCGATGTTGGAAACGGTGCACGAGCACAATATCGATATAATGGTCGACCTGAAGGGTCATACATCAGGCAGCCGCGCGACAGCCTTCAACTTGCCGCTGGCGCCGGTTCAAGTCGGCTGGCTCGGCTTCCCCGGCAGCACCGTCAACATCGATCTCGACTACGTCATCGGTGACCATTCGGTACTGCCTGACGTGGCGAAGCCTTTCTATCACGAGAAATTCTGCCGGCTGCCGGAGAGCTACCAGCCGAACGATCCGATGCATCGTCCGAAACCACGTCCCGTCACGCGTGAAAAGCTTGGCCTGCCGGAAGACGCATTCATCTTCGCCTCGTTCAACGGTAACCGCAAAATCACGCCGGAAACGATCGACAGTTGGTGCCGGATCCTCAAGCGGGCGCCAAACAGCGTACTCTGGCTAATGGCGAATTCACCGCGAAACCAGGCAAACCTCTTGAAGCGATTCCAGTCATCAGGCATTTCCTCCAAACGGATCATCTTCTGCCCGCGCGCGCCCTACGAGGAACATATCGACCGCCAGCAGGCGGCCGACATCGGCATCGACACCTTCCCCGTCAACGGCCACACGACCACCTCGGAGCAGCTCTGGGGCGGCCTCCCGGTCCTGACCGTCAAGGGCACCAACTTCGCCTCACGCGTCAGCGAAAGCCTGCTCAGGGCCATCGACCTGCCCGATCTCGTCGCGGACGACCTGCAAGCCTACGAGGATATGGCCGTCGAGCTCGCTGAGAACCCCGGCCGGATCGCCGAGTACAAGGCGCATCTGAAAGAGAAGCGCTATATCGCGCCGCTCTTCGACGCCGAGCGCTTCTGCCATCATCTGGAACAGGCCTACGAAATCATGGCCGAGCGCGCCAGGCAGCATCTTGCACCCGACCATATCGACATCGCGGCGCTCCCGCCGCGCACGGCACCCTTCGCCTCGGAGTGACCCCGCCTACCCGCAAGAAAGCCCGCCGGAGCGATCCGGCGGGTTTTCTTGTTAGGAGCAAAGATGTGGATGGCAGCTAAAGCATGTCGCACCAAAGTGTGCAGCGTTTGCGATCACGACATGCGTAAAACCAACACCCGAAGCACTGTAAGAGAACCTGAAAGATCGCGGCGCGTTTCAACGCATGCGCGCGCTCATCAGCTGAACGAGCGCACCAGGCTGCCGACCAGCAGGTTCCAGCCGTCGATCAGCACGAAGAAGAGAATCTTGAAAGGCAGCGAGATCGAGGTCGGCGGCAGCATCATCATGCCCATCGCCATGGTGATTGTGGCAACGATGAGGTCGATAACGAGAAACGGCAGCACGACGAGAAAACCGATCTCGAAACCGCGACGGATCTCGGAGATCATGAAAGCCGGGATCAGCACGCGGTAATCGATTGGATCGGTCGTCTGGATATTCTGCCCGCGTTCACGCGCCAGATCGACGAAGAGCGCCAGGTCCTTATCCCGGGTATTGGCCGACATGAAGGTGCGGAAGGGTTCGGCGATGCGCTGGACGGCCTCGGTCTCATTGATCTGGTTGGCAAGCAGCGGCTGCACGCCGTTCTGCCAGGCCTGATCGAAGGTCGGAGACATGACGTAGAAGGTCATGAACAGGGACAGTGACAGGAGGATCATGTTGGAAGGCGTCGAAGATAGGCCCATGCCCGAACGCAGGATCGAGAAAGCGATGATGAAACGAGGAAAACTCGTCACCATGATCAGGATGCCCGGCGCGACCGAAAGGACGGTCAACAGGCCGAAGGTCCGGATGATCCAGGCGGCGACAGAGCCGTTGACCGGTACGTTCAACAAGTCAGTCGGCAGCTGCTGGGCCACCGCCAGTTCCGGCACCGCCATCATGACGGCAAGGAAAACTATAAATCGAATCATTCGATGACAAATGTCCTGAACATGACCTTCGATACCCGCCCTTGCGAGCGAAGGTCAACACGTTCCTGTATGTCATCCTTGAGATATTGAAAGCCCCGCGGCCCCTCGATCTGCTGAAGGGAAACGGTTCTGATATAGGCGAGGATATCCTGGTGGATATCCTCGGAAATCTTGACATCCGGGGGCCCGTTGAACAGCAGCGCGACTTCGAGTCGGACCCAGTTTTCAGAGGGATAGGCGAGGTTCGAGGTGATCGGCTCGAGCTGGACGACGTTGTTCTCCTTGGTCGAGATACGCGCCAGGCCTTCCTCGGCCTTCTTCTTTGCCTCGGTGTCCTTGGCCTGCTCGGCCTCCTTGGCGCCCTTGATGCTGGGCGCGACGATCGTGCCGACCGCCCAGCCTCCGCCGGCGCCGACGAGCGTCAGCACCGCGATGCCGATGATGGTCATCAGCGAGCCGGATTTCTTCGGTTGACCTGCGGCTGCGTCTAGATCTGCCATCGTCGTTCAGCCTCAAAGCGGCGAGAAAAGATCGACGGCCTGCTGGCCGCGCGGAGGCTGCTGCACTTCCATCAGGCGGCCGCGGCCGCCGTAGGAGATGCGGGCTTCGGCGATCTTGTCGTAGGAGATCTGGTTCTCGGCGTTGACGTCCTGCGGCCGAACGATACCGGCCACGTTCAGGATACGCAGTTCCTGGTTCAGGCGCACTTCCTGTGAGCCCGAGATGACCAGGTTGCCGTTTTCGAGAATGCCGGTGACAACAGCGGCAACCAGAAGGTTAAGCTTGTCAGTGCGCTCGATCTTGCCCTTGCCGTCGGTGCTGGTGTCGGAGCCGTAGGTCAGATCCGTCTTGGACTGCGGCGTCCAGCCGAAGATCTGGGCGTTGACATCCCAGTTCATGCCGCTCGAATTTTTGCGGCTGCGGTTGGTTTCGTTGTCGAAGGATCCCTTGTCATTGATCTGGATATCGACGGTCAGGATGTCGCCGACGTTAAGCGCGCGCGCATCCTTGAAGAGAGCGGCCTGCGAATCGCTCCATAGCGAGTAACCCTGCGCCACGGCGCGTGGCTGCTTCGGATAGAGCGCCATCTGCGGCGTCTGGCCGTAGGCAAGGCCGCTGCCGATCGGGCTCATGGAGGGCGCGCGGCCGATCTCGCTGACCGCCGTCGGAGACTGGCAGCCTGCAAGGAGTGCGAGGGCGGCGATCGCGGCCGGGAAACGCATGTTCATGAAGGATCCTTCGACGTATTGGGATCGGACGCACTGGCGATGACGCTGGCGATGGCCGCCGCTTTCTGCGGGTCCATCTCGTTAAGGATGAGGCTAGACTGGCGCGGGCCGAGGCGCATGATCACGGCGGAGGCCACCTCGATCTTCATGTCCTGCAGCTGGATTGCTGCCGCGTCCGGCTTCATCTTCTTGTAGATCTCGGTGAGGCCGGCTTCCGCCTGCTTCAGGAAATCGTCACGCCGCTTGAGCCAGTCCTGGTATTCGGCCTTGCGCTTGTCCATCTCGGCCATGCGGGCGTCGATGTCGGCGCGAAGCTTTTCCAGCTCCTGCTTCTGCAAGAGGTAACGCTGGTCGCGGGCGGGATCGGCGATATTGGTGCAGAACTGCTTGATCTCGTCCTGAGAGGTGATGTCGCCCTCCGGGTGCTCCTGCGCGAAGGCGCCGGGGATCGACAGTAGGACCAGGCCTGCTGCCGGCAGCGCAAGCCGGCGCAGCAGTTGCAGGACCGTCATATCAGGATTGAATATTTTCATCATTGCAGCACAAGCTCCGCCTGCAGGGCGCCCGCCGACTTGATGCCCTGGAGAATGGCAATGATACCATCCGGTTTCACGCCGATATTGTTGAGGCCGGCGACGAGGGTCCTGAGATCAGGACCGTCGATGATGGCGACGCGCCCGCCGGTCTGCTCGGCTGCGATATCGGTCTGCGGCTGGACGGCGGTCCGGCCTTGCGAGAAGGGTTCGGGCTGGATGATCTGCGGCGTCTCTGTGACCTGAACCGTCAACGTGCCGTAGCTGACGGCGACCGGCGAGACGCGGACGTCCGAACCGATGACGATCGTTCCGGTGCGCTCGTTGATGACGACCTTGGCCGGCGTGTCGGTTTCGACGATGAGATTTTCGATATCGGCCATCAGGCGGGTAAGATCGGCTGCGCGCGGCTTCTGGATCACCACCTCCTGTGAATCCTTGGCTTCGGCGACCGGGCCGCCGAAGCGCTTCGACGCATAGCCGTTGACGATGTCGGCAATGCGGATCGCCGTCGAGAAGTCCGGATTGCGCAATTGCAGGACGAGATTGACCGAGTCCTTGAAGCGGGATGGCAGTTCGCGCTCGATGATCGCGCCGCCGGGCACACGGCCGGCGGTGGTCACACCTTCAGTCACGGTCGCGGCCTGGCCCTGGGCCTGAAAACCGGAAACGATGACGGCGCCCTGCGCGACGGCATAGATCTGGCCGTCGGCTCCGGAAAGCGAGGTCATGACAAGCGTGCCGCCGCGCAGCGACGTGGCATCGCCGAGCGAGCTGACCGTGACGTCGATACGGCTGCCGGGACTTGCAAAAGGCGGCAGGTTGGCGGTGACCATCACCGCCGCCGTATTCTTGGCGTTGGATTGGCCGCCCTGCGTCGAGATGCCGAGATTCTGCAGCATGGCCCGCATCGACTGTTCGGTGAAGGGCGAGGCACGGAAGCCATCGCCGGTTCCCTGCAGGCCGACGATCAGGCCGTAACCGATCAGCTGGTTGTCGCGGCCGGCCTGAAGGGAAGCGATGTCCTTGATGCGAGACGTCAGCGCCCAGGCGGGCGCGACATCGGCCAGGCTCATGGCGACGACCGCAACAAGCGTCAAGAAACGGAAGAACAATTTCATTTTGCCCTCACATGGACCGTGCCGTCCGCAAGCACCGTGCCGCTGACGATGACCCCGGAATCCATATTGCGCGCGCGGATGAGCTGCCCCGTCGCGCCATCTTCAAGGGGCGTGCCGGCGGCAGAGATCGTCATTGCGCCAAGAGAGAAGACCAGGCGGATCGAGGAGCCGCGCGTTACCGTATAGGGCTCGCGCAGGGCTGAGACCTCAATCGTGCGGCCCGGCAGCAGCGTTCGCTTGGAGACGAGGCCTTCGACCTGCGAAATCGATTTGGCATAGTCTCCGGCGAGGTTGGGATTGGTGACCTCGACCTCCTGAAGCTGGCTGCCCGACAATGTGTCGCCGGGGTAGATGATCGTCGTCGGGACGACGGCATAGCCCATGCCGGCATCCGCGCCCGCGGGCAAAATGATGCCCGCGATTGCGATCGTGGCTGCCGCCACCCATCCTGAGATGCGTCCTACCCGGCAAAACATCATGTTTCGGCCCTTCCCTTTACTTCAGGTTCTTGCTGACGATGGAGGCCATTTCATCAGCTGTCGTGATCACCTTGGAATTCATTTCGTAAGCACGCTGGGCCGATATCAGCTCGGTGATTTCCTTCACCGGGTCGACGTTCGAAGATTCCAGGTAACCCTGTTTCATGTAGGCGAAGCCTTCCTCATCCGGGTTGCCGATGACGGCTTCGCCGGATGCCGGGGTCTGCTGGAAGAGGTTGTCGCCGATCGGCTGGAGGCCCGCTTCGTTGACGAAGTCGGCAAGCGTCAGCTGGCCGAGCGTGGTCGGGGTGGTCTGGCCGGGCAGCTTGGCGCTCACTTGGCCGGAGCGGCTGATGGTCAGCTCCGTCGAGCCCTGCGGGATGGTGATGCCGGGGAGGACTTCATAGCCGTCTGTGGTGACGAGCTGGCCCTGATCGTTCTTGTTGAAGGCGCCGGCGCGGCTATAGAGCGTGGTGCCGTCGGTCGACTGGATCTGGAAGAAACCCTTGCCGATCAGCGCCACGTCGAGGTCGTTGCCGGTCTGGGTGAGTTCGCCCTGGAGATGCAGGTTGCGGACCGCCGAGGTCTGGACGCCGAGGCCGATATTGGCGCCTTCCGGAACGACGGCCTGGTTGGCGCGGTTGGCAACGCCCTTGGCACGTTCGGTCTGGTAGAGAAGGTCGGTGAACTCGGCGCGGGCGCGCTTGAATCCCGTCGTATTGATGTTGGCGATATTGTTCGCGATGACTTCCAGATTGGTCTGCTGGGCATCCATGCCCGTTGCTGCGATGGCGAGCGCTCTCATGTGTTCGTCCTCAAATCAGTTACATCTGCATCTTGGTGACTTCGAGAAAGGCCGAGACGACCTTGTCGCGGATGGCAATCGCGGTCTGCAGCGTCTGCTCGGCCTGCAGCATGGAATCGACGACTTCGCGCGTCGTCGCCGTGCCCTTGATGCCGGCAAAGGACATGCTTTCCGCACCCTTCAGGCTGGTGACGGCATCGGTCGCCATGTTGCCCATGACGGAGGCGAAGCTCAGGCCATTCGTAGCGCCCGCTGTGCCCGGCATGGTGGCCGCGGACGACGAGGCGGAATTTTCGGTATCGACGGCGCCGAGCGCACGGGTCATCGAAAGACTGCTGACATTCTGGACGCTGCTGATCATTGATTATTGGCTCTTCAGAAGATCGATCGTGGACGAAACGAGGTCGCGGGTCTGCTTGATGGTCTGCAGGTTGGCGTCATACGAGCGGTTGGCTTCGCGCATGTCGGCCATCTCGACCAGGATGTTGACGTTCGGCAGCTTGACGACACCCTTTTCGTTCGCCGCCGGATTGCTGGGGTCGAATTCGGTACTGAAATCGCCTTCGTCGACGCCGACCTTCTTGACGTTGACGGTTTCGACGCCACTCGTGCGATCCATCTGCTGGCCGAAGGTGATCGTCTTGCGGCGATAGGGGTCGGCGCCGGGCGTGTCGCCGGTCGAACGGGCGTTGGCGATGTTTTCCGAGACGATGCGCAGGCGCGTCGACTGCGCCTCAAGCCCGGAACCGGCGATTTTCATTGCTGCTGCAAGCGGATCCATGACTTTTACTTCCTGACGGTCATCAGCATCATGCGGTTGAAGGAACTGACCAGCGAGGTGTTCAGATCGTACTGGCGCTTGATATCGCCAGACTTGGAGAGCTCTTCGGCCAAACCGACCGTGTTGCCGGATTCCTGGATGCCGATTTCCTGGTCGAGGGCGGCGTCCTTGACGTCGATATCGCCGCTCTCGCTGAAATCATTGCCGCTCAAATGCGCCGGATTGGTGCGCGTCATGGTGATGTCGGACTTATCCAGCACGGCATCAAAAGGCGTGACGTCCTTGGCGTGGAACTTTGGGGTGTTGGCATTCGCGATGTTGCCAGCAACAACCTGCTGACGGATCGTCAGCCATTCCGCCTGCCGCGAAGCCAAGTCGAAAAGTTGGATCGGTTGCATGAGAACTCTCCGTTTTTACTGTCCCGAACCTAGTGGGGTAATCTTGCGTGGGACTTACGGGAATTCAGCCGTGGAGCTGCTTCTCGGCGAAGGCCCGGCCGTTAAAAGAACAAGGGCTCCGGCCGGTTCGCGGCGGAGCCCTGTTGCCGTTTGCGGACAGGTTCAATTGTTCTGGTAGGTGTCGCCCTTGGAGGTAACGATCACCCACTTGCCGTCGCGCTGCTCAAGTGCCGCAAGGCGGCTTTCATCGGGCAGGATCGAGCCGATACGAACCACATACATTCCAGAGGGATCCTCGATCAACGCCCGGCCGTTGGAGACGTGCAGCAGGCGGAAGGAAGATTTACCTGGGAAGGGCTGGTCTTCCAGGATGGGGCCGCCGTCGCGCTCCTTGCCGAGGTCGGAGACCGTCGCCGTCGTCAGCGGATCGATTGGCGGGGGCTTCTTGTCCGGCTCGTTCTTGTTGACCATGGCAAGCGGCGAAACGCTGAAGACGTTGCGGGCCGGCCAATCCGGCAGCTCGCGCGAATTGCCGCTCGTGGCAACATTGATGCCGAACTTGTCCTCGTTGAAGAAGACGTACCAGGGGAAGAAGGCGGAGGCGCCGGCAAGCGCCAGGCCAGCGAAGGTCAGAAACCGGTCCAGCATGGCGGTCTTCCTGCGCTGCTTCAGGGAAGCGATGCGTTCGTCGTCGAATTCAGCCACGTCTATCTCCTCTGGATGGGTCCGCCCGGATTGCCCATACCGGCTGCGGCCTTGAGCGCGCCGGCGAGATCGGCAAAGGCGTCGGGCGACTCGCGATCACCCGGCGACTGTTTCAGGACGTCGTAAATGATCGGCACCTGCTTGACCGCCATATCGAGATCTGGATCGGCGCCCTGGCGGTAACCGCCGATCATGCGCAGGTCGCGCGTCTCCTCGAAGCGGTGGATCAGAACCTTGAGCCGCGACACCAGCTTTTCCTGATCCGGCGTCCAGGCCTTGCGGGCAAGACGCGAGATCGAGGCGAGCGGATCAATCGGCGGATAGCGCCCCTCTTCGGCAAGGCTGCGCTGCAGGACGATATGACCGTCGAGGATGCCGCGCGTCGAATCGGCGATCGGGTCGTTATGGTTGTCGCCATCGACGAGGATCGAGATGATCGCCGTGATCGTGCCGGCGCCCTCGGGACCGGGACCTGCGCGTTCCAGAAGGCGGGGCAGCTCGGTGAAGACGGAAGCAGGATAACCGCGCGCGATCGGCGGCTCGCCGGAAGCGGTCGCCACTTCTCGGATCGCATGGGCGAAGCGCGTGATGCTGTCGACGATGAAGAGGACGTTCTCGCCCTTGTCGCGGAAATGCTCGGCGATGGTGACGGCCGTCAGCGGGGCCATTTTGCGCAGCATCGGGCTCTCGTCGCTTGTGGCGACGACGGCGATTGCCTTCTTCATGTTGCTGCCGAGCGTGTCCTCGATGAATTCACGCACCTCGCGGCCGCGTTCGCCAACGAGCGCAATCACCACCTTGTCGAAGGCATCGGCACGGGCGAGCATGGACAACAGCGTCGACTTGCCGACGCCAGAACCGGCGAAGATGCCGAGGCGCTGCCCGAGGCAGAGCGGCGAGAAGATATCGATCGCGCGCACGCCGGTCTTGAAGCCGGTCTCCACCCGCTTGCGGGTCATCGAGGGCGGCGCGGTATTGGAAATCGAGCGGCGATCAAGACCCTCGGTGATCGGACCCAGCCCGTCGATCGGCTCGCAGAGCGAATTGAGGGTGCGTCCGCACCAGCTGTCCGACGGTGAGATGCGGAAGGCGCCCTTGCGGATGACCGTATCGTGGATGCCGATCGGCTCGCCCGGTTCGATCGGGCAGACATAAATCAATTCCGGCTCGACGCGCACGACCTCGCCGAGGTGGATGCCGGTGGCCGATTTATGAGCCACGAACTCTCCGAGGCGAACGTGGCGCGACAGGCCGCGGACGGTATAGTGACCGGCGGCGATGGTCTGCACGCGGCCGCCATGGGCAACGGCAAACTCCGGCGAGACGTATCGATCGACGAGGTCTGCCAGGTGCGCCAGCTTCGGAGAAAGACTATCTTCGGACAGCAGCGCGGTGCTCATGCTTCAAATCCCGCCCGGAAATACGCCGCGTGCAATATGCTGCCTGCGCCCGGACTTTTTTTGGGCGACATGCATCAGCGGCTGCCCCCGAGCGTCTGGACGGCTTCCTTGAACGATCCTCGCTGTCGCGCATCAGCGACGAGACGCTTTCAAAGGCGCGGTTGACTTCGATCAGCTGGGTGATCTCGCGCATCGCATTGACATTGGAATTTTCGAGATAGCCCTGTTCGACACCGACATTGAAGCGGTCGACGACGGCGCGCGGCTGCTCGGTGGTCATGATGCCGCTGTTTTCGTAGCGCAGGTAGCCCTTGCCGATATCGGCTTCAAACAGGCCGAGAGAGGCGACCTGGCGGCCACCCTGATAGATGATGCCATCGGTGCCGACGGCCGGTTCGCCGCCCTTGGTGTTGAGCTGGATCGGTGCGCCGCCGGCATCGAGAACGGGATATCCCCTGATCGAGACGAGCTCGCCCGTGTCCTTGAGCGTGAAGCGGCCATCCCGCGTCAGCACGCGGCCGGCCGGCGTATCGAGCGAAAACCAGGCATCGCCCTTGATGGCGAAATCGAGCATGTTGCCGGTGTGCTGCAGTTCGCCGTTCTGCTCGTTCAGATAGTCGTTGCCCTGGGAAACGAAGGCGACCTTGGTGTTCAGCTTGTTCTTGGTGTTCGCCACCATCTCATCGAACTTCACCTCGGTGGCGCGAAAACCGGTCGTGTTCACGTTCGCCATGTTGTCCGCAATGGTGTTGAGGCGCTTTTCCAAGGCCATCTGCGACGACAGAGAAACATAAAGACCGGATTGCATGTCGGTAAGCTCCAAGCATTGGCGATGAACGGAACGAAAAGCCGGGCGTCGTCTGTCTGGTTCGGCCGGAATTTCGCTGAGGCGGCATCTCAGAAACGAGCGCGGACGCCCATTCGTCACCTATAGACTGACGGCAGATGCTTGCGCGAAGCTGGCACACGCAAACGCCCCGCGAGCAGCCCTTTCATCAGCCTCACGCAAGGCAGAAACCCTATCCGTCTCAGAGAAAAGCAACGTTCGGATTGGGCTGACGATGAATATTATTATCGGATTTATTGTTGTCTGCGGCTGTATCGTCGGCAGCTTCATGGCGATGGGCGGCGAAGTGAACGCCCTGTTTCAGCCCTTCGAGTTCCTCATCATTGGCGGCGCCGGCCTCGGCAGCTTCATCATGGCGAACCCGATGAAGGTGGTGAAGGATTCCGGAAAGGCGCTCGGCGAAAGTTTTAAGCACGCTGTGCCGAAGGAACGCAATTATCTCGATACGCTCGGCGTGCTTTATTCGCTGATGCGCGACCTGCGCACCAAATCACGAAACGAAATCGAAGCCCATATCGACAACCCGGCTGATTCGACCATCTTCCAGCTCGCTCCGACCGTTCTGAAGAACAAGGAACTGACGGCCTTCATCTGCGATTACGTGCGTCTGATCATCATCGGCAACGCCCGCAGCCACGAAATCGAGGCGCTGATGGACGAAGAGCTCAACACCATCATGCACGACAAGATGAAGCCCTATCACGCGATCCAGATCATGGGCGATTCCTTCCCGGCGATCGGTATCGTCGCGGCCGTTCTCGGCGTTATCAAGGCGATGGCTCATATCAACGATTCGCCTGAAGTGCTCGGCCACCTGATCGGCTCGGCGCTCGTCGGCACCTTCCTCGGCATTATCCTGTCCTACTGCGTCTGCTCGCCGCTGGTCTCCCAGATCAAGATCGTGCGCAGCAAGCAGCACCGCCTTTACGTCATCGTCAAGCAGACGCTGCTTGCCTATATGAACGGGTCGGTGCCTCAGGTCGCTCTCGAATACGGCCGCAAGACGATCTCGGCTTACGAGCGTCCCTCCATCGATGCTGTCGAACAGGAAATGATGAACCCAGGCGGCGAAAACAAGGCGGCTTAAATGACCACGAGCAATGCGTCGCATGACAAACCGGCAATGGATCCTGCCCTTCTTGCCAAGCTGACGGGCGGGCTCGGCGACAAAGGCAGGGTCGCCAAGATCTGCAGCTCCTTCGGCGATATCTACAGCGAATTCTTTCCCGACGTCATCAAGAGCGAAACAGGCCTCGACGTGACGGTCAACTATATCGGTTGCGAGATCGGCTACAAGAACCACCTGATCGACGACCTCAGCGCCAACGTCACGCTCGTCGACGCGACGCTGCGAAACTGGTCGCAGAACATCACGCTTGCCTGCGGCAACGGTTTCGTCATCACGCTGATGGAGCATCTGCTCGGCGCCACGGCCGATACGATCGAAGAACCGGCCGACAGGCTGCTGTCGATCATCGAACTCGATCTGGCCGTCATGGTCTTCGACAAAATCGCGAAAGTGCTGCGCTCGGCCGTCAACGCGCCCGGTGGTTTCGAACTGAGCCTTTCGGCCCCGCATGCCCATGACGCGCGCGCCAAGCCGCCGGAAGACCGTCCGGACGAATTCGCCGCCGCCATCAACATGTCGATCACGCTTGCCGGCATCGTTTCGGAATTCTCGCTGATCGTTCCGCAGACGGCGCTGCTCAAGACCACGGTGACGCCGCCGAAACCGAAGCGCCAGGCCGGCGCCAAGTCGCCGGAATGGGCCGAACAGCTCGGCGACCAGGTCCGGCGCTCGCAGGTCACGCTGGAAGCCAAGATCAGGCTGCAGGATCTGACGCTGCGCACGATATCGAAGCTCATGGTCGGCGACGTCATTCCGTTCCGCGACCGCGGCGACGTGCGCGTCGAGGTCAGCGCCAACAGCAAGGAACTGTATGTGTGCGAGTTCGGGCGTTCAGGCGAAAACTACATGGTCCGCGTCAAGGATACGATGAACTCGGATGACGAACTCATCCGTCATTTAATGAATTAATCGGTTCTCTGGCTTTTGGGCTGCAACGGCAGTTTGAGGCAAGTTTCAACTGGAATAGTGATTTCATGGCAACGAAGAAAACACAGCAGAACAGCGACTTCCCCCTGGACGTTCCGGGCACCGAGGCAGATCTCGACCAGGCGATCGACGATCTGCGCGGCGTCCTGAAGAAGGATGTCGACGGCGACCTGCCGCAGTTTGGCGACGACCTGCAGAACGACGCCTTCGGAGCAGGAACGGACTTGTCGCCCTTCGGCGGCGATGTCTCTGAAAACCCTTTCGGCAGCGACGATTTCGGCGGCGATTTCGGCGCCGGCGATGCCAGCCCGGCTGCCGGCATGGATTTCGGCGCCAGCTCCTCCTTCGAAGCCTCCCCGGCTCCGCTCGGCAGTGCGCTGACCTCCAATTTCGACCTGATCATGGACATCCCGATCGATGTCCAGATCATGCTCGGCACCAGCCGCATGCAGGTCTCCGGCCTGATGAACCTGAATGAAGGGGCGACGATCGCCCTCGACAAGAAGATCGGCGAACCGGTCGAGATCATGGTGAACGGCCGCAGGATTGCACGCGGCGAGATTACGGTGCTTGATAACGACGACACCCGATTCGGTGTGAAGCTGATAGAAGTTTTGAGTACGAAAAAAGCCTGATCCCTGTGTGGGACGGAGAGGTTAGACCATGATGGACTTTGACGATTTCGGCGGCGCGCTAGCCGGGAAACCGTTGACCCAGGCTGAAAAGGCGGCGGCTGTTCTTCTCGCGATGGGAAAAGGAGTCGCCGGCCGGCTGTTGAAATATTTTACCCAGGCCGAACTGCAGACCATTATCGCATCCGCCCAGTCGCTGCGTGCCATTCCGCCGGACGAGCTGCTCTCGCTCGTCGGCGAGTTCGAAGACCTCTTCACCGAGGGCGCCGGCCTGATGGACAATGCCAAGGCGATCGAGGCCATTCTGGAAGAAGGCCTGACGCCCGACGAGGTCGACAGCCTGCTCGGCCGCCGCACCGCGTTCCAGGCCTACGAGACATCGATCTGGGATCGCCTCAGCGAGGCGGAGCCGGCATTCGTCGCCCAGTTCCTGCTGCGCGAACACCCGCAGACCGTTGCCTATATTCTTTCGATGATGCCGTCCAACTTCGGCGCCAAGGTGCTGCTGCAGCTTCCCGACAACCGTCGCGCCGACATCATGAACCGCACGGTCAACATGAAGACCGTCAGCCCGAAGGCGGCACAGATCATCGAGAACCAGGTCATGACGCTGCTTGCCGAAGTCGAGGCAGAGCGCAATGCGGCCGGCTCGACGAAGGTCGCCGACCTCATGAACGAACTCGACAAGCCGCAGGTCGACACGCTGCTCACCTCGCTGGAATCGATCAGCCGCGAGTCGGTCAACAAGGTTCGCCCGAAGATCTTCCTCTTCGAGGACCTCATGTACATGCCGCAGCGCAGCCGCGTCCTGCTGCTCAACGACATCTCGACCGACGTGCTCACCGTCGCGCTGCGCGGCTCGCCTGCCGAGATCCGCGAATCGGTTCTCTCCGCCATCAGCCCGCGCCAGCGCCGCATGATCGAATCGGATCTGCAGAACGGCATGGGCGGCGTCAATCCGCGCGAGATCGCCATTGCACGGCGCGCCGTGGCGCAGGAAGCGATTCGCCTGGCCAACTCAGGCCAGATCGAGCTGAAGGAGAAGGAAGGCGACGCCTCGGCGGCTGCCTAACTCTTCGAGACTGTTGACAAAAGAGGCATGCCGAAAGGCAGCTGTTGATCGCCGTCCGACAGGCGACTACCCTTCTGACAATAGGCTGCGCTCTAAAGCGCGTCGCATGGAACCAGAGTTCCATGCGACGCGCTTTAGGTCTTTGTTTTGATGCATGTCGTCATCCCAAAACCGCTGCATATCTTGGGCGAACTGCATTAGCTGCCGCCTGTTTCTTTGACGGAGGGCCGCGACTTGGCAGATGATGACAAGGACAGCAAAACAGAAGCCCCGACCGCGAAGAAGCGAACCGATGCCGCGGAGAAAGGCAATGTACCGTTTTCGCGCGAGCTGTCGATCTTCGCGACCATCCTCGCCACCTTCATCTATCTGGTGTTCTTCCTTCCCGACAGCGTCGGGCGCCTGAGCGAGACGCTACGCGACATCTTCGAGCAGCCCGACCAGTGGAAGATCGAAACGGGGCCGGATATTTTGGCGCTCTTCGTCAAGCTCGGCTGGGCAAGTGCGGCGCTGCTCGCGCCCGCCTTCATCCTGTTCATGGTGTTCGGCATCGCCTCCTCCATTTTCCAGAATCTGCCGACTCCGGTGCTCGAACGCATCCGGCCGCAGGCCTCGCGGATCTCTCCGGTCAAGGGCTGGAGCCGGCTCTTCAGCCTGCCAGGCCTCATCGAATTCGCAAAGTCGCTGTTCAAGGTCGTCGTCGTCGGGATTATCCTGTTCTTCGTGCTGAGGAGCGAATATTTCAGCTCGATCGATGCGATGTTCTCCGATCCGCAGACGATCCTCCTCCGGATGATGACGGCGATGCGCAAGATCGTCATCGTCATGCTGATCGCAACCGCGATGGTGGCAATCGCCGACCTTTTCTGGACGCGACATCACTGGTTCACCGAGCTGAAGATGACGCGCCACGAGGTGAAGGAAGAAAACAAGCAGGCGCAGGGCGATCCCTTCGTCAAGAGCCGGCAGCGCTCGCTGATGCGGGACCGCGCACGCCGGCGCATGATCGCCAACGTGCACCGGGCGACGCTCGTCATCGCCAACCCGACGCACTATGCGGTGGCGCTGCGCTACGCGCGCGAAGAAAACGATGCCCCTATCGTGCTGGCCAAGGGGCAAGACCTCATCGCGCTCAAGATCAGGGAGATCGCGGAGCAGAACGGCATACCGGTGTTCGAGGATCCGCCACTCGCGCGCTCCATGTTTGCGCAAGTCTCGGTCGATAGTGTCATACCGTCAGTCTTCTATAAGGCCGTTGCGGAGCTGATCCATCGGGTCTACGCCGCAGACGCCAAGAACAAACGGGTAAGATAAGCCGAATGAAAAAATGCCCTCACTCTGCCCAGCGTGAAAAGATCCTCGCAGAGGCGATCAGCCCGGTCGCCACGGAACTGCGCCTTCTGGATGCCTCTGACCTTATTTCTTTGCTGCGCTTCGAGTATTACGGCAACCTTTCCGATCTCGTCGCTTCGGCAGCGGAGCTTTTCTTTCACCCGGGCACGGTGAATTTCGGCCTGGGCGGAAACTATACGCTAGAGTGGGGCGGCAAGCCGGAAGTCGTTCTCGATCTCGAAATCAAGCCGCGCGGCGTCACCGTCTATGCGCAGCTCACCCTTGCCGAAGATCATGCCGGCATCGAGATCAACCATATCGCGTTCCAGGCCCCCTCGGCCGATCCCGACGAGAATACCGTCTTCCTGGAGAAGAGCCTTCGAGAATCACGCTACAGCGTGAACCAGCCGCCGCGAGCACTGGCGAGCTGACCTTCCCTCAAGACAATGAAGATCTGATGCGCCCTTCTGATAACGAAGGGCGCGCGCGGTTTCAGCTGATATAGCCGAGCCGGATCGCCTTCGCGATCGCCTGAATGCGGTTGACGGAATCGAGCTTAATGGTCGCCGAGCCGAGATAAGCGTTCACGGTATGCACGGAGAGGCCGAGCTTGTCGGCAATCTCTTCGCTGATGCGGCCGTCGCCGGCAAGCTGCAGACAGGCGATTTCGCGTTCGCTGAGCGCCTCGGCAGCAGCCGCGCGACGCTCGTCGAGCGAGAGCAGATCCATCATGATGTGGCAGCACCGGCCATGCAGTTCGACGATCGTATCGCTCGACGGGTCGAGTTCATCGCCGGTGAACAGGATGAAGCCGTTGCCGACGGCGCCGAGCCGCACGGGAAAGGCGAGGCCGGAAAAAGGCAGGATACCGTCCTTCAGCCGCGTCATAAACGGCGCGAAGTCCGCCGGGCCGGGTGCGGCACGATCGTAGCCGCCGGCCCATGAAAGCGGCAGCAGCGATTTTTCGATATGATCGAGGAGGATATCGCCATAGGCATCCGTGAAGGCCTTGCCGAAACCAGCATTGGACGAGCCCCAATTTTCGAGCTCGCAAACCAGGCGCTGCTTTGCCGGCAGGCCAGAGCCGCTGACGCGGTAGATCGCAAACCCCTGAGCATCGGCGAGCTTCTGCATGGCGATCAGCCGCGGAAAGAGATCGGACCGGCTGGAAATTCTGCTCACCCGCACGGTGCGCAGCTGCTCGGCGCCGCTCATTGTTCTGCCTGATGGATGCGCCATGGCTCCCCCTACACGAGATTGTTGCGGACGGCGAAGGCAATGGCCTCGGACCGGGTCTTGGTCGCCGTCTTGCGCATCACGCTGGTAATGTAGTTGTTGATCGTATTGCGGGAGATTCCGAGGATCATGGCGATCTCGTCGCTGGTCTTGCCCTCGGCGATCCAGAACAGGCATTCGAGCTCGCGGTCCGTCAATTCGAAATCGCGGTCGACCCTCGTGCCGCCGCACCGGAGGAAGCTCGCGACATAGCCCGCAAGCAGGCCCACATCCCGCAGACGCTCCGGCGAAAGGATAAATCCTTCGCCGAACAGGAACATCAGGGCGAGGCGCGACCGGCCGACATTGAAGGTCAACGAACAATATTGGCGGCTGGCGCCGTCAGGCACATCGGCATGATCGGGCAGAAGTGCGAAATTCGGCTGGAAGACCTGCATGCATTTTTCGAGCTCGGTCGAACGAGCATAGCCGCTGACCAGCTCATTGGCGATGTCCTTGACCAGATCGAAGGGCCAGTCCGACGACACGATGAAATCAAGGCCGCTTTCCTGGATCAGATCGCAGCGCGCCAGCAGGTAGTGTGAAGCACCGACATATTCCGTCAACGCCCGCAGCCCCGACTGCAACCTGCCGGTGTCGGCGACACCGTGCAGGCGCCGAATCAATTCATCGCGCGGCAATAGACCCGGTGCCGCCAAGCTCGCGAAATTCACCATCTGCCCCTCGCCTCTGCTCGCCTGAAATATGTTCATATCCATTGGCAATTTCCTGCGGCTGAGGAACGATCAAACTCGGTGCAACAGCAATTTTTGCGTAGAGGATTCAATTCAAGTCCCACTCGAATCCCATTTCAGAATCATTCAAGGGTAAGACAGCCGATGCAAATCACCATCTCCGACTTCTGGGGATTTACTTCCACCGCAGCCCATGCACTGATTCGAGCACCAATTGCGCCCCTCAAGATATAGGGGAGGCTAAGGTGATTCTGGCTGTACCGCAACTTGATTCGCGTTTTACGCGAGTGATCCACAGCAAGTCTATCCGCCTTCCCACAGCTCCAATTCAATGCAAGTGATACTTTATTCCTATTCAAGCTCCCTGCGTTGAGCATATCGAAAAGGGGCTTAACAACTTCGCGACGATGTAGCTCTCGTATTTTTTCGGACTGCACAGAAACGCGCTCTTCGACTGAACGATACTCTCGACTACACGTCAAACCCTGCATCCATACTCTCTGTATTTCGACAATCGGCGACGCAGCGGGTCTTTCTTGCTTTGTAGGGACCGGTAACATTCTCGTTAGGGGCGGCAAAATTTGGTAAAATAGAAAAAGGCCGGTTGCCCGGCCTTTTCTTACGCTGCGTCGTCGATTGCCCATTTCCTGAGGATTTTCGCGGCGCGCTCCTCGTTGATTTCGACCATGCGGGCGAGCTTGCGTTCCGGGCCCTCCTTGACGCGACGGTTGAAATTGCCGTCGTCGTCGCCGAGGCTGAGAAGATCCTCGGTGCTGTCGAAGCCGAAGTCGGAGCCGAAGCCGTCCATGAGAGCCCCTCCGGGCGCTCCGGCCGCCGGGGCAAAGTCGGGAAGCTCGAGGCCGACCGCTTCCGGCGTGGCGTCGCCGAGAACCGCGGTGGAGTTGCCGCTGACGCTGCGCACCAGAGGCCGCAGACCCATCCAGACCACCACGAAGGCGACCGCGACGAAGGCGAGCGAGTTGATGATGCCGGCAAGGTTGCGGCTCAGCATATCCATGACGTGGACGCCGCTGCTGGCCTCTTCGAGCAGCTGGTTCTCGAGGAAGTCCATGGCCGTGACGGTAACGACGTCGCCGCGCTTGGCGTCGATGCCGGCCGCCGAAGCAACGATCTTCTGCATTTCGGCGACATAGGCGTCGATCTTGGCCTGATCGGCGGGCTCGCCGACCATCTTGGCGATGCGGCCCCTGTTGACCACCACCGCGATCGAAAGCTTCTCGACCTTGTAGCTGTTGCGGGTCGTCGCCGTCGTCTTGCTGTTGATTTCGTAGTTGGTCTGCTCTTCGCGCTTGTCGGACTTGTCCTGCGATTCGGGTCCGGCGGAGCCGCCGGCTTGCGGAGCCGCCTGCGGAATGTTCTGCTCGACGGTCGTCGCGCTGTCGGACTGCTTCTGCTGAGACTGTTGGGCTTCCTTGGTCGAGCGGACCGAGCGTTCGACCTTGGATTCCGGATCGTAGGTGGTTTCCTGGATCTGCTGGGCGTCCGTGTTGAGATCGGCGGTGACGCTGGAGCGGAAATTGTCCATGCCGAGGAAGGGGGCGAGCGCCTTGTCGATGTTGGATTCGACTTCCTGCTGGACGTTCTGCACGATGCTGAGCGAGCGATTCAGCGAGCTGTTGCTCGCCTCGTCACCTGATGCAAGCAGCTGGCCGGCGGAATCGAGGATCGTCACATCATCGACGTCCAGCCCCGGCACGGCCGAGGCGACGAGGTGGCGGATCGAGGTGGCGGCGCTGCGTCCGGTGGCGGCACTTGCGCGAATCATGACGGAGGCGGTCGGTTTCTGCTCCGCCTTCCGGAAGTTTCCGACCTCCGGCATGACGATATGGACGCGAGCGGCTGTTATACCCGAGATCGACTGGATGGTACGGGCGATTTCGCCTTCCAGAGCCCGAACCCGCGTCACCTCCTGCATGAAGGAGGTCAGGCCGAGAGAACCGACATTGTCGAAAAGTTCATAACCGGCATTGGCGCTGTTCGGCAGGCCGCGTTCGGCAAGCATCAGACGGGCCTTGCCCGTCATTCCCGCGGGAACGGTGATGCTGGAACCGTCCGTACCGACCTGGAAATTGATGTTGGCTTCGGCCAGCGCCATGCTGATCTGGTTGAGATCGGGAGAATCCAGGCCGACATAGAGCGTTTCCTGTGCCGGCTTGTTGACGAAAAGGGCAGCCGCAAGGACGATTGCGATGGAAACGGCGCCGACGCCTCCCAGAATCATCAGGCGTGTTCGGCCTAGGGCACCAAAGTTCTTAAAAATCTGAACTAATTGATTTAACAGATTCATTCTGTTCTCGCGCGATCCGTCAAAGACAAAGCAGGCTTATTGCCTCATCTGACGATTAATCGGCGAAACTTGTGCGAGCGTTTCGTAAGAGCGCGCGGAGTGAAAAGCTGCTAGAAGAAATCGAAGTCGCCGGCCGCCTTGCTCAGCGGCTGGGAGTGCCCGTGGCGCGTGGCGCCGCCGAGCGCCTTCTGCATCTCCGCCAGTTTGACGAGGCTGAGGGCCGTGGCGACGTCCACCGTCCAGCCGTGCGGGATTTCGCCGGTGATGGTGTCGATGAATTCGGCAAGGCCGCGCGACTTCTGCACCGCGAGATCGATACCCTGCATGACCTTCATGGCGTCGGGCGAATTCAGGACGTCGGCGCCGCCGCCGAGTTCGAGAAGCTGCGGCTCGATGCGCTCGATGAGGTAGGCGACGTCGTGCAGTTCGGAAACGATGCGCATCAGGATGTCGCTCAGCGCTTCGACAGGCGCGGGCGGCTCCATCACGGGGGTAAATGTCATATGAAAATCCTCGCCATCAAAAAAATTCGATACTGGTTTCGACGGGCTTCTGCGGAGCGGCGGGGCGCTGCTCGAGAGCGACGGTTCTCTGCGTTTCGGCGCCGGTCAGGGGGTATTGCCGGGCACGACCGGAGACCGGCCAATATTCAAGCTTGCGTCCATGCTCTCCGCCGGTGGAGGAACCGACTACCGGAATGCCTTCATCCCTCAGGAACTGCACGGCAAAGGCCGCGTTCTGCTCACCGACATTGGAGAATGTCGAGATCGTCTTCGCGCCGCCGAAGATCTTTGCCTCCAGCCGGTCGCGCCGGGCGCCCTGCTTCAGGAGACCGTTGATCAGCAATTCCATCAGATGCACGCCGTAGCGCGTGGCATCGCCGCCGGTCATCGGCGAGTTCGCCGTGCCGGGCAGCAAGAAGTGGTTCATACCGCCAACGCCGGCGACAGGATCTCGGAGGCACGCAGCCACGCACGAGCCGAGAATGGTCGAGAGCACCGCATTCGGGTCGCTCAAAACCTTGTACTCGCCCTGAATGATGTGCACGCGGCGGGCTGCCCCCTCATTGATCATTTCAAGGCTCCAAACACGGCTTCAATAGCCGCTTTCATCTTTTCGATCGTGAACGGCTTTGCGAGCACGTTGTTGGCGCCGAGCTGGGCCGCCTTCTGCACCAGCGCGCGGTCACCCTGGGCGGTGAGGATGATGAAGGCCGCCTTCTTGGTGTTGGGATTCGTGCGCACCGCCTGAAGGAAGCCGATGCCATCCATCTTCGGCATGTTGAAATCCGAGATCACCAGGTGGTGCGGTTGCTCGGCCATGATCTTCATGCCCTGCTCGCCGTCGCCTGCGGACGTGATCTGCTTGAAGCCGAGCTGGGTCAGCGCATCGCTGAGCAGCAACCGGCTCGTTACCTGATCGTCAACGATCAGAACTTTGATTTTCTCCGCGATCGACATTATTCGGTCCCTTCCTTTCGGGCGGCTGTCATTTTCAATATTTCCTCACCGATGGCAGACAGGGGCAGCTGCTGCTCAACGGCGCCAAGTTCGTGGGCAACCCTTGGCATTCCGTAAACGACACAGGTTTTTTCGTTCTGGCCGAGCGTTCTGGCGCCGGCGTGGCGCATTTTCAACAATCCGGCCGCGCCATCGCGGCCCATTCCGGTCAGGATCACGCCGACGGCGTTGCGGCCTGCCAGCTCCGCGACCGAATCAAAGAGCACGTCGACTGACGGTCGGTGTCCGTTGACCGGCGGCCGGTCGACAAGACGGCAGCAGGGCGCGGAAGCACTGGTGACCTGGAGATGACGCTCACCGCCGGGCGCCAGATAGATCTTGCCGATTTCGAGACGGGCGCCGTCGGTCGCTTCCTGCACCACCGGCGCGCAGAGGCGGTTCAGCCGCTCGGCGAAGCTCTTGGTGAAGGTCGGCGGCATATGCTGGGTGATGACGGTCGGCGGGCAATTCGCCGGAAACTTCTGCAGCACGGCGATCAGCGCCTCGACGCCGCCGGTCGACGAGCCGATGGCGACGATCTTGCGGCCGACGCGGAAATCCGCGACGGCGGGCGGCGGTGCGACGGCGGCCACAGGCTGAGAAAACTGGCGCTGCGTGCGCGCGGCCGCCTTGACCTTCTCGGCGAGGTCGCCGAAGGGCCTGGGTTCGCCCGGCGCAGGTTTACCGACGCAGTCGAAGGCACCGATCTCAAGCGCCGCAAGCGTGGCCTCCGCGCCACGATGCGTCATCGTAGATACCATGATGACGGGCATGGGACGCAGCGTCATGATCTTTTCGAGGAAATCGAGGCCGTTCATGTTCGGCATCTCGATGTCGAGCGTCACGACATCCGGATTCAGCCGCTTGATCGCCTCGCGCGCCTCAAGCGCGTCGCCGGCCTGGCCGATGACATTGACTTCGGGATCCGAACTCAGGACGGCGGTGATCAGGCCGCGCATCGTCGGCGAGTCGTCAACAACAAGAACTCTTGCCGGCGCGCTCATGCCTTCCTCCCGAGAGCCTTGGTGGTGTAGCGATAGGTGGTGATGCCGATATTGTCGAAGACGTGTTTCGCCTCGCCCGAAACACGCTCGGAATGGCCGATGTAGAGATGGCCGCCTTCCGGCAGCAGGCCGGCGAAACGCTGCCAGATCTTCATCTGCGTCGGCTCGTCGAAATAGATGACGACGTTGCGGCAGAAGATGACGTCGAACTTGCCCTTGAACGGCCACTGCGCCATCAGGTTCAGCTCATTATAGGTAATCAGCCGCTTGACACGGTCATCGACCTGGAACTTCCGGCGCCCCTGCACCTCAACTTCGCTGAACCATTGCTTGCGCATGGCAGGCGATACGGTTTCGAGCGCGCTTTCGTCATAAGCGCCGGCCCGGGCGATCGCGAGAATCTTAGGATCGATGTCGGTCGCCAGAATCTTGAAGTCATAATCGGCAACATTCGGCATCAGCGACAGCACGGTCAGGGCGATCGAATAGGGCTCCTGCCCGTCGGAGGAGGCGGCCGACCAGATGCGCACCCTGCCGCCCGATCTCGCCCGCTGCAGAAGCTCCGGCAGGACGTGGTCCCGCAGATGCTCAAAATGATGGTTTTCGCGAAAGAACCGGGTGAAATTGGTCGTCAGATGCGAAAGCATTTCGCGGCGCGCCGCAGCGCCGGCCGGCGAAGCGACCAGGGTGCAATATTCGCGGAAGCCGGACAGGCCGAGATTGCGGATATGCTTCGACAGACGGGAATAGACGAGCGAAGCCTTCGTCTCGTTGAGGAAGATGCCGGCATCCGAATAGATCATCGCGGCGATTTCCGTGAGGTCGCGGCGCGTCAGCGGATATTCCCCGCTCGCCAGGACCTCGTCGGCTCCCTGCCGCTGATCTTTTGCGCCCATTGCATTCATGCGGCTTCGCTTTCGGTTTCGGGGAAGAGGGCTTCGAGTTCGATCAGGCAGATCATGCGCTTCTCGATGGCCAGAACGCCGCGGGCAAACTGACGTTCGAGGTCGGAGGAGATCTCGGGCGTCGGCTGGATGATTTCGTCGGTGACGGTCAGAATGTCGGAAACGGCGTCGACCAGAAGGCCGACGACCTTGCGCCGGACCTGGGCGACGATGATGACATGACGGGCGGTCGGATCCGCCGGCTTCATGCCGAGCCGGGCCGAAAGGTCGATGATCGGCAGCACTGCGCCGCGCAGGTTGATGACACCCAGCATATAGGTCGGCGAATGCGGCATCGCGGTCGCCGGGGTCCAGCCCCGGATTTCGCGAACCGACATGATGTTCACGCAAAATTCCTGATCCCCGATGCGGAACGCAATCAGCTCGCGATCCCCCTGGTTCAGATTTTTTACAGTGTACGACATTGCCTTATCCTACCGCTGCTAACGACATTTCCGCTTTGAGCGACTGGCCGCGCGAGGCGCCGACAACCGCGTCGACATCGAGGATGAGAGCCACGCGACCGTCGCCGAGAATGGTGGCGGCGGCGATGCCCGGCACGTGCGTGTAGTTTGCTTCCAGGCTCTTGATGACCACCTGGCGCTGCCCCTGGATGGCATCGACCATCAGGGCGCGCTGGCCGCCGCCTTCGGATTCCACCAGAAGCGCCACGCCTTCGACCGGATTGGCCTGGGTCGCGCGGAAGTTCAGGATGCGGCCGACATCGACCAGCGGGCAGAACGAATTGCGGATCGAGATCAGCCGGTGGTTCGCGCCGAAGGAGTGGATCGCGGCGGCTTCCGGCTGCAGGGTTTCGACGATCGCGGTCAGCGGCACGACCAGCGTCTGGCCGGCGACGGTGACCACCATGCCGTCGAGGACGGCGAGCGTCAGCGGCAGGCTCATCGTGAAGACCGAGCCGTGGCCGGGCTTCGAGGTGATGTTGATGCGGCCGCCCAGCGCCTGGATCGAGCGCTTGACGACGTCCATGCCGACGCCGCGGCCGGAGATATCGGAGATCTTGTCGGCCGTGGAGAATCCCGGCAGGAAGATCAGGTTGTCGATTTCCTCGTCCGACAGGTTGGCGTCGGCCGGGATGAGGTCGTTGTCGATCGCCTTCTGGCGGACCTTCTCGCGGTTGATGCCGGCGCCGTCGTCGGCAAGCTCGATCAGGATGCGGCCCGAACGATGCTTGGCGGTGAGGCGAACCGTGCCTTCCGTGTTCTTGCCGGCGGCAGCGCGCTTTTCGGGCGTTTCAATGCCGTGGTCGACGGCATTGCGGATCATGTGGGTCAGCGGCTCGGCCAGCTTGTCGATGACGGTCTTGTCGACTTCGGTATTTTCACCTTCGGTGATCAGGCGGATCGACTTGCCGGTCATGTCGGCGATTTCGCGGACGATACGCGACATGCGCTGGAAGACCGGCTTCACCGGCTGAGCGCGGATCGCCATGACCGAGTCCTGGATTTCGCGGGTGAGCTGCTGCAGCTCTTCCAGGCCCATGTTGATCGAGGAGGTGCCGGTCGTGTCGTTTTCGATGACGCTCTGCGACAGCATCGCCTGGTTGATGACCAGTTCGCCGACGAGGTTGATGAGGCGGTCGACGCGGTCGAGATCGACGCGGATCGTCTGGCCGGCACCGGCGGCGTTGTTCTGGGCGGCGGCGTTTGCGGCCGCTGCTGCCGCGGCGGCTGCCGATTCCTTCTTTTCGACGCGAGCGGCGGCTGCGGCCATCTGCGTGACATTGGAGGCGGTTTCAGCGGCGGCAACGGCTGCGGCCGTCTCGTCGGCCCTGACGGCGGCGGGGCTCTCTTCCGCAGCGCTCGATTCATCCAGGATCGACAGATCGAAGGGAACCGGCACCATCGGCAGTTCTTCGTTGGAGTTCGCACCACCCACCGCTTCGTCGACCGGCTTTACCGTCAGTTCGCAATCCCACTCGGCGAATTCGAAGACGGTGCGGATGGCGTCTTCGCCCTTGTCCGTCCTGATTGTAACGTTCCAGAAGAAATAGGCGCCTTCAGGATCGAGCTCCTCGAGGCCCGGCAGGGCATCTGTATTGCAATAGATGGTCATCTCGCCGAGACGCGAGAGGTCGCGCAGCAGCAGGGTGGCGTCATTGCCCTTGGAATAGAGCTCGAAGCGCGGCTTGAAGATGATTTCATAGGCCGGCAGATCGGAGTCGGCATCGCTCTCGCCGCCGAAATCATCAAAAGAGAAGGGAACCGGTTGGAAGCCGCTGTCGTCGGTCGGCTTCGGAGCGGGTGCTGCCGCCGCCGGTGCGGCCGGCTTTGCGGCGGCCTTCGGCGCGGGGGCTTCGGCGGCTGCGGAGGGAGACGGCAATTCGCCGTTGGCGAGCGCCTCAAGTTCCTTGACGAGACCGCGGCTGCGGCTTTCATCGACGCTGCCGCCGTCGCGCGCTGCATTCGTCAGGTCGGCGAGCACGTCAGCCGACTTCAGCATCACTTTCAGGACGTCCTGGGTCGGTTCGAGCTTGTTGGAACGAACGCAATCGAGAGTGGTCTCGAAAACATGGGCGAAGGCTACCAGATCGTCAAGGCCGAAGGCGCCAGCGCCACCCTTGATCGAATGCACGGCACGGAACACCGCGTTGACGGTTTCCGGATCGCGATCGCCATCATTCATTTTCAGAAGACCGGATTCCAACTCGGCGAGCTGTTCCTCGCACTCCTGGAAAAAGATCTCTTTGATTTCGTTCATATCCATAGGAGAAAATCCTGGGTTTAAGCGGTTACACGCTCAATGGCATCGATCAGCTTGGCCGGGTCGAAAGGCTTGACGATCCAGCCCGTGGCACCGGCCTGGCGGGCGCGGTTCTTCTTTTCCGCGTCGCTTTCGGTGGTCAGGACCAGGATCGGGATCGCCCGATATTTCTCGTTGCGGCGCACACCCTCGATGAAACCGAAGCCGTCGAGACGCGGCATGTTGATGTCGGTCACGATGACGTCGGGATTGGACTCTTCGAGAACCTCGAGGCCCTCGACGCCGTCTTCGGCCTGGATCGTCTCGAAGCCTGCATTGTTCAACGTCACCAGAAGCATATTCCGGATGGTGCGGGAGTCATCCACGGTAAGCACTTTTTTCTTCATTGCCGAATCTCCTTGGCGAGCAGGTGGTCAATATTGACGCCAACCAGCTGCATGGTTTTCTCAAATGCATCGGACACCTTGGAAAAGGTGAACGGCTGCTTGTCCTGCTCCCAGGTCTTCTCGGCGGACATCAGAACCTGAGCACAAAGAGCACCGATCCGTTCGACGCCGGATGCGTCGATCGAAAGACCGCTGCCGCGCAGCGAGAGGAGCTTGTCGCGCAAGGCTGAAGCCTCGTTGAGGTCGAGCACCGCTGTCAAATTCAGCGTCTTGCCACTCTTCTTTGCTACCATCAGCTTTTCCTTGTCCCCTTGTCTCCAGCCCGGAAAGACGAGCTGAGGCGATAATCCGATAGGTTAGTAAACATTCCGCCCACCTCCGACGCTTGCGAAGGGCTGCGGAAGGCCAAAATCATCATTTTCATATTCGTCTTCGACCGCTGCCGGACGGGCGGCCGCCTCGATGGAACGCGGCGGCGTCACACGAACCGGCGCCGCACGGCCGGCGTGAGCGTTTTCCCGGGCGATTCGGAATTCCCGGATCGTCTGGCCGAGTTCGAGAATGACCGTATGAAGATGGTCGGCGCCTTGCGCCGAACGCTCGGCAAAGCCGGCGCTATCGGCCACCTCGGCACCCAGGCCCTTGACGTCCGATGTCACGCTGTCGAGGCTTGCGGCATGCTCGCCGGTCTTCGTGGCGATGCCGGCGATAGCGGCGTTGATGTCGGTGACCTGGCGCACGATGCTGCCGATCGAATCCTGTGTGCGGCCGACCATCTGCACGCCGGCGTCGACCTGCGCCTTGGTCGTCGTCACCAGCGTCTTGATCTCGCGGGCGGCTTCGGCCGAGCGCTGGGCAAGGGCGCGGACTTCCTGGGCGACAACGGCAAAACCACGGCCGGATTCGCCGGCGCGGGCGGCTTCGATGCCGGCATTCAGCGCCAGAAGATTGGTCTGGAAGGCGATCTCGTCGATCGCGCCGATGATCTGGCCGATCTTTTCGGCCGATTGCTCGATATCGGCCATGGCGCTGATCGCGCGGCCAACGACCTCGCCGCTTTCCTCGACGGCGGCGCGGGTCGAAGCGGCTGCCTGTTCGGCGGCGCGGCTGTCGGCCGCACCGTCGCGCACACTGCCGGCGATGCCGGCAAGGGCGGCGGCGGAAAGCTGCAGGCGATCGGCCTGGCCGGAAGCGGCGCCGGCGAACTGCCGCGACACACCGGCAAGCGCGCCCGTCGCAGCTTCCGCCTTATCAGTGCGCTCGGTGATGGCGGTGAATTCGGCCTGCAGGCCGTCCAGCGCGCCGTTCAGCGCGGCGGCGATCCCGGTATAGGCGCTATCGCCCTCGACAGGTGCGCGCCGCGTCAGGTCGCGGGCGGAAAGGCCTTCGATGACATCGCCGAAGATTCGGGCGATTTCGGCTTCATTGTCGGCGCGCTGATCGGCGAGCGCGCGGCTCTGGGTGGCCCGCAGCGCGTTGAAGCGGAGCGAGACGGCGATTTCCACATCGACCATCACGATACGGATGATCGCCGTCATCAGGTCGGCGATTTCGCGCGCGCGGCGCTTGGCCGACGGCAGCAAGGGGCGGCCGGCGATCTCTTGTGCGAGACCGGAAACGACATGTTCGAGCATGACGCCGTGGCCGGCCACGTGCCAGCGCGGATCGAGCCCCATCTTGCTTTCGGTATCGGAGAGGACCTTGACGCGCTCGGCATAGAGGCTGTCGAACCGCGCGTCCGTCAGGACGTCCCAATGCGAAGACTGCAGATCATGCAGGCGGTCGACCTGGCGCTCGCTCTCGAAATTGCGCGCGGCGTCGGGAAAGGACTGGAACCGGTGGAAGAGGTCGCGCAGGCCCGCCTTCAGATGCGCTTCGAGGGTTGGGCGGTTGCGGCGCACGAGCTCGCACTGGTCGGCATCGAGACCAGCAAAGCGCAGGCGGTCGCGCAAGCTGCCTGCCTGCGCTCCACGAGCCTGATCTGATGGCATATCCTGCCTCAACGCCTGTCCCCAACCCATGTTCCGGGCGAGTGCCCGGCCAAAAACTTTCGCAGCATCCGATGGATACAAAGCGTGGAGACGTCCTCACCGCCTGTCGCAACCGGCGGAACGAAGCCCCCTGATCAGCTATGTTTCGGAGCTGTCTGAAGAGATGGATACCGGATCAACCCGGTACGGCGGTACGGCGTCATGCCTGGTGGGAACGAGTGCATCTTCCCATTCCGACGTGTAAACCAATGTTTATGGTTAATTCCTTGCCTGAAGGTTAATAAGCCTCTCGCGGCGCGGGCTTTTGAAGCAATTCAAGGCAGTTCACAAGAAATACTGCCGCGCAGTTGCAGGGCTGCTACAAGGCACACGCAAGCTCCGTGTTATATGCCGGTCGATAACCAAGACATGACGTCGACAAGGACAGAGCAATGATTGTTCTCGGATTGGGTTCCTGCTTGATCGCAATGACGGTGCTCGCAGCCGTCGCCCGCCTCGATTCCATCTCCGCAAACCGCGACATCCGCGCGCTTCGGGTGTTCTGAAAACGTAGCCCGATCTTTCAGATCCGGTTCATCTCTCCCCTCCCCGTTGGCAGTTCCGCACCTTTGGTGTATCGCACTCCCGCCTTTCATGTCAGCGGAACACTCGGTTCATGTCCCCCAGATCTGGTCTCCTCATCGTCCTTGGCTTCACGCTCTGGCGCGTCGTCACGCTCCATTTTGATGCGACGGACCTTTTCGTCGACGAGGCACAGTATTGGTTCTGGTCGCAGAATCTCGATCTCGGCTATTACTCGAAACCGCCGATGATCGCCTGGGTGATCCGGGCGATGACCGAGCTTTCCGGCTCCAACGCCATCTATTGGATCAGGCTGCTGGGGCCGCTCATCCACATGGCGGCAGCACTGGTGCTGATGAAGACGGCAAAGCGTTTCGTCGGGCCGGAGATCGAAGGCTGGACTGGCGTCACTTACATCACGCTTCCAGGCGTTGCGCTTTCCTCGGTGTTCTTCTCAACCGATGTGATTCTGCTGTT
The DNA here is from genome assembly GCF_024721175.1 of Rhizobium sp. Pop5. Lineage (NCBI taxonomy): Bacteria > Pseudomonadati > Pseudomonadota > Alphaproteobacteria > Hyphomicrobiales > Rhizobiaceae > Rhizobium > Rhizobium sp. Pop5. The sequence goes on along the minus strand of NZ_CP099399.1, from coordinate 329,971 downwards.
CTTCATCGCAATCGCCCTGCTTGCCTATTTCGGCCTGACGCAACGACGCTCGGTCGGACTGGCGCTCGTCATGGGCCTCGGCGTCGGACTTGCCTTCCTGACGAAATATGCCGTGCTCTTCGTCGTTCCGGGCGGCGCGATCGCCCTTCTCCTCATTCCGTCGGCGCGCATCGCCATTCGGGATTTCATCATCGCGGTCGCGGTATCGGCGGTTGTCGCCCTGCCGAACCTCTGGTGGAACTTGCAGCACGACAATACGACCGTGCGGCATACGCAAGACATCGCCCATTGGAGCGAACTCCGTATCAATATTCGCGGCGGCCTTGAATTCTTCGCCGCCCAGTTCGGCGTCGTAGGGCCGATTATCTTCTTCGCAATCCTCTGGGCGGTCTACCGCATGATTAAAGGACGGAGCGATGACCGGGAGAAGATGCTGGTCTGGCTGTCGATGCCGGTGGTCTTGCTCATCACCCTGCAGGCAACGATCGCCAAGGCCTATGCTAATTGGGCTGTGACAGCCTATGTCGCGGGAACCATTCTTGCCGTCTGGCTGCTTTATCGGCTGTGGCCGAAGGGGCTCAGGCTGTCGCTCACCATCAACGGCATTGCAAGTCTGCTCTTTCCGCTGGCGACGATTTTCCCGCAACAGGTACTGCTGCCTAACGGCGACGAGTTGATGAAGCGTTATCTCGGCCGCGCCGAGGTCAGCCGCGAAGCGGCAGCATTTGCAGGCCAGACCGGCACCGATATCATCGTCACCAACGATCGCGACATGGTCGCCGATCTGTTCTATACGTTGCGCGACTCATCCTACAGGATCTATGCGCGGGCACCGGCGGGCCTTCCCGAAAGCTATTACGAGCAGGAATTCGCCCTGCCCACCGAGATTACCGGCAAGGTGCTTTTCCTGACCGGCAGCCCCTTCACCTGCGCCGCCGAAACGCCTGAAGTGCTAAAGAACTGGCGGCCGACAGAGGGCTATTACAAGGGCAAGGCGCTCTATATCTACAAGGTCTCCGCCGCCTGCCTGGCGCCCTGAGCAAAATCAACTCATCCGCTTGGGCAGGCAGAGACCGGTGCCGGCCCCTTCGATCTCCACGAATTTGACGCCGCCCTCCTCGAAGGCGAGGCGCAGCTGCGCCTCGGTCGCACGATGGATATCATGGTGGCGGCCCTCGTAATCACGGATCGTGCTGCGCGAGACGGCGGCCCTCTCTGCAAGCTCGGTCTGGGTCCAGTCGAGCAGGCCGCGTGCAGCACGGCAGAGAGCGGGGCTCAGAATTGTTTCCCTGGCGCCTTGACCCATGATTTCAACTCACCCATATTGGTCGATATAGACCATATATGTCACGTTACGACCGGGGTTTCCAGATCGGGAGACGATTATGCCACACGACACGCCCTTGATTTCAACAATCGTCGGCGGCCTTGTGCTGGCTTTCATCTTCGGCGCCATTGCCCACCGGCTGCGCATGCCGCCGCTGGTGGGCTATTTGATCGCCGGCGTGCTGGTCGGACCGCATACGCCGGGATACGTCGCCGATCAGAGCCTTGCGCCGGAGCTCGCCGAAATCGGCGTCATCCTGCTGATGTTCGGCGTCGGGTTGCATTTCTCCCTCAAGGATCTTCTGTCGGTACGCGGCATCGCCGTGCCCGGCGCGATTGCGCAGATCGCCTTTGCCACATTGCTCGGCTGGGGGCTCGGCGCTTTCATGGGCTGGCCGACCGGCGGCAGCCTGGTCTTTGGCCTGGCGCTTTCGGTCGCCTCCACCGTCGTGCTGCTGAAAGCGCTGCAGGAGCGGCGACTCGTCGAGACGGAGCGCGGCAGGATCGCCGTCGGCTGGCTGATCGTCGAGGATCTCGCCATGGTGCTGGCGCTGGTGCTGATCCCGGCTGCCGCCGGCATCGGCGGCGGCCATGGTCCGGCCGAGCCGCTTTCGGCGGGGCTCAACCGCCTGCTCGGACTCGATCTCGGCGTCGGCGGCATGATCGCCATGACGCTGGTGAAGGTGGCGCTTTTCGTGGCGCTGATGCTGGTCTTCGGCCGCAAGCTCATCCCCTGGACGATGCACCGCATCGCCCATACCGGTTCGCGCGAACTCTTCCGGCTCGGGGTGCTGGCGATCGCGCTCGGCGTCGCCTTCGGGGCGGCGAAGCTCTTCGGCGTGTCGCTGGCGCTCGGCGCTTTCTTTGCCGGCATGGTGCTCGCCGAAAGCGAGCTCAGCCATCGCGCCGCGCAGGAAAGCCTGCCGCTGCGCGATGCCTTCGCCGTGCTCTTCTTCGTCTCGGTCGGCATGCTTTTCGATCCGAATATCCTGATCGACAAGCCGTTGCCGATCCTCGCGACCATCTTCATCATCGTCATCGGCAAGTCCGTGGCCGCCCTTCTGATCGTGCTCGCCTTCAAGAAGCCGCTCTCCACAGCGCTGACGATTTCGGCAAGCCTCGGCCAGATCGGCGAATTCTCCTTCATCCTCGCCGCCCTCGGCGTCGAACTCGGGCTGCTTCCTGAGGAGGGCCGCGATCTCATCCTTGCCGGCGCCATCATCTCGATCGTGCTCAATCCGCTGCTGTTCTTCCTCTGCGATCGTCTGCGGCCGGTTCTCGAAGGGGCAAAGCGCGAAGAGACCGCGGCCGAGCCCGCTCCCGCCACGGATGCGGCCACCGCTGAGGAGCGGCCGCTGGGCGAAGACGATGACGTGCATCCGACCGCCCTCAACGGCCACGCAATCCTCATCGGCTATGGGCGCGTCGGCCGGATCGTCGGGCAGAACCTCAAGTCGTCGGGCACGCCCTTCCTCGTGATCGAAGATTCCGACAAGCGCATCGGCGAATTGAAGGCGCAGGGCATCGAAGCCTTCATGGGCAACGCGGTGGCGAGAGATACACTCGATCTTGCCAATCTTTCGACGGCGCGCAGCCTTGCCATCGCCATACCGAACGCCTTCGAGGCCTGCCGGATCGCCGAGCAGGCGCGCAGCGTCAATCCCTCCATCCTCATCGTCGCCCGCGCCCATTCCGACGCCGAGGTGGACGAGCTGAAGGAATATGGCGCCGACACCGTCATCATGGGCGAACGGGAAATTGCGCTTGGCATGGTTGACCGGCTCGCCCAAGTGCATCATGAGAGTGTGCCCTATGAAGACGGGCATGGGCCTGATACAATCCTGCCGGCGGATACGCTTCCGCCGGAAAAAGAATGAGAGATTGGCGCGCTTTTGAGCCGATACGGGAGTGACATCGCCGGGACGGAGAAGATGGAGCTGGACCAGCGCCATCTGACGAGCCGTATCGCCGCATCTGTCCTCTTCGCCATCCTTGCCTATCTCGGCCTGCTCTTCGGCGGCAATCTGGTTATTTCGCCAGCCGCGGCCGTCAATACGCTTTCATCTTCGGGGCGCGATCCGCAGCAGCCGCAACTGACCGCGCGCGATGCTGTGCGGGGGGTGCTTACTGCCGAGCGCAAGCTTGCGTCGAAACAAGCCGCCCACGAGGGCGGACAGGCTACCCTCGCGGTCGTCCCGGCTCTCGATTTCGCCGGCTGGAACACGGCCGTGCCTCTCCCGGCATTCGAAGCGCCGCTTCATGCCGCAATTTTCAGGGCGCATCAGCCGCGCGCACCGCCGGCCGCTGCCTGACGCCTGCGCCGAGCGGCGCTTCCTGCCATTGACGACATGCCGCCAGCGCCCGAGCGCCGGCCCCCGATTATCAAGGAATACAACATGCGTACTTCACCATGGCTGGTGCTCACCTATACGGTGATCATCGTACTCGGCCTATTCATCGCCTTGCCGAACGTTCTGCCGCAGTCCGTCCTCCAGCGCATGCCGGCATGGCTGCCGCACGACCAGGTCTCGCTCGGCCTCGACCTGCGCGGCGGCTCGCACCTCGTTCTGGAAGTCGATGAAGCCGATCTCACCAAGGAGCGGCTGCAGTCGCTGCTTCAGGACGCGCGCCGTGTGCTGCGCGAAAAAGGCATCCAGCCGAAGGCCGTCGTGCGCAGCCAGAACCAGATCGTCGTGACGCTTGCCGACGCCTCGCAGAGCGATGCAGCGGTCACCGACCTCAAGACGCTTGCGAACCCGATCAGCACCGGCATCAGCGCCGGCCAGACGGATCTCGACGTCACGGCGAACGGAGCCACCATCAGCGTCGGCTTCTCGCCGGCCGGCATCTCCGCCAACGTCGACAATGCCGTCCAGCAGAGCCTTGAAGTCATTCGCCAGCGCGTCGACCAAGTCGGCGTCTCCGAGCCGACCATCCAGCGCATCGGCGGCAATCGCGTGCTCGTGCAGCTTCCTGGCGCGCAGGATCCGTCACGCCTGCGCGAGCTTCTCGGCTCCACGGCGAAGATGTCGTTCCATATGCTTTCGCCGAACAACCAGCCCGGCCCCGGCGTCACCATGCTGAACGACGCCGAAGGCAGAACCTATCCGGTCCTCGATCGCGTCGAGATTTCAGGCGACCGCCTGTCGGATGCCCGCGTCAGCTTCGATCCGAACACGCATGAGCCAGTCGTCAGCTTCCGCTTCGACAGCGCCGGCGCCACGCGCTTTGCCGAGATCACCCGCCAGAATGTCGGCAATCCCTTCGCCATTGTCCTCGACGACAAGGTGCTGAGCGCGCCCGTCATCCGCGAACCGATCACCGGCGGCTCGGGCCAGATCTCCGGCAGCTTCTCGGCCGACAGCGCAACGACGCTTGCCGCCATGCTGCGCGCCGGCGCCCTGCCCGCCAAGCTGACAGTGATCGAAGAACGCACCGTCGGCGCCGACCTCGGCGCCGATGCCATCAAGATGGGCATCTATTCCGGCATCGTCGGCTTTATCCTCGTCGCCGCCTTCATCTTCGTGCTCTACGGCACCTGGGGCATCCTGGCGAACGTGGCGCTCTTGATCCACACCTTCCTGACCTTCTCGGCGCTGACGCTGGTCGGTGCAACGCTGACCCTGCCGGGTATTGCCGGCGTCGTTCTCGGCATCGGCCTTGCGGTCGACGCGAACGTTCTCATCAACGAGCGCATCCGTGAAGAAACGCGCAAGGGCAAAAGCGCCTTCGCCGCCATCGACACCGGCTTCAATCGTGCCTATTCGACCATCATCGACGGCAACATGACGGCGCTCATCGCTGCGGCCATCCTGTTCTATTTCGGCTCCGGACCGGTTCGCGGCTTTGCCGTCACCATGGCGCTCGGCCTCATCATCTCGATGTTCACCTCGGTCGCCTTCGTGCGCGTCGCGATGATCGAGATTACCCGCCGCCGCAAGTTCAAAGTGCTGAACATCCGGCCGCTGATCCCGTTCAGCCCCTATGACAAGCACATCCAGTTCATGAAGGCGCGCTTCTTCGGCGTCACCGTTTCGGCGCTGCTTTCGATCGCCTCCGTCGTGCTCTTCATCCATCCCGGCCTCAACTACGGCGTCGACTTTCGCGGCGGCATCCAGATGTCCGTCAAGACACAGGGCGCGGCCGATCTTGCGAAGTTCCGCGAGGGCCTTGATAGTCTTGGCCTCGGAGAAATCACGCTTCAGTCCTTTGGCGACAACAACAGCATTCTCGTTCGCGCCCAGCGACAGGAAGGCGGCGAAGAGGCGCAGACGGCGGCGGTGACCAAGCTGAAGGCCGAAGTCGCCAAGATCGATCCGACTGCAACCGTGGAAGGCACCGATGTCATCGGCCCGAAGGTCAGCGGTGAGCTTGCCTCGGCCGGCATCCTGTCGGTCGTGATCGCAAGCTTCGCGATGCTCATCTACATCTGGGCCCGGTTCGAGTGGCCGTTCGCCGTCGGTGCTATCGTGACCCTTGTCCTCGACGTCACCAAGGCGATCGGCTTCTTCGCGATTACCGGCCTCGACTTCAATCTGACGGCCATCGCCGCCATCCTGACCCTCGTCGGTTACTCCGTGAACGACAAGGTCGTCGTCTACGACCGCATGCGCGAAAACATGCGGCTCTACAAATCGATGCCGCTGCGCGAGATCATCGACAAATCGATCAACGAAACCCTGGCGCGAAGCCTCTATACCAACGCGACGGCCTTCCTTGCCCTTGTGCCGATGGCGATTTGGGGCGGCAGCGCGGTGTCGAGCTTCGCGATCCCGATGGTCTTCGGCATTCTGGTTGCCGGCGCCTCGTCGATCTTCATCGCAGCCCCGATCCTGCTCTTCCTTGGCGACTGGCGCCGCCGCCATGCCAAGGCGGCTCCGGCAAGCGATGTCGAAATCATTCCGCCGGAACAGGGTCGCCCGCGCAAGTCCGCCAGCTAGGCGTGGTTGTTAACGCATCATTTGGAAGGGCGCCGGTTGCAGAACCTGCGCCCTTTTTCTATTGTTAGCTACCAAGATCGGGGAAATTGTCAGATGTCACCCAACCCGACGAGACCGTTGGACAGCAATGCGACCGGCGAGAGTGAGGAGCGAATCAAGCGTTTTCTCGCGACAGCCTCACACGACCTGCAATCGCCGCTGCGCCATATCGCCATGTATGCCGAGCTGCTTCTGGACGATCTCGAAGAGACGCTCGACAGCGAACAACTTCAAAGCCTCCGGATGATCATGGAAAAGGCGCAGACGGCCCAGCGCCTTACCAAGTCATTGATGAGCCTTGCGGGAGGAGCTCCTCAGGTAACGCCTGAAGAGTTCGATCTGCGGGCGCTGACAGAGACGATCTGGGGCGAGCTGACCGATGAAATCGCAGTGCATGACGCCACGCTCGCGAGCGAAGGCCTGCCCTCAATCCGTACCGACCCTGCCCTGCTCGGCTTGGCGCTGCGGCATCTCATGTCCAACGCTCTTACCTATAGCAGCGAATCTCCGCCGCAGGTGACTATCACGGCCGAACGGGAGGGGGCGGACTGGTTCATCCGAATTTCAGACAACGGGACAGGCATCGATCCGGCCCATCAGGAGCGCATATTCGAGGCTTTCTGGAAATTGCCGAAGGCGGGAGCCGTCCCTGGCGCCGGTCTCGGACTAACGACCGCGCGGGAGTTTCTGGCAGCACTTGGCGGCGATGTCAGGCTCGAGCATTCGGATGAAAGCGGCAGCCGCTTCACCATTCGCCTTCCCATCGCCTGACAGGCACAGCATCGAAAGCCTACGCTTTTGCTGGAATTGCTCAGATGCTGTAGTCGTCCTTCCAGAAGTCCGGAACGGCGTAGGTCACATATTCGCGGATGATATGCTGCAGCGTCTGGACGTCGATCTCGTCCTTGCCAATGCGGAAATCGACGCCGTAGTCCGGGAACTCCTGGAAATAGCCGCCCGAAATATCGGTCGAGACGACGCCGATCGGGCCGGTGTAGCCGATGCCGCGCAGCTCCGGCACCGTGTCGCGGAAATCGGCATTGGGCAGGAGCCGATTGTCGAGCAGGATGAGATCGAAGCGCGCCTCCCGGACCTTTTCCAGCGCATCGCCGATCGATTGCGAATATTCGAGCTCGACCACGGGCTCCGAGAGATCGGCGATCTTCTTCTTCAGCGCACGGAATTCTATGAATTCGTCGTCTACAAAGAGAACTTTTACCTGGCCCCTTCGAGTTGCTTCGGCGATCATCGTCTTAATTCCCTAATCCCGAAACCAGCTTCACGAGACCAAACCGTTTCTCAAGGCGATCGCCACCATATGAACGCGGTTTACGGCATCAAGTTTGCGCGCCGCCGCAGTGATATGCGAATTGACCGTATGTTCGGACAGGCCGAGGATGATGGCGATTTCCGCCGAGGTCTTGCCTTCGCTCGTCCATTTGACGATTTCCGCTTCGCGCTGCGTCAGCCGCCCGGACATTTCCTGCGTCAGGATTTCTTCGTAAAGCTTGTCGAAGATGCGCATGGCGTCAAGCAGGATGTCGGCGATCTCGCTCTGGTCGGGCTCCTGACGCTCGCCGCTGAGCACGAGGCAGTATCGCCGCCCTTCCGGCGTAAACAACGGGATGAAGAGAAAGACGCCACTGCGGAACTCGTTAAAGGCGAAATCAGACGTATAGCCTTCCGGCTGCGCGCTCCGGCCATGGACCGGCGTCGCCAGAAACTGGGCGGATTTCGCCCGCGCGGTCCCGAGCGCTTCCTTCAATGTCGTGATGAAAAGACCGACGCGCCGCTCGGCGACATTGGTGATGACGATATCGCGTTCACCAAAGGGCGTCGAAGCCTCGGAAATGCGGGCAAGCGCGAAATTAGCGAAGTTATAGTGCTGCGCCGCCGCCTTCAGCAGACGAAAAAAATCGGTCCGGTTGATCGCCCGGCTGAGCTCCGGTCCGGCATGAAAGGGAATTGCCGGGGCATTGTTCATTCCCACTCTTCCTCTCCTCCCGCCGATTCCTCCGATCCCGAAATCTTGGGATATACGTCTTAAACGCGAAGAGCTACAAAAATTGCGAGACGGTTGATGACAAATATCGAAAACGGGGACTTTCGATATGTAAGGCGGAAATCATCAATTATCTCAACTACAGGTGATGCACGGGCAGATTTTACTGAGGGCAGTAGTTCTTACCTGGGTATCGTATTTCTTCCTGCATTCAACATCCATGAATGCGAGAAGGCAGTGCCAGACGTAAGCGCGAGAGAGCCGATAGGCCCATTCAGCTAAGGGGTTGGCTGATGTTCGTGGCGGCGAACGCGGGTAGATCGGTTCTCTCAGCGCTTATTTTTGCGTTCCCTTGTCTTCGCTTCGGTTGCATCTTGTGATGCGTGCTCGGCCTTGTCAATTGCGGTTTCTCGTATGGCTCGGACGAACCGTGGAGAACAGGTCTCGGAGCTTCCGCCGGTTCATACACTTAGAGATTGAGAATAATGGCGGCTAGGTCAAGCGGCTTTTCCAGATAGAAATCGGCACCGGCCTCAAGCGCACGTGCGCGGTCCTCGTCGGCATCCGATCCGCTGCAGATGCCTAGCCGCATCGCCTTGAAGCGATCGTCCCGGCGCAGCCGGTTCACCAGCCCAATACCGCTGTCCAGCGGCATATAGAGATCGGCGATCAGCAGCTCGGGCAGGGCCTTGTCTTCCGCCACGCGCTGCTCCAGCGCCACGAATGCCGCCTCGGCGGTCGAAAAACAGAATAGATCGACGTCTATCTGCTGCTTCCTGCTGATATAGTCGAGATAGAAGAGGTCATCCCTGCTGTCATCGACGCAAAATAAAGTAGGCATCCAGCACCGCAACTCAGATATTGTTCGGATGATCCTCGCTGTCCTTCCGCATCAGGATAACCGCGTTTTGCTAAAATTCGATATACCGCAGCGTGAATCATTTCGCAAAAAGCACGGCACAGTCTTCGCTTACCTATTGAGGTTTCCGCGATTTCGGAAAAAATGACCGCGCGAACCGAGGAGGATACGCGGGTGCAGGATAGGAGCGATTTGAACCTGCAGGACCAGCCGACGCGGTGGCGCTACCGGGCCTTCGCGATTGCCGTCGGCTGCCTGATGGTTCTTCTCGGCATAACCGTTCTCGCCGGCTGGCTGCTGCAGATCAAGCTGATCATTTCTGTCGTTCCCGACTTTCCCTCGATGGCCTTCAACACCGCGCTCTGTTTTGTGCTTTCCGGCGTGGGGCTCGCCACCTCGACGCTCACCGCCCGCCGTTTTCGGGTGATGGCGGCGATCACGGCCGGATTGGCTGCGGCGATCGCAGCGGCACGGCTGGTGGAACTCGCTACCCTCGGGCGGACCTTCCACAATGTCGACGTCCTGGTGTCGCAATTCGTGATCCCGCCTGACTTCATAGCGCAGATCGGCGGCGGCATGGGGCCGAATACGGCGCTGATCTTCCTGATCGGCAATCTTTCGCTGCTGCTCTCGCTCCGGACGGAACGCTCGAAAAGCCAGGTGGTGCAGGAGCTGACGAGCTATATCGTCATTACCCTCGGCATGATCGCGCTGGCCGGCTATGTCACCGATGCCGAACAAGGTTATCGCTGGGGCGTCTATGCCGCGATGGCGCTGCATACGGCGGTCGGCATGGTTGTTTTCGGCTCGGGACTTCTGGCAAGGTCATGGCTGATGCAGCCGGCCAACCGGGCGCAGATCCCGCTGTGGATTCCGGCTGCGGTGTGCTTCACCGGTCTTCTCGTCGATCTCTATACGCCGCTCGGCGTTGCCAACGGCATTCTCTACGTGCCGCTGGTGCTGACGGCGCTCTGGTTCGGCAACAGGGACGCGCCGCTTTTCTTCGCCTTTGCCTGCACCGTGCTGCTGACGCTCGGCTTCTTCGCCGTCAAGCACGATGAAGCGGTGTTCTGGCAGGAGATCGCCAACCGCGCCATCACGGCCGCCACGCTTTGGCTGATCGCCATTCTCATCTTTTATTTCATGCGCAATACCCATCATCTGGAAAACGAGCGTGTCCGCTTCGGCGCGCTGCTGCGCAGCACGCCCGATGCCGTCATCGTCATCGACGAGGGTGGAACAATCGCAAGCTTCAATCCAGCAGCCGAAAGCATGTTCGGTTATTCGCCGCAGGAGACGGTCGGCCGGAACATCAAGATGCTGATGCCCGAACCCTACCATTCCGAGCATGATGGCTATCTCGCCCATTACCGGCAGACCGGCGAGGAGCGAATCATCGGCACGACGCGCACGGTCTCCGGACGGCGCAAGAACGGGATCGTCTTTCCGATCGACGTCTCGATCAGCGCCATCGTCACCGGCCATACGAAGACCTTCGTCGGCATCGTGCGCGATATCAGCGAGCGCGTTCGGCAGGAAGAACGGATGAAGACGACGCTTGCCCAGCTCGAGGCCTATACGGCCGATCTCGAGCGCAGCAACCACGATCTCGACGAATTCGCCTATATCGCCTCGCATGATCTCAAGGAACCGTTGCGCGGTCTGCACAATCACTCCCGTTTCCTCCTGGAAGACTACGAAGACAAGCTCGATACAGACGGGGTGCGACGGCTGAACCGGCTCGTGCGCCTCAGCCAGCGCATGGAGAAGCTCGTCAACGACCTCCTCTATTTTTCCCGCCTCGGCCGGCAGCAGCTGGCAGTCAAGCGCACCGATATCGGCATGATCGTCAAAGATGTCGCCGCGACGATGGAGCTTCTGCTGGAAGACCGGCATGCCAAGGTGATCATCGATGGCCGGTTGCCGGAGGTGATCTGCGACGCGCCGCGGCTGACCGAAGTGTTCCGCAATCTCATCACCAATGCGATCAAATACAACGACAAGCCGGCCCCGCTCGTCTCAATCGGCTATCTCGACCGGTTCGTCGGCAAGGACGGCACGGTTGCCCGCAACGTGTTTTTCGTTAAGGATAACGGCAAGGGCATTCCAGAGGAATTCCACGAGGATATTTTCCGCATTTTCAAACGGCTTGAAAAATCGCAGGATTCCGACGACGGAACCGGAGCAGGCCTCACCTTCGTCCGCAAGATCATCGCACGGCACAACGGCGATATCTGGCTGGAATCGGAGGTCGGTACCGGTACGACATTCTATTTCACCTTGGGGAAAAAGCGTGAGGGACAGAATGCAGCAGCGTGACACCCAACCGATCCTGATCGTCGAGGACAGCGAAGACGATTTCGAAGCAACGATGCGCGCCTTCAAACGCACCAATCTGCGCAATTCGATCCGCTGGGCAGCCTCCGGTCAGGAAGCGCTCGACATGCTCACCGCGATGGTGCCGAAGCCCGGGCTGATCCTGCTCGATCTCAACATGCCGGGTCTCGATGGCCGTAAAACGCTGGAGGCGATCAAGTCGAACGACGGCTGGCGCAAGATTCCCGTCGTCATTCTCACGACCTCCGACGACGAGCGTGATATCGAAGGCTGCTATGCGCTCGGCGCCAATACTTACGTGCAAAAGCCCGTCGATCTCGACGGGCTGTTTGCCGCGATCCAGCGACTGAAGGAATATTGGTTCGAAATCGCGATCCTGCCGCTCGAGGACTAACAGATTGGCGGAAGACTGCTCCATCCTCATCATCGACGACAATATCGACGATCGCGAGGTCTATCGCCGCATATTGGGGCGTGTCACCAGCACGGCTTACAAGGTGGTCGAGGCTGAGACGGGCGAAGAAGGCCTTGCGCTGAACCACCGGAAACGACCGAACTGCATCCTGCTCGACTATTCCCTGCCGGGGCGCGACGGACTGGGCGTTCTTGCCGATATCCTGGAGGACGATCCCACCGCCAATGTCATCATGCTGACCGGCCAGGGCAGCGAAACCGTCGCCGTCGAGGTGATGAAGAGCGGCGCGCGCGACTATCTGACCAAGGATTCGCTTTCGCCCGAAACGCTGCATCGCTGCATCCAGAACGCCATCATGCACGGGGTGCTGGAAGCCAAGCTGGAGCAGAAACGGCAATCGCTTGAGATCTTCACACGCGCCATGGCCCACGATCTGAAGGAGCCGCTGCGGACGATCAAATCCTTCAGCCGCATCCTGCACGGCTCGGCAGCCCTGCCCGCCGACGACCGGGAGCTGCTCGACTATATTCTGAGCGCCGCCGACCATATGGAAGACCTGATCGTCAAGGTCTCGGGCTTCACCAAACTCGAAGCTTCCGGCGGGCCGGAGCTGAAGCCTGTGTCGCTGTCTGATGTGCTCGACCAAGTGGAGAACAATCTGCGCCAGCAGATCGAAAGCCGCGGCGCCGTCATCACCCGCGGAACGCTGCCCGAAGTCATGGGCGATGCGACGCTTCTGATCCAACTGCTGCAGAACCTCGTGTCGAACGCCATCCGCTACTCGGAGCAGAAGGTTCCCGAGGTGACCATCTCCAGCGAACCGCAGCGCGATATCTGCCGCATCAGCGTTCACGACAACGGGCCCGGCATCGACCCCCAGCATCGCGAGCTGATCTTCCAGCCGTTCAAGCGCCTGGTCGGCCGCGGCATCGAAGGCACGGGGCTCGGCCTTGCCATCTGCCGCCGCATCGCGCAGCTGCATGGCGGCTCGATCTGGTGCGAAGCGGAGGATGGGCCCGGCGCCACCTTCATCGTCGAGGTGCCGCTCGCCGAGGCGAGATCCGAGCCGCCCGCCGCGTCGGCCGTTACGCACAGCGCCAAACCGGCAGAGCATTTGGGCGAAGGGTCGGGCAGGCTCGCCGAGGTGCTGTTGGTGGAAGACAGCCCGGCCGACATCCAGCTTCTGAAGATCAAGCTGATGCGGCGGGAGAAAGTGAATTTCAACCTGCATGTCGCCACCAACGGGCGCGAAGCGATGCGGCTGCTCGAAGAACGCGCCGGCATCGCCGACGTGCCGCAGATCGACCTGATGCTGCTCGACATCAACATGCCGATCATGGACGGTTTCGAGGTCCTGCATGCGCTTTCGGCCGATGCCCGCCTCAGGCAAATTCCCGTCTGCATCCTCAGCACGTCAAGCGACGAGACCGACATCCGGCGAGCCAGGGATCTCGGCGCGCTCGCCTACATGGTCAAGCCACCGACACTGCAGCAACTGGAAGAGGCGCTTGAGGATGTCGATCATTTGGAATTGCTGCAGCGCGGCGATTCGCTTGCACTTTGTGCGGAACAAAACTAAGCGATGGTCATTGGCAACGGTATGACTGTCGCAGCACTCATACTCGCGCTCCTGACGCCGCTTCAATCAGGACTGCTCTCGATGGTATCAGGCATACATCACGTCACCGCCGTCACACGCAAAGTCCAGGCGAACGTGGATTTCTATGCAGGCTTTCTCGGCATGCGGCTGGTCAAGCAGACGGCCGGCTATGAGGACGCGACGCAGCTTCATCTCTTCTATGGTGACGCAGCGGGAACGCCGGGCTCATTGCTGACCTTCCTTGCCTGGGAAGACGGAGCGCCGGGACGGGCCGGCTACGGCCAGATCAGCGAAATCTCGCTGGCGATCGACCCCGCAAGCATCGGCTATTGGCTGACGCGGGCGATGAGCTTCGGCCTGCGCTCCGAGGGACCGGCCGAGGAATTCGGCGAGCCCGTCTTGCGGATGAAGGACCCTGACAACATCATCCTCAAGCTCGCAGGCGCAAAGAACCTTGCCTCACAAGCCGTCTGGGACGGCGGCTCGATCCCGGTGGAACACGCCATTCAGCGCATACGTGGCGCAACCATGCTGACGGAGAAACCCGCCGAGAGCCGCGGCTTCCTCGAGACCCATTTCGGCTATCGCTTCCAGGCCAACCGCGGGACGATCGACAGGCTGGTTTCGCAGTCCGGCGACATCGTCGACGTGCGCGATGCCCGCGGCTTCTGGTCCGGCGCGCCGGGCACCGGCACGATCGATCATGTCGCCTTCCGCGCGGCAGATGAGGAGACGCTGCTTTCCGTGCGCAAGGCGCTGGAGACGACCGAGGCGTCGCCAACCAACATGCATGACCGCAAATATTTCCGTTCGCTCTATGCCCGCGAGCCCGGCGGCACGCTCATAGAGCTTGCGACCGACAAGCCGGGCATGATCGTGGATGAAGAACAGGCCGCCCTCGGGAAGAAACTTTTCGCGCCGCCCGATGCCATCACCGATCTCCATGATCTGAAAGTCGTGCTGCCGCAGTTTTCGATGCCCGGCCAGCCGCGCATCAATTACCGCGAGCTGCCGTTCGTCCATCGCTTCTATACGCCTCCTGACCCCGACGGCAGCGTCTTCGTGCTGCTGCACGGCTCCGGCGGCAACGAGACGACACTGATGCCGCTCCTGAACAAGGTGGCGCCCCGGGCGACGCTGCTCGGCGTGCGCGGCCGGGCGACGGAGGAAGGTTTTCCGCGCTGGTATAAGCGCATTACCCCCTTCTCCTTCGATCAGAACGACATCAAGACCGAGGCGGAAGCCTTTGCGGCCTTCATCGAGGGCGCCGTCAAATCCTATGGGCTCGATCCCCAGAAGGTCGTCTACGTCGGCTATTCCAATGGCGCCAACCTGTTGAACTCGCTGCTCTATCTTCACCCGAACCTGGTTCACAAGGCGGTGCTGCTGCGCTCCATGCCTGTGCTCAGCGACTATCCGCATGCCGATCTGAAGGGCACCGACCTGCTCGTCATCAGCGGCAAGACGGACGCCTACGGCAAATATGCGAGCGAACTGGAAGAGAGACTGAAGAGTTCGGGCGCGACCGTTGATTCCGATGTCATTCCCGGCGGCCACGATCTCGGCGATGCCGATGTGCCGATCATTCAGAAATGGCTGCTGCAGAGAATGGCTGCCGATAATCCGGCGCCGCAGCAGCAAGCGGTTACGCCTAAGCCCGAGATTTTCGGGCAACCATGATGCCGGCAAGTACGATGGCGCCGCCGAGCGCCTGCATCGTCCCGATCGCTTCACTGAGCAGCGCCCAGGCGAGAATGGCGGCGACGACCGGTTGCAGCAGCAGCGTCAGTGAGGAAAAGGCCGGCGGCAGATAGGCAAGCGCATAGGTGATCGCCACCTGCCCGCCGGCATGGCTGATAAAGGCCAGGCCAAAGACCATCGACCAGCCATAGACTGTCAGCGGCAACATGTGGCCCTCAAAGAAGAACGCGACGGGAAAGATGCAGACGGCAGCCGACGCCGTGCTCCACAGCATGATCCGCATCGTATCGAACCGGCTGCGCAGCCTGCCGAGCGCAAGGATGTAGCAGGCATAGAAGAAGGCGGCGATCATCGCGAGGCCGTCGCCGCGAAGGTCTCCATCGGCGAGCGCGGCCGGCCCGCCCTTCAGGACGACGACGCCGGCCAACGCCAGGACAAGCCCAAGCATGAAGACTCTGCTGATCCGCGCCTTGAAAAAGAGGAAGGCGATCACGGTGACGAAAACAGGCGCAAGATTGGCAAGCAGCGTCGCATTGGCGACTGAGGTCATGGTGATCGAAAGATGCCAGGCGGCAAGGTCGAGCGACAGCATGACACCCGGAAGGATCAGCTTGCCGCAATCGAAAAGGCTTTGCGGTTTTGGGCCGGCGTCCTTCTTCATCAACGAGACGATGAAGATCGGGATCAGCGCCAACGCCACGCGCCAGAAGGCGGTGGCCATCGGCCCAACCTCGGAGAGCCTGACGAAAATCGGCGAACCGCCGATCGCCGCCCCGCCGACGAGGAGCACCGCAAGCGGGAAACGATTGGAAGGCGACGCTTGGGAAATAGTAGAGGCAGCCTGCGACATGATCTCGATATTTTTTGTTCGGCCGAAAAGCTGGGCGGCGGGATGCTGGTTGCCGGGTGATTATCAGAAGTCGGTCATAGCCGACAGCCGCAGAACGACATTCGGATGGACAATCAGACCGGCTGCCTATTTGCCGCAGTTGCATGCAGCTTTCCGGCGATTTCGCTCGCGACGAAAAACGCATGCTCGGTGATCTGCGGCAGCCCCATCAGCTCGCCGAAGGTGCCACGCGCCAGCGGACCGGAAATCAGCAGCGAAGGATCTGCCGTGCCGGATGGACCGATCGCCTCCGAGCGCTCGGTACATGCAAGACCGAGGCCGGTCGGATCGAGGCTGAGATGGCCGTTTGCTGCAAGGGCTGCGAGCCAGGGCTGAGTTTCGAGAATGCCGCCATGCGCCGGGCCGGTCGTGACGACGACGGCGTCGTAACGTTCCTCGAGCAGCTGCCGCTGATGACGGGGCTGCAGCTCGCACAGGATGAACTCGCCATCGATGCGCGCATCGGCAACCGAACCGGCAAGGATATTGAGGCGGCCCGCCGCAATCGCCGCGTCGAGAACGGCCTCGACCTGCGGCGCGATCCGGAAGCGGTGCACGTCCCAATAGGGGCGCAGATGACGCACGAGACGGCGTCGTTCGGCAACCGGCAGCGCCTGCCAAAGATCATGTCCTTGCGCCCGCACCTGGTCGAGCACGCCATGCCAGCTGATACCTTGCGCCTGTGCTGCGCTGATGGCGGCGCGGATGCTTGCCAGCAAAAAACCGGCGGAACGGGCGGCATCGGGGATGAAGTCGCCGAAAAGCGGCTGCGGCACCGGCGCATGTCCACGCGAACGCAAGCCGCGGCGCGAGATCGCAGTGATCGGGCCGTCATGACCGCGTTGCGCCAGCGAGGCAATCACGTCGGCAGCCGTCAGGCCATTGCCGATGATCAGCACCCGGTCATGCGGACGTATCACATCGAGTGCGCCCGGTTTCGTGGTATCGGCGATGAAGCGCGGATGGTCTGAAAGGCTTGCGGCAAGCCGGCCAGGGGCTGCCGGCGGCGGGTGGCTGGTGGCGATTGCCACGATATCCGCCTCCGTCACACCGCCGTTGTCGTCAAGGATCGTCCAGCGGCCGGCATGGCGCTCGACAGCGATCACCCTGGCGCGGCGGTGACACACGGCCCCTTCTTCCAGCAGCGGTTTCAGCAGGGAGGCGACATAATCGCCGAAGAGCCGGCGCCGCGGAAAGACCAGGCCGTCCGACTGCTTTGCCTCCGGATCGTCGGCAACCGCATTACGCGCTTCGATCCAGGCCTGGAATTCGCCCATATCGCCGGGTTGCAGGCTCATTTTGGCGGCCGGAACATTGATGCGATGGGCCGGATCGGTCGTATCATACGCGAGGCCCCTGCCGAGTTCGGCGCGCGGCTCGAAGACCATGATGACAGGGCGCTTGCCGCAGTTGGCCCTGGCGAGATGATAGGCAACGCCCGCACCGGAGACGCCACCGCCGATGATGGCGACGACGGGCTGTTTATACGTCGGGAGAGGCTTGGGCTGCATGGTGGCCGGGATCATTGCTTTCGATACCGCGAGCATAGAAGCCGGGTCGCCGTCGCGCAATCCTTTCGCCGCCATTGTCTATAATTTTTATAGGCTTATTCCGATATCGTCGTCGAGAAGTCGGGATTGCCGCGAATGGTGTTGCTCACCGTGCAAATCTCTTCTTCGGCGGCATGGACGATTTTCTGCCGGGTTTCCTCGTCGATATCGCCCTTGATCGAGAAAGCGATGTTGAATTTGGCAACGCGCGAACGGCCTTCCGTCGCCTTCTCGCCGGTGACGTCGGCGGTGATCTCGCTGATCCTGTCGAGAATGCCCATCTGGCTGGCGGCAATGCGGGCGCTGAGCACGAGGCAGGCCGAGAGCGAAGCATAGAGCAGATCGAGCGGGCTGAAACCCGGATGCGAGGGCGCGGTGACGATGTCGAGCTCGCCCTTGGTGGTGGAAGTGACATGCGGAAAGCCGGTGCGGCCAAGAACGGCGGTGGCGCCGGTCGGACGGGGTCGAGCCTTGAGATCGGCCATGTTGAATCCTCTGAAAACAGCCCTCTGGAGATAGTGATTTCCGCCTCGTGCGGCAATGGCGGCAGCCATCCCTCGGCTTCGGAACCTTTCCATCCGTCATCAGTTGATTACACCTGAACGAAATCAGTGACAAAGGTGTATAGTGATGGTGCATGTCCGCAGCATGGATCGCCAGGACAGGCGGATGGATGCCCGCGATCGGCTGATCGTCGCGCTCTATGCACAGCTGAGGGCCGAGCGGGAAACGCGCGAGACGCTGGAATGGGCAATTCGCAACGGTGCCATCTCTCAGGAAGTGCTGGAGGCAATCGCGGCCGACCCAGTCCCTGTCGTTACCAGCGAGGATATCGCCTCGCTCGAAAAGATCATCGCGCTCGATGAAAGGCGCAAACCAAATCGGAACTGAGAGAGGAGATCCGAAATGGCAGATATCACCTATCAGGTCGTGCCGCATGACAATGGCTGGGCCTACAAGCTCGGCAGCACGCTTTCGGAAACCTATGCAACCGCGGATGAAGCGATCATCCACGCCAAGGACGCTGCATCGCGCCAGAAGATCGGCGACGGCGATGCGCTACTCGCCTATCCCTCGCCCGACGGCGGCTGGGAATTCCAGGGGCTTGAAACCGACAAGAGCAACAGTCGGCTCTGATTTGTGACGGAGGAAGGAATGGCCGCTCGGGCAAGCTGGAAAGGTCATCTGAAGGTGGGAGACCTTGCCTGTGCCGTCGGGCTTTACACGGCCGTTTCCTCATCCGACCGCGTCTCCTTCAACATCATCAACCGCAGAACCGGCCACCGGGTGGAACGGCAATTCGTCGACAGCGAAACTGGCAAACCGGTCGAGCGCGACGACCAGGTCAAGGGCTACCGGATGGAGAATGGCGAATACATCGTCATCGAGGGCGATGAGATTGCCGAAATCATGCCGGAGAGCGACAAGGTCCTCAACATCAAGGCTTTCATCGCCTCCGACGCCATCGACAAGACGTATTTTGATCGCCCCTACTACCTTGCACCGGTGGACGAGCATGATGCGGAAGCGCTGTCCCTGATCGCCAACGGCATGAACGACGGCAAGGTTGTAGCGCTGGCCGAAGCTGTACTTTTCCGGCGAAACCGAACACTGCTGATCCGCCCCCACGACAATTACATCGTCGCGACGATGTTGAACTTCGACTATGAGGTTCGTTCGGCCGACACCGTCTTCAACGACATTCCCGACATCAAGTTCGACAAGGAAATGCTCGAACTCGCAGGCCATATCATCGGGACCAAGCACGGCACCTTCGAACCGAGCGAGTACCATGATCGGTACGAGGCCGCCCTCGTCGAGCTGGTGAAGGCAAAGATCGAAGGCCGCGCGCCGCCGAAGAAGAAAGCACCGCCGGAACGCAAGGTCGTCGACCTGATGGAGGCGCTGCGCCAGAGCGCGAAGATGAGCGGCAAGCCGCCTGCAAAGAAGGCGCCGGCGCGCAGCGACGGCCGCAGGAAGAAGGCAAGCTGAGATGGCTCTCGAAACCTATCAGGCCAAGCGCGACTTCAAGCTGACCCCCGAACCGCGCGGCCGCAAGGGCCGCAGCAGCGGCAACAGCTTCGTCATCCAGAAGCACGATGCGACCCGGCTGCACTATGATTTCCGGCTTGAGATGGCTGGCGTGCTTAAGAGCTGGGCGGTGACGAAGGGGCCGAGCCTCAATCCCGAAGACAAGCGGCTTGCCGTGCATGTCGAGGATCACCCGCTGTCCTATGGCGATTTCGAAGGCATCATCCCGAAGGGACAATATGGCGGCGGCACCGTCATCGTCTGGGATCGCGGCACCTGGACGCCGCATGGCGATGCCCGCAAGGCCTACCAGAAAGGCCATATGGAATTTGAACTTGACGGCGAGAAGCTGAAAGGCCGCTGGCATCTCGTGCGCATGCATGGCCGGCCCGGCGAAAAGCGAGAGAACTGGCTGCTGATCAAGGGGGAGGACGCCGAAGCCCGCCACGACGGCGATATCCTCGCCGAGAGGCCGGAATCGGCCAAGACCGGCCGGCAACTCGCAGAGGTAGCGGAAAATCCCGACGCGACCTGGAGCTCCAAATCGAAGAACGGCAAGGCGGCGTCCACCGAAAAGCCGCCGCGCAGAACAAAAAGCCCACCACCTCGGGAACGACACTGGCCGACAGGTGCGCGCAAAGGTGCGATGCCGGATTTCATCGAGCCTGCGCTTGCCAGGCTGAAGCCGAAGCCGCCGGCAGGCGATCGCTGGATCCACGAGATCAAGTTCGACGGCTATCGCCTGCAAGTCAGGATCGAAAACGGCGAGGTCACGATGCTGACCCGCAGCGGGCTCGACTGGACGGCAAAATTCGGCAAAGACGTGCTCGATGCCTTCGCCGCCCTGCCGGTGCGATCGGCGGTGATCGACGGCGAGATCGTTGTCGAACGCGAGACCGGCGCCTCGGATTTCTCCGCACTTCAGCATGATCTGAGCGCGGGCCGCGACGACCGTTTCGCCTTCTATGCCTTCGATCTTCTTTACCTCGACGGACACGCCTTGCTGAATGCGGCGCTCATCGATCGCAAGCATCTCCTCGAAACCCTGCTGCCCGGCGATGACGAAAAGCTGCGCTACAGCGCGCATTTCAACGAAAGCGGCGGACTGGTGCTCGACCACGCCTGCCGGCTCAGCCTCGAAGGCGTGATCTCTAAACAGCGCGACAGCAAATACATCTCCGGCCGAAAGGGCGAGTGGATCAAATCGAAATGCTCGCATCGGCAGGAATTCGTCATCGGCGGCTATGTGCGGTCGACATCGATGAAGAATGCGATCGGCTCGCTGGCGATGGGCTATCACGAAAAGGGGAAACTCAAGCATGTCGGTCGCGTCGGCACCGGATATACTGCGGCAACGGCGCAGATGCTCTATGAGAGGCTGTCGCAGCTTCAGCAAAACGAGAGTTCTTTCGACGATAAGCTGACATCAGAGGAGCGGCGCGGGCTGATCTATGTGAAACCCCAATTGGTCGCCGAGGTGGAATTCAGCGCCTGGTCGGCCGACGGCAATCTGCGCCATGCCGCCTTTCGCGGTCTGCGCGAAGACAAGCCCGCCAAGGACGTGACACGCGAGACGGAAAAGACGACGGCGCGCGAACTGCCGAAATCGGCGGTGTCGCTCACTCATGCCGACCGCATTTACTGGCCTGATGAAGGCGTGACCAAGGAAGGGCTGGCGAATTACTATGCCGAGGTGTGGCGCTTCATGGCGCCCTATGTCGTCAACCGGCCCTTGGCGCTCTTACGCCTTCCCGACGGGATCAACGGCCGTCAGCGGTTCTTCCAGAAACATGCCTGGAAAGGCATGAACCCGCATATCGGCCAGATCATCGACCCGAAGGACAAGCAGGGAGAGAAACTGCTGCGCATCACCGATTTCGATGGCGTCGTGGCGCTGGTACAATCCGCGGTGCTGGAAATCCATCCCTGGGGTGCGACGACCGACAATTGGGAAAAGCCCGACATGATCACCATGGATCTCGATCCAGGCGCGGACGTGGCATGGGAGAATGTGATAGCCGCCGCTTACGGATTGAAGGAGCGCCTGGAGGCTGAAGGCCTTGCCGCCTTCGTCAAGACGTCGGGCGGCAAAGGACTGCACGTGGTGACGCCACTGACCCCGAAGGCTGGTTGGGTGGAGGTGAAGGCCTTCGCCAAATGGCTTGCCGACAGCATGTCTTCCGACGATCCCGACCACTATCTCGCAACGGCGACCAAGGCCAAGCGCAGCGGGAGAATCTTCATCGACTATCTCCGCAACGGGCGCGGAAATACGGCGGTCGCACCCTATTCGACGCGGGCAAGACCGGGAGCCGCGGTCTCGATGCCGCTGGAATGGGACGAACTGAGCGCCGATATCGGACCGGCCTATTTCACGGTGGACAATACGCCAACGCGTCTCAATACCTTGCCCAGAGATCCCTGGGAGGGCTTCTTTGCAGCGGCGAAGCCGTTGGAGAAGAAGAGGAAGCGATAAGGAACCTAACGCGGCTTGCTCCCGCCTTCCGCAGCCAGGCTCTTTTTCAGCGCATCCATGATGTTGATGACATTGCCGGTCGATTTCACCGGGGCCGGCTTTTTGGCGGGTGCTGATTTCTTCAAGCTCTTCTGCTTGGCGCGGATCATCGACTTCAGGCGCTTCTGGATCGGGTCCTGCACCATGTCTGGGCTCCAATCCTTCGTCTCCTCCTTCACCAACTGCTTCATCAGGGACAGCAGCTTGCTGTCGATCTCGGCCTTGCTGTCGAGTTCCGCCACCGGTTCGCGCACCTCGTCGCCATAGCGCAGGGTCCAGAGGACAATACCTTTGCCCTGCGGCTCCAGGAGCACGGCGCGCTCGCGACGATAGAGAACCAGCCGGGCAATGCCGACGACGTCGTTCGCCTTCATCGCTTCGCGGATGACGCAGAAGGCCTCCACGCCGACCTTGTCCTCGGGCGCCAGAAAATGCGGCTTGTCGTACCAGATCCAGTCGATCGAACCGCGCGGCACGAAACTGTCGATATCGATGGTACGGGTGCTTTCGAGCCCGACCTCCTCGATCTCCTCGTCTTCGAGAAGAACGTAATCGTCCTCGCCGCGCGGATAGCCCTTCACCTGGTCTCTCTCCGACACGGGCTTATGGGTGACGCTGTCGACATAACGGCTTTCGACGCGGTTCTTCGTCTGCCGATTGAGGACGTGGAAACGGACCTTGTTGCTTTCGGTCGTAGCCGGCGTCAGCGAGACGGCCGCGGTGACGAGCGAGAGTTTGAGATAACCTTTCCAGAATGTTTGACGTGCCATATGCGTCCGCCGCCCGGGTCGTTTTGCCGATATGGTTCGGGATATGGCTATCAACGGAAAGAGGCCGTTTTTGGTTCCGGCCGAGATTTTCCAAGGTTCTGCGGAGACTTCGTTCAACGCCGCGTGATCTAGGCGTCACCTTCTTGACAGAATTTCATACCACATAGTTCTGTAATTATTGAGGTTGGCGCGGAGTTCGCAGATATGGAGCGCTCGGTGGAAAGAGAAGATGTAAGACGCGCGACACGCATTGCTGTTGGGCTTGTCATATTCTTTGGCCTCGCGGTCTGCTATGGGAAATTCTCAGGCTTTTTCCTGTCTCCAGACGCACAGGAAAATGGCCCGCCGGGATGGTTTTCGAGCTTCGATCTCAGCCCATCGCCACGGCTTCCGAATGCCCAAGACGGGTGACGGGTGGCAGGCGCATACTATTGCCAGGCAATATGCCGCTTAAATCGAAAGATAGCGCTTCTGCCAGGGCAGCTTTTTCTCCTGCCAGGCGCGTGGCGTGAACTGGTCATAGACGGTTTCGGCGACCGCAAGCATCCAGTTCTGCTCCTTGCGTGCCAGCAGAACGCATGACAATTCCATTCCGGGCTCCACCGCAATGGAGGGGCGGTTGGCGCCGGGGATATCGATCCCCTTGTCACGCCACTGGATACGGATCTCGTCGGGTTCGGATGTCCATTCGCCTGAGGCCACGGATGCCTTTCCGTCCGATCTGAAACGAAGCGGCGGCGCGGTGACATTCAGGAAACTGCCGTCGTTAAAATAATTGTCCTCGACTTTTCCCGCAGTCGCCTCGCCATTTCCTCTGAGGACAACCTCCTGCTTGCATCGCAGAAATATGTTGCGCCGGAGACTGCCCGACCACGGCCGATTGGCGAAGAATGCAATGTCGCATTCGCTGATCACGTTGTCGTGGATATCTATGTCCCTGCGAAAAGCCAGTTCCTGGTCCGAAAACCCGCTGAGGCTCACCCCGCGATTGCTGTTCTCGATCCAGTTGTCGTAAATATGATGCCCGGCGTGATCGACCTTGTCGCCGATGCCATAGCCGAACGAATAGTCGTTCATCCTGCCGTCACGCATGATGTTGCTGCGCACGACGGCATCGTCCCCGATCGACGAAAAGGAGAAATTCTTCCCCCCGATGTAGTTGTATTCAACGAGGTAATTTTGCGTTTTGTCGCACACCAAGGCGCCCTTGTTCGACGTGCTGGTCGGCGATTGAAGGAAGAGATTGCCCCTGATCACGATGTCGGAGCTGATATTGTTGTCCTTGTTTTGATAGGCGAACTGGCAGCAGTCGGCACCCTGTCCCGGTGCCGCCCCGATGCGGTTGTTCTCCAGCAACACATTCGACGTCTTCGTCAGGTAAATGCCGTCGCCCACCACATTCTCGGTCTCGCAACGTCTGACGACGAGGTTCTTGCCATTGTGAAATTTGAAGCCGCGAGGAGAATTCTTGACGACGACATCCTCCACCACCGTGTCGGAGAAGACCTGATAGGCAAGGCCGATATCCGGGGCGCCGTCGATGACTTGCCCTCGCGTCGAAACGCCGTGGGCTTTCTTTCGCAGGATCGCGGGCATCGGATCTCCATTCGAACGGTTGCAGCGCAAGATTAATGAGGGGGGTGTGGCAGGAATTTGACGATCCTGTCCGGTCGATTGCGCGGAGGTCGTTCCGCCCTGCCTTTTTTGCCAGGACCAACGTCTTTAAGCCTGCGGGAGCGATCAAGACCCTCGCGCCTCGCTGGACCAGAGGTTTTTCAGAACATGGGCCGCATTCGCGGCCCTACGTCACAGTGACGCGCTGAAGGCTTGTGCCGTGGAAGCAGAGCTGAAGGTGGCACGCAAGCGCGTATCCCTCGGGCTTTCCCCAAATGCACTGCGGTAGATCGCAGAAAACCTGCCCGCATGGAAGAAACCCCACATAGTGCAGATATCGCGAAGCGTTTGCTGGTTAAATGGATCTCGCAGTTGGTCGTGAACGGCTTTCAATCTGATCGTGCGTAGGTAAGCGCCCGGTGACGTTCCCCTGAAGGCCTTGAAGCCCGTCTGCAGCGCGCGGAGTGAAATCCCGACTTCATCGGCCACCATCGACATGGTGAAAGGCTCGGCAATATTGGCGTGCATATAGTCGATGGCGCGCCGGACATGCCATGGAGCGACCTCCGACACCTTCCTTTTTTGGAAGTGACCGGAAAGACGATGTTGGGCAAATCGGATCACAAGGTCGGCCAGCGTTTCGCTCATCGTCGATACCGCGAGCGGCGAGGACAGAAGCGGGCCGCCATTGCGCATGCCCTGCACGATGGTCTGCGCCAGGTTGCCGATAAGCCGGCCCGACGGCGTTGCCAGATCCACGACGGGCTCAAGGTCAAGCGACTCGAGGGTCGGCGTTTCCAGGAGCGAAAAGAGCGTTCGCCTCACTACTTTCCAATCCAGGCAAAGACAGTCCGAACGGTGCGGTTCGCCTTGAATAACGCGATCGCCAACCTCATGATTGTTGGCGATAATGATACGGCCCGCTCCACCTTCGACCACTCTTTTGCCAACGCTCACTTGGACGGATCCCGTGTGCGGAATGTAGAACGCAAGGTGTTGTGGGGTCTCGTCGAGCGTTCGAACTTGCCAGGGACTCTGAAAGGCCGAATGAGCCACCGTAAGCGTTCCACTCGTTCTCAAATCCGTTGCCCAGGCAAAAGCCCGGTCATCGCCCAGCGGTTTTGCGCCGAAGACGCCATAGCCTGCGGTAAAGGCTTGCACCATCGACTCGAAGTCATCGCCGTCATGCGTCGGTGCGAAGCCGTAATCACGCTCGCGAGCGCGCATTGAATTCTGAGATCTCAACCACACCATGAAGCTTGGCTCTTTCTGTCTTCCACAACCTGCAGACCCAATCGCCCTCGTCTATCCCCCACTCGGACACCGACTCCTCGTTCCTGCGAAATGCCGTCATCTCGTCTGGCTTGACCGGTCTCGATGAGATAAGCAGGGCCTAAAATTGGGGATCGACACTCGATTTAATAGAAAGTAAAGCACTCCTCCAGCAGTTTTCACACCTGCAGTGTAAATCAAAACGATTCAAAAATGAAGTACGTTCCATTAGACCATGTTGCGACTCATTTTTTGCGGGATTTGCAACCTGCGCGGGTGGCTTCCCGCAATGAGCGGGACCTTTTGCGGCTGATCTGGAAATCCCCGGGGATCGAACGTTCCGACCTGACCGAGCCGCTCGAGCTGACCCAGCAATCTCTGCACAGAATCGTCGGGCGGCTTCACGACCGTGGAATGATCATTTTTTCCCCATCGGAAACCCGCCGCCCCGGCCCTCCTAGCCCGGAGCTCAAGCTTCGCAAGGACTGGTGTCTGACGCTCGGCATTTCCGTCAACGTCGGTTCGATCGGCCTCTGCCTCATGGGTTTCGGAGAGCCTTTGGAAAACATGGAAATTCCGCAGGAGGGATCGTCGCTCGCCGTGGAGATGGAGCGGATCCATGCCGCCGTCGAGGAGCTTCTTGCCCGTCGCGGAGCCACGCGGCGCGACGTGCTCGGGGTCGGCCTCGCGGTCAGCGGCCATCGCATGCTGGACACGGCGTTCAACTGCCCTCTCCCGCTCGCTCATTGGTCGTTGATCGATCTGGCGCCTGTGCTTGGGGAGCAACTCGGGCTACCGGTCTGGGCGGACAATGTGGCCAGAACCGCCGCTTTGGCGGAAGCCATTTTCGGTGTCGGCCGCGACGTCGCGGATTTCGCCTATATCGCCCATCTCCACGGATATGGCGGCGGCCTCGTCTGCGGAGGCATGCCGTTTCGCGGCAGCTTCGGCAACGCCGGCGAATTTTCCGTTCTCTTCGGGCGCCAGGATTACGACGATCGCCCCGCCCTCAGCCTCCTGCTCCAACAGCTCCGTGCCAAGGGGCGCGCGGATCTAACGCTGAAGGATTTGAGAAACGAGGCACTGGTGGAATGGGACGGCGTTGCGGAGTGGGTCGACCGCGTCATGCCTGCGCACAATCGCGCTATCAATGCGATCTGCGCGGTCTTCGACCCGGCTTTGATCGTCCTTGGCGGCGAGCTTCCGCATTCATTGGCAAATATGCTCATCGAACGGACCGAGTTCAACAATCTGCCTCGGCATGGCGTCCTGCGTGATGTTCCCCGCCTTGCGGTGGCTCAGGTCGCCGATGCCCCTGGTGCTATCGGCGCAGCCTTGATCCCGCTATTCGAAACGGTTTTGTGACGCTGCCTTGCGCGGTCTCTGCAAACCTGGCGGATGCCTCGCGCGAGAATACTTCCCGAAACAATCGAGCGGAAAAGGGATAATTCAGTAGAATCGAATGCTCGAAATATCGAAATCTCTGGAAGTACTTGCCTGATTTCCGCAGCGAACATCTTTAAACCTATAGGCGCAATCCCTACGTCCTTCGTCGTTATGTCCATCAAGGCAATTCCGATGTGAGATACTCACGACCACGCCGTCCCTCGGTGGGGACTCGGGATGCGCGGTCATTTTCCCAAACAATGAGCAGCCCAGACGTGCGCGACACCCTTCGTGCGCCGCACGCATAGGCGCGTAATCTCCCCGTCTTATCAACCAACAACCGACCGGGCGGCCGTCGGGTGGACGAACCCGTGCGCCCAGAGGAGAAAAACATGGACACCGTACAATATCTCAGTCCGATGGAATGGCGGGCGATCGAATTCGTCGTCTTCCTCATCGTGCTGGCAACTCTGTTCTGGTGGAGCGGCGTCATCCGCTACATCCCGAACGACAGGCTCGGCATCCTCGAGAAGCTGTGGAGCTTCCGGGGCTCCGTGGAGAATGGGTTCATCGCACTGAACGGCGAGGCCGGTTTCCAGCCGGAAGTCGTGCGCGGCGGCCTGCATTTCTTCATGCCGTTCCAGTATTCGATGCATCGCGCCAATCTGGTGACCATTCCGCAGGGCCAGATCGGCTACGTCTTCGCCCGCGATGGCAATCCGCTGCCGCCCACCCAAACATTGGCGTCGAATACCGAAGCCGACGACTTCCAGGACGTGCGCGCCTTTCTGGAAAAGGGCGGCCAAAAGGGTCCGCAGCGCAAGATCCTGCGCGAAGGCACCTATGCCATCAACCTCGCGCAATTCATCGTGCTCACAGCGCAGTCGAACTATTCGGTGAACCTCGGCGCCTCCGAACAGAAGCTGTTTTTGGACATGTCGGCGATGATCGCGGAGCGGGAAGGGTTCGAGCCCGTCGTCATTCGTGACGCCGAGGACTTGATCGGCATCGTCACCATCCATGACGGTCCGGCGCTGCCGGACGGCGAGATTATTGCGCCGACGGTTGCCAATGACCCCAGAGACCCGAACTTCCACAACAACTTCCAGGATCCCGAGAAATTCCTCCATGCCGGCGGCTATCGCGGCCGTCAGCTGCAGGTGCTTGCTGATGGCAGCTACTTTCTCAACCGTATTTTCGCGACGGTCGAACTTGTGGAGAAGACGATCATCGACGTCGGCACCGTCGGTGTCGTCGTTTCTTATACCGGCCGGCGCAGTGCGGATATCTCAGGCCAGTCCTACAGGCATGGCGAACTGGTCGAACGCGGTTCACGCGGCGTGTGGTCGACACCGCTTCTGCCGGGCAAATATGCGTTCAACACCTATGCGGGCAATATCGTCATCGTGCCGACAACCAACTTCGTGCTCAAATGGACGAAGGAGCAGTTCGGTGAACATCGCCTCGACGAGAACCTTTCGGAAGTGTCGCTGATCACCAGGGATGCCTTCGAGCCGGTCCTGCCGCTCTCGGTCGTCGTGCATATCGACTACATGAAGGCACCGCTGGTCGTGCAGCGCTTCGGCGATATCAAGCGGCTGGTCGAGCAGACGCTCGATCCGATGGTCTCGGCTTATTTCAAGAACATCGCCCAGACCAAGACGCTGATCGAACTCTTACAGGAGCGTAGCGAAATCCAGCGCAAATCAGGCGAGGAAATGCGCGAGAAGTTCGCCTCTTACAGTCTCGAACTGCAGGAAGTGCTGATCGGCACGCCGCGCGCCCTCAATAACCAGAACAGCATCGAGCAGATCCTGATCCAGTTGCGCGAACGCCAGATCGCGGTCGAAAAGGTCGAAACCTATAGGCTGCAGGAAACCGCGGCAATCCAGGAGCGGACGCTGCGCGAGAAAGAGGCGCTGGCCGAACAGCAGGCGAAGATCACGACCTCGGCGCTCGCCATCGAGATCAGCGAAAACGAAGGTAAGGCGCAGCTTGCCCGCACGCGCCAGCAGGCCGAGACCATTCAGGTCACCGCCAAGGCCGAAGCGGAAAAGGTCCGGCTCGCAGGCCTCGGCGAAGCCGACCGGATCAAGGCGATCGCCCTTGCCGATGCCGAGCGCATCAAGGCGACCGGTCTCGCCGACGCCCAGAAGGTGCGCGCTGTCGGCCTGGCGGAAGCCGAAGCCACCGAGAAGAAGGTCGCGGCCTTCGGCGGTCCGGACTACCAGCTCAATTCGCAGGTGCTGATGCGATTTGCCGAAGCGATCGAGAACGGCAGGCTGCCGCTTGTGCCGCAGATCCAGGTCGGCGGTGGCGGCGGCGAGAAGGGTGGTGCGAACGGCCTGGTAGAAATGATGCTGTCGATGCTGGTCGCCGACCGGCTTCAACGACAGGGTTCGCCGGCCGCGATACCGGCGCCGGCCGAATAGCCTTGATTGTCAATGGGCCGGTTATGCCGGCCCATTTTGCATTCTGCCCATTTGCTACGGTCCATCATGAGGCGCGCAGCAAGGCAGTGATCTCGACGCGAGAAGGCATGGCCGGAGCTGTGCCCGGCCGGGTCACGGCGATCGCAGCGGTCGCGCAGCCGAACCGCAAGGCCTCGATCGGCTCCTGTCCTTCCGAAATCGCCGTCGCGAAGCCGCCGAGGAAGGCGTCACCGGCCCCGGTGGTGTCGACGACATTCCCCGCCGAAAAGGCAGGTACGAATTCGCTCTGTCCGGCGGTGTGGTAAAAGGCGCCGCGTGCACCGAGCGTGATGATCACCGCCCGCGCCCCTCGATTCAGCAACCTGCGGCCTGCCGCGCGAACCTCTTCATCGGTTTCGATCGCATGACCTACCAATTCGGCTGCTTCCACCTCATTGGGCACGATGAAATCGCACAGGCCGTAGATACTGTCCGGAATGGCGCGGGCCGGCGCGGGGTTGAAGATCGTCGTGGCTCCTGCCCTCTTTGCCATCGAAAGGCCATGCATGGCTGCCTCGAGCGGCTGTTCGAGCTGGGTCATGAAGATGGCGGCACTTTCGATCTCGGCGCGGTTCGCGTCGACATCTTCAATCCCGATGAGGCCTGCGGCACCCGGCGCAACGATGATGGCGTTATCGCCGGTCACTTCGTCGACGAAAATGAAGGCAGCGCCGCTGGAAACACCGTCCATTTTCATCACATTGGCTTTGACGCCCGCCGCCGCATAGGCAGCAAGGGCCATCTCGCCGAACGGGTCGTTGCCGACGCGGGAAATAAAGGTCACCTTACCGCCGGCCTTGGCCGCGGCGATCGCCTGGTTGGAGCCTTTGCCTCCCGGCCCGAGCGTGAAGCCCGACCCCATCAGGGTCTCGGCAATATGGGGCAGGCGCTTTGCCTTATATGCAGTGTCGGCGGCAAAAATGCCGAGAATGACGATCCCGCTTTTCTCGCTCATCTCAGAGCGTCCTCCGCCGGAATGACGCCCTTGGTCAGAAGGAAGCATCCGTAAAACCGGAGTTCTCCCGTTGCGATGACGCAATAAGCCTTCTTGGCGACGTCATAAAACGCCATCCGCTCGATCGGATACATGGGCGACG
Source organism: Rhizobium sp. Pop5 (assembly GCF_024721175.1). Taxonomy (NCBI): domain Bacteria; kingdom Pseudomonadati; phylum Pseudomonadota; class Alphaproteobacteria; order Hyphomicrobiales; family Rhizobiaceae; genus Rhizobium; species Rhizobium sp. Pop5. The sequence goes on along the minus strand of NZ_CP099399.1, from coordinate 299,157 downwards.
GCCGGCCTTCGGCACGATCGACAATGGCCTGAACTTCCTGCTGAATCGGCGGGATTTCGTCCGGTTTGCCGATCACTTCCATGCGGCCCACCGAAGGCTGGATCGGCGTGTCCAGCGGAAAGACCGAAAGGACCGCGTCGATCGCCTGCGGCGCAGGGATGTTTTCCATGGTCAGCAGCTTCCCCAGGCGGGTCTGGCGGGCTATCGAATCCGACGGAAAATTCATGTCGGAAATGACGAGATAATCGCCGTGTCCCATGTTGCAAAGGGCCTGAAGAATGTCGCCGCTGAGCTCGGCACGAATTCCCTTGAGCATTGATCTTCCATCCTTTTCTCGTGGCCGGAGCGCCGGCCATGTTTCAATTTCTATGTCCGGCGCGATCCGCCTTGGGTTGCGGGCACGGACCGCTGGAACCACGCACAATCAGCGACCCGTCAATCATTTCGTCATCCGTTCCCGGTGGCTCACTAAGGAGAAGCCCGACCGCGCGCCGGGCCAGCATGTCGGCCGGTTGGCGTATGGTCGTCAGCCGGGGAACGACGAGATTGGCGAGCGAAATGTCGTCGAAACCTGTGACCGACAGCTTTCGCGGCACGTCGATCTTGAGGTCTCGGGCAGCGCGCAGCGCGCCGATGGCCTGCTGGTCGCTGGCAGCGGCAATCGCCGTGGGCCGGTTCGGTGGCGGGCGCGACAGCAGCTCGCGGGCAATTCTTTCACCGGACTCGTAGTCGAATCTGCCATAGGCAATTTCCAGCTCGACCGGTTGACCGGTCTCGCCCAACCGTTCGATGCGGCTTACGAAGCCATCCTTGCGCATGCGCCCTGCCTCGGTGTCGGGCGGCCCTGCGATATAGGCGATGCGGCGGTGCCCGAGTTCATGGAGGTGGTCCGCAATCAGCGCGGCCGCCTGCGCGTGGTTGGTCGATACCAGGGGAAAAGTGCCGAAGCGCCGGTCCAGCGAAATGATCGGGACAGCGGCCTCCAGATGAAGGCCCGAACCGTGGCTCGAAGCCACGACGATGATGCCGCGCACCGACCGGTCGAGAAAGGCCGAAACGTGGCTCTGCTCCGCCGCCCGGTCGTCATGCGAACTTGCCAGCATGAGGCTGTGTCCGCATTCGAGCGCCGCGCGCTCGACGCTTGCCGCAAGCTGCGCGAAGAACGGGTTGGTGATGTCGGGAACGACGAGGCCGATGACATCGGTTCTGCTGGTGCGCAACGCCCTGGCGGTCACATTGGGTCGGTAACCAAGCGCTGAAATTGCGTCGTTGACCTTTTCGCGCAGGACGGGCTTGACCGCAGCTTCACCCGACAGCACACGCGAAACGGTGCCCACTGAAACGCCCGCATATTGGGCGACATCCTTGACTGTGGGCATCTTTGACATTTTCGGCCCCGCAGCTACTTCACCGCGCCCGCGGTCATTCCGGCGATGATGTGCTTTTCCAGCACGACGCCGACGACAACAAGCGGAAGGATACCGGCGGTGGAAAGAGCAGCCATCGACCACCAATTGATGCCCTGGCTGCCTGTCTGGCTGGCAATCATAACAGGCAGCGTGTTGGTATTGGTGGAGGTCAGCAGCGCGGCGAAGAAATATTCGTTCCAGCACAGGATGAGCGCGAGGAGAAACGCGGCGACCATACCCGGCAGAACGAGCGGCACGATGATGCGGGCAAAGGCACCCCAGATCGACAGGCCATCGACCAGTGCCGCCTCCTCGAGCTCGACCGGTATGGTGGCGAACTGGTCGCGCATGATCCAGACGACGATCGGCAAGACCATCAGCGTGTAGACGGCGATCATGCCCACATAGGTGTCGAGCAGCGCCAGTTCCTTGTAGAGAACCAGGAACGGCAGGGCGAGGACGACGGGCGGCATGATGAGCTGCGAGAGGAAGAAGAAGGAAATGTCGGCGTTACGCATATGGCCGAACTTGTAGGAAAAGCGGCTGAGGCCATAGGCGGCGAGCGATCCGAGGACGACGGCAAGGGCGGATGCCGTGACGGAGATGATCACGCTGTTCCAAAGCCTGCGCATGAATTCGTCACGCACCGTCGAGATCTGGGAAATCGTATCCGGAGAGAGCCCGAGCGAGCGCCAGCCGAGCCAGTTGGGCGCAAAATTGAACCAGGGGATCAGGTTGCCGCGCATGACGTCCGCGGCTGTTTTGAACGAGGTCGAAACCGTCCAGAACAGCGGGAAGATGCAGACGAAGGCCCAGATGACGAGCAGGCTGTAGACGGCAATACGCATGGCCCACCAGCGAATGCGCTGGCCGCGCGCGTATTTTTCGAAATCGATCCGAACCATCAGAGTCTTCCTGTCATCCGCTTCACGATACGGTCGGAAATTTTCATCAGCCCCGTCATGCCGAGGACGATGATCACCAGATAGACCAGCGCGAGCAAGGTTCCATATCCGACATTCGAACGGTCGCGGTATTCGCGATAGATGAAACTGGTGACGGAATCGGTCGCGCCGCCCGGGCCTCCCGACGTCACCGTGATGATGATGTCGGCAAGCTTCAGCTTGAAGATGATGCGGATCATCACGGCCGTCACCGACACCGGCAGCATGAGCGGGAAAATGACCTCCCAGAAGCGTTGCCACTTGGTGGCGCCGTCGACTTCGGCCGCCTCCAGCACCTCCTTGGACAAAGCCTGCAGTCCGGCGAGCAGCATGATCATCATGAAGGGAATGAAGGTCCAGGCATCCATGATCATGATCGAGAGCCTTGCCGTCAGCGGGTCGCCGAAGAAGGAGGGATTTTCCCAGCCGAGCCAGCGGGCGAAGCGGGCGACAGGGCCGAATCGCGTCTCCATCATCGACTTGCCGACCATCCAGCTCACTGCGACCGGCGACAGCATCAGGGGCACCAGGAAGGTTACGCGCCAGAACTTGCGGGCGACGATTTCCTGGTTGAGGAGCAACGCCAGACCGAAGGCGATCGCATATTCGACCGCAATCGCCACGCAATAAAGGACCATATTGAACAGAGCATTGGCATAGAACGGGTCCGCGATCATGCGGCGGACATTGTCGAGGCCGTTGAAGCGCCGTCCGGTCGAGGAGGCGAGGTTCCAATCTGAAAAACCGATCCAGAGCGCGAAGAGCAGCGGGAACACCACCATCGACACGACGAAAAGTGCTGCCGGCAGGACAAAAAGCGCTTTCTTGCCCGCCTCGCCGTAAATGACGACGCGCGTGACGCAAAGAACTGCGGCCCAGAGAAAATAGGCGTAGAGAACCGGGCGCCAGTTCGCGAAACCCCAATCGGTCCAGGCCAGTTCATGGGCGCCCTGCAATAGAAACGACGCTATGAACCATATGGCGCTCAACCACAGAGCGGAGCGGCCCCAGAAACGACGGCTCGCGGAAATGGAGCCGGCTTCGACCGTGTGGAGCAGGTCGCCTTCGACTGTCGACATGATATTCCTCGCCCGGACAGAATGGGCGCTGGCGAAATCGCTTCCGATCCGCCAGCGCGTTTGGTCAACCGATCAGAGCCCGAGGCTCGCCCGATAAAGCTTCAGCTGGCTATCGCGGCCGATCTGGTCGGTGATCTTTTCCCAAGCAGCCGCAATCGCATCCGCGGTTTCCTGGGCCGATTTATACTGACCGGCAAAACCCTTTGCCAGTTCGTCCTCGGCAACGGAGTAATATTGGAAGATACCGGGGATGCGCGGTTCGATGGCAGCGTTCGGATGGTTGTAGCTGTCAGCGTTCGAACCCAGATAGTCCTCGATATAGGCGCGGTCGTAACCTGCCTTTTCCCATTCGTCGTAGTTGAAGTTGGACTGACGGTAGGGCTGGAAGCCGGAGGGATAAGCCGACGTCCAGAGGGATATATCCTTGCCGCCGAGATGGGCGGCAGCAGACCAGGCAGCCTTGCGCTTCTTCTCGTCGCCGGAGACCTGCTTGGTGACGTAGATGCCCCAACCGAGATAGGCCATGTTGGGCGCTTCGTTATACTTGTCTTCCCACTGCCCGGTCTTGCGGTTGTAGACGCGGTTCGAGCCGCGGTTGATGCCGAAACCGACCACGTCGCCCACAACAGAAGTGTCCGAAGTGCGCGCGCTGGAGCCGACGTCGCCCCACCACATGAGCATTGCGCCGGTGCCGGCCAGGAATTGCGAGAAGGCCGTGGTGCCGGGGTCGGCATTGATCTGGTCGGCCGGATAGGCCTTGGCCGCGATCAGATCCAGGACGTCCTGGATCGCCTGGACCCAGGCGGGGTTATTGACCAGCGGCTTCATGTTTTCAGGATCGAACAACCAGGCCGGGTCGCCAGGATATTTGGCATAGGCAGTCGCGCGGTTTTCGATGAAATAGAAGCCGAAGCCGCCCCAACCCTTGAGCGGGTCGAGATAGCCGTAGGCCGGCTGGCCGGTCAGCGGATCGGTCTTGCCGATCAGCGCCTTGGAAGCCGCGTTGACTTCCTGCCAGGTCTTCGGTGGCTCGGCCATGCCGCTGATCGAGCCCGCGCCGAAGTAATCCTTGCGATAGGCGAAGGTGTGGCAGTCGCCATCGATCGTCACACGATAGGTCTTGCCGCCCCAGGTGCCGACCGGCGGCTTCAGGTAGCTCACCAGATCGTCGGCCTCGATCTGCTTTGCAGCCCAGTCAGGCATCTCGTCCAGCAGCCCACGCCCGGCGGTGTCGCCTTCGAAGGGTGCACCCATTTCCAGAATGTCGAAATCAACGGTACCGGTCGCGATCGACTGCTGAAGGCGCGCGTTGTAGTCAGCCTGGGCGAGATCGATCCAGTTGATCTTGGCGCCGGTATAGGCTTCCCACGGCTTCAGGAAGCCGCGGAACAGGAAGTTATGCAGGTTCTGGTTGTTGAGCCCCATGAAGGTCAGCTCGACGCCGGCAAATTCGCCCTGCTTGACATTGGCCTTGGTCGGGCCGAGGCAGAGCTCACCCACCTTCTGCCAGTCCGCGTCGGTTGGCGAGCCCTTCCCTACTCCCGGAATTTGCAGGATCTTGGCGCGAACATCATCGGCGGCAAATGCCATACCGGGAATTCCGCCCATTGCGCCGGACAGGCCGAGCAGAGCTGCAGCACTCGCCGTTCCGCGCAAGACGTCGCGGCGGCTTGCCTGACGGCGCATCAGTGCATCGTATATTTCGACTTTCATGTATTCCTCCTCCACGTTTGTTGCGCTCGCCCAACCGATCTTGCCGGGCTGACTCCAGTCCGATTTTAGAACTGGCCTGGTACAAAACTATCTGGTAAGCAGAGAAATGAAACGTTTCATATTCTGCTTGAAACCGCTCCTCCCGGTCTCGTTTCCGAACATCAGACGGCGGACGGAAAAAGTCAACAAGAAATGAAACGTTTCATGGAGGAGGTTTGCCGGGTACTTTCGAGCAGGCGCTAAGGGCGGTTTGGCCGGTCGTATGCTCGAAAATACGAGGCATGACGTGATGACCCTGAGGCGGCTCAGGGCGTACAGCAAAGCGAGCGGGGAGGCACATGGCTGAGGTCAATATTTCACAGGCACGGAAGGCCTATGGCGGCTTGAGTGTCCTGCATGGCGTCGATATCGATATTCGAGACGGCGAGTTTGTGGTGCTCGTCGGCCCGTCCGGTTGCGGCAAGTCGACTCTCTTGCGCATGGTCGCGGGGCTCGAAAGCATCACGGGCGGCACGATTTCGATCGGCGGCAAGGTCGTCAACAATCTGCCGCCGAAGGACCGCGACATCGCGATGGTCTTCCAGAGCTATGCGCTCTATCCGCACAAGACCGTCGCCGAAAACATGGTCTTTGCGCTGCGCCTCCAGAAGCAGCCGGCCGACGTCATCAAACAGCGCCTGCAGGCGGCGGCCGAGACCCTCGACCTCGTGCCCTATCTGGACCGCTATCCGCGCCAGCTTTCCGGCGGCCAACGCCAGCGCGTCGCGATGGGCCGAGCGATCGTCAGGTCGCCGCAAGTGTTCCTGTTCGACGAACCCTTGTCCAACCTCGATGCCAAGCTGCGCGTGCAGATGCGCAAGGAAATCAAGGAGTTGCATCAGCGGCTGAGGACCACGACGATCTATGTCACCCATGACCAGGTCGAGGCCATGACCATGGCCGACAAGATCGTGGTGATGCAGGGCGGCAAGATCGAACAGATCGGCACGCCTCTGGAACTCTACGACCGCCCCAGCAACACCTTCGTGGCAACGTTCATCGGCTCGCCGTCGATGAATCTGCTGAAAGGCCGCTACAAAGCCGAAGGCGCGATCTTCGTCACGGAGACTGGCGACGAGATTGCACTCGGCTTCACGCCGGAGGCGTCGGATGGGCAGGCTGTGCTTCTGGGGGTGCGGCCTGAGCACCTGTCGCTTGCCGAAAGCGGGCTCAAGGCGACTGTCAACGTCACCGAACCCACCGGCCATGAGACGATGGTGTTCCTGCGCTACGGGCCTGGCGAACTTGTCGCGGTATTTTCCGAGCGGCACGATTTTGCGCCCGGGCAGGTCGTGACGATAGCCGCTCGGCCGGGGAAGCTTCATCTTTTTGATGCGGAATCAGGCAAGACGTTGCGACCGGATTGAGCTCTGCCTACCGCCGACTTGAAGGTTTTCACCCAAAGCTTCGGCAGCGTTCGCGATCGTGTTGTCAAGCGACTACGTGCACGGATATCCCCCGACGATAGGCTTCGGGCGGTGGCGATCGAGCCTCTCTCGCCACCGCAATATTCCGGTTCCGAGCGGAACGACAACCCCGCTTCAGCTCCAGGCGTGCAGCGGTGGCTTCTCTCCGTTGAGGAAGTATTTGCCGAGGATCGAGTATTTCCACCGCACCGGGTCGTGCAGCGTGTGGGTCCGCGCATTGCGCCAGTGGCGGTCGAGATTGTGTTCGGCAAGCGTCGAGCGGGTGCCGGCGAGTTCGAACAGCTTGTTGGTCGCCTCGATGGCGATCTCGGTCGAGAGGATCTTGGCCTCGGCCGTGAAGACCTGGGCTTCCGCAACGGTATCGGCATTGGGATCGGCAACCGCCCGGTCGATCGCATGCCCGGCTTTCTCGAGCAGGGCCTGCGCCGCATGCAGGCGGAGCTGAAGGGCGCCGACCGCCTGGATCGTGTAAGGATCGTCCCAGGCATGGTCGAGGCCACTATCGACCCAGGCACGGGACTTGGTGCGGACGAAGTCGATCGTCTCCTTGATCGCCGCCGAGGCGATGCCGATATCGACGGCAACCTGGATGATCTGGAAGATGGCGCCGTCCGCCGTCGGCTTGTCATAGCCCTTGTATCCCGGAACAAGCCAGGCCTTGTCGACTTTGACATTGTCGAGAATGACCGTGCCCGAGAGCGTTGTTCGCTGGCCGAAGCTCGACCAGTCGTCGATGACGGTCAAACCGGGCGCATCGCGATCGGCGATCGCGTACCAGGCGCGGCCATCGTCATCGAGCGCCACGATCGGCACCTTATGGGCAAGCAAGGCGCCCGACGAATAGAATTTCCGACCGTTCACCACCACGTGGTCGCCGCTGTCGACAAATCTGGTTTCAAAATCGACCGCACGTTTGGAGCCGAATTCCGAAAAGGCATTGCCGAACCGGGTGCCCTTGAGGATTTCGCCGAACAACAGTTCCTGCTGCGCTTTGTCTGAAACCGTACGGATCGCCGCGACGACGCCGAGATGGTTCTGCGAGATCTGTCCGATCGACGAATCCGCCTCGGAAATGATCTCGACCACTTTTGCAAGCGTGACATAGGAGACCTCCGGTCCGCCGAATGCCTTAGGCACATTGATCGACCAGAGCCCGCTCTGCGAAAAGGCATCCAGCTCTTCCGCCGGCCAGATCCGTTCGCGGTCACGATCTGCGGAACCCTTGACGAACTCCGCGGCGAGCCGGTGGGCGACCGCGATCGCTTCTGCATCGTCCTTGATGATATGCGCAGGCTTTTCCGGCCGCTTGACGCCGGGTACGGCAACCCTGTCTGTTTTGGCAATGACGTTCATTTTGGTCTCCCTGCTCAGTGATGGATGTGAATGGATCAGGCCGCCGGCCTGTCGTGGGTGAGGGCCGTGCCTTCGCCCAGATAAAAAACCTTGATGTCGTCACGGCTGCGCAATTCGGCGGCGGAGCCCGACAGCACGGCGACGCCGTTTTCGACGACGGTGGCGTGATCGGCGTACTGAAGCGCCACCGTGGAATTCTGTTCGGCAACCAGGATGGAAAGTCCGTCCTCGCGGTTCAGTGCCTTGAGCGAGCGGAAAATGTCCTTGATCACAAGGGGTGCCAGACCCATCGAGGGTTCATCGAGAACAAGCAGCCGCGGCCGCGACATCAGCGCGCGGCCGATCGCCGTCATCTGCTGCTCGCCGCCTGAGGTAAGCCCTGACGCAGTGCGGCGCTTCTCCTTGAGCCTGGGGAAAATGACATAGACCCGCTCGAGGTCGGCAGCGATCTCGCGCCTGGATGACGAGCGCCCGAGGCCGCCGGAGATGAGATTTTCCTCGACCGACAGGCTCTTAAAGCAATGCCGGCCTTCCAGCACCTGTACCAGCCCGGCCCGGACCAGATCGGCTGGCTTCTCGCGCAGCACATCGCGCCCTTCGAAACGGATCGTGCCTGACGTCACCTGGCCTCGTTCGGCCGGCAACAGGTTCGAGATGGCTTTCAGCGCCGTCGTCTTGCCGGCGCCGTTCGAACCGAGCAGCGCGAGGATTTCTCCGCGCCGCAACTGAAAGCTCACGCCGTTCAGGGCCTTGATGGCCTTGTTGTAGACGGCATGCACGGACTTGACATCAAGAAGGATCGTTTCGTCGGACATGTCGCTCGTTCCAAAATCAATCAGCAAGAGAGGTGCGGCGCAGGCACCCGGATCTGCCGCACCAGGTTACGAGATGAAGGGATGGCAGTTTGGGCCATCCCTCGCATCGTCAGTTCGTGGTGGCGATGCCTTCGGCATCGGCCGCGGTGCGCAGCTTGATGCCCTTTTCCTTGGCGTAGGCTTCCGAGGATTTTTCGATGATCGGGCGCAGCAGCTTCCAGTCCGGCGCGATCCAGTCGGAGACGACGTTCCACTTTTTGCCGTCCCATTGCTGGAAGGTCACATAGCCATCGCCTTCGTGGTTATCCCAGGTGACGTTGATGGAGTGGAACAGGTCCTTGGCGCCCAGCGCCGCGACTTTGGCTTCGTCGAGTTTCAGGTGCTCGAAACCCCAGCGCACTTCGTCGCCGGTCAGGGTACGCTTGCCGAACTTTTCCTGTGCGGTGCGGATCGCCTCGACATTCAGGATGCCGTTGACGATGCCGAGGTTGTGGTAGACCGAGCCGATGCGCTTCTTGTCTTCCAGATTGCCCTTGCCGTGATCGTAGAGCGTCTTCACGACCTCCTGCAGGACAGGATACTGCTCGCCCGAAGCCTGGGTGGTGATCGCGGTATAGCCGATCGCCGCGTCGCCTGCGGGGATGACATCCTCTTCCGAATTCGACCAGACGTTGCCGACGATCTTGGAGGCGGGGAAGCCGACCTTGGCGGCCGTCTTCAGCGCTACCGGGTTCATCACGCCCCAGCCGCGCAGAACGACGTAGTCCGGCTTGGCGCGACGGATCGTCAGCCACTGCGACTGCTGCTCGTTACCGGGATGGGGGACCTCGATCTGCTGTACGGTGAAGCCATACTTCTCAGCCAGCAATTCGTAGATCGGAATGGTTTCCTTGCCATAGGGCGAGCCGTGATAGAGCACGACGATCTTTTTGCCCTTGAGCTTGTCGAGACCACCTTCCTTCGAGGCAAGATAGTTCACGATGCCCGAAGTCTCCGAATAGGGGTTGAGCAACAGCGGGAAGACGTAAGGGAAGACGCGCCCGTCTGTGGAGTCGGTGCGGCCATGGTTTACCGTGATCAGCGGCACCTTGTCGCCGGTGATGCGGTCGATCATGGCATAAGCGATGCCGACCGAAAGCGGGTTCCAGGCGGCCGCGTTCGGATGGCTCTTCTGGCGCTCATAGCATTCGACGCCGCGCTCGACCTCATACTGGGTTTCGCATTCGTCCCAGGTGAGCTTGACGCCGTTCACGCCGCCATCGCGGGTGTTGATCAGGTTCAGGTAGTCGATGAAGCCGCCGAAGAAACCGGTGCCGCCGGCAGCATAAGGCCCGACGCGATAGCTCTGCAGCGGGAAATACTGCTCATCGGCATGGGCAGGCGTCAAGCCGGCTCCGCCGATGATGGCGAGCGCTGCGACCGCCGCCTTGAATGTGGTTTTCAGACTTTTCATTGGACAAACTCCCTCTGTTGACCGGCGATGCCGGTGTTCCAATGCGTTCAAAGATGATGATGTGGCGGTTCAGCCGACGGGTTTGGGCATGCTGGGCCTGAACCGTCCGGCCAGCCGCCTTCCGAGCGCCGCGAGCCCATCGGGCTCGAGAATAAGGAAGGCAATGATGAGTGCGCCGATGACGATGCGCTGGCTCATGTCGAGCACGCCGGAATCGAACAGATCGCCCAGGAAAAACGATCCCACCCGCGACAGGACCACAGGAAAGACCACCATCAGCGCAGCGCCCAGGAAAGCGCCGCGGATCGTCGCCAGCCCGCCGATGATGATGATGAAAAGAATCTGGAAAGACCGGTCGAGATTGAAGCCGGCCGGCTCCACCGTGCGCAGATAGGCAAAGGCCCAAAGCACGCCGGCGACCCCGATGATGAAGGAAGAGAGCGCGAAGGCGAGCAGCTTGGTGCGCAGCACCGGCACCCCGATGATCCGGGCTGCCGTCTCATTATCGCGGATGGCGATGAAATTGCGGCCTGTCTGGGAGGATGCGACGCGCCAGGCAAAGAAGGTCAGCACCGTGACGACGATCAGCGAGAAATAGTAGCGCCCGGTCGAACTGTCGAAATCGATGCCGGCGATGGTGAGCTTCGGCGCGTCGATCACGCCCGACGGATTGTCATTTGAGAACCAGCCGAATTTGGTCAGCGCCCATTGCACGAAGAACTGCGCCGCAAGCGTGGAAACGGCGAGATAGAAGCCGCGCAGGCGCAGACTTGGCAGGCCGAAGACGATCCCGACCGCGGCCGCGATGCCGCCGGCGAGCGCGATAGAGACGAGAAGCGGCAAGCCCTCGATACGCAGATTGAAATTGAAGGCGGCGAAGGCGCCAACCGCCATGAAGGCCGCGCTGCCGAGCGATACCTGCCCGGCATAGCCGGTCAACAGGTTCATGCCGACGCCGGCCAGCGACAGAGCCAGAAACGGCAGCAGCAGCGCCTCGATCAGATAGCTCGAGCCGATGAAAGGCACGATGCCGAAAGCGATGATGAGGATGGCAAGCGGCGCGATCCAGCCTGGAAGTTTTACCGAAACGACGGGTCGGGAGGTGACGGCAGCCATGGTTCAGACCCTTTCCACGAGCTTCTGGCCGAACAAGCCTGATGGGCGGACGAGCAGGAAGATCAGCGCGATAGCATAGGCGAACCAGCCCTCGATGCCGCCGCCGAAATATTCGCCGATATAGACTTCGGCGAGCTTTTCCGAGGCGCCGATGAGCAGGCCGCCGACGATGGCGCCGGCGATCGAATCGAAGCCGCCGAGCACGAGCACCGGCAGGGCCTTCAGCACCACGAGCGAGAGGGAGAATTGCACGCCGCTGCGCGCACCCCAGAGAAGTCCTGCGACCAATGCGACGAGACCGGATGTTGCCCAGACAGTGGCCCAGATGCGCGGCAGGCGAAGCCCGACGGCGAGTGCCGCGAACTGGTCGTCCGCAACTGCGCGAAAGGTTAGGCCGACCCGGGTATATCGAAAGAAGAGCGTCAGCCCGGTGACCATCAATGCCGCCACGGCGGAGGCGAAGAGATCGAACTTCGAGATGAAGACGCCGTAAAATTCGAAGGGCACGTCCTCGATGCCGAGCTCCAGGGCATGGACCTGCGTGCCCCAGAGAAGCTGGGCAGCACCCTCGATGATGTAGGAAAGCCCGAGCGTCGCCATGAACAGCGTGATCGGCGGCTTGTTGACGAGCGGCCGGAGCACTGCGCGCTCGATACCGATGCCCAGCAGCACCATGATGGCGAAGGTAAGCACAAGCGCGAGATAGAATGGCACGCCGCGCTCGACCAGCGAAACGAAGGTGAGAGCGGCAAACAGGAGCAGCGCCCCCTGTGCGAAATTCAAGACACCCGAGGTCTTGTAGATCAGCACGAAGCCGATCGCGACGAGCGAATACATGACGCCGGAAAGCAATCCGCCAGTCAGCACCTCGAGGAAGAAAAGATAGTCGAAGCTTTCCATCACGCGTCCGCCTCTTCCTGGTCCTCGCGGGCAACGCCGAGATAGGCGTCGATGACGGCCTGGTCGGTGCGCACTTCGGCCGGGGTGCCGTCAGCGATCTTGCGGCCGTAGTCGAGCACGGCGATCCGGTCCGAAAGTCCCATGACCACGCCGATATCATGTTCGATCAGGATGATCGTCGTGCCGTACCCCTCCTGCGCGGCACGGACAAAGCCTGCCATTTCCTGCTTTTCGGTGGCGGTCATGCCGGCCATCGGTTCATCGAGCAGGAGGATCTGTGGATCGGGCGCCAGCGCCCGGGCAAGTTCGACGCGCTTCTGCAGGCCGTAGGGCAGCGAGCCGGCAAGCCGGTCATGCACATGGCCGAGATGCAGGAAATCGATGACCTGCCGCGCCCGGTCACGCGCCTCGCGTTCCTCGCGACGGGCGCGGGGCGAACCGAACGCCTGGCCGATAAAGGTCGAGCGACGCTGGAAAGTCAGGCCGGTCATGACGTTTTCAAGAACCGTCAGCCCCTTGAACAGGGCAAGGTTCTGGAAGGTGCGGGCGATGCCAAGCCGTGCGGCCTTCTGCACCGGCACCTGCGCATAGGTCTTGCCATTGAGGCTGACATGGCCGGCATCCGGCCGGTATTGCCCTGAAATCACGTTGATCAGCGAACTTTTGCCGGCGCCGTTCGGGCCGATGATCGCGCGGATCTCGCCCGGCTGGACCGCTAGATCGACATTGGCGATCGCCGTGACGCCTCCGAAGGAGAGCGTGATGCCCGAAAGCGCCAATATCGGCGGGTGGCTCAGCGCATTGCTGTCGACATTCGCCACGCGACGGCTCGATGGACCTGACAGCGGCAGCAGGGAATACTCCCTCGCCGTAGAGGTCTCATCGAGTACCGTGTAATGCGCATTCGCCATCATCTGCTCCATCGTGCGCAGAATCCCCAGGCCTTACCTGAAGACGCACACCTCCATCCGGCCCCCCTTGGATGGGGAGCCGTTCGCTTTTCAATTTATGAAGAAAGCCGTTATTCGGCCGCTTCCAGCCGCTGGTCTTCGATCGCTTCCAGTTCGCGGACGATCGGCAGGACGTGCTTGCCGAAATATTCCACCTCTTCCTGGAAATGCAGGAAGCCGAGGAGGATGAGGTCCGCCCCCGCCCGCTTGTGACCGATGATGCGTTCGGCCACCTGCTCCGGCGTGCCGATCAGATTTGAACGGAAACCGTCATTGTATTGCACCAGATCCTGGAAGGTGGACTTCGCCCAGTTGCCTTCGCGCTCCGGCGAGGAATTTCCGGCATTCTGGACCTCGTGGTGGAAGCCCTTGACCGCCTCGGGGATGGCCTTGTCGAGGATCTCCTGGAGGACCTCCTGCGCTTCCTTCTCCGAAGAGCGGACGATGCCGAAGGCATTCATGCCGATCTTCGTGCGCCAGGCCTTGCCGAAAGCCTTTTCCTTGGCGCGGATGTCATCCACCTGAGCCTTCAGGCCTTCCGGCGTATTGCCATTGGTGAAATACCAGTCGGACACGCGGGCCGCCATGTCGCGAGCCGCACGCGAGGAACCGCCCTGGAATACCTGCGGAACGCCACCGATCGGCTTCGGCTTCATCGAATAATCCGTGAAGCGATAGAAATCGCCGCGCAGGTTATAGACATCCTCCGTCCAGATGCCACGGATCGCGCGGATGAACTCCTCCGAACGACGATAGCGCTCGTCATGGTCCAGCCAGGGCTCGCCGATGGCGGCGAACTCGCCGCGGAACCAGCCGGAGACGATATTGACATCGACGCGGCCATTGGTGAGGTGGCTGATGGTAGCGATCTGCTTGGCCAGAAGCGCCGGGTTCCACGGTCCGGGCAGGACAGCGGCAATGACGCGGAGCTTTTCGGTGGCCGCAAGAAGTGCGTGGGAAAAGGTGACCGACTCGTGCTGGTTATCGGCGCCATATCCGGCTGTGAAGCGAATCTGGCTCAATGCAAACTCAAAACCCGACCGTTCTGCGATCTGGGCGAGCTTGCGATTGTAGTCGATGCCCCAATCGGTGCGCTGCTCGACTGAACTGATGACCAGGCCGCCCGATACGTTCGGCACCCAGTAGGCAAACTTCAAGGGTTCTTTCTTCGATTGTGACATCGGTCTCTCCGTGCTTATTCGTGATGTGCTAGGCGCGCAGCCGCGATTGTTCTTCGGCGCGGGCCAGGGCGAGTGTCCTGGCGTGCGGAACGATCAGTTCCAGTTCGCGCACGGCTGCTCTGATCCGCTTCTGGATGTCTGAGCCTGCGACAGCATATGCATCGAACTCGCTTTCGAGAGCATAGACCGAGGTAGGCAGCGACAGCGCCTTGAAGAAGCTGAACAGGGGTCGCAATTGATGATCGATCATCAAACCGTGCAATGGCGTCCCGCCCGTTGCGGCAAGGATCACCGGCTTGCCGATCAGTGACTCATAGTGAACCAGATCGAAGAGGTGCTTGAGCGCTCCGCTATACGAAGCCCGATAAACCGGAGAACCGACAACCAGGACATCCGCGTTCTCAACCGCGCGCACGATCTCGGCGCCTTCCTCATCCAGTTGGTCCGCTCTCAGGGCTCGAAAGAGCGCAGGTGCAGACACAGCCAGATCGATGTGGCGCGCGGGCAAGCCAAGCTCGGACTCGATACGCCGAAGGACGGACGCAACCAGCGCCGATGTTCGGGATGGAGCCTTTACGTTTCCAGATATTCCAACGATGCGCAGTTCCTGCATGGAGCCCTCCAATTACATAAGCCCTATAAATTAAGTGGATTACTTGCAATGAGTACAGCGTCCGATTTGATCCACGAATGGAACATCAAATTCCAAAGAACATCCCTTTTAGAAAATATTTTCATCCGCCCGGACAAATGCCGGAAAGTGGCAAAGAGCGGCAATCCGCCGACAGATTGCCAGGAATCGGCAAGGTATCCGGACTGTCGACGTCGGCCACAGGGGGAGAAATCGCAAACTCGTCGGCGCTCGACCACGGGAGCGGCCTGGTCATCGGCGAGGCGGCAGAACAAGCCTACGAATACGCTCCTACGTTTTGATACACTTCCGCCGATTCTCCAAACATCTCAGATACATGGCCGCCATAACCTCCTTTCTGTCGCAATCAGAGCGCAAGCGAAGGAGAGTAATTATGACTGAGACCGCGAAGGCTTCGCCGCAGAAATATGTCGCCGGCCGCCTCATCGCCGTGACGATGGGCGCCATCATGCTCGCGCCCCACGGATATGTCGTTCAGGCAAACGCCGCAGACGTCATTTCGGCCACATCGCCGAATACCACCAGTCGCGACGAGAGTATCCGCCCGTTCCAAGTTCACGTGCCACAATCTCAGCTAGACGATCTGCGCCGGCGTATTGCAGAGACGCGCTGGCCCGACAAGGAAACCGTTGGTGACTCGTCCCAAGGTATTCAACTGGCGCAAGTCCAGGAACTGGTCCGCTACTGGGGAACCGATTACGACTGGCGCAAGGCCGAGACGCAACTCAATGCGCTGCCGGAATTCATCACGACGATCGACGGCGTCGATATCCAGTTCATCCACGTTCGCTCCAGCCACCCCAATGCTCTACCCGTCATCCTGACGCATGGTTGGCCCGGCTCGACACTCGAGTTCCTGAAGACGATAGGGCCTCTGACAGACCCTACCGCTTACGGCGGGCGAGCCGAGGATGCATTCGATGTCGTCATTCCGTCCATCCCAGGCTACGGCTTTTCAGGGAAGCCTACGGATCTCGGCTGGGGGCCCGATCGCACGGCGCGGGCGTGGGACACCTTGATGAAACGCCTCGGATATCAGCACTATGTTTCGCAGGGCGGGGATCACGGCTCCGTCATCTCCGATGCGCTTGCCCGTCAGGCGCCGAAGGGTTTGCTGGCGATACATCTCAATATGCCGGCGACCATCCCCGGCGACCTGACCAAGGCCATCAATAGCGGCGACCCCGCGCCATCGAGCCTGACCTCTCAGGAGCGGCAAGCCTTCCGGTCGCTCAGCACGTTTTTCGGACGAAATGCAGCCTATGGCGCATTGATGGTGACACGACCGCAGACGATCGGTTACTCGCTATCGGATTCGCCGGCCGGCCTTGCAGCGTGGATGTACGAAAAGTTCGCGCAATGGAGCGACAGCGATGGCGTCCCCGAGCGCGTTCTTTCCAAAGACGAGATGCTCAATGACATCACGCTCTACTGGCTGACGAATACGGGAGCGTCGTCCTCGCGCTTCTATTGGGAAAACAACAACAACAATTTCAGTGCCGAGGCGCAGCATACCAAAGACATCAAGGTCCCCGTCGCCATCTCGGTGTTCCCAAAGGAAATCTATCAGGCGCCCGAAAGCTGGAGCAAGCAAGCTTACCCCACTCTGTTCTACTACAATCAGGTCGCCAGGGGCGGGCATTTTGCCGCATGGGAGCAGCCTCAGCTTTTCACCGAAGAGCTTCGCGCGGCTTTCAAATCCGTCCGTTGACAAAAACCAGAGTATGAACCGGCGGGCGGCGCGATGAAGGCCGCCTCGCCGTGGGCGGCCTCGTTAGCCCGGGATGCTTACTTTCAAGCCGCTGGAAGAGACAGTTTCACGGCCAGTCCCCCGGTCTCGCTACGGGCGATCGTTGCCCCTCCGCCATGGGCTTCGGCGATCGCCTTGACGACGGCAAGGCCGAGACCTGAACCTCCGCTGGACCTTGTGCGGGCGCTTTCGGCTCTCCAGAACCTTTCGAAGGCCTTCTCGAACTCGGCATCCGTCATCCCGGCCCCGGAGTCGGAAACGCTGACTATCCAATTGCCCTGCTTCTCGTATGTCTGCAGCACCACGACCGATCCGGGCGCATATCGGCGAGCGTTGTCCAGTAGCGCCAGCACGACCTGCCGCACTCTCGTCCTGTCCGCCCTCACCCAGATGGTTTGCGTGTCCGAGGTAACGGTGATGCCGGCGTTCGAAAGCGAGGGGCGAACGGAATCGAGAACATCCTCGACCTCGGAAGCCAGCTCGAATTCGGTGAGCTGCAATTCCATTCGGCCGGCATTCATCAATGAAAGTGTTTTTAGATCATCGACGATGCGCGTCAGGCTTTCGATCTGCCCGATCAGGCTTTGAAATAGCGCCGGGCTAGGCTCAAACACGCCATCCGCCAGCCCCTGCATGCGTCCGCGCAGGATCGTCAGAGGCGTGCGCAGTTCGTGGGCGATGGCAGAATTGGAATATTGTAATTCCTGTTCAGCCCGCTGCAATTGCTCCGCCATCTGATTGAAGTCCCTGATCAAGCGATCCACCTCGCCAAAGCTGCCCGCGGTTTGAGCGCGACCGGCGAAATCTCCAGCGGCAATTGATCGGGCTGCTTCGGTCACAGCCGTGAGCGGAACGACGAGCCTGCGGGACAGCCGCCATCCCACATAGGCCGCGACGGCCTGCCCGATCGCAATCATAAGCCCGAGGACAACGAAGTCCGTGGGGGTCCAATCGGTCGAATCTTCGGCGTTTGGGAAAAACCAATCGAGCACGGACACATAGGCCAGAAATCCGAAAAACATGATTCCGGCGGCGACGAACGCCACGATCGTCATCGACCAGACGATCTGTTTGTTCAAGCTGCTCTTAACTGAAGTCGCCAAGCCGATATCCTACTCCACGTACGCCACTGAGGAGGCTGCCGGCGCCGGCCAACTCAAGTTTTCGTCGAAGTTTGCTCATGTGACTATCGACCGTCCGGTCGAGGGCATCGCCCTCAGGCAGACATGCATCGACGATCTCGCCCCGTTCGAACGCCCGATTGGGTGAGGCGGCCATATACTCAAGAATTCTGAATTCAGTCCTCGTCAATTGGAGGATGTTCCGGCCCGCAGGGGTCTCGACTGTCGCAATGAACGCGATCGGATCTACGCTCAACCCGCCAACCCGGATCACCTTATTTGCGGAGCTTGCCGTTGTCCGTCGCAGCACCGCTTTGGCTCGCGCGACAACTTCCAACGGATTGAACGGCTTGACCACGTAATCATCTGCCCCGCCACGAAGCGCCTGGAGTTTATCCAGATCGTCTGCAAGGGCCGTTGCCATGATAACCGGCGTATCCCCTCTCTGCCGGATCGCCGCAAGCACGCCATAGCCGTCCATGCGAGGCAGGTTCACATCCAGAACAACGAGATCCGGCCGGAGCCTCTGGTGATGCGACAATCCCGTCTCCCCATCTCCGGCGGAAACCACGCGAAAACCTTCTCGCTCGAAATATCGCTCGAGGATTTCCGAGATTTCAGGCTCGTCTTCGATAATCAGTATGAGTGCGTTGTCCATTGAAAGCTCCTTGGACGCCATCTGATGCAGGGAGGCATAACCGGTCAACAGCTTCCGACGGTTGTGCACGAAGCCTCCACCGAGGCTCCACCAAATCACAACACAGCATCCCCACCCCACATTCCAATCCGATCCACCAAGTCACCACGAACCTTCGACGAAAGCGCAACGCTGCTGGTTGATCGTGCCTGCATGGAAAATTTCATCTTGGCCAGACGATTGATCGTCTTCTGCATTATGGCGGCGATGATTGCTGTCCTTTTTTCCAAAATAGTGATCTGGAGCCACGTTCAGTATGGCACGGACTTTATAAGGGCCTATCCAACCCTCGTGGAAAGCGTACCAGTCGAGAATGTCGGCGGGAACGATCGCCGCCGGGTTCCGCTTTAGGCTTGCTGTTGGCAGGCGCCTATGCCTGTGAGGCGGACCTCCAGCGCCCAGAGCCCTCCAGAACGCCGTCCGGACGCCTCGACCTTCTCACGCTGCTGCCTCTTTATATTCGGAAACCACGCGCTCATTCGGATGCCGGCGCTTCATGATGAGAACGCAAAACACTGGCACGAAAAGCACCGCCAGCACCGTGGCCGAAATCATGCCGCCCATAAGTCCGGTGCCGATTGCGTTCTGCGTTTCGGAGCTGGCACCCTTGGCGATGACCATGGGGACGATGCCGAGCGTGAAGGCTAGGGAGGTCATCACGATAGGCCGCAGCCGAAGGCGGGATGCTTCAACCACAGCGTCCGCCAGGCCTTTTCCATCTTCCTGAAGCTTCCTCGCGAACTCGACGATCAGCACCGCATTCTTGGCGGAAAGACCGATGAGCGTGATCAGCCCGACTTTGAAGAAGATGTCGTTCTCCAATCCCCTTAGATGAACGGCAATGACGGCTCCGAGGATACCCAGAGGCACCACGAGCATGACGGAAAGGGGAATTCTCCAGCTTTCATAGAGAGCCGCCAGGACGAGAAACACGACCAGGAATGACAGGGCGACGAGCATGGGTGCCTGCGCACCGGATTGTCTCTCCTGCAAGGATTGCCCGGTCCATTCGACCGTGAAACCATTTGGCAGCTCAGAGGCAAGCTTTTCCATTTCCTGCATGGCGCTGCCGCTCGAAACACCGGAGGCCGCAGTGCCGGAGATGCTGATCGACGGATATCCATTGTATCGGGTCAGCTGTAACGGAATGGTCGACCATTCCGGGACCACGATCTCGGATAGAGAAACCATCCCGCCGCTATCGTTGCGCACCTGCAGTTTCAGGACATCATCCACCTGCATGCGGCTTGATGCTTCTGCCTGGAGGACAACCTGCTGAAGACGGCCGGAATTCGGAAAGTCGTTGATATAGGTCGAGCCGATCGCGGCGCCGAGCGTCTCGCTGACGGTTGAATACGGAACGCCCAGCGCGCTCGCCTTCTGACGATCGATCCGCAGAGTAACGCTCGAGCCATCCGGCAGGCCATCGACACGGACATCGTTGACCAGCTTGCTCTTGGCCGCCAATTGAACCAGCCGCTCGGAGGCCGCGAGAAGCGCCGCCATGCCGTGGTTGGCACGGTCCTGAAGCCTCAAGGCAAAGCCATCCGTTGCACCCAGTTCATCGATTGCCGGCGGCTTCAAGCTGACGATCTGCCCTTCTTCGGCCGCTGACATCGCTGTCGTCGCGGCGAGGATTTCTTCGTCTACGCTCGATTTGCGTTCATTCCAATCTTTCAACGTCGTGAAGGACATGGCGGTGTTCGTTCCCGAGCCGGAGAAACCGAAGCCCATGATGGTCAAGTTGTTGTCGACGTCCGGCCGGGTCGCGACATGGCGTTCGAACAGATCGACAATCCCCCGGGTCCGCTCGGCCGTCGCCTCAGCCGGAAGCGTAAACGAGGTCATGAAGGAGCCCTGGTCCTCCTCGGGCGTGAACGCCGTCGGAAGAACGTTGTAACCATAGGCGAGTGTCGCAATGATCGCGATATAGGCGAGCATCACCCGGACGCGATTGGAAATCAGGCCGGACACCCACTTGGCATATCGTCCAGTGAGCCGCTCGAAGCCGCGGTTGAACCATGCAAAGAAACCCTGGCGTTCGTGATGGTCTAACGCCATCTGTTTTAACAACGTCGCGCAGAGAGCCGGGGTCAGGCTCAGCGCCAGGAACGCGGAAAACAGGATCGAAACAGCCATGGAGACCGTAAACTGACGGTAGATCGCGCCGACCGAGCCGCTGGCCATGCCCATGGGAAGGAACACGGCCGTCAGCACGAGAGTAATGCCGATCACGGCTCCCGAGATCTCCTTCATGCTCTTGCGGGTGGCATCACGCGCTGACAGGCGTTCGGTTACCATGATCCTCTCGACATTTTCGACAACGACGATCGCGTCGTCGACAATGATGCCGATGGCAAGAACCATGCCGAACATCGTCAGCACATTGATCGAATAGCCGATCGCCAGCATCACCGCGAATGTTCCCAAAAGCGCGATGGGAGCGACGATGGCCGGGATCAGCGTGTACCGGAAATTCTGCAGGAACAGCAGCATGACGACGAAGACGAGAACCATCGCTTCTGCAAGCGTCTGAACCACCTTCTGGATCGACACCTTCACAAAGGGAGCGGTGTCATAGGAGATTGCATAGCTCAGGCCTTGCGGCATGGTGGCCGACAATTCGGATAAGCGGGCGCGCAAGCCTTGCGAGGTGCTGACGGCATTGGCGCCCGGCATGAGCTGGATGGCTGCCGCCGTTGCCGGCTTGCCGCCGTCGAGGATCGAGAAGCTCGTCGTCTGCGATCCGATCTCGATCCTGGCGACATCGCCGAGGGTAAGTTTCGATCCATCCGGCTTCGAGCGCAGAATGATCTGCGCGAACTCCTCCGGCGTCTGCAACTGTCCATTGACGCTCAGCGGAATGCTGACTTTCTGGCCGGGA
Source organism: Rhizobium sp. Pop5 (assembly GCF_024721175.1). Lineage (NCBI taxonomy): Bacteria > Pseudomonadati > Pseudomonadota > Alphaproteobacteria > Hyphomicrobiales > Rhizobiaceae > Rhizobium > Rhizobium sp. Pop5. Next base: position 277,674 of record NZ_CP099399.1, on the reverse strand, counting down.
ACAGTGGGCGCCTCGCCAAGCCGGCCCGGAGCGACCTGAACATTCTGCGACTGAATGGCCTGCGTCACCTCGGCCATCGAAATGGAGTAGGAGGACAGCCGAACCGGATCGATCCAGACCCTCATGGCGGCTTCCGACCCGAACGATTGGACCCGGCCGACGCCGGGCACCCGCTTCAATTCCGGCGAAATGTTGCGCACCAGATAATCATCGAGTACCAGCGGGTCGATTTCACCATTGGTCGACTTCAACGAGACGATCATCAGGAAGCCAGACGAGGCTGCCTCGACCGTCAGACCAGCCCGACGAACTTGCTCCGGAAGCCTGGGTTCGATCGCCTTGAGGCGATTCTGCACGTCGACCTGGGCCAGTTCCGGATCGGTCCCCGGCCTGAATGTTATGGTAATGCTGATGCTGCCCGACGAGTCCGACGAGGATTCGAAGTAGAGAACATTCTTTGTGCTCGATAGCTCCCGCTCGATCAGACTCGTGACGCTGTCATTGATCGTCTGCGGGGTCGCCCCGGTATAGCTGGCATAGATGGTGACGCTCGGCGGTGCGATCACCGGAAAGCGGGAGACCGGCAGCTGCGTAATCGAAATGGCCCCGGCAAGCACGATGAAGATTGCAATAACCCAGGCGAAAACCGGCCTGTCGATGAAGAAATTCGGCATTTTCGGCCGCTCCTTAGCTTCTGTTGACGGCAGCAACGGGACGATAAGGAACCGTCTCCAGTTTCACGCCGCCTTGAATGCGGTCGTGGCCGAGCACAACGACCGTCTCGCCGGCCAAAAGGCCATCGACAATCATATATTGACCGTCCACCAGCGAACCGACCTGGACGTTGCGCCGGCTGGCGGTCTTGTCCGCGCCAACTATGATCAATTGCGGTCGTCCGGACGGATCGCGCAGGACTGCTTCCTGCGGTACCGTCAGCGCGTCAGGATGGATGGAACGCGGGACTTTCGCACGAATGTACATGCCGGGCAGCAGCTGCCGGTTCGGATTGGGGACTTCGACACGTATGCCGACGCTGCCGGTGCCGGCATCGACTGACATGTCCGAAAACAACACCTGGCCAGGCTCGTCATAAAGCTTTCCAGCAACCGTAAATATCTGCACGGGAAGTTTGGCCGCGTCGTCGCTTTCCCCGGCCGAAACCAGATCCTCCAGCGCTTCCCGGGTCATCGAGGATTGCCTGATGTCAACATAGACGCGGTCGATTTGCTGGACGACTGCGAGAGGAGTTGTCGCCGAAGACGACGCCAGGCCCCCCTCGCTCATCAAGGCCTGGCCGATCAGTCCGGCAATGGGGCTCCTGATGGACGCATAAGAGAGCTCGAGCTTGCGGCGCGTCAGATTGGCCCTTGCTTCTGCAACATTCGCCTTGGCTTGGGCCAGGGCGGCCGTGGCGTTGTTGAACGATTCAGCGCTCAGGATTTTTTGGGATGACAGCACCTTGGCCCGATCGAACTTGATCTGCGCGTTCAGCAGCTCCGCTTCCATGCGCGCAAGTATCGCCGAGGAAGCTTCGACATCCGCGGAGAAGGGGGCGGCATCGAGCTGGAACAGCGGTTCATTCCGTTCTACTTCCGCTCCCTCGTTGAAGAGCCGTTTCTGAATGATGCCGCTGACCTGGGGGCGTATCTCGGCCGTTCGAAAAGCAGAGACGCGTCCCGGCAATTCGTCGAAGACAACAACTTTCCGCGGCTGAACCGTGAGGACGCTCACGCGCGCCGCCACCTCATTTTCAGGCGGGTTCGCCTGGGCTTGAGCTTGCTCGTCCTTGCAGGCCGAAAGAAAAACGACGGGAACTGTAAGTACAGCGGCGATAAACGAGCGGAACATGCTGCTCATCGAGAGTTTCCATTCAAAATCGTGACAACGCTTTCGCGACCGAACCGCTGATAGGGCGATCGGGTTGGCGTTTTGTGGAGATTTGATTGATGTCCCATGGAGCTCGGGCCCCAAGCGATCAACGCCGGTGATCGCAGTCATCCACGGAGTCTCCACATATCCTCCACAAAGACGCGACAATTGGTGACTACGTCGACAAACGGCAGGTCAGCGGATTGCGTGGCGCGACGAAAGCGATGCGCGGTCAGTCCGGAACTGACTTCGCGGGAATATGAACTGGCGGCAGGTTTTCAAATGAACGGAAACAATGGGCTCACCTTATGAGCCATTCCCAACGGCACTTTCAGAACGCGCTCCGGGCAGCCATGGCCGGCGGATTTTAAATGGTACTTTTCTTCTAACGAAAGATGTCTTCCATGATTGATAAGACGACAGAAAGCCGCACGACAAAATATCCCCTGTCGATTCGGATACTTCATTGGCTGCGTGCCGTGCTGATCATGGGAATGATAGCCTCTGGTTGGTATATGACCAGGCTTCCAGAAAGCGATATGGACGTAGCGTCATTCTTATATCCGAACCACAAGCAATTTGGCGTCCTGATCTGGCTTCTGGCATTGGTGCATCTTGCCCTGCGCTGGCGTTACAAAGCCTCTATGCCCCACACACCTCAAGCCTTGGCTGGCTGGGAAAGAACCCTGTCGCATGTGACGCATCGGCTTATCATCCTGCTGACACTGCTTGTTCCATTGCTCGGCTATTTCATGTCGAGCAGCTTCACGCAAAGCGATGGCGTGCCTTTCTTTTTCATCCCTCACATTCCGGAGCTTTTGCCCAAGAACGACGCCGCGTTCGCCGTCTTCCAAACCCTTCACAGGTATGGCGCCTACCTTCTCCTGGCCTGTATTATCCTTCATGTGGCTGGTGCGCTAAAACATAGGCTACAGCATAGAGGGGCCGAAACGGACGTCCTGCCGCGGATGCTCTAGACAGCTCTCAATAGCGGCGACCCCGCTTAACCCGGCGATACGTCAGGCCCGCCGGCGGCTCTTTGAACCAGGCGGGCAACCACCTCGGTGCGGTTCTGCGCCTGCAGCTTGCGCATTATGTGTTGCAAATGCATCTTGACCGTATGCCCCGACAAATTGAGTTTTCCCGCAATGACCTTGTTCGAGAAGCCACATTGCAACTCTGCGAGGACGTCTGCTTCCCGGGGCGTGAAATCGGCAAGCGCCAGGTACTGCGTCCTGTCATCCAAGCTTTTTTCGGCCTCATTTCTGGCCGGAGGAAGCTCGGTCGAGCCATTTGTGGCGGCTCCCAACAGCTGCGGGAAAAATGTTCCCCCTGCCAGAACGAGACGAAGACCGGCAAGGGCAATATCGACAGCAAGTGAAGTCGAGAAAAAGCCGCGGATACCCATCTTGAGCGCCTGACGGGCTATGATGGCGTCATCCGTACCTGAGAGCAACGTGATAGGAGCCTCAGGAAACCGCGCAGCGATCGCGGCGAGATCATCGCGCAGGCTGGTGCTCTCGACACCCCTGCCGGCCAGATCCAATACAATCAAACGCACCTCAGATCCAAGAGCTCGATCGAGACTCTCGGTCGAGATCAAATCTATTAAGTTCCACCCGGCGAGTTCACGCTCAAGAAGCTTTACAAGGGTCGTGCGTGCCAGTGTCGAATGCTCAATAATGATCACAGTTGGTGCATTGCGCCCCGTACGGCGCTTCGTTCTAGCACTGTCGGACACTTGCGTGCTCCCAGAATATTTGCAACCCAACAACCGCCCATACTATTCCTGTTCTCATTACATGTCATGATAAAAAGCGAGTGTATCGCCAATTCAATAGTCCGACCTCTCACAATAATTCTTATAGTCTATAAGATATCATCGATAGATAACTGTTACCCGCAGATCACGTTGAAGAGCTTGTTCACGATGACATGCCGGTTCGACTTGTTACAGCAGGCTTTCAAGCCTTCGTTGAATTCACGTACGGCAAGTGGGTCAACAAATCTTTCAAAAGCACTGAAAAGGCAATAGATCCTCTACAGAGCCGCCGTGAAAAGAACCATTGAATACAAATAACTTCCGACGGCTATGCTTTGTTCTCACGCCTTTACTCAAAGCAGCAGCAGACCCCGAGAGAAAAACGACAGACGCAAAAAGTAAAAAAAGCACAAGATCTCCGACTACCCGTTATGATTAGTGAAAACTGCGCCCTGATGGTGCATAATCCAGTCGGAATCGCTCTCGGCATTGCTGTCCCGACCGAGAGAGCCGGCCAGAGGTAACGGGCTCTTGCAGCCGACATCAGCGACAATACGGATGAGGTGATGGTGGAATGTTCGCCGCCTAATGAGCCCGTCGTCACGAAGAACGGCCTTGAGCAGTCGAGCCTTGGCAAAGCGAGTGAGGAGCCCATTCGTTCAAGCGTGTCGCGATCCTTCGGATGCGCTTGGCCCACGCTTTAGCTCTACGATTTTCCGCATGTCGTCATCGCAAAACCGCTGAACACTTTTGCGCGACATGGTCTAGCTATGCATGAAGCTCAGAATGTCGTCTACGAGAGCCGAATGGGCGTCGGTGAGGTTGCCGTCTCCGCCGTGGCCCGCGATGCCGGCCAGTTGGAGCGCATGCTGGTCATAGAGAACATGATCGATCTGTTGGGCGTCCACCGTCCCGCCGGCGGGAACGGCAATGTTGATGGGATGGAAATAGCCGAAGTTGACGTCCACCAGGCTGCCGGTCGACGATCCGACCCCGCCACCGCCGCCCGCATGGTTGCCGGTAAAAATCGTATCCGAGGACAGGTTGAAGCCGCCGCCATTGCCGCCGATGCCGGCGATTTGCACAGCGCCTTGGTCGAAAATGACATTGTTTGTCTGATGAGCCTCCGCCGAGCCGCCTGCGGCGCCGATGGCGATGTTGATCGGCGAGAAGATGGCTATACTCACATCGACCATGCTGCCGACGAAATATCCATCGCCGCCGTGTCCCGCATAATTGTCGCCGGTAAATGTGAGCGACGTTCCCGGGCTCAATGACGGGCCATGGCCCGCAGCGTTATGGTCTCCGCCCGAGCCGCCCATGCCGCCCACCTGGGTCGCGCCCTGCAGGAACAGTGCGTTGTTCGATTGCTCTGAGTGTGCCTGCGCGCCAGGGCCCGCAGCCACGGCCGTATTCACGGGTGCAAACAGTGCGACCTCCGTGCTTACGAGTCCACCGTAGAAGACGCCATTGCCACCGGCGCCGGCATGACTGGCGTTGTCGCCACCGCCAAGGGCAATATTGCCACTTCCACCATTCCCGCCTATCCCGGCCATTTCGGTGGGATGCTGATTGATGAGCGCATCGTTGCCCTGGAAAGCGTCGGCACTCGAATGAGGTCCCGCAATAGCGGCGTTGGACGGCATGAAGACGGCCAAGGCGTTGCTGCTGATCACGCCTTCGCTAAATCCATCACCACCGCTCCCGGCTGAATTATAGCTTGGGCCGGAAGCGACATCCAATGGAAGCCAAGTCGGCACCAATGCCAGATGACCCGCAGCCACGGTGGAGGCGAGATGTTGATCGGTGCCCGCCTTGGGCAAGTCTTCCAGTGAGGGACGAGTTTCCGCCATTACCGTCTCCATTCCGCCGTCAACCGCACGTCCACCGAGCATGCGGCGCTACGCAGCCTGAATTGTTCAGGCATTGTGCATCTGAAGTTAAGAAAAGCAGAGCCTGCAATTCGTCTATACCTCGTCGGCTAGTTCTGTAGCCATTTGGCTGTCATGACCGCAGCGTCCGTTGTGCGAGTTTGCAAGCACTCAATCCGCCTTTGGATTAGAGGTCCTTTCTCGCGGTCGAACATAGACGTTTTTTGAGCTTCGACCGGATCCTCGCTGCTAAGCGCAGTCTGATCAGAATTTCGGAAAGCAGACGGGTCGCTTAGGCGGGCGCCACTTCAAGAAAGGCCACCCCTTCGATCGAAGCGTGGGACGTAATCATGTTATCCGCGCAAACCACTTCGTATTAATCCAAAACAACGTTCCGTCGCCTGCAAGTATATATCCGAAGGAACGTCGCCGAATATCTAGATAGTTCACGGATTAAATCGCAGGCAATATTCTCTTGCGGTTGTATTGGCTGGCGGTGACATCTGAATACCCACGCCGTAAAGGGACGCCGTAAAAGGAACACGGACGAAACGAAGTAGAGGAGTGACATCAATGCCTATTCCACAGATATCTGACACGATTCATCTCAACAACCCGGATGCGGGTGACGCGAATGCCGGCAACGGCGGCAATGGCTACAACCACGGGGACATTGACTACAACCCGGTCGCCTATGTCAGCCCCGTGCAAACGGTCGACGGCGCATCGACCCATCTGCACAACGGCGATCACGTTTGGCAGACGGCAGATTGGGACGCCGGGGGTGGCGGAGCCGGTGGCCTCAGCCAGGCCCAGAACGGCTTCCTGGCATCGCTCACCAGCGGCGCCGGCGGTGCGGGCGGAAACGCTCAGTCCAACGGCGATCAAGGCAACACGAGCGGCCATGACACGGCTTCGGTGGCTGCGGCTACGACCGCGACGCAATACACCCAGCTCGTGGCCGATCAGCATGCCAACATCCTGGCAGGCGTCGGCGGCAACGGCGGCAACGGAAACAACGCTCTGGGCGGCGATATCTCGTCGGCATTGGTTCACTCGAATCCCGAAACGACGACAGTGAACAATGACATGGATCATTTCATAAACGCCTTCGGCCATATCGACGTCAGCCATCTCGGTTCATGAACTCAGACCCTGAGGGTCGCCGGTTTCGGCTGGCGGCCCTCCTGGATTGCCAAACCAGCAAGCAGCCTCTTCTTATCAGTATCAAGTACAGCGAGATCTGATAATGACAACGATTTCCATGAAGCCATTGCGCCCGCAGACACAGCTCGTCATTGCGCTCCGGGCTTGTGCCGGAGCCTTCGGGTTTGTCTTCCTCTATAGCTGCGGCTACAATCTCTTTCTTCTCGCGCCGTCCATCTATCTCCTGCAGATCTATGACAGGGTCCTGTCGAGCCGAAGCGCCGACACGCTGCTGATGCTGACGATGATCATCGCCGTCGCCGTACTGGTCGGGTCCATGCTGGATATCGTTCGCAGGGCCGCTCTTTCGCGCATCGGCAGCTGGCTGGACCACAGACTGCGGCCCATGGTGCTCACCGCGTCATTCGAATATGCCACTCGCGCCGATACGGGAGCCGCCACGGAGTGCTACAGGGACCTGGCCGCATTACGCCAGTTTCTCGATTCACCGGCCAGCTCGCTTTTTTTTGACGTTCCCTGGGCGCCCGTATTCCTGCTCCTGCTCTTTCTCGTTCATCCGCTGCTTGGGACCATCGGTCTTCTGAGCGCACTTGCTCTTCTGCTGGCTGCGTTCCTGACCGAACTCGCGACACGAGAGCCGCTTGCCCATGCCAATCTTGCCCTTTCGATGAGCTATCTCAGGTTTGCGACCGCCCTTAAAAACATCGAGATCATCCGGGCAATGGGCATGCAGGATGGCGCAGCGCAGATCGTCTATCGCGATGCGGAAATGGCAAGAAGGGCGCAGGACATCGCGATGCATCGAACGGAGATCATTCTCGGTTTCTCCAAATCGATCCGCACGCTCGCACAGATTCTCATGATGGGATCGGCGACATGGCTGGTGCTCATAAACAGCGGCAGTCCCGGGATCATCTTCGTCGCGAGCCTGCTGCTCGGGCGCGGGCTTGCACCGATCGAGGGCGCGATCGGTGCATGGCGCGCCTTTACGTTTGCGCGCAATGCCTTCAATCGCCTGAACAGAATGCTGATAGCAGTTGCATCGGAACGCGATGGCCGAATGGTGCCGATCCCGGAGCCCAACGGCCTCGTTCTCGACAACGTCAGCTATATCAAGCCATTCGCCAATCGGCCGATATTGACAGGCATCACCTTGCGCCTGGCGCCAGGCGATTGCGTAGCACTCATCGGCCCATCGGGATCGGGAAAATCGACGCTGGGTCGCATCATGGCAGGCGTTGCGCAAGCAACGAGCGGCTGTGTTCTTCTCGGGGGGGTGGATATCTCGGCTCTGCGCCTATGCGGCGGGACCCGCCACGTCGGATACCTGCCGCAGGACATCGAACTCTTCGGCGGAGCAATCAAGGATGTGATCGGCCGGCTGGACGGTGGAGATCCCGGCAAGGCCATCGACGCCGCGAAGCTGGTTGGATTGCACGAAGCGATCATGCGACTACCGCAGGGCTACGAGACCGAAATCGGTGAAGGGGGAAATCTGCTCCTGCGAGCGCAGCGCCAACAGCTGGGACTGGCACGGGCGGCCTATGGAAATCCCTCTCTCATCGTTCTCGACGATCCGAATTCGAGCCTGGATTATGACGGCGAGCGCATGCTGTTCAGGGCGATCGAGCGCATGAAGTCCAGGGGGATGACCGTCGTCATCATAACGCATCGGATGGGGATTCTGCCTGTTACCAACAAGATTGCCATCATGCGTGACGGGGCGGTGACCGCCTTCGGCGACAGCGAGCGGATTTATGAAACCTATCTTCAACCGCCGGCTCGAACAGGAACATAGGGAGGAACGCTGCCGTGACCCTTGTTCAATTGAACGCAACGCGCGCGAGATTTTCAGATTCGTCAGGGACGGGTCAGCAGCTGGCTCAACGGTCGCCGGCGACAACAAGGCTGCAGACCGCCTATTTGCCGGTGATCGAGGCGAAACAACGCGGCCCCGCCGCCCCCTCGCCGATGCCGGGACTCAGAGGTGTCGTTTGGACGGGCAACCTGTTGGTCCTGGTCTTCATCGTCGGATTGGGGATCTGGTCGGTTCTGGCGCCCCTGAAAAGCGCTGCGGTCGCATCGGGCATCATCGAACCGGAATCCAGCCGCAAGACCATTCAGCATCTGGAAGGCGGGATCGTGCGACGAATCCTCGTCCAAAACGGCGATACGGTTGCAGCCGGTCAAATCGTGATAGAACTCGACGATACGAAGTCTCGCTCGGAGCGCGACAGCATTCAAGGGCAACTCTGGGACGCCGAAGGAAGCCGCGCCCGTCTTCTGGCGGAGCAGACGGGTGATGACCACGTCGCCTATCCTGGGAATCTCAGGGCAGCAATGGCCAAATATCCCCTGGTCAGCGCGATTCTGATCGGGCAACAGAAAATCTTCGAAGCTCGCCGCCGGGTCATGCAGGCGGAAATCCAGATCGCCAATGAAAAAATCGCGCAGGTGCGGCAGGAAATCGTCGGACTTGGCGCGCAGAAGGCGGCGCTGGCCGACAGAGCCGCGATCTCGAGCCAGGAACTGGAACAGGTCACGGCTCTCAACGCCAAAGGACTGGAAACAAGGAGCAGGCTTCTCAACCTCCGGAGGAAAAGGCAGACCTTGATGGCCAGCAGGGTCAAGTGGAGGCACAGATCTCCCGCGCCTACCAGATGATCAGCGAGTCACAGGCCGATCTCGCAAAGCTCGAGAGCGACCGGTTGAGCGAGGTCGCCCAAGGCATGCGCGAGACGGAAAGCCGGATCATGCAACTGCGCGAGCGCTTGCGGGCGATCGACGACCAGCTTTCAAGGACCTATATCCGCGCTCCCGAAGATGGAACGATCATGAACCTGCGGGTCCACACACCAGGCGGGGTGATCGGCGCGGGTGAACCGCTGGTCGACCTTCTGCCGGACGCCGATCGCCTTGTCGTGTCTGCCCACGTCAGGCCGGAAGACATCAATCTCGTCCATGCGGGGCTCGAGGCCCAGGTTCACCTTCTTCCATACAATCAGCGGCGCGTTCCGCTCCTGAAAGGCCGGGTCGAATATGTTTCGGCGGACCGTCTCATCGATGCACAGAGCGGCCAGCCCTACTTTGCCGCGACGATCCGGGTAACGGACGAGCGGTTGGCGAAAATGAAGGATGTCGAGCTGATCGCGGGCATGCCCGCGCAGACTCTGATCGAAACGGGCAAAAGCAGCGTGGCGCTCTATGCCGTCAGACCACTCCTCGACAGTTTCAACAGAGCATTTCGCGAGGACTGAGACGGTGATGGGCAAGCGAAAATTCGACGACGACCAGATTACGGGCATTCTGAAGGAACACCAGGCCGGAGTGACGGTAGCGGATGTTTGCCACAAGCACGGCATCAGCGAGCCGACCTTCTATCGGTGGCAATCCCTGAAGTACGGAAATGTCGGTCTTTATGCCAGAAGGGTGAGAGCGCTGGAGGAAGAGAACCAGAAGCTCAAAAAGCTTTTGGCCGAAGCCATGCTCTCCGCGGCAACTCTGAGCGAAATGCTGGCGAAGACATCGAAAGGATGAGACCAAGCCCTCCATCTCTTGTAAAGTCGGGGTTTCGGGAGCCGCATTTTCTCAGTTGGCGATCATGTCTGCCGCTTTCTCAGCGATCATGATAGCTGGCGAATTGGTGTTGCCTGAGACAATGGTGGGCATGACGGAGGCATCAACGACCCTCAGGCCCAAGACACCACGCACGCGCAGTTCCTGATCGACGACAGCATTGTCATCGCTTCCCATCCTGCACGTTCCAACAGGATGAAAAATGGTCGTTGCGATATCCCCCGCCCTTTGGATCAGTTCGTCATCGCTTTGAAACTCGAGGCCCGGCAACATTTCCTTGGGTGCAAACTGCGATATCGCCCTTGTCCGCATCAGCCTGCGCGCGTGACGTATCGATCTTGCGGCAACGATGCGATCTCCCGCGGTCGAGAGATAGTTTGGCCTTATCTCCGGTGCCGCCCGTGCATTCGACCCTGAGATATGCACGGTGCCTCTGCTTTCCGGGCGCAGGTTGCAAACCGACACCGTAACGGCCGGGTAGCGGTGCAGCGGTTCACCGAGCCTGTCTGTGCTGAGTGGCTGGACATGATATTCGAGATCCGCGGTGGCCGAGCTTGGATCGCTCTTTGTAAAGATGCCCAGTTGGCTTGGCGCCATGGACAGCGGGCCGGAGCGGCGAAGTGCATATTCCAGGCCCATGCCGGCGCGTGAAAAGAGGTTGTGGTAGAGCTGGTTCAAAGTCTTCGCGCCTTCGATGCGGAAGACCGTGCGGATCTGAAAGTGATCCTGCAGGTTCTCGCCGACGCCATTCAGCGAATGAATGACGTCAATTCCGGCCGCGTGCAGCACATCGGGCCGGCCGATGCCGGAGAGCTCCAATATCTTCGGTGAATTGATAGCGCCGGCGGAAAGGATGACCTCGCGGTGGGCGCGCGCCTCATGCATCTTGCCGTTCGATCGAAACCGGACGCCAGTGGGGCGCGGCCCTCGAACTGCAGCTTTTCCGTTTCGGCGCCCGTCAAGACCCGCAGATTGGGCCGCTTCATTGCGGGGCGGAGAAACGCCTTGGTGGTATTCCAGCGCAGCCCACCGCGCTGATTCACTTCGAAATAGCCCGAGCCCTCGTTGTCCCCGCAGTTGAAATCGTCCGTCTTCGGGATACTGAGTTCCTCGGCCGCATCTCGAAATGCGTCGAGAACGGGCCATGAGAGGCGCTGGCGCTCCACCCGCCATTCGCCGCCCGCGCCGTTCATCTCAGACCTGATCTGAACTGATGTGCCCCCAATAAATTAAGCCATTTGGAACTGGAATTTTCCACTTATGATCCCTGATGGGAAGAAGAGGAGAATTCGATGAAGGCCTCGAAGTTTTCGGAAGCGCAGATCGCGTTCGTGTTGAAGCAGGCAGAGGATGGAACGCCGATCGGCGAGGTCTGCCGCAAGGCGGGAATTTCGGACGCGACGTTTTACAACTGGCGCAAAAGTACGCCGGCCTGATGCCCTCGGAGATGAAGCTTCTTGGCCAGTTCGAAGAGGTACCGATTTCGCTCATGAACGGCTCATCGGCACCCCCGCCGAGCTGAGCCTTAACCCCGGAAAATTCCAGCTCCTGCCGGCTGAAATCGGAGTGCACTTCAAGTTGCCTAGTCACAACACCGGTACTGGCGGCGCGAAGGGGGAGCAGCACATCGCCTACCCTGGTGAAGCCGAGGATATCGGCTTCGGACACCGCGCAGACCTGAAGTTTCAAATCGCCCGGCGTTATGATTTTCGTAGCACGACGCTTGGGTTGATGGGGGTCAGGCGAACTTTTGATGGAGCGCAGTGCGTGCCCTTCATGTCGCGAGATGCTTTTAAAGAATTCGAACCGGAGTAGGGTCTATTTGAACTCGGCTAGGAAAACTTTTCCAATGGTCGTGTTCGCGTCGGAAGATTACTTGAAGTAGGCGCTGGCGCAATCATCTATGGATGGCATTGGACGACGTCGCATGCGCCGGAATTCGCGTGCCCAATTTGAGACAGCCGTCATCGAGCCTCGCACACCAAATGCGGCACCGACGTCCCCGCCATAGATGATCAAAAATTGAGCAATTGCTGCAGAGTGTACACAGTACTAATCCATCGATGAACCGCTGATAGATAAATCAATGACTTATAATGTGGCACACCTCTTGCACCGCATGTGATGAGTTGGTGGCTAGGGTTCCGGCGCTTTTCTGAAGTGCGGCTGGTCCGAGAGCCACCACCGGTGGGGAGAAATCCCGCCGGGTGCACGGCGGGACAAAAGCCCGGGAGACCTCGTAAGCCAAGGGATTGGTGGCACGATGGTCATTGCCGATCCCTTTTGAAGAAAAGCAGAAGGGGAATTTCAATGCAGACTTTTTCGAAGATTGTTTCCACCACAGCGCTGGCGGTGTCGTTGGCGTTTGGACTCGCTTCCGTTGCGAAGGCTGAAGCGAAGACTGATTTCAAGGTCGCCTGGTCCATATATGTCGGTTGGATGCCTTGGGGCTATGCGGCTGACCACGGCATCGTCAAGAAATGGGCCGACAAATACGGCATCAAGATCGAGGTCACGCAGTTCAACGACTACGTCGAGTCGATGAACCAGTACACGGCAGGCGCATTCGATGCGGTGACGCTGACCAACATGGACGGGTTGTCGATCCCGGCGGCCGGCGGCGTCGATACGACGGCGGTGATCGTCGGTGACTTTTCGAACGGCAACGACGCCGTCATCCTTAAGGACAAGGCGAGCCTGGCCGATATCAAGGGCCAGAACGTCAATCTCGTCGAATTCTCCGTCTCGCACTATCTGCTTGCCCGCGCACTCGAAAGCATCAAGCTGACGGAGCGCGACGTGAAGGTGGTCAACACATCAGACGCGGACATGGTCGCAGCCTACAAGACGCCTGACGTCACAGCCGTCGTCACCTGGAACCCGCTGGTTTCCACCATCCTTGAAGATCCCACGGCCAAGAAGGTCTTCGACAGCTCGCAGGTGCCGGGCGAGATCATCGACCTGATGGTCGCCAATAGCGGCGTACTGAAGGACAATCCGAACTTCGGCAAGGCGCTTGCCGGCATCTGGTATGAGACCGCCGCACTGCTGCGGGCCAACACCGCCGAGGGCAAGGCAGCCCGCGAGGCCATGGGTTCGGCTTCGGGCACCGATCTTGCCGGCTTCGAAGCCCAGCTTGCCGCCACCAAGCTCTTCGACAAGCCGGCCGATGCCGTTGCCTTCACCGCCTCTCCTGGCCTGCCGAAGACCATGGATCTGGTGCGCAACTTCCTGTTCGAGAAGGGCCTGCTCGGCAATGGCGCGCCGTCTGCGGACGTCATCGGCATCGAAATGCCCGACGGCAAGGTGCTGGGCGATACCGCCAACGTGAAGTTGCGCTTCACAGAGACCTACATGAAGGCAGCCGCAGACGGTTCGCTCTGATCGCAACGGAGGCGCGGTTCATCCGAGCCTCCTCCCCTTCATCAGCGGAGCATTTCCCATGCGTTGGATCAACACGAGGCCGAGCCGGGGGCGCAGTTCGCCTTGATGCTGCTGCCCTTCGTGCTGCTCGCCCTTGCCTATGCCTTCGGCTCGGCCGCGCGACTGGCTGATAACGCCAATGACAAGCTTCTGCCGAGCCTTGCCGGCTTTGCCGATGCGATCAACCGCCTGGCCTTCGTCGCCGACCAACGCACCGGCGAGTTCCTGCTCTGGTCGGATACGGGCGCGAGCTTGGTCCGCCTGCTTGCCGGCCTCGGCATTTCGACGACGATTGCGCTGGTTATCGGGATGCTGATTGGCATGCTGCCCTATCTCAGGGCGCTGCTCGCCCCCTTCATCGCCGTCATTTCCATGGTGCCCCCACTGGCGCTGCTGCCAATCCTGTTCATCGTCATGGGCCTTGGCGAGACGTCGAAGATTGCCCTCATCGTCATCGGTGTCGCGCCGACGATGATCCGTGACCTGGCGTTGAAGGCGCTGGAATTGCCGCGTGAGCAGATCGTCAAGGCCGAGACGCTTGGTGGCTCCTCCTGGCAGATCGGCCTGCGTGTCGTGCTGCCGCAGATCCTGCCGCGGCTGATCACCTGCCTCAGATTGCAGCTCGGCCCGGCCTGGCTGTTCCTGATCGCGGCCGAAGCGATCTCTTCTGACTCCGGCCTCGGCTATCGCATCTTCCTCGTCCGCCGCTATCTCTCGATGGATATCATCTTTCCCTATGTCGTCTGGATCACCCTGCTTGCGGTGGTCATGAACGCCCTGCTCGATCGCCTGCGCATCGCCGTCTTCCCCTGGTCGGAGCTGGAGAAGCAGGCATGAGCGAACTGAAGATCGAAAAGGTCTGGAAGGAATATGGCGACCAGATCGTGCTCGAAAACGTGTCCTTGACCGTCGCCTCGCGTGCCTTCGTCGCCCTTGTCGGCCCGTCGGGCTGCGGCAAGACCACCTTCCTGCGCATGCTGCTCGGCCAGGAGCAGCCGACGAAGGGCAAGATCCTGCTCGACGGCGAGCCTCTGCCGTCGGAGCCGGGACCGGACCGCGGCGTCGTCTTCCAGCGCTATTCCGTGTTCCCGCATCTGACGGTGCTCGGCAATGTGCTGCTCGGCAAGGAATTTTCCGCGGCGCGCTACAAGGCCAAGCTTTTCGGCGCTGCGCGCCGCAACGCCATAGAGGAAGCACGCGAACTGATCGCCGACGTTGGACTCGCCGGTTCGGAGAGCAAATATCCGGCGCAGCTTTCCGGGGGCATGCAGCAGCGCCTTGCGCTCGCCCAGGCGCTCATCATGAAGCCGAAGGTGCTGCTGCTCGACGAGCCCTTCGGCGCGCTCGATCCCGGCATTCGCGCCGAAATCCACACGCTGATGAAGCGGCTCTGGCACGAAACGCAGATGACCGTCGTCATGGTCACCCACGACATGCGCGAGGCCTTTACGCTCGCAAGCCGCGTCGTCGCCTTCGAACGTCGCCGCGATCGGCCGGAAGAGAAGGAGCGCTACGGCGCCACCATCACCAAGGATATTTCGATCTGGCCGCCGCGCCTTGCCGGCCAGTCATCGATTTTCAGCCCCGACCGGGACGGCCCGGCCGCTTCGCTGGGGCATGGCCGGGACGACCTGGCATCGTCAGGAGAAATGCCATGATGCATGTGAGACGTGCACCCGAAGAAATCGCTGCCAATCGCGCGCGCTATGAGGAGCATCAAAGGAAGGGCCTGGAATTCGCCCCCAAGGCCCTGCCCGGCCCAAGCCCGCTGCCGGCGCCGGTGATCGATGCCGCCGCTATCATCCACCAGGAAACCGTCCCGGGCGGCTGGTATTGGTCGACGAAGCTTATGCGCGGCGAAGCGATCCGCATCGACCAGGGCGAAGGAAATTCCACCGTGGCGCTCGTCGCCTGGAATGCCGGCGATACGAGCGAGCGGATCAATCTCGTCGATACCGCCAAGGTCCAGTGGACGACGGCGCTCGGCAAGGGGCGTGTGATTTTCTCCGATATGGGCCGCGTCATGTTCTCGATGGCAGAGGATAGTTCCGGCGCCCATGATTGCCTGATGGGCGGCTCGACGGCTGCCTCGAACGCCGCGAAATATCCCGGCGAGAAAACGCGCAACACCCGTGACAACCTGATCCTCGTCGCGGTCAAACTCGGCCTCGACAGGCGCGATATTCCCGGCATCCTCAATCTCTTCGCACCGGTTCGCCTGGCCGAGGCCGGTGGTTTCGGCTGGCAGGGCAAGCGCTCCAACTGCGGCGATTACGTCGAGCTGCGTGCCGAGATGGACATGCTGGTCGGGTTTTCCAACTGCCCGCATCCGCTCGATCCGGACCCCACTTACCAGCCGAAGCCTGTTGTCATCACCCGCTACAAGGCGGCAATCCCTGCGGCCGATGACCTTTGCCGCACGGCAACGGCCGAAGCCGTGCGCGGTTTTGAAAACAATGCCCTGATGCGGACTTGAGGAGAAGACGATGTCCGATTTCATCCAGACCTCGCCTGCCCGCAGCCTGCAGAATGCCGCGCAGGATCATTTCATCGCAGCCGAAGCCCCTTGGTCGGGCCTCGTGCGCAAAGGCCAAACGATCCGCATCGAGGACAGTTTCGGCCAGCAGGCGATCGACACGCTCTTCTACCGTGCCGATGATTTCTCCGAGCGCTATTCCAATCAGGATACGATGCGCATGCAGGGTGCCGCCTATATCGGCATCGGCACGAAGATCATGTCGAATGAAGGCAATGTCATGCTGACCATGACGGCCGACAGCTGCGGCCGCCATGATACGTCCGCCGGCGCCTGCTCCTGCGAGAGCAACACCGTGCGCTTCGGCCACGGTACGAAATACCTTCATGCCTGCCGCGACAATTTCGTGCTCGAAGTCTCGAAACACGGCATGGGAAAGCGCGACATCGTACCGAACATCAATTTTTTCATGAACGTGCCTATCAAACCGAATGGCGAAATGACCATCGTCGACGGCATTTCTGCGCCGGGCGACTATGTCGAACTCATTGCGGAGATGGACGTGCTCTGCGTCATTTCCAACTGCCCGCAGATCAACAATCCCTGCAACGGCTTCGATCCGACGCCGATCCGGGTGCTGATCTGGGATGGCGAGGACTGAGCATGTTCAAGACAGTCCTGATCGCCAACCGGGGCGAAATCGCCATCCGGGTCATCAAAACACTGCGACGAATGGGTATTGCGTCCGTCGCCGTCTATTCCGATGCCGACCGATTCGCCAGGCCCGCCCTGATGGCCGATGAAGCGATCCGCCTTGGGCCGCCGCCTGCAAGCGAAAGCTATCTCAATGTTGATGCCGTGATCGCCGCCTGCAAGGCCACAGGAGCAGAGGCTGTACATCCCGGCTACGGCTTCCTGTCGGAAAATATCGGTTTCGCCGAGCGTCTTGGCGCCGAAGGCATCGCCTTCATCGGGCCACGGCCCGAGCACCTCTCTGCCTTCGGCCTGAAACATACGGCACGCGAACTCGCCAAGGCGAGCGGCGTGCCGCTTTTGCCCGGCACCGGCCTGCTGTCGAATACCGATGAGGCACTCGCGGCGGCAGAAACGATCGGCTATCCCGTCATGCTGAAAAGCACGGCCGGCGGCGGCGGCATCGGCATGCAGCTCTGCGCCGATGCCGAAAGCCTGAAAGCCTCCTTCGAAAGCGTGCAGCGCACCGCGCGAGCAAGTTTCGGGGATGCGCGCGTCTATATCGAGCGTTTCGTGGCAGAAGCCCGCCATGTCGAGGTGCAGATCTTCGGCAATGGCAAAGGCAAGGTCATCGCGCTCGGCGAGCGCGACTGCTCGCTGCAAAGGCGGAACCAGAAGGTGGTCGAGGAGACCCCGCCCCCGGCCTTTCTGCAGCAACCCGCGCCCGCCTGCACAAGGCGGCCGTCGATCTTGGAGCCGCGGTCTCCTACGAATCCGCCGGCACCGTCGAATTCATCTATGATCCCCAGCGTGAGGAATTCTATTTCCTCGAGGTCAACACCCGTCTGCAGGTCGAGCATCCCGTCACCGAAGCCGTTTTCGATATCGACCTCGTCGAATGGATGATCCGTCAGGCTGCGGGTGAGGATGTTCTCTCGGGCGCTGAAGCCCTGCAGGCTAAAGGAGCGGCGATTGAAGTGCGCGTCTATGCCGAGATGCCGCACGCCGATTTCCGACCGAGCGCCGGCCTGCTGACCGAGGTCGTTTTTCCCGAAGACGCGCGTATCGACCGCTGGATCGAGACCGGCACCGAGGTGACGCCCTTCTACGACCCCATGCTCGCCAAGGTGATCGTTTCCGCTGAGGATCGTCCGGCGGCGATCGAAAAGCTGAAGGCGGCCCTTGCGGGAACATCGATATCCGGCATCGAGACCAATCTCGATTATCTCAGGGCCATCGCCGGCTCCAAGCTTCTTGCCAGCGGCAAGGTCGCGACAACAGCATTGCGCGACTTTTCTTTCGTGCCTGACGTTGTCGAGGTCATCGCACCGGGCGCCCAATCCAGCATCCAGGAATTGCCCGGCCGGCTTGGCCTCTGGCATGTCGGTGTGCCGCCGAGCGGCCCGATGGATGAGCGCTCCTTCCGCCATGCAAACCGTCTCGTCGGTAATGGCGACACGGTCGCAGCGCTTGAGCTGACGGTGTCCGGACCTGTGCTAAAATTCCATACCGATACCGTGGTTGCCCTTGCCGGCGCCAGGATGGCGATGAGCGTCGACGGCGAAAAACGGCCGCATGGCGAGGCCGTCACCATCCGCGCCGGCCAGTTCCTCTCGATCGGCGGCATCGAAGGGCCGGGGCAGCGAGCCTATCTCGCCGCGGCCGGCGGTTTTGCCGCTCCCGTCGTTCTCGGCTCGCGTGCTACCTTCGGCCTCGGCCAGTTCGGCGGCAATGCCACCGGCACGCTGAAGACCGGCCATGTCCTTCATCTCGCTCGCCGGGCCGCAACCGAAGCGCCGAAACCGGCGACCGAGCCGGCGGAGCTGAGGCGCGAATGGGAGGTCGGCCTTGTCTACGGTCCGCATGGCGCGCCTGATTTCTTCCAGGACGGCGATATCGAGACGCTGTTCTCGACCAGTTACGAGGTGCATTTCAACAGCGCTCGCACCGGCGTTCGCCTGATCGGCCCCGCGCCGAAATGGGCGCGCAGCGATGGCGGCGAGGCCGGGCTCCATCCGTCCAATCTGCATGACAATGCCTATGCGATCGGCGCGATCGATTTCACCGGCGACATGCCGATCATCCTCGGACCGGATGGGCCAAGCCTCGGCGGCTTCGTTTGCCCGGCGGTCATCGCCCGCGACGAACAGTGGAAGATGGGCCAGTTCAAGCCAGGTGATCGTATCCGCTTTCATCCCGTCACGCGGGCCGAAGATCCGGTTGCCGGCCCGGTCGTGCATCGGGCGAAGGAAGACTCGGGGTCGCCTGTTGTCGGCAAGCGCGACGACGGACCGGTCTCTGTCGTCTACCGCCGCCAGGGAGATGACAATCTGCTCGTCGAATACGGGCCGATGTCGCTCGATATTGCACTGCGGCTCAGGGTGCATCTGCTGATGCAGGCCGTTTCGCGAGCGCGCCTGCCCGGCATCATCGATCTCACGCCCGGCATCCGTTCGCTGCAAATTCATTACGATGGCACGACGCTGACCCGCAAACGCCTGCTCGGCTTGCTGGCCGAGATCGAGGCAAGCCTGCCGGCAGCACAGGATGTCACGGTCCCGAGCCGTATCGTGCATCTGCCGCTTTCCTGGAATGACCCGGATGCGGAACTTGCGATGCGCAAATATCAGGAACTCGTGCGGCCGAACGCGCCCTGGTGCCCCGATAACATCGAGTTCATCCGCCGCATCAACGGGCTGGCGGACGAACAGGCCGTGCGCGACATCGTCTTCAATGCCAACTATCTCGTGCTTGGCCTCGGCGATGTCTATCTCGGTGCGCCGGTGGCAACACCGGTCGATCCGCGCCATAGGCTGGTGACGACGAAATACAATCCGGCCCGCACCTGGACGCCGGAAAATGCCGTCGGTATCGGCGGAGCCTATATGTGCATCTACGGCATGGAGGGTCCCGGCGGCTACCAGCTCTTCGGGCGCACCATCCAGGTCTGGAACACCTGGCGGCAGACACCGGTCTTTGCCAGGGGCAAGCCGTGGCTGCTGGACTTTTTCGATCAGATCCGTTTTTTCCCGGTTGACCATCAGGAATTGGCGGAAGCCCGCAGCGCCTTCCCGCATGGCGGCTATCCCCTCCGGATCGAAGAGGCGGAATTCTCCTACGCCGCCTATGAGAAGGAATTGCAGGCCAATGCCGCCTCGATCGGAAGCTTCAAGGCACGCCAGCAGGCCGCCTTCGATGCCGAGCGCCAGCGCTGGAAGGAGGCGGGCCTGGACAGCTTTGTCACCGACGAAGGCTCCGGCGAAAGCCCGGATGGGGACATTCCTGAAGGCTGCTTCGGCGTTGCCAGCGCCGTGCCCGGCAATATCTGGAAACTGCTGGTCGAACCGGGCGCACCGGTTGCGGCCGGTGATACGCTTGCCATCATCGAATCCATGAAAATGGAAATCAACGTTACCGCACATGCGCCTGGCCGTGTCCGCGACCTGCGCGCCGGCCCCGGACGAAACGTCAAAGCGGGCGATATCATTGTTGTTCTGGAGGAGTGCTGACCCATGCTGCCGACCATTCTTGATCTGACCAGCCTTCGCGCAGCCTATGAGGCCGGCAAAAGCCCGCTCGACGTTATCGAGACCGTTATTGCCCGTCGCGCCGCCTCGGAGGATCCCGCGATTTTCATCACGCCGACGGCCGACGACACATTGCGGGCCGAAGCGCGCGCCCTGATGGAACGCGCACCCGAGCCGAACAGCCTGCCGCTCTGGGGCATTCCCTTCGCGGTAAAGGACAATATCGACGTGGCGGGCCTGCCGACGACAGCTGCCTGCCCTGCTTTTTCCTACCAGCCGGAGAAGGACGCAACCGTCGTTGCGAGGCTGCGGGCCGCAGGCGCAATCGTCATCGGCAAGACCAATCTCGACCAGTTTGCGACCGGCCTCAACGGCACGCGCTCGCCCTATGGCGCGCCGCGCTCGGTCTTCGACAAGAACTATGTGTCGGGCGGATCGAGCTCCGGCTCGGCAGTTGCCGTTGCCTCGGGCTTGGCAAGCTTCGCGCTCGGCACGGACACGGCCGGCTCCGGTCGCGTGCCGGCGGCTTTCAACAATCTCGTCGGCATCAAACCGACACCGGGACTGGTGCCGAATGTCGGGGTGGTGCCTGCCTGCCGCAGCGTCGATGTCGTCACCGTCTTTGCCCCAACGGTCGGCGACGGCGTCGCGATCCGCAAGGTGATGGACGGCTACGATGCCGCCGATCCGTTCTCGCGCAAGGCGGTTGCCGCCAGCCTGCCCGTCTCCGGTCTGCGCATCGGTGTGCTCGACGAAGCCGAGCGGGAATTCTTCGGCAACAGGCAGGTCGAAGCTCTCTATGACGCCGCGATCGAAAGAGCGCGCGCACTCGGCGCCACCATCGTTGCCTTCGACTACGCACCGTTCCGTCAGGCAGCCGAACTCCTCTACAACGGCCCCTGGGTCGCCGAACGGCTGGCGGCGGTGAAGGATTTTCTTGCCACCAATGCCGCCAACTTCGACCCGACGGTTCGCACCATCATCGAGGGAGCAAAAGCCTATGACGCAGTCGACGCTTTCGAAGGCAGATACAAGCTCGAAGCATTGCGTCAAAAGACCCGGAAGGAATGGGAAAAGGCTGATATCCTTATGTTGCCGACCTCGCCGACCACCTATACGGTCGATGAAATGATGGCGGACCCGATCGTCAAGAACAGCCATTTCGGCCGTTATACCAACTTTGCCAACTTGCTCGACTGCGCGGCGATTGCCATACCCGCCGGCTTTGACGCCAGCGGCCATCTGCCTGCGGGTGTGATGCTGGTGGGGCCCGCCTTCACCGACGATGCGATGGCGCCCTTCGCCGACGCCATGCACCGGGCGGCGGAGGCCGGCATGGGCAAGGACCGCAAAGCCGCGCTGCCGGAGGCAAGCCGCGTGATGCCTCCTGCTGATGACTTCGTTCCGATCGTGGTCGTCGGCGCGCATCTGACGGATATGCCGCTGAACCATGAACTGACGCGCGCGGGCGGATACAAGTTGAAAGCAGCCCGGACGGATGGCAGCTACCGGCTCTTTGCCCTCAATGGCACGATCCCGCCCAAGCCGGGGCTCGTGCGAGCTCCGGATTTTTCCGGCAATGGCGTGGAAGTTGAAGTCTGGGCCCTGCCACCGGCGGCATTCGCCCGCTTCGTCCAGAACATTCCGGCTCCGCTCGGTGTGGGCAAGATCACCCTCAATGATGGAACCTGCATCACGGGATTTCTCTGCGAGGGACATGCCGTGGCCGGTGGACGAGAGATCACCGAGTTCGGCGGCTGGCGCAACTATATTAGGGCTACCAGCCCGGCGGCCTGAAGAGAGACGGGATGCGAAAACTTCTGTCAAAGGTGATGCAGCTGGTTCTTGCGGGTCTCATCGCCAGGACCCGCGCGATCTGGGCGGGTAGGCGATAGCGGCAGAGTGCATCTGCCCGTCTTCAGTTCATTGATTTCTGTGCGTCGTTGTCTGGAAACGGTGCACACTTTCATACGGCATGCTCTCATTTCATAAGTCTCCGCGATGAGCAGAGGCGCTAAAGCGCGATAAGGCTTCAATGACCTCCAAAAGGCATCGGTATGGGCGCAAATTGATGCTTTTCGTGCGCGATTATTTTCCCTACTCACTGCTAGATAAGCAATGAGAGGTGCGGCGATGGCGATGCCATTCTACTGGAATGAACTGAACAGCTACGATTTTGCCGGGCTTTCCGCTGACACCACGATCGCCGTGCTTCCCATCGCCTCGACCGAACAGCATGGTCCCCATCTACCTGTTGCAACCGATGTCGCCATCGCCAACGGCATGCTTGCAGAGCTGCGGAAGCAGAAGCCCGCCGATCTCGATTGCCTGGTGCTGCCGACACAGGAGATTGGCAAGGCTAACGAACATATCTACGGTCCTGGAACGCTGTCGCTCGGCGCCGAACTGCTCATTCCGGTCTGGACCGCGATCGGCGCCAAGGTTGCCGAAGCCGGCATCCGCAAGATGGTGATCGTCAATTCGCATGGCGGCAATGTCGATATCATGAGTATCGTCGCGCGGGAGCTGCGCGTGCGCTATGCGATGGCCGTCGTCTCCACGCAATGGGGTCGCTTCGGCCATCCCCAAGGCATGATCAGCGAACATGAACTGAAATACGGCATCCATGGCGGCGAGGTGGAAACGTCGCTCATGCTCTATTTCCGGCCCGATCTGGTACGGATGGACAAGGCTGAGAATTTCACGTCCAAGGCGGAATGGATGCGCGAGCAATCGAAATACATGCAGCCGCTGCCGCCGCATTCGCTGGCCTGGATCGCCCACGACCTCAATCCTCATGGCGTCGTCGGCGACGCATCGCTCGGCACAGCCGAAAAGGGCGAAGCCATCTGCCGCCATCAGGTCAAGGGTTTTGTCGAACTGCTTTATGATCTGAAGAGCTATCCGCTTTCCAATCTTTACGCGAAGTAAAGCCTTGTCGCGAACCGTGGCTCATATCGCGACGGACGTATCCGCCGCGATGTGACCCTTGGCCTGCAGTTCCTGCACCAGGCCGGCCAGTTCGGCGAGCAGATATTCGACGAACAGGCTGGTGGCGGAATCAAGAGGCGCGCGTGCGCGGGCAAAAAGCTTCATCGGCTGGCGGCGTGCATGCGGCTCCGCGATCGGCCGGAAGACCAGTTCGCCCTGCCGGCATTCGTTGATGACATCGAGCGGGTTCAGGATCGTCAGCCCTGCCCCCGATTTGACCAGCTTCTTCAGCATCTCCGATGCGTTGGTTTCGAGCACCGGTTCGACGTGCACGTCGAGGCGCGCCAGGGCCAGATTGATCACCTCACGCAGGCTGGTCCCTTGCTGTGCCAGCACGAGCCGCTCCTGGACGATATCCGCCAGGTTGATCGGACCGGAGCCGATCAGGTGGTGGCCAGGCGGCAGAACCACGCCGATTGGAATGTCGAAACTGCCGAGCGTGCGGATGCCGGGCGTTGCCGGAATATTGAAGCCGAGGCCGATGTCGACCTCGCCTGACAGCACGGGGTTGACCGTCATCGTACCGGCGTCGTTGCGCAATTGCATGAAGACGCGCGGATGCTCCGACTGGAACCGCGCAATGATTTCCGGCAGCGGGCCTGCCGCCAGGCCGACCGTCGTCACCAGCCGCACCTTGCCCGCCTGTTGCATCTTCAGGCTGCGGATGCGCCCCTCCAGCCGCTCGTAATTCTTCAAGACATCGCGAATATGCTCGATGCAGAGTTCGCCCGCCGCCGTCAGGCGCAGACCGCGCGGCAGCCGCTCGAACAGCGGCGCTCCCATTTCCTCTTCCAAAGCGAGAATCTGCCGGTTGATCGCCGAAGACGCCACATTCAGCCGCGCCGCTGCTTTGCGGATCGAGCCCGAGCGTGCGATCTCGTTGATATAGAGAAGTTTTCTGGAGTGCAGCATCACAACCTCGTCGCACAAAAATAAAGCACGCAGCGTAAATTAGGCACAGGCATTCTTTGAGATGCCAAAAAGGCATCGTTGCGCACGAAATTTGATGCTTTTCAAAGAGCAAAGCAATCGCTCCTATGAAGAAAATCGAACGTCGCCTCAGACGTTGCGAATTCAGAAGGGGAACGTCGATCATGTCCAACATATTGAAGCACAGCATCTCTTCCGCCCTTATTGGTCTTGGCGGAATGCTGGCGTGCGTGGCTGGCGCGCACGCGGCCGATAAGGTCAGCTATGGCACCAACTGGCTGGCGCAGGCCGAACATGGCGGCTTCTATCAGGCGGTTGCCGATGGCACTTATGCGAAACACGGCCTCGATGTAACGATCGTCCAGGGAGGCCCGAATGCGGCAAACAGCGCACTGCTGATCTCCGGCAAGATCGATTTCTACATGGGTGGACCGCAAGGCGAGATCTCGGCCGTCGAACAGGGCATTCCGCTCGTCGACGTCGCTGCGATCTTCCAGAAAGATCCACAGGTGCTGATCGCACACCCCGACGCTGGCGTCGAAAAATTCGAAGACCTTGCGAAGCTCAAGACGCTGTTTCTCGGCAAGGATGGCTACCTCACCTATTTCGAATGGATGAAGGCGAACTTCAAAGGCTTCAGGGACGAGCAGTACAAGCCCTACAATTTCAGCCCAGCTCCGTTCCTCGCCGACAAGGAGTCTGCGCAGCAAGGCTACCTCACCTCGGAACCCTATGAGATCCAGAAGCAGGCCGGCTTCGAACCGAAGGTCTTCCTGCTCGCCGATAGCGGCTACTCTCCCTACTCCACGATGATCACCACCACGCAGACGATGATCGACAGCAAGCCCGATGTCGTTCAGCGCTTCGTCGATGCCTCGATCGAAGGCTGGTACAATTATCTCTATGGCGACAACACCAAGGCAAACGAGCTGATCAAGAAAGACAATCCTGAAATGACGGATGGTCAGATCGCCTACTCCATCGCGAAGATGAAAGAATACGGCATCATCGAATCCGGCGACAGCCTGGACAAGGGCATCGGCTGCCTGACGGATGCGCACTACAAGGCATTTTTCGACGAGATGGTGGCGATCAAGGTCTTTAAGCCGGAGACGGACTACGCGAAGGCCTTTACGACGAAATTCGTCTGCAAGGGCACCGGAATGGCGATGAAGAAGTAAGCCCCGACGCCGGCAGTGATCCGCTGTGAACAGTGCGGATCACATTCCCCTGCATGAACGAGACAGGCAATGCCCCCAGCAGAAGCTCAGGCCTTATCCCCGAAAGAGACAAGCAAGCGGCCGTTGGTCGCCATGCAATCGGTTTCGAAAGTCTTCTCCAGCGGAACCGTGGCTCTTTCGAACATGTCGCTGACCGTGGAAAGCGGTGAGTTCATCAGCCTGCTCGGCCCCTCCGGCTGCGGCAAATCGACGGCACTGCGCATTGTCGCCGGGCTCGGTGATGTCACGTCGGGCGCAATCGACTGGCCCAGTTCGCGCATCAATTCCAAGGGTCTTCCGGAGGGGGATATCAGCTTCGTCTTCCAGGAGCCGACGCTCATGCCCTGGAAGAATGTGTTCGACAATGTCTATCTGCCGCTGAAGCTCAAACACATTTCGAAGGCGGCGGCGCATGATCAAATCCTGGATGTGCTGAGCACCGTCGGCCTGCAGGATTTCGCCAAGGCTTACCCACGCGAACTTTCCGGCGGCATGAAGATGCGCGTCTCGATTGCCCGCGCGCTGGTGACGAAGCCGAAACTCCTGCTGATGGATGAGCCCTTCGCGGCGCTCGACGAGATCACCCGCCAGAGACTGAACGACGACGTGCTGCGGCTCTGGAAGACGACAGGCATCACAGTCATCTTCGTCACGCATTCAGTCTTCGAATCCGCCTATCTCTCCAACCGCATCGTCGTGATGAAGGCAAGGCCGGGGCGCGTGCATGCCGATCTTCCGCTGACGGCCAGCCTGGAACGGGACGCGCATTACCGCACCTCGGAAGAATACCGCAAAGCCTGCGAAACGGTCTCTCACTCGCTCATCGGGGCGATCAACTCGGCGGAGGATCATTGATGAGGGACGAAACCGAGGCCTCGCCGCTACTTCTTGCCGGGGCCGCAAGCGCAATGCGCCGCGATCTGGCTCTGCGCATCTGCATCCCTTTCCTGCTGATCGCGTCTCTGATCCTGATCTGGTACGTCTACGTGAAGCTGTCTGGCGTGCCGCCTTACATCCTTCCGGGTCCGGCGGCGGTCGCCAGTGCCTTCGTCACTGACTGGGGCACGCTTGCCCCTGCCCTATGGGTCACCACAAAGATCACCCTCATGTCGCTGGTGCTGGCGCTCGTCGGCGGCGTCGGTTTTGCGATCTTTCTCGTGCAATCCCGCTGGATCGAACTCGCCTTCTATCCGCTCGCGGTTATTCTTCAGGTTACGCCGATCGTGGCGATCTCGCCGCTGATCCTGATCTATGCGCCGTCGACCCAGGTGGCGCTGCTGGTCTGCGCCTTCCTCGTCGCCTTCTTCCCGATCCTTTCGAATATGGTCCAGGGGCTGAAAAGCGTCGATCACAATCTCATCAACCTGTTCGAGCTCTACGGCGCCTCACGCTGGCAGACGTTGCTCTTTCTCAAGCTGCCGGCCGCCCAGCCCTATTTCATGACCGGCCTCAGGATCGGCGGCGGCCTTGCGCTGATTGCCGCCGTCGTCGCGGAATTTGCCGCGGGCTCCGCGGGCGCCGGCTCCGGCCTCGCCTTCCGGCTGCTCGAAGCACAGTACCGGCTCAACATTCCACGCCTCTTTGCGGCGCTGCTGATGCTCTCGCTGCTCGGCGTGGCGATCTTCGCCGTCACCTCCTTCATTTCGTGGCTTGCCCT
Organism: Rhizobium sp. Pop5; assembly: GCF_024721175.1. NCBI lineage: Bacteria > Pseudomonadati > Pseudomonadota > Alphaproteobacteria > Hyphomicrobiales > Rhizobiaceae > Rhizobium > Rhizobium sp. Pop5. The sequence goes on along the minus strand of NZ_CP099399.1, from coordinate 250,512 downwards.
GCACCGCTGGCACGAGAGCAGCCTGAAACGGGAAAACTGATGACCTACTCCTTCATCTCCCCACCCAATGCCAGCCGCTTCGTGCTGAGCAATGCGACCCTGCCTGCCGCCGCCGTCACCGGTTATGAGGCGCCTGTTGTCGAGGGGCTCGTCAGGGCGGATATCGTCATCGCCGACGGCATGATTTCCGCCCTGCTGGCGCCGGGCGAAGCGCCTATCGAATTGGCGAAATCCGACCTGAAGGAGGGCATGGTCTGGCCCTGCTTCGCCGACATGCATACGCATCTCGACAAGGGCCACATCTGGCCGCGCAACGCCAATCCGGACGGTACTTTCCCGGGAGCGTTGGAGGCCGTGCGCGCAGACCGCGAGGCGAACTGGTCGGCCGCCGACGTGAAGAAGCGCATGGAGTTTTCCCTGCGCTCCGCCTATGCGCACGGCACCAGCCTGATCCGGACCCATCTCGATTCCCTTGCGCCGCAGCATCGCATTTCCTTCGAGGTCTTTGCCGAGATGCGCGATGTCTGGAAGGACAGGATCGCCTTGCAGGCGGTGGCGCTGTTTCCGATGGAAGACATGGCGGACGCGGCCTATTTCGCCGATCTCGTCACCGTGGTCCGCGAAAAGGGCGGGCTGATCGGCGGCGTCACCCGGATGAGCGCCGATCTAGACAGCCAGCTCGACAGGCTGTTCAGCGCCGCGGCCGATAACGGCCTCGATGTCGATCTTCATGTCGACGAGACCGACGATCCGGCTGCGGAAACCCTGAGGGCGATCGCGCAAGCGGTGCTGCGCAATCGCTTCGGCGGCAAGGTGACAGCCGGCCATTGCTGCTCGCTCGCCCGCCAGGACGAGGAAACGGCCAAACGCACGGTCGAACTCGTCGCGCAGGCCGGTCTCGCCATCGTCTCGCTGCCGATGTGCAACATGTATCTGCAGGACCGCTATCCCGGCCGCACACCGCGCTGGCGCGGCGTCACCCTGTTCAAGGAATTGGCGGCGGCCGGCGTCGCCACCGCCGTCGCCTCCGACAATACCCGCGATCCCTTCTATGCCTATGGTGACCTCGACCCGGTGGAGGTGTTCCGCGAGGCGGTCCGCATCCTGCATCTCGATCACCCTCTGGATGCGGCCGCGCGTGTCGTCACCACCTCGCCCGCCGATATTCTCGGCCGGCCGGATATGGGGCGCATCGCCGTCGGCACTGCTGCCGATCTCGTGCTCTTCAGCGCCAGGCGCTGGAGCGAATTTCTTTCCCGTCCGCAGTCCGACCGCGTCGTCCTTCGCCGCGGCAAGGTAATCGACCGCAGCCTACCGGACTATCGTGAACTCGACAGCGTCGTTGGAGCCTGACATGCCGAATTATCAGACGATCAAGAAAGAACTCGAAGGCATCGCCATCGAGGATAATCCGGCGCTGGTGCGCCAGAAGAGCCGCGATTTCTACTGGTATTCGCCGATACTGAAGGCGCAGCTCGACAATGTGACGGCCGATCTCGTCGTCACGCCGACAAACGAAGAAGAGGTCATCCGGACGCTAAAGGTCGCCTTCGCGCATGGCGTGCCGGTCACGCCGCGCGGCGGCGGCACCGGCAATTACGGTCAGGCGATGCCGCTTTCCGGCGGGATCGTGCTGAACCTTGCAGCCATGGATAAGATCAAGGAAATCCATCCCGGCCGGGTGGTCTGCGAGCCGGGTATCATCATTGCCCAGCTCGACAAGCAGACCAAGGCTCATTCCGGCCAGGAGCTTCGGTTCCATCCCTCGACGGCGCAGATGGCGACCGTCGGCGGCTTCATTGCCGGCGGCTCCGGCGGCGTCGGCTCGATCACCTGGGGTGGCTTGCGCGATCTCGGCAATATTCTGCGCCTTCGCGTCGTCACCATGGAGGCCGAGCCGCGCGTGCTCGATCTCACCGGCTGGGATCTGCAGAAGGTGAGCCATGCCTACGGCACCAACGGCGTCATCACCGAGATCGAAATGCCGCTGGCGCCTGCCTATGACTGGGTCGATGTTCTCGTCGGTTACGACGATTTCATGGCCTGCGTGCGCTTTTCGGATGCGCTTGCCAAGTGCAACGGCATCCTCGTCAAGGAGATCGCACCGATCGCAGCGCCGATCCCGCACGACTATTTCACCCGCCATAAGCCCTATATTCGCAAGGGACAGTCTGTTGTGGTGCTGATGATCGCGCCGCATGCGATGGATGCCTTCCTCGCCTTCACCTCAGCCCACAAGGGCGAAGTGATCTTCCGCTCCGACAGGGTCGAGAGCATGAAGGGCATCCCTCATGCCTATGAACTTGCCTGGAATCACACGACGCTGCGCGCGTTGAAAGTCGATCCGGGCTTCACCTATTTGCAGGTCCAGTATCCAGGCCCGGATCACGTGGCCAAGGTCGCCAAGATGGTGGAGATCTTCGGCGAAGAGGTGCCAGGGCATCTCGAATTCATCAAGTTCGACGGGCAGATCCAGTGCTCCGGCCTGCCGCTGGTGCGCTATACCACGGAGGAGCGTCTCGAAGAGATCATCCGGATCCACCAGGATCATGGCTGCCCGATCTTCAATCCGCATCGCTATACGCTGGAGGAAGGCGGCATGAAGCGCACCGACAAGGTGCAGCTCGCCTTCAAGCACGAAACTGACCCGAAGGGGCTTCTGAACCCGGGCAAGATGATCGCCTGGGAGAACCCCGACTTCGATTTCAATGCCGGCAAGAACTATCTCTTCCCCGGCCTTGCGAGCGTCATGGAGGCCTCATGAGAGTTCTCGTGCTGCATTCGCATCCGGTGGAGGAAAGCTACGGCAAGGCGCTCTACAGACAGACGCTGGAAAGCCTGCAAAGGGCCGGCCACGAGGTAGATGCATGCGATCTCTATGCCGAAGATTTCGACCCCATACTCTCCCGGCGCGACCGGCTCGCCTATCATGACTATCCCGGCAACACCGAACTGGTGACATCGTATGTCGAGCGGCTGAAGCGGGCCGAAGGGCTGGTGCTCGTCACGCCGATCTGGAATTTCGGTTTCCCGGCTATATTGAAGGGCTATTTCGACCGCGTCTGGCTTCCGGGCGTCTCCTTCGAACTCGTCGACGGCAAGGTGGAATCGCGGCTACGCCATATCAGGAAGCTCGCGGCCGTGCTGACTTATGGAGCAACGCCATTCCGCGCCTTCGCGGCCGGCAACCCGCCAAAGAAGATCGTCAAGCGGGTTTTGAGGGCGCAGATCAATCCGCTGCGCCCGGTCACCTTCCTTGCTCATTACGACATGAACAGCTGTACGCCCGAAACGCGAGCGCGTTTTCTGGCGAAGGTGAAGACATCGATGGAAAATTTCTGAAGCGCATCGCGCCACCGGACATCACAATACTTTGGCGGCCGTGACTTCGACCTCGACGAGGAATTCCGGCCGGGTGAAACCGCCGACGATGATCAACGTCGAGACGGGCTTGGGGTCCAGCGTATACCGATCGCGCACCGCCATGTAGGATGGGAAATCCTCCCGTTTCGTGACGAAGCCGGAAATGCGGATGACGTCCGCAAAACTCATCTCCGCATCGGCAAGAATGGCTTTGATCGCTTCGAAGCATAGCTCGGCCTGCTTGCCAACATCCTCCGGCACCTCGTCGTCGAGACCAATGCCGAGCTGACCTGAGGTGACGAGCAGCGAAGCGCCCGGCGGCACCAGCAACCCATGATTATAATTTCCGAACGGACGGCGGACTGAGGGCGGATTGAAAATCTTCTTCATCGGCATTTCCTACTCTAAGCGGAACACGACGCGTCATTCCATCCTGTTGGATAACAAGAGCGGAAATGGGTGGATAGCAGTTTCTTCGTCGTGGCTTTCTTCCAGCGGACCCGAGGCGCCGGATTTCAGGCATCGTGCGCGCCCGGCTCCCCGGCGGCTGCAAACACCGCGCTGGCGTCGCTGACCATCTCCACATGGGAATAAGCCGCCTGAGCAGCGGCGGCGCCATCCGCCCGCATGATCGCGGTCACGATCCGGTCGTGTTCCTCATAGGATTTTGCCAGGCGTCCGGGCAGACGGAACTGCGCCCGCCGAAAGGGCGCCAGCCGCGCCCGCGTCTGGGTCACCATCTCGAAAACATGATCGTTGTGCGCGCCGCGATAAAGGCGGGTGTGAAATTCGGTATTGTGCGCGGCATATTCCTCTTCCGCGCCGGTATGCACGAGCCTCATCGATGCCTTGTGCTCCAGCTCCAGCGTGCGCCGCTCATCGACTGTCATGCGCTCGGCAGAGAGCCTAGCGCAGATCGCTTCGAGTTCCGCCATCGCCTCGAACATCGAATGCAGATAGGTTTCGGTCACGTTGGTGACGACGGCGCTGCGGTTTGGCTCTCGGTCGACAAGCCCCATCGCCCCGAGTTCACGAAGGGCCTCACGCACGGGTGTGCGCGACACGTCGAAGCGGGCGGCCAGCGAGACTTCGTCAAGCTTCTCGCCCGGCAGCGTCTGCCCTGTGACGATCATATCGGCAATCGCCCGTACCATCTGTTCGACGGTGGTTCCTGCCCTGATGAGCTCTCTGCGCCTGACCTGCTTCAAGGGGATGATTCTACGTCGTTTCGATTGCATACACATGCACGTTCGGCTGAGCGAAGTCAAATATCAGTATATATAATTGATATAGTTAGCAAAAATGCAATTTCAATGACGCCTTATATTGCATCTCCAGCTTATAACGCAAATATAAGATGGTTTTGTAGGCGATGCATAATTTTTGATCTAATTCCGAGATGAAATTGCATGCACCTTTCATCATCCGATCAAGGATCGTAATTTTATCTCATAGAATCAATACGCTAAAATCTGGCATAACCATTGCATACACTTTTCTGTAACCAATTGAAAACGGCTAAAACCGCCGTAAAGGGAGCATTCCGATGACCAGACTCCTTTCCATGAAACGCCGCCACTTCCTTCAGGCTTCTGCCGCTGCCGCTCTCGCCGGCGCGGCGCCTGGGCTCCTCTCCTCGCGCGCGCTTGCGCAGACGGCTCTGACCGTCGGCTTCATCTATGTCGGCCCCAAGGACGACTATGGCTACAACCAGGCGCACGCCGAGGGCGCCGCTGCCGTCAAGGCGATGCCGGGGATTACCGTCGTCGAAGAGGAGAACGTTCCCGAGACGGTCGATGTTGAGAAGACGATGGAATCGATGATCAATCTCGATGGCGCCACGCTGCTCTTCCCGACCTCCTTCGGCTATTTCGATCCGCACATGCTGGCCATGGCCGCCAAACATCCGGACATCCAGTTCCGCCATTGCGGCGGGCTCTGGCAGGAGGGCAAGCATCCGGCCAATACCGGCTCCTATTTCGGCTATATTTTCCAGGGCCAATATCTGAACGGCATCGCTGCCGGTCACGCGACGAAGAGCAAGAAGATAGGTTTCGTCGCCGCCAAGCCGATCCCGCAGGTGCTGCAGAACATCAATGCCTTCCTGCTCGGCGCGCGCAGCGTCGATCCGACCATCACCTGTCAGGTGATCTTCACCGGCGAATGGTCGCTTGCCGTCAAGGAAGCGGAAGCCACCAACGCGCTGGTCGACCAGGGTGCAGACGTCATCACCTGCCATGTCGACAGCCCGAAGGTGGTGGTCGAAACGGCCGCCGGCCGCGGTGCCTTCGTCTGCGGTTATCACGCCAATCAGAGCCCGCTTGCGCCCGAGAAATACCTCACCGGCGCCGAATGGGCCTGGGGCAACGTCTATAGCGACTTCGTCAAAAAGGCCCAGGCCGGCGAAAAGCTCGGCAACTTCGTGCGCGGCGGCCTCAAGGACGGTTTCGTCAAGATGAGCGCACTCGGCCCTGGCGTTTCCGAGGCGGGCCGCAAGGCATTCGAAACGACACATGCCGAGATGATGAAGGGCGGCTTCTCGGTCTTCAAGGGGCCACTAAAGGACAACAAGGGCAACACCGTCGTCGCGGCCGACAAGAGCTACGCCGAAGACGCGATCGAGCTCGAAAGCATGAACTATCTGGTCGAGGGCGTCGTCGGATCCACGGCGTAAACCACAACAGGGAGAGGCGCCATGTCCGTTCAGGCCAATGATCCCGCAATAACAGTCGCTTCCGGCAAATCAGCCTCGCCGCGTCCCCTGCTCGAATGGGCCGCGCGCAGGGCCGAACCTATCGTTATCGGCCTTGCGGCCATCCTGATCGGTCTCGGGCTCTTCTCTCTCTTCATCCTGGCTGTCGGCAAATCGCCGGCCATGCTCTTCCAGCTCATGTACACCGGCGGCTTCGGCAGCTGGTTTTCCGTACAGAACAGCTTAAGCCGCGCCGCACCCCTTCTCCTGACGGCGCTCTGCGTCGCCCTGCCCGCCCGCCTCGGCCTCGTCATCATCGGCGGGGAAGGAGCAGTCGTGCTGGGCGGCGTTGCCGCCGCAGCCATGGCCATGCCGCTCGTGGGAATGGTGCCTGCTCTGCCCTCTCTTGTTCTTATGGCGATCGCCGCCATGGTGATCGGCGGCGCCTGGATCGGCCTTGCCGGCTTCCTGCGCCACTACCGCGGTGTCAACGAGACCATTTCTTCGTTGCTGCTCTCCTATATCGCCATTGCCCTGATGAACCAATTCGTCGAGGGGCCGCTGCGCGATCCCGCCAGCCTCAACAAACCCTCGACCAAGCCGCTGCCGGCCGACTATATGCTCGGCAATATCCCCGGCATGGATGTGCATTGGGGCCTTGTGATCGGCATCCTCGCCTGCATCCTCTCCTGGATCCTGATCGAAGTGACGAGCTATGGTTTTGCGGCACGGATCGCCGGCGGCAATGTGCGCGCCGCCCAGATCCAAGGTTTGCCGGTCGGCAGGCTGATCGCCGGCTTCACCGCGATCGCCGGCAGCTTCGCCGGGCTTGCCGGCATGATCGAGGTCGTCGCCGTCCAGGGGAGCGCCAATGCCTCGCTCGCCGCGGGTTATGGCTATACCGGCATCCTCGTCGCCTTCCTTGCCCGCCACAATCCGCTGGCGATCATTCCGGTCGCGATCCTGCTCGGTGGCATCGATGCTTCCGGCGGCCTCATCCAGCGCCGCATGGGGCTGCCCGATGCTACCGTACTGGTGCTGCAGGGCACGCTCTTCATCGTCATCCTCTTCTGCGAGACCTTCTACGGCCGCTTCAAGATCTTCAATCCCGACCTCTGGAAAAGGAGCCTCTGATGGAAGAGACGGGCATCGGCATCTGGGGCGTGCCGCTCGCGATCCTGGCGGGCGCCATCCGCGTCTCCACCCCTTTCATCTTCGTCAGCCTCGGCGAGACGATCACCGAACGCTCCGGCCGCATCAATCTCGGCCTGGAGGGCACGCTCGTCTTCGGCGCCATGACGGCCTATGCCGTTGCCGTCATGACCAACTCGCCCTGGCTCGGCGTGCTTGCCGCCATGGCGACCGGCGCCATCTTCGGTCTCGTTCACGGCTGGATCTGCAAATGGCCGAAGGTGAACGACATTGCGATCGGCATTGCGATGATGCAGTTCGGCCTGGGCCTCGCCTTCTTCCTCGGCAAGTCCTTCATTCAGCCGGCCGCGCCGCATCTGCCTGCGATCCCCTTCGGTTTCTGGTCGAGCATGCCGCAAATCCAGGCGGCGCTGAACATCAATGTGCTCTTCATCCTCGGCGCCCTGTTTGCCTTCGCCCTCCGGTGGGCCTTCGGGAATACGCGGGTGGGTCTCATGCTGCGCGTGGTCGGCGACAGCACGGATGCCGCCCGCGCCATGGGCATCAACCCGGATCGGGTGCGTCTGCTTGCCACGGCCGTCGGCGGGTCGCTGGCGGCAATCGGCGGCGCCTATCTCTCACTTTACTATCCGGGATCGTGGAACGAGGGCATTTCTTCCGGGCAAGGCCTGATGGCCGTCGCACTCGTCATCTTCGCCCGCTGGAACCCGGTTGGCTGCTTCCTCGCCGCCCTGCTCTTCGGCGGTGCCGGCGCGCTCGGGCCGGCGCTGCAATCGGTCGGCGTGACCCAGGGCTACTACCTCTTCTATGCGGCCCCTTATGTGCTCACCCTCATCATCATGATCGCGACCTCGTCGCCGACACGTTCGCTCGCCGGTGCGCCGGGCGCGCTGTCGCTGACGAAATGAGGAGGTGGCAACTGCTGTCCAGCCTCGCACTGAAGCGGTCGAACCGACGGAACAACATTCAAACCCGCGGGTGAATAGGAGAAGAAGACGATGGACGCCATGGTCGAAACCAAAGGACACTATATCGACGCCGATCCCTATGCCTGGCCTTATAACGGCGCCCTGCGTCCGGACAATACCGCTCTCATCATCATCGATATGCAGACGGATTTCTGCGGCAAGGGCGGCTATGTCGACCACATGGGATACGACCTCTCGCTGGTCCAGGCGCCCATCGAGCCGATCAAGAACGTTCTGACCGCCATGCGCGCCAAGGGCTATCACATCATCCACACCCGCGAGGGTCATCGACCCGATCTTGCCGACCTGCCGGCCAATAAGCGCTGGCGTTCGCAGCGTATCGGCGCAGGCATCGGCGATCCTGGCCCCTGCGGGCGCATCCTCACTCGCGGCGAACCGGGGTGGGACATCATTCCGGAGCTTTATCCGATCGAGGGCGAGACCATCATCGACAAGCCCGGCAAGGGCTCTTTCTGCGCCACCGATCTGGAACTGATCCTCAACCAGAAGCGTATCGAGAACATCATCCTGACCGGCATCACGACTGATGTCTGCGTGTCCACCACCATGCGCGAGGCGAATGATCGCGGCTTCGAATGCCTGCTTCTGGAGGACTGCTGCGGCGCGACCGATTACGGGAACCATCTCGCTGCGATCAAGATGGTGAAAATGCAGGGTGGCGTCTTCGGCTCCGTTTCCAATTCCAAAACGCTCGTGAGCCAGCTGCCATGAGCACGATCCGCGACACCCCGCTCCCACAACCCGGCAAGGCCGTCGGCATCGACACGATCGACATGACGATGCGTTTTGGCGGTTTCACCGCACTCGACCATGTCTCGATCAAAGTGCCCCCCGGCAGCTTCCACGCCCTGCTCGGCGAGAATGGCGCCGGCAAGTCGACGCTGGTCAAATGCATCATGGGCTTCTATCACGCCACGTCAGGTTCTCTCTCCGTCGATGGCCGCGAAGTGGCGATTGCCTCGCCCAAGGATGCGGCGAGCTACGGCCTCGGCATGGTCTATCAGCACTTCACGCTGGTTCCTTCGTTGACCGGTGCCGAAAACCTCGTCATCAGCCGCGCGGAAGTCCCCGCCATCATCAACTGGGCCAAAGAGCGGAAGGATCTTTCCGCCTTCATGGAGCGCATGCCCTTCAAGATTCCGCTCGACCGGCCGGTGAGCGAGCTTGCCGCCGGCGAGAAGCAGAAGCTGGAGATCGTCAAGCAGCTCTATCTCGGCCGCTCCTTTCTCGTCCTCGATGAGCCGACCTCGGTGCTGACGCCCGCGGAAGCCGACGAGATGCTCGGCCTCGTGCGCGGAATGACCGAGCGTGGCGAACTGACCGTGCTGATGATCTCCCACAAGTTCCACGAGGTGACGAAATTCGCCGATGCCGTCTCGATTCTCCGGCGCGGCAAGCTGGTCGGCACGGGCAAGGTCGGCGAGCTCTCCACCGCAGATATGGCGGCGATGATGATCGGGGACGTCAAGCTCGCCGAACTTGATACCCGTGTTCCCGTCTCCGAGAGCGCCGGGCCGGTGCTTAAGGTCGAACAGGTGAAGGCGCCGGATCGCTCCGGGCTCAAAACCATCGAGATCGACGATCTCATGGTCCGCTCCGGCGAGATCGTCGGCATTGCCGGCATCTCCGGCAATGGCCAGAAGGAGCTGACGGAAATTCTTGCCGGCCAGCGGCCGACCAATGCCGGTCGCGTCAGCGTCAAAGGTAAGGCCTACGGCGCGACCCGCCGCGAGACCCGCAAGAACAATGTCCGCTTCATCCCCGAAGAACCGCTGCAGAATGCCTGCGCCCCGCGCATGACGGTCAGCGAAAATCTCGCCTTTCGGACCTTCGATCTCAAGGTGGACGGCAAGGACGCGATCTGGCTGAACAAGGGCAAGATGAGGAAGCGCGCCACGGCGTTGATTTCCGACTTCAAGGTGAAGACCGCCTCGTCTTCCTCGCCGATTGCCGCGCTTTCCGGCGGCAACGTGCAGCGCGCCGTGCTTGCCCGCGAACTCACAGGCAAGGTGGATCTGCTGATCGTCTCGAACCCATGTTTCGGCCTCGATTTCTCCGCCGTTGCCGAGATCCGAGCCCGTATCATGAAGGCGCGCAATTCTGGAACTGCGGTTTTGCTGCTTTCCGAGGACCTCGACGAGCTGCTTGAGATGTCCGATCGCATCATGGTCATTTCCGAAGGCAGGCTGGTCTACGAGACGCCGGCGCGCTCGGCCGACATCGGCGTGATCGGCGCCCATATGGCGGGGCATCACTGATGGCGGAGATCAACGCAGAACCTTTCGCCTTCCCGGTGAAGCACGACCAGCTCGCCCTCATCGTCATCGACATGCAGCGCGATTTCGCCGAACCCGGCGGCTTCGGCGCCAGCCTCGGCAATGATGTCAGCCGCATCACGAGGATCGTGCCCGATGTCAAACGCCTCATCCACGGCTTTCGCTACGCCGGGCTGCCAGTTATCCACACGATGGAATGCCACAAGCCCGATCTTTCGGATCTGCCGCCGGCAAAACGCAACCGAGGCAACCCCTCGCTCAGGATCGGCGACGAAGGCCCGATGGGCCGTATCCTCGTCGCAGGCGAGCCCGGCACGGCGATCTTGCCGGAGCTCGCTCCGGTCAGAGGCGAAGTGGTTATTGAAAAACCCGGCAAGGGCGCCTTCTATGCGACCGAACTCGGCGAGGTCCTGCAGCAGAAGGGCATCAAACAGCTGGTTTTCGCAGGCGTGACGACCGAAGTCTGCGTGCAGACAACCATGCGCGAGGCGAATGACCGCGGCTATGAGTGCCTGCTCGCCGAGGAGGCGACGGAAAGCTATTTTCCGGAGTTCAAGGCCGCAGCCATTGCGATGATCCGCGCCCAAGGCGCGATCGTCGGCTGGACGGCGCATGTCGACGACATATTGGAAAGCATCGCCCATGCCTGAAACCACCCGCGAACTGCTAACCTCGGGCGGCTGGAAGGATCTGGAATTCGGACCGTTCCGCGATCAGGTCACGATCCACTGGATCCGGCCCTTCGAGGGCGACCAGCCAGGCGTGGCGCTCCTGAAATACGAAGCCGGCGCCGGCGTTCCCCGCCATCGGCATGAGGGGCTGGAAACCATTCTCGTGCTCGACGGCGTCCAATCCGACGAGGCAGGCGACTACGGCCGCGGCAGCTATATCGTCAATGCGCCCGGCACCGAACATTCGGTCTGGAGCGATACGGGCTGTGTCGTGCTCATCCAATGGGACCGGCCAGTGAAAATACTGGAAGAGTGACCTGCCACCGAGACTGCGCGGCTGGGGAATGTTCCAATTGGCCAGGACCGCGCGTTATTTCAAAGCCCACGCGGCATGTCAGCGATGTCTTAACCGGGGACTGCTAACTCTTGCCAACCATTGCAACAACGGCCGCATCATGAGACCAGGATATTTCCGCATCCAGATCTGGCTTCATTGGCTGATTGCCCTTCTCGTCCCGACCCAGTACCTGACCGGCGGCAGTATCGAGCGGACCCATCACGCCGTCCACATGGGAATGACACCCGACCGCTGGGATCTCGTCCAGCACCACCTCCATAATTACCTGGGGATCGGCATCGGCGTTCTGATGGGTTTGCGGCTTGTGGTCCGGCTCCTGTGGCCACCCCTGCCTGACGGGAGACCGGCCTCGGCGGCGCAGGCACTTTCCCGAGCGCTACATCATGCCTTCTACGCCGCCATTATCGGACAAGCGGCAATTGGGTTGGTGGCGAGCTACATCTGGTTCGGTATCGCGCCTTATCACGTCATTGGCTCCAGGATCATCCTAGCGATGGTGGCGCTTCATGTCGCGGCCGCGGCCTGGCACACTCTTGTTCTGCGCGACGAGACCATCGATCGCATGGTCATCGCTCGAAGACCGCCATCAATCGACAACGCCGAGGACGGCCAGCGCGAGGGCGACAAGCACGAGAAGAAAGAACGGCAGCAGCGGTTCGCGCAACCCCGGCAGCAACGGGAAATATCGTCGCGGCCGCGAAGTCTACCAGACACGGGCGTGTCATAGTCGAAACAGCTGCGAGCATTTTATCTCCTGCCGCTGATTCAATCCGGAACGCGGGAGATCCGGTCGACAAACGCATCTGCCGCATGGCGGCGTGAACGGGTTCGTTGCGTCATGGCCACAGAAACGACGCGAATCGCCGGCACCTGTTTCTTCCATTGAAAGCAGGTCGTTGGAACTGTACGCAGGCCGCATGGACAGAATGTACCGAATCGCACTGAGCAGCCTGTTGCTCGTCGTGCGGCTGGCGATTGTGATATCGCTGGTCGGATACAACATGTCCAGCGCCAGCGCCGCCATGCACGGCTCGGCCTTCCCTGAACTAGAGAAGACCGCCTCCGTAGCGGTCTCTGGCGCCGGCGACCATCACATGGTTGAGCCATCGGAGCACAGCCATCACCTTGACGCTTCAACCGATGACGGCGACGCCAAGCTCGTCAAGCAGGAATGCTGCAAGGATTTCTGCGGCGGGTTCGGCATCATCTGTGAAAGCCCCGACGTCGGCGGGCCCATCGTAACCTCGATCCGACAGTTCGTGGACGACCGAACGGCCTTTGGCGAGCTGCCGCCGCTCCACCGCCCTCCGAATATCTGAATAGAGACGCACCCGCTCGATCGGGTCCAGTCGGTCGCCGCCTGCATCCAGGTGGACGCCCCTAGGCTATCTCTTATTCGGAAAATTCATAATGAAACCCTCGCTTTTCGTGGTGGGGCTGCCGCTCGTCATCGGCGGCTGCGCATCCACGCTTCCTCCCGACGTGGTGGCATCTTCCGCCGCGGTCGAACAGCCGACGCCGCGCCCGGTCATCTACCGCTCGCCCGTGTCGGGCTATGTCGCAAGGCAGCCCGTCGATCCCAAGCCGTGGCGTAGACAAAACGATCTGCAGTCTCCCGCAAAAGGAGACGCCTCATGATCAGCCTTAGAAAATTTACCGTCGTTCTGGCGTTCCCGCTGGCGCTGAGCGGCTGTGTCACCGGCGCCGAATATTCCAGCAAGCAAGCAGGCTTCGCTTCCGTTGCCGACAAGACCGCCATCGCGACCGCGAAGCAGACGGTCTGGATCCAGAACCAAAACCAGGCACGGTCGGCTGCCGCTGAGGTCAAAGGCCTGCTCGCACGAAAGAAGGTCCTCGACGCCGAGACGGCCGTCCAGATCGCCCTGCTCAATAACAGGGGTCTCCAGGCCGCCTATGCCGATCTCGGCGACAGTGCGGCCGATGCCTGGCAGTCGACGATGCTCATCAACCCGACCGTTTCCATCGGTACGACAGGTATGGGCACGCCGGAACTGGAGGCGTTCAAGACCATCGAAGGGATGATCACGACGAACATCCTGGCGCTTGCGACGCGGAACCGGGACGTGGCGATCGCGGACACCCGTTTCCGGCAAGCGCAACTGACCGCCGCCGTGAAAACGCTTGGGGTCGCCGCCGATACGCGGCGCGCCTGGATCGGAGCGGTGGCGGCCTGGGAGAATGTCGGGCAGCTGCAGCGCGCCCAGGCGACAGCGGACGCCGCTTCCGAACTTGCGGAAAAACTTGGCGAGACCGGTGCGATGACCAAAGGCGCGCAGGCACGCGAGCATGTGTTCGTCGCCGAGCTCGCCGGAGAGACCGCAAAGGCCCGCCTGGCGGCACGTCTTGCTAAGGAGGAACTGACGCGACTGATGGGTCTCTGGGGATCCGACCTGGACTACCAGGTCCCGAACAGCCTGCCGCCACTGCCCAAGTCCGTCGTCAAACGCGATACCATCGAGGCCGAGGCTCTGAGGAACCGCTTCGACCTTCAGGTGGCGAAGCTCGAACTGGAGGCGACAGCCAAATCCTACGGGCTCACTGAAGCGATGCGCTACGTCACCGATCTCCAAATCCGGACTGGCTTCGAAACGGAACGAGAAATCGAGGACGACGAAAAGACCACCAGAACGACCGGCCAGGTCGAGCTGGAATTCGCGATCCCGATCTTCGATACCGGCAAGGCCCGGATGCGCAAGGCCGAAGTGGCATACATGCGCGCGGCGAACCAGCTGGCGGAAAAGGCCGTCAACGTCCGTTCGGAAGCACGCTCCGCATATGAAGCCTACCGCTCGAACTACGACATCGCGCGGCACTATCGCAACAATGTCGTACCGTTGCGCAGCAAGGTCGAGGAGGAATCCCTGCTGACCTATAACGGCATGATCTCGAACACCTTCGAGCTGCTCACCGACACGCGCGACAAGATCAACTCCATCCTGCTCTCCGTCAACGCCAAGCGCGATTTCTGGCTCGCCGAAGCCAATCTCGCGCCTGTGATCTACGGCGGCGGCGCGACCACCGCGTCGGCAGAGACAGAAGTCGCCGCTGCCTCCGGCAGCAGCGGCGGCGGCCATTGAGAAAGGAACCCATCATGTTCAACAGACGACAACTGTTCGGTGCGAGTGCTGCCCTGCTGGCGGCCGGCGCCTGGACGAAGACCTCGGCGATGGGTCTGCCCGACGCCCCGACAATGGAATCGGCGGACATGCAGCCGCCGCTCCACCCGACCTCCGGCCCGGATTATCAGCCGGTCGTCACCCTCAACGGCTGGACCCTGCCCCACCGGATGAACAATGGCGTCAAGGAGTTCCACCTCGTCGCCGAGCCGGTCGAACGCGAGATGGCCGACGGTATGACCGCCTATCTCTGGGGCTACAACGGCCAGTCTCCGGGTCCGACCATCGAGGCGGTCGAAGGCGACCGGGTGCGCATCTTCGTCACCAACAAGCTGCCCGAGCATACCACGATCCACTGGCACGGCATGATCCTGCCGTCGGGCATGGACGGCGTCGGCGGGCTGACGCAGCCGCATATCCCAGTCGGCAAGACCTATGTCTACGAGTTCGACCTCTTGAAATCGGGCACCTTCATGTACCACCCGCATTCCGACGAGATGGTGCAGATGGCCATGGGCATGATGGGATTCTTCGTCGTCCATCCCAAAGACCCGACGTTCATGCGCGTCGACCGCGACTTCGTCTTCCTGCTCAACGCGTACGACATCGATCCCGGCTCCTACGTGCCGAGGATCATGGAGATGACCGATTTCAACATGTGGTGCTGGAACAGCCGCGTGTTTCCGGACATCAGCCCGCTGGTCGTTTCCAGGAACGACCGCGTGCGGGTGCGGGTCGGCAACCTGACCATGACCAACCATCCGGTTCACATGCATGGCTATGACTTCGAGGTGACATGCACGGATGGCGGATGGGTGCGGCCCGAAGCACGGTGGCCGGAGGTGAGCATCGATATCCCCGTCGGTGCCATGCGCGCCTATGAGTTCGACGCCAAATATCTCGGCGACTGGGCGATCCACTGCCACAAGTCGCATCACACGATGAACGCGATGGGCCACGACATCCCGACCTTCATCGGCGCTGATAAGTCGAAGCTCGCCGAGAAGATCAGAAAGCTTCAGCCGGAATACATGCCCATGGGCACCAAGGGCATGGCCGACATGGGCGAAATGGAAATGCCCATTCCCGAGAACACCGTCCCGATGATGACCGGCTGGGGGCCGCACGGCCCGATCGAGATGGGCGGCATGTTCTCGGTCGTGAAGGTCCGCGAGGGCATCTCGGCGGACGATTACTCCGATCCCGGCTGGTACGAAAACCCGCCCGGAACGCAGGCCTGGGAGTGGACCGGCGAGTTGCCGGACGCGACCAAGGCCAACGACGCGAAGACGCAAATCACGCTGAAGCCGACGAACGGCTGAAGCTCAACATCCAACATCAAAAAAGGATCTAAGCATGAAGAATTATATATTGGCACTGGCACTCGCGGCGCTCGCAACTCCCGCCCTCGCCTCCGGCAACCACGCCGGCGGTCACGGCGAAAAAATTGCGATCGGCGAGCCCGGCGACAAAACGAAGGCAACACAGACGATCCGCGTCACGATGAAGGAGACAGACGACGGCAAGATGCTGTTCATCCCGGCCGTCTTCAACGTCCGCAAGGGCCAGACGGTCAAGATCGCGATCAAGAATGCCGGCACCGTCGACCACGAATTCGTGCTCGATCAGGAAGACAAGATCCTGGAGCACAAGAAGGTGATGGAGAAGTTCCCGGAAATGGAACATGCCGACGCCAATTCGATCCGCCTTCCGGCCGGTCAGTCCGGCGAGATCGTCTGGAAGTTCACCACCGACGGCGAGTTCAAATTCGCCTGCCTGATCCCCGGCCATTATGAAGCCGGCATGCACGGCGATGTCAGCGTCGCCGGGAAGTAACCCTCGATAAAGGAGCCATGAAGATGAAAAACGTAATAATCAAAATCGGTGTCGCCGCCTTGCTCTCCGTCAGCGCGGCCTTTGGAGCGTTTGCCCAGGAACTCACCAAGGGCGTCGTCAACAAGGTCGACGCCAAGGCGCAGAAGGTCACCATCAAGCACGAGGACTTGAAGAACCTCGACATGCCCGCGATGACGATGGTCTTCCGGGTCGAAGATCCGGCTCTGCTCGAAAAGCTGAAGGAAGGTTCGAGCATCGAGTTCGTCGCCGAACGCGTGAACGGCAAGCTGACGGTCACCGAAGTCAAGTAGCTGAACTCCTGCCGCCCGGATCCACGTCCGGGCGGCGGCGAACGAGGAGTAGAGACGATGCACTGGAGAAGCTTCATCGCAATGACGGCATCCGCGCTGGTATTCCCTGGCCAAGGGGCCTTCGCCGCGCCGGCGAAGATGACAGTCTACAAGGACCCGAACTGCGGTTGCTGAGGGCAGCGTCGGTCTCCATCGTTTCGGGCAATGGAGACCATGTCGACGACGACCAACCTGTCTGAACCGATCGAATCGAGGCTTCTCGAATCGTGCGCAAGTTTTGGATAAGATCGGGCAGTCACTTGCTTCGGCAGTGACTTTGTCCATTCGGTGTTTTTTCTTTGTCCCGCCAGCATCGCTTACACTTCGGTTTTCAATGTCGATATCTTTAAATACAGTCTCACTACAGAGTAAATTCCGCAAATACAGTGTTGAAGATCTCATGGCGGACGCCTCCTTCCCTGCAATTCTCCGCGAAGCCGCATCCGAGTTACTGGCAATACACCGCAGAGCGCCCAGAATAGTGCGTTATGTTGCTGACTTGCAGAAGTGGCTGCTCAGCCAGTCGGCGTTGGCATTACATTTTGAGCGGAAGCTCAACCCATCCCGCCCGCCGTTGACCGCTTCCAACCTCGCAAAGTTTCTGATTGAGAACCGCATTGCTAGCCATAACACTGCAGTCGCACATCTGAAGGAGATGGCGTATTACAAATTATTCGAGCCGGTGGAGACGACCGATCGACGCGCTATCCCGTTACAAGCGACTGCTTACGCTGAAACCCTAATTCGGCAATGGTTTGAAGGGCATCTTCGTTCTCTGGACCGGATGGACACGGGAGATCGGTGTCGGCGGTCGGAGGCGGACGAGACGATTTTATATCGCGCCCAGCCGCATATCGCACGTCGGCTGTTTCACGATTCTGCTTGGTATAATCCGCCCGAAAGCATTGCGCTGTTCGTGAGGTCCGAATCCGGAAGCAATATATTGCATGACCTCATGTCGCGTGTGCCCCTGGCACCGGTCTTAGGTGAGCGCACCTGGGTGGGCGATGTCTCTGCACGACTTATGGCGGCCGAATATGTAATTTCCCGCAGTCATGCCGGGAGATTGCTTGCGGCCGCGCAAAATCGAGGCCTACTGGGATGGAAGGCTACCCAAATGAGTGGAGATTGTTGGATTTCCGCGCAATTTGCCCTCGACTACAGACGCTGGCAGGCCTCGAAATTCTCCGTTATTTCAGAGGTTATGGCGAACATCCAGTAGAGTGGAAGTTTTCCAAGCGGCGCCTCCTCAGGGTCGCTGAATCAATGTTCAAAGGGCGGCCGCGCACTATTTCGCCGTCCCTTTCCTCAGACAGACTACCAGAAGTGGTCTCTCGATAGGAGTAGGACTGGAGACATTCCACGTCCCGTTGCCTTCAGGTACCGCTCATTCGGGCTGATGTCGAAGAAATCGACAGATTTCTCGACACCATCGAGATCGATCCCGGATTTAGTGACTTCGTAGGCTGGTGCGAGGCAAACTTGATCCACGTCGCAGTCGTCAGCGATGGCATTGGCCGCTTCATCCACCGTGTACTGTCCCATCATGGCCTTGGACATCTGGACATCATCGCCAACCGGCTATGCCTGGCGAATAGCGGAGATGCAGCTTCAGTTGATGATCGGCGCTAACGTGACATGGACGAGTGACGGCTCTGTGGCTTGGCTGCGGCGCTCAAAAAAAGCCCCGCCGAAACGGGGCAAGTTCTGTAACGACGGATCGCACAGGAGGAACACCCGTGCTTTCCTGCCTCTTTAACGCACGAGGGATCGGCGAGGTTCCGGTACGGTGTTGCACAGAGGATATATTCCGCTAGTCGCACCAGTCATTCCGCTGCTTCGGGCGCCATGTCCTAGCATCGAGACCCTGTACGGCCCGGCATCGAGCGGGCCGAACTGCTTTCAGGCCCCGCCAACATGTTTTTGCTGCTACCAGCGTGCCGCCATGGCAGCAAAAATACCAGGCTTCCGAGCAGGCGAAAAATCAACAAATTATGCAATGAAATCAATGTGGTGCCCAGGACCGGAATCGAACCAGTGACACGCGGATTTTCAATCCGCAGTCGTCCGTTGTTTTCTATAGCGTTTTTCCGCTCATGTCGCATCCATGTTGCAAGTCATGCCAATAGCGAACGCTCGGCTGCAGCAAGCTCGTCGGCATCGTCTCCACGCGGGAAGAGGTGCCCATAGGTGTCCATCGTCATCACGATCGAGGAGTGACCGAGGCGCTCCTGCACGACCTTCGGCGGCAAGCCCAGTCCGCCTTCCTCAGTCCGGTTGATGCACCACGAAGCGTAGAAGTGCCGAAGGCAATGCATGCCTGTGTACTTGGCCTGAACCTCGTCGCCAGTGCCAACCGTCACCCCTGCCCGGAGTTGCGTGGGGATGAGCCCGCGGTTGATGATGTTGGCCAAGGACTCGACGTTGCCCAGTCCGTTCGGGAATACGAGGTGTGTGTCTCTCGCCTCCTCGCGGATCGGGTTGTCTTCATCATCGAGGCTGCCGGTGAGCGGCCTGGGATAGGAGAGCTTCCATTCCTTCAGGGTGTTGATGACCATCGGCGGCGCCGGAATCATGCGCTCGCCGGCTTCCGACTTCGGCCGGCCGATCTCGTTGAACCGGTCAGCGCGCTGATGCACACGGATCTGGCGCTTCTCGAAATCGACGTCGCTCCAGCGCAGCCCACGCAGCTCGGAGGCTCTGAGGCCACAGAACACCGCCGTAAGCAGCAACGGCCGCCAGCGGCCTTCCATGGCCCCTACAATGGCCTTTACTTCCTGCCGGGTCGGGATATCCACGCCGATCTTGAGTTTCCCCTTCTGGCGCTTCTCCTGCTGGCGCTCCTTGCCTTTACGGCGGACGCCACGCATGTCGCGCACGACGTTGCGAGCCACCTTACCGCGCTCCTGGGCGTCAGCCAGAAGCGATCCAAGGCTAACGAGGATCTTCTTCACCATTGCCGGCGATCGATCCTCATGGCGAAGCTTGTCCTCAAATTCGCGCACAGTCGGAATGTTCAGCGCAGAGAGCTTCGTCGCGCCGATGAAGGGAACGATATGGAGCGTCAAGTGCTGCCGGTATTGGTCTAGGGTGGAGCGCTCGAGGCCGGCAGCTTCAGCGCTCTTCAGCCACAAATCGCCGGCCGCCTTGACCGTGATGCTTGCCGCCTCGGCAACGTGAGTCCCGTCGCGAACCTCTACCTTTGCCGTGGAAAGGAAGGCGTCTGCATCCTTCTTGCGATCGAATGTCTTGAGGCGGCGAGTGCCTTGCCCGTCGACGTAGTCAGCAACCCAGGCCTCTTTTTGCTCGCCGGATGCAGTGGTCCATTTGCGCTTGCGGATCGACATTGCCGTGCCTCTCACATGTCATTCGGTGTAACTCACCGGGAATATGTCGCACTATGTCGCAATAAATCCGCTTGTCAAGTCGCTCTCTGCTTCTGGCGTTCTACGGTCTCTGTGAGGTCGTTTCTCTGCGCAATGGCTACCTCGAGCAGACGCTTCGCCATGTCGACAACTTCGGCCGACGGCGCGGCATCGAGGGAAATCAGTATATTGCACAGTGCTTCAATGGTCTTCGCCTGGCCAATGCCCTCCTCTGTTGCCCGCCTAATAACTCGCCTGAAATCCTCGATTAGGTTCATTTGGGAATCGAAAACGCTCTCTAGGCGCAAGTACGCCTCATGTTCCGAGTGGAGTTGCCTCTTCAGTTCCGCGACCTGCGCGCCGTCACCGGCCTCGGAGGCCTCAAGCCTCGCAACAATTTCGGAGTTCACCGATCGCCCGTTGGCCTTGGCTGCAGCCGATATGATCTCTTTCATCTCCTCGGTTAGTCGGAGCTTTAATTGCGGGTCGGCTCGGCCCATCACGCTATCCTTTTTCTGTTAGTGGACCACGTATGCACCACCGAGGTCTTGACATCAAGTACCCACTGGCGTTAGGTGATCACCGTGGTTAACGTGTGGTGCAACCGTGGTTCTTCGAAAGGAAGCCGAATGGAAGAGAAATCTGAAAAGAAACTGGATCTAGTCTGGGGCGGCGCTGAGATTGCACAGATCATTGGACGGAGCCGTCGCCAGACATTTCACATGCTGGAGACCGGCCAATTGCCTGCCAAAAAGGTTGGTGATCGATGGGTCGCCGACCGCAGCAAGCTCATCGCATTTTTCACGGAGGCCGCATGAGCACGGCCCTTCAGAAAGCAAAAGGCCCGGCAGAGGCGGCAACCTCTCCGGACCATGGTTCAATCATTCCGACAAAGGAAAAGAAAATGAACACATGTCACGATAGCACCGGCGTGGTGTCAACGCCAGCCCTCTCACGCCGCGGGTTTCTCGGAGTTCTGACCGCGGCCGCCGTCCCATCAACTGCTGTTGTGGTGGAGGCCAAGGCATTCGACTGGAATGCCTTCTTCGACCAGGCAACCCCGGCCGAACTTGCCAGCTTCCACGCAAAGGCTCTCACCGAGGCGATGGCAAAGGCGCATCCGGATCTGTCGTGGCGCCATGTCATCGACCATAAGGTTCGCTTCGTTCTCGTCGTGGGCGACGAACGGCCGGCATCCCAAGCGGCTCGGGAGGAGTTGGCATGAGCAAGCAACTTCTGCAGTCTCGCGAACGCCTGGAGGCGAAAATAGAGGAGCTTATAGATCTCCTCGACCTCCTCGACGGCGATCCCGATCTCGAGCCCGACAATGACAATGAGCCCTCGCTTGGGGCTACTGAAAACATATCACAGTCGGACTGGTACCTGCCTATCTCGGCCGAAGCGTGCGACACCGAACTGGAAAACGAGCACTACGAGGACGGCGGCGACACTGAACCGAACGGGGATGAGCTCGATACCAACTACACAGCAGATGAAGGAGGCTACACATGGCATTAACCCCTCCCGAGCATCAGCACTCCGAGGCCGTCGTCCAGGCGGCCCAGTGGCTGGCTGAGCAGGCTCCGGCGCCGCAGCCGATCATTCCCGCCATTCGAGAGCGCTTCGGCCTCTCAGCATTGGAGGCATGCGAAGCGGCGGCACTCTCCAACAAGTTCCGCATCTATCGAAAGGCGCACGGATGAGCAGCAGGTTCAAGCGTAAGGGTAAGGCGAAGTTCGTCATGATCGACGGCTACATCATGCGCTCCGCCGCATGGGATGCCCTTACGCCCGTCGATCGAGCTGCCTACTTGTTCTTCAAGTGGAAGTTCGACGGCTTGAACAACGGCCGGCTGGCCCTCGGTTGTCGAGAGCTGGCCGCCGGCATACATGTCAGCAAGAACACGGCGAACCGCAGCCTCGACAATCTAGAGGGCAAAGGCTTCATTGCCAGAACCAAGTTGAGCGGATTCAACATCAAAAACAGGGTAGCCACAGAGTGGCGGTTAACCGAGTACCCTTGTGGTGTCACCGGCGAATTGCCGACCAAAGAATTCATGAAGTGGGCACCCGATGAAGAATCTACGGTCCCACCTGAGGGACGCACAGTCCCACCTGAGGGACAGAAGAGACCCCAAAGGAAGGTGAAATATGGCTGACAGTCCCATGTCAGATACCGTCAGGCTGATTTTCAACCTCTCACAGTCCCACCTGAGGGACACATATAGTATTACCATGGAGGCATCGAATGCGTGACATCAACCTTCCCCTCTTCGCCTGGCAGCCACCTTGTAAGATCGTAGCCTTCCCGATGACTGCTCGCGTAGGCAAGATCCGGGATGTCGCCCGAAAGCTCGCCAGCAAAACCACAGACAGGCATGCGGATCACTACGTCTCTCTCATCACAGAGGGGCTGCAGATCCAGTTGAGCAAGGTCGGCATTCCCGAGCACGACCAGGATGAGCAGATCGGCGCTTTCTGGTCGGCCGTCAATCAGGAAGTGGCAAGGCTCTCCTGTCGTGGCACCGGCAATAATCCGAGGGGAGCAGCCTGATCAATCGTTTCGGGTAGAATAAAGATGGTTGAGGCGGCGGATCGCTGCAATCGCGTCGTCCTCGCCGACAGAGAACATTCTCGCCATATCGACCCACGCCGGTTTGCCTTCGAAGTTATCCATGATGGTCCAGCGGTCATTCTTTTCTTTCCAAAGCGAATATCGCGGATCCAGCAGGCTATCTTGGATGCTCATACATTCCTCAAATATTCAAAACGGCCTCGGATCAAAACCGAGGCCTTCTTTTTCTCGCGGTAGGCAATGCGCTAAGGCTGCTGCCGGCCAGGAAGGTCGTAGTCCTCGCGCTTGCGCCAATAGCGATTGCCCCTGCTCCAGACAACATCATCGCCCGAAAGCTTGTTAAACGCAGTGAGCACCGGCTTAGCGATGCCGACATTGCCGGCTGCGTTGATCGTGACGAAGTCCTCTCCGAACTTCGAGGCGATCTCTGATGCCGCCACGTCTTGATAGAGAGCCCCGTCGGCGCTGAGACGCTCCATCATCCATGCGGCAACGTCAGCCGCGGTAGCCGTCATTTCTTCGGCTCTTCCTTCGGGGCCTCAAGCGCTTCGACAGGGTACTGAGATTTCTCTGCCTTAGCCCCGGCGAACCAAGAGCAATAAACACGGCCACGTTCTTCCTCAGAGACCACAGTCATCTTGGGCCCCCCAGATTTCAGTACGACGATGTCACCAATTTTGAATGCCATTTTCCGAATCCCTCCACGTTGAGGCGTCGACGGTATTGGGTTGTATTTCGACTGACAAGAGCAACCAAGAAAGACTCGCGGTCTCCTCACCCAATTTCCCCAGCCTACGCCGATATTTTTGCGTCGCCGGGTTTATGCTGATCGAGGTTTACTCATTTGCTTCCACAAATCGCCGTGACGCGCGGATAATTTATCCGCTTGTCGTTCTGTATCATGCTGTTATTGTTGAATAATTTTACGCGTGTCGCAACAATGTTGCGAATAGGCGTGCTGCATGATAGCTTCCGAGCGAAGTGAATGGTTCGACGGAAGACACTCAGACATGGCCGAAGGAAGCCCAGCAGTAGCCAAGGCAAAGCCGCAAGCTCAGTCGCGCATTGGCAACGGTAAGGCGCTGCTCGACGGCGTCGACGGGCGATCGGCCACAATGCGGCGCTACCGTGAGATCTTGGCGCAGCTTAAAGCCGACCTAGGCGACAGCCCTTCTGAAGCCATGATGATGCTCCTGCGCCGTGCCACGACCCTCGCGGTGTGGTGCGAGGGAGAGGAGGCAAAGCTCGCGAAGGGTGAGGATATCTCCATCGGCGAGTTCACCTCTACCGTCAACGCGCTGCGTCGGCTGCTGAGCGACATCGGCTTGCAGCGCAAGGCCAAGGACATCACACCAACGCTCAAGAGCTACCTTGCCGATACGTATAGCGGGGAAGCGGCGTGACCTCATCCAAGCTGCTTTCCATCACCATCGACAAGGCGCTGCGCGACCAGAAGCTTCTCGGCGCTGCGCTTGGTGCTTCCCCCAGTTGGGACACATGGATTGCGATCCTTCGTGCGGCCTTCGGGCTCGATCTGAGCGCAGAGGAGCTAGAGGCATTCGGAAGGGTGGCCGGGGGGCGTGACGTTCCTCACCAGCGCGTCAGAGAGCTTTGGGCCATCATCGGGCGTCGTTCCGGCAAGTCGCGCGTAGCGGCTGCTCTGGCCTCCTACATCGCGGCCTTCACCGATCATAGTTCCCGCCTGGCGCCGGGTGAGGTCGGCACGATCCTTGTGCTTGCTGCCTCCCGCATTCAGGCGGCGTCCGTGTTCAACTACATCCGGGCATTCTTCGACCAGAGCCCCATCCTCCGGAACATGGTGGAGAACGTCTCCAATGACGAGATCCGGCTGCAGGGCAACATCGCCATCTCGGTCCATACGAACAACTACAGGACCGTGCGCGGTCGCACCCTGCTTGCTGCCATCTTCGACGAGGTAGGCTTCTGGCGGGACGAGACGACGTCACTGCCTGACGTGGAGACCTATCGAGCGGTCTTGCCTGCCCTGGCCACCACGAACGGGATGCTGATCGGGATCAGTTCACCCTATGCGCAGCGTGGCTTGCTCTTCACCAAGCATCAGAGCAGCTTCGGGATCAACGATGGCGCGGTGCTGGTGGTGCAGGCCGGCACACAGGTTTTCAATCCGACGATCGACGCCACCGTGATCGAGGATGCCCGCCGTGACGATCCGGAATCGGCGATGGCGGAGTGGGATGCTCAGTTCCGCGGCGACTTGTCGACGTTCATTGATCGGGCGGTGGTAGAGCGCTGCGTCGATCCTGGCGTGAAAGAGCGCCCCTACGTCAAGACCTTCAAGTATGTGGCTTTCTGTGACCCATCGGGCGGCGTGCACGACTCCATGACGCTGTCTGTGGCTCACAGGGAGGGCGACATGCAGGTTTTGGACTGCGTGCGCGAAGTGAAGCCCCCGTTCGCGCCGGCCGATGTTGTTGGCGAGTTCGTCAAGCTGCTGGGCGTTTACCGGATCACGAGCGTGACCGGCGACAGGTATGCCGGAACCTGGGTTTCTGACGCCTTCCGGCTGCACGGCATCCGATATGTGCCTGCCGAACGGTCGCGCTCTGAAATCTACCTCGATGCCCTGCCCTCGATGATGGCGGGGACGGCCATGCTGCTCGATCTGCCACGGTTGGTCGGCCAGATCTCACAGCTCGAGCGCAGGACAACCCGCAACGGCAAGGATTCCGTCGATCACATGCGCGGCGCCTCTGACGACGTGGCGAACGCCGCGCTTGGTGCTCTGGTGCATGTGCCGTCCACGCGCAGGGCCGAACAACTCGGGCGCGGGTTTTCGAATCCAGTCGTCAATTTGGGCCATGAGAACATGAAAAACCGACGCGTCAGCAATGGAGGTCGCCGTTGACAGAAGCTTTGACCACTGACGCGGCGCCTGTGGTGCCAGACTGGGAAGGCAGACAGCGCATTGCCGCTGATCGCCTTGATGAGCTTCGCAGAGAGCGCGGCGTTGCCAAGCTGGAGGGGAAAGCCTTCGACAGCCGGCAGATCGTCGAGGCGGAAGCGGATCTGGACGCCATTGCCGCGGCACAGGTCGAGGCCGAGCGTCGTCGACGTGAAGAGCAAGAAGCGACTGCACGGGCGAGAAGGGTCGAACTGAGGGCACACATCATCGAAGTCCTTGATGCGCGCTCCAAGGCCATCACAGAGGCAGAGCTAGCCGTCTATAAGCTTGCGTCCGCCCTGGAGCAGTTGCTTGCCACCAGCAAGGACGTTTCCCGCACCATGCAGGCCCTCGGGCTCAACGCGCCGATGAGCATGGATGAGAACGGCGTCAAACTGCGTGCAAGCCTGCGGATGGCGGCCATCCTCGGTCCCGTTTGCGGCAGTTCCTTCGGCCGGATCTCCTTTCCGGTCGCGCGCGGCCCTCACCTGGCAGACGGAACGAGCCTTCTGGATAGCTGGCACGATTCCGACGCCCTGAAAATCGCCTCCGACATTTCGAAGGTCATCACTCCGGAGAACAACCATGAATGATACCGTCGCTCTTTCCAGCTCGGATTTGCGCAAGCGCCTGCGTGTCGATCCGAACGCCGTCACCATCAATTCTCAGGGGTTCAGCTTCCGGGAGATTTTCGCCCGCCTGCCTTCCGGCGTGATTGCGGACGATCTGAAGGAACCGGAGATCTGGAAGAACGTGCAGCTGAGCAACAAGGCGCTGCGGAAGTTCGACCGGGTTATCGTCGTCTCCTTCGATGAAAGCTGGCTGGCGGAAGCCTACGTCGAGAATGCCGACAGCGAAATGGCCCTGCTGGCGAAACCCCGCATCGTCAGTTTCTCCGAACGAACGGAAAAGCTGTTCTCCGATGGCACCTATTCCGTGCGCTGGACTGGCGCAGGCTATGACGTCATCCGCCTTCGCGACGAAGCGAAGATGACCGACACCTTTGCAAATTCACCATTGGCCGAAAGGGCGCTCGCGAACCTTTATCCGCGCCGCGTCTAACCGCCATGGGCCGTCCCGAAGCCTCATAGGGATGGCCCACCTCTTATCCGGAGCCCGTGAATGTCGAACGAACTGGTAAGGTCCGAAAGCAGCTCCAGCCCGGTGGCAGACGCTGGCGTTTCTATGCCCATCGCGGAGGATCGTTTCCGCACCTATTCCCCGGCTCGTAAGGCCGAGATCGAGCGCATCCGCGATACCGACATCGATCGATATTTTGCGGAAGGCCTGGATCGAGAACTCCTCGCCATGATGCGGGAGGATACCGGTGAAGCCGGTCCTACCGATCCAATGGCGGTCGAGGTAAGTCGCAATCAAATGATGGAAACGCCAGAGGGCGCAAGGTTCGTGATGGATATGGAGCGCCTTGGCGGCTTCAAAACGCAACTACATCGGCTTCAGGGGGCCGTTGGTGGCATGGTGCGGGATCTGGGCGATGCGCGCGCCCAGCGAGTCTTTATGGAGCGCTTCGATCGTTCGTTTCCCGAACCTCTTCGCTACCAGATTTATAGCCAGCTGGTTATGGGACCGCCTTCCTTCGTCGTTCCAGTTACCGCCGACAAGGTGAAGGAATTTGCCGTGGGCGATCCTGGGCGCGAGTTGGTGCGGGAGTGGGGTTCCGATGCGCCGGAGACGATCGCCACGATCTGGAAGCGGGTCGACAATCTCAAGGCCGCCATTGGCGCGGCCGGTATGGAAGTCTTCAAGGATTGGTTCAACAGCCTGGAAATCCCGCACATGAAACGGGTTCTCCAGTTCATTGCGACGGGAAGGTAAGGGCTTATGGGAAGCGTCCAAGTTGATCGAATTGATGGCCTTTCCTCTGCTGCCGCCATCAAAGGGCCATGTCGAGTAGCGACGACGGCGAACATATCGCTATACGCACAGCAGACAATTGACGGGGTAGCAGTCGTCACTGGCGACCGCGTGCTTGTGAAGAATCAGACAGCGGCATCTGAAAACGGCATATGGGTCTGCGATACCGGGCCGTGGCGCCGGTCGAAGGACTTCTCAAGAACCAATGACGTCGTGAAGGGCACGCAGGTCGCCATCACGGATGGCACCGTCAGCGGCGGCTATATCTATTCCCTGATGACGGACAACCCGATCGTCGTCGGGGTGACGTCGATCGTGTTTGATGTCGCGACGAGCGTTGCGGCGGCAGCGGCTTTCGCACAGGAAGCATCTGACCAAGCCGACCGGGCAGAAGCAGCCGCCAATCTGGCGCTGAATAACTGGGGGCATATCGCCGGGGCCGGCAACGGGATCATCACCGATATCCCGCTTGCGGCAAACCCCGGCACTGTCGCCAACACCATCGTCAATTTCGACGGCATCCTGCAGATGAAGTCGACCTATGTGCTGGTTGACATCCTCGGCGTCACAAACATTCGCTTCATCTTCAACGGGCTTTCGGACTGCGCGATCTACGCGCCAAACGGCGAGCTATTCGCCAACGATAACCTCATCAATAGCTGCGCCATGCTTGGCGGCGCGGCACCTCTTGGCGGCTCGCTTATCCGCATCGGCCAAGGCATGTGCCACCTCATCGGGAATATCGGCCGACGTGCCCTGAACAGCCCAGGCATCGCTTACGTCACCGGCATTCAATGGGATGGCGCAACGCTGGCCACGCGCAAAGCGGCCGATAACGACTTCTTCTCATACAGCGGCGCCGCCGAGACAGGGACCAAATAACATGCCCGCATATCACTCTCTCTACGGCCGCAAGTTCGGCGTCGAGCCCTCGACCGGTGGCCTTGTCTCCGACGACGGCACCAAGACGGCGACTGCATCGGGAACCGGCGGCACCAGCACCGCGACTCTGAGCAAGACACAGGGCAAGGTCACTACTGCGGCGCTCACCACCGCAGCGGGCGCAACCCATGTCCTGACCCTGACCAATTCCAAGATCGCCGCCGGCGATACGGTTCTCGTCACCGTCGGCAAGGGTACGGCCACTACTGGCACGCCAAAGGTCGCCGACGTCACGCCTGGCGCCGGCTCTGTGGTCATTACCATCCAGAACATCCATCCTTCAGCGGCTTTCAATGGCACGTTGGTGATCGGCTATCTCATCGTGAAGGCATAGGGCTATGGCCGGAACCTATGAAATCTTTGCCGTAGGCCGATGCATGGGCGGCCTTGTTCCGGAGAGCACGACACTGCAGGCCGATGCGACAGCCGAAATTCTGCCGGGCAATATCGTTGCGGTCGTGCTCGATGCGCGCGGCCCATTTCAAGAGCTGCGCGGCATGCTTGACACGCACGGCTCCATCGGCGTGATCAAACTCTACCTCGGCAAAACCGAGACCGCTGCCGGCGAGGAGGTTTTCCTGCTCGGCCAATTGAACCCGCCGCTTGTGTTCGCGGTTCCGATGGCGAGCCTGCTGGCAATGCACCGCATCGTCGCCCGGGTCTGCGAAGAACCGCCGCCAGAAGATGAGACGGAAGAGGCAAAGGCGGTCCTCGCCGCCCAGCTCGACCTGATGTCGCCATTTCTCTGCGAATCCGAACCGGTGGCGCCCGTTGGACCGGACTGGCGCCCCGTCGATCTCGATGCCCTTATCCGAAGCACAGAACGACTGGAGCAAGTCGATGCATAAGCTTCCCACATTCCATTGCGGCGCTCTGGAGACGTTCTCAGGGCCAGCAATCGCCACTCTGAGCGACATCATCAACCTTCCGCTCAAGGCTCGAGATGCAGCCATGGAAGGCGAGGTCCCACAGACAGCCGGCGATCTGCTGAACCTCCTTTTGAACAACACGCCATACATCAACCTGGCCTATGTCCGGCCGGCGCTCGACATCCTATTCATCAGCTCACTGCGCAACTGGGCGAGCCCTGGCTACCTCCACCGGCAGCAAAGGGACAGGCTTAAGAAATATGGGCAGCGTTCGGTGCTACCCGTATATCGAGGGATAGAGAAGCTGCTGTCATGATCGCTTCCAGTCCTCCCACAGATGACAAGAATAGATGGGCTGGCGCCGACTAATCGATTTCTGTTATATGTTCTTTCGCGACCACGGATGAACTGGCGCGAAGGGATCGGCCGGCCTTACGAGGTTCGGCCTTTCTTTTGCCCATGAGGACACACACCGTGGCAGACCTTCGCGCGATCACCGAGCACCTGGCATCAAGCCGCTTCCGCTTCCTGACAGATCTCCAGATAGGCGGCCTTCGACGGCAGCACGGGGCATCTCGGGACGAGATCAGATCAGCCGCAATCATGGCAGACCGGCTCCGGAGACAGCGCCAATTAGAAGAAGGCAGGAATACCTTCACCGTTGCCCCTCAGATCAGCCTGGACGCGCCGATCGTTCTTCAGGCCCCGCCGAAGGGAACTAATCGCCGTCGGCACGCTCCTGGATTTTAGCCTTCGCCTCGCTGATCGCTTGTGCCGCGTTCCTCTTGGCTCGGACAATCGCAGCTGCAGAATTCAGGAATCCCTCTGACGCCGCGCGACTGATCTTCCTGTATTTCGAGCAGACGAATATCAACGCAAAAAGGACGACGATCCCGATAACGGCGAATTCGATCCGCTGCTGCAGCATCTCTTCATGATGCTTCTGCATCTGCATTGCGCTGGCAATGAATTCCTCGTCGCTTAGGCCGTTACCCTGAGGGTTCGGTATGAAATTGAATGCCACGGCGTTATCCCCCAGCCGAATTTCGACTGCAGATAGTAAGCAGGGCTTTGAGCTGGCGGCAAGAAGTCGCCGGAAGCATGTCGCATTTCATGTCGCGTGGATTTGCGGTTAGCCTTTTGTATCCACTGAAATTGCTAGGAAATCAGTTGCAACACGATGCGACATGAAAACCGAAGAAATCGGTTTAGGGCTATCGAACAACTACCTGAATTTGCTTGAGATTTTAATGGTGCCCAGGACCGGAATCGAACCAGTGACACGCGGATTTTCAATCCGCTGCTCTACCAACTGAGCTACCTGGGCTAACCTGCTTCGCGAAGGTGCTTTTAAGGAAAGTACCGCGGGGCCTTGGTTCGCCCCGGAAGCGAGCGGGGTTATAGCATCTTGTTCGCTCATGGCAAGCGTCAAATGACTCTTTTTTGACGGTCTCGCCAGTTTTACGGATTCATGAGGAAAAATAAGAGCTTCGCGGGCGGGACGCCCTAGTTTTCTTCGTCCGGAAAATCGGCCTTGGTCTCGTCGTCGGCAACGGGAATGGCGTAGGAACCGGTCAGCCAGCGGGAGAGATCGACCTCGCGGCAGCGATTGGAGCAGAAGGGGTAGTGTTCCCGGCTGGAGGGTTTGCCGCATTCGGGGCATGGGCGCGTCTTGCGCAGCGGCTCGACCTTGGCGGCTGCTTTCTTGTCTTCAGGCATATCGGTCCGTCCTATGGAATCGGCCGTCGAGCTCAGCCCTCGGCCCACCGGCTATGCACATCGAAGCCTTCGCCGGTCAGAAGGAGAATGGTTTCATAAAGCGGCAGGCCGACGACATTGGTGTAGGAACCCACCATCTTCTGCACGAAAGTGCCGGCGAGACCCTGGATGCCATAGGCGCCTGCCTTGCCGCGCCACTGGCCGGAGGCCAGGTAGTTCTCGATCTCGAAGCCGGAGAGCCGCTTGAAGCGCACTTTGGTCTCGACGATCTTCTGGCGAATCTTGCGATCCGGCGTCACCAGGCAAACGCCGGTGTAGACCAGATGGTTGCGTCCCGACAGGAGATGCAGCGAACTCAAGGCCTCATCGGCGAATTCCGCCTTGCCGAGAATGCGCCGGCCGACCGCCACCACGGTGTCGGCCGAGAGAATATAGCTGCCCTTCCAGGTGATATCGCCCTTGATCGCGGCAAGGGCGGCCTCGGCCTTCTCGGCAGAAAGCCGTCGGGCGAGCGAGCGCGGATGCTCCGACTTCTTCGGCGTCTCGTCGATATCCATCGGCATCAGGCGTGAAGGCTCGATGCCGGCCTGGTTGAGCAGGTCGACGCGACGGGGCGAGCCCGAGGCCAGAATGAGCTTGTATTTCAGCGCCATGAAACCTCGACCATCGGCAGACGGGAGAAAACCCCTTGCAGGACCTTAGGCAAGCTTACTTGAAACGGTAGGTGATGCGGCCCTTGGTCAGGTCATAGGGCGTCATTTCCACAAGCACCTTGTCGCCGGCGAGAACGCGGATGCGATTCTTGCGCATGCGGCCGGCGGTATGAGCGATGATCTCATGCTCGTTTTCAAGCTTCACGCGGAACGTCGCATTCGGCAGAAGTTCGGTGACGATTCCCGGGAATTCGAGGACTTCTTCTTTCGGCATATAGTGGTTTTCTTCCTGTGGGTTGAACAGGCAGCGCAGCGCGCGCCTTCAAAATTTGCGCGGAAACTACACAATCAAGGCGGGTTTGTGAACCTTGTTGATCAGGCTTTCCTTTATTTGTTTTCACGCCGATTGCGCGGCGATGCCTTTCCTTTTGAGTAGCCGGCTTTCGATGAGGCCAATCAGGTGATTGCGGACCTCGCGGTAGCTCTCCAGAATCTGCTCGCGCGTTCCGCTGACGACGGTCGGATCCATCGTCGGCCAATAGACGACATCGACCGCATTCGACCGGGTCAGCTCGAGTGCTGCATGGTGGGCCTGCGGCGAAAGCGTGATGATCAAGTCGAAATAATCATCCTCGAGATCGTCCAGCGTCTGCGGCTGGCGTCGCCCGAGGGAAAGTCCTATCTCCTCGAGCACGACATCCACGAAGGGATCGCGCTCGCCGGCGCGAACGCCGGCGGAGCGTATATAGGTATTGGCCGGCAGAATGCTACGGGCGATCGCTTCGGCCATCGGTGAGCGGATGGCATTCAGCCCACACATGAAGAGAATGGCTCCCGGCCTTTTTCCATCCTCGACATCGACGGCGAGCTCCATGGCCGTCACCCGCGCCAGTGGAGCACGCAGACCAGCGTAAAAAGGCGCCGGGCGGTGTCGAAATCGATCTCGATCTTACCGGCCAGCCGGTCTTTCAGCGTCTGCGAACCTTCATTGTGGATGCCGCGCCGGCCCATATCAATCGCCTCGATGCGGCTCGGCGTCGCCGAACGGATCGCTTCGTAATAGCTCTCGCAGATCATGAAATAGTCTTTCACGATCCGCCGGAAGGGCGTGAGCGACAGGATATGGGTGGCGACATCGCCCCCCTCCTCCGTGGTGATACCGAAAACCAGCTTCGAATCGACCAGCGAGATGCTCAGCCGGTAAGGTCCGCCGGCATGGCCGAGCGGCTCGAAGCTGTTTTCCTCGATCAGATCGAAGATGGCGACGGCGCGTTCGTGCTCGACATCGGGCGTCGAACGGCCGATCGTATCGTCGAGAACGACGTCGCAAAGCCGGAAATCGCCCTTCGCCATGCCCTCACCTTTCGAGGTTGAGGCGGATCGCGACCGATCGCGCATGGGCATCCAGGCCTTCGGAAACTGCGAGCGCGATCGCCGCCGGTCCGAGGCTGCGCAATTGCTGCGGGCCGAGGCGCAGGATCGAGGTGCGCTTCACGAAATCCAGGACGGAAAGGCCGGACGAGAAGCGCGCCGAGCGCGCCGTCGGCAGCACATGGTTCGAACCGCCGACATAATCGCCGATCACCTCGGGCGTATGGGCGCCGATGAAGATCGCGCCGGCATTGCGGATGCCGTCGAGCAGACGATCCGGATCGGCGACGGCAAGTTCGAGATGCTCGGCGGCGATGCGATTGGCGAGCGGAATGGCCTGTTTCAGATCGGAAACCAGGATGACTGCGCCGAAATCGCGCCAGCTTGCCGCCGCCGTCTCGGCGCGGTTCAGCGTCTTCAGCTGGCGTTCGACCGCCTGCTCCACCGCCTTGCCGAATGCAGCATCGTCGGTGATCAGGATCGCCTGGGCGCTGACATCGTGTTCGGCCTGCGCCAGAAGGTCGGCGGCGATCCAATCGGGATTGTTGTCCTTGTCCGCAATGACGAGCACCTCCGAGGGGCCGGCGATCATGTCGATGCCGACGGTGCCGAACACATGGCGCTTGGCGGCGGCGACATACGCATTGCCGGGGCCGGTGATCTTGGCGACAGGCGCGATCGTCTCGGTGCCATAGGCGAGAGCGGCGATCGCCTGGGCGCCGCCGACCCGATAGATCTCGGTGACGCCGACGAGCCTGGCGGCAGCGAGCACTGCCGGATTGACCGCGCCGCCGGTGGCGGGAACGGCGATGACGATGCGTTCGACGCCGGCGACCTTGGCCGGAACAGCATTCATCAACACAGAGCTCGGGTAACTCGCGGTGCCGCCCGGAACGTAGAGGCCGACTGCCTCGATCGCCGTCCAGCGCGAGCCGAGGCCGACGCCCATGGCGTCCTCGTAGATATCGTCCTTCGGCATTTGCCGGCGATGGTGGGACTCGATGCGGAGTGCCGCGAGCTTCAATGCGCCCAGCACTTCCGCAGGCACCGCCTCGACGGCGGCGTCGATCTCCTCAGGCGTGACGCGCATCGGCACGGTTGCGAAATCAATGCCGTCGAATTTCAGCGAATATTCGGCCAGCGCCGCATCGCCACGGGCTCTGACGTCATTGATGATGGCGCGAACGACCGAGTTCACGTCCTCGGAGACTTCGCGCTTCGTCGTCAGAAAGGCTGCGAAATGCTGCTCGAAACCTTCCGATGCCTGATCCAACCAGATTGCCAAGACCGATATTCCTTCTCAACTCGAAACCGCGACGTTCAACCTTCAGGCAGTAAGCGCGTCAGGGATGGCGAGGCTTTGATGTCGCCGCCCAGGCGCCGCCGATATCAGCCATCTGGATCTCGATGCACTCGACATCGAGCGCAATCGAGGCTGTGCCCGACAGCGACAGCTCGATCGTCCCCTCCGGCCCCTCGCCCTTCTTCTCGAAACGCACGGCCAGCAGCGACAGAACCTCGTCGCGCTTGCCGCGGTCGATACCGAGCGAGCGGACGGCAAGCACACGCTTGAAGACAAGGGCCGCACGGCGACGCTCGAAACCTCTGCGCTTGCGCGCGGCACTTTCCCAGACGAAACGATTGACGGCAAGGGCGAACTGAGCGTCGCGCGGCGACCAATCGATATCGCCGACCTTGAAGACGCTGTCCTGCATATGCGCCGAAATGATCGCAAGATCCTCGTCATCGAGTGCAACAAGCTTCAGATCGGTCATTTAATCTCATCCCAGCGGGCACCGCCGGATTGGCGGTGCGTCAGAGAAGGGAAATAAGATGCTGCGCGCAATTACGCAACCGGGATGAGCAGAGCTTACTCGCTGATGCGCTCGACGACCGCACCGCAACGGGTCAGCTTTTCCTCGAGCCGCTCGAAACCGCGGTCGAGGTGGTAAACGCGGGAGACCGTGGTTTCGCCCTCGGCCGCAAGGCCGGCGATGACGAGCGAAACGGAGGCGCGCAGATCGGTCGCCATGACGGGTGCGCCGCGCAGGCGCTCGACACCCTCGATCTTCGCCGTCTGGCCGGAGAGCGAGATCCTGGCGCCAAGGCGGGCCAGCTCCTGCACGTGCATGAAACGGTTTTCGAAGATGGTCTCGGTGACATGCGAAATGCCGGAAGAGCGGGTCATCAGCGCCATGAACTGCGCCTGCAGGTCAGTCGGGAAACCGGGGAAGGGATCGGTGACGATATCGACCGGCTTGATGCCGGCGCCATTGCGCCTGACGCGCATGCCGTTGTTGGTGGCGGAAATGTCGGCGCCGGCGCGGCGAAGTGTTTCCAATGCTGTGTCGAGCAGCGCCACATCGGTATTTTCGAGCACGACGTCGCCGCCGGCCATGGCGACCGCCATGGCGTAGGTGCCGGTCTCGATACGATCCGGCAGGACGCGGTGACGGGCGCCGGAGAGCGAGGTGACGCCTTCGATGGTGATGGTCGCCGTGCCGGCGCCGGTGATCTTGGCGCCCATGGCGTTCAGGCAGTTGGCGAGATCGACGACTTCGGGCTCGCGGGCGGCATTGCCGATAACAGTCGTGCCGCGGGCAAGGGTCGCGGCCATCATCAGCACGTGGGTCGCGCCGACGGACACCTTCGGGAAGGTGTAGCGTGCGCCGATCAGGCCGCCGTCAGGCGCCTTGGCATTGATGTAACCTGCATCAATTTCCATCGTCGCGCCGAGCGCGGTCAGGCCCTCGATGAAGAGATCGACCGGACGCGTGCCGATGGCGCAGCCGCCCGGCAGCGATACGCGGCAATGGCCCTCGCGCGCCAGAAGCGGGCCGATGACCCAGAAGGAGGCGCGCATCTTCGAGACCAGCTCATAAGAAGCAGTCGTATCGACGATGGTGCGGCAGGTGAAATGGATCGTGCGCGCATAGGAATCTTCCTGGCGTTCACGGCGGCCGTTGACGGCAACGTCGACGCCGTGATTGCCGAGGATGCGCATCAGGAGCTCGACATCAGCCAGATGCGGGACGTTTTCGAGCGTCAGCGTATCGCTGGTCAGAAGCGAGGCGATCATCAGCGGCAGTGCGGCATTCTTGGCGCCGGAAATCGGAATGATGCCATTCAGCTCATTACCGCCGACAATTCTGATACGATCCATGTGCGCTTACTTCCTGAAAGTTCTGCCTTGAAAGAAGGAGTGGAGTGTTTAGGGGAAATTTCGAGACGCTTCAATTCGTCCCGGACGGAACATTACGATTCGTCCATTTTTGCGGCGGGCAGCCCATTTGTCTCGTCGGCCTGGCCGGAACGGCGGGCGCGCACCTGCTGTTTGCGTCGCCCCAGATTTTCCCTGAGCTTTTCGGCGGCGCGCTCGCGGCGCAGTTTCGCCTGTGCCTCGATCGCCTCTTTGCGGCTCTTCTGGCCGGTTTCGGTCTTTTCGTTCATACGCCAGGATTAACCGAATTCGCGCCGATCCAAAAGTCCCTTGGCTCTCAATCCACGCGAAGTTGGAATTTGCGGCTTGCGCTTGTCGTCAAGCTGTGGCAATAGCCGCCCCGTTCCCGCAATTGAGCCGCCCCGCTCAGCGCGGATCTGGTCCTGCTGCCGTAGCTCAGTGGTAGAGCACACCCTTGGTAAGGGTGAGGTCGGTGGTTCAATCCCACTCGGCAGCACCAGTTTTCTCTAGGAAGCAATCTATTCCAGGAACGTTCCGCCACCCCAGCCACGGGAATGATCCGTTGGCTTCTCCGATCGTCCGTGAGAAGACGCCGCCCTGGGATCGTTCATCGGCGCAGGTTTCCCTGTCGCGGAAGTTGACCTGAGCCGCCCCCTAACTTACAACCCCCGATAGATAGTGATATTGAGACCTCATTCCAGCCGGGGAACAGATCTTTGCGCCACATCAAGGAATATGACGGCTTGCGAGGACTGATGGCCCTTTGGGTGCTTGTCGGACATTGGGCGGCGACGATCTATATTCAGTTTCCGTGGCCGGCAAACTTGGGAAATGCATACGCGGTAGATGTTTTCGTGATCCTGAGCGGATTTGCCATTGCAACGCTGGTCGAGCGGAAGCGAGAGACCTACGGAATTTATATCACTCGCCGAGTATTGCGGATATTTCCTGTCTATTGGTTCTATCTGGCTATCTCCATAGCCTTGGCGTGGGTCAGCGTCGACATGTGGACCAATGCCGCAGGCGGCGAGGCGACCTCCAATCGATTGCAGATCTCAATTGCCGCGCTTGACAATTTCTGGCCAAACGTCATCAGCCACGTCGTCGCCCTGCATGGCGCCGTCCCCAGAAACATGGTGCCGAATGGAGAGTATGCTTTTCTCGGGCAGGCATGGAGCATTTCGCTCGAATGGCAGTTTTATCTGATTGCGCCTTTGGTGATCGCCTTGGGCGTGCGCGCCGCAAGCAGTTTCAAAGCCGGCCTGGTCCTCGTTCTCGGGCTGTTTGTGCTTTCGTATATCAGCCCCCGGTTTCCGTATAGTTTCATCGGCCGATATTCCGCGTTCTTTGCCATCGGCATTGCGACATATTTCCTGGTGAATGTCGGCATCCCCTTCCTAACCCAGCGCAGGATCGTCATAGCGCCAATTGCGATGCTCATAGTCACGGCATTGATATTGCTTCAATTGCCGTCCGTACTGCCGGTTTCGATCTGGATCGTCGCTACCGCTTCCGTTCTGGTCCCAAGCCAGTTTGGCCTTTCCGCGATAGCCGGGCTCCTCAGATGGAAACCCGTTCAGGCTTTGGGGCAGATGTCCTATTCCGTTTACCTCTCGCACATGGCTGTGCTCGTCTTGGCAATGCTCGTTCTTGAAAAGGCCGGGATCACATCGACCTATCTTCATGCTGCCCTGTTGTTGATCATCACGTTGGCCGGCACCCTCATCATATCGATCGCCTCCTATAACTTCATCGAAGTCCCATTTCAGCGGCTGGGCCGAAATCTCGCGACGCGGCCCCAAGCAGCTGAATGAAATCCCGCTGATTTAGCTGCAGCAGAACCGTCGTCATCGCATTCATCTTTGAAATTGCAGTCATTCCAGATTGAAAGACCGGCGGCAGCGAACGCCCTGCAGCAATCACAGCGCGCCAATGAGTAGCGGACGACGACTCAGTCGGCTCTTGCATCGTGATCCCAAAATGCCGATCAGAGTGATGGTGGTCCGCTTTGCCCTTTTTTCGGAAATTGGCATTTCGCTCCATCAGCAATAATCGATTCACCATTGTTGACGGCAAAAATCACGCTAGAATGCCTATTATGGCGGGGACTCCCCCAATAACAGGGAGGTGCCGCACCCCGTGTTTCTGTCGACAATCTTGGAGGAGTATCGATGGCAACTGAACGATGGAACAGCCCTGTCACGGTCGGTTTCGAAGGCGCCGATGCGCGAACGGTCAATGGGCCGTTCGATGCGCTGAAATGCCTGGCAGATCTCTGGCCGAGTTCGCGCGGGCTTCGTTACATCAAGGCCCGCAGTACCTGCCGGGCAGCGCTCGACGGGCGCAAGAGCGTGGAAGAGGCGAGAGCCGAATTCCTGGCGGCGGCCGAAGAGGCGAAGCTGAGGCTGCATTAGTGCCTTCCTGCCGATAGCGCGTGCCGGAACGATACGATGCGTTGATTTTCACTTAACCCTGCAATGAATTCGTGCGGGGTTTTGGCGCAAGAGGCGTTGCGCCCGGTGGAACGGCATCAATAGAAGACGTCCAGCCATCATGATGATGGTCAGAGGCTCGTCACCTCTGCGGGAACGCAGGCGAGCCTCGTCCGAGCAAGCCCGGATATTTTCAGCAGGCTGACGCCTCCTCACTTTCCACCTCGATATAACCGACACCGATGATCGTACCATCAGCCGCTCGGATGAAGGACGGCAAATACTGGGGCTCTGCCGGCGTGCAGGCGGCGGTCCCGGTATATTCGTTGAGGGCGATCTGGTCCTTCGGCAAGGCCGAATAATCCGTGCCGGTCGTTTCCAGCGAGGCATAGGCGGCGCCGGCAAAGACGCCGCAACCCAATATCAGGGTCGTTGCCCGGAGGCGAAGAAGCCACTGCATGACGGTCTCCAGCGTTTCGATCCGGCATGTCAACACCCAGGCCGCACTTTGGTTCCCTTGCTCCGGCGCAGGAATGTGTGAGCGATATCGCCGAAGACCGAGGTCAACGCTCTTGGCGGAAGCCCCGGCAGTTTCCATATTTGGTAGCAGTCGAAAGAGGATAACGACGATGAAAGCGTTTCTGCCCGCCCTGTTTGCCGGAGCGTTGCTCGCCGCCTGCTCCTCGGCCGATACGCCGCCCTTAGAGCCCATTCCCGGCAGCATCACCTATGGCGGCCAGCCGCGCACGAAGCTCACCAAGTCGCCGATCGGCAGCGCCGTCCACCACCAATTCTACAACGAGACAGGCCAGCGTGTGGAGGAAACCTATATCCTTCAGCCGGATCGCAGCCTGAAACTGGTGCGGCGCGTGGTCGGTCCGGATTTTCCCAATTGAGGTTCTCGTATCGCTTGACAGCAGCAGCGATCGCGAACATTCAAGGAACATCTAATTTTTCCG
The DNA here is from genome assembly GCF_024721175.1 of Rhizobium sp. Pop5. Lineage (NCBI taxonomy): Bacteria > Pseudomonadati > Pseudomonadota > Alphaproteobacteria > Hyphomicrobiales > Rhizobiaceae > Rhizobium > Rhizobium sp. Pop5. The sequence goes on along the minus strand of NZ_CP099399.1, from coordinate 210,825 downwards.
CAGTGATTCTGCGGGAGCCCGACCGGACGGCTGGATGTATCTCGAAAAGCTCAATCCCCAGCAGCGCATGGCCGTCGAGCACGGCACGCTCACCGACGGCAGCCATATTGCCGGGCCGCTGCTGGTCATTGCCGGGGCCGGCTCGGGCAAGACGAATACCTTAGCGCATCGGGTCGCCCATCTCATCGTCAAGGGCGCCGATCCGCGCCGCATCCTGCTGATGACCTTCTCACGCCGGGCGGCGGCCGAGATGGCGCGGCGTGTCGAGCGCATTTGCCGCGACGTTCTCGGTACCAATGCCGGCGTCATGGCGGACGCGCTTTCCTGGTCGGGCACCTTCCACGGCATCGGCGCGCGGCTGCTGCGTGATTATGCTCAACAAATCGGCCTCGATCCCGATTTCACCATTCATGACCGGGAAGACAGCGCCGACCTGATGAACCTCATCCGGCACGACCTCGGCTTCTCCAAGACGGAAAGCCGCTTTCCGGCCAAGGGCACCTGCCTTGCCATTTATTCCAGGGCGGTGAACTCCGAGACTGCGCTGGATCTCGTGCTGCGCGACGCCTTTCCCTGGTGCGCGGCCTGGGAGACACAGCTGCGCGAGCTTTTCGCGTGTTACGTCGAGGCGAAGCAGAGCCAGAACGTGCTCGATTATGACGATCTGCTGCTCTACTGGGCGCAGATGGTCGGCGAGACTGTCATTGCCGAGGATATCGGCAGCCGCTTCGATCACGTGCTCGTCGACGAATACCAGGACACCAACCGGCTGCAGGCCTCGATCCTGCTGGCGCTGAAGCCCGAAGGCCGGGGGCTGACCGTCGTCGGCGACGACGCGCAGTCGATCTACTCGTTCCGCGCCGCGACGGTGCGGAATATTCTCGACTTTCCCGCCGCCTTCAGCCCGGCAGCCAATATCGTCACGCTCGACCGCAATTATCGCTCGACGCAGCCGATCCTGGCGGCGGCCAATGCGGTTATCGATCTCGCCTCGGAGCGCTTCACCAAAAACCTCTGGACCGAGCGACAATCGTCCGAGCGGCCGCGCCTCGTCACGGTGCGGGACGAGGCCGAGCAGGCGCGCTATGTCGCCGACAAAGTGCTCGACAATCGCGAGGAAGGCCTCAAGCTCAAGCAGCAGGCCGTGCTCTTCCGCGCCTCGCATCACAGCGGGCCGCTGGAAGTGGAGCTGACCCGGCGCAACATTCCGTTCGTCAAATTCGGCGGACTGAAGTTTCTCGACAGCGCGCATGTGAAAGACATGCTGGCCGCTCTGCGTTTCGCGCAGAACCCGCGCGACCGGGTGGCGGGCTTCCGGCTGATGCAGATCCTGCCGGGCGTCGGGCCGTCGACGGCGCAGAAGGCGCTCGACCTGATGGCCGAGGATGCGAGCCCGCTTTCGGCTCTTGCCGCCATGCCGGCGCCGCCGCGCTCGGGCGAGGACTGGACCGCGTTCGTTTCGATGCTGCAGGAGATGAAGGCAGGCAAGGCAGGCTGGCCGGCGGAAATCGGCCTGGCGCGAGAATGGTACGCGCCGCATCTGGAACGGCTGCATGAGGATGCGTCGACACGGCAGGCCGATCTCTTACAGCTCGAGCAGATTGCCGGCGGGTATTCCTCGCGCGAGCGTTTCCTCACCGAACTCACCCTCGATCCGCCGGATGCCACGAGCGACCAGGCGGGTGTGCCGCTGCTCGACGAAGACTATCTCATTCTGTCGACCATCCACTCGGCCAAGGGCCAGGAGTGGACGCGGGTCTTCATGCTGAACGTCGTCGACGGCTGCATTCCAAATGATCTCGCCGTCGGCACCACCGCCGAGATCGAGGAGGAGCGCCGCCTGCTCTATGTGGCGATGACGCGCGCCAGGGACGGTCTCGACCTCGTCGTGCCACAGCGCTTCTTCACCTATGGCCAGAATTCGCAGGGCGATCGGCACGTCTATGCCTCACGAAGCCGCTTCATTCCCGCGACGCTCTTACAGTTCTTTGAGGCCTGCAGTTGGCCGCAGGCTAAGTCGGAGACCGCCGCTCAGGCGCAGGCCCGGCAGGTGCGCATCGATGTCGGCGCCCGCATGCGCGGTATGTGGCGATAGCTTACAGCAGCGCCTCAGAGTGAAAGCGGCGGCTCAGCCGGTTTCAGGAAACGTTCGACCGTTGCCGCCTGCACGGCTTCGACTGACGAGGGCAACCATTTCGGATTGCGATCCTTGTCGATGACGGCGGCGCGGATGCCCTCGAAAAAATCCGGATTATCGAGCATCTGCAGGCAGGCGCCGAGTTCGCGATCGAGACATTCGGCAAGCGAGGCGCTGCGTCTGCCGGCTCTCAGCAGCCGCAAAGCGAGCTTCAGGCTGGTCGGCGAACGCGTCAGCAGCACCCGGCGTGTCTCGGCGGCGAATTCGCCCTCCTCCGCCGCCAGCGCAGTCAGGATCTCCTCAACGCTGTCGAAACGAAATGCGCGGTCGATCGTCGCCGCGTTCTGCCGCAGCCGGCTTTCTCCGTCGGGCTCGGAAAATGCCCGCAACACGGCATCGACATCGCTCGACGCGCTGCCGAGCGGCAAGGTTGATAGTGTATGGATCACTTCATCCAGCCGCGACGAAGCGATCCGAAGGTCGGCCAGGCGGGCGTGGATCGCGTCGGCCGCGCCAATATCGAGCCCGGTCAGACCGAGCCATGTTCCGGCCTCGCCGGGGGCGCGCGGCAGCAGCCAGGTGGCGCCGATATCGGGGACATAGCCGATGCCGGTTTCGGGCATGGCAAGGCGCGTTCGTTCGGTGACGATGCGGTGGCGGCCGTGCGACGAGAGGCCGACACCGCCGCCCATGGTGATTCCATCCATCAGCGCGACGTAGGGTTTGGGATAGAGGGCAATCATATGGTTGAGGCGAAATTCCTCACGCCAGAAGGTTCCGGCAAGGCCATCGCCTGCGCGCGCGCTCTCATGCAGGGCGCGGATGTCGCCGCCGGCGCAGAGGCCGCGTTCGCCCTCTCCCGTCATCACGACGCTCGCCATCTCGGGGTCATCGGCGAAAGCGTCAAGGGCCTCGGCGATCGCGCCGATCATCGGCAGCGTCAGGCTGTTCAGCGCCCGCGGCCGGTTGAGCCGGATGATGCCGGCGGTGCCCCGCCGCTCGATGATGACTTCGCTTGGCCGTTCGCCGTCCTGCATGGTTCACCTCCGCTGTTGCGACCATGAATAGACGAGGACGCACCGCCGCTCCAGTCGATTTGCGGTAGGCCAAGACCGATTGTCAGGCAGAGCGCGGATTGCGGGCGGAAGCGGCGCCATCGCATCTGGCCGCATATTCGATGGCGAGTTCCAGCGGCAGCGGCCGGGAGAAATGATAGCCTTGCGCCAGACGAACGCCCATCGCCTTCAATCCCTCGGCGATCTCCTCGCTTTCGACGCCCTCGGCGACGGATGCGATGCCGAGATTCTGACAGAGACTGGCGACGGAGCGAGTGATGTTCATGCAACGGGCGTCGCGATCGAAATTCATCACGAAACCCTTGTCGATCTTCAGCTTGTCGAAGTCGAGACGATGGATATGGCTGAGACTTGAAAAGCCGGTGCCGAAATCGTCGAGCGCAATCGAAATCCCCGCAGCGCGCAACATGGTGATGACCCGGTCGGCGGTGTCGAAATCGGAAAGCAGCGCCGTTTCGGTAATCTCGAATTCGATGCGCCTGGGATCGACGCCCGAGCGGGTGATCATGGCGAGCAGAGCCATCGAGGTCTCATGATCGCAGATATCGCGCGCCGAAAGGTTGAAGGACAGCCTGAGATGTTTCGGCATGATCGACAGCGCTTCGAGCGCCTGGGCGAACAGAATGCGCGTCATTCGGCCGATGACGGCCGTGCGTTCGGCGGCGGGAATGAAGGCTTCAGGGCTGATGCGGCCGAAGCGGGCGCTGTCCCAGCGGGCCAGCGCCTCGTAACCGACGACGCGGCCGCTCTGCAACTCGACGATCGGCTGATAATCGAGCTTCAATTCACTGGCGAAGTCGTTCGCCTGGAGTTCGAGTTCGATCAGATGGCGCTGCGTCAGGATCTTCTCGTGATCGGCTGAGAAAAACTCGACGCCACTGCTGCGCTTGCTCTTGACCTGGTAGAGGGCGAAATCCGCCTTCTCGTAGAGGTCTTCGGCCGTGTATTTGCCAATGTCGGGATAGACGATGCCGCAGGAACCGAAAACGCGAACCGAGCCGTCGGGGATCTCGTAGGGATCGCGGACAGCGGCGCAGAGCGCCTGGCCGAGATCGGCAATCGCGTTGCGCGTCATCGAACAAGGGAAGATGATACCGAATTCATCGCCGCCGAGGCGGGAAACGACGCCCTCCTCGCCGACCAGCGCGGTGAACCGGCGAGCCGTCTCCTTGAGCACGAGATCGCCAGCGGCATGACCGAAGACGTCGTTGACGGGCTTGAAGCCGTCGAGATCGATAATGCCGATGACGGGTGGCACGGACGGGTTCTTCTCCAGCCGTTTCTCCAGCGAGAGAAAGAAGCTGCGGCGATTGGCAAGGCCGGTCAACTGATCCTGCAGCGCGTTGCGGCTGTTGACGAGGTTCAGCTCTTCGGCTTCCGCGCGCTTCTGTTCGAGCTCCTCGGTCAATTGCACGAGCCCGACGAAATTCTGGAAATAGCTGTTGATCACCCTGAGAAAGGGCAGGATCAGGAAAGCCCCGCTGACGGCGGTCGCCACGAAAACGGGATTGCCCGAGAACATGAAGGTCGCGATCATGGCCGAAAAGGTGATGACGGTGGTGATCGCCGCCGCCATCGGCAGATGCATCAGGCAGAAGATGCAGGAAATGCCCGTCACGACAAGGAAATAGGCAATCTGACCTTGCTGAGAAGCATCGCCATATTGGTAAAGCGCGATGGCCCAGCCACCGAAGGCGGCGGCCAGCATGCAGGCGCCAGATATGGTGACTTTCATCAGCCTGTAGGCCCGCTCGGCGGTGACGTTTTCCTTGCCTCTGATTTCCCACCAGCAGAGACGGAAAACGCAGACGATGCTGAGGCCGACAGGGATATAGAGCGAGAGCCAGAGAGGAGCGGATCTGAGGTGGGTAACCGCCACCGCAAGGGCGTTGATGACCAGCAGGACATAAAGAATGGGAATCTGGGACGACAGGGCCTGGAACTGCGCCACCAGAAACGTCGGATTGTCCTTTTGCAGCCGCAGTGCGGCCAGGAAGTTCTTCATGTTCTCTTTTCCGTCGGCCCAGAGCCAGCCAGGGAAAGCCTGATGTTTCCTTGTTCACGTCATGTCATGCGGACCCCGCCGAAGCGGGAATGAAAAATGCACCGATGCGCCGGAACGCCGTTCAGAAGGAAGCGGCGGCGAGCGCCCGATGGATGCTGTGCAGATCGTCGACATTCCTGTTCGACAGGAGCAGTTCCCAATCGAGCGAGCTCTGGACGATGGTTTCCAGCGAATCGTAACGGGGTTTCCAGTCGAGCACCTGCCGGGCGAGCGAAGCGTCCGCAACGACGCTTGCCGAATCGCCGGCGCGGCGTGGCGCCATGTGGATCTTGAAGGAATGCCCGTGCAGGCGCGTGACCATGTTCAGCACATCGAGCACGGAATAGCCGCTGCCATAGCCGCAATTGGCAACGAGCGAGCCCTCGTTTCTACGCAGGTGCTGAAGCGCTTTCAGATGTGCATCGACAAGATCGGTGACATGGATGTAGTCGCGCACGCCGGTGCCGTCATGCGTGGGATAGTCGATGCCATAAACATGGACACTGTCGCGCGTGCCGAGCGCGGCCTCGCAGGCAACCTTGATGAGATGCGTGGCGCCCGAAGTCGACTGGCCGGTACGGTGATGCGGATCGGCGCCGGCGACGTTGAAGTAACGAAGCGCAACATAGTTGAAGTCATAGGCGGCGGCGGCGTCGCGCAGCATGAATTCGGTCATCAGCTTCGATTGACCGTAAGGGTTTTCGGGATTGAGGGAGGCCGTCTCCTTCACCGGCAGGTCCGACTTCTGCTGGCCATAGACGGCCGCGGTCGAGGAGAAGACGAAGTTGCGGATGCCAGCCTTGATCGAAGCGCTCAGAAGTGCCCGGGTCTTGCCTGAGTTGTTGTCGTAATAGGAAAGCGGATCGGCCACCGAGACCGGGACGACGGCGGACCCGGCGAAATGGATGATCGCCTCGATGTCGTTTTCGATGAAGATCTTCTTCAGGATGTCGGGATCGGCAATGTCGCCGAGATAAAAACGTGCTGCCGGCGCCACCGCCCAGCGAAAGCCCGTGGAGAGGCGATCGAGCACGACCACGTCCTCGCCCGCATCGAGCAATGACCAAACCATGTGACTGCCGATATATCCGGCTCCGCCCGTCACCAAAACCGCCATGTCACGCATCCCTGCTTTCGTTTTTATAGGCAGGGGCATCAGGCGCCGGTTTTTCTTTCCAATCTTCTTATCGGATGGCCGTTTGGGAGCCTTTGAACGAGTATGTTTGGAGTCGTGGTTAGAGGCTGATTTCGGCCTTTGCTAGAGTTTTATCGATCTTACGATTCCGGCACGAAATCGACGTTCCGGCGACCACGACAGGTCCTGGGGCCAATGTTTCTCAGCGCTTGAGGATATAGTCGCAGAGACGCTCGGCGGCGATGGCCACCTGCGCGGGATCGCGCAGAAAACAGGCGCGCAGGAAGAGTTCGCCGCCGGCGCCAAAGGCGGTTCCGGGAGCAAGTCCAACGCCTGTCTTGTCGACGATGTCGATGGCGGCGCTACGGCTATCGGTGACGCCGTCGATCTTCAGGAAGGCATAGAGCGCGCCGTCCGGCTTCAGCGTCTCGACGCGATTGGTGGCAACAAGCGCATCGCAGAGAATATCGCGGGAGCGGGCGGCCTTGGCGATATTGGCCCGCACGAAATCGTCGCCGTCATCGAGGGCTGCGACGGCGCCCTTCTGCATGAACTGCGCCACTCCGGATGTCGAATACTGGACGAGGTTTTCGAGCACCTGCCCCATCGCAGGGGGTGCTACGATCCAGCCGATGCGCCAGCCGGTCATCGACCAGTTCTTCGAGAAGGAATTGACGAAGATGATCTTGTCGTCAGACTCCATGACGTCGAGGAAGGAGGGCGCGCGGCCGCCGGCAAAAAAATAGAGGGCGTAGATTTCATCCGCCATGATCCAGAGATCATGTTTACGGGCGAGTGCCAGGATGGCCTCGAGATCCTGTCTTGTCGCTGTCCAGCCTGTCGGGTTCGACGGCGTGTTGATGAAAATGCCCTTGGTCTTCGGCGTGATCGCGGCTTCGATACGGTCGAGATCGACCGCCCACTTACCGCCTTCGAACTCCAGCTTAACGCCGACGGAGCGCGCACCCGATATTTCGAGAGCGGCGGCGATATTCGGCCAGGCCGGCGTGAGATAGACGAATTCATCGCCCGGCGAGGTCAGCGTCTGCACGGCGATCTGGATCGCCTGCATGCCGGAGCCGGTGACGTAGAAATGCTCGACCGGCAGCCGGACGGCGAAATGCCTGTGGTAATAATCGGAAAGCGCTCGGCGCAGCTCCGGAATGCCGCGCTGCCATGTATAGAAGGTCTCACCGGCGGCAAGCGCATCCATCGCCGCCTTGCTGATGAAATCCGGCGTGGGCAGATCGCCTTCGCCGACCCAGAGCGGCAGCAGACCTTCGCGGCCGCGGGCATAATTGACGACTTCGACGATCCCGCTTTCGGGCGCCGCTATGGCGCGCGGGCTGAGGCTGCTTACGATCGACATGCATATCTCCGGTTTCCGTCTTCATAGAGGATTTGCGCGCGCAAATCCCATGATAACAAGTGATGGCATATCGATTTTCGTGATGAATGAGCCCGCCCGACAGCGGGCCAAAGCCCGCTCAGACGACCGGGCGCTTCGCCAGGAGATCGCGGATCTCCGTCAAGAGTTGAACGTCTGCGGGCGGTGGGGGCAGCTCTTCCGGTGCGGCCTTTTCCTGACGCTCGACTTGGGCACGCAAGGTGTTCACGCCCTTGACCATCAGGAAGATGATCCAGGCAAGAATCAGGAAATTGATGAGAACGGTGAAGAAGCTGCCATAGGCAAAAACCGCTCCCTGGGCGCGGGCGGCAGCAAGGCTCGGCTCGGTGACCTTCGAAGAAAGCGGAATGAAATAATTGGAAAAATCGAAGCCGCCGAAAACGGCGCCGACGATCGGCATGATGATATCGTCGACAAGCGACTTGACGATGCCGCCAAAGGCGCCGCCAATGATGACGCCGACTGCAAGATCCATGACATTGCCGCGGGCGATAAAGGCCTTGAACTCATTGAGCATCGGATCCGTCTCCCTTCGATACATTCAAAGATATGCAATTGTTTTTATTAGCTACATCTTCACCGCATTTAATCAATCGGAAATCGCAATTATCCGCCGCGGTCTTCGGCGTCTTTGACTTAATGCCTAGACGGCCAGGAATTTTCAACGTCCCTGAAATGACTTAAGCTCGGCCATGTTGCGGGAGGTCCCGGCGGATTTCCGCTGGCGGAGGGTCAATGCTTCCAGGCTGGGTCATATTCGCGTCTGCCTTCGGCTATCTGCTCTTGCTTTTCGCCGTGGCAAGCTATGGCGATCGCAAGAACCGCAGCCCCGGTGCGCTGCAAGGCGGATGGCCCGTGGTCTATGCGCTCAGCCTCGCGATCTACTGCACGTCCTGGACCTATTTCGGCAGCGTCGGCCTTGCCGCACAACGCGGACTGGAATTTGCCGGCATCTATATCGGCCCCATCCTCGTTTTCACGCTCGGCATGCCGCTGCTTCGCCGCATCATAGAGCTTGCCAAGGCGGAGAAACTGACTTCGGTCGCCGATTTCGTCGCCGCGCGCTATGGCAAGAACCCGACGGTTGCGACGATCGTGGCACTGATCTCGCTGATCGGCACCATCCCCTATATCGCGCTCCAGCTGAAGGCGATCTCGAGCACCGTCAGCGCCATGGTCAACCCATCCGACTACGGCATCGGCAGCGGCAACCTCTACTTCCTCGACCTGCCGCTCATCGCGACGCTGGTGCTCGCCTGCTTTGCCATCATGTTCGGGACGCGGCATACGGATGCGACGGAACATCAGGACGGACTCATTCTCGCGGTCTCGATGGAGTCCGTGGTCAAGCTCGTCGCCTTCCTGACGGCCGGCGTCTGCGTCATCTGGTTTCTCTTCGACGGGCCGACCGACCTTTGGCAGAAGACGGTCGACAACGCGCTTGTTATGTCGGCGCTCAATTACCATACGCCGATCAGCCGCTGGATTACCCTGATCATCCTGTCGGCCTTCGCAATCATCATGCTGCCGCGGCAATTCCACGTAACCGTCGTCGAAAACCGGACGCCGAAACAGCTGAAGCTCGCGGGCTTTCTCTTTCCCACCTATCTCGTCGCCATCAATCTTTTCGTACTGCCGGTGGCGATCGGCGGTCTCCTCACCTTCGGGGGCACCGGCAATGCCGATTTCTACATGCTGTCGCTGCCGCTGGCCGGTCAGATGCCCGTGGTTTCCCTGATCACCTTCATCGGCGGCTTTTCCGCCGCCACGGCAATGGTCATCGTCGATTCCGTGGCTCTGTCGATCATGGTGTCGAACGACATCATCATGCCGATCTTCCTCAGGCGCAAACTCGCCGGCCGCGCCAGCCAGCGCGATGATTTCGCCAAAACCCTGCTCAACATCCGCCGCAGCGCCATCTTCGCCGTGCTGCTTTTCGGCTATGCCTATTACCGCTCGACAGACAGCACCGCCGGCCTTGCCTCGATCGGTCTTCTGTCATTCGCCGCGATCGCGCAGATCGCCCCTGCGCTCATCGGCGGCCTGATCTGGCGGCGGGCGAATGCGCGCGGCGCGATCCTCGGGCTGACCTCCGGCTTCGTCACCTGGATCTATCTGCTGTTCCTGCCCTCGCTCGGAGGTCCCGATTACTCGCATGTTGCAAGCGCCGTGCTCGGCTTCATCCTCCCGGGCTCGACGCTGTTCACCGCCCCCGACGCCGATCCGTTGGTCAATGCGACGGTCATGAGCCTGCTCGTCAACACAGCCTTCTTCATCGTCGGCTCGCTCACCCGCAATGCCAGACCGCTGGAACGCATCCAGGCCGGCATTTTCGTCAAGCGGCACTCGCGCTCGCAATTCGCCACGCGCGGCTGGAAGACCCGCATCAGCGTCGGCGATCTCAAGGCGGCGATCTCGCGCTATCTCGGCGAAGAACGCATGCAGCGCTCGCTGACGACCTACGAGCAAAGTTCCGGCCGCAAGCTGGAGGACGAGCAGCCGGCCGACATGGCGCTCATCCACTTCAGCGAACAGTTGCTCGGCAGCGCCATCGGCTCATCCTCGGCCCGCCTCGTGTTGTCCCTGATCCTTCAGAAGATCGAGGACGCCTCGTCAGACACCGCCTGGCTGCTCGACCAGGCAAGCGAAGCGCTGCAATATAACCAGGACATGCTGCAGACCGCCCTTTCGCAAATGGACCAGGGCATTGCCGTCTTCGACAGTTCCAACCGGCTAACGATCTGGAATCGGCGCTTCCGGCAATTACTTGATCTGCCGGAAAATGCCGGCCAGGTCGGTTTTCCGCTTTCCGACATCGTCACCATCCTCAGCCGGCGCGGAGATATTGCGCCCGGCGACCTCAATCAGACGGTGCGGCATTTCCTGACCCTCGACAAACCTTTCGCGCTGGTACTCGGCGGCGGTGAGCGGATCATCGAAGTACGCTCCAACGCCATGCCCGACAAGGGTATCGTCGCGACCTTCACCGACATTACGCAGCGCGTGAGCGCCGACCAGGCGCTGAAACAGGCGAACGAGACGCTGGAGCAGCGTGTGGCCGAGCGCACCGCCGAGCTTACCCGCGTCAACCATGAGCTTGCCGAAGCGCGCGCTGCCGCCGACGAGGCGAATATCGGCAAGACGCGCTTTTTCGCAGCCGCCGGCCACGACATCCTGCAGCCGCTCAACGCAGCCAGGCTTTACTCCTCCGCACTGGTCGAGCGCATGGCGCAATCCGACAACAGCCCGATCGTGCGCAACATCGATTCCGCGCTTGAATCGGTCGAAACCATTCTTGGCGCGGTGCTCGATATTTCGAGGCTGGATACAGGCGCGATGCGGCCGCGGCTTGCCGCCGTCGCGCTCTCCGACCTGTTGGAGCGCATCAAGACCGATTTCGCCCCGATCGCCCGCGAGAAACAGCTGAAGCTCGTGGTTATGCCGACGTCGCTGCGTGTGCGCTCAGACCCGAACCTTCTGCGGAGGCTGGTGCAGAACCTCGTTTCCAACGCCATCAAATATACGATCACCGGCAAGGTGCTCGTCGGCGCGCGGCGGCGCGGCAATCAGGTGATCATCCAGGTGATCGATTCCGGCATCGGCATTCCACCCTCGAAATTCCGCACCGTTTTCAAGGAATTCGCGCGTCTGGACGAAGGAGCGAAAACCGCTTCCGGTCTCGGACTCGGCCTGTCGATCGTCGACCGCATTGCCCGCGTGCTCAACCATCCGGTCGAACTGCACTCGACGCATGGCAAGGGCACGGAATTCCGCATCGCGATGCCGCTCGACGTTTCACGCCCCGCCGGAGCGGCGGTGACTGTCGCGCCCGCCGAACGGCCGGGACAGCCGCTGAAAGGGCTGAAGATCCTCTGCGTCGACAACGAGCCGAATATCCTCGAAGGCATGCGGCTCTTGATCAGCGGCTGGGGCTGCGAGGTCGAGGCGCTGGATTGCCTCGCCGACGTCATGGCTATCGACGGGCGCGGCGGGCCGCCGGATCTCGCCATCGCCGACTATCATCTCGGCGACGGCACCGGCATTGCGGCGATCCTGCATCTGCGCCGGCAGTTCGGCGCCGATATCCCTGCCCTGCTGGTCACCGCCGACCGCACGCCCGAGGTGCGCAGCGAGGCCGAGCGGCACGGCATCGCCGTTCAGCACAAGCCGGTGCGGCCGGCGGCGCTGCGCGCCTACATCACCCAGATTTCCGGCCTCAAGCGTGCGGCTGCGGAATAGGAGGCCAGCCTCAGTCTGTGAGGTTCATGACGCGCGAGACGAGATCGCGCACGCGCGCTGCATCGGGCACGTCTCCGAATAGGATACGGTACATGATCGGCGCCACGACCTGGTCCATCACGAGATCAACGTCCGGAAAGGTCGTGCCGCGAGCCTTCGCCCGGTCGGCGATGACAACGATCTGCTGGCGCGTATATTCGCAGCATTTGCAGGCATTTGCACCGGTTTGCGCCGCCAGCACGTCGCGAATCATTTCGCGTCCCGGCCCCGAGGACATTTCCTCGGCATATTGCTCCGCCCAGGCTTCGAGATCGGCCTTGCCGCTGCCGGCATCGATCGGCTGCATATCCGGCCGCAACCGCTCGACGGCGACGTCGGCCAGAAGCTCCTGCAGGTCACCCCAACGGCGATAGATTGTCGATGGCGTCACCCCCGCCTTGCCGGCGATCAGCGGGATCGTCACCTCGGCACGGTTCATCTCGGTCAACAAATCGCGAGTGGCCTTGTGCACCGATGCCTGAACCCGGGCACTTCTGCCGCCCGGACGGAGTTTCTCTTTCGCTGCCATGCAATCCGACTTTCGCCCCCTGACCTCATGGTTCAAAATCTTTGACAGAACCATTAATGCAAATAATTTGCTTTTACAAAATGACTGCTCTACATAGGCTAACGCAATGGCTTAGCTTTTAGAGAGCTTTTATATATGTTCACAGCAGCCAAATCCACCGAGAATTCGCAGCGCTCCTCGATCGGCTTCCATGCGCTGACGCTCGCCACCTTCTTCGGAGCCTCCTCGGTGCCGACGCCGCTCTACCGGATCTACCAGGAGAACTTCTCCATCTCGCCGGTGCTGATCACCGTCATCTTTGCCGTCTATGCCTTCGCGCTGCTGGCGGCGCTGCTGACCGCGGGCTCGATCTCCGATCATCTCGGCCGCAAACCGGTGATCTTTTTCGCTCTCCTGCTCGAAATCGTCGCCATGGCCCTCTTCGTCGTCGCCAGCGGTCCCGGCTGGCTGATCGCGGCGCGGATCGTCCAGGGCCTAGCTACCGGGATCGCCGGCGCCTCGCTCGGAGCAGCCCTCGTCGACATCGACAGGGCGAAGGGACAGATCGTCAATTCGATCGCGCCGCTTTCCGGCATGGCGATCGGCGCGATCGGCACCAGCGCGTTGATCCAGTATGGCCCCTTCCCGATGCATCTCGTCTATGCGCTGCTGCTCGTCGCCTTCGCGCTGCTGGCGGCCGCCATCTGGCTGACGCGTGAGAGCGGCGGCAGGCGGCCGGGAGCGCTCGGCTCGCTGGTGCCGCGGGTCGCCATTCCACCGCAGGCGAAACGGCCGCTCTCCCTGGTGACGCCGATCAATATCGCCAATTGGACACTCGGCGGGTTCTACCTTTCACTGGTCCCCTCATTGGTCGCCAAAACGACCGGCAGCGGAGCGCCGCTGGTGGGCGGAGCCGTCGTAGCAGCACTGACGGCGAGCGGGGCGATCGCCGTCTGCTTCAGACGCAACAAGACGGCAACGGCCAATCTCAGCTTTGGCGTAGCGGCCAAGACGCTCGGCATTCTGACGGTCGTTGCCGGTGTTCATTTCGCCAACGTGCCGCTGCTTCTCATCGGCACCGTTTTCACCGGCGCCGGCTTCGGCACCAATTTCCTGGGATCGATCGGCACGATCATGCCGCTTGCCAAGCCGGACGAGCGGGCCGGGCTGCTTTCCGCCTTCTATATTCAGAGCTACCTCGCCTTCAGCCTGCCGGCGATTCTTGCCGGGTTCCTGGCGAAATCGGCCGGTTATGCGCTGACGACGGATATTTATGCGAGCGCGATCCTGCTTCTGATGGGCATCGGGATCGTGGCGGTCCGCGCCGGCAAGGGAAAGACGGCGGAAAACGCCGCCTGATATCAGAGGGGTTTTACGGCTGGAGGTCGACCAGTGCGCGGCCGCTGCCATCCATCGCGAAAGGCACGGAGGCATGCTGGTGGGCGACCATCCAGCGGCCGTCCTGCTTGACCAGGCCAAGGGTCTGGCGGAACCACAGATCGACCTTTGTGCCGTCCGTCTTGGTCCCCGTCATGCGCGTGAGGCCGCTCCAGAAAGCGACGTCCTCGCCGACTGTCAATTTTGCGTCGCGCACATCGCCGCCGATCGGGCCTTCCCAGGTATCGAACCAGGCCTGCAGCCCAGCCTTGTCCTTGCCCTTGTAGACGAGCGGCGGCGCCAGTGAAAACTCGACCGAATCCTCGGCTTCGTAGGAAAGCGCATCCTCGGCGTTCTTTTCCCCCAGCGCCTTGGCCCGCATCATCAGCATAGCGATGATCGCCTCTTCCTCGAGCCTGGCATTCGCTTTGTCTTTCATGGCCGTTCTCCTTTTCCGTTATGGACAGAGGACGAGCGGAAGGAGGACATTCCGACAATGATGCATTCCGTTTTGCATAAATTCGGATGCAAACTGCGCACTTCGCCCGAATTGCTTCAGAGATAACTCGTCACTTCAGGCTCGTTCCACCAAGCATCGTGTCTGCCGTCGAAATAACGGACGGGCAAGGCAGCCAGTTCCTCAGGGGTGATATCGTCGAGGCAGGCGACGTTGATCGAGACATAGGCGCCGCCGATCGCTTCGATATAACCGTCGCCAAAGGCGGGGACGCCGCAGGTGCGGCAAAAGCGGTGATGGCCGCTCTTCGTGTTGAACTGATAATCGGCCATGACAGCCTCGTCGCACATCAGGCGGAAATCCTCCGGCTTGACGTTGGCGCCCCAATAACGCCGCTTGGAGCAGATCGAGCAATTGCAGCGGCCGGTGCCTGCTTCAAGGTCGATATCCACTTCGTAGCGAACATTGCCGCAATGGCAGCTTCCCTTGTAGGTCTTCTTCATCGCGCCTTCCTCCTTCGACGTTGCATCGGGTTGCCGGATATGACAATATGTTGTCATTATGGATGAGATACATAATCGACAACATGTTGTCAAACCAAATCGACCCGAACGGACAATGGAAGGTGATGTCTTTTCCACTTTCGCGATCACGGCGCTACGCCTCGCCGGTCATCTGACGGCAGCCGGAGACCGGCTCGCGAAGCCCGCGGGGCAAACGAGCGCACGTTGGCAGGTGCTGGCCGCGGCAAGGCGCGGCGACATGTCTGTCGCCCAGATTGCCCGCGCACTCGGCCTCGCCCGCCAAGGCGTGCAGCGGCTTGCCGACATCCTGGAGAGTGAGGGGCTGATCGCCTATGCCGACAACCCTCAGCATCAGCGCGCCAAGCTGGTGCGGCTGACGGCGGAAGGGGGTGCACGGCTCGGGGCGATCGAGATCGCTCAAGCGGGATGGGCAAACGAGTTGGGCGCTGCGTTTACAACAGCCGAGCTCGACGCTGCATGCGCGGTGATGATGCGGGTGATGCAGATGCTGGAGGGTGACGAGGCGGCGAGCGGTTGAGCAAGAGCTCGCCGATGCGCCGCGGCGGAAGTAATCTCTTTGAGGTCGTGCCTGGGGTACCCCCAGGCACGACGGCAAAATAGCCAGCCTAAGCCGCCTGCCCCATCTTCGCATAGGGATCGAACCGCCCATAGAACGTCTCGCCCTTGGCGACCATCTCCTTCAGGAGCGGCGTCGGCTTGAAGTGACTTCCGTAAGCCCCCGCTAACTTTTCAGCCACTTCCACGAAAGCCTTCACCCCCATCCCGTCGATATAAGAGAGCGCCCCGCCGGTATAGGGCGCGAAGCCGAAGCCGAGGATCGAGCCGACATCCGCCTCGCGCGGGTCGGTGACGATGCCTTCTTCCATCGTGCGGGCGGCTTCCAGCGCGATAGTGACGAGGAAGCGTTGCTTCAGAACAGCAATGTCGACCTCATCCGCCTTCTTCTGAGGGTAGAAGCTCTTAAGGTCGGGCCAGAGGGATTTCTTTGCCGGTTTCGGCGGGTAATCGTAGAAGCCCTTGGAATTCTTGCGGCCGAAGCGGCCTTCCTTCTCCACCATGCGGGAGATGAGGTCCATGTGCCTGGGGTCGATGGCCTTCTCGCCGAGATCGGCGACGGTGGCCTTGAGGATCTTCAGCGAGAGATCGATGGCGACCTCGTCATTGAGCGCCAGCGGCCCCACGGGCATGCCGGCCATCTTGGCGGCATTCTCGATCATGGCAGGCGGCACGCCCTCGATCAGCATGTCGTAGCTTTCCGACATGTAGCGCAGCACGCAGCGATTGACGAAGAAGCCGCGGGTGTCGTTGACGACGATCGGTGTCTTCTTGATGGCCGCGACATAATCGAGAGCGACAGCCAGCGCTTTGTCGCCGGTTTCGGCTCCGAGGATGACCTCGGTCAGCATCATCTTCTCGACCGGCGAGAAGAAGTGGATGCCGATGAAATCGGTAGGCCGTTTTGAATTCTTCGCAAGCCCCGTGATCGGCAGGGTCGATGTGTTGGAGGCGAAGATCGCCCCTTCCGGCAGCACCGCTTCGACTGCCTCGACAACAGCCTTCTTCACCTCGCGATCCTCGAACACCGCCTCGATGACGAGATTGGCATTGGCGAGATCGGCATATTCGGCCGAGGGCGTGATGCGGGAGAGAAGGGCCGCTCCTTCATCATGCGTAAGGCGCCCCTTACTGATTGAATCCTTGACGAGCCCTTCGGATACGGCTTTGCCCTTGGCGGCCGCTTCGATGTCGCGGTCTATCAGCGTCACCGGAATGCCCGCGGCGGCCGTGACATAGGCGATCGAGGCGCCCATGAAGCCGGCGCCGACGACGCCGACATGCTTCAGCTCGGTCTTCGGGATGCCGGCCGGGCGACGGGCGCCCTTGCCGAGTTCCTGCATGGAGATGAACAGCGAGCGGATCATCGAGAAGGCTTCGCGGGTCTGCAGCACCTCGGTGAAATAACGCTGCTCGATCTTGAGCCCTGTGTCGAACGGCACCTGCAGGCCTTCATAGACGCATTTCAGGATGGCGAGCGCTGCCGGATAATTGCCCGAGGTCTCGCGGCGCAGGATCGCCGGGGCGGCCGGCCAGAGCTGGGCCGAAGCCGGTGTCCAGATGCCGCCGCCCGGCGCCTTGTAGCCCTTCTCGTCCCAGGGGGCAACCGGCTTCAGGCCATCCTTGATCATCTGCTTGGCGGCGGGGATCAGTTGATCCGGCTCGACCACCTGATGCACGAGGTTCATCGCCTTGGCGCGGGCGCCGCTCAGCGACTGGCCCGTCGTCATCATCTGCAGGGCGTCCTGGGCATTCGCGAGGCGCGGCACGCGCTGGGTGCCGCCGGCGCCGGGGAAGATGCCGACCTTGACCTCAGGCAGAGCGATCTTGACGCTCTTGGCATTGGAGGCGACGCGGCCGTGGCAGGCGAGCGACAGTTCGAAGGCGCCGCCCATGCAAGTGCCGTTGATCGCCGACACCCAGGGCTTGCCCGAGGTTTCGAGCTTGCGGAACAGGCCGCTCATGCGCCCGACCAGACCGAAGAGGGTCTGCACCGCCATCTCCGGGCTCTTTGCCTTCTCCTCCTGATAGGAGCTGAACATCGATTTGATCATCGAGAGATCGGCGCCGCCGGAGAAAGAGGATTTGCCTGACGTGAAGACGACACCCTTGACGGCGGCGTCAGCGGTCGTGGCGTCGATGATGGCGTTGAGTTCGGCCATCACCTCCGCGGTGAAGACGTTCATCGATTTTCCGGGCATGTCCCAGGTGACAAGAGCGATGCCGTCGGCGTCGGTTTCGAGCGTGAAATTGGTGTAGGTCATTGGGTTCCTCCCCGATCAGGCCGGCAAATGGCTGCGCTGCGCGTCGACGGTCTTCGTCTTTTCTGTAACGACATCGCCGGTATGTTTGGTCTGCGACGGCTCGAAAAGCACAATCCAGCATTCCTGCTGCGCCACCGGGTTATGCTCGACGCCTTTCGGTACCACATGAAAATCACCGGCCTTCAGATGCACAGGCGGGCGGTCGCGATATTCGATGGTAAGCGCTCCCTTCCAGATGAGGAAAAGCTCGTCCTCGTCGCGGTGGGAATGCCAGGCGAGCTGGCCCTGGATCTTGGCGAGCTTGACGCTCTGGCCATTGAGATCGGCGATGACGCGGGGCGACCAGTGCTCGGTGACCTCGGCATACTCGGTTTCGATCGTGCCGGTGTTGAAGCTCATCGTCAGACCCTTTCGATAACCGTTGCCGTGCCCATGCCGGCGCCGATGCAGAGCGTGACCAGCGCGGTGTTGAGGTTGCGGCGTTCAAGTTCGTCCAGCACGGTGCCGAGGATCATCGCGCCGGTGGCGCCGAGCGGGTGGCCCATGGCGATGGCGCCGCCATTGACGTTGATCTTGGCGTGGTCGATGTCGAAGGCCTGCATGTAACGCAGCACCACGGCGGCAAAAGCCTCGTTCAGTTCGAAGAGATCGATGTCGGAAAGGCTCATGCCTGTGCGCTTCAACAGCTTCTCGGTCACGTCGACGGGACCGGTCAGCATCAGGGCCGGGTCGGAGCCGATATTGGCGAAGGCCTTGATGCGGCCACGCGGCTTCAGCCCCATGCTCTCACCGCCTGCCTTGGAGCCCAAGAGCACCGCAGCGGCGCCATCGACGATGCCGGAGGAATTGCCGGCGTGATGGACATAGTTGATGCGTTCGATCTCGGGATGGGCCTGGATGCCGACCGCCTCGAAGCCGCCCATCTCGCCCGGCATCTGGAAGGACGGATTGAGGGAGGCAAGCGCCTGCATATCGGTGCCGGGGCGCATATGCTCGTCCTTATCAAGGATCGTCAGGCCGTTCTGGTCCTTGACCGGGACGACGGACTTGTCGAACCAGCCCTGCTCCCAGGCATGGGCAGCGCGCTTCTGGCTTTCGACGGCGTAGGCGTCGACATCGGTCCTGTTGAAACCGTATTTGGTGGCGATGAGATCGGCCGAGACGCCCTGCGGCATGAAAAAGGCCGGGAAATTCACCGAAGGGTCCATGAACCAAGCGCCGCCGGACATGCCGAGGCCGACGCGCGACATGCTCTCCACACCGCCCGCGATGACGATATCGTCAGCCCCTTGGGCAATCTTGCCGGCGGCGAAATTGACAGCATCGAGGCCGGAGGCGCAGAAGCGGGAGATCTGCATGCCGGGCGCTTTCGTCGAATATCCGGCTTCGAAGGCGGCCGCCTTCGGGATGACCGCGCCGGCATCCATGACCGGATCGACGCAGCCCATGATGATGTCGTCGACCGTTTGCGTATCGAGCCCGTTGCGGTCGCGGATCGCTTCCAGCGTCTTGGCCGCGAGGCGGACGGAAGGCACCTCGTGCAGGGCGCCGTCCTTCTTGCCGCGGCCGCGCGGCGTGCGGACGTGATCGTAAATGAAAACCTCGGTCATTGTCTCGTCTCCTTGGCGGCGCCGACGCGCCTTCAAAATCTGCGAAGACCAAATAGCCCTTCGTGTAAACTCAGGGCGTTCGGCGCTCGAAACAATTCACCGGATCGTTTCGTCGGCTGCGCCGACCGCTTCTCGTCCCCACCCTCCCCACAAGGGGGAGGGAGAACCGGCTCAAAACGCTTCCGCAGCCAGTTCCATAATCGTGTCGGCACCGGCTTCGATGCGGGCTTTGCGCAGCGCGGTTTCCGGCATGATGCGCTCCATGAAAAATTTCGCCGTGATCAGCTTGTTCTTCAGATAATCCTCGCGGTCTCCACCACCGGAAGCAAGCCCGTCCTCGGCGGCTTTCGCCATTTTCGCCCACATATAGCCGAGAACGACGAGGCCGAAGAGGTGCATGTAATCGGTCGAGCCGGCGCCGGCATTGTCGGGCTTGGCCATAGCATTCTGCATGAACCACATGGTCGCGCCCTGGACGTCGTTCAAGCCTTTCTTCAGGTGCTTGGTGAAGAAGGAGAGTTTCTCGTTGCTGCGGTTCTCCTCGCAGAAATCGCCGATCTCCTTGAACAGCGCCATGGCGGCGCGGCCGCCGTTCAGGGCGAGCTTGCGGCCGACGAGATCGAGCGCCTGAATGCCGTTGGCGCCTTCGTAGATCATGGCGATGCGGGCATCACGGACATACTGGCTCATGCCGTGTTCTTCGATATAGCCATGACCGCCGAAGACCTGCTGGGCCATGACGGTGTGATCGAAGCCCTTGTCGGTCATCACACCCTTGAGGATCGGGGTGACGAGGCCGAGAATGTCGTCGGCCGTCTGGCGCTCCTTCTCGTCGGTGGCGCGGTGGGCGATATCGGACTTGAGCGCGGTCCAGAGCAGGAAGGCGCGGCCGGCCTCGTTGAAGGCGCGGATGATCATCAGCGACCGGCGGATATCCGGATGGACGATGATCGGATCGGCCTTCTTGTCCGGTGCTTTAACGCCGGAGAGCGCGCGGCCCTGGATACGGTCGCGGGCATAGCTGGCGGCGTTCTGATAGGCGATCTCGGAAATGGCAATGCCCTGCAGACCAACCATAAGGCGGGCCTCATTCATCATCACGAACATGGCATTGAGGCCGCGGTTTTCGGCGCCGATCAGGAAGCCCGTCGCCTCGTCGTAGTTCATGACGCAGGTGGCGTTGCCGTGGATGCCCATCTTGTGCTCGATCGCACCACAGGAGACGGCATTGCGAGCGCCGGGTTCGCCGTCCTTGCCGACCAGAAATTTCGGAACGATGAACAGCGAGATGCCCTTGGTGCCCTCGGGCGCACCCTCGATGCGGGCAAGCACCAGATGCACGATATTGTCGGTCAGGTCGTGCTCACCGGCGGAGATGAAGATCTTTTGGCCTGATATCTTGTAGCTGCCGTCTGCCTGCGGCACCGCCTTGGTGCGCAGCATGCCGAGATCGGTGCCGCAATGCGGCTCGGTCAGGTTCATGGTGCCGGACCAGGAGCCATCGACCATCTTCGGCAGATAGGTTTTCTTCTGCTCGTCGGTACCGTGTACGAGGATCGCGGCGATCGCGCCCTGCGTCAGGCCGGGATACATCATCAGCGACATGTTGGCGGCGGAAGTATATTCGCCGACGGCGGTATGCAGTGTATAGGGAAGCCCCTGCCCGCCGAATTCCTCCGGCACGGCAAGGCCGATCCAGCCGCCATCGCGATAGGCTTTGTAAGCTTCCTTGAAGCCCTTCGGCGTTGAGACGCTGGCGTCTTCGTGGCGGGTGCAGCCTTCCTGATCGCCGGAATAATTCAGCGGAAAGAGAGCCTCCTCGGCAACCCTTCCGGCCTCGCCGAGGATCGCTTCGATCATATCGGGCGTTGCCTCGGCAAAACCCGGCAGATTGTTGTAGCGTTCGAGGCCCAGCACGTCGTTCAGGACGAAGAGCGTATCGTTCACCGGGGCCTTGTAGACTGGCATCTCTCAAATTCCTCCCATTCGGCTGACCGGATCGCGCCGGCCTTGGGCATTGTCTTACAAAATATTGACGTTTGCGTAAACGTCAAATTCTGCATCTTTGCCAGCTTTTGTGAAAAATTTCTCAGAGCCTGAATCCGGACGATGAGACATCGAAGGGAAGAGACGCCATCTCCCCTTTCTTGTCCATCGTGGAGCGTCGTATAAGAGCAGACGTCTTTCTATCCGCAATGGCTGCAACGCTTCAGGAGACCGCCGGCATGATCAGTTTCGAGGCGATAAGGCAGCGGGCGGAAGAGCGTAAAGGCGGAGCGGCCGCGCTGCAGGCAATGCTCGATAAGCACCGGCCGGATCACGACCGGCTGCGGGCCATACCCGACGACCGCATCCTCGCGGACATGACGCGGCGCGTCTTTTATAGCGGCTTCGTCCAGAAGGTGATCGATGCGAAATGGCCGGGCTTCGAAGCGGCGTTTTCCGGTTTCGATCCGGCCATGCTGAATATCGCGCCTGATGACTATTGGCATGAGCTGACATCGGACGAACGGATCATCCGCAACGGCGCAAAGATCATGTCGGTTCGCGCCAATGCCGCCTTCATAAGAGAACTGGCGAGGGAATATGGCAGCGCCGGTGCCTTCTTCGCCGACTGGCCAAGGGAGGATCAGATCGGCCTTCTAGACCTGCTGAGCAAGCGCGGCAGCCGGCTCGGCGGCATGACCGGACAATATTTCCTGCGTGGCATCGGCCGCGACAGCTTTGTCGCCACGATCGACGTGCTCGCCTGCCTGAGATCGGCCGGCGTGCCGCTTTCCCTCTCCGGCGCGACGAAGAAGGATCAGCAGCTGATCCAGCAGGCCTTCAACGATTGGGCCGATGAGACGGGCCTTTCCTTCATCCATCTCTCGCGCATCAGCGCTTATTCGATCGATGCGGCGCAACCGCACTGAAATTCCACGCGGAGGTGGCGCAAGCCGTTCGGGCTTCCTACGTCTTTCGGACGATCGACCGAGGAAAACATCATGACCGACTTTCCCTATGGCAGCGCGCTCATCGTCGGCGCAGGTTCCGGCATCAGCGCATCGCTCGCCAGGCAATTATCGGCGCAGGGCGTCAAAGTCGGGCTTGCCGCCCGCAATATCGAAAAGCTCCAGACTTTGGCCGAGGAGACCGGCGCCAGCACCTTTACGTCAGATGTTTCTGAGCCTGAGAGCGTCGCGGCTCTGTTCGAAGAGGCCGCGAGCGCAATCGGCGGGCCCGACGTGGTGATCTTCAATGCCAGCGCTCGTCTCCGCGGCCCGCTCGCCGAACTCGATCCCGCGGACGTCGAGAAGGCGATCGCGACTTCCGCTTTCGGCGGTTTTCTGGTGGTGCAGCAGGCGGCGCAGCGAATGATACCACGCCGCAGCGGCGCGATCCTGCTGACCGGAGCATCGGCCAGCGTGAAGGGTTTTGCCCAATCGGCGCCCTTCGCGATGGGCAAGTTCGCGCTGCGCGGCCTTGCCCAGAGTGCTGCCCGCGAACTCGGGCCGATGGGCATCCATGTCGCGCACTTCGTCATCGATGGCGCGGTGCGCTCGCTGACCCGGCCCGACCGCGCCGACAAGCCTGACGGCACGCTCTCGCCGGATGCGATCGCCCAGACCTATATCGACGTGCTTCGCCAGCACCGTAGCGCATGGTCGCTGGAGGTCGAGGTCCGGCCATGGACCGAGGACTTCTGAGCCCCAGCCGAGAGGCAACTTTCGCAGTTGCGTCGAACGGGCTATGTTTCCTCGCCGAAGCTGGCTGTGAGGAACCCGATGCCGCGATTGGACCACGTCACCATCGAAACACGCGATGCGCCCAGGATGATCAGCTTTCTGGAGACACTGCTCGGCGTCAAAGAAGGCTATCGGCCACCCTTCGCCTCGCGCGGCCACTGGCTCTATCTGGATGAACGCCCGGTCATCCATCTCCTCCTGACATCACGCGGCACCGATTTTCCACCCGGCATCTTCAACCATGTTGCCTTCAGCCTTTACGAATTCGAGCCAGCGCTGGAGCGCATCAAGGCGAGCGGCTATCGCTACGAATATAACGATATTCCCGACACCGATCTCGGCCAGATCTTTGTCTACGGGCCGGAGCGCGTGAAAATCGAGCTGCAATATCCGCGGCCCACCTGAGCGCTACCTGCCGTCCGATCCGAGTAATTCGACAGCAATTGCCGGCGAAAACGGCCTATTGAACGCAAACGTTAAAAAATTCTCATCGACATTAACGGCTTGTTTACCACGTTTCGTGAAAGGTGCGGATTGAGCAGTAGTGATCAGCATTCATTTTTCTCAGTCTCGCGTTTCTAAGAATGCCGCTACATCGTTCAGCTTGAGGAAAGTCTAATTGACTAACGTCTTGTGAATGGTGCGCTCCGGTCCGCGTGAAAACGCGGCAGCAGAGGGAAAAGCCACGGATCGAGCTCTGACGAGAGGTCGAGCAGTCGAAGCGAGCAAAAAGATGAACGGATCGCGATCAAATCCTTCCCGACAGTCCGACAGGACATCGCTCGATGCGCTGAACCGCACGATCGAAGGGCTGGAGGCGCGGATCGAAGGGCTGATGGGCAGCGGGCGCGACCAGCGGCCGCGCGCTGCAACGGCCGAGCGCGATCCTTACACGAGCTCCTATGCACCACGTCCCGCAAGAGCGCCGATCGAGCCGCGGCCGGATCCGCTCGCCGAAATCCGGCAGCGCCAGCGGGCACTGGAAGCAGGCCGCGAGCGGCCGTTTGCGGCACGCGAGCAGCCCCCCCAGTTTCGTGAACCCGCGCCGCGCGCCACAGCGCCCACCCCGGCGCCAGGCTTTCGGGCCGGCGACGACACGATGACGGAGATCGCCCAAGCGCTCGTCAACCTCAGACAGGATCTGAAGCGTGATATTTCCGAGGGCGTCACCCGCGAGATGAACGCGCTGCGCGCAGAGCTGCGCGAGATCAAGGCCAATGCCGGGGACGGCCGTTTCGCCGACGACATCCGCGCCGACATGGGCCGCCTTGCCCAAAGCATCACACAGCTGACCGGCCGCTCGGATGGCCCGGAGGCCGCCGGCCTGCGTCAGGATTTCGAGGAACTGCGTTCGCTGATGGATGGGCTGGCGCGCGAGGATTCGCTGCGCCACATGGAAAATCGATGGGACGGTTTCGAGAGCCGGCTTGCCGCGCTCGATACCGAGGGGCTGCAGGAAGAGCTGGTTTCGCTCGCCTACCGGCTCGACGACATCAAGCGCCATATCGGCGGCATGGGTGAAAGCCCGGCCGTTCGGGCGCTGGAAGACAAGCTCATTTCCATCGCCACGGCGATGGAGCAGTTCGGCAATCTCATCCAGCCGCACGACCGGATCATGTCCGAACAGTTCGCCGCCATGGACATGCGGCTTGACGAGATCAGCCGGGCGATCGCCGCCAGCGGACGCGCGGCCGCGGCCAACGATCCGGCGCTGATGCAGCGCCTGGAAAGCCGGCTTTCGGCCCTCGCCGATCAGATCGACCTGATGAGCCATGACGCGGCCAGCCGCGCGACGCCGGCCGACGACCTGGCAATGCGCCTGGAGGCGCTGACGTCGCGCGTCGAGGAACTGACGAAGGCAGAAGCGACATCGCGGCTCGACGAGCGGCTGGAACATCTTTCCTATCTCCTGGAGCGGACGCAGAAGGCAGCCCCCCAGCCCGACCTCACGGGCGCGCTTTCCGACATTTCCCGCAAGATCGACGCGCTGGAAAATGGGGCCGTCAACGACGTGCTGGCGCAGCGGCTCGACTATCTCGCCCGACGCATCGACGAGATGGCCTATCAGCAGCCGGCACCTGCGGCGACGATCGACGACGGCGCTTTCCGGCGCCTCGAAGGACGGCTGAGCGACATTGCCGCCCGGTTGGAGGAGAGCACATCGGCGCCGCCGACCGATCCGCGGGCGCTGAGGAACCTCGAAGACCAGATCGCCAATCTTTCGGCCTTGATGAGTGAGCCGCGCGAAAGCGCTCAGATACCCGCCGATCTCGACCGGCGCATGGGCGCGATCGAAGATTATATGGCGACAAGCGACGAATATATCATCGAGGCTGCCCGGCAGGCGGCGGAAGCCGTCGTCGAAGCCTATTCGCGCAATGGCAGCCTCCAGGGCGCCGTGCCCGCCGCCGACATGTCGGCGTTAACAGCGCTGGCCGAGGACCTGCGGCATCTCGAGGATATCACCCGCGACAGCGAAGAGCGCACGCACAAGACCTTCAAGGCGCTGCACGAGACGCTGGTTCACATTGCCGACCGCCTCGACGGCATGGAAGAGCGGGGCCGGCCGAGTGCCCAGATGCCGGTGGCCGATGTCGATTTCGATGTCGATCCCTATGCGCTGATGGTGGCGGAAGCGGGCCGGGCACAGGACGCTGCCCCGACAGCAAAGGCCTCTCCCGTCATTCGCACCGCCGAAGTCGCAACGGAATCCAGCATCCCGGCGCAGGCCGCGGCCATGAGCGGAGCGAGCGCGATCGCCATCGAAGCCGCGACGCGGTCGCCGGAAGCCGCGATGCCGGGAGCAGCACCGGCAAAGGTCAGCCTGCTTGCCAGCCTCGGCAAACGGTTGCTGCCCGGCAAGAAAACCGAGAGCAAGGCAACCGAACGCGCGGTTATCGATCCGGCACCGTCGATCGATCCCGCAGACGTGGTGCCGACGGATGCGGCAAACGAACTGCTCGAACCGGGCTCAGGCGCGCCTGACGTGAAGAAGATCCTCGAGCGGGTGCGCGCCAGCCAGAGTGCGGCGCGCGGCAAACCTGCCGGCGAAACCGATCGCGCCGACTACATTGCCGCTGCCCGCCGTGCGGCGCAGGCCGCCGCCATGGAGGTGGACGCCAATCCGAAGCAGGCAACCATCAAGGCCGAGAAGAAGAGCATCAAAACCGACAAGGCCGTCAAGACTTCCGACAAGACGGGCAAGACCAGCGCCTTTTCGCGCTACCGGCGGCCGATCCTGCTGGCAGTCGGCGCCGTGCTGCTCGCCATCATGGCCTTTCCGCTTGCCCGCACGCTGACGAGCGGCGAACGCGCGCCACAATCGCCGGCGGAAGTCTCGGCGCTGACGGGAGCAACGGAAAATCCTGCGCCGGCAATGCTCGAAGCAATGCCCGCACAGCAGGCTGCCGGCACTGCCGAAACGAACGCTCCCGCAGCCGAGACAATAGCTCCCGCCGCGGAACAGGCACAACCGGATGCCGCACCCCCGGTGGCTGGCGAACATCTGACCGACGCGACGCCGCTCGATGGCGAAGGTGCTGCGACCCTCGCCGCGCCCGGCGCGGCTGGCGCAACACAGGAGACGTCAGGCTTCGTTCCCAACGCGCCCACCACCGCACCGCAGGCCGGAATCACCATTCCCGATACAGTGCAGCCGAAATCGCTTGCCGATGCGGCGCGCAGCGGCGATACGCTCGCGCTGTTCGAGATCGGCGCGCGCTATTCAGACGGCCGAAACGGCGTGACCGTCGACCAGAAGCAGGCGGCAAGCTGGTATCAGCTTTCGGCCGACAAGGGCTTTGCGCCGGCACAATACCGGCTCGGCAGCATGTACGAGAAGGGCAACGGCGTCGAACGCGACATCAACAAGGCGAAGGGCTTCTACGAACAGGCGGCGAACCAGGGCAATGCCAGTGCGATGCACAATCTGGCCGTTCTCTATGCCTCCGGCGCTCTCGGCCAGCAGGATTATGCAACGGCCGCCTCATGGTTCACGAAGGCCGCAAACCTCGGCATCACCGACAGCCAGTTCAACCTCGCGATCCTCTGCGCACGCGGCAACGGAGTTCCGGTGGATCTCGAAGAGTCCTACAAGTGGTTCGCAATCGCCGCCAAGGCTGGCGACAAGGACGCGGCACAGAAGCGCGACGAAGTGGCTAACGCCATGAAACCCGACCAGCTCGAACGGGCGCGCGCGAAAGCCGATCTCTGGAAGCCGGAGCCGCTCGATCATCGTACGAACGGCATCGACATCCCGGACGAATGGGCAGGCACGGGCGCAAAGACGGCGACCGTCGACATGAAGAAGGCGATCCGCAACATCCAGGCGATCCTCAACAATAACGGCTTCGACGCCGGAGTGCCGGACGGCGAAATGGGCGCGAAGACCGTTGCTGCGATCAAGAGCTTCCAGAAATCGGTCGGCCAGGAGCCGGACGGCAAGGTGACCGATGCGACCGTGAAGGCGCTGCTCGAACGCAATAAACAGGGCACGAAGGCAATCTAGAAAAGGCTTCGCGGCAAGCTTTCTTCGATTTTGCCGCCGCCTGTCACAATACCTGAAAAAAGCCGGATTATGCGGGACATATCGATCCGCGCATCCGGCGAATCTTCTGCCGGACCTCCATCGCTCATCAGGGGCCCGATCGAAAGCCTCTGGCAACGATTTCACAGTATGGTGCGCATTCGAACGGGGACGTGACAAAAGCCGCCCGGCAGGCGCGGTTATCATTCGGGGTCGGTTGTGACAATCTATCTGCCCATTGCAGAATTGTCGGTGAACATCTTCATCATTCTCGGCATGGGAGCGGCCGTCGGATTCCTGTCAGGAATGTTCGGCGTCGGCGGCGGCTTTCTTATTACTCCGCTCTTGATCTTCTACAACATTCCTCCCGTCGTCGCGGTCGCGACCGGCGCCAACCAGGTTGTGGCCTCGTCCATTTCAGGCGCGATCACGCACTTCCGGCGCGGTACGCTCGACGTCAAGCTCGGCACGGTGCTATTGGTCGGCGGTCTGACGGGCGCCACGGTCGGCATCTGGATCTTTTCGCTTTTGCGACGGGTGGGACAGCTCGATCTCATCATCTCGCTGATGTACGTTATCTTCCTCGGCACCGTCGGCGGGCTGATGCTGCTCGAAAGCATCAATGCCATGCGGCGGGCCGCCCGCAACGAACCGCCCGCGCCGCGCAAGCCCGGCCACCAGCACTGGGTGCACAAGCTGCCGCTCAAGGTACGTTTCAAAAAATCGAAGATCTATCTCAGCGTCATCCCGATCGTCGCGCTCGGATTCGCGATCGGCATCCTCACCTCGATCATGGGCGTCGGCGGCGGCTTCATCATGGTGCCGGCGATGATCTACCTGCTGCGTATCCCGACCAATGTCGTCGTCGGCACTTCGCTGTTCCAGATCATCTTCGTCACCGCCTATACAACGATCGTGCAGGCGGCGACGAATTTTTCCGTCGATATCGTGCTCGCCTTCATCCTGATGGTGGCAGGCGTCATCGGGGCGCAATACGGCGTGCGTGTCGGCCAGAAACTGCGCGGCGAGCAGCTGCGCGCACTCCTCGGCCTGCTTGTGCTCGCCGTCGGCTTGCGCCTTGCGGTCGCGCTGGTGGTGACGCCGGCCGACGTCTATTCGGTCGTGATGGGAGCGGGCAACTGATGCGCCTGCTTGCCGCCTTCATCCTATTTCTTTGCCTGCTGCCGATCAGTGCCGGAGCGCAATGGCTGCCCGGACAGGCGACGGAAGCCGTACGTGAAGGGCTGGAGATCGGCACATCGACCAGCGAAATCGCCATCACATCAGATTTCCGCGGCGCAGACCTGACGATCTTCGGGGCTTTGTCGAACACCGACCAGCTGCTGCTCGCCATCGGCCAGTATGACGTGGTCGTGGTGCTGGAAGGGCCGCGTGAGGATGCGACGGTGCGCAAGAAGGAGCGCGTCTTCGGCATCTGGGTGAACAGGCGCTCGATGACCTTCGAAGCGGTGCCGCATTCCTATTCGATGTCGAGTTCACGCGGGATAGACGACCTGACGACCCCGCTCGAACTGACCGATCAGGGGATCGGCATCGATCACATTCCGCTGACCCCGGTCGGCTTCGTCGGCGACGGCAGCAATCTCGGCGAATTCCGCCAGGCTTTCCTGCGGCTGCAACAATCGGGCGCACTTTACGACCGCAATCCGAGCGGGGTGCGGTTCGTTTCCTCCAACCTCTTCAAGGCGAGTCTGCGCCTGCCGGCCAACATCCCGAACGGTGTGCATACGGTGCGCGCCTATCTCTTCAAGAGCGGCAATTTCATCACCGAAAAATCGCTGCCGCTGCGCGTCATCAAGACCGGCATCGAGCAGACGATCACCGATGCGGCGCATAACCAGCCGATCCTGTACGGCTGCGCGGCCGTGCTGCTTGCCGTCATCACCGGCTGGAGCGCCAGCCTGATCTTCCGCAAGGACTGATCCTATCTCTCATGTCCTCAAGAAGGCGAGGCGCTCATCGATGCGAACCGGCGCAACTTCCTGAATATCGGCGGTGACCACGCCTTCCGCCACAAAGGGATCTTCCTGAATCCGAATTTCCAGATCGGCGCGTGACGTGTTGTGGGCGACGACGGCTCCTCCCGCACTCGGCTGAAGGCCGCCGACGAGGAGAAACACGCCATCATCGAAGCCACGCTTGATCCAGGCGCTATGTCCTTCCATCAGGACAGGGGCTTTGGCCTTGCCGGCGGCGAACTTCAGGGTAACGAAAAACATCCGGGAACTCCCTTAGGAAGGCTGTACAGGAACGATTTCAGAGAAGGCGGTTGATTTAGGCAGCCGCGCTGCTAGCCACGTAGAGATATTTTCCACCTCACGGCGAACGAAGGTTTCGTCGCGATATGCGGCGGCGAGTGCAGCAACACCCTGACTCCACATCAGGACGTGCATGGCGAGCGCATCGGCATCAGCCTCGCGGCCGACCGCAATGAACTGGCGTGAGAGCCAATGACGAAACAGATCGAAAATCTCGGCTGCCCGGCCCCTGGCGATGTGATCGAGCTTGGCGAGTTCGCCACAGAGCGTGCCGACCGGGCAGCCATAAGCCATGATCTTTGCCTGGTTCACGATTAGGAGTTGGACGAAACTGAGAATTCGCTCACCAGGAGCCTCGGATTTGGCCTCCCATGCCTCGAGCATCGATTTGGTTTTAGCCAGACGATGGGTGATCACCGCGTCAAGAAGCTCGTCCTTGGTCCGGAAGTGGTAGTAAAAGTTACCCCGAGACAACTCGACCACTGCAGCGATGTCAGCAAAGGACGTCGCCTCAAAGCCTCTCTGGTAAAAGAGCCTATCGGCGGCTTCGACGATCTGCTGTCGCGTGACCGCAGCAACCAATTCCTTCCTCCTTATCTTTTCTTCAAGCGCCAGCGGTAAACACCTAGGACATTTGACCTAAAAACTCATTAGGACAATCGACCTAGAACAGTCAAGTGCGCATGCTGGACTTTGGACAAACAAGCCGCCTAAAAACCGCTTGCATTCCGCTATCAGATTGCCTATATGGAACCAGTTTCATATCGCAACCAGTTAACGCATGACGCTGGAGGAGGATGGAATGAGGAAGCTTGTTGTCTGGAATCTGATGACGCTCGATGGTTATTTCGAAGGGACGAAGCCGTGGGATATCGACTTCCACAATTTCGCCTGGGGGCCGGAGTTGCGGCAATATGCCGAACGGTTCGGCGAGGAAGGCGATCTCCTGGTCTTCGGCCGCAAGACTTACGACGGCATGGCCTCCTACTGGCCGACCGCCGAGAGCGAAGACAAGATCAAGGCCTATATGAACGGCATCGCCAAGATTGCCGTGTCGCGGACCATGACCGATCCCGGCTGGAATAATGCCCGCGTCGTCAGCGATCCGATCCCCGAGTTGACGAAGCTGAAGCAGGAAAGCGGCAAGACGATCTTCATCTTCGGCAGCGCCGAGCTTTCCGACAGCCTGCTGAAAGCAGGCCTCATCGATGAAATCAGGGTCTGCGTCGTGCCAGTGATCCTCGGCGGCGGCAATCCGCTTTTCAAGCCTACAGAGAGCCAGGCGCCTTTGAAACTCATCGATTCCTCGACGACGCAAAGCGGTGCGGTGATCCTGCGATACGAACCCGTCAAGGTGTAGCGAGTTGTGGTCACGGCTGTTGGTCTTCCCGCGTGGTCCCTTCAGAAAAATTCGAATTCGACTAAAAACCGGTTTTTAACATTTACGAGTTAGTAATCTCTCGGAAACGAGAGGTTTTGTTATGCGTACTCGTATCGTTTTGACGGCCGTGGGTCTCACGCTGCTTGCGGGCTGTGCGACGGCGCCGAAGCAGACGAGGAACATTTGCGCCGTTTTCGATCAGCGCGAGGGGCTTTTCTCCAGCTGGCAGAGTGCTGCCGAGCGGACGCAGAAGAAATACGGCGTGCCCGTGCCGATCCTGATGGCGACGATGTACACCGAATCCGGCTTCCAGCCCTATGCGCGGCCGCCGCGCACCAGGCTGTTCGGCTTCATTCCCTGGACCCGGCCTTCGACGGCCTACGGCTATTCACAGGCGCTCGACGGCACATGGGATCATTATCAGTCGCAAACGGGGAACTGGGCGGCGCGCCGCACGAACTTCGCCGACGCGATCGATTTCATCGGCTGGTATCACTATCAGAACAGTGCGGACACCGGCATTCCGTTGAACGACGCCTATAATCTCTATCTCGCCTATTATTCCGGGCCGACCGGATATAAGCGCGGCGACTGGCGTTCGAACGGGCAATTGCAGCAGACCGCGCAGCGCTTTGCGAGGATGGCAGGCACATATCAGCAGCAATTGCAGGGGTGTGATTGAGCGTATTCAAGGGCGCGCCATGCTGTCCTTGAAATAGCGGGGCGCTATCCTCGCAAATTCCCATACCGGACCGAATAAATCCGGTCTCGACCCAACAGATGCGCCACCAGCGAGGCTTTGTCGAACAGGCCCTTCATCGCCTGATGGCCGAGATCCAGGCCGCCGCTCATCACGCCGAAGGCAGGCATGAGGAGGCGAGCGCCGTCGGTGGCGAAACAGGGGCGTCGGACGGATCTTTCGCGCCGGCGAACGGTCGCCGACGGATGCAGGTGGCCAGCGATTTCGCCTTTCTGCAGGCCATCCCTCGGCTCGTGGCGAAACGTCAGGCCGGCATAATGCATCTCATCGACGGACACGCCCGGCAGATCGACGATGCCGTCAGGATCGTGGTTGCCATTGATCCAGATCCATTCCCGGCCGCGCGCCATCGCGACGATCAGAGCGCGGAAATTTTCGGGCAGATGCTCCGAACCGATACGATCGTGGAAATTATCGCCGAGCGAAATGACGAGCTTCGGATCATAACGCGAGATGACGGCGGAGAGCACCGTCAGAGTCGCCAGCGTATCGTAAGGCGGCAGCATCATGCCACGACGGGCGAAGGCTGCCCCCTTTTCCAGATGCAGGTCGGAGACCACGAGCAGGCCGGCATCCGGAAGATAGAGAGCGCCGAGCGGATCGCAGACGGCGGCAATGCCGTTCACCGATGTCTCGATGCCCGGTATCGCGGCCAATGCTGAAATGTCGCGCGCGAGCGCCAGGCGGTTCATCACTGTCGTCGTTTCCAAATTCGTCAAGCCAAGGCTTCGGCGATCAGATCGTCCGCCGCCTCGGCGAGCAGCGCATCATGGGCCTCGCCGGGCACCGCTTCCCGTCCGATTTCCAGCATCACCGGCACGGCGAGCGGAGAAATATGGTCGAGGGCGCGGTGCGTGATGTGGCCCTTGATTCGCATCAGCATATCGCCAAGACGGCGAATATCCAAAAGCCCGGTGGCTGCATCCTGCCGCGTCGCCTGCAGCAGGATGTGATCCGGCTCGTGGCTGCGCAGCACGTCGTAGATCAGATCGGCGGAGACGGTGATCTGGCGGCCGCTCTTTTCCTTGCCCGGATGGCGGCGCTCGATCAAGCCTGCAATCACTGCGCAATTGCGGAAGGTGCGCTTCAGCAGGAAGGATTCGTCGAGCCAGGCCTCGAGATCGTCGCCGAGCATATCCTCGTCGAAGAGGTCGGAGAGGCTGAGACGGCCGTTGCCGATCATCAGCCCCATATCCTCGAGGCCCCAGACGGCAAGGGAGTAATCGGTGGCGACGAAACCGAGCGGTTTGGCGCCCGCCCGCTCCAGCCGGCGGGTGAGTAGCATTCCGAGCGTCTGGTGGGCGAGGCGGCCCTCGAAGGGATAGGCGACCATATAGCCGCGGCTACCGCGCGGGAAGGTTTCGATCAGGAATTCGTCGCGCTTCGGCAGCATCGACTTGTCTTTCTGCAGCGACAGCCAGTCGCGCACCTGATCGGGCAGATGGCGCCAGCGATCGGGATCGGCGATCATCGCCCGCACCTGCTCGGCGAGATAGGTCGACAGCGGAAACTTGCCACCAGCATAGGACGGAATCTTCGGATCGAGGGAAAAGGCCTGCGAGGCCAGACATTCGTTTTCGCGGATGCCCTCGAAGCGCAGCACCTTGCCGGAGAAGATGAAGGTGTCTCCCTGCGACAGTTGCTCGAGAAAATATTCCTCAACCTTCCCCAGAGTGGCGCCGCCGCGGCCGATCCGGCCGCCCTCGCCGCGCTTGACCATGCGGATGTTCAGCATCGGGCTTTCGACAATGGTGCCGAGGTTGAGGCGATATTGCTGAGCGACCGCCGGGTGGGAAACGCGCCAGCGCCCCTCCTTCGTCTTGCGGATGCGGGCGTAGCGCTCGTAGGTCCTGAGCGCATAGCCGCCGGTCGCCACGAAATCGACGACACGCTCGAAGATCTCCCAGGTGAGATCGGCATAGGGCGAGGCGCTGGTGACTTCGTCGTAGAGCTCCAGCATGTCGAAAGGTTCGGCGCAGGCCATGCCGAGCACGTGCTGGGCAAGCACGTCGAGCGCGCCACGCCCGACGGGCGGGGTATCCTGCGCGCCGATGTAATTGGCGTCGAGCGCAGCCTGGCACTCCATGACTTCGAAACGGTTGGCGGGCACGAGGATCGCCTTCGAGGGCTCGTCCATGCGGTGATTGGCGCGGCCGATGCGCTGGGCAAGGCGCGAGGCGCCCTTCGGCGCGCCGACATGGATGACGAGATCGACATCGCCCCAGTCGATGCCAAGATCGAGCGTGGAGGTGGCGACGACGGCGCGCAGCCGGTTTTCGGCCATCGCCGCCTCAACCTTGCGGCGCTGGGCAACATCGAGCGAGCCGTGGTGGAGGGCGATCGGCAGATTATCGTCATTGATCGTCCAGAGTTCCTGGAAGAGCATTTCCGCCTGGCTGCGGGTATTGACGAAAAGCAGCGTCGTCTTGTGCTCGAGGAGCTTGGTGTAGACATCGGGAATGGCATATTTGGCGGAGTGGCCCGCCCAGGGAATGTGCTCCTCGGTCGACAAGATGGAGATGTCAGGCTTGGCGCCGCCTTCGACGACAACGAGGCCGGCATGATGCTCCCTGCCGTCTTCCTGGGCAACCAGCCATTTCTGCAGGTCCATCGGCTCCGCCACTGTCGCCGATAGGCCGATGGTCTTCAGTTCAGGGGCAAGGCGGCGCAGGCGGGCAAGGCCGAGCGACAGCATATGGCCGCGCTTGGAGGTGACGAGTGAATGCAGTTCGTCGAGGACGACATATTTCAGGTCCTTGAAGAAGCGCTCGGCCTCCCGGTTCGCCAGAAGCAGAGCGACCTGCTCGGGCGTCGTCAGCAGAATATCCGGCGGATTGAGCTTCTGGCGCTGTCGCTCGGCGTTCGGCGTATCACCGGTTCGGTTCTCGACCGTAACGGGCAGGTCCATCTCCTCGACCGGCTTCATAAGGTTGCGCTCGATATCGATCGCCAGCGCCTTCAGCGGCGACACATAGAGCGTGTGGATACCGATGAAGGCGGAGCCAGGCGGGATTCGGCCGCGGCGAGTGAGATCGGTGAGCGACGGCAGGAAACCGGCGAGCGTCTTGCCGGCGCCGGTCGGCGCGATCAGCAGCGTGCTTTCACCCGCCTCGGCGCGGGAAAGCAGTTCCAGCTGATGGGCGCGCGGACGCCAGCCCTTTTCCGCAAACCAGCGGGTAAAGGCGGCAGGCAGCAGGGCGCGGGCTTCGGAATCGATCTGGTCCACATGCTGAAGGTAGCGAAAGCCCAGGGAAAAAGAAGAGCGGCCATCGCCTCACACGGCGATATAGCGGTCCTTGCGGTGATTGATGGCAATCGCGAGGTTGAGCACGACCGCGCCGAGCACGGAGCAGGCGATGATGAAGGGGCTGGCGACGAAGAAGGAGAGCGCCAAGATGACAAGGTCGAAGCCGAGCTGAACGAGGCCGGCGCGCCAGCCGAGACGATCCTGGATATAGAGGGCGAGAATGCCGATGCCGCCGAGGCTGGCGCGATGGCGGAAGAGCGCCAGCATGCCGGCGCCGATGACGAGGCCGCCGAACAGCGCCCCGGCGATAGGGTTGACATGAGTGATGCCGATAAAGCCCGGCACGAATTCGGACAGGATCGAGGTCAGCGCGATGGCGGCGAACGTCTTGATGGTGAAGGCCGGCCCCAATCGGCGAAAGGCAAGATAATAAAAGGGCAGGTTCACGGCAAAGAAGCAGAGGCCGAAGCTGAAGCCCGTCGCATAATGGGCGAGAAAGGCAAGACCGGCCGTGCCGCCGGCAAGCAGCCCCGCGCCCGACAGAAGCGAGACGCCAAGCACGGCGAGCATGCTGCCGGCGACGATGCCCTGCGCATCGTCGAACGGCGAATGGCGATCGGCGCTGGAATTCAGAAGGCCTGCGAAGGCGTTGGATGCCATGATGTTCCCCTGTCGGCTTTTTCCGTCTTCTATCCCGCGCGGGGATAAAGGCAAGCAGCAAGGCGCCTCTTGACAGTCGCCTTAATCGTGGATATTTTTTATCCACGAATTAGGAGGCCGTGCGTATGAAAATGAGCGATGGGGTCGAGCAGGCCATTCACAGCGTCGCAATGCTGTCCGGCCTTTCCGAAGGCGGCGTGCTTTCGGCGGCGGCACTGGCGGAATTCCATGGCGTTTCGACGAGCTACCTGCTCAAACATCTGCAGGCGCTCTCGGGCGCCGGCATCCTCGATACCGTACCCGGGCCGAAGGGCGGCTATCGGCTGGCGAAGACGCCGGCGGAGATTTCGCTGCTCGACATCCTGCTTGCGGTCGAAGGACCGGCGCCGGCCTTTCGCTGTGCCGAAATCCGCCAGCGCGGACCAAACCCGGTCTCCGATCGTTTCTTCGCCAAGCCCTGCAACATCAGCGCGGCGATGCTCCGAGCTGAACGGGTTTACCGGGCGGAACTTGCCAAGACCAGCATTGCCGATCTCGGCATCGAACTGCATGCCCTCGACGACGGATCGATCGCAGCCCGGGGCTGCGCTTTCCTTGAAATCCACGAACGCAAGACGGCTCGCTGAGCCCCAACCAAGGAGAAAGACAATGCAACCACGTTTCAACTTCGCGAAAGCCGCCCCCGATGCCTACAAGGCCATCGCCGCACTCGAGCAATATGTCCAGTCCTCTGGTCTGGAGCGCCGCTTCATCCACCTGATCAAGCTGCGCGCTTCGCAGATCAACGGCTGCGCCTATTGCGTCGACATGCATGTGAAGGAAGCCCGCCACGATGGCCTCAGCGAACAATGGATCAACCTGATGTGCGTCTGGCGGGAATCGCCGGTTTATGACGCCCGCGAACGCGCACTGCTCGGTTGGGTCGATGCGGTAACGAACATCGCTAAGACAGGCGCACCGGATGCCGACTACGAGGCGCTGAAGGCGCATTTCTCCGAGAAGGAGATGACTGAGATTACGGTGGCGATCGGCGCGATCAATATCTGGAACCGGCTTGCCGTCGGCTTCCGCTCGCAGCATCCTATCGATAAGGTAACGAAGGCCGCGTGATATATCCGCTTACGGGGAAACCATCCCGGCGACCGACCCGAAAATCTCGGGTCGGTTGAATAATCGGTCACTCATTGTCCGTAGTGGCTCGCATGGCAATGGCGTCAAACCTATTGCCGGAGAGATCGACGCCGTTGAGGAGGTCTCGAACGACTTTCGCAATTTCCTCTGCGGAAGCACCCTTGGCGTATTCTTCCTGCATGCGGCGTCTTACAAGTTTTTCCAAATCTGACATGGCTCACCTCATCAAATCCGGCGCGAGAAGAAGTGTCGCGCCGGGGTGGATCAGAGGCAAGTTACGTTTTGTTTAGAATGGGTTACGGATTTGTAAGGTTACAGTGCGATGTAGCGATCAGCCCGGTGATTGATCGCGACGAAGAGATTGAGCACGATAGCGCCGAGCACCGAATAGAATACGACGGGCGGGGTGGTGACGAAGAAGGCGGCGGCGAGCACGCACATGTCGATGGCGAGCTGGACGAGGCCGGCGCGGATGCCGAAGCGCTCCTGCAGATAGATGCCAAGAATGCCGACGCCGCCGAGGCTGGCGCGGTGGCGATAGAGCGCCAGCAGGCCGAAGCCGAGCAGCAGGCCGCCGAGGAGGGCCGCCCAGGCCGGATGAATGCTCGAAATCGAAAAGAAGCGCGACTGCACATCGGCAAGCACCGACGTCAGGCCGATGGCGATGAAGGTCTTGATCGTGAAGGCCATGCCGAGACGCTTCCACGAGAGATAGAAGAACGGCAGGTTGAGCAGGAAGAAGGCGAGGCCGAAATTGATGCCGAAGGCATAATGCAGGAGGAAGGCCACGCCGGCCGTGCTGCCTGTGAGAAGGCCGGCGCTGGCAAGCACGTAGAGGCCGAGCGCCGCGACAAGGCTGCCGGAGAAGATGCCCTGCACATCCTCGATGGGAGTGTGGCGCGTCGCGCTCGTGTTCCAGACGCCAAGGGCATTGATGAGCTGTGTCATGTCGTCGGTCTCCAAGGCGGACAAGTTCAGGACCGCCCGGAGAAGGCCCGGACGTTGCGGATTTTTTTCACTATGGAATGAGCCGGAGCGCCCGGCGTTTTATCGCTACGCTCCCTGCGGATAGCCGTGCAATATCAAGCTTTTCCGGTTTCGATCAAGCGAAATAGGTAAGCGTTACTGACCTATTCAAAAATCGCAAGAAATATTCGTTCATACCGGTTTGCGCGCAAGGAACAGAATGCCGGAAACCGAGTTCCCGCCATCTTTGCGAATGAACGTCTTGACGAGCTTGAGGATTTCGAGGCCGTGACGGGCGAGCAGCAGCCTGACATAAGTCTCCGAATGGGCATAACGCAGCGACGGGGCGAGATGGAAGCTTTCGCCTTCCCCCGCATCCTCGACCGAAAAGGCGATGTCGGCGCCAGCGGCGGCGAGTTCTCCGACGATGGCAAAGACGCTCTCGAGATTGCCGAGATACATCAGGACATCGGCTGCCGTCACGAGATCGGCGCGGTGGCGCGCCGCGTCGGCAAAGATACCCGAACCATCGGGCGCCAGCGAAAGATCGGCTTGGGCGAGACTGTCATAGACATCTTTCTCGGCGGCCTTCGTCAACATGTTCTGCGAGAGGTCGAAGCCTTCGAGGCGGCCGACGCCAGCGCGGATTTCAGGACCAAGCAGACCGGTGCCGCAGCCGAGATCGACGGCGAGTTCGTAGCGCCTGCCGGTGGAGGCAACAAGCGCCGCGAGCTTCCGCGGGACGGAATAATCGAGTTTTTCGACGAGTGCGGTTTCGAAACGATCGGCATAATCGTCGAAAAGGCGTTCGACATAGCGGCTCGGCGGCTGATCGGGAACAGCGCTATCGCCGAGAAGGGCGAGCTTGAGGGCCGCACCGAAGATATCATCGGGATCGAGGGCAAGCGTCCTTCGATAGGCCTCGATCGCTGCTTCGCCCCTGCCCGCCTTTTCCAGATAGGTGGCGAGACGATACCAGCCGGCGGCCCAGGCGGGTGCGAGTTCGAGCGCCTGCTCCATTAGCTCGGCGGCGGCTTCCGGCTCACCCCCCT
The DNA here is from genome assembly GCF_024721175.1 of Rhizobium sp. Pop5. Classification (NCBI taxonomy): domain Bacteria; kingdom Pseudomonadati; phylum Pseudomonadota; class Alphaproteobacteria; order Hyphomicrobiales; family Rhizobiaceae; genus Rhizobium; species Rhizobium sp. Pop5. The sequence goes on along the minus strand of NZ_CP099399.1, from coordinate 171,702 downwards.
CTTCGAGCATCCTGGCATAATCGGCGCGGCGGTCGGCGATGACGTCGCCTGAGGAAAGCTGGTGGGGCTGCATGACGGACCTATTGTTTCGCTGGCATTTGGCGGCGGTCACAAAAAAACTCAAGTCCTATCTCAGAGGCGAAACAGCCAATTCCGGAAAGGGCTTGCAGGCGCCGCGCCGCAACCTTATTCCAGGGGCAAACAGGAGATGGCGCATGTCCGATCAGGTGAACAAGTTCCTCGGCGATTCGCTCGGCCGCACACTGGTAAAGCTTATCGTGGTGTCGCTGATCGTCGGCTTTGTCATGACCGTTTTCGGCCTGACGCCCTGGAACATCATCTATGGGTTCCGCGACTTCATCCTGGAGATCTGGCATCGGGGTTTCGCAGCACTCGGACGCGTCGGCGACTATCTCATCCTCGGCGCGACGATCGTCATCCCGCTCTTCGTCATCCTTCGTCTTTTCAGCTATCGCCGGTAACATGACATCCATCCATCTTTCCAGGCGCGGCCTGCTGCGCCTTTCCGGACTTGCCTTTGCCGCCGGCATCGCAGGCTGCACCACGACCCCGCGGATCGCCGGCACGCCTTCGAACGGCGAGGACGAGACGGCGAGCGTATTGCCGCTCGTCAATCAGCTCAGGGCGAAAAACGGGCTGCCGCCGCTTGCTATCGATCCGGCGGCGCAGACCGCCGCTCTCTTCCAGGCGAAACGCATGGCGAGCGCCGGCAAGATGGCCCATGTCATGGGCATGACCGACAGTTTCGGCGCGCGCGTCAAGGCGAGCGGCGTCCGGCTGCCGGCAGCGGAAAACATCGCGTCGGGCCAGCAGAGCGTCGATGACGTGGTGACGGCCTGGATCAATTCGCCGCATCATCTGGAAAACATGCTCGGTCGTTATGACGGCCTCGGCGTCGCCGTCGCGCATAATGCATCTTCCAGAAACCTGCCTTATTGGGCCATGGTGCTTTCCAGCTGAAGTGATTCTGCCTCCCAAGCATGTCGCGCAAAAGTGTGCCGCGGTTTTGCGGCAACGACATGCGTAAGACAAGAACCTAAAGTGCTGGGAGCGAACCTGAAAGATCGCGACGCGCTTTAGACGAGGCCGGTATGGATACGCGCAGCAACAGTCACTCTCTCGCCTTCGACGTCACGCACCGGCTGGTGCTCTCGATCGCCATCCCGATGACGCTCGGCTTCATGACGACGCCGCTTCTCGGGCTGACGAGCACCGCCGTCGTCGGCCATATGGGCGATCCGGAGGCGCTGGCGGGGTTGGCGATCGGCGCCATGCTCTTCGATCTCATCTTGGGTAGTTTCAACTTCCTGCGCGCCTCGACGACGGGACTGACGGCGCAGGCCTATGGCCGGCGGGACCAGCATGAACAACAGGCCGTTTTCTGGCGGGCACTGATTTCCGCGCTCGGCTGCGGCTTGGCGCTGCTCTGTCTTTCGCCGCTCTTGATGGCGGCCGGCTTGAGACTGATGGGCGCCGAAGGGGCGATCGCCGAGGCGACCAGCACTTATTTCTCGATCCGCATGCTGGCGGCACCTGCGGCGCTCGCGAACTACGCGATCCTCGGTTTCGTGCTCGGACGCGGACAGGGCAACGTCGGACTCCTGCTGCAAGCACTGATCAACGGCATCAACATCCTGCTTTCCATCTATCTCGGCCTCTCGCTCGGCTGGGGCGTGGCCGGGGTCGCCTGGGCAACGATGGCCGGCGAAACGGCTGGCGCGATCGCCGGGCTTTTCATCGTGCTCAGTGGCTTCAAGGCAGGGCGACCGGCATGGTCGGAGATATTTTCCCGTCATCGCCTGGCGGAGCTTTTTGCGCTCAACCGCGACATCCTGATCCGCACCTTCGTGCTGATCGGCGCCTTCACCATCATGACGCGGATCGGCACCAGCTTCGGCGCGATCACCCTTGCCGCCAATGCCGTGCTGATGAATTTCTTCCTGCTCTCCGGCTATTATCTTGACGGGCTCGCCAATGCCGCCGAACAGATCACCGGCCGTGCGATCGGCGCGCGCTACCGGCCGGCCTTCGATCGCGGGCTGAAACTGACAACCCTCTGGTCCTTCGGACTGGCGGCGATCGTTTCCGCCTTCTTCTTCCTCGCCGGTCCCTGGCTGATCTCGGTCTTGACGACCTCATCCGAAGTGCGTGAAGCAGCCGGGATCTACCTGCCCTGGGCAGCGGTGACGGGGCTGACGGGAGCGCTTGCCTTTTTGATGGACGGCGTCTTCATCGGCGCGACATGGTCGGTCGACATGCGCAACCGGATGCTGATGTCCTTTGCCGGCTACCTCCTGATGCTCGCCGTCTTCGTGCCGCTCTTCGGCAATCACGGCCTGTGGCTGGCGATGAATGCCTTCCTGCTCTTCCGCGGCTTCTTCCTGGCGGTGCTGGTGCGGCCGCGAGCCGATCAGACCTTCCGCGCCGCCCAGTAGTCCAGCCTGCTGTCGCGCAAATCACGGATCGAGCCGGCCTTTTCACGGTCGAGCAGCGCCGAGAGACCGCGCACTATATCGCCGGGCAGGCCCGGCCCCTCATAGACCATGCAGGAATAGAGCTGGACAAGATCGGCCCCCGCCCTGATCTTTTCGAGTGCGGTTTCGGCCGAGGAGACACCGCCGACGCCGATGATCGGCAGGTCAGGGCCGACGCGCTTGCGCATCCTGGCAAGCACAGAAGTCGACTTTTCGAACAGCGGCACGCCGGAGAGGCCGCCCGCCTCCTTCGCCTGGCGCTGATCCTTGAGACCGTCGCGGGAGAGCGTGGTGTTGGAGACGATCAGTCCATCCAGCGCATGCGAAAGCGCTTCCGCCGCGATGTCATCCATGCCCTCTTCCGTCAGATCGGGGGCGATCTTCAGAAAGACCGGGATCTTCCGTCCGGATTTCGCAGCCTCTTCATCGCGCGCCGCCAGCACGGCAGAGAGCAGCGCCGCGAGGCTTTCGCGCGCCTGGAGGTCGCGCAGGCCAGGCGTGTTCGGCGAGGAAATGTTGGCGGTGAAATAACGCGCGACGGAATAGAAGCGGCGGATACCGGCGACATAATCGGCGATGCGATCCTCGCTATCCTTGTTGGCGCCGATATTGACGCCAACCATGCCATGGCTCCTTAGCGCTGCCAAGCGCGTGAAGGCGGCGTCATGGCCGTCATTGTTGAAGCCGAGGCGGTTGATGACGCCTTCATCCTCCACCAGGCGGAAGATACGCGGACGCGGATTGCCGGATTGCGGCTTCGGCGTCACCGTGCCGATCTCGGTAAAGCCGAAACCGAGCTTCAGTAGCGCCTCCGGTACCTCGGCATTCTTGTCATAGCCCGCGGCCATACCGATCGGATTTTCGAAGACGAGGCCGGCGACGGTCTGGCGCAGGCGCGGATCGGGAGCGATCCGGCAGGCCGGCACGAGGCCGGATTTCAGCGCGGCAATCGACATGCCGTGCGCGGTTTCCGGATCGAACAGGAAAAGACCCTGGCGGGCGAAACGCTTGAAGGGATCGATCATGGCTGCAGCTCCGGGAAAACGTGCGCGCCGTCCTGATCAAGCGGCAGTGGCGCCTCCCACAATACGGCCGAGAGCGGCAACTTGGCATAGAGATGTGGGAAGAGATCGCCGCCGCGCGAAGGCTCGAAAATCAATTTGTCGCCGAGGCCGCTGCCATCGACGGCAATGAGCACCAGGCCCAACTGGCCGGCAAAATGCAGCGCGGCGGTCTGCCTGACCTGGGCTGCCGTCGATAAATGGATGAAACCGTCCTTGAGATCGATGCCGGCGCCATGAAAAATGCCGGTTTGTCTGGCTTCCTGCCAGAGCGCTTCCGTCACGATCTTGTAAAGGGTCGGTGTCACGGTCATCATGGCCTCACGATATGCTGGTCCTCGATCATGAGCGCTTTGCCGGAAAGAGACGGCGATGTCCACGCCCCGGCGCGTAAAAGGGGACGGCCACGGGAAAAATCCGGAGGATGAGACGATGAAGGTTTTGGTTCTCACGTTTGGCGCTGTTTTCCTGGCGCTTGCGGCTGCGGCCGCCGAACCCGATGCCAGCCGCTTCCAGCTCGAAAGGAGCGGCGACCATTTCGTCCGGCTCGACCGGCAGACCGGGGCGATGTCGATCTGCCAGGACAAGGACGGCGCGCTGGTCTGCCGGATGGCAGCCGACGAACGGGCAGCCTACGAGGATGAACTCGACCGGCTTTCCCAGCGGGTGACGAAGCTGGAACAAGGCGGGCTCGTTCAGCGCGCGCTGCCGAGCGATGCCGAGATCGACCGCTCGATCAGCATCATGGAGCGGATGATGAAGAGTTTCATGGGGATGGTGAAGGAGTTCCAGTCCGAGGAAAAGACCAATCCCCTTCCGCAGAAGACATGATCTGATATAGTCATTTCAGCAAGTGTTCATGCGACGCGGAGGGATGGCGACGCATGCAGGCATGATCGGACTCTTGGGAGGGAGTTTTCGATGCAGGAACAGACCATCATCATCGCGGACGACCATCCGCTTTTCCGGGATGCGTTGCGCCAGGCGGTGATCGGCATGGAAGGCCGGCAGGCGATCGTCGAGGCCGGCGATTTCGCTGCCGCGCGTAAAGCAGCAGGCGCCCATCCGGATGCCGATCTGATGCTGCTCGATCTCGCCATGCCCGGGGTCAGCGGCTTTTCCGGTCTGATGGCCTTGCGCGCCGAATTCGCCAGCCTGCCAATCGTCATCGTCTCGGCAAGCGACGATGCGACGACGATCCGCCGGGCGCTGGAGCTCGGCGCTTCCGGCTTCATTTCCAAATCCTCCGGTATCGAAGACATTCGCCGCGGCATCCAGACGGTGCTTGCCGGCGATATCGCCACGCCGGAGAGCTATCGCGACGGGCAGGAACAGGATCCCGATGTCGCCGACCTGATCCACCGTCTGCATACGCTGACGCCGCAGCAGAGTCGGGTATTGACCATGCTTGCCGAAGGCCTGCTGAACAAGCAGATTGCTTACGAACTCGGCGTCTCCGAGGCGACGATCAAGGCCCATGTCTCGGCCATCCTCCTGAAGCTCGATGTCGACAGCCGAACCCAGGCAGTCATCCAGCTCGGCAAGATCAATATGGCAATGGTCGCCTGAGCGCAGCACATGACTGCAAACAGGATTTTATTCCTTTCTCGTCTTTACTCGGGCGGCACGGTCGGTTAATATTCCGCTCGTTTGAAGCGCGGCATTGGATGAGCCGCACGGGATCGGGCGCATCATGCTGTCACACGAGCAGATCTGGGGAGCGATCGACAGGCTTGCCGAACGGCACGACCTGACGCCGTCCGGTCTTGCCCGGCGCGCCGGGCTCGACCCTACCTCCTTCAATAAATCGAAACGGCTTTCCGCCGACGGACGGCTGCGCTGGCCCTCGACCGAATCGATCGCCAAGGTGCTCGAGGCGACGGGGGCGAGCATGGAGCAGTTTCTCGCCTTCATGCGGCCGGGTGGCGGCCCGTCCGGACCGCCGGACGCCGCGTTTGCGCCTCCAGGCAACTCTATTCCCCTGCTCGGCTTTGCGCAGGCGGGTGCCGGCGGCTTCTTCGATGACGGCGGCTTTCCGGCCGGCCAGGGTTGGGACGTGGTGGAATTTCCGACGGCGCCATCACAAAAGGCTGGCGTTTATGCGCTTGAAGTGCAGGGCGAGAGCATGATGCCGTTCTATCGCGACGGCGACGTGCTGATCGTCGAGCCGGGGGCGCAGGTGCGTCGCAACGACCGCGTCGTCGTGCGGACACGCGAGGGCGAGGTGATGGCCAAGGTGCTGCTGCGTCAGAGCCCGCGGTCGATCGAACTCATGTCGCTCAATCCCGAACATCCCAACCGCACCCTCGATCTTTCCGACGTCGACTGGATCGCCCGCATCATCTGGGCCAGCCAATAGGAAGATATTCCATGCGCCCTGCCGCCTTGGTTACAGGTATCACAGGGATTGCGGTGGTCGCCGGCCTGCTGATGGCGGGCGAAGCAAAGCTTGGCGGCGGCGCGGGCGGAGAAGAGATCGCGCCTGCAGAGGAAATGACGACAGCGACGGCGGATGCCGTTCCTGGGACCGTCGCACAGCCGGCGCCGATATCGGACGAGCACGCCGAAATGATTGCCCGCTCGGCCGCGCCGCCGGTTCCGCCCTCCCCTGATACAGCTGACGACACGATGTCCAAAGCCGCCGATGCCAAACAACTGGCGGAGACGACGGAGCGCGGCGTGGCAAGTGTCGACACGAAAAAGGCGACGGAGTTGTCACGGCCGGCGGTTGAAAATGCCGGCATTCTTTCCTTCGGCGAGCGAAGGCTTCAGCTTGCCGGCGTCATCCCGACGCCGGTCGACAAGATATGCGGGCCGGCAAGCCGGCAATGGCCCTGCGGCATGATGGCGAAGACGGCGTTGCGCCTGCTATTGCGCAATCGCAGCGTTACCTGCGATCTCGAGACAGCGGAATGGCAGGGAACGTCGACGGCCGCCTGTCGGCTCGGCACAGAGGACCTCGGCTCATGGCTCGCCGAAAATGGCTGGGCGGAAGCGCCGGCAGGTTCGCCGCTTGCAGCCGCCGCCGAGAAAGCCAGGCAGGCGGGAAAGGGTCTTTATGGCGACGATCCGCGCCGCAATCAGCCAGCGGCCCGGCAGCCGCGGAATGCTGCCGATCCCTTGTAAAGACCACTGCCAGTTCCTAATCTGGGCTGATCGAAAAAGGAATCAGAAATGAACAAGCCGCTTTCCGCCCATGATGCGCTGATCTACGTGATGGTGATGGCATCCGCCGTCGACAGCACGATGAATGACAGGGAGCTGGAAAGAATCGGCCAGTTGATCGGATTCCTGCCCGTCTTCCGGGATTTCGATGACGACAACCTGATTTCCGTCGCGCGCGACTGCGCCTCGCTGCTTGCCGGGCCGGAAGGTCTCGACGTCGTTCTGGAAACCGTGCGCGACACCCTGCCCGCGAAACTCTACGACACGGCCTATGCACTCGCCGTCGAGGTCGCCTCCGCCGATCTTTCCGTCAAGGCAGAGGAACTGCGGCTGCTCAGCCTGCTGCGCGATCGGCTCGGCCTCGACAAGCTCACCTGCGCAGCGATCGAGCGCAGCGCAATTGCCCGTTTCCGCAAGGGCTGAAGTCCGGTTGTGGCCTCAGTAGAGCCCATAGGGGAAATAACGCAGATAGATTTCCTGAAGACGGCCGTTGCGCGACAGCGCAGCGAGCGCGTGGTCGATGGCTGACGTCAGCACGCTATCCTTTTGCCGCAGCATGATCGTCATGCCCTCACCGAGGAAATGTTCGGAGAGATAAGGGCCGTCGAAGAGCGCACAGCATTTGGCCGAGGCCGGCGAAGAAACCCAGAAGGAAAGCTGAAGCGCATCGGCAAAGGCGACATCGACTTTGCGGTCCCTGAGTGCGGTAAGCAGGGCCTCCTTGGTATCGAACGGCTCGGCCTTCAGACCCGGAAAGAAAGCGGCCAACATCGCATCGTGCACCGTGCCCCTGACGACGCCGACCGGCAGGGCCGATAGTGCCGCGGCCGTCTTTCCATCGATCGGCGCCGCGAGATTGCGCACGAAGCGCGCCGGCAGCATCAGATAGGGCCTGGAGAAGACGAACTGCCTGCGAAGCTCCGGGGTCACGGCAAGGCCAGCAATGACAGCATCGCCCTGCGAGGCGGCGAGCGCATCTTTGAGATCGGCAAAGGGGATCGCCTGGATCTGGCATTTATCCGATATCTCAAGCTCGCTGCAGATTTCGCGGGCGAGATCGACGTCGAAACCGGAGAGCTTGCCGTTCTGATCGGTGAAGTTGAAGGGTGGAAAATCAACCGATGTCAGGAAGCGCAGACGGACCAGCGAGGAAAGATCCGGTTTGGCCAGGCGTTCGCGTGCATCGAAGAGCAGCGGCAGTGAAGGGGATGCCTGCTGAGCCGATGCTGCAAAACCCGAAAACAATGCCCCGAGAAACAGCCCGAACGCAAGAAATCCCTTCAAAATCAGGGATGGCATCTTGGATTGCATCATCGTGATCCGGTCTCGGGTTGAGCGCAAACGTAACCGAGATGTATCAGAGTCATGGTCGGCGGGGAATATGCGCCCGGGCCGCCCGATCACGCTGTTTCCCTGCCAGAGGTATCCATTTTACGCGAGGAGCGATCTGCCGCTACAGCGAAAAGGCGATTGGCGGCAAGAAGGAATATCGCCGTGATTGTACTTCTTGCAGTATGTCGGGGATAACAGCCCAGCCCCTGGAAATTATGGGCATCCCGGCATTCCGCGTTAGGGCGGAATTAAAGAATAGCGCCTTTATTTGTTGCGACGACATCGGACCCCGCCAGCCGATCGCATGATGCAACCGTCAGCAGCGCTCTGTTCGCAACAATTGATTTCAAAGCGCCGACACGTTCGGCCAATCGGGTGATATTTCCATGCTGAAGCATCTGAAAATCCGCACAAAGATCATATCGGTCGTGGCGCTCCTCGGGCTGATCACGATGGCCGGGCTTTTCTATGTCATCGCCGAGTTCCGTCGTGCGGATACAGCCTATGGCGCCTTCATCGACCATGAAGCGCAAGCCTCGATGCTGAGCGCGCGCGCCAGCGCATCGGTGGTCGCCTCGGTGCTTCAGGTCAGTCTGCTTGCCGATATGAAGCCCGGCACGCCGGAATTCGATAAGACGCTTTCCACGCCGAGCAGGCTGCCGCAGGCCCGTGACCGGATGAAACAGGCACTGGCCCTCGTGCCCAGCCGCAAAGCGGCGATTGATGAAATCCAGGCGGGCATCGACGAAATCGAAGCTCTCTCGGCCAAGATCATCGAGCAGAGCAAGACCAAGGACAGCGCCGGCGCCCAGGCGAATGTCGCCCTGGTCAATGCCAAACTCGATGCGCTGACACCGAAGATGATTGCGAACAACGACGCGATGATGGCGATGCTCACCGACGGCGGCGACACGCTCTCGGCCTCCGTCAACGAACAGATCAACCTCTGCTTCGCCGTGATCGGCATTGCCGTCCTCGCCGCGATCAGCTTCAGCGTCGCCGTGGCACAGACGGGTATTGCCGGCCCGATGGCGCAGTTGCGCCTGCGCATGACGAGGCTTGCCGAAGGCGATACCAGCAGCGATATCAGCGGCCTCGACCGCCGTGACGAAATCGGCCAGATGGCAAAGGCCGTTTCGATCTTCCGCGACAACGCGATCGAGCGCGTCCGGATTGAGGCGCGCGCCGAAGCCGACCGCAACGTCAGCGACGGCGAACGCCGGGAACGCGAGGCGCAGCAGGCGCGCGAGGCATCCGAACTCGAAGGCGCCGTCCAGGCGCTCGGCGATGGCCTACGCCGCCTTGCCGCCGGCGATCTCGCCTCGCATATCGACCAGCCCTTCGTTGCGCATCTCGATGCACTGCGCCAGGATTTCAACAATTCGGTCGAGAAACTCAACGAGACCATGCATACCGTCGGCGCCAATGCCCGGGCGATCAGCGCCGGCGCCAACGAGATCCGCTCTTCCGCAGACGAGCTTTCCAAGCGGACGGAACAGCAGTCTGCCTCCGTCGAAGAGACGGCGGCGGCACTCGAAGAGATCACCACGACAGTGCGCGACGCCGCCAAGCGTGCGGAGGAAGCGAGCCAGCTCGTTGCCCATACCCGCCTCGGCGCCGAAAAATCGGGCGAGATCGTCCGCAAGGCGGTCTCCGCCATGCAGCAGATCGAGCAGTCGTCGGTCGAAATCGGCAACATTATCGGCGTCATCGACGACATCGCCTTCCAGACCAACCTGCTGGCCTTGAACGCAGGTGTCGAAGCGGCGCGTGCCGGTGAAGCCGGCAAGGGCTTTGCCGTCGTCGCCCAGGAAGTGCGCGAACTCGCGCAGCGTTCTGCCAACGCCGCCAAGGAAATCAAGGCTCTGATCACCACATCCGGCACACATGTGCAGACCGGGGTTTCGCTTGTCGGCGAAACCGGCAAGGCGCTCAGCGCAATCGTCCAGGAGGTGCAAGAGATCAACCAGCACGTCCACGCGATCGCCGAGGCCTCGCGCGAGCAGTCGATCGGGCTGCAGGAGATCAACACCGCCGTCAACACTATGGACCAGGGCACGCAGCAGAATGCGGCAATGGTCGAGGAATCGACAGCGGCCAGCCAAAACCTCGCCACGGAGGCAGCAGCGCTCAACAACCTGCTCGGCCAGTTCAGGCTGACGGGCACCGGCGGCTTTGCCGCCGCCGCACCGATCACGCCGGCCCGGCCGCCGGCCGCGGCGCCACGCGCCACTGTGCGCCCGGTTGCCAAGACACCGATCCGTATTGCCAAGGAAGGAACCGCCCGCCCGGCCGCCTCGCCGGCTCGCGCGCTCGGCCAGAAGATCGCGAACGCCTTCGGTACGGGCAGCAGCACACCGTCAAGCAAGGACGCCGATTGGACCGAGTTCTGAGGCGATCGAAACAAGCATGGGAAAGGGCGGCCGCGGCCGCCCTTTGTTTTTTGGGATGGAGCATCTCCGTTTTTCTCCGAATTGCGGAGCTGCTCTATCTCTTTGTTTTCACGCATTCCGGGCAAAAGCGCTTCGCGCTTTGCCTGGCAAAAGCGCTACACATTTTTGCTGGAATTGCTTTAGCCCGGCCGCCAGCCGACCTCGACGAGGATGTTTCCCGGCGCCGTGCAATAAAACAGCCAGCCACCGCGAATAGCGGCAGGCGGTCCGGAAACGGCAGCGTCATCCGCCGCCAGGCGAACATGAAGCTGATCGACATCCGATCTTTCAGCTAGGATAAAGCCGATATGATAGGTTTGCCTCTGCAGCTCGAACTGATCGGCACCGCCGAATTTCGGCAACGGGCGACTGAGAACGACCTCCGTGCCCTGGTCGTCGTAGAGGATCGCCCGGCCGATCCGTTCGTTCATCTCCCCTAATTCCAGACCGAAATAACGCAGGAAGAAATCCGCCGTAGCGGCAATATCGGGCACGTAGAAATCAAGATGGTTCAGGCGCATGACAGTCTCCGTTCGAAAAAAATCCCGGGACTGCTTTTGCCGTCTCCGCACGCCGCCGGGATCCCGCATCTTCATGCGGACCACGTCGCGGGTTCTCGTGCCAGGGCACGGAGCAGAGCTTCTTGAGAGCGCTGCGCTCTCGCGGAAGGGATCGGGCTTACCTCAACCGATCCTGCCTTTTTCGACAATGCCGATCTAGCAGACGGTACAGGTTTCGGCAATGGATGGGTTGCCACACGACTGGCGGAACGGGATTTCCACCCTAATATCAATAGCTGGCCGCCGACTGCTCGATCACGACGTCCGCGGGGACGCTTCCCGAAAGCTTGAAGAGCGGCATGGGCATTTGTGTCGTGAACTCTATCCGGCAAGGAGTAGAGTGATGTCATTCACGGCATTGGGAGGGGTGGATATGAAACCTGCAATCATCGGCCTTGTCGGCACTCTCGTCCTTGCGGGATGCAACAGTGTAACCTACAGCGGCCCCGGCCTCGAACCCATCCCGGGCAGCATCACCTATAGCGGTCAACCGCGCACAAAGCTCACCAAATCGCCCGTCGGTTCAGCCTTCCCGCATGATTTCATCGACCAATACGGCCGGCAGGTCGAGGAAACCTACATCATTCAGCCCGACAGAAGCCTGATCATCGCGCATCGCCAATACAAGCCGATCCGGTTCTTCGGGGATTAGGTTTACTAGGCATCGCTTGGGAGAGATAGAGCGCTCAAATGGAGCTGCGGTCTAAGAGGCAGATGACGTCGTCGAGGTCAGCGGGAACCACTGAAATGATGCTGCTAGCCGACGACGTCTGGAAGTCTAGGCGAAGCTCAGGACGCGCTTCTTTTTCCGAACCCGAATGTCTTTCTCAGACTGCTATCGACCGCGTTTGCCGGCATAAACCTGCGCAGCCAGCTGAGCAGCTTCGCCTGGCCACCGGCCGGTTGACGCATTCGGTATGGACCGTTGATTGCGGCCAAGATCTTTTCTGCTACTGAAAGCGCCGATGGCGCGGTTCTGATCTGGGCCTGTACCGCCTTGATGGTTGCATCGGCCTGCGTCGCATAGGCCCCCAAAGGCGCCTCGGTTTGTGCCGCATTTACATCGAGCTTGGTGTTTGTGAAGGTCGGCTCGAGAAGGACCACGCGCACGTTGAATTCACGAATTTCATGGTCCAGCGACTCGGACAGGCCTTCGAGCGCATGCTTGCTGCTGGCATATATTCCCATGAACGGTGCCGGCAGGAAGCCGAGGACCGAACTGATATTGATGATCAGTCCGCTGCGGGCGGCGCGCATGGAGGGCAAAGCAGCGCGAATCATTCGCAACGGACCGAAAACGTTGGTATCGAATACCGCTTGAGCTTCGGAAGGCGACGTGTTTTCGACAGGGCCGACCAGCGAAACGCCGGCGTTATTGATCAGGACGTCAATCTTGCCCGCCTCGGACAAAACCCATTGAACAAAATTCGAGACCGAGACGTCATCGGTCACGTCGACAATCCCATAGCGCACGCCGGGAATGGAATTGACGCGCTTCGGGTCACGTACGCCCCCAAAGACCTGGAAACCGTTTTGTGCAAGAAGGCGGGCTGAAGCTTCGCCTATTCCGGAGGATGCTCCGGTGATAACGACGACTTTATTTGTGGACATGCATGCTCCTGGCTGGGCGCGATTACGTGCTTCGATAGAAAGGTCAGACTCCTTACCCTGTCGCAAAGACAGCTTTCTAGAACCTGGCATCCAAGCACGTAAGATTTCAATCGACATCTATCCTTGCTTTAGATGTCAATCGAAATATAAAATCAAGCACTTTTTGCTCTACGGAGATTTTTCCGACGATCGCGCCTCCAAACGTGCCGGGGCATGACGGCGAGCCCGAAGGCCCCGCCGTCATGAAGGGTGGGAGGGACGCTGGAGCGCCGCGATGGACCTGGACGATAGGCCATGCAGCAAGAGCTCACCGAATTCAGGATTTCGGAGCGGCAGTCCCCGCTCGGTTTCGAGCGACCATTTCATCATGAGTCAAACTCGCGCCTACCGCGAAGAATTCATTGATCAGCGCATCGCGATTGTTGGCTGCGCGGGATCGGTCCGCCGATCGCAGCGCTTCTTTCAGCTCACTTGTTGCGAGCTCGGTGCAATAAGCGGGGGTGCCGGGTTGCTGACGCCAGGACGCCGCCAGCCCTCCTGTATCCAGCGCTTCGAAGCCGATGGCCTCAACCAGCTCTATGGCAATCGCCTTTGCTTCCGGAGCGTCGCCCGCAACCGGAATGGCGATGCGTCCATCCGTGCCGTCAAGCCGTCCCTTCTCCGCCAGCGTTGCTGCCAGCACGGCGTTCCAAGTTTTGATGACGGGCCGGCCGATTTGCCCGCTCACCCAAACGCTTTCGGGCATGCCGCCATCGACGTCCGCGATCGCACCGTCGCGAAACGGATAATAGTTTGACGTATCGATCACCACGACCTCTTTAGCGACATCGCCGAAGAGCCCACCGAGATCGCGATAGTTTCCGAACGGGATCGAAAGAACGACCACGTCGACGCCCTGGACGGCTTCTTCCTTCGAAACGGCAGCCGCTCCGATATCGCCGGCAAGATCGCGGATGGTGTCCGGCCCCTTTGAATTGGCAAGCTTGACCTCGTGACCGCCGGCGGCGAGTTTTCTCGCCAGAGTCGCGCCGATATTCCCGGCGCCGATGATTCCGATCTTCATAGGATGTCCCTTCTCTGATGTGGAAGTAGGCCCGTCTCAATCGCGGGCGGGGCGAGCAAATGCGTGCAGAGTGTCGCGCAGATCGACCAGCCCCTCGTCCGTGAGCTGGCAAGCCGTCTTGATCTTGGCGGTGACGGCCCAAAGCTCCTCGCGCAGCGATTCACCTATCTTGGTAAGATGGATGAGCACCCGCCGCTCGTCCTCGCGATCGCGCGTGCGGGTCACCATGCCGGCCGATTCCAGACGCTTGAGCAACGGCGTGATCGTTCCCGTGTCCATAGCGAGCTTTAAACCCAACTCCCCTACGGCGCGGGGCGTACCGTCATAAAGTTCCAGCATCACCAGGTACTGCGGGAATGTCAGGCCGAGCGGCTGCAAATATGGCTTATGAAGGCGCGCCATCCGATTGGCTGCGCCATAGAGCGCAAACGAAAGTTGGGTGCCTACCGCGTGGCGGGATGCGATCTTGTTGTTCGACATGGCTTTACCTAGCGTACTTTTATCTAGCGCACTAGATAATGACTTCATCGGAGAGCACAAGGTCGGCAGCCATTAATTACGCGCCTGTGCCTTTCAGGCAGGCGCGCGGTCTGACTTGCCGAGAGCCTTCATGATAAAGCGGATTTGCGCATCCAGGCTCACTGCAGTGGGCTCACCCTCCCGGACGCGCTGCTCAACCAGGATCGGATGGAAAAACGGCAAGAACGCGGTATTGATGCCTTCTGCAGCTTCGTCGGCGTCTTCGACTTTGAACTCGCCTGTTTGGACACCCTCGCGGACAAGTGCCTTGAGGATTGTCAGGATTTGCACATTATGCGCATTGATGGTTGCCCAGCTTCCATCCATGGCCGCTACGAGCAACTCGTGCATAGGCCTGTCCTCCACCAAGGTTCTCGTGCTGTGCCGATGGATGGCGGTTAAAAGATCAACCAGCCTTTCGCTCGCCGGCGCATCCGTTTGCGCGATCGCCAGAGCGATTTCGGCAACCTCTTTGACAACAAGTCCGCAGACAGAACTGTTGATCGCTGTCCTTGAAGGAAAGAAGCGATAAACATTCGCGCGGCTCATTCCGAGCTCCGAAGCAATGTCGGCGACTGACGTCTTATGGTAGCCAACCCGGCGAAAATATTTTTCCGCGACCTCAAGAATTTGCATCCGTGACTGCTCAACGTCGCTTCTATCGGGTCCGCGAAAGTCATTGCCACCGCCAGAGAACATCACTCGGCAGCCATTGCCGTTGGTAGCTCCACCTTCTTCGGTGAATTTTCATGACTTTCATTTTCCGTCGGCTTGATGCGGAACCATGTGGCGTAGAGAGCGGGAAGGAAGAGCAGGATCATCACGGTCCCGACCGCCGTTCCACCGATCAGCGTGTATGCCATCGACCCCCAGAACACCGAGTGGGTGAGAGGAATGAAGGCAAGGACGGCCGCAAGAGCCGTCAAGACGACGGGACGTGTCCGCTGCACCGTCGCCTCGATGACGGCGTGATAATTGTCGAGACCGGCTGCCTCATTCTCCTTGATCTGTTCCGTCAGGATCAAGGTGTTGCGCATCAGGATTCCAGCCAGTCCGATCAATCCGAGAATGGCATTGAAGCCGAAGGGCTTGTCGAAGAGAAGCAAGACCGGAACCGCCCCGGCAAGGCCGAGCGGCCCCGTCAGCATGACCATGGTCATGGTCGACAGGTTGCGGACCTGCAGCACGATAACGATGAGCATAGCGGCAATCATCACCGGGAAGACTTTGACCAGGGCGTCGTTGGCCTTGAGCGATTCCTCGATGTTTCCGCCCATCTCGATACGATATCCCACGGGAAGCGAGGCAATCAGCGGCTGAAGCGCCCTCAGAACCTGCCCTGATACTTCAGGCGGCTGTGTCGCCTCGTTGATATCCGAACGGATCGTGATGACGGGCGTTCGATCGCGGCGTTTCAGGATCGGTTCTTCAAACCGGATTTCCGAGTGGCCGATCTGATCGAGCGGAACCTGTCGCCCATCCCGGCTCATCAGCGAGAAGTCCGCCAATCTTGAGGGATCAAGCCGGTTGTCGCCAGCACTACGTGCGATGACAGGCACGTTGCGAATATTCTCGCGAACCTCCGTAATCGGAATTCCGCTCAGCAGCAATTGCAACTGCTGGGCTGCCTCGGCCGGCGACAGGCCGATCAGGTTCAACCGATCCTGGTCGGGAACGAAGCGCAGCACCGGCGTACGGTTGCCCCAATCGCGGTTCGCCTGGCGCACATCCGGCACGCTCTTCATGATGTCGAGGGCTTTCTCGGATATCTGGTACAGTTGCTCCGGATCAGGGCCGGTGATCCGGAACTCGACCGGAAACGGCGTGTAAGGACCGAAGACGAGCTGCGTGACGCGGACATAGGCCTCTGGGGCAAGCCCATCCGAAACGGCAGTGCGCAGGCGAAGCTTCAAGACCTCGCGTGTGTGAGCATCAGGGGTCAGCACGACGATCTTGGCGAAAGACGGGTCCGGCAATTCCGGCGCCATGGCAAAGAAGAAGCGGGGAGCGCCCTGGCCGACATAGCTGGTGACTGTCTTCGCCTCCGGCTGCTTCTGCAGCCATTCTTCGAGCTTCGTAACCGTTGCCGTCGTCGTCTCGATGCTGGTGCCTTCGGGCATGCGGACTTCGACGAGGACTTCGGGACGGTCCGACGTCGGGAAGAACTGCTTTTTCACCGCGCCCATTCCGACGACGGAGGCCCCCATGGCGATGACGACCACCGCACAGGTGAGGAACTTGTGGCGCACGGTAAATTCGATCAGCCGCCGCAGGCGCCGGTAATTCGGGGTGTTGTAGATGGCGTGATGGCCGCCTTCGACCGGCTTGATCGCCGGCAGCATCTTGACGCCGAGATAGGGCGTGAAGATCACCGCGACAATCCAGGAGACGATTAGGGCAAAGCCGACGACCCAGAAGATGTTGCCCGCATATTCGCCGGCGGTCGATCGGGCAAAGCCGACCGGCATCAGCCCGATGATCGTCACGAGCGTACCCGACAACATAGGGGCTGCGGTGTGGCTCCAGGCATAGGCGGCCGCCTTGATGCGATCCATACCCTCTTCCATCTTCACCACCATCACCTCGATGGCGATGATGGCGTCGTCGACCAGAAGCCCGAGCGCGAGGATGAGCGCGCCAAGGGTGATGCGATCGAAGAACCGACCGGTTTCCAGCATGATGAGGAAGACGACGGCAAGGGTCAGCGGAACAGCCAGAGCGACGACGATGCCGACACGCCAGCCGAGACTGACGAGGCTGACGAACAATACGACACCGAGCGCCATGGCGAATTTCAGCATGAACTCGCCGACGGCTTCGTCGATGTTGACGGCCTGGTCGCTGACCTTGGCGAGCGTCATGCCGAGCGGCAGGGTCTTTGCGATCGCGGCGGATCTTTCTTCCAGCGCCTTGCCGAGTTCCAGACCATTCCAGCCCTGTTGCATCACCGCGGCAAGCATGATCGCGGGCTCGCCGTCATGGCGAATGAGATAGGTGGCCGGATCTTGGTAACCGCGCCGTACTTCGGCAAAATCCGAGAGCTTCAAGGTGCGCCCAGCGGCGACGATCGGCGTGTCTGATATCGCCTGGATGCTATCATAGGCGCCATCGAAGCGAATGAAGACCTGCGGGCCGCGCGTATCGATCGATCCTGCCGGCGTCACGGTGTTCTGCCGCTGCAAGGCGGCCGCGATGTCCTGGGCCGAAATGCCGAGAGTGGCGAGCTTGGCATAGGAGAATTCTACGAAGATCTGTTCGGGCTGCTCTCCGAGGATGTTGATCTTCTTGACTCCCGGCACATGCAGGAGATCCTGGCGGATCACCTCGGCCTGGCGTACGAGCTCGCGCATCGGCATGCCCTTGGCCTTCAGCGCATAAAGCCCGAAGCTGACATCGGAATACTCGTCGTTGACAAAGGGACCGAGCACGCCCCTCGGCAGGTTGCGGACCTCGTCTCCAAGCTTCTTTCGGGCCTGATAGAATTCCTCCTCGACGGCCGCGGCCGGCGTGCTGTCCTTCAGTGTGACGGTCAAAAAGGCGTAGCCCGGCCGCGTTGTCGTCTCGACGCGATCGTACCAAGTAAGCTCCTGGAGGCGCTTCTCCAGCGGCTCAGCGACAAGATCCTGCATTTCGCGCGCTGTCGCGCCCGGCCACACGGCCGTTACCGTCAAGGTCTTGATGGTGAAGGAGGGGTCCTCCGCGCGTCCAAGCTTGACGAATGCATAAGCGCCGGCGGCGGCCAGCAGAACGATGAAAAACAGCGTGACGGCCCGCTCGCGAACGGCGAGCGCGGATAGATTGAAGTTCATCAGTTTACCGCCTCTGCCTGTTCCACCTTGGTGCGCACGCTGGCGCCGTCCTGCAGCAGATGGGCGCCGAGAGCGACGACCGGCTCGCCTGCATTGACGCTGGAAACCACCGCGACCTCCTCACCCATCTGTTCTATTTTCACCTGTCGGAAGTGGACGGTCGAAGATTCCTCATCGAATACCCAGACGCCGGTTCGACTGCCATCATCCAAAACGGCGCCAACGGGAACCGCGGCATGCGATTGGCCGCTGCTGTTGGAGATTCTGATCGTCACGGTCGCACCAAGCGGGGCCGACGCTGCCGCGCCGTCCAGAACCCAGCGGGCTTCATAGGTGCGGGTCTGGGGATCGGCGGCGTCGGAGATCTGCCGCAGCCGCGCCTTGTCTTCCCGGCCTTCCTTTCCATAGATGCTGGCGTCGGCTACCTCGCCGAGCTGCGGCCGAAGGAATTCGGGAAGCCAGACCAGCGCCTCGCGCGGGCCGGCCTGTGCGAGCCGGACCACGGTTTGTCCTGCCATCACGACTTGCCCCGGCTCTCCGAGCGTTTCGACAACCGTTCCGTCAGTATCGGCAACCAGGACGGAATAGGCGGTCTCGTTTTCTGCGACCTTCGCATCCGCTTCCGCCGCGGCAAGCTGCGCGGTCGCGGTGTCGAGTGCTGCCTTTGCCTGCTCATAGCGCTGCGGGGTCGCGGCCAATCCGTTTTTCACCAAAGCGGCGTAGCGTCTCTCGTCTGCTTGCGCTTGGGTCAGCATAGCTTCAGTTGCAGCGACCGCGTTTCGTTTCGCCGTCAGTGCGAGACGCAGATCGGTCTCGTCGATGCGCATCAGCGGCTGGCCGGCCTTGACCTGCACGCCAACGTCCACATAGCGCTGCATGATCTTGCCCGGCACACGAAAACCGAGATTGCTCTGCACCCGGGCGGCAATGGTGCCGGTGAAGGTACGTTCGGCTGTCTCCGGGCTCGTTGCCTCTATCAGCTTGACGAATGGTGGCGCGATGCGGGGATCGGCGGCTTGCGCGTCCCTTTTCGCGGGCTCCCCGAAAAGGACGAACGCCGTGGCGCCGGCAGCCGCCAGAAGGCCGAAAGAGGCGAAGAGAATTTTGCGGTTCATGTCATTAACCCTTATTGACGGGCGCAGCTATTCGTTTAGATTGCGATCTAACTCTAATTCTGGTATAGATGTCAAATGAAATCTAATTGGAGATCGCTATGAGAGTCAGTCGGGCTCAGGCCGAGGCCAATCGTGAAACGGTGATCAATGTCGCAAGCCGGCTCTTCCGGGAGCATGGCTTTGATGGGATCGGGCTGAAGGATTTGATGAAAGGTGCCGGCCTCACTCAGGGCGGATTCTACAAGCAGTTCGAATCGAAGGATGATCTTGCGGCGCTGGCATCCGGGCGAGCGATGGAGAGCGCGGTTGGCAGGTGGTCAAGGGTTGCCGCCGGAAGCGCCGATCCCTTCGGCGCGGTTGTCGGCATGTACCTTTCGACCGGGCACCAGGAAGAGAAAGGCGATGGTTGCCCCTTGGCAGCGCTCGGGTCCGACGCGGCGCGTCAGAGTGAGGAGGTGCGAATTCCCTTCCAGAATGGCATCGAAGCGCACCTTCAGATTCTCGACGAATTGATCCCGACATCGGACGGCACGAAACCTTATGACAAGGCCATGGTCGTGCTGTCCCTCATGGTGGGCGCCGTAACCATTTCTCGCATCATGACCGATCAGGCCATGTCGGAGCGTATGCTCGAATCCGCTGCTGATGCAGTCAAGTACATCGCGGGCGACAGAAACGAAAAATGAGATCAGATGAATGAGCAGCTGGAGCGGGTGAAGGGAATCGAACCCTCGTATTCAGCTTGGGAAGCTGCTGCTCTACCATTGAGCTACACCCGCGTTGAGCTGAGATTTCCAACAGATGGGGGCCGCTGTCAAGTCGCGGCAGGTGCAAGGCTTCAGATGCGGAAATGCTTCGAGAGCTTAAGGCCCTGGGCCTGGTAGTTCGAGCCGAGGCCAGAGCCGTAGAGGCTTGCGGGCTTTTCCTGCATGTGCTCGTAGACCAGGCGGCCGACGATCTGGCCGTCTTCGAGGATGAAAGGCACTTCGTGGCTGCGCACTTCGAGCACGGCGCGGCTGCCGCGCCCGCCGGCCGGCGCATGGCCGAAGCCCGGATCAAAGAAGCCGGCATAATGGACGCGGAATTCGCCGACCAGCGGATCGAAGGGGGTCATTTCGGCGGCATAATCCGGCGGCACATGCACGGCCTCGCGCGAGACGAGAATATAGAACTCGTCGGGATCGAGGATCAACTCGTTGCGGCCGCGGCTATAGAGCGGTTCCCAGAAGTCGAAGATGTCGTGCTGATCTTTCTTGTCGACGTCAACGACGGCGGTGTGGTGCTTGCCGCGATAGCCGATCAGGCCGTCCTTGTCTCCGGTCAGGTCGATCGAGAGCGCAATGCCGCCACCGGAAACATTGGGCTGCTTGCTGGCGACCAGCGTCTCGCTTTCATGCAGCTTTAAAAGCTCCGGCTCGCCGAGCAGTGCCTGGCCGACGCGGAAGCGGATCTGCGACAGGCGCGATCCGCGGCGCACGACGATCGGGAAGGTGCGCGGGCTGATTTCGAGATAGAGCGGGCCCGCATAGCCGGCCGGGATCTTGTCGAACTCCTGGGCGTAATCGGTGATGACGCGGGTGAAGATATCGAGCCTTCCGGTCGAGCTCTTCGGATTGGCCGAAGCGGACATATCGGCCGGGAGCGCCAAGCTTTCCATCAGCGGCACGATATAGACGCAGCCGGTTTCGAGCACCGCACCCTCGGAAAGGTCGATCACATGCAGGCTTAGCCGGTCGAGCTTGTCCGACACCAGATGCGAGGGGCCTGGCATAAAGCTGGCGCGCACGCGAAAAGCCTTGGCGCCCAAGCGCAGATCGAGACTGGCCGGCTGGATCTGGTCGCGGTCCAGCTCCCGCTCGGAGATAAGACGCCCCGTTTCGAACAGCGCCGAGATTGCGCGGTCAGCCAGAATTCCCGTTTCGCGAGCCATCATGCCCCATCCATCATTTGCCGCCGACAAAACCAAACTCGGGGAATTGACGCAAGCAGCTAACAGCAGTATTGCAGAATTATCCCGTGGTGATTTGGCCGGTCGGCTTGCAGCCACGTTAAACAAGTGGCTAAAAAGACCGGGTGTGAAACCGGTCTGCTTTTGCGGCCGGTTTTTTTGTTATGTGAAGGTGATGGCATGAGCAAGACCTGGCGCCCGGCAACCCAACTCGTCCACGAAGGAACGTTGCGTTCGCAATATGGCGAGACGTCCGAGGCAATCTATCTCACGCAGGGTTTCGTCTATGACACGTCCGAGGCGGCCGAAGCACGCTTCAAGGGCGAGACCGACGGGTTCATCTATGCCCGCTACGGCAGCCCGACCAACGACATGTTCGAGAAGCGCATGTGCGCGCTGGAAGGCGCGGAAGACGCCCGCGCGACGGCTTCCGGCATGGCCGCCGTCACCGCCGCTATCCTCTGCCAGCTGAAATCGGGCGATCATATCGTCGCGGCGCGCGCGCTGTTCGGCTCCTGCCGCTGGGTTGTGGAGACGCTGGCGCCGAAATACGGCATCGAGTGCACGCTCATCGACGGCCGCGATCTTGCCAACTGGGAAAAGGCCATCCGCCCCAACACCAAGGTGTTCTTCCTGGAAAGCCCGACCAACCCGACGCTCGAAGTGATCGACATCGCCGGCGTTGCCAAGCTTGCCAACCAGATCGGCGCCAAGGTCGTCGTCGACAACGTCTTCGCCACCCCGCTCTTCCAGAAGCCCCTGGAACTCGGTGCCCATATCGTCATCTACTCCGCCACCAAGCATATTGACGGCCAGGGCCGCTGCCTCGGCGGCGTCGTGCTTTCCGACAAGGCATGGATCGACGAGAACCTGCACGACTATTTCCGCCATACCGGCCCGGCCATGTCGCCGTTCAACGCCTGGACGCTCCTCAAGGGCATCGAGACGCTGCCGCTGCGCGTCAAGCAGCAGACTGAGAACGCGGCGAAGATCGCCGATTTCCTGGCCGAGCAGGGCAAGGTCGCCAAGGTCATCTATCCCGGCCGCAAGGACCATCCGCAGGCCGATATCATCGCCAAGCAGATGACGGGCGGCTCGACGCTGGTCTGCTTCGAGCTGAAGGGCGGCAAGGAAGCTGCCTTCGCGCTGCAGAATGCTTTGGAGATCGTCAAGATCTCCAACAATCTCGGCGACAGCAAGAGCCTGATTACGCACCCGGCAACGACGACGCACAAGAACCTGACGGAAGAGGCGCGCGCCGAACTCGGCATTTCTGCGGGCACGGTCCGGTTTTCGGCCGGCATCGAGGATACCGACGACCTGATCGAGGATTTCGCACGGGCGCTTTCCAAGGTCTCGGCCTGACCAGCGACAATGGCGGCCGGCCCTGATCGGGTCCGGCTCGCCGCTCCGCCAGGCGGACCTGTTCGGCCGCAGCTTCGGAACAAATCCGCTGACGCCGGCGTTCGCAGTAATATTAACACTGACGATTAGGCTTAATGTTCGAAAACCCTTCGATCATGACCATTTCATCGATGATCAACGTTCCGTTCCTTGACGGACAAGGCCTCTTATAAGATACGGGTAACATATCTTGACTAAGGTGCAAGGCATGTATCGCGCCCTCACAAGAGAGATCGAAGTTGTAGTTGAACCGTTCTATCTGGAGGAGCAATCCGATCCGGAAGACGACCGCTATGTCTGGGGTTACCGGATTGTCATCAGCAATAATTCCGGCATAGCCGTTCGCCTCGTCAACCGCTACTGGAACATCACCGACCAGAACGGACAGGTGGATGAGGTGACCGGTCCCGGCGTTGTCGGCGAACAGCCGCGGCTCAGCCCCGGCGACACCTACGAATATTCCTCGGGCTGCCCGCTCGATACGCCGTCCGGCCTGATGTTCGGCCATTACCAGATGGAAACGGATGAAGGCGAGCTGTTCGATGTCGACATACCCGCCTTCTCGCTGGATTCACCAGGGCTTCTGCGCGTCCTCAACTGAGCCTATTCGGCCGGTTGAAACTCGACCGGCTCGAAGCGGTAGGTGGTCGAGCAGAATTCGCAGGTGACGGCGATCTCTCCGTTTTCCTGGCTCGCCTCGATTTCCTCGGCGCTGAAACCCTTCAGCACACCGCCGATCTTTTCGCGCGAACAGCTGCAGCGGTCGAAGACCGCTCTGGGTTCATAGACGCGCACACCGCGTTCATGGAAGAGCCGGAACAGCAGTCGTTCGGTGCCAACAAGCGGATCGGTCAGTTCATCGGCATCAATCGTCTCGACCAGCGAACGGGCTTCGACCCAGGCGTCATCCTCGCCATGCGGACGGTCGCCGGTATCGCCATCACCTCCATGGAGATCCGGTTGGCGCATGCGCTCCGGGGCCTCCGGCAGAAACTGGGCGACGAGGCCTCCCGCCCGCCAGCGATGGCGCGGCTTGCCGGCCTCGTCACGGTCGAAGAGTTCAGCCGCGGCAAGGCGCACGCGCGTCGGGATCTGCTCCGACTGGCGAAAATAAACGCCGGCGATATCTTCGAGCGAGGTGCCGTCGAGCGCGACGATGCCCTGGTAAGGCTGGCTGAACTTGCCCTGATCGATGGTGAAGGCGAGCACGCCCTTGCCGAGCAATTGCTCCGGCTCGGCCTCGCCCGCTGCAACCGCCTTGGCGAGCAACGCCTGATCGAAACGCGCATAGGCGCGGACATTTTCCGGCGTCGAGAAATCGGCGACGAGAAGATCGACCGGACCATCGCCCTTGGTCTGCACCGTAAACTTACCGTCGAACTTCAGCGAGGTGCCGAGCAGCACCGTCAGCACGACGACTTCGGCGAGCAGCCGGGCGACGGGCGCGGGATAGTGATGGCGCTCAAGGATCGCATCGAGCATCGGGCCGAGCTGGACGGCGCGACCGCGCACATCCAGACCCTCCACCTGAAAGGGAACGACGTGGTCATCGCCGGCGAAATCGAACTGGCCGAGGGCGGCTGCAGCTTCTGCCATGGCTTTCACTCCTAATTTTCAGAGCGACGGCCAAGGTGCCCGACGCTCGCGCGGTCGCCAGTTTTTGACTCGGCGACACCAGATTATGGTTCAGATCGCGCCCAGGCACCAAGCAAGAATCGATTTCTGCGCATGAAGACGGTTTTCCGCCTCATCGAAGACCACGGATTGCGGGCCGTCGATCACGTCATCCGTCACTTCCTCACCACGATGGGCGGGCAGGCAATGCATGAACAATGCATCGTTGCCGGCCTTCGCCATTAAGGCCGCATTGACCTGATAAGGCTGGAAGACATTATGACCTCGGGCCCGATGTTCCTGATTCATGGAGACCCAGGTATCGGTCACCACGCAATCGGCGCCGGCGACCGCACGGTCGGCATCATGGCAGAGCATGATTTCGGCGCCCTCATCGCGGGCCCAGTTCAGATAGTGATCCTTCGGCTCGGAACCAAGAGGCACGGCCATGTTCATGCGGTAGCCGAAGCGCGCGGCGCCCTCGACCAGCGAATGCAG
Organism: Rhizobium sp. Pop5; assembly: GCF_024721175.1. NCBI lineage: Bacteria > Pseudomonadati > Pseudomonadota > Alphaproteobacteria > Hyphomicrobiales > Rhizobiaceae > Rhizobium > Rhizobium sp. Pop5. Next base: position 147,076 of record NZ_CP099399.1, on the reverse strand, counting down.
CACGTTGTTGCCGTCGCCGGTCCAGGCGATGGTCTTGCCCTTGATCGGGCCGCGGTGTTCTTCGAACGTCATGATATCGGCCATGATCTGGCAAGGATGGGTATCGTCCGTCAACGCATTGATGACCGGCACGGTCGCATGCTCGGCAAGCTCCAGCAGGCGCGAATGCTCGGTCGTGCGGATCATGATCGCATCGACATAGCGCGACAGAACCTTGGCGGTGTCGCCGATCGTCTCGGCGCGGCCGAGCTGCATCTCGGTGCCGGAGAGGAACAGCGTTTCGCCGCCGAGCTGGCGCATGCCGACATCGAAAGAGACGCGGGTGCGCGTCGAGGGCTTTTCGAAGATCATCGCCAGCATCTTGCCGGCCAGCGGCTTGTCGTCCTTGCCGGTTTTGAAGGCCTGCTTGCGGGCGAGCGCATCGTTCATGATGGTTCTGAGATCGGCTGATGTGACCGCCGAAAGATCAAGGAAATGCTTAGGTGTCATATCGTCTTCCTACCTCGTTCAAGCCGTCTTCTTGACCTTGGACGCGCGAATGCTCTCAGCGGCGCGCTCGATGCGGGCAAGGCCCTCGCGGGCTTCCTCGGCGGTGACGACGAGGGGCGGAAGAAGGCGGATAACGTTATCGCCGGCAGGCACGCCGAGCAGATGGGCGGCACGGATCGCCTGCAGCAGTTCGGCTGAGGGGACTGCGGCCTTGACGCCAAGCAACAGCCCCTCGCCTCTGATATCCTCGATCACATCGGGATAACGATCCTTCAACGAGGCGAGGCCCTGGCGGAAAACCAGCGCGACGTCGCGCACATGCTGAAGGAAGCCATCGGCGAGGATGATGTCGAGCACGGCGCTGCCGACGGCCATGGCGAGCGGATTGCCGCCATAGGTCGAACCATGCGTACCGGCCTTCATGCCGGAAGCGGCCTCTGCTGTGGCAAGGCAGGCGCCGAGCGGGAAACCGCCACCGATGCCCTTGGCGACAGCCATGATGTCGGGAGTGATGCCCGACCATTCGTGGGCGAAGAGCTTGCCGGTGCGGCCAACGCCGGTCTGAACTTCGTCGAGGATCAGCAGCAGGCCCTTCTCGTCGCAGATCTGGCGAAGCGCCTTCATGAACTCGTTGGTGGCAGGACGGACACCGCCCTCGCCCTGCACCGGTTCGATGAGGATTGCGGCCGTGGCATCGGTGACCGCAGCGCGGACCGCTTCGATATCGCCGAAAGGCACCTGATCGAAGCCCGGCGCCTTGGGGCCGAAGCCTTCGAGATATTTCTCCTGGCCGCCCGCGGCGATCGTCGCGAGCGTCCGGCCGTGGAAAGCGCCCTCGAAGGTGATGACATGGAACCGCTCGGGATGGCCCTTGGAAAACTGGTAGCGGCGCGCCGTCTTGATCGCGCATTCGAGCGCTTCCGCACCCGAATTGGTGAAGAAAACCTTGTCGGCGAAGGTGGCGTCCGTCAGGCGCTTTGCCAGGCGCTCCTGACCCGGGATTTCATAAATGTTCGAGAGGTGCCAGACCTTGTCGGCCTGCTCCTTCAGCGCGCCCACAACATGCGGATTGCTGTGGCCGACCGATGTGACGGCGACGCCGGCGCCAAAATCGAGATATCGCTCGCCGCTTTCGGTGATCAGCCACACGCCCTCGCCTCGCTCGAACCGCAGCGGGGCACGAGAATAGGTGTCATAAAGCGGCGCGGCTTCAGCCATGGCGCGATCTCCTGATCTAAAAGTTATGGGGCAACTGACTCCGGCTAAGAAACCAGGCCCGAAAAATCAAAAATGCCGCCTCGCGGCGGCAAGCGGTACTATTTCCTTTTCGCGCTGCAATGTCAACAAAACTGCGCCCTTAGCGCATGCAGCAAGCGTGTACAGCGGCATTTCAAGTCTTCAACAGGCATTATTGCAGAAATGACACGCAGGGGCAGCAAGTTGGGGAAAACCCGAAATTCGATTCATCCGGATTCACGCGACTCTTGTCACGGAGTCAGCCTCACACTAGGTTAAAGTTCAATTACTAGACTGCATGCGGCGGAACTAGTCACCAAAATTGATCAGGCGTTTCTTGTTTCGGAGGCTTCCGGGACAACGGTGAGGGATTCTGCCATCACCAACGCAAAAGGTGGAGACAGGGCATGAACTGGACAGACGAGCGGGTCGAAAAACTCAAGAAGCTTTGGTCCGAAGGGCTGAGCGCCAGCCAGATCGCGGCGCAGCTTGGCGGAGTGAGCAGGAATGCTGTCATCGGCAAGGTTCATCGACTGAGCCTTCCGGGCCGCGCCAAGGCCGGCGGCACGGCCACGACGGCGCGAGCGCCCAAGCGTACTACGTCGGCGCCGCGCGCCCCGAACTATGCCTCGCGCATCGCCACCCGCACCGTTACCCGCCAGCAGGGCGCAACGATGCTGAAGGAAGAGATCGAGATCGAAACGATCGAGGAAATGGAATACGTGCCGAAGGGCAACGTGGTTGTGCCGATTTCCCGCCGTCTCGGCCTGACGGAGCTTACCGAGCGCACCTGCAAGTGGCCGGTCGGCGATCCGCTGAAGGAAGACTTCCATTTCTGCGGCTGCGAATCCCCCGACAACTCGCCCTATTGCAGCTATCATCAGCGGCTTGCCTACCAGCCGGTCAACGAGCGCCGCAGGGCAGCAGCCCGCGTCAGCTGAGCGTGTGACATCGCTGGACATCAGAAACGGGCCGAGCGGCCCGTTTTTTTATGGAGCTTTACGGAAGCTCAGGTTTTGGATTGTCGATCAAGTCGGCGCGTGCAGACCCTCGGCAGAATGGCGAGGATGACATCGCGGGTTTTGCCAGGATTGTCAGCGGTTAGAATGGAAGCCCTCAGGCTTCCATCGAATAGCCGGCGCCGCGGACGGTGCGGATAACGTCCTGCATGTTGGAAAAGTTCAGCGCCTTGCGCAGGCGGCCGACATGGACGTCGACGGTGCGCTCGTCGACATAGATGTCGTGGCCCCAGACGCCGTCCAAAAGCTGCGACCGGGAGAAGACCCGGCCCGGCGACGACATCAGGAATTCCAGCAGGCGGAATTCGGTGGGGCCGAGGCGGACTTCGCGGCTCTTGCGATGGACGCGATGGGTTTCGCGGTCGAGTTCGATATCGCCGCATTTCAGCACCGTCGACAGAACCTCCGGACGGGCACGGCGTAGCATCGCCTTGACGCGGGCGACGAGCTCGGGGGTCGAGAAGGGCTTGACGACGTAATCATCGGCGCCCGTCGAAAGCCCGCGGACGCGCTCGCTTTCTTCGCCGCGCGCCGTCAGCATGATGATCGGCAGGCGCTCGGTTTCCGGCCGCATGCGCAGGCGCCGGCAGAGCTCGATGCCGGAGACGCCGGGCAGCATCCAGTCGAGGATGAGAAGGTCGGGCGTGCGCTCCTGAAGCCTGATTTCGGCTTCGTCGCCTCGAAGGATGGTATCGACCTCGAAACCTTCTGCTTCGAGATTGTAGCGAAGAAGCACGCTGAGCGCTTCTTCGTCTTCAACAACTGCAACTCTCGGGATCATGCGTGTCGGTCTCCTCGCGCATGATCCTTAAACCGGGGGTGATTTAAGCAATGCATCCTGCGCAAATTCAGAATTGGCTGCGACCTGTTTGCGCGCCCGGATGGGCGCGCACGCGATCTTCTGGTCCGGGCGACTGGTCCGGAACCGTTATTCCGTAACCGCGCCAACGGTGTTGGCGCTGTCGTCCTTCGGACGATCACCTTCCGGCTGTGCGCCGGTTGCCATGTAGTAGATCGTCTCGGCGATGTTGGTGGCGTGGTCGCCGATGCGCTCGATGTTCTTGGCACAGAAGAGAAGATGCGTGCAGCTCGTGATGTTGCGCGGATCTTCCATCATGTAGGTGAGGAGTTCGCGGAACAGCGACGTGTACATCGCGTCGATCTCGTTGTCGCGTTCGCGGATCGCATTCGCCTTGTCGGCGGCGCGCGTCGTGTAGACGTCGAGCACTTCCTTGAGCTGGACGAGCGCCAGTTCGGACAGATGCTCCAGGCCGCGGGCGAGCTTGCGGGGAACGCCGGTGCTCTGGACGGCGATGACGCGCTTGGCGGTGTTCTTGCCGAGGTCGCCGACGCGTTCGAGATCGGCGGCGATCCGGATCGAACCCATGATTTCGCGCAGGTCCGAGGCCATCGGCTGACGGCGGGCGATGGTGACGATCGCCTTGTCGCCGATCTCGCGTTCGGCGTGATCGAGGATCACGTCGTCGGAGATGACTTTCTGCGCCAGCGCGGTATCGCCGTTGACGAGAGCGCGGACGGATTCGCTGACCATCTGCTCGGCCAGGCCGCCCATTTCGGAAATCCGCCTGGACAGGAACTTCAGATCATCATCATAAGCGGAAAAAATATGTGTCGATGCCATGGGGCTTTATCCTCGAATAACGGGAAGGCTTCGTGTCGCCAAAATCAGCCGAAGCGACCCATGATGTAGTCCTGGGTACGCGGATCGTCCGGATTGGTGAACATCTTGTCGGTGTCGTTCTCCTCGACGAGATTGCCGAGGTGGAACATGGCGGTGCGCTGCGAAACGCGCGCGGCCTGCTGCATGGAGTGCGTAACGATGACGATCGTGTAATTTTCGCGCAGCTCGTGGATCAGCTCTTCGACCTTGGCGGTGGCGATCGGGTCGAGCGCCGAGCAGGGCTCGTCCATCAGGATGACTTCGGGGCTGACGGCGACGGCGCGCGCAATGCAGAGGCGCTGCTGCTGACCGCCCGACAGGCCGGTGCCGGATTCGTGCACGCGGTCTTTGACCTCGTTCCAGAGGCCGGCGCGCTGCAGGCTGGTCTCGACGATCTGGTCGAGATCGGCCTTCGACTTGGCAAGGCCATGGATGCGCGGGCCGTAGGAGACGTTCTCATAGATCGACTTCGGGAACGGGTTCGGCTTCTGGAAGACCATGCCGACGCGGGCGCGAAGTTCGACGACGTCGATATCGGGATCATAGATATCGTCGCTGTCGAGCGTGATCTTGCCGGTGACGCGGCAGCCGTCGATCGTGTCGTTCATGCGGTTAAGGCTCCGCAGGAAGGTCGACTTGCCGCAGCCCGAGGGGCCGATCAGCGCGGTTACGGTGTTTTCGCGGATGTTCAGGTTCACGTCGAAAAGCGCGCGCTTCTCGCCATAGTAAACCGAGACATCCTGGCCGATCATCTTATAAGGGACGTTGCTCATCTTCCGATCCAGCGCCTTTTCAACTGCTGCTTCCGTCAACATGTTCATGATGTTTAACTCCGTTTACCAGCGGCGCTCGAAGCGACGACGCAAGAGGATGGCGCCCATGTTCATGACGATCAGGAACAGGAGCAGGACGATGATGGCACCCGAAGTACGCTCCACGAAGGCACGTTCGGCCTCGTTTGCCCACATATAGACCTGTACGGGCAGAGCCGTCGAGGGATCGAGCGGTGTCGCCGGCGCGTTGGCGACGAAGGCGACCATGCCGATGAGCAGCAGCGGCGCGGTCTCACCGAGCGCATGCGCCAGGCCGATGATCGTGCCTGTGAGAATACCGGGCATTGCGAGCGGCAGGACGTGGTGGAAGACCATCTGCATTTTCGAGGCGCCGAGGCCGAGGGCTGCGGCGCGGATCGACGGCGGCACGGCGCGCAGAGCCGCACGCGTCGCGATGATGATCGTCGGCAAAGTCATCAGCGTCAGCACCAGGCCACCGACCAGCGAAGCCGAACGCGGCATGCCGACGAAGTTGATGAACACGGAAAGACCGAGCAGACCATAGACGATGGAGGGAACGGCGGCGAGGTTGTTGATGTTGACCTCGATCAGGTCCGTCAGCCGGTTCTTCGGCGCAAACTCCTCGAGATAAATCGAGGCGGCAACGCCGATCGGCAGCGAAAGTGCCAGAACGATCAGCATCAGGTAGAGCGAGCCGATGAGGGCGACGCCGAGGCCTGCGGCCTCCGGACGGCTGGAGTTGCCGTTGACGAAGAGGCCGGTGTTGAACTGCTTATGGAGAGCGCCGCTCGCCTTCAGCTCGTTCATCCAACCAACCTGCTTGTCGTTGACCTTGCGGTTCTTCTCATCGACCGAGAGATCGATCTGGCCCTTGTTGGCGCTATCGACATTAGCGTCCGCGAGCACCGTGACATTGACGGTCTTGCCGATGATCGACGGGTCGGCGACGACCATGTCGCGCAGTTGGATCGGCGCGCCCTTGGAGAGCATGGCCGTTGCGTCGCGCACGTCAGGCTTGCTTGAGGCATTGATGTTCAGTTGCTTGACGATCGCGTCACGCAGCAGAACCGGGTAGTTGGCGGCGACCAGAACCGAAGGGTCGGTCGCACGCTTGTTGTTCGGGTCGATCGTCTTCTCGGTGAATTCGATCGGCAGCGTGATCGCCGTCTGCTGGAAGGCGGTGTAGCCCTTGCCGATCACCGTCCACAGCAGGATGAAGAGGAAGACGAGGCCGAAAGCGATGGCGGCGATGCCGTAGGCCTGGAACCGGCGCTCGGCGGCGTAGCGGCGCTTGATACCGATATCGCGGCGTGGAGGTGCCTTGGAGACGGTGACGCCTGATGTGGGAGAAACAATATCCGTCATTCGTACTGCTCCCGGTATTTGCGCACGATGTAGAGCGCATAGATGTTGAGGCAAAGCGTGATGCAGAACAGCGTGATGCCCAGTGCGAAAGCGACCAGCGTCTGCGGCGAGGTGAACTCAAGGTCGCCTGTCAGCTGGTTGACGATCTTGACGGTCACCGTCGTCATCGGCTCGAAGGGGTTGATCTGGATGCGGGCGGCAACACCTGCGGCCAGCACCACGATCATGGTTTCGCCGATGGCGCGCGAGGCTGTCATCAGCAATGCGCCGACGATGCCGGGAAGTGCTGCCGGCAACACCACCTTCTTGATGGTTTCGGAGCGTGTGGCGCCAAGACCGAGCGAACCGTCACGCAGCGCCCGCGGCACGGCTGTGATGATATCGTCCGACAGCGAAGACACGTAGGGGATCAGCATGATGCCCATGACGATGCCGGCCGTCAGAACGCTCTGCGCCTGGATGAAATTGGTGTAGCTGCCGGAGAGCAAGCCGCTGATCTGAGCGGAGAAATCGCGCAGGAATGGGCCGACGGTGACGAGGGCGAAGAAGCCGTAGACGATCGTCGGAATGCCGGCGAGCACTTCAAGCAGCGGCTTGGCAACGCCGCGCAGCTTCGGCGAGGCGTATTCGGCCATGTAGATGGCGGCGAACAGACCGACCGGCACGGCGACCAGCATGGCGACCAAGCCGATATAGAGCGTGCCGAGCAGCAGCGGGATGAGGCCGAACTGACCGAAGGATGAGCTGCCGGCACCGGCAAAGCGCGGATCCCAGACGGTGCCGAAGAAAAAGTCGCCGGCGGGAACGGCTGCAAAGAAGCGGGCGGCTTCCGACAGCATCGAAAGCACGATGCCGATCGTCGTCAGGATGGCGATCGAGGAGGCGAGCAGCAGGCCCCAGAGCATGACGCGCTCGACGCGGTTGCGGGCGCGAAAGCGCGGAGCAATGGCCCGCAGCGCGTAGAAGGCGCCGGCGACGGCAAGAGCGAAGACGATCACCGTCATGGCGAGACGGCTCGTCACGCTCATAGCATTGAGCTTCTTGGCAGCGTCGAGCATGTAAGGCTGCGGCTGGCCGGCGAGCGGCACGCCCTTTTCGCTGAGCTTGGCCTGCAGGGCAGCGGGATCTGTCGCCACCGCCGCCGTTTCGTCCGGTGTCAGCATCGTCAGGCCGCGAGCGACCGTTGCCACCATCGAATAGCTCAGATCCTGCTCGACGGAAGCTTGCGCCTTGACGTCGTCAGGGAAAGCGCCGCGCACGGAGGAAGAGATGATGCCGGGGCTGACGGAGAGCCAGACGCAGAGCACGACGAGGGCCGGAAGAACCGCCCAGATCGCGGCATAGGCGCCGTAATAGACCGGCCGTGAATGCAGCGCAGAGGACCTGCCTCCGGCAAGCGCCGTGGCACGGCTGCGCGCGACCAGATAGGCGGCGGCGCCGATCACCACAAGGCACAAAAGTATGATGGATGTGCTCATTCGTTACGTCCCCAGGCCCACAGCCCCCAAAGCCCGGCAGCTTCATCAGCCTGCCTGCGGCTTCCAATCATGGAGAAGAAATTGACCCTGCAGCTCCGACGGACCGGGCGCAGGGGCATAAAGCAATGCCGGCGCGGGCCCTCAGGCACCGCGCCGGCAAAGTTATTACATAGCCTTGCCGGCTTCGACTTCCTTGCGGATCGCGTCACGCTCAGCATCCGGAGCGGCAACGAGGCCGTATTCAGCGAGCGGGCCGTCGGGGCCGATCATCTGGTCGGATACGAAGAAGTTGACGTATTCCTTCAGGCCCGGAACGGCGCCGAGATGTGCCTTCTTGACGTAGAAGAACAGCGGGCGGGAAACCGGGTAGGTGCCGTTGGCGATCGTTTCGGTCGACGGAACGATGCCGTTTACGCTGGCAACCTTGAGCTTGTCGGCGTTGTTTTCATAGAAGGAAAGGCCGAACACGCCGACGCCGGTCTTGTTGGCAGCGATGCGTGCGAGGGTTTCCGGATAGTCGCCGTCGATGTCGACTGCAGCGCCGTCCTTGCGGACTGCGACGCAAGCCTTGCCCTGGGCAGCCTTGTCGGAGATTTCCTTGGCGATGACGTCGACTGCACCGGCGGCCTTGCAGCCTGCGGCGAGAACGTTCTGTTCGAAGACTTCGCGCGTGCCGTGCTTTTCGCCCGGGATGTAGGCAGCGATATCAACAGCCGGGAGCTTCGGGTTGACTTCCGACCACTTCTTGTAGGGGTTGGCAACGAGCTTGCCGTCAACGACGACCTGTGCAGCGAGGGCCTTGTAGATGTCGGCCGGAACGTAGGCGACATCGGGGTTGGAAGAGTCGGTTGCGAAGACGATGCCGTCATAGCCGATCTTGACTTCCTGGATATCCGTTACGCCGGCTGCCTTGCAGGCTTCCAGCTCGTTCTTGTTGATCGGACGCGAAGCGTTCGCAACGTCGATGGTGTCTTCGCCAACGCCCTTGCAGAATTCCTTCAGACCAGCGCCCGTGCCGCCGGATTCGACGACCGGCGTCTTGAAGTTGGTGAAGGTTTCGCCGAAGGACTCGGCAACGATCTTTGCGTAAGGCAGGACGGTGGAGGAACCAGCAACCTGAATCTGGTCGCGGGCGACGGCAGCGCCAGCAAAAGCAGCAGTTGCAGCGAGCGCGGCAACGGTGAGCTTGAAGGTGTTCATGTAAATCTCCCGGCATTTGGGCTTGTGTGAGTGCGGCCTGTGAGAGGCCCTCGCATTGCCTTTTTTCATCGGCGGGACTCTCTTAGCGCTTTATGCCCCGTCCTTTTATGTCAATTGCGTGAAACAATTGTGACAGCTTAAGCAATTGTAATATAATTGAAAATTTCAACGTTATCGTTCAGCGGTGCCGTCGGTCGCCAGGGTTTGGCCCACGATCTACCTCGCATTGCAAAACCTGCTACAGGCAGGCTTTGAGTTGCAAGGGACGCCGACTGTCGCGCCGGGCTCCCTCCTCCTGCAATCGGGCTGGAAGGACGACCGGCCGCATCTATCCGTCAGAAGCGGACGGTAAAGTCGGTGCCCTTGCCGACCTCCGACTTGACGATCAGCCGGGCGCGATGGCGGGTCAGGATGTGCTTGACGATGGCGAGGCCAAGACCGGTGCCTTTCTTCGATCGGCTGTCCTCGATGCTGACGCGATAGAAACGCTCGGTCAGGCGCGGCACGTGCTCGGCCGGGATGCCGGGGCCCTTGTCGACGATGCTGACTTCCACCGGATGACCGGCGCCATTCTTCAGCCAGACATCGACGACTTCACCCTCCTGGCCATATTTGCAGGCATTTTCCATAAGGTTCTCGAAGACCTGGACAAGCTCGTCACGGTCTCCGAGCACCTCCACCTTGCCGTCGGGCAAATGCAGGTTGATGTCGACGCCGACGTCCCTCGCCAACGGCACCAGCGAGTCCCTGACATGGCCGAGGAGCGGCACCAGATCGATCTTCTCATCCGGCGCGATATGCGATTTCAGCTCCAGGCGGGAGAGCGACAGCAGGTCATCGACCAGCCTGCTCATGCGCGTCGTCTGATCGAACATGATGTTGAGAAATTGCGCCTGCGCCTTGAGATCGTTCTTCGCCGGTCCCTGGATGGTCTCGATGAAACCGCGCAGCGAGGCGAGCGGCGTGCGCAGCTCGTGACTGGCGTTGGCGACGAAATCGGAGCGCATGCGGTCAATGCGGCGGACCTCTGAAATATCGCGGAAGGAGAGGATGAAATAACGCTCGCGCGACCCCTCCCCGGCCTCGAATTCGACGGGTGCGCTGCGCACGATATAGACGCGCTCGGAGGGCAACCGCTCGGCATGCTCGATCTGGTTCGGCGCATTGGTGGCGATGGTTTCGCGCACCATGTCGAGAACGCCCGGCGAGCGCAGGCGGGCGGATATATGGGCGCCGAGCGTCACCTCGCCGAAGGCCTTTTCGGCGGCCCGGTTCTGAAAGAGCACCGAGGCGTCATCCGACAGCACCATGACGGGGATATCGAGGCCGGATAATGTAGCGGACACTTCGGCCAGGCGGCTCGGCCGCGCCTCCGGCTCGATCTCCACCGGCTCGGCGGCTTCGGCCTCGATCACGGGCGCCTCGTTGAAAAGCGCTGTCAAGACCATGGCGAGAAGCAGAATAAGCACAGCCCATTTGTTCATACCGGCAGCAAGGGCGACGAGAGCGCTGAGGATCGCCGCAAGCAGCACCGGCCGTTCGCGCCGGATGCGCGCCAACAGGCTTGTTGTCCACGATGTTTCGTCTTGCAAGTGCCCTCGCGGCGTCGATTCGTTTGTCTTCATATTGAACTCTGCCTGATAGCGGCAATTCATGACAGAAATTTTCGGGCAGCGCCTGTGTTGCGAAAGGCCGCAGCCGAAAACCGAGAAAAACGCCAGGCCAAAAGCGAGAGATTTGATTTTCAACGGTAAATATGTTCGCCTGCATCAGGAGAAACGATTAGGCGCGGGAGGACCATATGGCCGAGGACGTCGAAAGCAGGGCCGTGGAGCTCGATATCCGGGGAAAGAAACGCATCTTCGATGTCGACGATCCCGTCCTGCCGGATTGGGTGGAGGAAAACACGCTGGAATCCGGCGATTTTCCCTACAAGAAGAAACTTGGGGAAGAGGACTATCTGGAACAACTCGAAAAGCTGCAGGTGGAACTCGTCAAGGTGCAGTTCTGGCTGCAGGCGACCGGCAAGCGGGTGATGGCGCTCTTCGAGGGACGCGATGCGGCCGGCAAGGGCGGCGCGATTTCGGCCTCCTCGGCGCATATGAATCCTCGCCTTGCGCGCGTCGTGGCGTTGACCAAGCCCACCGAGCGCGAGCAGGGACAATGGTATTTCCAACGCTATATCGCGCAGTTTCCGACATCGGGCGAATTCGTGCTCTTCGACCGCTCCTGGTACAACCGCGCCGGCGTCGAGCCGGTCATGGGCTTCTGCACGCCGCAGCAATATGAAGACTTCCTCAAACAGGCCCCGCAGCTCGAAAAGATCATCGCCCACGAAGGAATCTTCTTCTTCAAATTCTATCTCGATATCGGCCGCGAAATGCAGCTCAAGCGCTTCCACGACCGCAGGCACGATCCGTTGAAAGTCTGGAAGCTGTCCTCGATGGACATCGCGGCGCTGACGAAATGGGGCGACTACAGCGACAAGCGCAACCGGATGCTGAAGGAGACCCATACCGATTTCGCGCCGTGGACGGTGATCCGCGCCAACGACAAGCGGCGGGCGCGCCTGGAACTGATCCGCCATATGCTGAAAAAGATGGACTATGACGGCAAAGACCAGAAAGCACTCGGCGAGGTCGACGAAAAGGTCATCGGCTCCGGCCCGGGCTTCCTGAAATAGCTGGCCGCCAAACGGCAAGCCCGCCGCGTCATTGCCCCGGCAGGATGCGAATAGCGAAGAGGTTGATGCCGCGGGCCTTGCCGTCGAGATCGCTGTTGATCGTCAGCGTGCCCGGCGAATTCGGCGCCAGCGAGCGGTCGAACTTCACCTGCAGCAGCGCATCCGATTTTTCCCGGGTGACGCTGAAGCGATGCCGCGCGCAATTGCCGAGCGACTGGAAATTGCATTCGACGGTGACCTGCGTCGGCTCGTCGGTGGTGGATTGCAGCGTCAGCGCAATCGTCGAGGATTTGCCGGCGAGCTGCTGCAGCACCGAAGCCGGTACGCTGATCGAGATATTGCCATCGGCAGCACCGCTCTCGGAAATCAGGCGGACGGCGGGGCCGTCGTTTTCGGTGATCTTTTCGGTGCGCGCCCGCGCACCGTTCTGGATCTTGTCGGCCTCTTCGGGCTTGAACACCGGAATCCAATCCGCCGAGAAACTGTTCTGCGGGTCGATGGTCACCGGTTCGTCGGTATGGGAGCCTGTATTTGCGGCGCCATCGCTCTTGGCGCCATTGCCGGTGAAATCCTCGGGCTGGGTGCGTGCCGGCGGATTGGCGACGCTGGTATCGCGCTCGGCCGCCGTCAAAAGCAGGCCCGACGTATGCGCCCACCAGGCGCCGATGCCGATGAAGGCAAGCAGCACGCACCAGACCAGAAGCCTTGAAAAGAACTTGCGCGGCTTGCGCCGGCCGGCAGCCCGCTCCGGGCGGAAATCCATGTCGGTGGCGCGCTGGCCGCGCTGAAGGCGCTCCTCGCCGACGGGGGCGGCCGCCAGATGATCGGCATTGCTCGCATGCACGTTGTCGAGACTGGAATCGTCGCCACGGCGCATGACCACCTCAGGGGCGCGGGTCTCACCGGCTGCAGGACCATCGATCAGGCTGTCGATATCGGCCATGTCGCCCCGATGAACCGGTGGCGGCGGCATTTCCACGACCGGCGGCACGGGCACCTCCGGTGGCCTCTGGCGGGGATGAATTCGCTCTCGCTCCTCGCTTTCGATGGCGTGGATAGTGGTCTCCAGGCGGTGGCGGTGATGGGCGACGACATCGGTATCGGTAATATCCTGCTTGCGCAGACCGGCTTCCAGCGCCTGACGAGCGGACTGATAGATTCTCGCTCGAACCTCCGGATTGTCGCGTTCGGAATTCTCGAGCGCTGTTCTGATGGCCGTTTCTAATCCGCTCACGTCAAGTCCTTCACCTTGAATCCGGCATCGGATCGCAATCCCCGCCGTTCTCCATCAAAATTCGGTAGCGGCAAGCGCGACAAACCGCAAGCCTCGCGGGCCGGGGCGCAATTGATCGGCGGGGATAATGGGCGGCTTTCATGGGCTTGCGGCTTCGCTTTTTTCGTCATCTCACAAATATATATTCGGGCGGAAATCGACGAAGGCGTGGCAGCCGCTCTTTTATCGCCTTTTCATCTCTGTTATGAGATTGACGTTTTCGTAAACGTCAATCGAAAAACGGTGAACCATGACCCTGCCCCCGATCCTTAGGGATAAACTGAGACTGCCGGTCATCGGCTCGCCGCTCTTCATCGTCTCTCATCCCGCGCTGACGCTGGCGCAATGCAAGGCGGGCGTCGTCGGCGCCTTCCCGGCGCTGAACGCCCGGCCGGAAAGCCAGCTCGACGAATGGCTGGCCGAGATCACCGAGGAGCTTGCCCGCCACGACGCCGCCCATCCGGAGCGACCGGCCGCACCCTTTGCCGTCAACCAGATCGTCCACATGTCGAACAAGCGGCTGGAGCACGACCTCTCGCTCTGCGTCAAATACAAGGTGCCGATCGTCATTTCCTCGCTCGGCGCCGTGCCGGAGGTCAACGCCGCCGTGCATTCCTATGGCGGCATCGTGCTGCACGACATTATCAACAACCGCCACGCCCATTCGGCGATCCGCAAGGGTGCGGACGGGCTGATCGCGGTTGCATCAGGCGCCGGCGGCCATGCGGGCACGCTATCGCCCTTCGCGCTCGTCCAGGAGATCCGCGAATGGTTCGACGGGCCGCTGCTGCTGGCCGGCGCGATTTCGACCGGCGGCGCGATCCTCGCCGCCCAGGCGATGGGCGCCGACATGGCCTATATCGGCTCGCCCTTCATCGCAACCGAAGAAGCGCGCGCCAGCGAAGCCTACAAGCAGGCGATCGTCGAAGGGGCGGCCGCCGATATCGTCTATTCCAATTATTTCACAGGCGTGCACGGCAATTATCTCAAACCTTCGATCATTGCTGCCGGCATGGACCCTGACAACCTGCCCGCCGCCGATCCTTCCAAGATGGATTTCGAGCAGGCGACCGGCGGCGCCAAGGCCTGGAAAGACATATGGGGCAGCGGCCAGGGCATCGGCGCGATCAAGGCGGTCGAGCCGGTGGCAAAGCTCGTCGACCGGCTGGAGGCCGAATACAAGGCCGCCCGCGCCCGGCTGACGCTCTGAGCGCCTCCTCCCCTCTTTTTTGCCAAAGGCATGACAGGGTGCTTGAAATCTTCAAACAATGCCTGTATCAGCGCCATGCAAATCGCGGGCCGCACGCTTCGGCCGCCAAATGCCGCTTTAGCTCAGTCGGTAGAGCACATCATTCGTAATGATGGGGTCACGTGTTCGAGTCACGTAAGCGGCACCATTTCTTTCTCAGATTCCAATATATTCTTAATATGTGCGGTGGGGCTACTTCTCAGCGCCCGAGCAACACGTACATAAGTGGCATTCGCAGCCAAATGCCATGGACGTGGCCGGCGGCGAACTAGATCTCAGAACCCCTCCTCCATGGAACACGAATAGGTGATGTGATCACCGTAGTCGGTAATCCACCCTCGGTCATCAATGGGCTCGTTCTCTCCAGATCCGGAAAGCACTTTGAGGTCCCTTCTCGTGCGCTGCAGGATGTTGTCATGCAGCGTCTTCGCGTTCTCCGGAAAGGAAAAGCTGTAGTAGAAGGGCGACATACAGCCACCCCCAGCCTCAAGAGCATAGATCGGCATGCTGAACTGGGTGTATCGGCTTCCGAAGAATTCGCCGCTTGAAGCTCTTATGCTCGACCAAAGTATCTATCGTTCGAGGTCACTTCCCAATTAGCGCCGTTTGACGCGGCCAATCACAAAAGCGATTGGACACAGAAGGATCGGGAGCCCCGCGAATTCCGGTCCGGTTTCATATGCCCATGCAACCGTGCCCAATCCCGGAGCGAATGCGCCGCCTTTGACAAGCAACATGACGACAATCGCGATCGCAGCCACTGTGACAGCACCGGCCACGGATGCGAAGAACCCCGCCACTCCCACAAGCCATCCTCTTGGCATCCACCACGCAAGCTGAATACCGAAGACGAGCAATATAACGGCAAGAGCGAGATTGTACTGAAGGTAAATACTCATCATGTAGTCGTAGAAAATTTCCACTTTAAATCCTGAATGCGCGATTGAGACGACTGGACGGCACTGCGGTTGCACCGTTTTCACCCGCTGACAGATAAGGCTCGACGGCCGAATTGTCCTGCAGGCGATCTAACGAATCGAACTTATCGTTCTATTTCCTGCCGAAACATACAAGCGAGCGCAGTACCCGATCGTGCGGATATGAGTGCGTTGGGCTGCACTGCTGCGATTGCCGCTCCAATCAAACGCCAGCAAAATCGCAACCACGACAGGAACAATGCTGTCACCCGACAGGTTTCTCCTTGAGCCAATAAGGATGGAGAAAACCATGTCCTGCAAATTCATCACAATATCCCTCCTTTCGATCGGCCTTGCGGGCTCGGCCTTTGCCCAGACGGCGGGTGGGGCCAATTCAAGCGGGCGGCTTTCGGTGGGTCCTGTTATCGGCGGGTCGGACAGTTCGGGCGCGGGTTCGACTGGTCGCGGCTCGGCCGGTACCGGATCGACGGGCGCGGGTTCCGTCGGAACTGATCCCGGCACCACTGGCAGCACCATTGGCAATGGCGACGTCGATCTCAACAGTGGCCGCAGCACGATCAATCCCGGCGGGGTCAATCCGGATCTCCAGCAGGTGCCTGGCTGCACCGCGGGAACCGGTTCGCTGAGCGAGGCATGCCAGCAGTGAGGATGGGTGCGACGGCTCGCCTCCCGAGAGAATGAAGGCCCGGAGCGGAATGGCGCCGGGCCTTCGGCTGCCGCCTGACGGCACGTAAAAACGATGGTCGCCACGAGAATTGCTTTACCGGCCGGCTTCCAGGTCGTAAAAGAACAGCATCCCTCCGCAAACGGCGCATCGCCACCCGTCCAGCCAGCCTGCCGATTTTTCCGGCCATGCGGAGCACCCGAAGAGGATCGTCATGTCGAATGCAGCGCATCGCTCGAACCGCGTGCTGGTCGTCGCCACCATCATGCTTTCGACCTTCATGGTGGCGATCGAGGCGACGATCGTGGCGACCGCGATGCCGCGCATCGTCGGCCAGCTCGGCGGTTTTTCCTATTACAGCTGGGTGTTTTCCGCCTTCCTGCTGGCGCAGTCGACGACGACTGTCATCTACGGCAAGCTTTCCGATATTTTCGGGCGCAAACCGATGCTGATCGGCGGCATTCTCATCTTTCTCGTTGGCTCGGCTCTCTGCGGCTTTGCCTGGTCGATGATGTCGCTCGTGCTCTTCCGACTGCTGCAGGGGCTCGGCGCCGGCGCGATTCAGCCGGTGACGATGACTGTTATCGGCGATCTCTTCAAGCTCGAGGAGCGCGGCCGTGTGCAGGGCCTGATGGCGACCGTCTGGGCGACCTCGGCGGTTGTCGGGCCGCTGGCCGGCGGCATCATCGTCGACAACATCTCCTGGGCCTGGATCTTCTGGATCAACCTGCCGATCGGCATCGTGTCAATTGTCGCGTTCATGGCTTTCCTGAAGGAGGATGTGGCGCACAAGCAGGCGAGGATCGATTATCTCGGCGCGGTGCTGTTTTCGGTCTCGGTCGTGGCGCTTCTCGTCATGCTGACCGAAACCGATGCGAGCGCCTGGATCCTGCTGTCGCTTTTCGCCGTCTTCGTCATTGCGGGCCTTCTGTTTCTCGCGCAGGAGAAACGGACGCCGGAACCGATCATTTCGATCGCGCTCTGGAGCCGCCGACTGATCGCCACCAGCAATGCGGCGACGCTGCTTGCCGGCATGGCGCTGATCGGGCTTTCCACGATACTGCCGATCTATGTGCAGGGCGTGCTCGGCCGCTCGCCCATTGTCGCTGGCTTCACGCTCACCATGCTCGTCGTCGGCTGGCCGATAGCGGTGATGCTCTCAAGCCGCTTCTACAAGGCTTTCGGCATCCGCCGCACCTTGCGCGTTGGCAGCCTGATGTTTCCATTCGGCGCCTGCTTCCTCTTGTTCCTGACGCCGGAAAGCTCTCCTGTTCTTGCCGGCGCCGGCTCCTTCTTCATGGGCTTCGGCATGGGCCTCATCAGCCTCACCAGTATCGTGCTGGTGCAGGACAGCGTTGAATGGTCGATGCGCGGCAGCGCCACCGCCTCGATCATATTCGCCCGCAGCCTCGGCAATACGCTCGGCGCCACCGTGCTGGGCGCGATCCTCAACGCTGGCATCAGCCACTATGCGAGCGGCGAGGCGGCACCCGGCCTGCATGCGGCGCTGAACCAGCCGACCGGGCTTTCGGCGCTCGCTGCCAATCCGGCGACCCGTGCGATCTTCGATGCGGCCCTGCACTGGAGCTTCTGGGGCGTGGTCGTCGTCGCGGTGCTGACTTTCTTCGCCACCTGGCTGATCCCAGTCGGCCACAGCCAGAGGCGCGAAGAGCCGGCCGTGGCAAGCGAGGCAGCCTCGCAAAAGCAGTTCAGCAATTCCTGACAGAGCGGCTTTCAGGGACGATCGCGATGTGGTGCGCGTGTTCCGTCAAAGGGCACGCACACCATCACACCGATCAGCGAAAACCGCCACTGGCAGCCAATCGCTCGCCGGTCAGCCAGCGGGCATCATCGGAGGCGAGGAAGACCGCGACACCGGCGATATCATCCGGCTGGCCGGTGCGGCCGAGCGGAGTCTGTGCCACCAGAGCCTGCTCGAAATCCGAGCCGATGACGCCAGCAGTGTGCGTACCTTCGGTCTCGACGATCCCCGGCAGGATCGCGTTGACCCGGATCTTGCGCGGACCCAGTTCCTTGGCAAGCACGCTGTTGATGCCCTCCACGGCGCCCTTCGTGCCGGTATAGACGGCAGAGTCCGGCGGAGCCAGGCTGGTGACCACCGACGAGATGTTGATGACGCTACCGCCCTCGCCGAGATGCTTGACCGCTGCCTGGGTGGTCAGCAGCACACCCAGAACATTCACGTCGAAAATGCGACGATACTGTTCCTCGGTCACCTGCTCGATCGGCGCGAATTCATAGACGCCTGAGTTGTTGACCAGCACGTCGAGCTTGCCGAATTCCTTGACCGCGGCATCGACCAGGCCCTGCGCCTGTTCGGCCTTCGAAACATCGCCCTGCACCGCGATGGCCTTGCCGCCCGCCGCGCTGATCGCCTCAACCACCGCATCGGCTCCGGCCTTGCTGGAAGCGTAGTTCACCACCACTTGTGCACCCTCGGCGGCGAGCGCCTTGGCAATCGCGGCGCCAATCCCCTTGGAGGCCCCCGTTACGACTGCGACCTTTCCCGTGAGCTTAGCCATCTCTTTTTCCTTCTGATCCGGACTGCCGTCGCGACTGGCGGCCTTGTTCCGTAGTTCAGAAATTCGGAACTGTTGATCTCCATGTCAAGGGGCACTATATGAAAATTCATGAGACCGCTCTTCCACCCGGCCATAGAGGACATAAGGCCTGACGCGATATTGTATGCGCTTTCCGATCCGGAACGCGTCGCCATTTTTGCGTGGCTTGCCGGCGCTGCCTGCGGCGGGACATGTTCTGCTCTCGCGGATCTCGGCGAGCGCGTCATTCCAAAATCATCGCTGTCGAACCACTTCAAAGTGCTGCGCGAATCCGGCCTGATCCGAAGCGAGCGTCAGGGGGTGGAGATGCGCAATCAAACCCGCTGCGCCGAGCTGGATGAACGTTTCCCGGGCCTTATCAGGGCTATTCTGACGGCTTACGGGCAGCTTCCTGAACAGCTGAAGGCGGATTGACGGCGCGGGAAGCGGGTAAAGCGGAGATGGTAGCGGCAGGATGATAGGCGCCACGGCGCCTGCTTACCCTTCGCTTTCCGTCGTACTCTGTGGCAGGGATTGGAGCAGGGTCTGGCGGGCAGAGTGCAGATGCACGCGGCAGGCCTTTTCGATCGCCGCCTGGTCGCCGGACTCGAGTGCCGCGATATAGTCCAAATGCTCGTAGATCGCCCGCTCATTGCGCTCGCGAGCGGCAGTCTTGTTCCACTGGTAGTGATAGTGGAAGATGATGGCGATCGCATCATAGAAATCGGCGATGAAGCGGTTCTTCGAGGCGCGGTGGATCAGCAAGTGGAAGCGCTCGTCGAGGACGGAGAAATCCTTGAAGCGCTGGTTGATATCATCAAGCATCGCAAGATGTTCCTCGCGCATGGCAGCAAGGTCGATCCAGGCCTGATTGTCACGGGAAAGCCGGCCGAATTCGGCCGCGGAATGCAGCTCGAACATTTCGCGCACGTCGGCAAGCTCGAGGGCAAATTCGCGGGTGAAGCCCTTCAGCGTCCAGTGGCTGTTCGGGCGTTTCTCAATGAGGCCGAAACGGGAGAAGCGGATCAGGAATTCGCGCACGCTCGTCGTGCCAGTGCCAATTTCGCGGGCGAGCTCCAGTTCGTTGATCTGCATGCCGGGCGCGGCATCATCGGCAAGGATGCGCTGCATGAAGCTGCGCTCGATGATGTCATGCAGCGAATCCGTCTCTTCGGAAGGGAAGAGGTCGCGGTCGGTCGGCTGGCGCAGAACGGTCTTCTGCCGTTTGTTCCAGCGGATGATGCCTTCTTCGCTGAGCCGGGTGAGGATGGCGCGGGCCGTCGAGCGGCTGACGCCCAGCTGGGCGGCGATCTCCGGCTCCGAAGGGAGTGCGGTATCGGTGCGCAGCGCTACGGCGTAGCGATTGTACGCTTCCTTGAAGACCGTGTTCTGCCTTGCCATCAGACCTCCGCTTTTCCGCCCGCGTGCCGCGACCGCCACCCCGCTTAAAAGCGGGGAGGAGCCGGACCATGGGCTTGTTCAAACGACCTTTAACTTATTTCCGGCCGCCTGCGGCTCATTGCCTCCCTCGTCCACAGGATCAATATTCCCGTTGACTTGAAAATGTTTATTGTAGATAAAAAACAAAATCAATGCGCATTCGCCGATGCAGCGGGCGTTACCTTAGAACGGGATGATTTTAGGGCCTGGAGGTTTAAAATCTGAATCCTGTTCTAGATTAAAGAGTTAGAGCATGATGTCGTCCGAAAGTTCACACTTTTCGGCATTGTGCTCCAGGGAGAAAAGATTGGACAAACAGCCTTGGATTATCCTCTCGGCCGGAGACAATGTCGCGGTCGCAACGGCGGCTATCGCGCCGGGTTCGACGGTTGCCGGCGTTGAGGCTCGCCAGAAGATCGATCCCGGCCATAAGGTCGCGATTGCGGATATTCCGCTTGGGTCGCCCGTGGTGAAATACGGACAGGCCATCGGCCGCACCACGGCCGAGGTCAAGGCCGGCGACCATGTGCACAGCCATAACCTGCATTTCGAAAACGACCGGCTGGCCGCGACCGCCAATTCGGCACCGGAAGCGGCGAGCGCCGAGGACACGGCGCGCACCTTCATGGGCTATCGCCGTGCCGACGGGCGCGCTGCAACGCGCAATTATATCGGCATCATCGCCAGCGTGAACTGTTCCACCACGGTCTGCCGGGCCATCGCCGACGAGGCGAACCGGACGATCCTGCCGCATTATGACGGCATCGACGGTTTCGTGCCGATCGTGCACGATCAGGGCTGCGGCATGAGTTCGACGGGCGACGGCATGAACGTGCTGCATCGCACGCTTGCCGGTTATACCAGGCATGTGAATTTCGGCGGCGTGCTCATGATCGGCCTCGGCTGCGAGGTCAATCAGCTGACGCTTTACGGCCAGAGCGGCGCGGGCGCATCGAAGCGGCACTTCAACATCCAGGACGCCGGCGGTTCGCGCCGCGCGGTCGAGCGCGCCATGGGCGTTCTGCGCGAAATCGCCGCCGATGTCGGTAAGGAAAAACGCGTGCCGATCTCGATCGGCGAGATCATCATCGGCCTGCAATGCGGCGGCTCGGACGGCTTTTCCGGCATCACCGCCAATCCGGCGCTCGGTGTCGCTGCCGATCTGCTGGCTGCGGCCGGCGGCACGGCGATCCTTTCGGAAACCTCGGAAATTTACGGTGCGGAACACCTGCTGCGCAGCCGCGCCGTCAGCGACGAGGTGGCAAAGAAGCTCGACGAGAAGATCGCCTGGTGGGAGGAGTACGTCGCCCTGCACGGCGCCTCGCTCGACAATAACCCTTCGCCAGGCAACAAGCGCGGCGGGCTCACCACCATCCTGGAAAAGTCGCTCGGCGCGGTCGCCAAGGGCGGACGCTCGCCGCTGACGGCGGTCTATGGTTATGCCGAACGGGTCACGGCACCCGGCCTCGTCTTCATGGACACGCCAGGCTACGATCCGGTCTCGGCGACCGGCCAGGTTGCCGGCGGGGCGAACATGATCGCGTTCACCACGGGCCGCGGCAGCTGCTTCGGCTGCCGGCCGGCGCCGTCGCTCAAGCTTTCCAGCAATTCGGCGCTCTATGCCTCGATGGAAGAGGACATGGATATCGATTGTGGCACCATCGCCACCGGTGACGCGACAATCAGCGGCAAGGGCCGCGAGATCTTCGATCTCATCGTCGATACGGCGTCCGGCAAGAAGACGAAGAGCGAAATCTTCGGCTACGGCGACAACGAATTCGTGCCTTGGCATCTCGGCGCGACGCTCTAAGCTTTTTGTCTGCAATCCCTGGAAAACAGCTTCGCGCGGTTTTTCAGAACTGCTCACGACAGACAAGATCAAGTCTTCCGAGGAGGAATGATGAAAACCAGAAGGATCGGCAAGACCGGGCTGCAGGTGACCGAAATCAGTTTCGGTGCTGCCGCCCTCGGCGGCCTCTATCGGGAATGCCCGCGCGAGCAGGCGATGGACACGCTGCAGGCGGCCTGGGACAGCGACATCCGCTATTTCGACGTCGCGCCCTGGTACGGACTCGGCCTTGCCGAACGGCGGGTCGGCGACTTCCTGCGCGACAAGCCCGAAGGCGACTACGTGCTGTCGACCAAGGTCGGCCGGCTGCTCAAGCCGGTACCGACCGGCACCGTGCCCGAATACGGCTATGTCAATCCGCTCTCCTTCGATGCGGATTACGATTATTCCTATGACGGCATCATGCGCTCGGTCGAGTTCAGCTATGCGCGCCTCGGCCTCAACCGCATCGACATTCTCTACGTGCACGACATCGGCGGCTATACGCATGGCGCGGCCAAGAACGCGGTCCACCTGAAGCAGTTCCTCGATTCCGGTGTGAAGGCGCTGGAAGAACTGCGTGCTTCCGGAGCGATCTCCGCCTTCGGCCTCGGCGTCAATGAAGTGCCGGTCTGCCTCGATGTCATGCGCCATGCCGATCTCGACTGTATCCTGCTTGCCGGCCGCTATACGCTGCTCGACCGCTCCGCCGTCGACGAACTCCTGCCGCTCTGCCGGCAGAAGGGCACGTCGCTCGTCGTCGGCGGCGTCTTCAACTCCGGCATTCTCGCGACCGGGCCGGTGCCGGGCTCGCATTTCGACTATATGCCGGCAAACGACGACGTGCTCGCCAAAGTGGGTGCGATGGAGGCGATCTCCAAACGGCACGGGGTGCCTCTTGCTGCTCCCGCGATGAAGTTTCCGTTGCGTGAGGAGATCGTCGCATCGGTGCTGATCGGCACGGCGAAGCCTTCGAGCCTGACGCGCAACATGGAGATCGTCGCGCAGCAGCTTGACGACGGCATCTATGCCGAATTCGAACCTTATACGCTGGTTGCGCCGCCGCTCGGCGCCGAAGCTGTCCGGGTCTGAGGAGAAAACATGCTCAAGGGTATCCATCCACTGCTCGGCCCCGACCTGCTCCATGCTTTGAAGACCATGGGACATGGCGACGACATCGTCATATCAGACGCCAATTTCCCCTCAGGCTCGATGGGCCCGCCTGTCATTCGCGCCGACGGCGTCAGCGCCACAGCGATGGCCGAGGCGATCCTCACGCATATGCCGCTCGACACCTTCGTGCCTGAGACGGCCTGGCGGATGGAGGTGGTCGGCGACCCGCAAGCCGTGCCCGAAGTCTGCGCCGAGTTCCAGCAGATCGTTTCCAAACGCGGCGGCGATTTCCGCATCGTGCCCGTTGAACGCTTCGCCTTCTACGCCATGGCCCGCAAGGCTGCCTATATCGTCGCGACAACGGAATTCCGGCTGTACGGCAACCTTATTCTGAAAAAGGGCGTCGTGCATCCGCACGAGGTCGACATGACCTGATACCTATATTAGGGTATCGTTGTATTGAAATAAAATCAGTTGCTTGGCAGGAGTTTACCAAAGCAAAAAAGCCTATTCGGCGCTCTTGCAATTTGATTGCGCCTCGGCTAGCTTCACCTGGCAAATGTTTTTTATCGATAAAAATCGTCCGCCTGCGTTCAGCGGCCGGTTTATTCGGAGGAGAACGCATCCTGAGAGGAGAACCCTTATGACTATCGTGAAATCCCTTCTGTCCCGCCGCGCCTTTACGGCGCTCGCAGGCGCTGCCGTCATCGCCACGGCGATGCCGGTCACCTCGTTTGCCGCCGAGGTGACGATCCCGATCATCGTCAAGGACACGACGTCCTTCTACTGGCAGATCGTTCTGGCCGGCGCTCGCAAGGCAGGCAAGGATCTCGGTGTCAAGGTGCCGGAACTCGGTGCCCAGGCCGAATCCGACGTCAACGGCCAGATCAGCATTCTTGAGAACGCCGTTGCCGGCAAGCCAGCCGCCGTCGTCATCTCGCCGACCGAGTTCAAGGCGCTCGGCAAGCCGATCGACGAAGCCGCCAAGTCGGTTCCGATCATCGGCATCGACTCCGGCGCCGACTCCAAGGCATTCAAGTCGTTCCTGACGACCGACAACGTCCAGGGCGGCCGCATCGCCGCTGACGGTCTTGCCGCCGCCATCAAGGGGATGACGGGCAAGGAAGAAGGCGAAATCGTTATCCTGACCAACCTTCCCGGCGTCGGCTCGCTGGAACAGCGCCGCGAAGGCTTCCTGGATCAGATCAAGACCAAGCATCCCGGTCTGAAAGTCATCGCCGACAAGTATGGCGACGGCCAGGCGACGACCGGCCTCAACATGATGACCGACCTGATCACCGCCAACCCGAAGCTCGTTGGCGTCTTCGCCTCGAACCTCATCCTGGCGCAGGGCGTTGGCCAGGCGATCGCCGAAAACAAGCTCGGCGACAAGATCAAGGTCATCGGCTTCGACAGCGACGACAAGACGGTCGGCTTCCTCAAGGATGGCGCCATCGCCGGCCTCGTCGTTCAGGACCCCTATCGCATGGGTTATGACGGCATCAAGACCGCGCTTGCCGTCTCCAAGGGCGAAAAGGTTGAAGCCAACGTCGACACCGGCGCAAACCTCGTCACCAAGGCGAATATGGCCGATCCGAAGATCGACGCACTGCTGAACCCGAAGATCAAGTAAAACGACGGACGGGCCGCGCCGGCTTCAAAAACCGGCGCGGCCTTTCTCATCCATGGTATGGTTCACCAGGGATAGAGCAGACGTGACAAGAGAGGAGAGGTCCATGATCGGACTGGAAGAGGTCAGTCATCGCCACGATGACAGCGCGACGCTGAGAGAAGCCAATCGAGTTCCCGCCGGATCGCCCATCCTCGAACTGAAAGGCCTGCAGAAGAATTACGGTCATGTGCAGGCGCTGAAACCGGCGACGCTGACCTTCCTGGCCGGTGAAATCCACGCCATCGTCGGCGAAAACGGCGCCGGCAAATCCACTCTCATCAAATTGCTCACCGGCGTCATCACCCGTACGGCCGGCGAGGTATTGTGGTGCGGCCATCCGGTGGGCCTGTCGACGCCGAACGAGGCAATCGCCCGCGGCATCAACGCCGTTCACCAGGAAGTCGTGCTCTGCCGGCACCTGACGGTAGCCGCCAATCTCTTCCTCGGCGACGAGGTCAACCGTTACGGGCTCATGCGCAAGAAGCAGATGGAGAAGATGGCGCAGGCCGTTCTCGACGATCTCGGCTTCGGCCTGCCGGCCGGTGCGCTTCTGAGCTCGCTGACGATCGGCCAGCAGCAGCTCGTCGCCACCGCGCGCGCGGCCATGCGCGGCACACAGTTCCTGATCTTCGACGAACCCACAGCCTATCTGACGCGCCAGGAATCGGCGCAGCTCTTCAAGCTGATCCGCCGCCTGCAGGGCGAAGGTGTCACCATCGTCTATATCAGCCACCGCATGGAGGAGGTCTTCGAGCTTGCCGACCGTGTCTCGGTGCTGCGCGACGGCACGCATGTCGGCACGCGCCTCATCGGCGAGACCAACGACGCCGAACTGATCGCGCTGATGATCAACCGCTCGATCGAGCAGATCTACCACAAGGAAGAGATTGCGATTGGCGAGACGATCGTCGAGGTCCGCGACCTTTCAGGGCCGGGCTTCGAGAACGTGTCGCTGAGCGTCAAGGCGGGGCAGATCGTCGGGCTTTACGGGCTGATCGGCGCCGGGCGCAGCGAATTCGCACTCGGACTCTACGGACGCCAGCCGATAACATCGGGCGAAATCGCGTGGAGAGGCAAACCTGTCAACATCAGGAACGAGCGCGCGGCGATGGAGCTCGGCATTGCGCTGGCGCCCGAAAGCCGGCGCGACCAGGGGCTATGCCTCAACCTGCCGATCGGCCTCAACATCAACCTGCCAGTGTTCGGACGCCTCAGCCACGGGCCGGTCATCAATCACGCACGCGAATCGACGAATGCCGACAGGCAGATCCGCGATCTCAGCATCAAGACGCCGAGCCGGCGCGTTCCGGCCTCCAGCATGTCGGGCGGCAACCAGCAGAAGATCGTGATCGGCAAGTGGCTGAGCCATGGCGCGAGGCTGTTCATATTCGATGAGCCGACCGTCGGTGTCGACGTCGGCACAAAGGCGGAAATCTACCGGCTCTTCGCCAAGCTTCTGAAGGAAGGGGCAGGCATCATTCTGATCTCTTCCTACCTGCCCGAGGTCTATGAACTGGCCGACCGGCTGCACGTCTTCCGTGGCGGCAAGCTCGTCGCCAGCCATGATTTCCACGCGGCGACGCATGAACAAGTGCTCAGCGAAGCGATCGGCGTCTGAGCCAGAAGAATAAGAGGGAGAAAATTCATGACTGTCACCCCCACCGAAATCGTCGCGCCGCCGCCGCGCCGGACAATGAACATCTTGTTCGGCCTGACCCTGATTGGCCTGCTGCTGCTCCTCTGGCTCGCGCTCGCCATCAAGACGGATAGCTTCTGGACGCCGCTCAACATCTCGAACCTGCTGCGCCAGGGGGCGATGACGGCGATCCTCGCGCTCGGCCAGACTTTCGTCATCATCACCGCCGGCATCGACCTGTCGGTCGGCGCCATCGTCGGCTTCTGCACCGTCATCATCGCCTGGCTGCTGCAGGCGGGCATACCGCTCTGGGCGGCGATCGTGCTGACGCTGGCAATCGGTGTCGCGATCGGCGCCTTCCACGGCTTCGGCATCGTCCATATGGGCCTGCCGCCCTTCATCATCACGCTGGCGACGCTGACATCGCTGCGCGGCATCGGTCTGTTGATCACCAACGGCTCAACGATCAGCATCACCGACGAGACGTTCAGCAATTTCGCCCGCGCCGACTTCCTCGGTGTTCCGAGCCTGTTCTGGATGGTCATCCTGGTGGCGGTCCCATCCTTCGTCTTCCTGCATCTCAGCCGCTGGGGCCGCTATCTCTTCGCCGTCGGTTCGAATGCCGAAGCCGCGCGCCTTTCCGGCGTCAACGTCAAGGGAATGATCTATCTCGCCTATATTCTTTCGGCTTCGTTCGCGGCTTTCGTCGGCGTGCTGCTCGCCTCGCGCATCGCGATCGGCAACGCGACACAGGCCGACGGCTGGGAACTGCAGGCGATCGCCTCCTCCGTCATCGGCGGCACCAGCCTGTTCGGCGCGGTGGGTTCGGTGCATGGCCCGCTGATCGGCGCCTTCATTCTCGCCACCATCAACAACGGCGCGAACCTTCTGAACGTCAACTCCTTCTGGCAGCGCATCATCACCGGTCTGCTGATCATCGTGATCGTGTTCTTCGATCAACTGCGCCGCCGCAAGAGCAATTGAGCGACAAAAGGACAGCCGGCCTGACGGGCCGGCTTCCTCCATTCTAAAGCGCGCCCGAATCTTTCAGATTGGCTCGCCCGCGCTTTAGGTCTTTGTTTTTACGCATGTCGTTACCGCAAACCGCTCACAGTTTTGCGCGCATGCTTTAACAATGCGAGACCCGCCATGAAAGCAGTTCTTTGCCGGGAGCCCGGCGTGCTCGATATTATCGAGCGTCCTTCACCTGCCGCTCCCCCTGCAGGCTGGGTGCGCCTTGCCGTCAGCCACGTCGGCATTTGCGGCACGGATTACCACATCTTCGAAGGCAAGCATCCTTTCCTCGAATACCCCCGGGTGATGGGACACGAGATCTCAGCGACGGTGCTGGAGGCCGGCGAGGGCGTGAGCCTGGCGGCCGGCACGCCTGTCATCGTCAATCCCTATCTCTCATGCGGGCAATGCGTCGCCTGCCGCCAGGGCAAGCCGAACTGCTGCACCAACATCAAGGTCCTCGGCGTCCATACGGACGGGGCCTTCTGCGAGGAAATCTCGGTTCCATCAGGCAATCTCTACCCTGCCGAGGGCCTGAGCCTCGAAGCGGCGGCAACGACCGAATTTCTGGCGATCGGCGCCCATGCGGTGCGTCGCTCGATAACGGGCGCGGGGGCGCGGGCGCTTGTCATCGGCGCTGGGCCGATCGGGCTCGGGACGGCGATCTTCTCGCGCATTGCCGGCCATGAGGTGACGCTGCTCGATACCAGCACCGAGCGGCTGCAGATGGCCTCAGAGCGCTTCGGCTTCACGTCTGGCATCGTCGCCAATGAGGCGACGGCGGACGCGGTACGCGAAAAAACCAATGGCGACGGTTTCGACGTCGTCTTTGACGCGACCGGCTACGGGCCATCGATGGAGAAGGCCTTTTCCTTCGTCGCCCATGGCGGCGCGCTGGTTCTGGTCAGCGTTGTCAAGGACGAGATCCGCTTCTCCGATCCCGAATTCCATAAGCGCGAGATGATGGCGATCGGCAGCCGCAACGCCACCCGCGTCGATTTCGAGCATGTTGCCGATTCGATCGCCAAAGGCCTGGTTCCGGTGGAGAAACTCATCACCCACCGCACGACGCTTGCCGACGCGCCGCGCGACCTCGCACGCTGGGCGCATCAGAAGAACGGGCTGATCAAGGCCGTGATCCGCGTCGCTTAAAAGGCTGCCGCAATCGCGCGGCGCATCTCACCGACCACGGCGACATCCGTCCGGTTCATACTTTTCGCCTCGAAGCCGAACGCGACTGCGCGCGGGTCGGCGCTCTCAACTGGCGAACTGCAGGAGCCGTGAACCTCGCGGACGCCGGTCGCCCGCAATATTTCGCCGACATTTGCCGGACGGATGCCGCTGCCCGGCATGATCGAAATGCGGCCGGCCGCCCTTGCCGAAATGCGTTTCAACGTTTGCAGACCGTCGGTCGCCTTCAGCGCGCAGCCGGAGGTGAGAATGCGTTCGCAGCCGAGCTCGACAGCCTGCTCCAGCGCCTGATCGGCATCCGGCACCAGATCGAAAGCGCGATGCAGCGTCGAACCGAGGCCGGCGGCATGCGCCTTCAGGCGGTGAATGAGCGGCATGTCGAGCGTGCCGTCCAGTTGGTTGGCGCCGATGACGACACCGGCGAGGCCGGCGGCGCGCACCGCATCGATATCCATCATCATCGCTTCCTCATCGATGCTGTCGAAGACGAAGGGGCCGGCGTGCGGACGGATCATCGCATAGACCGGAATGGGCGCTCTGGCGGCGATTCTCATCAGGCCCGGCAGCGGCGTGAGGCCACCGAGCTCCAGCGCCGAGCAGAGCTCGATGCGCCCGGCGCCGCCCGCAATCGCCGCGGCAAGGCCTTCGGCGCTATCCACGCACACTTCCAGCAGAATGGTCACTTGCAGTCTCCCTCGTTCCGGCTGCGCATGCCTTAGATCAAAGCTCCTGCTTGGGCGACAGGTTGCGACGTAATCCTCGCCGCCGCCTCGATGATGACAGCGCAGGCATCGGCCGCGGCTCGACGGTGATTGAAAGCAACGTGATAGGACATCGGCAAATGCTCGTCGAGATCGACGATGCGCACCTTGTCGGCGATCGGCATGGCGCTGACCCGGCCGAGAAAAGAGACGTAGCCGTGATTGGCGACGAGGTCGACGATCACGGGCAGCGAATCCGCTGCGGTGATATCCCGATTGCGCAGACGCCGGTTGGAGGCGCCCTCATAGCTGAAGGCCATGGCCGCGTGCCCGAGGCCGGTGCGTGGGCTCGGCATGCAGATCGCGTGGCGGGCGACGAGATCAGCGACCGTGGTTTCCGTACTTTGCGGCGGCGCGATTACCACCATGTCGGTCTCGAGCAGTTCGCGATGCCGGAAGCTTTCGAGGCCAAAGACCGAATCCAGGATCGCGACATCGATGCGGCCGCTCTTCAGCGCCTCGCGCAGATCATCGGCAGTCATCGAAACCAGCGAAATCGCATTGTTGTTGCGGCGGGCATTCCATTCGGAAACCAGCGCGCCGAGGCAGCGCGCCACCCAGCTTTCCGATCCGGTCGGAATGATCGAGCCGATGCGCAGCGACCGGGCGGTGCGCCGATAGCGCTCGTCGGCGGACGATTTGAGATCGTTCCATGCCTGGCTGATCGCCGTGAAGATCTGATAGGCGCGCCTGCCCTCCTCCGTCAGCACGGAGCCCTGGGCCTGCCGCTCGAAGAGGCGGTGGCCCAGAAACTTCTCGAGATTGGCAAGCTGAAGCGAAAGCTGCGGCTGACCGAGGCGAAGCCGGCGGGCGGCGCGGTTGATGCTGCCTTGGTCGGCGACTTCGAGAAAACGCTCCATGGTGACGATCTTGACGGGAATGCGGGATGCCCAGGCCTCGTAGGCACCGCCGTCCGCATTGTCATGACCGGTCAATTGCCCGAACTCAGAGGTGGCAGCCGCGATCGGCCCCAGCCCTTCCAGCACCCTGTCGCTTGCGAGCAGCGTCACCAGCTCGCCGGAGGCGCGTTCCGTCAGCTTCAACGCCAGTTCGGACTCAAGATTATGGATTGCGGTGGAGACAGTGGAGGGCGACAGCTGGAAGCGCCGCGCCGTCTCGCGGACAGAACCGGAGATCAGGACATGGTTTGCAATGAACAGGGCACCGAGATGCAAACGGCTACCTCCGGAAAGCGCTGGAAAATCCGGACGATATGATGTGTTCACGAAAAAAGATATCCCTGCCCCGGCGGAGGCGGGCTATCGTTTCCGTCATAAAAAACCCGGGCGGCGGAAAACCGCAAAAGAGCCGGGGAATATCGTGGAAACACGCAAGGGGACAAAAACAAATCGCGCCGCCCTTGGAAAAGGGAATGCGTTTCCGCGCGCGGAGATGCATTCGCCGCCATAATCGTGCCGCGACCGCAAATACTGGAGGGGGCTTGCATCGATTTTTCGAGCATGCACGCTATTTCCATGACGCACGCAATTCCGGCATGATGGCGGCCTCGTCGCCCTCGCCGGCGGATTTTCATATGCGCAGGCCTCCCGTCGGGGCTCACGCTATATTTAACGGTGTCAAACAAGGGGACTTTCCATGCTGAAGAAACTTGCACTTGCCGTTTCGCTCTCCGCCTTCGCGGCGGGTGCCGCCCAGGCCGCAGACGTCGTCGTATCGTCGAAGATCGACACCGAAGGTACGCTGCTTGGCAACGTCATCGCGCTCGCCCTCGAGGCCAACGGCATCAAGACGCAGGACCGCATCGCGCTCGGCGCGACCCCCGTCGTGCGCAAGGCGATTACCGCTGGCGAAATCGACATCTATCCCGAATATACCGGCAATGCCGGCTTCTTCTTCAACAAGGCGGACGACGCCGCGTGGAAGAACATCGACCAGGGCTATGAACTGGCGAAGAAGCTCGATTACGACGCCAACAAGATCGTCTGGCTGACGCCGTCGCCCGCCAACAACACCTGGGCGCTTGCCGTGCGCAACGATGTCGCCGGCCCGAACAAGCTGAAGAGCCTGACGGATTTCGGCAAATGGGTTGCCGGCGGCGGTGCGGTCAAGCTTGCGGCTTCGGCCGAATTCGTCAATTCGGCCGGCGCGCTTCCCGCGTTCCAGACGACCTATGGCTTTCAGCTGAAGCCCGACCAGACGGTCGTTCTCTCCGGCGGCGATACGGCGGCGACGATCAAGGCGGCGGCCGACCAGACGAACGGCGTCAACACCGCCATGGTCTACGGCACGGACGGCGCGATCGAAGCGGCCGAACTCACCGTTCTCGAGGACGACAAGAACGTGCAGCAGGTCTATGCGCCCACCCCGATCATCCGCGAAGAGGTGCTGAAGGCCAATCCGAAGATCGAGGAAGTGCTCTCGCCGATCTTCAAGAGCCTGACCGCCGACGAGTTGCGCAAGCTCAACGCCAAGATCCAGGTCGACGGCGAGCCGGCGAAGTCCGTCGCCGAGGCCTATCTCAAGGAAAAGGGCTTCCTGAAGTAGTCATCGCTCGCTCCGCCCGATTGCGGGCGGAGCCTCCCATTGCTGATAGGTTGGGCAGACGGGTTGGCAGACACAGTTGAATTGATGGAAGAGACCTCAGCGGTCCGCCGGCTGGACCGGCTCGGCGTGGTCCTGGTGACGTGCGGTATCGCGGCGACGGCGCTGATGCCCTTCATCTATGTGAAGGCGAACCGCATCGCGGCCGGCAAGCCGATGTTACTGCTGCAGCTTCTTCCTCAGCCTTCCGTCATCTTCCTGACGATCCTCCTTGTCCTTACCGCCTTCGCCACGCTGTTCCTGAAGCAGGCCGTCGCGCGGCTTGTCATCGCCACACTCTGCCTTGCCGCGCTGATCGTCGCGATCGGCCTCGTCTCGGCGGCGGCAACGCCGCCGGGCAGCACGGTCGCGCGCATGACGCCCGGCGGCGGCTTCTGGGTTCTGTTTGCCGTCATCGGGCTCGTCATCTCGGATGCGCTTGTCAAAATCCGGCTGGCGCCCTGGATGCGGGTCGCAGCCCTTGCGGCGTATGCGGCGCTGCTCTTCGTCTCGCTCTCCTCAGGCCTGCTCGACAGTCTGTCGATCATGAAGGAATTTTCCACACGGTCGGCGCAATTCGAGACTGAAGCGATCTCGCATTTGCTGCTGGCATTCGGCTCGCTTGCGATCGCCATCGTTCTCGGCCTGCCGCTCGGCATCCTCTGCTTCTGGGTGCCGAAGCTGCGCGCCGTCGTGCTGCAGGGCCTGAGCCTCATCCAGACAATCCCCAGTCTGGCGCTCTTCGGTCTGCTGATGCTGCCGCTCGGCTATCTCGCCACCCATGTGCCACTGGCCGCCGCCATCGGCATCCGCGGTATCGGCACGGCGCCGGCGCTGATCGCGCTGGTACTTTATTCGCTGCTGCCGATCGTCGCCAACACGGTCGTTGGCCTTCAGGGCGTCGACCCTTCGGTACGCGATGCCGCCGCCGGCATGGGGCTGACCCGCCGGCAGATCCTGACCGGTATCGACATGCCCCTTGCCTTTCCCGTCATCCTCACCGGCATCCGCATTGTGCTGGTGCAGGCGATCGGCATGGTGACGATCGCTGCGCTGATCGGCGGCGGCGGCTTCGGCATCTTCATCTTCCAGGGGCTCGGCCAGACGGCGATGGACCTCGTCCTCCTTGGGGCCGTGCCGACCGTCTTCTTCGCCTTCTCATCGGCCGTCATCCTCGATGCGGTCATCGACAGCATCCGGGGATCCGCCGCATGAGCATGATCGAGATCAGGAACGTCACCAAGCGCTATGGCGCCGCCCCCGTTGTCGACAAGGTCTCGATGAGCGTCGAGAAGGGTGAGATCACCGTCATCGTCGGCACATCAGGCTCGGGCAAATCGACGCTGATGCGGATGATCAACCGGCTGGTGCCGATCACCGAGGGTCAGATCTTCGTCGGCGGACAGAACATAATGGACGTTGAGGTGACCGAGCTTCGCCGCAGGATCGGTTATGCGATCCAGGGACACGGCCTCTTCCCGCACCGGACCGTGGCGCAGAATATCGCGACGGTCCCCCAACTCCTCGACTGGGATTCCACCCGCATCGCCAAACGGGTCGAGGAACTGCTCGGGCTTTTCAACCTCGATCCGGCTGATTTCGCCGACAAATATCCGCATCAGCTCTCCGGCGGCCAGCAGCAGCGTGTCGGTGTCGCCCGCGCACTTGCGGCCGAACCGGAGCTGCTATTGATGGACGAGCCCTTCGGGGCGCTCGACCCTGTCATCCGCGGCAAGGCGCAAGACGACCTCTTGGCGATCCAGAAGCAGTTCGGCACGACCGTCATCCTCGTCACACACGACATGGACGAGGCCTTCCATCTCGGCAATCAGATCGCGGTGATGAGCCAGGGCAGATTGCTACAATGCTCGACGCCGGAAAAGATTCTCACCGAACCCGCCGATCCCTTCGTCCAACAATTGACCGGCACCTCCGACCGGGCGCTGAAGCTGATGTCGCTGCTCCCGCTGAAGGACAGCATGGAGCCGGCCAAGAACGGTCTCGCCTATGCGCTCCCGCAGTCGCTCAGCCTGCGTGATGCGCTCGCCGAAATGATCTGGCAGGGGGTCGAGGAGGCGGCCGTGCAGGATGGCGAGAAGGCGCCGGTGGGATCGATCTCGATGAGCCGGCTTCTCAAGCTAGGCCGCAAGGCATGAAACTCCTTGTCGCCAATCTCTTCCGCCTGGCGGCGCTCGCCCTGCTGTTGATCCTGCTGTTCAGGACGGAGTGGCTTTCCTTCCTGCTCGTGCCGCTGACGAACAACAATGCGCCCGCGGTCTATACCCAAAACAGTCTTGCCTCGCTTGCCGCGGGGCACCTGCAGCTCGTCATCGGATCGATCGCCTGCAGCGCCGCGCTCGCCGTGCTCGGCGGCATCTTCGTGACACGGGAAAGCGGGGCGGATTTTCTGCCGCTGTCGCGCGCCATCGCCAATGCAGGGCAGACCTTCCCGCCGGTCGCGGTGCTGGCGCTCGCCGTTCCCGCCACCGGCTTCGGCGCCATGCCGACGCTGATCGCGCTCTTTCTCTACGGCCTGCTGCCGATCTTCGAAAACACCGTCGCCGGCCTGAAGCAAGTTTCGCCGCAGGTGCTCGACGCCGCCGACGGCATGGGCATGAACGGCATGCAGCGGCTGTTTCGCGTCGAGCTGCCGCTCGCCCTGCCGCTGATCCTCGAAGGATTGAAGGTCGCGACCGTCATCAACATCGGCACGGCGACGATCGGCTCGACGGTTGCGGCAAAGGGTCTCGGCGAAGTGATCATCGCCGGGCTGATCTCCGACAATACCGCCTTCATCCTGCAGGGCGGCCTGATCGTCGGCCTGATGGCAGTGCTGATCTATGATGCCATGGGTCTCATCGAAGGCGCGATCACGCGAAGAATCGGCTTGCGTGCGGCGTAAGAGGACCGCTACCAAGGCTGCGGTGATCGATTCAAAGGGAGGCCGCCTTGGCGAAGATGATCCACTCCATGATCCGCGTTCTCGACGAGGCGCGCTCCGTCGAATTCTACAGCAAGGCCTTCGGCCTCTCGGTCGCCGACCGCGTCGATTTCGACACTTTCACTCTGATCTACATGAGCAATGCCGAGACCGGCTTCGAGCTGGAACTGACCGTCAACAAGGGGCGGACCGAGCCATACAATCTCGGCAATGCCTACGGGCATCTCGCCCTCTCCGTCGAAGAGGTTGCCGTCGAGCGCGAACGGCTGGCGAAACTCGGGCTGAAGCCGGGCGAGCTGGTCGAGCTCAATCGCGACGGCAGGCTCTTCGGCCTGTTCTTCTTCATCAGCGATCCCGACGGTTACAAGATCGAGGTGCTGCAGCGCCACGGCCGCTTTCTGTAAGGCAGGCTGATGATCGAAAAAACGACGCTCAATTCCGGTTGGACGCTTTCCTGCAACGATACAGAAAGGGTCAGCCTACCAGACGCGATCCCCGCAACGGTGCCGGGATGTGTGCATCTCGACCTCCTCGCCAACCGGCTGATCCCCGATCCCTATATCGACGTCAATGAGATCACCAATGATTGGATCGCCGAGGCGGACTGGACCTATCGCTGCACCTTCGAGGCGACGCCGAATGATGGCAGGATACAGGAGCTCGTCTTCGACGGACTCGATACGATCGCGACTATCGTACTGAACGGCCAGGAGATCGGCCGTACCTTCAACATGCACCGCACCTACCGCTTCGATGTCTCGGAGCTATTGAAAGCCGGCGCGAACGAACTCGCGGTCACCTTCCAGTCGGCCTACGCCTATGGCGCCGAGATGGAGAGGCACTACGGCTACCGGCCCAACAACTATCCGGGGCCGGGCAATCTGATGCGCAAGATGGCCTGCAATTTCGGCTGGGACTGGGGACCGACGCTGGTGACGGCGGGCCTCTGGAAGTCCGTGCGGCTGGAAAGCTGGGATCGGGCGCGACTTGGACAAACGCGGGTGTCGGCGACGCTTGCCGGTGGGGACGGGCTGGTGAAGGTGCATGCGAAGCTGGCGCGGCAAGGTGACCATACCCCATGCAGCCTCGTCGGCGAGATCGGCGGTGTGACCACGACGATCTCGGTTGCGGCCGATCAAGACGAAGTCGCCTTCGAACTTCGCCTGCCCTCGCCGCAGCTGTGGTGGCCGCATCATCTGGGCGCGCAACCGCTCTATCCCCTGACGGTGAAGCTGATCGACGAGACCAGCAGCGATCTGCTTGATACTTACGAGCGGGAGCTCGGCTTTCGCTCGCTGCGGCTCGACACCTCCCCGGACGAACACGGCTCGGCCTTCACCTTTATCATCAACGACGTACCGCTCTTCATCTGCGGGGCGAACTGGATCCCCGACGATTGCTTCCCGTCCCGGGTGACGGCCGAGCGTTATGCGGCGCGGATCGAGGAGGCGAAGGGCGCCAATATCCATATGCTGCGCGTCTGGGGCGGCGGCATCTTCGAGCGCGACGAATTCTACGAAGCCTGTGACCGCATGGGCATGCTGGTCTGGCAGGATTTCCTCTTTGCCTGCGCCGCCTATCCGGAGGAGGAGCCGCTCAAGAGTGAAGTCGAGGCGGAGGTGCGCGATAATGTCGTGCGGCTGATGCCGCATGCCTCTCTCATCCTCTGGAACGGCAACAACGAGAATATCTGGGGCTTCGACGAATGGGGCTGGCGGCCGATTATCAAGGCGGGTGAAAGCTGGGGGCTTGGCTACTATCTCGACCTGCTGCCGAAACTCTCAGCCGAACTCGACCCCGACCGCCCCTATTATCCCGGCAGTCCCTATTCCGGCTCGATGGAGATCGAGCCCAATGCCGACGCGCATGGCTGCAAACATATCTGGGACGTGTGGAACGACGTCGGCTACGAGGTCTACCGCAATTACATCCCGCGCTTCTGCTCCGAATTCGGCTGGCAGGCTCCGGCCAACTGGGCGACGATCGAGGAAAGCGTGCACGACGCGCCGCTGACGCCGCAATCGAATGGCGTCTTCCACCATCAGAAGGCGACCCAGGGAAACGACAAGCTGATCCGCGGCCTTTCCGGCCACCTGCCGGAACCGAAGACGATGGACGACTGGCACTTCGCCACCCAGCTCAACCA
The DNA here is from genome assembly GCF_024721175.1 of Rhizobium sp. Pop5. NCBI lineage: Bacteria > Pseudomonadati > Pseudomonadota > Alphaproteobacteria > Hyphomicrobiales > Rhizobiaceae > Rhizobium > Rhizobium sp. Pop5. The sequence goes on along the minus strand of NZ_CP099399.1, from coordinate 110,163 downwards.
GGCGCGCGCCATCCGCTTCGGCGTGGAGCACATGCGCTCGTACCGAAATATCTGCAAGGGCGCGGTGGTCTGGCAGTTCAACGACTGCTGGCCGGTGACCTCATGGGCTGCACTCGATTCGGCTGGGCGCCGCAAGCCGCTCTGGTATGCGCTGAAGGCGGCCTATGATCCCCGCCTGCTGACGATCCAGCCGCGCAACGGCGGGCTTGCGGCGGTGGCGGTCAACGAACGAACGCTGTTCTGGCGGGCCAGGATCAGCGGCAGGCGCATGAAGCTCGATGGCACCGTGCTTGCCGAGTTCGAATTCTGGCGGCTGCTCTGCGACCGCTTCGAGGCCAAGGAATTTCCGCTGCCGGAGGATATCGTCAGCCCCGACTTACCGAAAGACGAAGTGATCGTCGTCGACATGCTCGACAGACGGGCCTTCCATTATTTCGTCGAGGATATCGAACTCAATCTGCTGGCGCCGCGGCTGAGCGTTGATGTCAGGGAGATCGACGGCGGTTATGCGGTGACGGTCACTGCGCAAAACTTCCTCAAGGACCTCTGCCTGATGGCGGATCGGCTGGCCCCCGATGCAATTGTCGACACGATGCTGGTGACGTTGCTGCCGGGCGAGAGCCATGTGTTTGCGGTGAAGACGTCAAAGATGATCCGGGCCGAGGATATTACTATCGGCACCGTGTTGCGGTCGGCCAATGATCTTATCGCGCGGTGGTAGAGGGGCCATCGGCTACAGCACATGAAAAAGGCCCCGCGTTCCACGGGGCCCTTCCAGCTCGGTCCATCGGACGAGATTACATCCAGTAGGGCGGCACGCCGTAGTAATCGTAGACCCGGCGGCCATTATCGTTGTACCAGGTGTCGTCATCGTCCGAATAGCTTGGTGCGCCCTCGATCTGCTCCTTGGTCAGGTCGATGCGATAGCCATCCAGCTTGGTGTCGTAGTTCAGCTTTTCCCAGGGAAGCGGATAATGATCGTGACCGATGCCAAGGAAGCCGCCGAAGCTCAGTACGGCATAGGCGACGCGGCCGTCGCGTTTCCCGATGATCAGGCGTTCGATGGAACCGATATGCCGGCCATCCGGGCCATAGACGCGGGTGCCCTCGACACGGTCGCTGGCGATCAGCGAGTGCGTGTCCTTGACATTCGGGTCACGGCGGGTGGCGTCGGTATCCTCGTTCAGCATTGTGCACCTCCTTTTTTGGTGTTCCTCATGGCGAGTATGGATGATCAAACTCCACCGCAGACTCAAAGTTCCCCGGCCTCGCCATTATCGTGCTACGGCGAAATGTTGACGTTTACGTCAAGGTTAGTATAGCTTCAATCTCGGCTTGAACCGTTCAGGCAATGGCATAAGCTGCCGGACTGAAAGATGGAGGATCCTTCAGTCGATTCCCGGCAACGCGCCGGTGCGGCGGCCTCAAGGGAGAGAGGACACGATGAACAGCATTTCCGTCCATCCGCACGGAGAAAAGCCCGGAAAGCCCTGGCTTGCCAGCTATCCCGATATCATTCCGGCCGAACTCCCGCCGCTGGAACACGCCTCGCTTGCCGAACTGCTCGATAAATCCTGCGCCCGTTACGCTGACCGCATCGCCTTTTCCAGCATGGGCAAGAAAATGAGCTACCGCGAACTGGAGAGCCAGACGCGCAAGGTCGGCGCCTGGCTGCAGAGCATTGGCCTTGAAAAGGGCGACCGCGTCGCAGTGATGATGCCGAACGTGCTGCAGAACCCGGTCGCCACCTACGCCATCCTGCGCGCCGGCCTCGTCGTTGTTAACGTCAACCCGCTCTACACGCCGCGCGAACTCGAACACCAGTTGCGGGACTCCGGCGCCAAAGCGATCTTCGTGCTGGAGAATTTCGCCCGCACCGTGGAACAAGTGCTCAACAAGACCGATCTGCACCATGTCGTCGTCACCTCACTCGGCGAAATGCTCGGGCCGAAGGGGCTGATCGTCAATTTCGCCGTGCGTAAGGTGAAGAAGCTGGTCCCCTCATGGTCCATTCCTCAACACAAGAGTTTCGGCCAGGTGTTGCGCGAAGGTTCTGCAAAAAAGCTCCAGCCGGTCACGCTTGCAGGCGGCGACATCGCCTTCCTGCAATATACCGGCGGCACGACAGGCGTTGCCAAGGGCGCGGTACTGACGCATCGAAACCTGCTCGCCAACAAGATGCAGCTCTCTCTCTGGCTCCGATCCGCCTTCGAGCGCAAGAAGCAGCCAGAAGTGCTGAATTTCCTGTGCGCCCTGCCGCTCTATCATATCTTCGCGCTGACGGTGAATTCGCTGATGGGCATGTCGCTCGGCGCCCATAATATCCTGATCGCCAACCCGCGCGACATTCCCGGTCTCGTCAAGGAATTCGAAAAGTCGAAGGTGCATATCTTCCCCGGTCTCAACACGCTGTTCAACGCGCTGATGAACAATGCCGACTTCGCCAAGCTCGACTTCTCCCCGCTGATCATGTCGCTCGGCGGCGGCATGGCCGTCCAGCGCCCGGTCGCCGAACGCTGGCTCAAGATAACCGGCACGTCGATAACGGAGGGCTATGGCCTATCCGAGACATCGCCTGTTGCCACCGCCAATCGTTTCGATTCGCCCGAATTCACCGGATCGATCGGCCTGCCGATGCCCTCCACCGACCTCGATATCCGCGACGAGGCGGGCCAATCGCTGCCATCAGGCGAAGTCGGCGAGATCTGCATCCGGGGGCCGCAGGTGATGGCCGGCTATTGGCAGAAGCCGGAGGAAACGGCGCGGGTGATGACAGCCGACGGCTACTTTCGCTCGGGCGACATGGGTTTCATGGACGAACGCGGCTATACCAAGATCGTCGACCGCAAGAAGGACATGATCCTCGTCTCGGGCTTCAACGTCTATCCGAACGAGATCGAGGAGGTCGCCGCCATGCATGCCGGCATCCTCGAGGCCGCCGCGATCGGCGTGCCGGACGGGCATTCCGGCGAGGCGGTGAAGCTCTTCGTGGTCAGGAAGGACCCGAACCTGACGGAGGCTGAGGTGAAGGCCCATTGCATCGCCAACCTCACGAACTACAAGCGCCCGCGCTTCATCGAGTTCCGCACCGAACTGCCGAAGTCGCCGGTCGGTAAGATCCTGCGCAAGGACCTGCGCGGCTGAATTTGACGATCTCATGAAATTGACGGCCATCCGCTTGCCGCGGGTGGCTTTTTTCATATTTCGAACGGTGGCTGAACTTGATTTGCGCCCGATAAAGCGAATAGTTTCCGCAACCCTTTCCGCCTTCAGAGGAGCTTCCCATGAACGCCATCGTCGAACAGCTGAAAAGCACCGCTGATGCCACCAAGGCGACCGATATCCGTGCCGCCTTCGCCGCCGATCCGCAGCGCTTCTCGCGTTTTTCCGTCTCGCTTGACGACCTGCTGATGGATTATTCCAAGACGGCCGTGAATGACGACATCCTCAAGCTTCTGGTGAAGCTTGCCGAAGAAGGCGGCGTCGAGAACAAGCGCGAGGAGATGTTCTCCGGCAAGGCGATCAACTTCACCGAAGACCGCGCCGTTCTGCACACAGCGCTGCGCAACCGCTCAAATACACCGGTTCTGGTCGACGGCAAGGATGTCATGCCTGACGTCAACGCCGTGCTTGTCGCCATGGGCAAGTTTGCCGACGATATCCGCTCCGGCGCGCTGAAGGGTGCGACCGGCAAGGCAATTACCGATGTCATCAATATCGGTATCGGCGGCTCGGATCTCGGCCCCGTTATGGCGACGCTGGCGCTTGCCCCCTTCCATGACGGTCCGCGCGCGCATTTCGTCTCCAATATCGACGGCGCCCATATCGCCGACATCCTGAAGCTCGTTCAGCCGGAGACGACACTTTTCATCGTTGCCTCGAAGACCTTCACGACTGTCGAGACGATGACCAATGCGCAAACGGCGCGCAAATTCATTGCCAGCGCACTTGGTGAGGCAGCCGTGCAGCACCACTTCGCCGCCGTCTCGACGGCGCTCGACAAGGTCGCCGCCTTCGGCATCGACAGCGCCCGCGTCTTCGGCTTCTGGGATTGGGTCGGCGGCCGCTACTCGATCTGGTCGGCGATCGGCCTGCCGCTGATGATCGCGATAGGGCCGGAGAATTTCGGCAAGTTCCTCGATGGCGCCCATGCCATCGACAATCACTTCCGTCAGGCGCCGATTACCGAAAATCTGCCGATGCTGCTCGGGCTGATCGGCTTCTACCACCGCAATGTGCTGGGCTATCCCACGCGCGCCATCCTGCCCTACGACCAGCGGCTGTCGCGCTTCCCGGCCTATCTGCAGCAGCTCGACATGGAATCGAATGGCAAGGGCGTCACCATCGACGGCACGCCGGTCGAGGGCAATTCCGGTCCCGTCGTCTGGGGCGAGCCCGGCACCAACGGCCAGCATGCCTTCTATCAGCTCATCCATCAGGGCACGAGCATCATCCCGGCCGAATTCATGATCGCCGCCAACGCCTTCGAACCGGAGCTGCGCCACCAGCACCAGCTTTTGATTTCGAACGTTCTCGCCCAATCGGAAGCGCTGATGAAGGGCCGCACCTTCGCTGAGGCCAAGAAGCAGCTGACCGACAAGGGCATGGACGACAAGAAAGCCGATTTCATCGCGCCGCACCGCGTCTTCCAGGGCAACCGGCCGTCGATCACCTTCGTCTACGACAAGCTGACACCCTATGCGCTCGGCCGCCTGATCGCGCTTTATGAGCACCGCGTCTTCGTCGAAGGGGTGCTCTTCCGCATCAACTCCTTCGATCAGTGGGGCGTGGAGCTCGGCAAGGAACTGGCGACCGGCCTGCTGCCCGTGGTCGAAGGCAAGGAAAGCGCTGCCGGCCACGATTCCTCGACGCAAGGTCTCGTTGCCACGCTGGCAAAGCTCGCCAAGTAATATCGGCGATCACGCTACTATCGAAGCCCATCCGCGATGCGGGTGGGCTTTTTTGTGTGCGCCAGGCATGGCGCGTGGTGCGAGAGCACCGTTTGACCGGGATGGTATCCGGTTGATGACTTGGAGGTGAAAGTCCTCTGCAGGCCCTGGTGATGGGAACTGCTAGCCGAACAACAAGGGCGTCGTTGCAAGGCGAGGTCTGAAGGAAGTTGTAAGCAAAGTGCCGGCCTGACGAACAGGAAACGCATATGAGGCGACCGCATCCGGACGAAGGTGCACAAATGCCTGAAGTCCAATATCACCCGGAGGATGCGGCCGTAGATGCGACAGGTATATGGCACGAAGGTCACGCGTCTTACCCTGGGAGACCTGCCGACCTGCCCCTGGTTTCAGGTGTGCTACCGGCGTCGCGAGGCGTCGGGATGGGGCGGCAGGGGTCAGCAGAAGCCGTATTAGCCGACCAAGCGGTGAAGGGCCGAACATTGAGTGCCGGACGGAGGCCGGTCTTTCGATGGTGAGGACAGACGCAGAAGACGGGGCTGAGACGCCCCGTGCCCATGCTGAGAGCAGCGGCCGGAAGCCGCGAGGGCAGGCATTGGGTGCATCAGACACCACGGCAGGGCCGGGATCCTCTCGACCGGAGGCGAATGAGCGACTGATGGAGGCGATCCTCAGCCGCGAGAACATGATGGCGGCTTACCGCCGGGTGGTGGCGAACAAGGGTGCGCCGGGTATCGATAAGATGTCTGTCGAGCAATTGAAGGCATACCTTGCGGAGCATTGGCCGCGCATCAGAGAAGACCTGCTGGCGGACCGCTACAGACCGACGCCGGTGCGTGGGGTGGAAATCCCCAAGCCTGGCGGCAAAGGGATGCGGCAATTGGGCATCCCGACGGTCCTGGACCGACTCATCCAGCAGGCGATGCATCAGGTGCTGATGCCGATCTTCGACCCGGACTTCTCTGCTTCCTCCTACGGCTTCCGGCCGGGGCGGAGCGCCCACGACGCGGTTCTTGCCGCCCGGTCTTATGTGGCCGGCGGCCGTCGCTTTGTGGTCGATCTTGATTTGGAGAAGTTCTTCGACCGAGTGAACCACGATGTCTTGATGGCACGCGTGGCACGCAAAATCGGAGACACGCAGGTGCTGCGGTTGATCCGCCGTTACCTGCAGGCTGGGCTGATGACGGGCGGGATCGTAACGGCACGCAGCGAAGGCACGCCGCAAGGCGGTCCACTCTCGCCGCTGCTGTCAAATATCCTGCTCGACGATCTCGACAAGGAATTGGAGCGGCGCGGTCATGCCTTCTGCCGCTACGCCGACGACTGCAACGTCTATGTACGTTCGCAGCATGCCGGCGAGCGGGTCATGGCCTCGCTCACCTGCTTCCTTACCGAACGGCTGAAGCTAACGGTCAATGGCGCGAAGAGTGCCGTGGACCGTCCATGGAAGCGTACCTTCCTCGGCTACACCATGACCGCCCACAAGGCGCCGCGTCTGCGGATCGCGGCGTCGAGCGTGGCGCGGTTCAGGGGCAAGCTGAAGGCTGCCTTCCGTGCCGGGCGCGGTCGCGCCCTTGGCGCCACCATCAAAGACCTTACCCCGATCCTGCATGGCTGGATTGCTTACTTCCGGCTGACCGACAGTAAGGGGATTCTCGAGGACCTTGATGGCTGGCTGCGGCGCAGGTTGCGCTGCATCCTGTGGCGGCAATGGAAGAAACCGGCCACGCGCGCTATGCGGTTGAGGCAACGAGGACTGACGGAACAGCGTGCCCGTGACTCGGCGGGGAACGGCCACGGCCCTTGGTGGAATGCCGGGGCCAGCCACATGAACGACGCCTTCCGAAAAGCCTTCTTCGAACAGCTGGGGCTAGTCTCACTCCAACAGGAACTCCGACGCCTAAACCACACTCGATGAACCGCCGTGTACGGAACCGTTCGCACGGTGGTGTGGGAGGAGGGTGCCGCAAGGCTCCCTCCTACCCGATTTGACCCTGTCGAAATGCGGGGCATCTCGTCGTCTATAGAGTGACAGAGGAGAAGCCGATGACTGCAACAGATGATGAGCTGGTGAAATTCGAAGCCGAGGGGGCGCAGGCATTGCCGCCCTCCAACGACCAGGGCTTCGTCGAGAATGAAGGCGCGCGCATCTGGTATGCGAGTTATGGCGCAGGCCCTGATGTCATCCTGCTGCATGGCGGGCTCGGCAATAGCGGCAACTGGGGTTATCAGGTTCCCGATCTTGTCGAAGCCGGCCACCGGGTCGTGGTGATCGACAGCCGAGGGCATGGCCGCAGCACGCGCGACAACCGTCCCTATACCTATCACCTGATGGCCTCAGATGTGCTGGCCGTGATGAACCATGCCGGGATCGAGGAAGCGGCCTTTGTCGGCTGGAGCGATGGCGCCTGCACGTCGCTCATCCTTGCCGACCAGAACCCGGAGCGGGTCTCCGGCGTCTTCTTCTTCGCCTGCAACATGGACCCCAGCGGCACCAAGGAATTCAAGGCGACGCCAGTCATCGACCGCTGCTTCAGCCGCCACCGGAAAGATTATCAGGCGCTATCGGCGACGCCTGACCAGTTCGAGGCCTTCGTCGGCGATGTCTCCAAGATGATGGCGACGGAGCCGAATTATACGGCCGGTGAGCTAGCCGCCATCAGGGTGCCAGTTTCCGTCGTGCTTGGGGAGCACGACGAATTCATCATGCCTGAACATATCGATTATCTGGCAAGGACGATCCCGAATGCGGAATTCGTGCTCATGCCCGGTGTCAGCCATTTCGCGCCGCTGCAGCAACCGGACCTCTTCAACCGCGAGGTCCGGGCCTTTCTCGACCGGATCGAATGAGACTTAGAGGCCGATTTCGCGCGCCCAGGGCGGATTTGCGCCGGCGCGGGAGACCGTGACGGCCGCCGCCTTGGCGCCAAGCGCCAGGGCGTTGCGGAGCGCTTGTTCGTCGAGATTGGCGACCTGCGCTTTGGTCAGCAGGTTATCCATCTTCAGCGAGGCGAGAACGCCGGCATCGAAAGTGTCGCCGGCGCCGACCGTGTCGACGACCGCGACACGTTCGCTCGGCACCGTCACCTTGCGGTCTTTCGTATAGCCGGAAGCGCCTTCGGCGCCCTTGGTGATGACGACGAGTTTGGCGCCGTGGTTCAGCCAGTGGGCGGCGAGCGCATCATGATCGCCTTGCAGCCCGAACCAATCGAGATCCTCGTCGGAGAACTTCACGATGTCTGATTTGGCCGCCATCCTCTTGATCCGGGCCATATGCGCCGGCTTGTCCTTGATGAAGCCGGGGCGGATGTTGGGATCGAGCGATATAACGCGGGTCGCCGCTTCGCGATGGAGGAGCGCTTCGTAGGTTTCGCCGCAGGGGCTAGGGATCAGGCTGATCGCGCCGAAATGCAGCGCTTCGCAATCGTCGCCGAGAACTGGCAGGTCCGCCTCGGTGATCATCCGGCCGGCCGTGCCCTCGTCGTAGAAGGCATAGGTAGCCTGGCCGTTGACGAGCTTGACGAAAGCAATCGTCGAAGGACGCAGCGTGATGGCGCAGAGGCTGTAATCGACATTGCTTGCCTTCAGGGTCTCAAGCAGGATTTCCCCCATCATGTCATCGGCAATGCCGGTGAAGAAGGCAGTGGGAATGCCGAGACGGCCGAGCGCGATCGCGGTGTTGAAGATCGCGCCGCCGGCATAGGGCGCAAAGCCCTTTTCACCCAGGGTCGTGTCCCTCGGCAACATGTCGATCAGGGCTTCGCCGCAGCACAAAATCATCGGATTCCTCCCAACAGGACGTACGTGTTCTTCAATCGATTAAGCGAGCTTTTGTCAAAAGGCTAGAGCGGAAGCTCACTTACGCCACCATTCCTTTGCGACCAGGCAAGCGGCGCATCGAGGAAGGCTTCGACTTCCGACAGCGTCTTGTGATCGAAGAGCCTCTGCTGCTTGGCAATCGCCAGAACCTCGCGCCAGGTGGCGATATGATGGAACTGAACCTTGCCATTGGCGAAACGCCGTTCGGCTTCCGGGAAAATACCGTAGGAGAAAAGCGCGATGCCGTGATCGACGATGCCGCCGGCCGCGCGGATGGCATCGATGAAGGTGAACATGCTGCCGCCCGCCGTCGTCAGATCCTCGATAACAAGCACGCGGGCGCCTTCCTTCATCTCGCCCTCGATCTGCGCGTTGCGGCCATGGCCCTTCGGCTTCTTGCGGACATAGATCATCGGCAGGCCGAGGCGATCGGCTAGCAGTGCGGCGAAGGGAATACCCGCGGTTTCGCCGCCAGCGATGCAATCGAACTGCTCGAAGCCTGCGTCGCGCAGCAGGATGCTCGCAGCAAAATCCATCACGGTCGAGCGGATGCGGGGGAAGGACAGGAGCTTGCGGCAATCGATATAGACCGGGCTCATGATGCCGGAGGCGTATTTGTAGGGCGTCTCGGCGTTGAAGTGCACCGCCTTGATTTCCCACAGCATCTTTGCCAGCAGCTCTGCCATGACGGCGCGGTCGGGGAACGTGGTCTGGATCATGCGGCTCTCTCCTTCGGCTGACACTCAAGCGGCAATAGCAGCAAGAGCGCCCGGTTTCCAGACGGAAGACTGCCGTCAGCCAAGCAGCCGATCGATATCGGCAACCTGCATCCGCTTGAAAAGCGCGATTGCCTGCGCACCCTTTTCCCCGTCCAGCGAAACCGCATAACGCACCGCGGCTGCGAGCAGCTGCATCGTCAGCCTGGCGACGGCCAGAAGCTCGGCTTCCGTCCGCTCCGGCCACAGCCGTTGTAACACCGAAAACAGGGCCTGTGCATGGAATTCCATGTCCTCGGCATCGACCTCCTGAAGCAGCTTGTCCGTATGGGTCGCATGCCAGATATCGCGCATGACGGGTTCGCGGCGGAAGAAGGCGTAATATTCATCGGCGATGACGCAGAGCGCAGTGCGCAAATTATCAGCGTCCCTCACCTTGGCCAGCTCGTCGGCCACGCATTGGCGGCCCTGCTCGTTGAAACGCTCGGCAAGCGTACGGATGATCGAGGTCTTATCCGGAAAATACTGATAGAGGGCACCGAAGGAAAGCTCAGCTTTTTCAACGATTTCGCTCATCTTCAGGGCATCACTGCCGTTCTTTTCGATGAGCTCGGAGGCGACCGCGAGAATTTTTTCGAAGCGATCACGGCCGCGCTGCTGGCTCGGAATGCGGCGCGGCTGGCCGGTCGGTTCCTGCTGACGTCTACGCTTTGCGACCATTTCTTCCGCCATCTTTCCATCCTTTCGACCGTTGACAAACAAAATAAGAGAGTTTATCTCATTTTGCAAATGAGAGAGTTTCTCTTGTTTTAACCAAGGAGGAGTTTCGACATGCAAAATTCCGAAATCGTTCTGATCGGCGGATCGGGGAAAACCGGCGGGCGCATCGCAGCAAGACTGGAAGAGCTTGGCCTGCCCGTGCGCAAGGCATCCCGCTCCACGACACCTGCTTTCGACTGGGAGGACCGCTCGACCTGGCGTGGTGCGCTCGAGGGCGCGGCAAGCGCCTATGTCGCCTTCCAGCCGGATCTCGCCGTCTCCTGGGCGGCCGGGTCTATCGGCGAACTTTCCAGGATTGCACTGGAATGCGGTCTGCAGCACATCGCACTGCTCTCCGGCCGCGGCGAAGAGGGAGCCCAGCGTAGCGAAGAGGCCGTCAAGGCATCCGGGATCGACTGCACGATTCTGCGCGCCTCCTGGTTCTGCCAGAATTTCAGCGAAGGCGCCTTCCTGGAGCCGCTCATCGCCGGCAAGCTGCAGCTTCCGGCGGGCGACATCAGTGAACCCTTCATCGATGCCGGCGACATTGCCGATGCAGCGGTGGCGGCGCTTACCGATGCCAGGCACCGCAACAGAATCTATGAGCTGACAGGCCCTCGCGCCCTGACCTTCCGCGAAGCCGTCCGTGAGATCGCTGCCGCCGCGGGGCGTCCCATCGCGTATGAAGAAGTATCGATGGCGGATTTCGCCGCGGGGCTTTCGGCCGCTGGAACGCCTCAGCCTGTCATCGCGCTTCTCGAAGAGCTCTTCGGCCAGGTGCTCGACGGGCGTAACTCACAGGTCATGAGCGGCGTCACCGATATTCTCGGCCGTCCCGCAACCGATTTCAGCCACTATGCCCGCCGCGCCGCGGCAACCGGAATATGGAGCGCCTGACGATGCAGATCCTTCTCGTCCTATGCCTTGTCGCTGCCGCTATCGGCAGCGGTCTCGTCGCCGGCATCTTCTTCGCCTTCTCGACTTTCGTCATGACCGCCTTCTCGCGCATCCCGGCGGAACAGGGCATTGCCGCTATGAACTCGATCAACGTCACGATCGTCCGCTCGCCCTTCATGGCGCTCTTCGTGCCGACGGCGATCCTCTGCATCGTCATCGCGGTGCTGGCGATGATCGACTGGCGCGGCGGGCTATCCTCGCTGATGCTGTCCGGCGCAGCATTCTATCTCGTCGCCTCGTTCCTCTCGACCATCGTCTTCAACGTGCCGATGAACGATGCACTCGCGAGGGTGAGCGGCAACTCGCCGGAGGCGACGGCGCTGTGGGCCACCTATCTCAGGGACTGGACGTGGTGGAACCACGTGAGAACCATCGCATCCCTACTCGCCTCGGTCGCCTTCATCCGCGCGCTGATGATCGCGTAATAAAGACGGAGGGGAGGTGCCCCTCCGCCGCTTGATTACGTCTGCTCGCAGAAGGCGATGCGGTTGCTGAAGGGGTCGATGACAGTCATTTCGAGCCCCCACGGCGCTTCCTCCACACCGGGCTTCATGTAGCGATAGTCCTTGCCTGAGAGTTCGGCGTGATAGGCCCGGATATTGGCGACGCGGACGAAGGCCTTGGCACCGGGGCTGGCGTCGCCGGAATGTTCACTCAGATGCAGCGTCATGCCGTCGCGGGAGACCTGGCAATAGAGCGGGAAGTTTTCCCCGAAGCGGTGTTCCCAATCGAGGGTGAAGCCGAGAAAGCCGCAATAGAACTCCATGGCCTTTTCCACCGAGAAGATGCGGAAGATCGGCGTCGGCGGCTCGATGCCGATCGCCGAGCGAGAGGCGCCTGCCTCGCCGATCTTCGCCGAGAGGATATTCCATTGATCGAACCCGAACTGCCTGGCGACGATTTCAAGCGTCTCGCTGTGGGTGAGGGAAATATCGCGGTCGGCGAGAGCCTGCCGCAATGTCTTTGCCATGAGCTTGGCGTCGCGAAAATTGCGCATGATGTCATCCTTCCGTTGGCGGCAAACAGGAAGATCAGTGCCCGCGTCTGCTGACCCGTTCGCCATCAATCGCCAAACGGCAAGGGATGTGAAGGATGTTACCTGGATGCATTCACCATAACGCCTGGGCGTCGCGGGGCGGCTGGCCGCATCCGGCCGATGACGACGTTAGGAGAGGATCGGGCGGGAATCAAGATGCCGTGCGCGACACGCCTGCCGGGATCGCCTGCAGGTGGCCGGCAAGCTCGACCCGGTTGCGGCCCGCACGCTTGGCGGCGTAGAGCGCCTTGTCGGCGGCGCTCAACATCGCGTCGAAATCCCAAGATTTCGAGCGGCCGGGCGCCACGCCGACGCTGACCGTGCATTTCAGCACCTCGTCGTCGATATGGATTTCGCGCGATTCGAACGCCCTGCGGATGCGCTCCGCCGCAAGTTCGGCGCGGCCGGGCATGATCTCCTTCAGCACCAGTGCGAATTCCTCGCCGCCGAGCCGCGCGGCAGTATCGCCGTTGCGGCAATGGGCGGCAAGCTCGCCGGCGAAGACCTTGAGCACGCGGTCGCCGGCGGCATGGCCGAAGCGGTCGTTGACGGATTTGAAATGATCGATGTCAAAGAGGATGACGGCAGTCGTCGTGCCCATCGGGCGCGTGCCGTGCTCGTCGAACAGGGCGCGGCGGTTGAGCAGGCCGGTGAGCGGATCGGTGATCGCTTCAAGACGATGGCGGGCCGCAAGCCGCCACTGATGCAACGCCAGCGACAATGCGCCGATCCCCGTCATGCCGGCGATGCAGACGGCGAGGCTTAGATCCTCCGCCCAGTTGCTCGGCGCCTTTCCGAGCACGAGCTTGCCGTCCGATATCAGCACGGCGGCACACAAGACAAAGGAGATCGCGGTCAGGGTATATAGCGCGGTGAGGCCGAGGAGCGGCGCCGGCGCCTCGGCGCGGGCGAGCCAATATTGCCGGGCGGTGGCAAAGAGCAGAAGAGCGATAGCGAGATTGTCTGCGATGAAGGCCAGACCGTCATAACCTGACAACATCGGTACGATGGAGAAAACCATCGCCGCGAGCGCGCGGACCGTGATGGCCGGGATGGACAGGCGGCCGGTGAGGAATTGCTTGCCGGCGCCCCAGATGGTGGCAAAGCCGGCATGAAACAGCGCGAAACTGGCCACGCAAAACCATGTCTGCGGGCTATTCACATAGGCGCTGTAAACGAAAATACCACTGACGACGAGGACAAGACCGATGGTGGCGGTCAGCAGCACCGTTTCAGAGCGGCGGACCAGCCAACTGCCCATCAGCGTCACGGCGAGACATGCCGCCGAAACGCCGAGCGCCAAGAGGAGGGAGTTATAGTCAAGCATCATGCTCTTCAGTCTCCGCAGCAATTCAAAGTGCTGCAGCATCCTTTGCGCGTCTGAAAAGATGCGCGGCGCTGTGGTATCGCGCCGAATGCTGGCAGCTTATAGGGCCCGTGACGAGAAATGTCTTATGCATCCGTTAAAAAATGATGCACCGCACAAAGCAAATGTTACGCGTTTAACGTCACGCCGAGGGATAAGATGAATATTCTATTTAAAATTGAAAACGCTGAATCGATATCTAGGTCATCACCCGCCAATGCAAGGGAAACATCGGATCGAAGACCGTCACCGGACCGGCTCCGGTTTCTATCTTGGCGGGAAAGGAGACCGGCTCGGCCTGTCTGGTCAACGTGATGCTATCCTCGTTCGCGGGCATGCCGTACCAGGCCGGCCCGTTCAGCGAAGCGAAGGCTTCGAGCCTATCCAGAGCGTCCTCCTGTTCAAACACGTGGGCGAGGCAGCTCATCGTATTGATCGAGGTGTAGATGCCGGCGCAGCCACAGGCGCATTCCTTGAGCGGATCGACATGCGGAGCGGAATCCGTGCCGAGGAAAAAGCGTGGATCGCCGCTGGTCGCGGCTGCGCGCAAGGCCAGCCGGTGGTTCTCGCGCTTGGCGACTGGCAGACAGTAATAATGCGGGCGGATGCCGCCGACGAGGATGGAGTTGCGGTTGATGATCAGGTGGTGGGTGGTGATCGAGCCGGCGAGATTGGCTTTGGCCGCCTTGATGTAATCGATACCATCAGATGTCGTCACATGCTCCATCGTCACCTTGAGCTCCGGCAGCCGATGCCGCAGCGGATCGAGCACCGTCTCGATGAAGACGGCCTCGCGGTCGAAGATATCGACCTCCGGGGTCGTCACTTCGCCGTGAACGCAGAGCGGCAGGCCAATCTCAGCCATGCGCTCCAGCACCGGCATCGCCTTTTCCATATCCCGCACCCCGCCATGCGAATTGGTGGTGGCGCCGGCAGGATAGAGCTTGACGGCGGTGATCAGGCCGCTCCTGGCGCCCTGCTCGACATCGTCGGGGCTCGTATGCTCGGTGAGATAAAGCGTCATCAGCGGCTGAAACCGGTGGCCCTCCGGCAGGGCCTTGAGGATACGTTCGCGATAGGCCGTGGCGTCGGCAGTAGTGACAACGGGCGGCACCAGATTGGGCATGATGATCGCGCGGGCGAAGGTGCGACTCGTATCGGCGATCACGCCTTCCAACATGGCGCCGTCGCGCAGATGCAGGTGCCAGTCATCAGGACGGCGGATGGTGATCGATTGCATGGCGGACCTCCGAAAGTATGCGTCGAGGTCTCGATAACACTAAAGCGCGTCGCATAGAACTTGATTCATGCGGCGCGCTTTCGTCGTTTTTCATGGAGGTCGTTGGGAAAGGCGGCACACTTCCGGGCGACATGCCGCGGCATCACGCCAGCGCGATCTCCAGCGTCACATCGGCCGGGCGGCGGTTTTCGAGGATCAGACGGCCATTCGGCAGATCGTTGCCGTAGACCTTGGCGCTCGCCTCTTCCTCGCTGAGCTTATAGCCGCGCCAGCGATCCCAAAGACGCTCTTCCAGCACCTCTATCGGCGGGGCAAGCATGATCGTGTAATCGAAGATGCCGTCGAGTTCTGCCCATTTGCCCTGGGTGAAGAGCAGGTAATTACCCTCGATGATGATGAAGCGATCCCTGGGATCGATCGGCCGGGCCGAGGCGATCGCAAGCTCGCGGGACCGGTCGAAGACCGGAACGAGGACTTCCTGGTCTGCAGGACGGACGGCGCGGACGATATCGAGAAAGCCGCGGACGTCGAAGGTCTCCGGAATACCCTTGCGGGCAAGCAGGCCGCGTTCGATCAGGATGGCGTTGTCCATGTGGAAGCCATCCATCGGCAACACGGCGGCGGTCTCGCCCTTCTCCTTCAGCGCTGCCGCCAGGTTATCGGCCATGGTCGATTTGCCGGAGCCCGGCGGTCCGGCGATGGCAATCAGGAAACGCCTGGCATCGCCGGCGCGGTCAAGCACCTCGCCGGCGATTTCGTCGATGCCTACGCTCATGCAGCGACGGGCTCCGTCGGCACCGCCTTGGCGCCGGTCATGAAGGCGACGGCGTCGGACATGGTGTATTCCTTCGGATCGATCACCGTCAGCCGCCGGCCGAGTCGGTGGATATGGATCCGGTCGGCCACCTCGAAAACATGCGGCATGTTGTGGGAGATCAGCACGATCGGCAGGCCGCGGGCGCGCACGTCGAGGATCAGTTCCAGCACGCGGCGGCTTTCCTTGACGCCAAGCGCGGCCGTCGGCTCATCCATGATGATGACCTTGGAGCCGAAGGCGGCGGCGCGGGCTACCGCAACGCCCTGACGCTGACCGCCCGAGAGCGTCTCCACGGCCTGGTTGATGTTCTGGATGGTCATCAGGCCGAGTTCGGTAAGCTTATCACGCGCCAGCTTTTCCATGGCCGGCCGGTCGAGCATGCGGAACATGGAGCCGAGCATACCGGGTTTGCGGATCTCACGGCCGAGGAACATGTTGTCGGCGATCGACAGCGCCGGTGACAGAGCGAGGTTCTGATAGACCGTTTCGATGCCAGCTTCGCGGGCCTCCATCGGCGAGCGGAACTGGACCTGTCGGCCTTCCAGCGTGATCACCCCCTCGTCAGGAGTGACGGCGCCGGAGATCGCCTTGATGAGCGAGGACTTGCCAGCGCCGTTGTCGCCGATGACGGCGAGGATTTCACCGGGATAGAGGTCAAAATCGGCATTGTCGAGCGCGGTCACCCGGCCATAACGCTTGACGAGACCGCGCGCGGTGAGAAGAGGTTCGCGAGCCATGGTTACACCGAAACCTTTCTGATCCACTGATCGATGCCGACGGCGGCGATGATCAGCACGCCCGTCAAAAGGACTTTCCATTGCGGGTCGGCGCCGAGCATGTTGAGGCCCATCGAAACGACGCCGACGATCATCGCACCGAAGAGCGTACCGAGAATGGAACCGCGGCCGCCGAAGAGCGAGATGCCGCCGATCACGGTCGCGGTGATCGCCTGGAGGTTATAATCGGTGACGGCCGAGGACGGTGAGATCGAGCCGTTGCGGCCGATCGAAACCCAGGCGGCGAAAGCGGCGATGACGCCCGATATGGTGTAGACGGTCAGCAGCACCTTCTTGGCTTGAATACCAGAAAGCTTGGCCGCCTCCGGATCGTCGCCGACCGCATAGACATGCCGGCCCCAGGCCGTGTGATTGAGCACATACCAGAGCACCAGGACGAGCAGCACCATGGCGACGACGCCGAGGGTCAGCACGGCGCTGCCAAGCTTGAAACTCGCGGCGAAAAGATGCAGCAGCGGCGCCTGTTCGTCGACATCGGTGTCGCGGATCGTCTCATTGGCGGAATAGATGAAATTCGTCGCCATGACGATATTCCACGTGCCGAGTGTCACGATGAAGGGCGGCAGCTTCATATAGGCGACGAGGAAGCCGTTCAGCAATCCACACAGGCCGCCGACAAGGAGGCCGGCTGCCACCGCAATCGGCGTCGGTATGCCGTAGGAGATGGCGACATTGCCCATGATCACGGCCGAAATCACCATGATGACGCCGATCGAAAGATCGATGCCGGCAGTCAAGATGACCAGCGTCTGGGCCGCGCCGAGAATGCCGACGATGGCGATCTGTTGCAGGATCAGCGTCAGCGTGTAGGACGAGAAGAACCGTCCGCCGAGGGCGATCCCGAAGATGATGATCGCCAACACCAGCACGATCAGCGGCACGGCGGCCGGCGTCGAGTGCAGAAAATGCTGGGCGCGCTTGATCAGCGAAACATTCTGGTGCTCGAAGGCGGCGACGTTCTTGTCGCTGCCGTCGAGGACGCGTTCGAATTCCTGTGCTCCGGTCATTGTTCCTCCTCCGCATCCGCGCGCCGAACTCGCGCGGAGGCCGTCACCCTTGTTGATCCGTTCATTGCTTAGCCGGTGGGCGACGGCACATCGTCCGTCCAAAACGGCCGGGGATCAAGCCCCGGCCGTTTTCTCTTTCAAAAGATCGGGCTCAGCCCCAGCACTTGGCAGTGCCTTCCTTGGTGTCGATCGACTTGACGCCGGAGACCGGCTTGTCAGTGACGAGCGAGACACCGGTGTCGAAGAAGGACTTGCCTTCCGTCGGCTTCGGCTTTTCACCACTGTCGGCGAACTTCTTGATCGCCTCGATACCAAGCGACGCCATCAGCAGCGGATATTGCTGCGAGGTGGCGCCGATGACGCCGTCCTTGACCGACTTGACGCCGGGGCAGCCGCCGTCGACCGAGACGATCAGCACGTTCTTTTCCATGCCGACGGCCTTCAGCGCCTGATAGGCACCGACAGCGGCCGGCTCGTTGATCGTGTGGATGACGTTGATGCTCGGATCCTTCTGCAGAAGGTTTTCCATGGCCTTACGGCCGCCTTCCTCGTTGCCGTTCGTCACGTCATGGCCGACGATGCGCTTGTCGTCTTCGTCGCCGATCTTGTTCGGGTTCTTCGGGTCGATGCCGAAGCCGATCATGAAGCCCTGGTCGCGCAGAACGTCGACCGTCGGCTGCGACGGCGTCAGGTCGAGGAAGCCGACCTTGGCGTCCTTGGCCTTGTCGCCCATCGTTTCCTTGGCCCACTGGCCGATCAGCTTGCCGGCGAGCAGGTTGTCGGTGGCGAAGGTGGCGTCGGCGGCATCGGCCGGCTCGAGCGGCGTGTCGAGCGCGATGACCAGCAAGCCGGCATCACGCGCCTTCTTGACCGAAGAGACGATGCCCTTGGTGTCGGAAGCGGTGAGCAGGATGCCCTTTGCGCCGTCGGCAATGCAGCTTTCGATCGCCGCGACCTGGCTTTCGCTGTCACCGTCGACCTTGCCGGCATAGGACTTCAGCGAAACGCCGAGTTCCTTGGCCTTGGCCGTCGCGCCTTCCTTCATCTTGACGAAGAAGGGGTTGGTGTCGGTCTTGGTGATCAGGCAGGCGGAAACATTAGCCGCCATCGCCGGAGCGGAAAAAGCGACACCAAGCGCGAGCGCGCCGAAAGCGAGAACTGATTTCTTCATGGACTCCTCCCAGAGTTTGCCGGCACCGCCCCTGCGGTCCGGAACTGCTAAAATGACACTTCGCCGTGGAGCGCCCAAGGCCCCCACAAACTGTCCCGTGCCCTTGACGATGGCAATTAAGAGCGAAAAGAAATCGGCTTGTCAATAAATAAATCCGATTGAATTATTAATTCGATATGGCATGCTCGGCGCAAATCAGGCATAGGCCAACGATCGGGAGGAGCGGCCATGTCGTCCTTGGATGGACCGGAGAACACACCGGGCCCGCCGCCAATTCTAAATCCGGCCGGAGGCGCGAACCAGGTCAGGGTGCGGGCGTATAACGAGCGGCTCGTGCTGTCGCTGGTGCGCCTTTACGGCGCGCTGTCGAAGGCCGATATCGCGCGCCGCAGCGGGCTCTCGGCGCAGACCGTCTCCGTCATCATGCGGGTCCTGGAAAAGGAAGGGCTGCTTTCGCGCGGCGCGCCGGTGCGCGGCCGGGTGGGCCAGCCGTCGATCCCGATGCATCTCAACCCGGACGCCGTCTATTCCTTCGGCCTAAAGATGGGCCGGCGCAGCGCCGATCTGGTGCTGATGGATTTCGTCGGCCGCATCCGCATGCAGCTCCACCGGACCTATGCCTACCCGCTGCCGAACGAGATCCTGGCCTTCGTCACCTCGGGCATTCGGGAGATCGAGGACCGACTCGATCAAAAGCAGCGCAGCCGCATCGCCGGTCTCGGTATCGCCGCGCCTTTCGAGCTCTGGAACTGGGCGGACGAAGTGGGCGCGCCGGCGGGCGCGATGGAGGTCTGGCGGGACGTCGACCTACAGGCGGAGGTCGCCACGCGTGTCTCCCATCCAGTCTTCCTGCAGAACGATGCGACCAGCGCCTGCGGAGCCGAACTCGTCTTCGGCGTCGGGCCGTCCTACCCGGATTTCGTCTATTTCTTCATCGGCTCCTTCATCGGCGGCGGCATCGTGCTGAATTCAGCGATCTTTTCCGGCCGCACCGGCACGGCGGGCGCGATCGGGCCGCTACCCGTCCGCGGCAAGAACGGCGAAACGAAACAGCTGCTTGAAATCGCTTCGATCTTCGTACTCGAAAACATGCTGCGCGAACGTGGCATCGATCCGCAGCCGCTCTGGTATTCCGCCGACGACTGGGTGGATTTCGGCGAGCCTATGGAAACGTGGATTCAGGATACCGCCAAGGCGCTGGCGCAGGCGATCGTGGCGGCCGCCTCGATCGTCGATTTCAGCGCAGCGGTGATCGACGGC
Source organism: Rhizobium sp. Pop5 (assembly GCF_024721175.1). Taxonomy (NCBI): domain Bacteria; kingdom Pseudomonadati; phylum Pseudomonadota; class Alphaproteobacteria; order Hyphomicrobiales; family Rhizobiaceae; genus Rhizobium; species Rhizobium sp. Pop5. Next base: position 90,308 of record NZ_CP099399.1, on the reverse strand, counting down.
GGCTTTCCCAACTGGGTGCGCAGCCGCGTCGTACAGGCGACGATCACGGAAGCCGCCAAGCTCGACCTGCAGGGCGTCGTCATGCCCGATATCATCGAGGGCGCGGTCGGCGCCCAGGCGCGCGCCATCGGCGGCGCCAGCCTGCCGATCTTCGCGCGCTACCTCACCGACCAAAACGTACTCTTCAAGGAGGTTGACCATGCTGAAGGAACTTGATCCGCTCTTGAGCCCGGAATTGCTTTTCACGCTTCGCGCCATGGGCCACGGCGACGAGATCGCCATCGTCGACGGTAACTATCCCGGCGTCGAGCATGCACGCCGGCTGATCCGGCTTGACGGCCATCACCTCATCCCGGTTCTGAACGCCGTGCTCAGCGTGCTGCCGATCGACGATTTCGTGCCCGAGGCGATCTTCCGCTCGACCGTCAAGGCCGAGCGCGACAAGCTCGACCCCGTGCACGAAGAGATGATCGCCTGCTGCGCGAAGCACGAACCGCATCGGCAGGTGGTGCCTCTCGTCGGCCAGGATTTCTACGGCCGCGTCAAGGCCGCCCACGCGCTGATCCAGACCAGCGAGCCCCGGCTCTACGCCAACATCATTCTGCGCAAGGGCGTGATCTATCCGAAGGAGAACACCCACACCGAGGTCGATCCCTTCGTCTATTGACGCTCAAATCTCCCCGGCTGATGGTCCCCAGACATCGGTCAGCGCGAAACCACCGGGATGCGGGTCGAAGGGGTCGAGCGCCACCTGGGTCAGGCCGAAGGTGAAGCCGCGGCCGGTGATGGTGGGGATGACGGCCGGGCGGCCGGCCACCTCGGTCACCGCCTGCAGGCCGACCTCGAATTCCGAGCCGATGATCGACTTCGACCTGAAGACGTCACCGACCTTGGCTTTGCCGCGGGCATGGAGGGTTGCGAGATTGGCGGAATTGCCGGTGCCGCAGGGCGAGCGGTCGGCCCGGCCCGGCCACATGGTGGTGCAGGTGCGCACGGTGCCGTCCGCTTCCGTATCGCGGAACATCACATAGGCGATGCCCGATATGGCCGGGATCTCGGGATGGACGACCTTGATGTCGCGGTTGATCAGTTCCTTGAGGATCATGCCGGCCTGGACGAGGGCGGCGGCATTGGCCTTCTCGATCGTCAGGTTGATCTGGCCGACGTCGACCAGGGCATAGAAGATGCCGCCGTAGCAGATATCGGCCTTGATCTTCCCCCAATGCGGCGTGTCGAATTCGACGTCGAGTTCATGCACGAAGGAAGGCACCATTGTGAGCCTGACCTTCTCGCAGCGCCCATCCCGGCAGGTCGCCGTCGCCTTGACGAGGCCGGCAGCGGTTTCGAGGGTCACTATTGTCTCCGGCTCCTTCATCTCGACGATGCCCGCTTCGAGCAGGGCCGTGGTCACGCAGATCGAATTCGAGCCGGAACTCGCATGCGCCTGGTCGGGCTGCAGGATGATGAAGGCGGCGTCCGCTTGCGGGTGGCGCGCCGGCAGCAGCAGATTGACGGAACCGATCGGGGCGCCGCGCGGCTCCAGGCAAAGGAAGCGGCGAAGCTCATCGCCCTTCGGATCGGTATTCAGCCAGTGCAGCTGAGCGGCGATGGTATCGCCGGGGATCTTCGGAACGCCGCCGATCGCGACGCGTCCGATCTCGCCTTCGGCGTGAACATCCAGCAACTGGATCGTGCGCTTCCATCTCATATCGAAAACTCCAGTTCAGAGGCGGCAAGTGAGGCCATCAGCGCTGCTTGTCTAGTACCGGTCTATGCGGAACGGGCTCATGTCGACCGCCGGCTTCGCTCCGATTACCATATCGGCGATCAGCCGCGCTGTCGTCGCCGAATAGGTCAGGCCGAGATGGCCATGGCCGGTCGCATAGAAAACACCTGGCATCTTCGACGAAGGCGAAATGATCGGGATCGTATCGGGCAACGCCGGGCGATGCCCCATCCATTCCGACGCCTCCTCGACCTTCAGCCCCGGCAGGGCGCGCTGGGCATGGCGCACCAGCACCCGCGGACGACGAAAATCGGGAGCGGCGTGAAGACCGGCCAGTTCGACATTGCCGCCGACGCGGATGCCGCCTGCCGTCGGCGTCACCATGAAGGCACGATGCGGCCAGATCACCGAGTAGCGCATGGAGATACCCGGCTTCATGATCTGCGTGTGATAGCCGCGCTCGGTTTCAAGCGGGATCGGCTCTCCGAGTTTTGCAGCAAGAAACCGGGTGTGCACGCCGGCGGCCAGCACCACCGAACCGGCCTCAATGCGCCTGCCATCCTCGAGGAGAACGACGGCTGTGCCGTCGCCGCTGCGCTCGATATTCCTCGCAGTGCCGGAGACGAAGACCGCACCTCCTTCGAAAGCCGCGTCGGCCAGCTTCACCACCAGCTTGTGAGGATCGCGGACCGATTTGTTGTCCGCCAGCAGCACAGCGCGGGCGATCGCCGGTGACAGCGCGGGCTCGTAATATTGGATGGCGCCGTTGCTCAACACATCGAATTCGAGACCGTAGCGTTGCATCAGGGCGAGATGGGCGCGATCAGCGGCGAACTCCGCCTCCGTCTCGTAGATCGCCAGACACCCCTCCTCCGTTAACAATTCGGGCGCGCCAATCGCCTGAAGCATTTCCTTGAAATCGCCGAGCGCCCGGTGAGACAGGCCCATGCCGGCATCCTCGATTTCTCTGAGACGCGAGGGGCGGCCGGCGGCGAGGAAGCGCAGGAACCAGGGCAGCATCTTTGCCGCATAGGAGGGCCGCAGCCAGACCGGACCTTCGGGATCGAGCAGCCAGCCGGGAATCTTCTTCCATGTCAAAGGGCCGGAACCGGCAGCAAAATCGAGCGCGATGCTCGCCATATTGCCGTAGGAGGCGCCGCGTCCCGGTTCGCCTTTGTCGATCAGCGTTACCTGCAGGCCGCGCCGCTGCAGTTCGAAGGCGATCGACGCGCCGACCACCCCCGCGCCGACGACAATTACGCTGTTCTTCATCTCATCCGCCATGTCATCAACCCATCACACGGCAGACAAGATCGCCGCAGCGAAACTGATATATCACATCGGCGGTCATGCCTACGGATTTTTACTGACTTTCGGGAAGGCTTGCGCCGACACTGTCGCCGACCGAACCGACGGTATTGTCCATCGACTGGCCGAGACGCTTCAGCTGTGCGTCGTAATTGCGCCGGGTGCGCGGATCGAAGATCGCGATCGGCGTGCTGACGGCGACACTGACGGCACTTCCGGCCGTCTGGGCAGCCCCCATCGCCACCGCACCGACGGCCTCGCCGAGGCCGACATTGGAATCGGTGATGGTCTGGCCGGCGATCAACCGATCGCCGATCAGCTTCACCACCTCGGGGCTTTCGGCGAACTTGCCATGATTCAGCCGGTCGCCGGTCTTGAGCTTGGTGAGATCGAGCACGGTGATGCCCGCGGCCTCCAGCTTGCTACGGTAGGGTTCGGCAGAGGGATCGATCTGACCGAGCCGGTCGACGTTGCCTGAAATGCGCCGTGACAGGGCAAGAGCCCGGTCATCCCTGGAGACGAAGATGGTGAAGTGCGGCTTATCCTTGCCAAGGCTGACGAACTGGCGGCCGAAGACATCGACGTCGAGATCCGGCGAGGCAAGGATGACATTGTTGATCTTGGCGGCAACATGTCCGTTGCGGATGGCCATCTGCCTGAGTGCTTCGACAGTCAGCCAGGTGCCCATCGAATGGGCCATGACGGTGATGTCGTCGATGGCGGGATTGGCAGCCGTCCGGGTCAGCAATTCCTCCAGCGCGTCGCGGGAATAGTTGGTGCTTTCCTTGTCGTAATTATAATCGAAGATGCTGGCACGCGAAGGCCAGGTGAAGACGACCGGGGCGACGTCGGCATGCGAATCGTGGACGATCTGCGCGAAGCGGTAGACGGCGTCTTCGTAGCGATTGTTGAAGCCGTGCACGAAAACCAGCACGCGGCGGCTTTTAGGCATATGACCCTTCAACCAGGTCTCGCCCGCCCGCTCACCTTCCAGCGGATCGACGGATACGGTGACGAAATCCTTGAGCGGATCGGCCGGCAGCCGTTTTGGCCACTGCACCTGGCCGACTTTGCGGTTGGCTTCCGGCGGGATGGAAACATCGACGGCATTGACGGTCAGCCCGGTGCCGCGTTCGCCGGAGAAAAGCACCGCCGGATTGTCGTCGGCAGCGCGCGTCGTCGCCACGAGAAGATCGACTTTCGACGTGCCCGGAGGCACGGAGCCAGCCGCCTGCATCACGCCGATCGGCCTGCCGCCGCAGCTGGCGAGCACAAGCGTTGCAACCAGAAGCACTCCCATAGCCGAGCGGGGCGCGCGCCATTTGCCGATCATGACCAATCTCCGGTTCACGCGCCGGACAGGCGGCACACGTCCAAATAGTCCGACGGCGCTTGCCGAGTCAAACCGGATGAAGGGGAAAGCTTGCGCGGAAAAGAAAAGAGCCCGGCGCGGGAGGAGGTGCGCCAGGCTCTCGATCCTGACTGACAACTGGGAGGAGGAGTGTTGTCAGTCCGATGTAAGAGCGCTGGGAGGAGGAGTGCGCTGCTTACGGAGATATAAATACCCAATTCATTTGATCGGGAATAGCGAAAATACCGCAATGCAGCAATGCATTGGGCGCAAGGCTTGCCTTCTAAAGGGCAGAGTGACGCCTCATTTTGCGGCATATTTGATCAAGTGGTCAAAATTTCGCCGAAAAATGAGGCCTCCCCGGTTGCAGCCCTCATCCGCCTGTCGGCACCTTCTCTCTGTTTTCTTGGAAAGGGTTAGGACGAGGGCAGCGGTCAGCGTAAATCAAGCAGCCTTGAACACCTTCCTGCCTTCGGCATCGAGGGCCGAAAATTCCTCGTCGGAGAGCGTGATATCCACGGCGGCTACGTTTTCCTCGAGATGCTTGACCTTGGAGGTGCCGGGAATCGGCAGCATTACCGGGCTGCGCTTCAGCACCCAGGCAAGCGCGACCTGGCTCGGCGCTGCGCCATGCTTTCTGGCGATCGTATCGAGCAGCGAGCCCGGCTTGGCGAGATCGCCGGCGGCAAGCGGATACCACGGGATGAAGCCGATATCATGCTTGGCGCAATAATCGAGCACGTCCTCGCTGGTGCGATCGACGAGATTATAGCGGTTCTGGACGGTTGCGACCTTGAAGTGCTTCGAGGCCGCCTCGATGTCGGCAACGGAAACTTCGCTGAGACCCGCATGACGGATGAGGCCGGCGTCGAGCAGCGATTTGATCGCATCGAATTGCTCCTTGGCCGGCACCTTCGGATCGATGCGATGAAGCTGCCAGAGGTCGATCTGTTCGACGCCGAGATTGCGCAGGCTCTTATGCACCTGCTGGATCAGATATTCGGGCCGGCCGACCGGCAGCCAGATATTCGGGCCGTGACGGGTCAGGCCGCCTTTGGTGGCGATGACGGATTTGGCGCCATAGGGATGCAACGCTTCCCTGATCAGCCATTCCGAGACATCGGGGCCGTAGGAATCGGCGGTATCGATGAAGTTGACGCCGAGTTCTGGCAGGCGCTTCAGCGTGCGGATGGATTCGTCGTGATCGTCGGGTTCACCCCAGATACCCTTGCCGGTGACGCGCATGGCGCCGAAACCGAGACGGTTAATCTCGATATCGCCGCCGATCTTGAAGGTGCCTGACTTTGCCGCGATGTAGCTGGACATGGTCTTTCCTCTCTCGGTCAATGAAATCGTTCAAAATCGATGGAACTGCCGAAAGCGGGAAACGCCCCCGCGTTCGAATTTCCCATGATCGGCGGCGACGCCGGCTGGTGATCATCCGCCTGTCAGGGCTATCGAGAAATGTGGCTGTAACTCCTGCACATATAGTACGGCGTCGACCGGATAACAGAGATGACGCTGAAAATTGCCATCGAACTCACGGCTTGGTTGCAGCGAAACCGGATAGCGAACTTCATCTGCAGCCGGCGGCGCCGCACGAGATCGTGCCGATACTCAGCTGACGTGCCTCACCTGTTCTTCGCCTCATCGCCGAACTCCGCCAGCATCTTCCAGAGTTCGGCGAAAGTCTCGTGAGCAAAATCCTGCAGCGAGGCGCCCGGCGGGCGCTGCTGCCAGAGTTCGCCGCCGACGCGCATCGCGCCGATGATGATCGCGGCGAGCATGCGCATGCGGGGCTGCTCCTGCGGATCGTTTCCCTTGCGCAAAAGCAGCGCCTCGGTGAGCTTCTGCTCGAGCTTGGCATATTTCAGCTGATCGCGAGCCTTAAGCGCTGGGGTGCGATGAATGAGCTCATGAAGCGCCAAGCCGCTCTCATCTATCGACTCGGCAACGGTTGCCGTGATCGCCGCCTCCACAGCCTTGACGGACGATTCTTCCACAGGTCTCGCCGCGACCGCCGCCATCAGGCGATCGGCAAAGGAATCCTGCCAGGCGAAAACGACCTCTTCCTTCGACGGGAAATAATCGAAGAAACTGCGCTTGGAGACATCGGCAGCCTCGGTGATGTCCTCGATCGTCGTGGCTTCAAAGCCGCGCCCCAAGAAGAGAGCCATGGCGGCCTGCTCGATGCGCTCGCGCGTCTGCCGCCGTTTGCGTTCCCGCCTGCCTTCCGTCGTCTTCGTCTGCTTGTTCTCAGTCATTCCCGCCCGACGATATTATTCAGCCGCCCGCGTCATTGGAGAAGGCGGTGATATCGTCGATCTCGGCTTCGCTCTTCCGATACCTCAGACGCTCGCGCGAAAGCTCCAGCGGCTCGCGGCGTGAAATCCTGTAGACCGAGGCCGGCGGCAGATTGCGCACCGTGCCGCCGATGCGCACCGCCTCCAATCCGAGACGATCGAGTATCGGCCGAGGCACCGGACAACGCGGCCCATAGGTAAACTGATAGACGGCCCCGCCCGGCCGCATATAGGTGAAGACGCCGGCCATGATCGCGGCGATCTTATCCGGCGACATGGACAGCAGCGGCAGGCCGCTGACAACGGCCCCGACCGGCTCACCCTCGAAAATATCGGCCTCGGCGAGATGGGCTGCATCCATCTGCAGAAGGCGTGCCGTCGGGAAACGCGACTGCAGCGCACTGATGAATTCCGGGCCGTACTCAATCAGCGTCAGATCGGCCTCACTGACCCCCCGCGCCAAAAGCGCACGGGTAAATACGCCCGTTCCCGGGCCGAGCTCGATGATCGGCCCGTCTAGCGCTGCAATTTCACTCGTCATAATCCTGGCAAGCGGATCGCCCGACGGCGCGATGGCGGCGACCCGAAGGGGATTGCTGATCCAGGAGCGGAAAAAATGCAGGAAATCGGAGCATGCAGTCTTTGCGATCATGATTGTCCCACCTGTCTGAAATTCGATTGATTATGAATGCGACCATCGTGGCTAGCATGGCAATTCCAAGGCAGACAGCGCTCTGCGCATCTGTTTCCACGTACTTTCCTTGTCAGCATTTAGTGTATTTTTGCATCTAGTGCAATATTATACAGAATCATGCCGCAATGCGGCGGACTTTCCTGAAGGCGAAGGGCTCGCCGAACTTGCAAAGACCCCTCCCCCGAGCTTAGTTGAAACGAAAAAGGCGGCCCTGAGCCGCCTTTCACGAACGCCGCGGCGTCCTCAGTAGTTGCAGCTGGAACTGCTCGTCGGGTTGAAGCCGAGCTTGCAATCCATGTTCAGCGGCTTCGTCGGCCTCATCATATAAGGCATGGTCGAACCCGTGGTGTCCGTGCTGCGCTGGCCGATGGAACCGGTCGTGCGCCTGTCGTGCTGTATTCTGGTTCCGTCCTGGACAACCGGACGCTCGGCTGCGGGCTGCTCGACAGCGCTCGACTGAAGGGGGGCGGCCCCGGCAGAGAAAGCCGAGAGGCCGAGAATTGCGCCGGCAGCAGCAGCCATCAGGCCAGTCTTGAAGGAAGTGATCATTGTGGTCTCCTTGGGAGGATTTGTGGAATTTACGCCGAGGAGTTAGGAAGCGGATCTGTCACATTCCACGGCGCCGCAAGAGAGGTCACAAACATGTGAGCGACGCCCCGATCATGAAAAGGCGGCCGGTCACCGCCTCGTTCATTTGCCGGCTCAATAGCCGTTATCACACGGCATGCTTCCGGGCTCGATCGATCCCGAAAACGTAGAGTTGCATATTGTCGCGGGTGCCGGGCTATTCACCGGCTGGCGGACGATGGAGCCTTGGTGCCAGCCTCGACGCCGAATGCGACAAGGGGATACCAGTGGCCATCGGAATGGCCGCGGGTGCCCGAGCGCTCGGTGCGGAAACCACGAAACCATGCAAGTAGCCGGCATGCGCTTCATTTTGCACCATTACGTCCGATACGGCGGAGATCGGAAGGCGCGGCTTGCACGGGAACCATCGGTACGAGAGCAAGAAGAGCGCCGAGCGCAACGATCGAAGAGGCAAGATTGAGCATTTTCACGATAAACCCTCCTTACTGAATTTATCTCGGAAAAATGCCTTCTCCATGCGGAGTTCCGCCGCGCAACGTAGCTTCCAAAACTCGTGATTGCAGGCGATCCGGCGTGACCAAATCACCTAAAAATGTGAAAAGGCGCGATTACGGGAATAGCTCAGGGGATGCTTGGACAGCGCCGTGACGAAACGTGAATTCTCTGTTCTCAATTCGCGTATAATGGCCGATAACCCTGGCCGGAGATGCAGGCGACATATTGCCGGTGAGCTGCGGCACGCGCGATCGTTTCCGCTTCCAGATCATCGGCCTGCGCGTACCCCGTCAGCTGCGCGCGCAACTCATACTGTTTCCTCGCCTCGTCATACATGGCGTTGCCATCAGTCACGCAAATGCTGTTCGCGACAGCGGCCGGATTGACCGGCACGCCGATCGCCAGGAGCACGGGCTCGTTCGCATGGTCGATGCAGCCGGCAAGAGCCATCATCATGGCCACCGCACCCAAAGCCCGAAAAATTCCCACCACCATGCATTCCTCCGGCCATACGCCTCACAGATCACCAGACCCGCAGATACATCAGGAAGGTTGCGCGAAACTAGGCTGGCCGCAGAGCCGCAGCGCCGCCAAGGGGAGTTCGGAACGGCGCGCCCGGCAAAACAACAATGAGTTGCATAACGGAGGGAAGCGTCTAGAGTTCCACCACTGACCTGATCGAAGGGACCAGCATCATCATCAAGGGTATTGTGATGAGCAAAGACGAAAGCCCGGCACCGAAGAAATCGTTTCTGGAGCGCATGACGGGCACGACCGCCCAGATCACCGCGCTGCTCATCGCCGTAACCGCACTGCTCACACAAATTCCAAGCCTCACCAAGACGGGCCGCGATGCCGTCTGCTCCGTACTTTCCTGTTCCGAGATACACGACACGCAATCGCCGACCGACAGCCGGCCGGACACACCGCTGCCATCGGGCGATTCCAACAACAAGCTGCAGGCATTGGAGGCGGCAGGGATCAGCCGTGGCACTATTCAGCCGGATTGGCTCAACAATGAATACAGCCCTTACCCCTTCATTGGGGAGGCGCTTTTAAAGTTGCTGGACGGTAAGCGTCTTGTCCGGCCCATCACAATAGACACCCTCGTCGGGACCTATGAGTACCAGACGACATCGCCGCGAAGCGCTGCGGAAGTCGATATCGAGCATCTGAAGGCGTCCGTGGTCATGACCTACAACGAGACCTATGGCGAGACGCAGAGCGATTTCCAGGCGCTGCTGCGCACGCGTTAGGAAAACGGCCAACGGCGCCCGGTTTCCCGGATGCACGAACAATCATTTAAGGCATTGAAAGAAATGGCGCACCCGAAGAGATTCGAACTCCTGACCCCCAGATTCGTAGTCTGGTGCTCTATCCAGCTGAGCTACGGGTGCGCTTGCAGAAGCGGCCGTGCCGCTTGCGTGGGCGGTTCTCTAAAGGGTCCTTTCGGACAATGCAAGAGCATTTCTGAAAAAATCGCGTGTTTGTCTGCTGGCGGCTGGCGCGTTGCGAAACCACCTCACTTTTCCAGGTGTGCCCGGCTGCGGTAGTCCTCCAGCGAAACCGGGCGGTCGGGGATCTCGATGCGGAACTGCGTACCGACCGTCGGCTTTTCCACAAGCGCGATCGTGCCGCCATGGGCGAGCACCAGTTCACGGGCAATCGTCAGGCCGAGGCCTGTGCCGCCCGAGCGGGCGGAGCCTCGGAAGGCGGCAAAGAGGTTCTGGCGCGCCTTCAGCGGCATGCCGGGACCGGTATCGTCCACGGTGATGCTGACGACGCTGCCGACGCGCTGGGCCGACACCGTGATGCGCCTGATAGAACCCGGACCGCCCTCGCCCGGCGACGTCAGTGCCTGCAGCGCATTGCGGCAGAGGTTGTGGATGACACGGAAAAGCTGCTCGGCGTCGGCATCGACTTCGAGGTCGGCGCCGATCTGCTCGACGAATTCGATACCGGTCTGCGGCTCGATCGCTAGAATATCTTTGACCTCCTGGGTCAACTCCAACAGGTGCATGCGGCGGCGGCGCGGCGCCGATTCGCTCGCCTTGCCGTAGGACAGGACCTCTGTGGTGTAGCCGACGGCGCGGTCGATGGTGCGCAGGAGCTTCGGGGCGAAACTCTTGACCATGGGATCGTCGACGTCGACCAGCCGGTCCGACATCAGCTGTGCGGAAGCCAGGATGTTGCGCATGTCGTGATTGATTTTGGAAACGGCAAGCCCGAGCGCGGCAAGGTTCTTCTGCTGTTTCAGCGTCTTCTGCAGCTCCATCTGCATCGACGTCAGGTTGCGCCCAGCCACCGCCAGTTCGTCGCGGCCACCGTCGCCGATATAGACATGAGCCGGATTCTCCGGATCGGAGGAGAATTGCTGCATGCTGCCGGTCAGCCGGCGGATCGGGCCGATGAGGATGCGGTTGATCGAAAAAAAGATCAGCGTCGCCGTGAACAGCGAGATCAGCACCGACAAGAGAAGGACGTTGCGGGAATAGAAGAACATCGCCGTGCGCAACGGCCTATCCTTCATCACCACCTCGACGCCGGTGTTGGTATCGCCGACGGGCCCGTAGACGCGGATCATCCTGTTGCCGCCGAAGACCAAGGTGTCGAGCGCATCTCCTATCGCCGTCAGCGGCGGCACATCGGTCAGATCGTAGGATTCGTCGACCGACGTCGGCATGTCGGTGGTCGCCAGAAGCCGCGAGGTGCCCTCTTTGCGAAGCACGATCGCCTTGGTGCCCGTCGCCTCCAGCGTCTCCTTCTGCAGCGCGCGCGGCAACTCGATCGGTTGCAGCCCGTCGATGACGATGGCGGCGGCAGCGGCCGTGTTCAGCCTCTCCTGCAGCCAGCGCAGCCGCATGCTGGCGACCGACGGGAAAAAGATCAGCACTTCGGCGAGCATGATGAAGAAGACCGTGAGCCAGAGCAGCTTGCCGGATAGGCCGCCGAACATGCCCGCAGACGGGCACCGCGCCCTTGCGGCCTCACCGGCCGCCGGGATTTCCGCCGAAGGATTATCGCCCTGGTCTTTAATCGGCATTCTGGTCTCGCCCGATCGGCAGCGCGCGGCCGCCCTCACCATTGGAGCTCTATATTAGACCAATACGCTCCGCTTTCAAATCTTTGCGAGCGGTGTCACGTGGTCACAAAGAAAACGCCGCCCGGAGGCGGCGTTCGAAGACATGTCGTGGGCGAGAGAGATCAGAACTCTTCCCAGCTCTGTTCGGCCGCGGCCGTATTGCCGCCGAAGGCGCGGGCGACCTTGCCGATCGCCCGGCGGGCGGGCGAAGCGACGGGCCTCAGCGCCTCGTTGCGAACAAGCGCCACGGGTGCCTGCGCATTCGACAGCTTGAAGCGTGCGATGAGGCGCACCAGGCCGTCGGCTTCGGCAGACAGCTTGTGGGTGGCGGCGGAGGTCTCCTCCACCATCGCAGCGTTCTGCTGCGTCACCTGGTCCATCTGATTGACGGCGGTATTGACCTCCTTGAGGCCGGTCGCCTGCTCCCGTGCCGCCGTCGCGATCGAATGGATGTGGTCGTTGATCGCGATGACGCGGGTGCCGATTTCGGACAGCGCTTCGCCAGTCGCCTGGACGAGCTTGACGCCGACCTGCACCTCATCGCCCGACTTGGTGATCAGCGCCTTGATGTCCTTGGCGGCCGTTGCCGAACGCTGCGCCAGCTCCCGCACCTCCTGCGCCACCACCGCGAAGCCCTTGCCGGCTTCACCGGCACGGGCCGCCTCGACGCCTGCGTTCAGCGCCAGGAGGTTGGTCTGGAAGGCGATCTCATCGATGACGTTGATGATCTGGCTGATTTCGCGCGAAGCCTGCTCGATGCGGCCCATGGCCTCGACGGCATTGCCCACGACGACGCCGGAGCGGCCGGCATTCTCCTTGGCTTCGGACACCATGATGGTTGCTTCATGCGCCCGCTCGGTGGAATTCTGCACGACAGCGGTGATCTCATCGAGCGCCGCCGAGGTCTGTTCGAGGGCGGCCGCCTGCTGCTCGGTGCGCTTCGAGAGGTCGTCACTCGCATTGCGCAGCTCAGCCGTATTGCCGTTCATCGCTTCCGTCGTCTCGCGCACCTCGCGCATCGTCGCCTGCAGTGTTGCGAACGTATTGTTGACGTTCTGCTGCAATTCGGCGAAAGCGCCCTGGAAGTTGCCGTTCATCGTCTGGGTGAGATCGCCCTCGGCAAGGCTTGCGACGACGCGGCGGGTCTCGCCGATGCCGGCGTCGACGCTCGACAGCAGCGTGTTGATGTTGCCGGCGAACTGGTTGAGGCTCTCGTCCTCATAATCCTTGTTGATGCGATGGCTGAAATCGCCCGCAGCGGCCGCAGCCACGACCACCGACATGCTCGACTGCAGGTCGTCGCTCTTGGCGCGCATGGCCGTTTCCTGGGCGTTCAGGCGCTTGACGGCAAGGCCGTTCTCCTTGAAGACCGCAACTGCCGCAGCCATTTCGCCGATTTCGTCCCGACGGCCGGCAAAGGGAACATCGGCCTCGAAGTTGCCGTCCGCGACCTGCTTGATCGCATGGGTGACACGCTTGATCGGGCGGCTCAGATGGCTGGTGCCGATATAGAATCCCATGCCGATGCCGACCGCGATGCCGATGCCGGTGATGCTGAGGACGAGCATCAGCACCCATGTGCGGAAGCTCTCGATTTCGGCATCGACGGCTTCAAGCGCGGCCTTGTCGATGGCGACGACCGCGTCGATTTCCGCCTGGAAGGCCTTGCGGTTGGCGCGATTGGCCTCATTGTTGCCCTGTTTGCTGGCTGCCTCGGGGCCGACTTCCGTGCCGAGGCGAGCCGTTTCCGTGCGGAAGCTTCGGAATTCGGCGGCGCGGGCGACGAGCTTGGCAAAATCGTCCTTCTCCGCTTCGGGAACGAGCGGCGCCCAGCCGGCGACGACCTTATCGATCTCGTCGAGGTCGGCCATCAGGCCCTTTGCGAAATTCGGAGTATCCTTGATGTCCTTGGCGGCATAAATGCCGCGCGATTCCATGACCACCGCCGTGACGAAACGGTTGAGGCGCTCGCCGGCGTAGGCGCGGGCGGCGGCATGCTCATAAGCCGTGAGGTTGCTACTGTATTCGTGCATGGCGGACAATGCGGTTGCCCCGATCAGAAGCGCTACCGCGCCCATCACGGAAACCAGCAGGTTAATCTTGCCGCGGATCTTCAATGCGATGCCTCCTCGCTACACCCTTGCCTGGAAAGCGAATTCCCAGCCGATGATCTGAATATCGGCTAAATTTCTTAAAGTTACATTTCTAATGTTTACGATTATGGCTACCGAAAATTAGCCATTAAGGCCTGCTCCGCGGACCTTAGAACCCCGAAAAAGCAGGCGGCAGCGCCGAAAATTCTGCCCCCGCGACTGTGTTGCACAACCCTGCAGAGTGCATCAAAATTCTTAACACCAGCGTGCGAAAAATTGCACTTGAGCGGACTTTACTTGAAAATCTCCGGTATAATTGACTTTCACGGCCTTCATCCGTATAAGCCGCCGCACGTCCGGTCATTCAGGCCTTTCATGGCCCGCCCGTTCGAAAAACAACGCTCCTTGCATTCTGCAAATTCAAGAAGGGCCGCACTCCGCGGTGTTTAAATAAATGAAGCGTACTTACCAACCATCCAAGCTTGTTCGCAAGCGTCGCCACGGCTTCCGTGCGCGCATGTCCACGAAGGGTGGCCGCAAGGTCATCGCTGCCCGCCGCGCGCAGGGCCGCAAGCGTCTTTCGGCTTAAGGCCGGGTTGCCCGATAAGAGATGGCGGGCGAATTGACGACCAGAAATCAGAAACACGCTGTCGGGCGGCTGAAGAGCCGCCCGCAGTTTCTTGCTGTCCGCGAAGGCGAAAAACGCCGGGGCGGCCTCTTCCTTCTCGAAGTCCTCGACCGGAAGGAACCCGACAGCCAAGCCCGCGTCGGTTTTACAGTCACCAAGAAACATGGCAACGCGGTCGAACGCAACCGCATGCGCCGCCGCCTGAAAGAGGCGGTGCGGCTTCATGCGGGGTTTGCAATGCAGCCCGGACACGACTATGTGGTTGTCGCGCGCAGGGACGTGCTTGAGGCGTCCTTCAAAGAATTGGCTGCGGAACTGAAATTTCGCGTGGAAACCAAGCCGAAACACCGGCGCTCCGGAGACGGGCGCCCCAGGAACGTATGATGGAAAACAACCGCAATTACTTCATTGCGATCGCTCTCTCGGTGCTGATCGTCCTCGGCTGGCAGTTTCTCTATATGAATCCGCGCATCGAGGCTCAGCGCAAGGCGCAAGAAGCCCAGAAGGCGCAGCAGCAGACCGAACAGGTTCAGAAGCCCGCGGCAGGCGGCCAGGCACCGGCCCAGACGAGCGGCGCGGCACCTTCCGGCCAGGCAGAAGCGACGGCGACGCGCGAGCAGGCGCTTGAGAAGACCCCGCGCGTTGTCATCGACACGTCTGCGCTTTCCGGCTCGATCAACCTCGCCGGCGCTCGCCTCGACGACCTGAAGCTCAAGGCATATCACGAGACCGTCGACGACTCGAGCCCGACCATCACGCTGTTCAGCCCGGCAGAAACCAAGGACGGCTACTTTACCGAACTCGGCTATATCGGCGGCGACGCGACGGGTGCCGTTCCCGGCCCCTCGACGCTCTGGACCGCGCCAGAAGGCGCCAAGCTCACCGAAAAGACTCCGGTGACGCTTTCCTACACCAACGACAAGGGCCTGACGTTCACCCGCACCATCTCCGTCGACGAACGCTACATGTTCACCGTCGTCGACAAGATCGAGAATGCCGGGCAGGCTCCCGCCTCGCTCTCTTCCTACGGCCGCGTGACACGTTACAACAAGCCGACGACGCCGTCCGCCTACGTTCTGCATGAAGGCTTCATCGGCGTCATCGGCGACGATGGCCTCGTCGAAACCAAATATACCGCTACGGAGAAGGAGCCGGTAACGCCGGCGAAATCCACCGGCGGCTGGCTCGGCATCACCGACAAATACTGGGCTGCAACGATCATTCCGCCGCAGAGCTCCGCCTATGAGGCCCGCTTCTCGCATTTCAGCGATGGCCAGCCGCGCTATCAGGCCGACTATAAGGACGATGCCTTCACGGTCGCGCCGGGCCAATCGATCGAGCTCAAGAACCTCGTCTTTGCCGGCGCCAAGGAAGTGCCTGTCATCGACGGCTACGAGGTGTCCTACTCGATCCCGAAGTTCGACCGCCTGATCGACTGGGGCTGGTTCTATTTCATCACCAAGCCGATGTTCAAGCTGATGGACTTCTTCTTCCGCTTCTTCGGCAATTTCGGCGTGGCGATCCTGTGCACCACCATCGTCGTCAAGGCATTGTTCTTCCCGCTCGCCAGCAAGCAATACGCTTCAATGGCGAACATGAAGCGCATGCAGCCGAAGATGGAGGAACTGAAGGCGAAATTCGGCGACGACCGGATGGGGCTGCAGCAGGCGACGATGCAGCTCTACAAGGAAGAAAAGATCAATCCGATCGCCGGCTGCTGGCCTGTGGCGCTGCAGATCCCGATCTTCTTCTCGCTCTACAAGGTGATCTACATCACCATCGAAATGCGGCACGCGCCCTTCTTCGGCTGGATCAAGGATCTTTCGGCGCCCGATCCGACGTCGATCGTCAATCTGTTCGGCCTTTTACCCTTCGACGCGCCGACGATGCTGCATCTCGGCGTCTGGCCGCTGATCATGGGCATCACCATGTTCTTCCAGATGCGCATGAACCCGACGCCGCCCGATCCGACGCAGGCGATGATCTTCAACTGGATGCCGCTGGTGTTCATGTTCATGCTGGCGAGCTTCCCGGCCGGCCTCGTCATCTACTGGGCCTGGAACAACACGCTCTCGGTGCTGCAGCAGTCGGTGATCATGAAGCGCCATGGCGTCAAGATCGAGCTCTTCAACAATCTGAAGGGCCTGTTCCGACGAAAAGAAGCGCCATCGAAATGAACCTTTGCCAAGCCCCGCTCCGGCGGGGCTTTTCATTTCCAGCCGCCGAAGCTTGACATCTGTCCGCAAAACCACGAAGCCCGATAAAAGACCGAACCCAGAGATTGCCGAGGCCGCATGCCCGATACCGAAAAGCCGCTCTTCGGCCACCCCTGGATCTTCATCCGCGGCGTCCCGTCGCTCAACTTCCTGCCGCCGGAAGGGCCTCTGGAAGTGGCCTTTGCCGGGCGCTCGAATGTCGGAAAATCGTCGCTGATCAATGCACTGGTCGGCCAGAAAGGCCTGGCGCGCACATCGAACACGCCGGGCCGCACACAAGAACTCAACTATTTCGTTCCGGATGGTTATTCGGGTGAAGGCAACGACCTGCCGCCGATGGCGATCGTCGACATGCCGGGCTACGGTTACGCGCAGGCGCCGAAGGAGCAGGTCGACAAATGGACCAAGCTCGTCTTCGATTATCTGCGCGGCCGCGCGACGCTCAAACGTGTCTATGTGCTGATCGATAGCCGCCACGGCATCAAGAAGAACGACGAGGACGTGCTGACCTTGCTCGACAAGGCCGCCGTCTCCTATCAGGTGGTGCTGACCAAGACCGACAAGATCAAGGCGCCCGCCGTGCCGAAGCTGCTTGCCGAGACGGCGGAAAAGATCCGCAAGCGCCCGGCCGCCTATCCCGCCGTGCTTTCCACCTCGTCGGAAAAGGGCGACGGGCTGAATGACTTGCGGCAGGCGATCGCCGAAACCGTCGGCATCGCCAACTGGAAATAGAAGGGGCGCCCCGAAGAGCGCCCCATCGTCCTTGCCGATACGCGTGGATTACATCTTCGGCAGCAGTACCGCATCGACGACGTGGATGACGCCGTTGGATTGCTTGACGTCGGCGATCGTTACATGGGCGACATCGCCGTTTTCATCGGTCAGCGTGATCTTGCCCATGCTTTCCCTGGCTTTCAGCACGCAGCCGCCGACGGTCTTGATGTCGTGCTCACCGCCGTCATCCTTGATCATTTTGGCAACGGTCTTGGCCATCGCGTCTGCCGCAACGACGTGGCAGGTCAGCACCTTGGTCAGCTTTGCCTTGTTTTCAGGTTTCAGCAGCGAGTCGACGGTGCCGTCCGGCAGGGCGGCGAAGGCTTCGTTGGTTGGCGCGAAGACGGTGAAGGGGCCTTTGCTCTCCAGCGTGCCGACGAGGCCGGCGGCCTTGACGGCTGCGACCAGTGTCGTGTGATCCTTGGAATTCATGGCGTTTTCGACGATGTTCTTCTTTTCGAACATCGCTGCGCCGCCGACCACCGGGTTCTTCGCATAAGCGGTGAAGGCGACGGCCGACATGGCAGTGGCGAGCGCGGCGATGCACAATGCAGACTTGATCATGATTTTCTCCTCTGGCCGGGCACCGTCCGCCGGCTTTATGCCTCAAGCGTCGTCCGGACATTTCGATCTACGGAGGGCCGTGCCGAAGAGTTTCAAAAAGGAGAAATTGTTTTACGGCCGGCGGACGGTGCCGCTTGCAACGATAGGGCCCGTCGCCTGCCCGGTCGGCGAGCCGCCGAAGGGTTCGAGGCTGACGGCAAGTATGGCGCCATCGCCGACTTGGCTGCGCAAATCGGCTGGAATGAGAAGTTCACCGCCCTCACCCGGCTGGAAGATACCGAGCGATTTCGGTACGCCGCTGCCTGGTACCAGCCAGAGTTCGAGTGACTTCTCCTCCGGCTTGCCGGCCGCGACCGGCACGATCTTCAGCCGGCCGCTCTGCACTTCGTAGGATGCACGAAGATTGATGACGTTGTTTTCACCCGAAAGCTCGGCCACCAGCGGTGTCGGCCCCTGCGGCTGCGGCACCACGCCGGAGGCGAAGATGACGGCGCTGACGGCGACGACGATGCAGGCGAAGGCCAGCGAGCGCCAGAAGACCGCGGAATTCCAGAGCCCATGCGAAAAGGACGCGCTTTTTTCGCCATCGCCGAAAAGCCGCGCCTCGATCTGCTTGAAGGTTTCCCGATTCGGGGCGACGCCTTCATATTCGTCGTTGAACGAGGAGAGGTTGGCTTCCCAGCGGCTGACGATCGCTGCGAACGTGCGATCGTGACGCATGCGCTCTTCCACCACCCGGCGATCCTGCTGTGAGAGGACCCCAAGCACATATTCACCGGCGAGAACCTCGTCGCGGGAGCGGTTTCCCTTGCTTTTGTCGGGCGATGTCATCGTTCCATGCACTCTCTCAGTTTCAAGAGGCTGCGCCTGAGCCAGGTCCGCATCGTGTTTAGCGGAACGCCAAACTGATCGGCCAGTTCCTGATAGCTCAGCCCTTCGACATAAGCCCGTTTCACCGCGACCGCACGATCAGCTTCCAACTCTTCCATGCAGGTGTCAATCCGCCTTCCTTCATCCTTCGTGATGGTCTGCTTTTCCGGGTCGGGTGCGGAATCGGCAAGGTCGTAGGCGCTGTCCAGTTCGTCGGCGACGGGCTTGCGCGCCCGCAGCACGTCGATCGCACGATTGCGTGCAATCGCAGCGAGCCAGACCGGGGGCGAGCCCGAAGCGGTCGAGAAGCTCCGGGCGCGCTGCCAGATGCTGATATAGACTTCCTGCAGGGCTTCCTCGGCTTCTGCGCGATCCTTCAAGATACGCAGGCAGATCGACAAAAGTTTCGGCGCAGTCTGGTTGTAGAGGGCAACGAAAGCCGTGCGGTCGCCGAGCGCGACGCGGCCGATCAGGTCTGCGATCCCATCGCCTTGCATGCCGTTCCTCATATCGTGTTTCACCGCGCCGGACCGCGGAATCCACCGGCCCCGCGTCACATACGAAAAACTATTGCATGCTGGATTATTCCCTCTGTCAGAAACTTGGGATAAAAGGCCGCGATCAATTCTGCGGGGTTCCCATGAACGAGTCCGAAAGCGAAATTCAGGCACGGCTTCTGGCCAAGGCGCTGCCTTTCATGCAGCGCTACGAGAACAAGACGATTGTCGTGAAATACGGCGGCCACGCCATGGGCAATCCCGAGCTCGGCAAGGCGTTTGCCAGCGACATCGCGCTCCTGAAGCAATCGGGCGTCAACCCGATCGTCGTTCATGGCGGCGGCCCGCAGATCGGCGCCATGCTCAACAAGATGGGCATCGAATCGAAATTCGAGGGCGGGCTTCGCGTCACCGACCAGAAGACGGTCGAGATCGTCGAGATGGTGCTCGCCGGCTCGATCAACAAGGAGATCGTCGCGCTCATCAACCAGACCGGCGAATGGGCAATCGGCCTTTGCGGCAAGGACGGCAACATGGTCTTCGCCGAAAAAGCGCGCAAGACCGTGAAGGATCCGGATTCGAACATCGAGCGGGTGCTCGATCTCGGCTTCGTCGGCGAAGTGGTCGAAGTCGACCGCACGCTGCTCGATCTTCTCGCTCGCTCCGAGATGATCCCCGTCATCGCGCCGGTCGCACCCGGCCGTGACGGCGCGACCTACAATATCAATGCCGATACTTTCGCCGGTGCCATTGCCGGTGCGCTGAACGCCACTCGCCTGCTCTTCCTGACCGATGTTCCCGGCGTTCTCGACAAGAACGGCCAGCTCATCAAGGAGCTTTCCGTCGCCGAAGCGCGTGCCTTGATCGCCGACGGCACGATCTCGGGCGGCATGATCCCGAAGGTCGAAACCTGCATCGATGCGATCAAGGCCGGCGTGCAGGGTGTCGTCATCCTGAACGGCAAGACCGCCCATTCCGTCCTGCTCGAGATCTTCACCGAGCACGGCATCGGCACGCTGATCGTTCCCTGATCGAAGGCTGCGCCCTTTAACGATGCGAAGGGCGCATCTCCTTTTACGCGGCGGCCGAGATAATCGGCGTCAAAGCTGGCTATAGATCGCCGCCGCGTCCTGCTTCAGCTTTTCCATCATCGATCGGTAAGGCCCGGGACCGTAGCTGACGCGGCCGACGCCGAGCCTTGCCAGCGCTTTCAGATCTGGAGCGCCTGCCCGCATCATCACGTTGACCGGCAGCGACGATGCCGCGCAGATCTTTTCGATCAATGCGGGGTCGATCAAGCCCGGAACGAAGAAGCCGCTGCCGCCGGCCGCCGCATAGGCCCTGCCCCGCTCAATCGCTTCGTCTACCAGACCGGCATGTTTGGAAAGATCGCTCTCGGCAAGGAAGAGGTCGGTGCGGGCGTTGATGAAGAAGGGAATATCCTTTCCTTCCGCCATCTCGCGAATGGCGCGGATGCGCGCCGCCTGCCGTTCGACCGGATGGAGCCCGCTGCCGTCGACGACCCGATCCTCGAAATTGATGCCGATGGCGCCGACCTCCACCAGCCTGGCGACATTGGCGGCAGCACCGGCGGGCTCGGTCGAATAAGCGCCTTCAAAATCGACCGAAAGCGGCAGGTCGATGACATTGGTGATCGCCTTCACCGTTTCGACCAGCGCCGGCATCGGCAGTTTCTCGCCGTCCGCATAGCCTTGGGCTGCTGCGACCGACCAGCTTCCCGTTGCAAGCGCCTTGGCCCCGGCATCGGCAACGGCCTTCGCCGTGCCCGCATCCCAGATATTATAGAGGACGATCGGATCGCCCTTCCGGTGCAATGCGTGGAATGCTTTGGCCTTTTCAATCTGGTTCATGCCGTCTCCTCCATCTTCGTCTGCATAGCGATATTCTCTTCATGCCGTAGCAGCCATTGCTTGCGCCAGAGCCCGCCGCCATAGCCGGTCAACGAGCCATCCGCGCCAAGGATGCGATGGCAGGGCACGATAATGGCCAACTGATTGGCGCCGTTGGCGCGGCCGACGGCACGCACGACCTCCTGCCGCTCCATCTCCCTTGCAAGATCGCCATAGGCGCGCGTCTCACCGACAGGGATATCCAGGAGCTTCGCCCAGACACGCTTTTCGAAGGGTGTGCCGCCGAGCGCCAGAGGCGTTTTAAAGGAGGTCAGCCGGCCGGCGAAGTAATCCCGGATCTCCGCCTCGATCTGGTCGATGACAGGCGTGCGGCCGATCGCGACAGAAGAACGGACGCGCTTCTGCAGTGCTTCGAGCTCGGTCGGCAACGCCTTGCGATCATGGAATTCGAGGAGATGCAGATGCGTCTTGTCGGCAACGGCAATCATCGGCCCGAGCGGCGTGTCGAACCAGTCGGCAAAGAGCAGTTCGCGGTTTTGCGAGAGCGCCGGTGCCTTGCCGACGAGCCGCTGAAAGGCTGTGCGAAAACCACTCGGAGACTCGTAGCCGGCTTCCATTTGCGCATCAATGACACGTGCCCCGTCGGCGAGCTGCCGAGCCGCCTCCCCGAGACGGCGGTAGCGGACGATATCATGGAAGGTCATACCGAGCGCCCGTTTGAAGGCACGCCGCACGGTCGAGGGATCGTAGCCGCGACGTACCAGTTCATCTTCGGTCCAGCGCACCTCCGCCTCGCGGTCGAGCTTTGCCACGAGCTCGTCGACGATCGGCTCGCGGCCCGGCTGCTCGAGTGGTCTGCAGCGCTGACACGGCCGAAAGCCCGAATGCATGCAGGCGGCGATCGTATCAAAGAAGACGGTGTTTTCCCGCTTCGGCTTGCGCGCCGGGCAGGTCAGGCGGCAGAAGATGCCTGTCGTCTTCACGCAGACATAGGCCTGGCCTTCATAATCGGCGCTGCGCGCGATCAGGGCGTCATAAAGCGTATCATCGTCGGGGCGTTCGAAGAGCATGTCCACTTTCTAGCATCCCGCGCATGCCGCGTCCGCCGAAAATCGGGCGTCTATTTTTTCTTGTCGATTTCCTTGCTGCAGCAGCCGTGCCATAAGGGCGGCCATGACAAAGATCGACCGTACGCCTGAAAGAGCCGATTTCGAACACGTCACCGATTGGGTGTTCGACCTCGACAACACGCTTTATCCTCATCACGTCAATCTCTTCGCGCAGATCGACCAGAACATGACCGCTTATGTCGCGGCGCTCTTACAGATGGAGCGGGAGGAAGCACGCAAGCTGCAGAAAAAGTATTATCTCGACCATGGCACGACGCTGCAGGGCTTGATGATCCATCACGGCATCGATCCGAACGACTTTCTCGAAAAGGCGCATGCGATCGATTATTCGGCGCTGACGCCGCAGCCGGAACTCGGCGATGCGATCAAGGCGCTGCCGGGGCGCAAGTTCATCTTCACCAACGGCAGCGTCAAACATGCCGAAATGACGGCCGGCGCGCTCGGCATTCTCGAGCACTTCGACGACATCTTCGATATCGTCGCCGCCGATTACGTGCCGAAACCGGCGCAGGCGACCTACGACAAATTCACCGCGCTGAAGCGCGTCGAAACGAGCAAGGCGGCGATGTTCGAGGATCTGCCGCGCAACCTGACTGTACCGAAAGCGCTCGGCATGCAGACCGTGCTGCTGGTGCCGCGCAATCTGGAAGAAACGGTTGTCGAATGGTGGGAAAAAACCAGCGGTGAGGAAGATCACATCGATTTCGTCACCGACGACCTCGTTGCTTTTCTCGGCAAGGTGACCGGATCCGGCAGCTGACGGGGCGTCACGTTACGAAAGTTTCACCCAGCTTACCGATGTTTAACTGGGTCTTCCTGCCGCGTTGCCATACCTTTTTCGTGAGGGGACACCTTACGAAAGGGATACACGATGTACCGCAACAAGCTGATACTGGCAGCACTTTCCTCCGTCCTCGTTTTCGGCGCAGCCGCCGGGGCAAGCTTTGCCGCCCCCGGAGATGGGCCGCGCCAGCATGCCGGCATGGGCCGGCCGGGCCGCGACGCCTTCTTTGAGATCACCTATGTCCGCATGCTCAAGCAGTTTGACACCAATAAGGACGGGAAGATCTCCAAGGAAGAGGCCACCGAAGGCGTCGACAAGATCTTCGCCGCGATCGACACCAACAATGACGGCTCGCTGACGCCAGGCGAAATCCGTCAGTACCGGCAGGCTGAGATGAAGGCGATAAAAGATCAGCGGAAGCAGAATGCCGGCGAAAACAGCGATGGGAATGCCGCGCCCGAGACATCGGACAATGGCGACCAGGGACCGCCGCCACGCGATGACCACGACGGCGGCCACCGCTGGATGCACCACGGCAGCAACATCATGCATGCTTCGATCATGATGGAGCGGATCGACACCGACGAGAATGGCCAGATTTCCAAGCAGGAAGCCGAAGCCGCCATCGACAAGCTGTTTGTGCGGATGGACCGCAACAAGGACGGCGTCATCTCAATCGACGACATGCCGGACCGACCACTCCTGTAAGGCTACGCGAACCATTGCCTCCACTCTTTCCCTGCCCGCGCGGGGAAAGAGATTTCTTATGCCTCATGCAATTGAAACGCCGCGCTTGAGCCTTATTCGCGGCGCTCGTAAAAATCCTGCACGATCTTCCACGCAGCTTCGGCCGTCTCGACGAAGCTGATTAGCTTGACGTCGTCGGGCGCAATCGTGCCGAATTCGGCCAATGCCTCGAAATTGATGATGCTTCGCCAGAACGCTTCCCCGAAGAGGATCAGCGGCAGTCGCTCCATGCGGCCGGTCTGGATCAGCGTCAGGCATTCGAAGAATTCATCGAGCGTTCCGAAGCCGCCGGGAAAGACCGCGATTGCCTTGGCCCGCACCATGAAATGCATCTTGCGGATGGCGAAATAGTGAAAGTTGAAGCTGAGTTCCGGCGTCACATAAACGTTCGGTGCCTGCTCGTGCGGCAGCACGATGTTGAGGCCGATCGAAGGCGCGCCCTCGTCGGCCGCACCGCGATTGCCCGCCTCCATCACACCGGGGCCTCCGCCAGTGACGATGACGTATTCGTGGAAATCGAAAGTGGCCGAATATTTCGAGCAGAGCCGGGCGAATTTGCGCGCCTCGTCGTAGTAGACGGACGCAGCCTCCAGATTGGCGCGTTGAATATCGTTGCGCGCCGCCCAGGCGCTCTGGCCGGGGGCGGGAATGCGGGCGCCGCCGAACATGACGACGGTCGACCTGATGCCGCGTTCGGTCAGCATCATTTCCGTCTTCATCAGCTCCAGCTGCAAGCGGATCGGCCGCAGTTCCTCGCGGCAGAGGAAATCCTCGTCGACATAGGCAAGACGGTAGGCGGGCGACAGCGTCTGCGGCGTCTTCGGCACCGCTTCGGCGCGCTGCCTGTCGGTCGAGCTGCTCTTCAGCGGATCCCAGACACCATCCTTGCGCCGCGAACCGCCGTTTCGTCCCTTCGCCATATCGAAATGCCTTTCAGTATTGCCGGCCGTGAAACCGGATATGTCGCTACAACGCCTTGAATCCAGATATGATCTTGTCCGAAAATTCATTCCGTTCTACGGGTGCATGCTGTAGAGCAGGACACACCGCCGCCGATCGTAATTCTGAGACTCCGCCGTCTCGACGATAAAGATCGAAGTTTAAGGAATTCTCATGAGCGCCATCGACCTCGCATCCCTCGAAAAGACCATCGAAGCCGCCTTCGACAATCGCGACAATGTGAACACGTCGACGAAGGGCGAGGTTCGCGATGCGGTCGAAGCAGCGCTCGATCTGCTCGATGCCGGCAAGGCCCGCGTGGCCGAACGGGGCACCGACGGCGCCTGGACGGTCAACCAGTGGCTGAAGAAGGCCGTGCTGTTGTCCTTCCGCCTCAACGACATGGACGTGGTCAAGGGTGGTTCGGGCAATTCGACCTGGTGGGACAAGGTGCCCTCTAAATTCGAGGGCTGGGGCGAGAACCATTTCCGCGCCGCCGGCTTCCGCGCCGTGCCGAACTGCGTCGTGCGTCGCTCGGCCTATATCGCGCCGAACGCAATCCTGATGCCGTCCTTCGTCAATCTCGGCGCCTATGTCGGCGAAGGCACGATGGTCGATACCTGGGCGACCGTCGGCTCCTGCGCGCAAATCGGCAAACATGTGCATCTCTCCGGCGGCGTCGGCATCGGCGGCGTGCTAGAGCCGATGCAGGCCGGCCCGACAATCATCGAGGACAATTGCTTCATCGGCGCCCGTTCCGAAGTCGTCGAGGGCTGCATCATCCGCGAAGGCTCCGTGCTCGGCATGGGCGTCTTTATCGGCAAGTCGACCAAGATCGTCGACCGCGCCACCGGCGAGGTGATGTACGGCGAAGTGCCGCCCTATTCCGTCGTCGTCGCCGGCTCGATGCCGTCGGGCAATGCGACCATGGCGAACGGGCAGCCGGCGCCGCATCTCTATTGCGCCGTCATCGTCAAGCGCGTCGATGAAAAGACCCGCTCCAAAACGGGCATCAACGAGCTGCTCCGAGATTGATGACATCGGGACGTTGATCCGATAAACAGACGGCGTCTTTTTAGGCGAGGCGGGCTTCGCCTTGCCATGTCTTTGCCATTCCCGCCGGATAATTCGACCGCCATGACCGCTACCGATCCCGTCGTCAATCTGCAGGCGCTGATTCGCTGCCCCTCCGTGACACCAGCCGAAGGCGGAGCGCTCACGGCGCTGGAGGCGATGCTTGCGCCGCTCGGCTTCAAGATCGACAGGGTGAAGGCGAGCGAAGAGGGAACGCCCGACATCGAGAACCTCTATGCGCGCCTCGGCAGCGACGGCCCGCATCTGATGTTTGCCGGCCATACCGATGTCGTGCCGGTCGGCGACGAAGCCGCCTGGACGCATCCGCCCTTCGCCGCAGAGATTTCGAAGGGTGAACTCTTCGGCCGGGGCGCCGTCGACATGAAGGGCGGCATCGCCTGTTTCGCTGCCGCCATTGCCCGCCATATCGAAAAGAACGGACCGCCCGCAGGCTCGATTTCCTTCCTCATTACCGGCGACGAAGAAGGTCCGGCGATCAACGGCACGATCAAGCTCCTGCAATGGGCGGCCGAACGCGGCGAGCGCTGGGACGCCTGCCTCGTCGGCGAGCCTACCAATCCGGACAGGCTCGGCGACATGATCAAGATCGGCCGGCGCGGCTCGTTGTCGGGCAAGATCACGGTTCATGGCGTGCAGGGCCATGCGGCCTATCCCCACCTTGCCGACAATCCGGTGCGCGGCATTCTGCAGCTGACGCAGGCGCTGATGGACCCGCCTTTCGACGGCGGCACCGACGATTTCCAGCCGTCGAACCTTGAGGTGACCACCGTCGATGTCGGCAATCCCGCGACAAACGTCATTCCGGCCAAGGCATCGGCAAGCTTCAACATCCGCTTCAACGATAGCTGGACGGCCGAGACGCTTCGCGCCGAAATCCTGCGACGTCTCGATGCCGCGGCCACTGACGGCCGGCTGCGGCCGGGGCGGGAGCCGGTGAGGTACGACATCGTCTGGGCCGACCGGCCAAGCCATGTCTTCCTCACGCGCAACAACGGCCTGATCGCCTCGCTATCATCGGCAGTCGAAAGCGTGACTGGCCAGTCGCCGGCTCTTTCCACCACCGGCGGCACGTCGGATGCGCGCTTCATCAAGGATTATTGCCCGGTCGTCGAATTCGGCCTCGTCGGCCAGACGATGCACATGGTCGACGAGCGCGTCGCAGTATCCGACCTGGAAACGCTGACGGCGATCTACGAAACCTTCATCGCGCGCTGGTTCGCCAATGCCGGGTCTTAGGGAAGTTCAATATTATCTGGCCGGCCTCTGGCTGCTGATCCGGCTGGATCCGCGCGGTTTCCGCTTCCTCGACATGTCGGACCGCGGTGTCAACCGCTCGTTCTGGGCGATGGTCTGGTGCCTGCCACCGATGGGTATTTCCTGGCTCTGGTGGCGGCAGGCCTTTCTGCGATCGATGCCGCCGGAAGCCGATGTCGACTTCGCCTTCTATATCAGGCTCGGCCTCGTCGAAGTCGCCAACTGGTTCGTGCCACTGGTCTTTGCCGGGCTACTGCTGCTTGCCTTCCGCATGGGCGAGCGCTTCGCGCCCGTCGTCGTGAGCGTCAATTGGCTCGGCGTGCCGCTCTCTTATATCAACGGACTGCTGCTGGCGCTGGTGTTCTTTCTGCCCGGAGCCGTCGGCCTCGTCTCGATACTGCTCCTCGTCTTCATGCTGGCGCAGGTCTTCGTGCTTGCGCGCATTCTCCGGATGATCTGCCACGGCCATGCCCTGATGGTCGGCGCTCTGACGCTGGCGCTGCTCGTGCCATCGATGATCCTCTCGGAATATCTGCAGCACTTCCTCGGCATCTATCCCCTCTGATCGAGCTTACGACAGATCGTCACTCTCATCGGCATCGCCGGCCGGCCTGCGGCGGTCGATGATCACTTCGGGATAATCCACCTGCATGAAATAGAGCCCTTCCGGCGGTGCCACCGGGCCGCAGGCCTTGCGGTCCTGCGCTTCGAGCGCCGCCTGCACATCTTCCGGCGTCCATTTGCCCTCACCGGCGAGTTTCAGCGTTCCGGCGAAAGAACGGATCTGATTGTGGAGGAAGCTCTGCGCCGTGGCGCGGATTTCGATCAACTCGCCGTTGCGGGTCACATCCAGCCGGTCGAGCGTGCGCACAGGGCTGTTCGCCTGGCAATGGGCGGAGCGGAAGGTGGAGAAATCGTGCCGGCCGACCAATTTCTGGGCTGCTGCATGCATGACCTCGTGGTCGAGCGCCTTCGGCACCCACCAGGCCTTGCCAGCCTCGAGCGCCAACGGCGCCCGGCGGCTGACGATACGGTAAAGGTAGTGACGTCTCAGCGCCGAGAAGCGGGCATCGAAGAATTCGGGAACCAACTCGACGTCGAGAATGGAGACGCGCTCGCCGGCAAGCCTCAGATGCGCGTTCAACGCATTCTGCAACTTGTAGGGCGACCAATCCTTCGAAAGATCGGCATGGATCACCTGCCCCATGGCGTGGACGCCGGAATCGGTGCGTCCGGCACCGCGGATCGATACCGTCTCGCCGGTCAGCGAAAGCACCGCTGCTTCGAGCGCTCCCTGCACGGAGTGGCCGTTCTCCTGGCGCTGCCAGCCGACATAAGGGCCGCCGTCATATTCGACGGTCATGCAGAACCGTGGCATCAGGAAAGCCTCTTGCCCGCGGCTAGCGGCGTGCCCCTGAGGAAATCATCCGCGGCCAGCGGCTTGCCGCCCGCCTTCTGCAGCCTGGTCAGCCGCACCGCGCCCGAACCGCAGGCGACGACGAGATCATCCGTCAGCAGTTCTCCGGCAGCGCCCTGCCCTTGCGCCAGCTCGGAGCCCAGCACCTTCACCCGCTCCGGTTTGCTGCCGATCTCAAGCTCGAACCAGGCGCCCGGAAACGGTGCCAGGCCACGGATATGATTATGCACATTCCTGGCATCTCGGGCGAAATCGATGCGCGTCTCAGCCTTGTCGATCTTGGCGGCATAGAGCACGCCCTCTTCCGACTGCGGGGTCAGCGGCAGGTCATTCATCTCCAGCTTTACCATCGCCTCCGCCATCGCCTTGGCGCCGGTCAGCATCAGCCGGTCGTGCAGCTCGCCCGCCGTCATGTTCGGCTCAATCTCGATCTCACGGGTCAGCGCGACCGCGCCGGTATCGAGCCCCTTGTCCATCTTCATCACCATCATGCCGGTCTTTTCGTCACCGGCCATGATCGCCCGCTGAATGGGTGCCGCCCCGCGCCAGCGCGGCAGCAGCGAGGCGTGGCCGTTGTAGCATCCATCCCTGGTGCCGTTCAAAATCGCCTCCGGCAGCAGCAATCCATAGGCAACAACGACGCCGACATCTGCATTGAAGGCGGCAAAACGCTCACGCTCCTCGGGGTCTTTGAAATTGACAGGCGTGAAGACGGGAAGACCGAGCAGTTCGGCCGCCTGATGCACGTGCGATTTCTGCAGATCGAGCCCGCGCCGCCCACCCGGCCTCGGAGGCTGCGTGTAAACCGCAACGATGCTGTGCCCAGCCTCAACGAGCAGGCGCAGGGTCGGGACCGAGAATTCCGGCGTTCCCATGAAAATGATGCGAAGAGACATTCTATCTCGCCAATTGAGGATCAACCGTCTTCAAACGGGTTTACGAGCTTGAGATCAAGCCCCTCGAAATCTCTGGTGTTGCAGGTGGCGAGCGTCGCGCCGTTTGAAAGGCAGATGGCGGCGATCATGGCATCCTTCGTTTCCACCGGCCGTCCTGCCTTTCTGCGCGCTGCAGCCAGCAGGCCGTAGCGATTGGCTGCGCTGAGCGAAAAACCGAGGATGCGACCGGCAAATTCGGACTCGATCCGGTTGAAGTCGGAAATCAATGCCGTCTTTCGCCTGCCGTCATCAAGGAGTTCAAGCCCATAACGCATTTCCCCGACGGAGATCGTCGTCAGGAACAGCGTCTCGACGTCGTAAGCGTCCAGCCAGTTCAATACCCGTTCGCTGTGGGTTCTTCCCTGCAATTCGGATATTACGTTCGTATCAAGGACGATCATCTGTCGAAACGCGGCGGTTCGCGATCACTTTCGTGGCGAGACGCAGCGATAGCCTTCACTTCGTCATCGCTCAATCTTTCCTCTCCCATCAGCGATCGCAGACGCCGCCCTGCAGGCGCTCCCGAACGCTCAGCAGCGATCTGCCGACGGATGATTTCGATTGCTTCTTCCGAAAGGCTGCGGCCATTGCGTTGCGCGCTTTCCTGAAGCTGCCGCTTCATGGCGTCCGGAACATCCCGGATAAGCAGATCACCCATTCGGCACCTCCATCATGATATCGGCGATATCATAATGCTCTGACGACGCATTTTCAATGCGTCGTCAGAGCGCCTTGGACTTCGCCGCCTTGGTGAACTTCTTGATCACCATTTCCCGCTTCAGCCGCGAGATATGGTCGATGAACAGCACGCCGTTCAGATGGTCGATCTCGTGCTGCAGGCAAGTGGCGAGCAGGCCGTCGGCTTCCACCGTCTGTTCCTTGCCGTTTCGGTCGAGATATTTGACCGAGACGACAGCCGGGCGCTCGACTTCGGCATAATAATCCGGAATCGACAGGCAGCCTTCCTCATAGACGGAACGCTCGTCGGAGGATGTGACGATCTCCGGGTTGATGAAGACCTGCGGCTGCTTTTCTTCACCTTCGCGCGACACGTCGATAACGAGCATGCGGCGCGGCACGCCGATCTGGATTGCGGCAAGGCCGATACCAGGGGCGTCGTACATGGTTTCCAGCATGTCGTCGGCAAGGCGCTGCAGATCGACATCCACCCGCTCGATCGGCTTGGAGAGCTGGCGAAGAAGGGGATCGGGAAGAATGATGAGTGGCTTGATGGTCATGGCGTTCCCATAACCCATCTTTTCCGACTATGGAATTATCCGGCGGGCGGGGAATACGCTTTTTTCCCATACCCACCCGGAATTTCGCCATATTCGCGTCACGCCGCCCGGCGGGCGGAGATGACGGAATGGCTCTCCGGCCGGGCGCGGAAGCGCCGCAAGAGCTCGATCAGGCTCTCCACCTCGTCCTTGAGGCGGCGGGTTTCCGCCGACGTATGCTCGACCATGCCTGAATTCTGCTGGGTGATTTCGCCCATGCTGCGGATCGCTACGCTGACCTCGTTGACGCCGGTCGCCTGATCGCGGGCGGTGGCGGCGATATCGGCGACGAAACGGTTGATGATATCGATGCGGCCGATCATGTCGTTCAGCGCCTCGCCGGTGCTGGAGACGATGCCGACACCCTGGTTGACCTGGGTCGAACTCTGAGAGATGAGGTTCTTGATCTCCTTGGCTGCGTCGGCGGTGCGCTGGGCGAGCTGGCGGACCTCCTGGGCGACGACCGCAAAACCCTTGCCGGCGTCACCGGCACGGGCCGCTTCGACACCGGCATTCAATGCGAGCAAATTGGTCTGGAAGGCGATCTCGTCGATGACGCCGATGATCTTGGAGATCTCGGTCGAAGATTTTTCGATGCCGGCCATCGCCGAAACGGCGCTGGTGACGAGTTCACCCGAGTTCTTTGCCTTCTGCTGCGTCTCGCGCACGGCATCCGATGCCTTCTCGGCATTGGCGGCTGTCTGCCCGACGCTGACGGAAAGCTGCTGCAGGGCGGCCGAACTTTCCTCGACGCCCGCCGCCTGCTGGGCGGTGCGCAGCGCAAGGTCGTTGGTGGCGTTGGAAATGACGTCGGCGCCGCTCATGATATGGCCCGATGTGTCGCGCACGGATGCAAAAGACTTGCGAAGGGCGCTGACGGCGCGGTTATAATCCTCGGCCATCTGCCGGAAGTTGCCCGGCAGATCGATCGGGAGGGTGGCTTCCAGATCACCGTTCGACAGCGCTTCCAGACCGCGGCGCAGTTGCTCCAGCGCCATTTTCTGGTCGGCCTCGGCCTGGGCGCGCTCCTCCTCCAATGCACGCCGCTTGGCTTCAAGCGTTTCCAAGTAGACCGAGATGGAATAATCCATGTCGAGCATGCCGGCCTTGATGACGGCCGACAGCGTCTCGGCCAGCTGCTTGCCCTGCCGGCGCGCGAAGACCGAGGGCCACTGTTTCTCCATGATGCCCTTGACGAGTTCCGACATGAGGATGGCGTAACCGCCGATATACCAGCGCGGCTCCAGCCCGATGCGGGCATGTGTGCGACCGACGGCAGTCACGCCGGCAACGTAGCTCTCGTCGAATGCACCGCCGGCGAGATTGGCCCAATGATCCTGCTGGCGCTTCTTGGCGTGACCCATATGGGATTTATCGGCAAAAAGGCCGGCGACGGCGGAGGTCCTGGCGATCTTGGCGTAGAATTTGTCGAGCGCGCCGCCGATCAGCTCCGATATGACAGGGCGCAGATCTCGCATCGACTTGCGCGCCGCCTCATCCAGTTCGATGAAATCAAGGCGCTGCCCGAGGGCACTGTCGGTCTGCTGGGACGTCATGGGGATCTCTATGCTTGGCGCAAACGCGCGGGAGGGAAATTCTACGCCACAGGTTTTGGCGAATATGGTTGAGCAATCGTTAAATTAGGCTGCGATTTTTTTGTGATGAGGAAGAACAGCGGTTTGCGAAGATATTGGGGACCGTCAATTTTGTTCACGTTTTGATCTATATGTTGTCATTTCTTCTGTTATGGTTGCGGCATGACCAGTCATTCCGATTCGTTCGCTCTTTCCCTTGTCTCGATCAGCCCGGCCATGCTGGCGCTTGCCGGCGGGGCTCTTGCGGTCCTCGTCCTGTTGGCGGTCGCCCTTCTCTTGCGCGGCGCCAGCCTTCGCCGCGAGCAGGCGGAGGAGGCTAGCCTGCGCGCGGCCGAAGGTGAGGCCCGCATGGCCGAGCTTCTGAAAATCCAGGCGGAGATGCAGGGCCGCATCACGGCCATGGCCGAGGTCTTCGGCGCACGGCAGAGCGAACTCAACCAGGCGATCAACCAACGCCTGGACGGCATGTCGCAGCGAGTGAGTTCGACGATCACCGAGCAGACGAAATCGACGCATGAGAACCTGCAGCGGCTTCAGGAGCGACTGGCGGTCATCGATGCCGCACAGAACAATATCCAGACTCTCGCCAAGGATGTCGTCGGCTTGCAGGCCATTCTGTCCAACAAGCAGACGCGCGGCGCCTTCGGCCAATCGCGTATGGAAACGATCATCGCCGATGGCCTGCCGATGGGCGCCTATGCCTTCCAGCCGACGCTCTCCAACGGCTCGCGGCCGGACTGCACGATCCGCATGCCGAACGACGCACCGTCGCTGGTGATCGACGCGAAATTCCCGCTCGAAGCCTGGAACGCGATTCGTGACGCGGGCAGTCCCGAGGCCGGCAAGATCGCAAGTCAGCAGTTCCGCCGCGATATGGAAGTCCATATCCGGGACATTTCGGAGAAATATCTGATCCAGGGGGAAACCCAGGATACGGCCTTTCTCTTCGTGCCCTCCGAATCGATCTTCGCCGAGATCCATGAAAACTTCGAACCGGTGGTGCAGAAGGCGCACCGTTCGCGCATCGTCATCGTCTCGCCGTCGCTGCTGATGTTGTCGATCCAGGTCATCCAGGCCGTCCTCAAGGATCAGCGCATGCGGGCGCAGGCGCATCTGATCCAGGGCGAGGTGGCGATCCTGATGGACGATCTCGGCCGTCTCGACGAGCGGGTGCGCAAGCTGCAAGGCCATTTCGCCATGGCGCAGAAGGATATCGACATGGTTGTCACCTCTGCCGACAAGCTCACCAAGCGCGGTGCCAAGATCGAAGCGCTGGAATTCGAGGCGGGCGACGGCAAGCCGGCCCGGGACAGCGAGCCCGCGACCAAATCAGTGGAAAGCCGCACCGGCCTTCTCAAGCTGCGGGTGGTTGACGAGGAGTGACCGCTTCGGGCAGTGTCGCGCCCGCAATTCTACCGAAAAGTTGGAGCATGCCGTCGCCAGCAGGCTCCAGATGACGAGGCATCTTCATGATTACAGTTTTCGGGTCCATCAACATGGATCTCATCGCCACGACCGACCGCCTGCCGAAGCCCGGCGAAACCGTGGCCGGCAACGGTTTTGCCACGGCAGCCGGTGGCAAGGGCGCCAACCAGGCGCTGGCGGCGCGCCGCGCCGGCCGCCACGTGCATATGGCCGGCGCCGTCGGCAAGGATGCCTTTGCCGCTGATGCCCTTGCCCTGCTCGACGATGCGGGAACCGATCTCTCCCTCGTCAGCCATGTCGATGGTCCCACCGGCACGGCGCTGATCCTTGTCGGCGGTGACGGGGAAAACATGATTGCCGTCGTTCCTGGCGCCAACGGCCTGGTCACATCAGCCGATGCCGAAACTGCTGTCGGCGGCATGAACGAAGGCGATATCCTGATGCTGCAGCTCGAAGTGCCCGTCGCGGCCGTCGAGCGCGCGCTGTCGGCCGCCCGCGCCAAGGGCGTCACCAGCATTCTCAACCTTGCTCCGCTGATCCCCGACGCGCCGCGTCTCGGCCGGCTCGCTGATATCGTCATTGCCAACGAGACCGAGTTCGAGCGGCTCGCCGGACAGAACGGCATGGACGCCGCCGCGCGCGAGGCAGCGCTTCTCCGCCTGCATCAGGAGACCGGCCAGACGCTGATCGTGACGCTCGGCGGCGATGGGGTTATCGCCATTCGCGACGGGGCAATTTCAAGGGCTCGGGGCCTGGTGATCGAACCTGTCGATACGGTCGGCGCGGGAGACACCTTCTGCGGCTATTTCGCCGCGAGCCTCGACGAGGGGCTCGATTTCGCCTCGGCGCTGCGCCGCGCAGCCGTTGCCGGTTCGCTCGCATGCCTCAAGGCCGGAGCGCAACCTTCGATCCCCTCGAGCGGAGAAGTCGCAGACAGAATATAACTCCGTCTCTTTTGCGAAGCCGCCGAAAGAGCCCCTTGATTTTAAGGGAATTCCTGCGGTTTTCCCTGGGCTAGCCTCTAAAGTTTCATTCAAATTTAAGAGATATCTGGCGATCCTGCTCATGGTCGCCGGCTTCTGCTGTTTGAGATCCGGTCATCCACGCGGCTGCTCCATGACGGAGCGAGGCCTTCGCTCCTGCGCCGAAGAATGCCCATTCGGCGTATCCTTGCCCGAGGACCCTATGTTCATTTTTCGTATGAAATCGCTTGCGGCGAAGCTCATCGTCATCACAGGCATCGCCATCGCGCTTGTTCTGATCGTTTCGAACTTTTTCCTCATCGGCCAGACCCGGGATCGCGTCCAGACGCTGACGATGGATCAGGCCAATCTCGAAGCAAAATCGATCGCCAATGAAATCGCTGCCAATGTCGGCGAACTGGCCAGTGCCGCGCGCACCATGTCAGGCGTCATCGGCCGCGGCCATGAAGGCAAATCGCTCGATCGCAAGGGCATGATCAACGTGCTGAAGGCCAATCTCGAACAGAACGCCTTCGCCTTCGGCAGCTGGTTCTGCGAGCAGCTCGGCGCGCTCGACGGCAAGACCACTGAAATCGCCAACAACAATGACGAAGGCACCAACAAGAACGGCGCCTTCACGCCCTACTGGTCGAAGACCAAGGACGGCGGCATCCAGTATTCGACGTTCGACAACGATTACACCGCCGAATGGTGGAAGCTCGCCGCCGACAGCGGCAAAGGCGCAATCACCACGCCTTACATGGCCCAGGGAACCGACGTACCGACGCTGCTGACCTCGATCTCCTATCCCGTCATGTCGGGCGGCAAAATGATCGGCATCGGCGGTGTCGACATCTCGCTGAAGTCGCTGACCGACAAGCTACAGGCGCTGCACCCCTTCGGCTCCGGCCGTGTCACGCTGCTGTCGCAGGCCGGCAACTGGATCGTCGCGCCGAAGCCCGACCTGATGACCAAGCAATATGACGGCGAGGGCACCGAGGTCGTCAAATCGGCGCTGTCGAACAAGCAGTCCGGCCTCGTCAAAAACCTCACCTATGACGGCCTCGATCGCTTCGACCGCGTCGTTTATCCCTTCGCCGTTCCAGGCGTCAACGCCACCTGGGTCGTGCTCGTCGACGTGCCGCATACGGCAATCAACGCGCCGGTGCGCGACCAGACCTATCTGATGATCATCAATGGCCTGATCGTCCTTGGCGCCGTCATGCTCGCGCTCTATTTCGCCGTCCGTTCGTTCGTACAGCGGCCGCTTGGCGGTCTCGTCGCCAGCGTCAAGACGCTGAGTGACGGTAAATATTCCGAACCGGTCGCCGCTCAGGATCGTACCGACGAAATCGGCTCCGTCGCCAAGGCGCTTGAAGGCTTCCGCTTCAAACTCGCCGACAGCATGCGCCTCGAAAGCGAGGCCGCCGACCAACGGCAGGCCGCCGAGGCCGAGCGCGGCCGTTCGGAATTGGAACGCCAGGAATCGGTGTCACTGCAGCGCCGTATCGTCTCGATCGTCGGCACCGGGCTTTCCGAGCTCTCGCAAGGCAATCTGGGGTATCGCATCACTGACGACTTCCCTGGCGAATACGGCAAGCTGAAGCAGGATTTCAACGCCGCCCTCGTCAGCCTCGAAGAGACCATCAACACGATGACCTTCAGCGTCGCCAATATCGGCTCCGGCACCGGTGAGATCAGCAACAGCGCTTCCGACCTCGCCAAGCGCACCGAACAGCAGGCGGCAAGCTTGGAAGAGACGGCGGCCGCGCTCAACGAACTCACCGCACAGGTCGATTCCAGCGCCGAGAATGCGCGCACTGCCGCCGACAACGTCAATCTCGCCTGCCAGGATGCCGAGAGATCGGGCGAAGTGGTGCAGAAGGCGATCGCCTCGATGCAGGGGATCGAGCAGTCCTCGACGGAGGTCTCGCGGATAATCGGCGTCATCGACGAAATCGCCTTCCAGACGAACCTGCTGGCGCTGAATGCCGGTGTCGAGGCCGCCCGCGCGGGCGAAGCCGGCAAGGGATTTGCCGTCGTCGCCCAGGAAGTGCGGGAACTCGCCCAGCGTTCGGCCAACGCCGCCAAGGAGATCAAGACGCTGATCAACACCTCGGCCGTCCAGGTCAAGGAAGGCGTCGATCTCGTCGGGCGCGCCGGCGGCACGCTGCACAAGATCGCCGAACAGGTGATGGGCATCAACGGCCTGATCCGGCAGATCTCGGCCTCCGCCAGCGAACAGGCGGTCGGCCTCAAGGAAATCAACCAGGCCATGAACCAGATGGACCAGGTGACGCAGCAGAACGCGGCGATGGTGGAGGAAGCGACTGCCGCGAGCGTCGCCCTCAACGACGAGGCACAGACGCTGAAGGCGCTCGCCACGCGCTTCAGGGTCTCGGGCGTCGGCAACGCCGCGGCCCTCGCCTCGGTTGCGCAGCAGATGCGTACGCCTGTTGTCGCGGCTCCCTCGTATCGGGCTGCCGCACCGGCTCCCCGCCGTGCGGCTGCGGCATCGCGCGGTTCGAGCGCCGTGGCGCAGGATAACTGGGAAGAGTTCTGACCGCTCAACCACTTGTAGTGAAAAAGGCGCCTGGGAGACCAGGCGCCTTTCGCATTTGGGGATCGAGCTAAGATTTCATTTTTACGTCGTTATCACAATCGCGTGTGCGATATGCGTCAGGCGGCGTTCGATGTCTGCTCTTCGTTCAGGAAAGCATAGATCGCCGAGGCGGAATCGGTCGCGCGTAATTTTGCAACCAGATCATGATCGCGCAGGACGCGAGCGATACGCGACAAAGCCTTGAGGTGATCGGCACCCGCGCCCTCGGGCGCGAGCAGCAGGAACACCAGATCGACCGGCTGATCGTCCAGCGCCTCGAAATCGACCGGCTGATCCAGCCGGGCGAAGATGCCGACGATCGAATGGATGTTCACCAGCTTGCCGTGGGGAATGGCGATGCCGTTGCCGACGCCCGTAGAGCCCAGGCGCTCGCGCTGCAGGATGACGTCAAAGATCTCCCGCTCGGAAAGCCCCGTGATTTTGGAGGCTTTTGCTGCCAATTCCTGAAGCAACTGTTTCTTGGAATTTACTCTGAGGGCGGGAATGATCGCATCCTGATGGAGCAAATCTGCCAATGCCATTTCTTTTTCCTTCTGTCGCCGGGATCAGATGAAGGAGCGGCGACAATCACCGCCGCTCAACGCCTGATCTCAGCCTTTGATATTGGCCGAATCGATCCAGCCAATATTTCCGTCATGCCGACGGTAAACGATGTTCAGATGTTCCTTGCCGGGGCTGCGGAACAGGAGAAGCGGCTCGTCGGTCATGTCGAGCGCCATCACGGCGGTGGCGACCGACATGGTCTTCAGCTGCTTCGTGCTTTCGGCGACGATCGCCGGGGCGAAATCGTCGGGAATTTCATCTTCATGATCAGGAACCGAATCCATGACCGTGTAGGCGACTTCTGCAAAACCGTTCAGATGGTTTCCGGCATGATGGTCCTTCAGCTTGCGCTTGTAGCGGCGCAGACGCTTTTCGATGCGCTCGGAAGCAGCGTCGAAAGCAAGCTGAGGATCGGTCGCTTCGCCGGCCGCATGCAACACCACGCCGCTGTCGAGATGGAGCTTACAATCTGCGGAGAAACGGGAACTCGCCTTTACCACGGTCACCTGGCCGGAATACCCCCCGTCGAAGTATTTCGTGATGGCCATACCAATTTGGTCCTCGATCTTTTGACGGAACGATTCACCAATTTCCATATGTTTCCCGGATACACGCACACTCATGGAGTTTCCCTTCTTATGGTCGTTTGCGGGTATCAGTTTACGCCAAGCCTCAGGTTCATCCAAGCACTTCGCGCAATCTCAGGCAAGATCGCGTGAGCCTGCAGGTCCTTGGCGCCCTTGGGATGATGGGGATAACTCCAGATGCCGCTTGCGGCCTCGATTGCGGCGGGCTTCTAGCCAGAGGTTACCGAAAAGTCAATAGGGCCACAGAATCGGCGCAGGTCTCACCTCATCGACTTCCCGCGCTTTGC
Source organism: Rhizobium sp. Pop5 (assembly GCF_024721175.1). Classification (NCBI taxonomy): domain Bacteria; kingdom Pseudomonadati; phylum Pseudomonadota; class Alphaproteobacteria; order Hyphomicrobiales; family Rhizobiaceae; genus Rhizobium; species Rhizobium sp. Pop5. The sequence continues at coordinate 51,648 of NZ_CP099399.1, read as the reverse complement.
GCCGCACGGTATTCGCCTTTGCCAGGCATTGTCATGGCGGCGACACCCGCAATGACGCAGGCAAGGCCGATCCAGGCCGTCGAACTCAGCCTTTCGCCGAGGAAGACGATGCCGATCGCAACACCGATAGGCACTCTGAGATAGGCCTGCGAGGTCGTTCCGACCGATCCCAGCGTCTGGACGAGACGGAAATAGATCGCAAAGGCCAGAGCCGTCGAAAAGGCCGAAAGAGCAAGCAGCGCCAGGATCGATGCCGCCGAAGGAGTGAGCTCCCACGGCCGATCGACCACGAGGCTCGCCGGCAGGAGAATGACGGCGCCTGATATCAACGAGCCGGCGGCCGGCACGGCAGGATCGAGCCCTCTGAAGTTCTTGCCGAAAATCGCGGCACCTGCGTAGCAAATGGTCGCCGCGATGATGGCGAGCTGCGCCATCAGGCTTTCGCCGAGACCACCGAACGCTTCGACCCCAATAACCAGACAGATGCCGGCCAGGCCGGCCAGGACGCCGAAGAGCTTTCGTAAGGTCACCTGCTCATGACGGGTAATCAGCACGGTCAGCAGAAAGGTGAAGATCGGCGTTGCCGAGTTGAGGATAACCGCCAGTCCGGCATCGACCGACTGTTCGGCCCAGGCGATCAAGGTGAAGGGAATGACGCTGTTCAGGCAGGCCTGAAGGAAGAACCGCCGCCATGTCTCGCGATCCCTCGGCAGCCGGACTTTTCGGTAGCGCAGGACGGCAACCAGAATACCGCCGGCGATCAGCGTGCGTATCGCAATTAAAGTCACCGGCGAGATGGTCTCAACACCGATCTTGATGAAGGTGTAGGAGGAACCCCAGAGAGTCGCCAGCGCCAGCAGCAGGGCGAGCTCTCTGGCAAGGTTCGAATTTTGCGGCGCCATGGTTTGTACTTCGCTGTTGTCTCAAATCACCAGAGAGATAGCGGGATTTGCGTGAGGATGCTTCGATCAAGGCCGAAGCATTGCCGCATCAGAAGCCGGAGACCTTGGCAAGCGCCCGCTTCTCGCGGCGGCGCTGGACCGAGGAAGCGATGTTCATCGCCTCCCTGTATTTGGCAACCGTGCGGCGGGCGAGATCGATGCCGCCCCTCTTCAGCATGTCGACAATATCGTCGTCCGACAGCACTGCGTCCGGGCTCTCCTGCATGATCAATGTCCGGATCTTGTGCCGCACGGCCTCCGCCGAATGGCTGTCGCCGCCCTCGACGGCGCTGATCGAGACGGTGAAGAAATATTTGAGCTCGAAGAGCCCGCGCGGCGTCAGCATGTATTTGTTCGAAGTGACACGGCTGACTGTGGATTCATGCATCTTGATCGCCTCGGCGACCGTCTTCAGGTTCAGCGGGCGCAGTTGATCGACGCCGTGCAGCAGGAAAGCGTCCTGCTGGCGGACGATCTCGCTTGCCACCTTCATGATGGTCTTTGCCCGCTGGTCGAGACTGCGCGTCAGCCAATTGGCGCTCTGCAGGCACTCGGAAAGGAAGGCGTGATCCTCTCCATTCCTGGTCACGCGGGAAAAATAGGACTGGTTGACCAGCACGCGCGGCAGCGTATCCGGATTGAGCTCGACCAGCCAGCCGCCATCCGAGGAGGGCCTGACGACGACGTCGGGCATGATCGCTTCGGAGAGGCTCGTCTCGAAACCGCTGCCGGGTTTCGGATTGAGTTGGCGGATCTCGGCAAGCATGTCGAGGAGGTCTTCCTCGTCGACGCCGCAGAGACGCTTCAGCGTCGCGAAATCGCGCCGCGCCAGGAGTTCGAGATTTTCGACCAGCGCCTGCATGGCGGGGTCATAACGATCCTTCTGCTTGAGCTGGATTGCCAGGCATTCGGCGAGGCTGCGGGCGAAAACCCCCGGCGGATCGAGCGTCTGAAGGGCGGCGAGCACACGCTCGGCCTGTGCAGGACTCGTGCCCAGCCTCTCGCCGGTCTCGACGATATCGGTCTGCAGATAACCGCAATCATCAAGCTGATCGACGAAGTTCTGTGCAATCAGCCGGTCGGCCATATCAGGCAGGACGAAGGGAATCTGCTGGACGAGATGATCGCGCAGCGACACCTGGCCGGCGACGAAATCATCAAGATCGTAATCGGCGGCCTCGCCGCTGCCCGGCATCGATTTCCACTGGCTGACAAGTTCGGGCGCATCGAGGCGCTGCGGCGCGCTGTCATCGGGAAAGACATTGGTATAATTGGCGTCGAGTTCGTCGCTCAACCGGCTCGCACTGGCGCTGCCGCCATTGTCGTACCAGTCGCTGGAGAGAGCCTCGGTGCGGCTGTCGTAGCCGTCGTCCGATGCGGCCTCCTCCTGCTGATGGCCATATTCTCCATCCTCGCCTTCGCCGCGCTCATTGCCCGCCTCCCCGTCATTCGACGGAAATTCGAGCAGCGGGTTCTTCTCAACTTCCTGTGCGATAAACTGGGTGAGTTCGAAATGCGTCATCTGCAGCAACTGGATGGATTGCATCAGTTGCGGTGTCATCACCAGGGACTGGTTCTGGCGCAGGAAAAGATTGGCGGACAGTGCCATAACGGACGCGAAACTCCCCACGATTCCTTGGGAAACCGCGTCCGATCAACGCTTCAGGCCACGGAAATCCAACTTGGCCCAAAAATTGCTTTTTTATTGGATTTGGTCAAGTGGAACTATGCCACAAGGTGAATTTCTGCGCCCAGCGCATGATGCCGACAAAATGTGAGCCGTTTTCGGGCGGCATCATGCTCTCATTCTCCGATTTAGATACAGGTTCAGATTTTGGCCGATCCGACCTGATATCATCCGGATCTGGCGTCAGAGACTGAAATTGTCGCCGAGATAGAGCCGGCGCACTTCAGGATTGTTGACGATATCATTGGCCCGGCCGTGGGTCAGCACCTCGCCGGCATGGATGATGTAGGCGCGGTCGATGAGCCCGAGCGTCTCGCGCACATTGTGATCGGTGATGAGAACGCCGATGCCGCGCGCCGTCAGGTGGTGAACGAGATTCTGGATGTCGGCGACCGAAATCGGGTCGACGCCGGCAAATGGCTCGTCGAGCAGCATGAAGGTCGGATCGGTCGCAAGGGCGCGGGCGATCTCGAGTCGGCGGCGCTCGCCACCGGAAAGGGCGACGGCAGCGCTCTTGCGCAGCTTCTGGATATGGAATTCCTCCAGAAGCTCGTTCAGCTTCTGCTCTCGCTCGGCCTTGTCCTTCACATGCACTTCGAGGACGGCCCGAATATTTTCTTCAACCGTCAGTCCCCGGAAGATCGAGGCTTCCTGGGGAAGATAACCGACGCCGAGGCGCGAGCGGCGATACATCGGCATGGTCGTGACATCGTTTCCGTCGATCTCGATCGTGCCTTCGTCCACCGGCACAAGGCCGGTGATCATGTAAAAACAGGTCGTCTTGCCGGCGCCGTTCGGGCCGAGCAGCCCGACGGCCTCGCCGCGGCGCACCACCAGCGAGACGCCGTTGACGACGCGGCGCGTCGCATAGGTCTTCGTGAGACCACGTGCGATCAGCGTTCCCTGATAGCGACTCTTGTCGGCGGCGCCCGCAGCTTGCGGCTCAGGCTTGCCGAACACGGTGGATAGCGATGATAATTTCACGTGGGAGGCCGGCTTCTCAGTTCTGCTTCTGCTGCGTATTCGGCTGCGATTTCGGATCGAGCTGAATCTGGACACGACCACCGCAGCTTTCAAGCTCCGCCTGGCCGGTTTGCATGTGAACGGTCAGTTTGCAGCCGGTAAAGACGTTGGGCCCATCCGACAGGATAACCTTGTTCCCGTCGTCCGCCGTGAGGATGAACGTCTGTGAGGCCATGTCGAAATTGCCGTCGTCGGCGGTCGCCGTCTGCGTGCCCGAAACCAGGTAGACCTTATCCGTCACCAGGATCTTGTCTATATCAGCACTTCCCGATGCAAGCGAACCCGACTGCTGCGGCTTTGCCTCAGGTTGTGCCGCGGCACCTGAGGCGGCCTTCGCCGCCTTGTCCTTGTAATAGACGGTCATCTTGCCGGACTGCATCGTCGTCGTGCCCTGGACGACCTTGACGTTGCCGGTGAAGAGGGCGGTGTGCTCCTGATCGTGGATCTCAAGCTTGTCGCTTTCGATCTGGATCGGCTGGTCGTTGGAAAGCTTCATGCCCGACATCGTGGTCGACTGCGCACCCGCGCTCGAGGCCGTCAGAATAAGGGCAAATGCGCCGGCAATGAATGCAACGCCAGTCTTGCAAGTGGAAATGCGACAATCTTTTGTCATGGATGACCCGGCTGGTTAAGTGCCCTGTTTATGGATGGTGGATGGATCGACATTCATGCGAACATTCCCCTCGAATGTGATCACGCGCCCCTTATCTGTTATCTGAAGCGTCTGCGCAACAATGGAGGCGTTGTCCTTGGTGATGGTGACGGGGTCGTCGCTCCGCATGTTTCCGCCCTTGATGTCGAGCTGGGCGGACTGGAAATTCGCGTTCAGGCCGCTGCTCAGCACCAGTGTGAAAGGGGTCGTCATATGCAGATTGTCGGTGGCGCGGTTGTAGTCGGCGGTCGAGGCGACGACACGGGCGATCAGGCCGTCATTCATCGGCACGGCGGCCTTGATGGTCTCGAGCGTGATGAGATCGGGATTGCGGATATCCTGCAGCGCCCTTTCGGCAAGCATGGAATAGTTGATGCCGTCGGAATTGCGTCCCGAGATCGCCGGCTTTTCCATCACGACCTTGCCGTTCTCGATCTTGGCGCCTTCGATCTTGATGTTTTCAGGCAGATAGGTGCGGATCACCGACACGGCGATAAAGATTGCCGAGATGGCGAGGGCGGCCGCCGGCAGCAGAATCTTCAGCCGCCGCACGCGGGCGGAATGGAACAACGCATCGCCATAGGGGGTCTTGCCGGACCCCGCAAAAGCGGCATTTCCGTTGTTCTTCAGGGTATCGAGCATAGGCCTCGTCCGTGTGCGGTGATCGCCGCGCCTTCATAACAAAGCCGGCCGCCAATCACAGTTCGTTTCGCATTATTACATTGGCTTGCCAATATGGAATTTTTTCTGCAACAAGCAACAAAACGGAAAAACATCAAAAAGTGGCATTCGTACGCGCAGCTGCCACCCTATTTTTACAGGGGTTCCTCGGCGGCTTGCCGAACCGAAGCCCGCGCTGGAGGTTTTTATGGACAGTTCGATGATCGCGGATCGCCGGCGGCTGCGCCGCAAGCTCGGCTTCTGGCGCCTCGCCGCAGTGGCGCTCATCGTGGCACTCGGTTTCTCCTTCTATGCCTTCACTTTCGGCGACGCCGGCACCGCGCGCCCGCATGTCGCCCATGTGACGATATCGGGGCTGATTGTCGACGACGACGAGCTTCTGGAGCGGCTGAAAAAGATCGAGACCGACAAGCAGGTGAAGGCTGTGGTGATTTCGATCTCCTCGCCCGGCGGTACGACCTATGGCGGCGAAAAAATCTTCAAGGCGATCCGGGCGATTGCGGCCAAGAAGCCCGTCGTCTCCGACGTGCGCACGCTTGCCGCCTCCGCCGGCTACATGATCGCCACCGCCGGCGATACGATCATCGCTGGCGACAGTTCGATCACCGGCTCGATCGGCGTCATTTTCCAGTATCCGCAAATCCAGCCATTGCTCGACAAGATCGGCGTATCTCTGCAGGAGATCAAATCCTCGCCGCTGAAGGCCGAGCCCTCGCCCTTCCATGAGGCGAGCGAGGAAGCCAAGGCAATGATCCGCAACATGGTGGTCGACAGCTACAACTGGTTCGTCGACCTCGTCGCCGACCGGCGCAAGCTGCCGCGCGAGGAAGTGCTCAAACTCGCCGACGGCACGATCTATACCGGCCGGCAGGCGTTGAAGGTGAAGCTCGTCGATACGATCGGCGGCGAAGCGGAAATCCGCGCCTATCTGAAATCGCGCGGCATCGATAGCGAATTGCCGATGGTGGACTGGGACAGGAAGAGCAATACGCCTTTCCTGCTCGCTGGGGCTGTTTCGCGGCTGATTACGATCTTCGGTTATGATGATCTCGTCAAAGGCCAGGATATCAATGGAATCCTGCCCCCAAAGTTGCTTCTTGACGGGCTGCTTTCAGTTTGGCAGGTTGGCCGCGATTGATAAGAAATCAATAATTTAAGGGGGCGACTGTGATCAAGTCCGAATTGGTGCAGATTGTTGCGGCACGCAACCCGCATCTCTATCATCGCGACGTCGAGAATATCGTCAACGCGGTTCTCGACGAGATCACGGATGCACTGGCTGCGGGAAACCGCGTCGAATTGCGCGGCTTCGGCGCGTTTTCGGTGAAGAACCGTCCGTCTCGCTCCGGCCGCAACCCGCGAACCGGCGATACCGTCTTCGTCGAGGAGAAATGGGTCCCCTTCTTCAAGACAGGCAAGGAGCTGCGCGAGCGGCTCAATCCCGGCCAGGCCGACGAAGAGGATTGAGGGGCGCAAGCTGCCTGCGGCGAAACCGCACTTGAACTCGAGGGCCGTTTTCCTATTCTGCCAAGCATGAAACGCGCCGCTCAATAAAGACCGGCGCAATCTGCCGCGTGGAGACCTTGAAATGGCTAAGAAGATCGTCAACCTGTTGATTCTGTTGCCGCTCGGCGTCATTCTCATCGTCTTTTGCGTCGCCAACCGGCAGAACGTCACGCTCGCCTTCAATCCGTTCCGGCCTGAGGATCAGGTGCTTGCGGTTTCCGCGCCCTTCTTCGTCTTCCTATTCATCGCGCTGATAACAGGCATGCTGATCGGCTCGGCTGCCACATGGTTCAGCCAGGGCAAACACCGCAAGCGCGCCCGCACCGAGGCTAAGGAAGCCATCCGCTGGCAGGGCGAGGCCGATCGCCACAAGAGCCGCGCCGAAGAGATCGCCGGGCAGCTGCCGTCGCGCTAAGCGGCCGGATATTCTGCGGCCCGTCAGGCCGGGGAGAAACTCAGTTCCTCATAGTCGCCTTCCGGCGACGCGCCGTTGCCGGTCACGTTGAAACCGTGAGAGAGGTAGAACGCCTTCGCACGCCGGTTCTTGACCAGGCATTTCAGCCGGTAACTGTGCCGCGGCCATTCGGGCAGGGCCTGCAGAAGCGCCGTCCCGGCGCCGTGGCCCTGGAATTCCGGGCGGATATACAGCATGTGAACGAAATCATCCGCCGGCCAGAGCGACAGGAAGCCCGCCACGCTTCCATCCGCATGCTCGCAGACGAAGATCGTCTCGCCATTGGTATGGGCGGCGAAATCCTCGCGATGGAATTTGCCGGGATCGACCCAGACGAATGTTTCCCGGCGCACGGAAAGATAGATCTCCGTGAGCGTTTCCTGGTCTTCCGCCTGTGGCGGCCTGATGATCCACGTCATGATTCCGACTTAACGCAAGCCCCTGCCCTCGCCAAGCCCCGCAAGCCGCCACCGGAAGAGATCAACCGGCCGCCATCTTCGCGACGACGGCCGCATTGAAATCGGAAAAGAAACCCTCGGCGAGCTTCTGCGAGGTCGAATCGAGCAGGCGGGCGCCAAGCTGGGCGAGTTTACCGCCAAGTTCGGCTTTCGACCGATAATGCAGGACTGTCTCCGCGCCTCTTTCCTCGAGCACGACATCGGCGCTGCCCCTGGCGAAGCCCGCAATACCGCCCTTGCCTTCGGCCGACAGCGTATAGCTCTTCGGCGCATCGACATTGGAAAGCGTCAGAAGTCCGTGAAAGGTGGCGGACAGCAGGCTGAATTTGACCTTGATCGTCGCCTCGAAAGTATCAGGCGACAGGCGCTCGATATTTTGGCAGCCCGGAATGCAGCCGCGCATGACCTCGGGATCGTTGAGCGCCGCCCAGACGACATCCCGCGGCGCGGCGATGCGTTCTTCGCCGGTGAAATCCATTCGACAGCCCCATTTCCGATTCGCCTCTCTTATCCCAGCGGGAAAGCGCTTTGCCAAGGCGGAGGGGAATGTTATCTGCCGGGCTCGACCGGGCGCGAGGAAAACCGATGAATGACGAGTTGAAGCCCTGGAGCGTGACGGCAAGCCGCATCACTTACGAGGATCGTTGGATACGGCTGAGGAGCGACGATTGCCTCACCGCCGATGGGACCATCGTCGCGCCGTTCCATGTGCTCGACTATCCCGATTGGATCAACGTCATCCCTGTCATGCCCGACGGGCGTGTGCTGCTGATCCGGGAATACCGGCACGGCTGCGGCGAGATCGTACTCGGTCTCGTCGCAGGCGGCGTCGAACCCGGCGACATCGAAGCCGGCGATGCGGCGATGGCGGCGGCGCGGCGTGAACTCAGGGAGGAGACCGGCTACGAAGCCTCGACCTTCGTCAAGCTGCTCGCCTCCTATCCGAATGCATCAAGCCACAGCAATATCGTGACGAGCTGGCTGGCGCTCGGCCTGAGCAGGGCCGGGGAGCCATGTTTCGACCCCGCTGAGAACATCGAGCTGCTGTTTGCGGATCTGGCCGATATCTTAGCCGACCTGCGCTCAGGCGCCGTCATCATGCAGTCGATGCATGTCGCAGCCCTCTATGCGGCGGAAAGCTGGCTTCGCACCCGAAACGCCGAGGGCTTGAAATAAACGTCACGCCGGGAGAACCTGACCTCCTGCGGGGCGGAAGGTAGGCCGCGCAGTTGATCCCGCACGGTCTTCTGGGCTAGAGGTCGCAAACTCATAAAGACATCCGACAGAGACGCGGAAGAGCACGTTGAAACAAAGAGAACGCCGGCCGGGCCAGAAGAAGACATCAGCTCCCTCCGGTGAAAGCCGCAGGGACGATCGGGCGGGCCGGCCACCAAAGCCGGCTGCGCGGCCCGCGGCCGCACGCGAGACTGAACGCGAGACCACTGCACCGGCCGCCCCCGCGCGCCCTTTGATGGCGCGCAGCGGCGAGCGGCCGGCTGAGCGGGTGCCCGTTATTCTTGAGTCGCTCGGGGCTGGCGACTTCCATCTCATCGACAGCGGCAACGGCCAAAAGCTGGAGCAATACGGCCCCTATCGCATCATCCGCCCGGAGGGCCAGGCGCTGTGGCAGCCGTCGATGCCCGCCCACGTCTGGGAAAGGGTCGACGCCGTCTTCACCGGCGATACGGACGAGGAAGGCACCGGCCGCTGGCGCTTCCCGAAAGAGGCGCTCGGCGAGACCTGGCCGCTCAACCTGCTCGGCGTCGATTTCCTCGGCCGCTTCACCTCTTTCCGTCACGTCGGTGTGTTTCCCGAGCAGATCGTGCACTGGAGCTGGATGAAGGAGCAGGTCGAAAAGGCGGGCCGGCCGCTGAAAGTGCTGAACCTCTTCGGTTACACCGGCGTCGCCTCGCTGGTCGCGGCCGCAGCGGGCGCCGAGGTCACACATGTCGATGCGTCGAAGAAGGCGATCGGCTGGGCACGCGAAAACCAGGCGCTCGGCCGCATGGAGAAGCTGCCGATCCGCTGGATCTGCGAGGATGCGATGAAATTTATCCTGCGCGAGGAGCGCCGCGGCAGCCAGTACGACATCATTCTCACCGATCCGCCGAAATTTGGCCGCGGCCCCAATGGCGAAGTCTGGCATCTCTTCGAGCATCTGCCGTTGATGCTCGACATCTGCCGCGAGATCCTGTCACCAAAGGCGGCCGGCCTCGTGCTGACCGCCTATTCGATCCGCGCCAGCTTCTATTCGATCCACGAGCTGATGCGCGAGACGATGCGCGGCGCCGGCGGTGTGGTCGAATCCGGCGAACTGGTGATCCGCGAAGCGGGCACCGACGGCAAGACGCAGGGCCGCGCGCTTTCCACCTCTCTTTTTCCCGCTGGGTGCCGAAATGAGCAAGGACTTCCACGATCAGGGACCGCGCAGGGTCGGGCAGGTGAAGGAAGTCACCTCGCTCGCCAATCCGATCATCAAGGACATCAAGGCACTGACGAACAAGAAGTCGCGGGAGGAAAGCGGCACTTTCCTCGCCGAAGGGCTGAAGCTCGTCATCGACGCGATCGAACTCGGCTGGACGATCCGCACGCTGGTCTATGCCAAGGCCGCCAAGGGCAAGCCGCTGGTCGAGCAGATGGCGGCGAAGACCGTCGCTGCGGGCGGTCTTGTGCTCGAAGTCAGCGAAAAGGTGATCGGCTCGATCACCCGCCGCGACAATCCGCAAATGGTCGTCGGCATCTTTGAGCAGCGCTGGAAGCCGCTCAGGGATATCCGCCCGAGGGACGGCGAGACATGGGTGGCGCTCGACCGCGTGCGTGACCCCGGCAATCTCGGCACCATCATCCGCACAGCGGATGCGGCAGGCGCATCCGGCGTCATCCTGGTTGGAGAGGCGACCGACCCCTTCTCGCTCGAAACGGTGCGCGCTACCATGGGCTCGGTTTTCGCCGTTCCGGTCGCGCGCGCGACACCGGAGGAATTCATCGCCTGGCGGAAATCTGCCGGCGTTTCCGTCGTCGCGACGCATCTTGCCGGCGCGGTCGACTACCGCACGATCGACTACCGGAAAAAGCCGGTCGTATTGCTGATGGGCAATGAACAATCCGGCCTGCCGGACCAGCTTGCCAGGGAGGCCGACGCGCTTGCTCGCATTCCGCAGCAGGGCCGCGCCGATTCCCTGAACCTCGCCGTTGCCACAGCCGTCATGCTTTTCGAGGCGCGCCGCCATCTCCTCTCACTTGCCGAGGGCAAATGACCGAACAGACGCACGCACGCCCCGCGCTCTTCTCGCGCCCGGCGCCGATCCTCTTCTTCATCGTCGTCGCCGTTCTCATCGACCAGGCCGTCAAGATCGCCGTCGATCACTACCTGCCGCTGCAGGAAGCCGTTCCGGTCATTCCGATGCTGGCGCTCTACCGCACTTACAATCTCGGCGTCGCCTTCTCGATGCTGTCGGGCATGGACGGCTGGTTCATCGTCGGCATGCGGCTCGTCATTGTCGCCTTCGTCGTCTGGTTATGGTACCGCACGGCGAAAGACCGCTGGCTCGCCCATCTCGGTTATGCGTTGATCATCGCAGGCGCGATCGGCAATCTCGTCGACCGCTTCGCCTATGGCCATGTGATCGATTACATCCTGTTCCACACCGAAAGCTGGTCCTTCGCCGTCTTCAACCTCGCCGACAGCTTCATCACCATCGGGGCGGGCTGCGTCATCCTCGATGAGCTGCTGCTGCCGAAAAAGGCCGGCCGCTAAAATCTTATCGAATTCCTGAAGGCATTCGGAACGGGCGTCATGTTAGCAAGATACCATGCACAACCTGGGACAGTTGCAGGAAAGATTGTCCGCCGCTTTCGGTGGAGCCGCCACCAAGCCGCATGAGATGCGGGTGGAGGCTTCTCCTTCGCGACCGGGCGCATCGCCACGTCAGGAAGCAGATGACGACACAAGGAAGCCCGCGGCCACGAGGGTCTTGCTGGTCTATTGGCTTGGTGGGGCCGGCCTTCTTGTCGCAACGATCCTGACGCTGCTTGCCCATGCCGGCGATCCGCTGCTCCTGTCGGGCGGCCTTGTCGTTCTTGGCCTTGCCGTCATCGCCAGTTACGCCGTCCTCATGGTTCGCAGACGCAGACCCGGGCAGCGCGCCGGCAAACCAATGCCGGACGGGAACGACGGCGCAAAACTGTTTGCTGATGTGCACGACGTCCTCGGCGATATCACCGTCGGCCGCACCATGGACCGGCGCATCATCAGCGCCAACGACACGTTTCGACGCCTCACCGGGCGGCCAAATCCCGAAGGCCGCACCTGCGAGGAGATCGGGCTTGCCTTTCGCCCCGGCCCGGTGCCGCACTGCTACGACGTCGAGATTTCGACGCCGGAAGGCCAGCGCATCTTCCTCTGGCGCGATGTTGTCACTCGCGATCCGTCAAACGGCCGCCTGCTGCTGCAGAGCGTTGCCCGTGACGTGACCGATGAGCGGCTCCTTGCGCAGGCCCGCGAAGACGCTCGGCAGAAGGCCGAATATAACAGTGCTGCCAAATCCAGACTGCTTGCCACCGTGAGCCACGAGGTGCGCACGCCGCTTTCCGGCATTCTCGGCATGACGCATCTGCTTGCGGAAACGCGGCTGACGCAAGAGCAGCAGAACTATCTCACCAACATCCGCCAGTCCGGCCACGCGCTGACGCAGCTCGTCGAGGATCTGCTCGATTTCTCCACCATCGAGGTCGGCCGCTTCGAGCTGCATCCGCGCTCGGAATCGCTACGCAAGCTTCTGGAAAGCGTCGTCGAGATGCTCGCCCACCGCGCGCATGAAAAGGGTATCGAGATCGGCGCCACGGTGTCATCCGACGTGCCGGAGAATATGAGCTTCGACCCTGCGCGGCTGCGCCAGGTGCTCTTCAACGTCATCGGCAATGCCGTGAAATTCACCCAGGCCGGCGGCGTCTTCATCCGTGTGGCACTCAAGACCAGCGATTTGCTGATCACGGTGACGGATACCGGTCCCGGCATGACGGCGGAAGAACAGGCGCGGGTCTTCGGCGAATTCGAGCAGGGTGGAACCGTTGCCGACAAAAGCAGCGGCACAGGCCTCGGCTTGGCTATTTCCGCGCGCATCATGCGCGAATTCGGCGGCGCGCTGACCGTTGCCAGCGAAAAGGGCAAAGGCAGCGAATTTGCGATCCGCTTCCCTGTCGAGATCGGCAGCGAGCGGCCCGACCGGCGAAATACGCTGCTTGCCGGCAACAGCGTCGTGCTGTTGGCGCCAGCGGGGGCCGCGCGTACGGCCATCGCCGAGACGATCACCGCGCTTGGCGGCCTCTGCCATCTCGTCGGTGACGGTGAGAGCGCGCGCACCACACTGCTCGGCATGGCCGACGGCGGACGGCGGCCAACCGATATCATCGTCGACCATCGCATGTCGGCGGAATTTTCCGCGCATCTGGCCGACCGCGCCGAAATTGCAGCACTCGGCCTGCGCAAGGTTCTCCTCGTCAATCCGGAGGAGCGCAGCGCTCATCCGCTCGACCTTTTCGACGCCTGGCTTATCCGGCCGCTGCGCGAACAGTCGCTGATCGACGTGCTGCGCGGGCGCATGCGCGGCATGGAGAAGCGCGATGCGCTGAACGACAACCAGCCGGGCTTCGCGCTTTCGATGGCGGAGCCGATCGTCGCGGCGAGCGGGCTCAGCATCCTGCTCGGCGAGGACGATCCGATCAATGCCATGCTGGTGCGCGTCATCCTGGAAAAGGGCGGGCACAAGGTGCGCCATGTCGAGGATTTCGAGACGCTGCTCGATTGCGCGCTCTGCGAGCCGAACGCTCGGCCTGATATCATCATCAGCGATCTCTCGATGCCTGGAGGCAACGGCATCGACATGCTGGGACGCCTGCGCGGTCACGAAAGACGGCTCGATCTTGCGCCAGTGCCGGTGATCGTTCTGACGGCTGACAAGAGCGACGAATCGCGGCGCCAAGTGCTGCTTAACGGCGCCAACCGCGTCATGATCAAGCCGATGGACCCGGTGCGGCTGTTGACCGAAGTTCAGGCGGTGGCTGCACTTTCCGCCCGTCGGGCAAAGGCCCGGTAAGGCGCCGCGGGAACCGGCACGCTTCTTGCGTTGTGAAATGCATTATGTCACTTTCCTGTCGTATAGAAGTGTTTTATGGCGTCGATAAGCCGGCAACGGGAGAATCGCCATGTCCTCCATCGACATCCTGAATCATGACACCACCGCGGAGGCTGCACGCCCCCAGACGGCTGCTGTGCAGAAGGACGGCGATATTCTCGGCCGCATCGGCAATCTGGAAACCCGCCTCGCCCGCACCGCGCGCGAGATCGATGCCGCCCAGGCCGTGCGCTACCGCGTTTTCGTCAATGAAATGAAGGCGCAGCTGCCGCCGGAAGCCATGCGCCGCGAACGCGACGTCGATGCATATGATGCTTTCTGCGACCATCTTCTGGTTCTCGACCGCACGATCGAGGGCGATCCGGAAGACCAGATCGTCGGCACTTACCGGCTGCTGCGTCAGGATGTCGCCATCGCCAATGGCGGTTTTTACTCGGCTTCCGAATTCGAAATCGAGAGCCTTCTCGCCAAGCATCCAGAAAAGCGTTTCATGGAACTCGGCCGTTCCTGCGTTCTGCCGGAATACCGCACCAAGCGCACGGTCGAGCTTCTGTGGCAGGGGAACTGGGCCTATGCGCTGAAGCACGGCGTCAGCGCCATGTTCGGTTGCGCGTCCTTCCCCGGCGTCTATCTCGAAAGCCATGCGCTGGCGCTGTCCTTCCTTTACCACACCGTGCTGGCGAAGGACGAATGGGCTGTCGGAGCCCTGCCGCATCTCGCCCGCAATATGGACCTGATGCCGGTCGAAGCCGTCAACCCGAAGCGGGCGCTGATGGCCCTGCCGCCGCTCATCAAGGGTTATCTGCGCCTCGGCGCAATGGTCGGTTCCAGCGCTGTCGTCGATCACGCCTTCAACACGACCGACGTGCTGATCGTGCTGCCGATCTCCAGCATTTCGGACCGCTACTTGAATTACTACGGCGCTGACGCCGGCCGCTTTGCGAGCTAGACCGTTTCAGGCGAAGCAGCTCCGATGGCTACCCTCACCCTCTCTCTGCAACGGGGCGATGGGACGTGCCACACGAGACGTGGATGGGATTGGAGAGGTCGGGAGATCTCCCGGACCGAATTGCCCCGCGCACATCTCAATTGCGGAAAAAATATGCCCGGCGGACGCACTGTCAGCCGGGCACGCAATCCATCTCATATGCGACAGATGACCTTTACGAACCCGCCCCGTAGGCGGCAATCGCCGCCATATTGACGATATCGCTGTCCTTGGCGCCCATCGAGGTGATCTGCACGGCCTTGTCAAGGCCGACGAGGATCGGGCCGATCACCGTCGAGCCGCCGAGTTCCTGCAGCATCTTGGTCGAGATCGAGGCCGAGTGGAAGGCCGGCATGACGAGTACGTTGGCGGGACCGGAAAGGCGGCAGAAGGGATACTGCTCCATCACCTTGCGGTTCAGCGCGACATCGGCCGCCATCTCGCCATCATATTCGAAATCGACGCGGCGCTTGTCGAGGATCTTCACC
Organism: Rhizobium sp. Pop5; assembly: GCF_024721175.1. Taxonomy (NCBI): domain Bacteria; kingdom Pseudomonadati; phylum Pseudomonadota; class Alphaproteobacteria; order Hyphomicrobiales; family Rhizobiaceae; genus Rhizobium; species Rhizobium sp. Pop5. The sequence continues at coordinate 36,636 of NZ_CP099399.1, read as the reverse complement.
GCCTCGCGCACTCGCTCGGAGCGTTCGCCCGAGGGATGGCCGAAGGTGGAATAAGCCAGCATGGCGACGCGCGGCTGATAGCCCATGCGGCGCGCGAGACCGGCGGCTTCCTCGGCGATATCGGCAAGCTGCTCGGCCGTCGGCATGTCATGCACCGCCGTATCGGCGACGAAGACCGTGCGGCCGCGGCAGAGCGCCAGCGACACGCCGATGACCCGATGGCCGGGCTTCTCGTCGATGCAGCGGCGCACATCTTCGAGCGCAGTGGAATAGTTGCGGGTGATGCCCGTCACCATGCCGTCTGCGTCGCCCAATGCCACCATGGTGGCGGCGAAGTGGTTGCGGTCGTTGTGGATCAGGCGTTGGGCATCGCGGTGGAGATAGCCGTGCCGCTGAAGCCTCGCATAGAGATAGTCGATATAGGCCTCGACGCGGGTCGAGATACGGGCATTGACGATCTCCAGTCCCGGCCGGTTGAGATCGATCCCGGCGCGTTCGGCTGTCGCCCGGATCAGATCCTCGCGGCCGAGCAGGATGGCGGTGCCGAGCTGCTGGTTGGCATAAGACAGCGCGGCGCGCAGGACCTGTTCTTCCTCGGCTTCGGCAAAGACAATCCGCTTCGGGCGGCGGCGGACGCGCTCGTAGAGGCTGGCGAGTGTCGAGGCGATCGGATCGCGGCGCGCCGAAAGCTCGCGGGCATAACCCGCCATGTCGGTGATGACCTTGCGGGCCACACCGCTTTCGATCGCAGCCTCGGCGACCGCAACCGGGATCGCCGAGATCAGTCGCGGATCGAAGGGAACGGGAATGATGTATTGCGCCCCGAAACGCGGCCGGTTGCCCTGGTAGGCGGCGACCACGTCATCGGGCACGTCCTCGCGGGCGAGATTTGCCAGCGCCTTGACGGCGGCGATCTTCATCGCGTCGTTGATGGTGGAGGCACGGACATCGAGCGCGCCGCGGAAGATATAGGGAAAGCCGAGGACGTTGTTGACCTGGTTCGGATAGTCGGAACGGCCGGTCGCCATGATGGCGTCGTCGCGAATGCGCGCCACCTCTTCCGGCGTGATCTCGGGATCGGGATTGGCCATGGCGAAAATGATCGGCCGGTCCGCCATCGAGCGGATCATGTCGGCTGAGAACGCACCCTTCTGCGACAGGCCGAAAATGACGTCCGCACCCTTCATCGCCTCTGCCAGCGTACGCGTGTCGGTCTTGGCCGCATGCGCCGATTTCCACTGGTTCATGCCCTCGGTGCGGCCCTGATAGATGACGCCCTTGGTATCGCACAGAATGATATTCTCTGGCGCAAAACCCATCGCCTTGATGAGTTCGACGCAGGCGATCGCTGCAGCCCCCGCGCCATTGCAGACAAGCTTTGTCGTCTTCAGATCGCGGCCGGTCAGCTCCAGCGCATTGATCAAGCCAGCGGCGGCAATGATCGCCGTTCCGTGCTGGTCGTCGTGAAAGACGGGAATATCCATCAGCTCACGCAGCCGGCTTTCGATGACGAAACAATCAGGCGCCTTGATATCCTCAAGATTGATGCCGCCGAAGGAGGGGCCGAGGAAGCGCACGCAGTTGATGAACTCATCGACATTTTCGGTGTCGATCTCGAGGTCAATGGAATCGACATCGGCGAAGCGCTTGAAGAGCACCGACTTGCCTTCCATGACCGGCTTGGAGGCAAGCGCGCCGAGATTGCCGAGGCCGAGGATTGCCGTGCCGTTGGAAATGACGGCGACCATGTTGCCACGGGCCGTATAATCATAGGCGGTCTGCGGATCGGCGGCGATCGCCTTCACGGGGACAGCGACGCCCGGGGAATAGGCGAGCGAGAGGTCGCGCTGCGTCGCCATCGGCTTGGTCGGGACGACTTCCAACTTGCCGGGGCGGCCCATGGCGTGAAATTCGAGCGCCTCCTGGTCGGTCACAGAGGTCACCGGCCGGTCCTTCTTATCGATATCGGGCATAAATCCTCCAACGTCCTGTGGGCGACGCTTTGCTCTTCCTCAAATGCTGTTGTCATCTATAGCGGCGCGCGGATAGGGTTGGCACCTGTTTTTTTGGGAAAAACTGCACCTCCGTGAACGCACGAATAGATACCGGGAATGAAGCCTTTTCGGCCGCCGAGCTTGCCACGGCGGAAAGCCGTGCCTCGGCCACGCCGATGATGGAACAGTATATCGAGATCAAGGCGAACAATCCGGGTTCGCTGCTCTTCTATCGCATGGGCGACTTTTACGAGCTGTTCTTCGAGGATGCTCTGGAAGCCGCCCGCGCGCTCGGCATCACGCTGACGAAGCGCGGCCAGCACATGGGCCAGGATATCCCGATGTGCGGCGTTCCCGTGCATGCGGCCGACGACTATCTGCAGAAGCTGATTGCGCTCGGCTTCCGCGTCGCCGTCTGCGAGCAGATCGAGGATCCGGCCGAGGCCAAGAAGCGCGGCGGCAAATCGGTCGTCAAGCGCGATGTCGTGCGCTTGGTCACACCGGGCACGATCACCGAGGAGAAGCTGCTTTCGCCCTCGGAATCCAACTATCTGATGGCGCTTACCCGCATTCGCGGCGGAGCAGAGCCGGCGCTGGCGCTTGCCTGGATCGATATTTCCACCGGCGTCTTCCGGCTGGCCGAGACGGAAGCCTCGCGGCTGCTTGCCGATATCCTGCGCATCGATCCACGTGAACTGATCCTGCCCGATACGATATTCCACGATCCCGAACTTAAGCCTGTCTTCGACGTGCTCGGCCGCACCGCCGTGCCGCAGCCGGCGGTGCTCTTCGACAGCGCCAGCGCCGAAGGCCGGATCGCGCGCTATTTCGGCGTCGCCACACTCGACGGCTTCGGCACCTTTTCGCGCGCCGAACTCGCCGCGGCGGCTGCCGCCGTCGCCTATGTCGAAAAGACGCAGATCGCCGAGCGTCCGCCGCTTGGAAAGCCCGAGCGGGAAAGTGCTGCTTCGACGCTGTTCATCGATCCGGCGACGCGGGCCAATCTGGAACTGGCGCGCACGCTCTCCGGCGATCGCAACGGCTCGCTCCTGAAGGCGATCGACCGCACCGTCACCGGCGGCGGCGCGCGGCTCCTCGCCGAACGGCTGATGTCGCCGCTCACCGACCCCGTTCGCATCAACGCGCGGCTCGATTCGATCGGCTTCCTGATCGATGAGCCCTCGCTCTGCGGCAATCTGCGTGACAACCTAAAGCACGTGCCCGACATGCCGAGAGCGCTCTCCCGGCTGGCGCTCGACCGCGGCGGCCCGCGCGATCTCTCGGCGATCCGCCAAGGCCTCCAAGTCGCCGGCGGCCTTGCGGATCTGCTCGGAAAAGCGATGTTGCCCGAGGAACTGGACGAGGCGCTGTCCGGCCTGAGAGCCCTTCCCGCGGCGTTGGAAAACCTGCTTGCCGAGACGCTTGCCGAGGAATTGCCGCTCCTGAAGCGCGACGGCGGCTTCCTGCGCGACGGCGCCAATGCCGAACTCGACGAGGTCCGGGCGCTGCGTGACCAATCGCGCCGTGTGATCGCCGGCCTGCAGTTGCAATATGCCGAGGAGACCGGCATCCGGTCGCTGAAGATCAAGCACAACAACATCCTCGGCTATTTCATCGAGGTGATGGCCGGCAATGCCGGGCCGATGACGGATACGGCGGAAGCGAAAGCCCGCTTCATCCATCGCCAGACGATGGCGAGCGCCATGCGCTTCACCACGACAGAACTTGCCGATCTGGAAAGCCGCATTGCCAACGCCGCCGACCGGGCGCTTTCGATCGAACTCGAAGCCTTCAACAGGATGACCGCCGCCGTCGTTGCGGAGGCCGAGGCGATCAAGGCGGGCGCGCGGGCGCTTGCTGTCATCGACGTCGCCGCCGGTCTCGCGCTTCTGGCCGAAGAGCAGGCCTACTGCCGGCCGCAGGTCGATGGTTCGAAGATGTTTGCCATCGAAGGCGGGCGTCATCCCGTCGTCGAGCAGGCGCTGCGGCGGCAGGCGGGCGGCCCTTTCGTCGCCAACAATTGTGATCTCTCGCCAAAGACCGACGACAAGGACGGCGCGATCTGGCTGCTGACCGGCCCCAACATGGGCGGTAAGTCGACCTTCCTGCGCCAGAATGCGCTGATATCGATCATGGCGCAGATGGGCTCCTTCGTGCCTGCGACGTCGGCCCATATCGGCATCGTCGACCGGCTGTTCTCGCGCGTCGGCGCATCCGACGATCTCGCGCGCGGGCGCTCCACCTTCATGGTCGAGATGGTGGAGACGGCGGCGATCCTCAACCAGGCGAGCGATCGTTCCCTCGTCATCCTGGATGAAATCGGCCGTGGCACGGCCACCTTCGACGGCCTTTCGATCGCCTGGGCTGCTGTCGAGCACCTGCATGAGGCCAATCGCTGCCGCGGCCTCTTCGCCACGCATTTCCATGAACTGACCGTGCTTTCGGAAAAGCTTGGCCGGCTATCGAACGCCACGATGCGCGTCAAGGAGTGGGACGGCGACGTCATCTTCCTGCACGAGGTCGGGCCGGGCGCGGCGGACCGCTCCTACGGCATCCAGGTCGCCCGCCTTGCCGGACTTCCGGCCTCAGTTGTGGCGCGCGCCCGTGACGTGCTGACCCGCCTCGAAGACGCCGACCGCAAGAACCCGGCAAGCCAGCTGATCGACGATCTGCCGCTCTTCCAGGTGGCGGTGCGCCGCGAGGAGACGGCCCGCGGCCCGTCCAAGGTCGAAGAGACGCTGAAGGCGATGAGCCTCGACGACATGACGCCGCGCGAGGCGCTGGATGCGCTTTACGATCTCAAGAAGAAGCTGAAATAGGAGCGACCCATGTTCATGGAAAAACTGGTTCGCGAAACCGAGCGCCTGTCGCTCATCTGCTCCATGCTCGACACGATGCGGCGCGCAGACAAGGATCGCAATGCGCGCGGCTGGACTTCGCCGATCGGCATGCTGAAAATTGCGCGTAGTTGCGCTATGATCTGCGAGCTCGGAACGTCGATCGCCAAGGCGGGCTACCGCGAATGCGACAGGCAGACGCTTGAGGAGATCATGCGCGAAACCCGCCAGGTGCTGCATTTGCTCAATGCGCGGGCCGCCTCCTGAGTTTTTCGGGCAGGAGGGTGCTGTTGCATCAGGCCGCACTGCGGCTTGCCAACACCATTTCGCCAAATTTAAAGGTTCTTGCAGTATGAAGGCCCGTGTCAATCGCCGGGCAAAGAGGTTATAGCGCATGCAGACGAAACGTGAGGCGAGCCCGGATCAGGCAGCCCGGCATGAACAGGAAGCCGCCCCGGCGACAGCGATGCGCGACCTCGATTTCTCCGATATCCTCGATGTCGAGCTCTTGCATAAGCAATGCGATGCCATTGTCGAAGCCAACCGCAACCGGCCCGACGTCATGCGCGCCGATCTTCTGGCGGTGCTGAAAAAAGCAAGCACGGAAGGCCGGCAGAAAGCGCGCGCCGCACTGATGGCCGACGGTGGCGGCCTCAATTGCGCCTACCGGATATCCTGGCTGCAGGACCAGATCATCACGGTCCTCTACAATTTCGCCACCGCCCACATCTTCCCGCACCAGAAGGACAAGTTCGCAGTCACCGCGGTCGGCGGCTATGGCCGCGACACGCTGGCGCCCGGCTCGGATATCGACCTGCTCTTCCTCTTCCTGCCACGACCGGCGGATGAGACGCACAAGGCGGTCGAATTCATGCTCTATGTGCTCTGGGACATGGGCTTCAAGGTCGGCCACGCCACCCGCACGGTGGAGGAATGCATCGCGCTTTCCAAATCCGACATGACGATCCGCACCGCCATCCTGGAGATGCGTTACATCTGCGGGCTGCAGCGGCTGGAAACCGAGCTCGAAGGGCGCTTCGACAAGGAAATCGTTACCGGCACCGGCCCGGAATTCATCGCCGCAAAGCTTGCCGAGCGCGACGAGCGCCACCGCAAGGCCGGCGATACACGTTACCTCGTCGAGCCGAACGTCAAGGAAGGCAAGGGCGGGCTTCGCGACCTGCACACGCTGTTCTGGATCTCGAAATATTATTATCACGTGCGCGACCAGGCGGAGCTGGTCAAGCTAGGCGTCCTGTCCAAGCACGAATACCGCCTGCTTGAGAAAGCCGACGACTTTCTTTGGGCCGTGCGCTGCCATATGCACTTCCTCACTGGCAAGGCCGAGGAGCGCCTGTCCTTCGACATCCAGCGCGAGATCGCCGAAGCCTTCGGCTATCACACCCGCCCGGGCCTTTCGGCCGTCGAGCGCTTCATGAAGCACTACTTCCTCGTCGCCAAGGATGTCGGCGATCTCACCCGGATCCTGTGCGCCGCGCTTGAGGACCAGCAGGCGAAGTCGATCCCCGGCCTCACCGGCGTCATCAGTCGCTTTACCCATCGCAACCGCAAGATCGCCGGCAGCGTCGAATTCGTCGAAGATCGCGGCCGTATCGCGCTCGCCGATGCCGAGGTTTTCAAGCGCGATCCCGTTAGCATCATCCGGCTTTTCCACGTCGCCGACATCAACGGGCTGGAATTCCATCCGGATGCGCTAAAGCGCGTCACCCGTTCGCTGGCGCTGATCGACAACAAGCTCAGGGAAAACGACGAGGCGAACCGCCTGTTCATGTCGATCCTGACGTCGAAGCGCGATCCAGCGCTCATTCTGCGCCGCATGAACGAGGCCGGCGTGCTCGGCCGCTTCATCCCCGAATTCGGCAAGATCGTCGCGATGATGCAGTTCAACATGTATCACCACTATACGGTCGACGAACATCTGATCCGCACCGTCGAGGTTCTCTCGGAGATCGACAAGTCGCGCGCCGAGGAACTGCATCCGCTTGCCAACAAGCTGATCTCAGGCATCGAGGATCGCGAGGCGCTTTATGTCGCCGTTCTCCTTCACGACATCGCAAAGGGCCGCCTCGAGGATCACTCGATCGCCGGCGCCCGCGTCGCCCGCAAGCTCTGCACCCGCTTCGGCCTGTCGCAGAAGCAGACCGAGATCGTCGTCTGGCTGATCGAGGAACATCTGACGATGTCGATGGTGGCGCAGACCCGCGACCTCACCGACCGCAAGACGATCACCGATTTCGCAGACCGCGTGCAGTCGCTCGACCGGCTGAAGATGCTGCTGATCCTGACGATCTGCGATATCCGTGCCGTCGGCCCGGGTGTCTGGAACGGCTGGAAGGGCCAGCTCCTGCGCACGCTCTATTATGAAACCGAGCTGCTGCTCGCCGGCGGCTTTTCGGAGGTCTCCCGCAAGGAGCGGGCCAATGCCGCGGCCGAGGCGCTGCATGCAGCACTCACCGACTGGAGCCAGAAGGACCGCAACACCTATACCAAGCTGCATTACCAGCCCTACCTGCTCTCCGTGCCGCTCGAAGACCAGGTCCGCCACGCCCATTTCATCCGCCAGGCCGATAAGGCAGGCCAAGCGCTCGCCACAACGGTGCGGACCGACAGTTTCCACGCGATTACCGAGATCACCGTGCTGTCGCCCGACCATCCGCGACTGCTCGCCGTCATCGCCGGCGCCTGCGCGGCGGCCGGCGCCAACATCGTCGATGCACAGATCTTCACGACATCGGACGGCCGGGCGCTCGACACGATCCATGTCAGCCGCGAGTTTCCCGACGATTCCGACGAGCTGCGCCGTGCCGCTACGATCGGCCGGATGATCGAGGACGTGCTGTCCGGCCGCAAGCGCCTGCCCGAGGTCATCGCCACGCGCACCCGCAATCGCAAAAAAAGCAAGGCCTTCGTCATCCCGCCGTCGGTCAACATCACCAACAGCCTGTCGAACAAGTTCACGGTCATCGAGGTCGAATGCCTCGACCGGCCCGGCCTGCTGTCGGAGATCACGGCCGTGCTCTCCGATCTGTCGCTCGACATCCAGTCGGCCCGCATCACCACTTTCGGCGAGAAGGTGATCGACACCTTCTACGTCACCGATCTGGTGGGCCAGAAGATCTCAGGCGACAGCAAGCGCGCCAATATCACCGCCCGGCTGAAGGCCGTCATGGCCGAGGAGGAGGACGAACTGCGCGAGCGCATGCCCTCCGGTATCATCGCGCCTGCCGCCACCGCCAGGACATCGACCTCCACCGACAAGAAAGCCGGTTCTCCCGCATGAGCCTATACGCATGAGCCTCGTCAAGAAATTCGCGACCGTCGGCGGCGCAACCCTCGGCAGCCGCATCTTCGGCTTCGCCCGCGAAACGCTGATGGCGGCTGCCCTCGGCACCGGGCCGATGGCCGACGTCTTCTACGCCGCCTTCCGCTTTCCGAACCTCTTCCGCCGCCTGTTTGCCGAAGGGGCTTTCAACGCTGCCTTCGTGCCGCTCTTTGCCAAAGAGATTGAGGCGAACGGCACGGATGGCGCCAAGCGCTTTTCCGAAGAAGTGTTCGGTGTCTTGTTTTCGGTGCTGCTCCTCATCACCATCGTGATGGAGCTTGCCATGCCGCTCCTGGTGCGCTTCGTCATCGCGCCGGGCTTTGCCGACGATCCCGACAAATTCTCCATCACGATCCGTATGGCGGCCGTGATGTTTCCCTATCTAATGTGCATGTCGCTAACCGCGATGATGAGCGGCATGCTGAATTCGCTGCATCATTTCTTCGCTGCCGCGATCGCGCCCGTCTTCCTCAACGTGGTGATGATCGGGGCGCTGTTCTATTCGCTCTATACCGGTGCCGATCCGCTGGCGACGGCCTGGTATCTCTCCTGGGGCGTTCTTGCCGCCGGCGTGTTGCAGCTCGCCGTCGTCTATGTCGGCGTGCTTGCGGCCGGCATGAGCATCGGCTTCCGCTTCCCGAAGATGACGCCGAACGTCAAGCGGCTGCTGATCCTTGCGGTGCCGGCCGCCGTGACGGGCGGCATTACCCAGATCAACCAGCTGATCGGCCAGGCGATCGCCTCCTCCCGCGACGGCGCGATCGCGGCGTTGCAATATGCCGACCGCATCTACCAGCTGCCGCTCGGCGTCGTCGGTGTCGCCGTCGGCGTGGTGCTCCTGCCTGAACTTGCCCGGGCATTGAAGGGCGGCAACCTGCGAGAGGCCGGAAACCTGCAGAACCGCTCGATCGAATTCGTCCTGTTCCTGACGATCCCGGCGGCCTTCGCGCTCTGGATTCTCTCCGATGAGATCATCCGCGTGCTCTACGAGCGCGGCGCCTTCCACCAGGAAAATACCGCCGTCGTCGGTTCGATCCTGGCGATCTACGGCATCGGCCTGCCCGCCTTCGTGCTCATCAAGGCGCTGCAGCCCGGCTTTTACGCCCGCGAGGACACCAAGACGCCGATGCGTTTTTCGGCGATTGCGGTCGCGACCAACTGCGCCACCGCGCTCACCCTCTTCCCCTATATGGGCGCGCCCGGCATCGCCGTCGCCGAAGCCACCGCCGGCTGGATCAGCACGGTCCTGCTGTTCACCACGCTGCTGCGCCGCGGTCATCTGACATGGGAATGGGCGCTCGCAAAGCGCGCCGCCCTTTTGATCGTCGCCTCGGCGGCGATGGGCGCCGCCATCCTTTTTCTCAAGCAATACTGGGCGCCCTGGCTCGCGTCCGGCACGCCACTTCTCACCAAGGTTGGCACCCTTGGCTTGCTGATTGCGATCGCCATGCTGATCTATTTCGCCGCCGCCTTCCTGATCGGCGGGGCAGATCTCGGCATGATAAGGCGCAACCTGAACCGCAAACCGGTCCCGGCAAAGGACGTGTGAAATCTGGACGAACATGTCACGGCAACGCCACGATATACGTATGATCGACCAGAGCCCTACGATTGGACTGACTTGACAGGCCTATGCCTGCCGTAGCCGTTCTGCCAGGAAGTCGATGAGCGCTCGCGCGGCCATGGGAAGGTGCCTGCGAGAAACATAGAGAGCATGGATACCGAGCGTGCTCGGCTTCCACTCCGGCAAGACGACAACCAGCTTACCTGCCAGAACCTCTTGATCGGCGGCAAAGCATGGCAGCATGGCGATGCCGAGAGCGGATAGCGTGGCACGCCGCAGAGCAAGAGCATCGTTCGTCTGGAATCCTCCTGCAACCGGAACCACGACTTGCGCCTCGCCCTTCTCCAAAATCCATTCCGCGCCGCCAAGATGCGTGTAGGTCAGGCACCTATGGTCCTTCAGATCCTCTGGCGTGTTCGGGGTCCCTTTCTTTTCCAGGTATTGCCGCGAGGCGTAAAGCCGCGACGGGCACTGTCCCAGCCGTTTGGCGATCAGGGAGGGATCGAGGCGGTTGGCGATCCGGATCGCCACATCGATACGGTCCTGCACCAGATCGACCGACCTGTCCGAGATCTGTAAATCGATCCTGATCCGAGAATAGTGATCCGCGAACTCCGAGAGCAAGGGGATCAGCTGCGTCTCAGCGAGAATGCCCGGCGCGGTCACCCTGAGAAGGCCCTGCGGCGTATCGGCATCAGCCCCCACCTCGGTGACCGCATCGGCGACGCGGACGATCTCCCTGCAGAGTTCGATCACGCGCTCGCCCGCCGATGTCAGGCTGAGCTGCCGCGTCGTGCGGTGCAGAAGCCGTGTTCCCGACCAGTCTTCCATGGACGCGATGTAGCGCGATGCCATCGCCCGGGACATGCCCAGTTCTTCCGCAGCTCCAGCGGCGCTGCCGCGCTCGATGGTTTTCAGCAGAACTTTTGCCGCGATTATCCGGTCCATCATTAGTTCGATTCATGCAACATATTGTGGATCACAATGGCGTTTATCTTCGATCTGCGCAACATTAAGTTTCTCCTCAACACAAGGAGATCGCTTTGACTACCGAGATCGAACTTCAATATTTTTTCGACCCCCTCTGCGGCTGGTGCTACGCAAGCGCGCCGGCGCTGGCCGGCCTTGCCGACAAGTTCGGAGACAAGCTGAGGATGCACCCGTCCGGCTTGTTCGTCGGGGGACGGCCGATCTCGTCGATCGCCGACCACGCCTGGCGCAACGACCAGCGAATCCAGAGCCTCACGGGGCAGAGATTTTCCGAAGGGTATCGCCACAACGTCCTGCTGGCTCCGAACGGCATCTTTGACTCCGGGCCCGCAACATTGGCGCTGGTCGCTCTTGGCAAACGGGATCCAACGCTCGAACCTTCTTTCCTGCACGCCCTCCAAATCGCTCGCTACGTCGAGGGGCGCGATACTTCCCTCATCCTCGAGGTGGCAAAGGTCGCCGCTCAAGTGGTTGCCGAGCACGGAATCGAACTGGCCGCTGAGGCATTCGCCGAGGGGCTTTGCAGCGACACTGATCTGCGCGAACGCGCGCTGGAGCGGATGGAAGATACGCAGCGTCGGATGAACACCCTCGGCGTTCGCGGAGTTCCGCAGCTCACCGCCATCGTCAACGGCGCTCCCCATGTCCTCAACGGCGAGACGCTCTATCACGGCCCGGCAAACCTCATTGCCGCCGTAGACGAACTTTCCGCAGCCGCATGAACCATCACCCAACTAGGAGTAACATCATGAAAATCGCTCTTGTCGGAGCTTCCGGTCAGGCCGGCTCCCGGATCCTGTCGGAATTGTCCGCTCGGGGCCACGCCGTCACCGCGATCGCCCGAGATCCGGCTAGGATCGCCGCTCTGCCGAACGTCACCGCCGCTTCTGCCGACATCGAGGCGCCTGAAGCTCTCGCACGTGTTCTGGAAGGTCATGACGCCGTCATCAGCTCGGTGCATTTTTCCGCCAGCGATCCCGACAAGCTGCTCGGCGCAGTCAAGGCATCCGGCGTTCGGCGCTACTACGTGGTGGGCGGGGCTGGCAGTCTCGAAGTCGCTCCAGGCGTCCTCCTCGTCAACACCCCCGAATTCCCGGCAATCTACAAATCAGAAGCGCAAGGCGGCGTGAATTATCTCAACAAGCTCAAGGCTGAAAACGATCTCGATTGGACCCTCCTGTCGCCTTCGGCCGCATTCGTCCCCGGCGAGCGGACCGGCACCTTCCGTCTCGGCAAGGACCAGCTTCTTACGAACGAGAATGGCAGCAGCATTTCCTTCGAGGACTTTGCCGTCGCACTTGTCGACGAAATCGAAGCCCCGGCACACGTCAGGCAGCGGTTCACCGTCGGCTACTAATTCGATTTCTAAAACTCAATCCTTCACTCCAGGGTGGTCGACACCCTCGGGTGTCGTTGCGGGCACACGCCTCTGCCTCGAAGGCAGGGCTTTCATGCATGTCGCGGTCCCGGAACCGTTACACGCTTCCGGGCGGCATGCATTAACAATCAACCCATCGCCTCTGCGGCCCGACGTCGACGTGAACGATGCCATTGCAATAGCTGCCGATGCCGCCGATGCCGGGGGCGCTTTTCGCGGCTGCGATGATGGTGCGTTCCGAGAGGCCCGGCATCCTGATGTCGGCGGCCAGGCATTTTCCATGCAGGGAACCATGACGGCTCGGATGCGGCCGGTGGCCGGACGTGACGATCGGACGGCGCCCGGTCTCCGCGGCGATATGCGACAGGATCGCTCGCAGGCGCGTGGGAAAACAGCCGGCACGAACACTGACGGTCTGGACCGCGTAGGCGAGGCGCGCCTCATGTTCGGGAAGATGAATGGCCTGTCTCTTAGTGTCTTGACCGGCAGCACCGGTTGCTGATTGTAGGGCGAAAAGGCCCGCCATGGCGATCAAACTGGCGTTCTGCATGGTCCCTCCGATCGGGCTTCGCGACGACCCGTCCGGCCGCCAATGCGCAATCGAGGATTTTCAGTTCAATAAAAGCTTTTCTGTGAAATTTTATACTCAGTTATAGCTACAAAGCTTGATCAATTTGGCTTAAAATCAATGGCCTAACCATCCGTAAATGGAATAAACATCCAAATGGGAGAGACTATGGCGATCCAGTCCCTTTTCCTTGTCACCTTGGTCGTCGACGATTACGACCGTGCCAAGGCCTTCTATTGCGATGCCCTCGGCTTCGGGTGCCTGCAGGACGAGCAGCAGCCGGAGGGCAAGCGCTGGGTGGTGGTGAAGCCCAAAGGCGGGGATGGCGCCGCGTTTCTATTGGCGCAGGCGGCAAACGACGCGCAGCGGACAGCGATCGGCAACCAGACCGGCGGCCGCGTCGGCTTCTTCCTGAAGACCGATGATTTCGCCCGCGATCATGCCGCCATGCTTGCCGCCGGCGTGCACTTCCTGGAGGAGCCGCGGCACGAGGTTTACGGCACGGTCGCGGTCTTTGCGGATCCCTATGGCAACACCTTCGATCTGATCCAGCATGCCGCAGCCTGAACCCCTTGATTGCGACGGGTTGCCCGTGCATAAGCCGCGGCGTTAGCAACATAGGCGAAAAGCCTTGGGGCCCTCCACCAGCCTATTGAGGACGACATGAGCGAATTCAAGAAACTCGTATTCTCCGGCGTGCAGCCGACCGGCAACCTGCATCTCGGCAATTATCTCGGCGCGATCCGCCGGTTCGTGGCGCTGCAGGAAGGCAATGACTGCATCTACTGCGTTGTCGACATGCATGCGCTCACCGCTCAGCTCGTCCACGAAGACATGCCGAGCCAGACGCGCTCGATCGCCGCGGCCTTCATTGCCGCAGGCATCGATCCGGAAAAACATATCGTCTTCAACCAGTCGGCCGTGCCGCAGCATGCCGAGCTCGCCTGGATCTTCAACTGTGTTGCCCGCATCGGCTGGATGAACCGCATGACGCAGTTCAAGGACAAGGCCGGCAAGGACCGTGAGCAGGCATCGCTCGGTCTCTACGCCTATCCGAGCCTGATGGCCGCCGACATTCTCGTCTATCGCGCCACTCACGTGCCGGTTGGCGAGGATCAGAAGCAGCATCTGGAGCTTACCCGCGACATCGCGATGAAGTTCAACCTCGATTATGCCGCGCATATCAGCAGGACGGGCTACGGCGTCGACATCACCGTCGGCGACGAGCCAGTGCATGCCTATTTCCCGATGGTCGAACCTCTGATCGGCGGGCCGGCGCCGCGCGTCATGTCGTTGCGCGACGGCACCAAGAAAATGTCGAAGTCGGACCCCTCCGACCTCTCGCGCATCAACCTGATGGACGATGAGGACGCGATCTCGAAGAAGATCCGCAAGGCGAAGACCGACCCGGACGGCTTGCCCAGCGAAATCGACGGGCTACAAGGCCGTCCGGAAGCTGACAATCTGGTGGCGATCTATGCGGCGCTCGCCGACAAATCGAAGGCCGAAGTGCTCGGCGAATTCGGCGGCCAGCAGTTCTCCGTCTTCAAGCCGGCGCTGGTCGATCTGGCAATCCACGTGCTTGCGCCGATCACCGGAGAGATGCGCCGGCTGATGGACGACACCAGCCACATCGACGCGATCCTGCGCAAGGGCGGCGAACGTGCCAGGGCTCGCGCCGAAGTGACGATGAGCCAACTGCGCGACGTCATCGGCTTCCTTTATTGAGGCATCTCCCTTCTTCTCCACGTCGGGGCGAAGGGTGAAAACTCAGCTTGCAATTTTTCGGCTTCGGGTGTCAGAGTCCGCGCCATGGTATCGAAGCGACTCTCACGGCTTGAAGGTCATCGCCGCAAATTCATGGCGGTGATCGACGGCACACCCGAATGCCAGCGCGCCGTTCATTATGCCGGCCGGCGCGCAAAGAATTCCAATGGCGGCCTGGTGCTGCTTTATGTGATCCCCGACGGCGACTTTCAGCAATGGCTCGGCGTCGAGGAGATCATGCGGGCCGAGGCACGCGAGGAAGCCGAGGCCGTCGTTGCCAAGATCGCACAGATCGTGCGCGAGACGATCGGCATCGAGCCCGAGATCGTCATCCGTGAGGGTAGTGCCGCCGAGCAGATCAATGCCGTGATCGAGGAAGACCGCGATGTGGCGATCCTCGTTCTTGCTGCCGGTTCGGCAAAGGAAGGTCCTGGCCCACTGGTCTCGTCGGTTGCCGGTCGCGCGGCGGCGTTTCCGATCCCGGTCACGGTGCTGCCGGATACGCTGACAAACGAGGAAATCGACGCGCTTTGCTGAGAGCATTTCTTGAGTGCAAGTCTCTTGAATAGAGCCGGCATTGGGCTTATTTTCTTTTGAAGAATTCTAAAGACGGCCGAGGTCACGGGCCTGCCGCATGGAGAGCCAGATGTTCATTCAGACCGAAGCCACGCCGAATCCCGCCACGCAAAAATTCCTTCCGGGCAAGGTGGTCATGGAAACCGGTACGGCCGAGTTTCTCAGCGCCGAAGAGGCCGAAGCCTCGCCACTCGCAGCCCGCCTGTTCGATATCCCTGGCGTGACCGGCGTCTATTTCGGCTATGATTTCATTTCCGTCTCGAAGGACGATGCCGAATGGCAGCATCTCAAGCCCGCTATCCTCGGCTCGATCATGGAGCACTTCATGTCCGGCAAGCCTGTCATGGGCGATGCCTCCATCCTCTCCGAGGATGTCGATGCCGGCGACGAATTCTTCGACGAAGGCGATGAATCGATCGTGCTGACCATCAAGGAGCTTCTGGAGACCCGCGTGCGCCCGGCCGTTGCCCAGGACGGCGGCGATATCACCTTCCGTGGCTTCAAGGACGGCAAGGTTTATCTGAACATGAAGGGTTCCTGCTCCGGCTGCCCGTCTTCGACGGCAACGCTGAAGCATGGCGTCCAGAATCTGCTGCGCCATTTCGTTCCGGAAGTGCAGGAAGTGATTGCCGCTTAAAAACTCGAATTCGCATCGGCCGTTCATCTACTGTTCGGCCGGACGGATTTATCAATAGGCGACAATAGTTTATTCGGAAATTGATGGCATGATCGTTCTGGCGCTCGACACGGCAGGTGTGGATTGCGCTGCCGCCGTCTATGACAGCGGCAGGAATACGATGCTGGGGGAGGCATCGGACATGATCGGCAAGGGGCATGCTGAACATCTGATTGGTATCGTCGACCGCGCTCTGGCTCAGGCAGGCCTCGCGCTTGCCGATATCAACCGCCTCGCCGTCACCATCGGCCCCGGCTCCTTTACGGGTATCCGCGTCGGCGTTGCCGCCGCCCGGGGTTTTGCGCTCTCCCTCGATGTGCCCGCCGTCGGCGTCACCACGCTCGAAGTCATGGCCGCTGCCCAGCGCGAGAAGACACCTGGCCGCGCCGTGCTCGCCGCCATGGACGCCAAGCGTGACGAAATCTACCTCCAGCCCTTCGCAGCCGACGGCTCGCCGCTCGACGAGCCGCGGGCGCTGAGCGTCGCGGACGCGCAGGCATATGCTGCCGGCTTCGACGGCGAGATCACCGGCTCGGCGACGCCGCTTCTCCGGCCCGATGCCAACGGCGATCACGCCAACATATTCCCGATCTCCATTGTGGCGCGCCTCGGTGCTGCCGCCTCCCCCGATGCCGGAAAGCCGAAGCCCCTTTATCTGCGCGGACCCGATGCCAAACCGCAGGCCGGGTATGCGATCGCCCGACGAGTATGACGATGCTGGAAGCCTATCTGACGCTAAAGCCCGAATTCGAAATCATCACCATGGAGCGCGAGGATTGCCGCGATGTCGCCGTCCTGCACGGTGAGCGCTTCGCCCGCCCCTGGGGCGACGGCGAATTCCACAGCTTGCTTTCGCAGGAGACCGTTTTCGGCTTCGTCGCGCGCCAGACCAACGCCATCCTGAGGAAACCGCTCCCGGGCTTCATCCTTGCGCGAGAGGTCGCCGGCGAGGCGGAAATCCTGACGATCGCCGTGCAGGCGAAGGTCGCCCGCTCCGGCCTCGGCTGGCGGTTGATGCAGGCGGCGATGCGGGAAGCGCGCGCGCGCGGCGGCGAGAGCATGTTTCTCGAAGTCGACAACGGCAATACTGCAGCGCTCGGCCTCTATCGCAAGCTCGGTTTCGAAAAGGTCGGCGAACGTCAGGGTTACTACAAACAGGAAAACGGCGCTCTCTCTACGGCGCTTGTCATGAAGCGCGTTCTTCGGTAGTTCCCTGTCGCAATACGAATATCTTTGTAGAGGCGGGCCATGACGGACGTAGCTAAGACCCTTGAGGAGCTTTGCACCGAACGCGGCATGCGCATGACCGAGCAGCGCCGCGTGATCGCGCGTATCCTGGAAGACTCGCAGGACCACCCCGACGTCGAAGAACTCTATCGCCGCTCGGTGAAGGTGGACGCGAAGATCTCGATTTCGACCGTCTATCGCACCGTCAAGCTGTTCGAAGACGCCGGCATCATCGCCCGTCACGATTTCCGCGACGGACGCTCGCGCTACGAAACGGTGCCGGAAGAGCATCATGACCACCTCATCGACCTGAAGAACGGTACGGTCATCGAGTTCCGCTCGCCGGAGATCGAGGCGCTGCAGGAGCGCATCGCCCGCGAGCACGGCTTCCGGCTGGTCGACCACCGCCTCGAGCTCTACGGCATTCCACTGAAGAACGAAGATCTCTGACATTATGGCAGCCCGGGAGACCCGCATTTGATCGCCTGGCTGCGCATCGCATTGACTGCGGTCGTCATCCTTACCGTCAGCATCGTACTCATGCCGCTGCAGGTGCTGGCCTTGCGTTTCGACTGGCGGCTGCGCCGCCGGCTTCCGCGTGTCTGGCACCGCATCATCTGCTATTGCCTCGGCATCCGCATCCGGGTGACGGGCAGGCTCGAAGATCGCCGGCCGCTGATGCTTTGCTCCAACCATTCGTCGTGGATGGATATCATGGTGATGTCGGCCATTGCCGACGTCGCCTTCATCGCCAAGATCGAGGTGCGCGACTGGCCGATCTTCGGCACGCTCGCCAAACTGCAGAAGAGCGTCTTCGTCGTGCGGGAAGAAAAACGCCGCACCGGCGACCAGGCCAGCGAGATCGCCGGGCGCATGGCGGACGGCGAAATCGTGGTGCTGTTTCCCGAGGGAACGACCTCTGACGGCAATCGTCTGCTGGAAGTCAAGTCTTCGCTCTTCGGCGCGGCCGCAATGGCCGTACCCTTTTCGCCGACCGGCATGGTCATGGTCCAGCCGGTTTCGATTGCCTATACCAGGGTCCACGGTATCGCCATGGGCCGCTATCACCGCCCGCTCGCCGCCTGGCCCGGCGATATCGAGCTTCTGCCGCATCTTCACGATATTCTGAAATGCGGGGCGATCGATGTCGAAGTTTCCTTTGGCGAGGCGATCGAATATCACGAGAAGACCAGGCGCAAGGACGTCAGCGCGACGATCGCCGCCCGCATCCGCAACCTTCTCAATACAAGTCTGCGCGGCCGCGAAATCGTCTGAGGCGAAGGTCCCTTTTCTCAAGCGGCAAAAACCACTAAATAGCGCGCCATGACACAGGACAGCGCTACTCTTCAGGCCCCGGAAGTTTCTCTCCGCGACGGCAGCAACAGCCGCAAGGTCTTCATCAAGACCTATGGCTGTCAGATGAACGTCTACGATTCCACGCGCATGAGCGATGCACTCGCTCGCGACGGCTATGAGCCGACGGAAGACTTGGAAGAGGCCGACCTCGTCCTCCTCAACACCTGTCACATCCGTGAAAAGGCGGCCGAGAAGGTCTATTCGGCGCTCGGCCGGCTGCGCGAGATGAAAAAGAAGAAGGCGGCTGACGGAAGGGAGATGATGATCGGCGTTGCCGGCTGCGTCGCCCAGGCCGAAGGCGAGGAAATCCTGCGCCGGGCGCCAGCCGTCGACGTCGTCATCGGACCGCAGACCTATCACCGCCTGCCGGAGGCGCTGCGGCAGGCCAAGCAGGGTCGCCGCGTCGTCGATACGGAATATGCGATCGAGGACAAGTTCGAGCATCTGCCGATCGCCGAGAGCCGAAAGATCCGCGCCCGCGGCGTCACCGCCTTCCTGACGGTGCAGGAAGGCTGCGACAAGTTCTGCACCTTCTGTGTCGTGCCCTATACGCGCGGCTCGGAAGTGTCGCGGCCGGTTTCGCAAATCGTCGAGGAAGCCGAGAAGCTCGTCGAAGGCGGGGTGCGCGAGATCACCCTGCTCGGGCAGAACGTCAATGCCTGGCACGGGGCCGGGCCAGGCGGCGAAGCATGGAGCCTCGGCGACCTGCTCTACCGTCTCGCCGAGATCCCGGGCCTTGCGCGGCTGCGCTATACCACAAGCCATCCGCGCGACATGGACGACCGCCTGATCGACGCCCATCGCGATCTCAGGGCGTTGATGCCCTACCTGCACCTGCCGGTGCAATCGGGTTCGGATCGCATTCTGAAAGCGATGAACCGGCGCCACACGGCGGCCGAATATCTGACGCTGATCGAGCGCATCCGCACGGTGCGCCCCGACATCGCGCTGTCTGGCGACTTCATCACCGGCTTTCCGGGGGAGACAGACGAAGATTTTGCGGATACACTAAGACTTGTGGAGGAGGTGCGTTACGCGCAAGCCTTCTCGTTCAAATACTCAACACGGCCGGGCACACCCGGCGCGGAACTGAAGGACCAGGTGCCGGAAGAGATCAAGGCAGAACGGCTGGAACGCCTGCAAGCGCTTCTCCTGAAGCAGCAGCAGGAATTTGCCGAATCCTGCATCGGCAAGGAGATCGACCTGTTGCTCGAAAAGCCCGGTCGCATGCCGGGACAACTGATCGGACGTTCTCCCTGGCTTCAATCAGTGAATGTTGATGCAAAAGCATCGCAAATCGGTGACATTATCAAAGTGCGAATCACCGGAACCGGAACCAACAGCCTGTTTGCCGAACGCGCAGAGGCTGCGGTCTAACCCAAGGAGCCCGACCGCTTGAACGGACAAGAATTGGTTTCTTCTTCACCGCGCCACCCCCGCACGCCGAGCGATACCAATCACTTCGTCCTGACGTTCGAGAACAACCGGTTCGCCAGCGAGCTTTTCGGTCAATTCGACCAGAACCTGAAGCTGCTCGAGGAACGGCTGAACATCGATGCGCGGGCGCGCGGCAATTCCGTCGTCATTACGGGCGATGTCGTGACCACCAACCAGGCGCGGCGCACGCTCGATTATCTCTATGAAAAGCTCCAGAAAGGCGGCAGCGTGGAACGATCCGACGTCGAGGGCGCAATCCGCATGGCGGTCGCCGCCGATGATCAGCTCAGCCTTCCCACCATGGAACGCAAGGCCAAGCTGACCATGGCGCAGGTATCCACCCGCAAGAAGACGATCATCGCCCGCACGCCGACCCAGGACGCCTACATCAGGGCGCTGGAGCGTTCCGAGCTCGTGTTCGGCGTCGGCCCGGCCGGCACCGGCAAGACCTACCTCGCGGTCGCCCATGCCGCCCAGCTCCTGGAGCGCGGCGCGGTCGAAAAGATCATCCTGTCGCGTCCCGCCGTCGAAGCCGGCGAGCGTCTCGGCTTCCTGCCCGGCGACATGAAGGAGAAGGTCGATCCCTACCTCCGCCCGCTCTATGACGCGCTCTACGACATGATCCCCGCCGACAAGGTCGACCGGGCGATCACCGCCGGCGTTATCGAAATCGCGCCGCTCGCCTTCATGCGCGGCCGCACGCTCGCCAACGCCGCGATCATTCTCGACGAAGCGCAGAACACCACATCGATGCAGATGAAGATGTTCCTGACCCGCCTCGGCGAAAACGCCCGCATGATTGTCACCGGCGATCCGAGCCAGATCGACTTACCGCGCGGTGTCAAATCCGGCCTCGTCGAGGCCCTGCAGCTTCTGAACGGCGTCGAGGGTATCTCGATCGTGCGTTTCAAGGATACCGACGTCGTCCGTCACCCGTTGGTCGGACGCATCGTCAGGGCCTATGATTCCACCTATGCCGTCGAAGTCGAAGAAGCCAGCCGGCAGGACTGATGGCCGAACTCGATATCCAGATCAGCATCGAGGACATCGGCTGGCCCACCGAGGAAGCGCTGCTGGCGTTTTGCGAGCGCGTGCTTACCGCCGCCGTGGTCTATCTGCGCGACAGCGAGAAGCAGCCCTTTCCCGCGATGCCGCCCGAGGTTTCGCTGGTCTTTACCGACGATGCATCGATCCAGGACATCAACGCTGAATGGCGCGGCAAGGACAAGGCGACCAACGTGCTTTCCTTTCCGGCCTTTCCCGTCAAGCCCGGCAAGATGCCCGGTCCGATGCTTGGCGACATCATCATCGCCAAGGAGACCGTGGAGCGGGAAGCCCACGAGCTCGAAAAGAGTTTCGACGACCATATGACGCATCTTCTGGTCCATGGTTTCTTGCATCTTCTCGGCTACGACCATATGAATAGTGCCGAAGCCGAAATTATGGAGGGGCTGGAGACTCGCATTTTGGCGCAGCTCGGCCTATCTGATCCCTACGAGGGTCAAGACCTTAAAATGGAACCATGAGCGACTTTACGACGAAGCCGGCGGCAGACGCCAAGGACTCCGAGCCATCCTCTTCTTCGGACGAGGCAGGCAGTAGTAGTCGGCCATCCGGCCGATCCCAATCCTTCTGGTCGCGCGCCGCGCGCATCCTTCGCCCGCAGCAGGGCTCGCGGTTGCGCGAGGATCTCGCCGACGCGCTGATGACGGATGCGGCCGGCGACGATGCCTTCTCGCCAGACGAGCGGGCGATGCTGCACAATATCCTGCGTTTCCGCGAGGTGCGGGTCGCCGACGTGATGGTGCCGCGCGCCGATATCGAGGCGGTAGACCAGAACATCACCATCGGCGAACTGATGATCCTCTTCGAGGAATCCGGTCGCTCGCGCATGCCCGTCTATGCCGATACGCTCGACGATCCGCGCGGCATGGTGCATATCCGCGACCTGCTCTCCTATGTCGCCAAGCAGGCACGCAACAAGCGCCGCGGCCCGACGAAACCGGCCGCCGCCCTGCCGGCGATCGAGGTCGCGCCGGAGAATATCCAGAAGCCCACGCGTTCGGCCAAGCCGAATTTCGATCTCGCCCGCGTCGACCTGCAGAAGACGCTGGCCGAGGCCGGCATCATCCGCAAGATCCTGTTCGTGCCGCCGTCGATGCTGGCCTCCGACCTGTTGCGCCGCATGCAGGTGAACCGCACGCAGATGGCGCTCGTCATCGACGAATATGGCGGCACTGACGGGCTCGCCTCGCATGAAGACATCGTCGAAATGGTGGTCGGCGACATCGACGACGAGCATGACGACGAAGAGGTGATGTTCAAGCGTGTCGCCGAAGACGTCTTCGTCGCCGACGCCCGCGTCGAACTGGAAGAAATCGCCGAAGCGATCGGGCCTGATTTCGACATCAGCGAGCAGGTCGACGAAGTCGATACGCTTGGCGGCCTGATCTTCTCCGCGCTCGGCCGCATTCCGGTGCGCGGCGAGGTCGTCCAGGCGCTCCCGAACTTCGAATTCCACATCCTCGACGCCGATCCGCGCCGCATCAAGCGGCTGCGCATCACCCGCAAACGTCATGCCATCCGCCGCCGCGCCAAGGTGGACGGCGACGCCACTCCCGGCTCCGAGGCCGGCGATGACCGACCCGCCGAATCGACCGCCAACTGAGGCGCGTCGCATTCAGTTTGAACCACTGCACACTTCCGGGCGACATGCAGGACAAAGAGCCGCTTTTTTGAAAGACTGCGGACGGGTTGATTCGCAGCTTGATGGGAGTGCGCATGGAGCGGCTTGCGGACAAGGTTATCCTCGTCTGGGGGTTCAAACGGTCGTTGCTGACCATCGCCGCCGGAGCATTCGCGGTCCTGGCGCTGCCGCCCTTCGGTTTTTTCGCGGCGATGTTCATTTCCTTCACCCTGCTCGTCTGGCTGATCGACGGAGCCGCTGCTTCGCCTGAAAGCGGGCTGATCGGCAGGCTGTGGCCGGCATTCACCGTCGGCTGGCTGTTCGGCTTCGGCTATTTCGTCGCCGGTCTCTGGTGGCTCGGCCACGCGCTGCTGGTCGATCAGGACGAATTCGCCTGGGCTTTGCCGCTCGCCATCCTCGGTCTGCCCGCGTGCCTGGCGATCTTCTACGGGCTGGCGGTGGCCCTTGCCCGCGTCTTCTGGTCTGATGGCATGGGGCGGATCGCCGCACTTGCGGCAAGCTTCGGGCTCCTGGAATGGCTTCGAAGCGTGATCCTCACCGGCTTTCCCTGGAACGCCGTCGGCTATGGCATGATGCCCGTCCCATTGATGATGCAGTCGGCGCATGTGATCGGAGCGATGGGGGTGACGGCGCTTTCCGTCTTCGTTTTTTCTGCCCCTGCCCTTGCCGGGACGCGCCAAGGTGTGCGGCCCGGCCTCGCCCTCGCCGCCCTGCTGTTTGCCGCCCATCTCGGTTACGGCGCTTATGCTCTCTATCTCGCCCCGCAGCCGGAAGCTTTGCCTGAAGACAAGCGGCCAGTGGTGCGACTGGTGCAGCCGGACATCGACCAGGCAGCGAAGATGGACAACGATGCCGACCGCAACGCCATCTTCGAGACGCATCTGAAGCTCTCGGCCGAGGCGCCGAAAAACGGCGGACGCAAGCCCGATATCATCGTCTGGCCGGAAACCTCCATACCCTTCATCCTGACAGATAATCAGGATGCGCTGACGCGGATCGCCGATACGCTTGATGACAACCAGATCCTGATCGCCGGCGCGGTGCGGGCCGAAGAGATGGGGCCTGGCACGCCGGTGCGGTACTACAATTCCATCTATGTGATCGACGGCCGCGGCCAGATCATCGCCGCCTCCGACAAGGTGCATCTGGTGCCTTTCGGCGAATATCTCCCCTTCGAGGACATGCTCACCGAATTGGGCATCCAGAACGTCGTCGAGGTACCGGGAGGATTTTCGGCTGCCGCAACCCGGCACCTGCTCGCGCTGCCCGGCGGGCTCAATCTCTTTCCGCTGATCTGCTACGAGATCATCTTTCCCGGCGAAATGACCGGCGACATAAAAGACGCGAACGCCATCCTCAATATCACCAACGACGCCTGGTTCGGCATGACGCCCGGCCCCTATCAGCACTTCCAGCAGGCGCGGGTGCGGGCGGTCGAGACCGGCTTGCCGCTGATTCGCGATGCCAATAGCGGCATTTCAGCGCTGGTAAACGCACATGGAGAAATTGTCGCGGGCCTCGATCTTGGAGAAACCGGGTTCATTGATGCAACCGTCGATAGGATCGGCGATGGGTTCGGTACCACATACCCCCATCAAACATACTTCTGGTTGACTGAGGTCTTGCTGATTTTGATTGCGCTAATTTCTCGCGGAGGTTTTATTTTAGGGTTGAATTGACCAAAAACCCCTAAAATTGCATAGTAGTGACAATCGGCGTTCTTAACGTATGCTTATGAGTGGGTTCCCACTCCTTGCAACGTGGCGTTTTGGGATGGATCAGGGGCATGCCGGTTAGACACAAGTTGAAATTCTTAGCTAGGGCACGACCATGATTGAAAATAAGAAGAAGCCGAATCCGATCGACATCCATGTCGGTAGCCGTATTCGCCTTCGCCGCACGATGCTGGGCATGAGCCAGGAAAAACTTGGCGAAAGTCTCGGCATTACATTCCAACAGATCCAGAAATACGAAAAGGGAACCAACCGCGTCGGCGCGAGTCGCCTGCAGAATATCTCGAACATTCTCAATGTTCCGGTTTCCTTTTTCTTCGAGGATGCGCCCGGCGAACATTCCGGCGCTCTCAGCGGCATGGCCGAAGCGTCCAGCTCGAATTACGTCGTCGATTTCCTCTCCTCCTCGGAGGGCCTGCAGCTCAATCGCGCCTTCGTCAAGATTTCTGATCCGAAGGTTCGCCGCAAGGTCGTGGAACTGGTGAAAGCGCTGGCCGCCGAAGCCGACTCCGACTGAGCCATCTCCATCGCAGAATTTGAAAAGCGGTCGAAAGGCCGCTTTTTTGCGTTTTTGGGGCAATATTTGTCACTTTGCCGCAGATATAAAGATATATTTATGTCCTTCTGCGCTTGTCATCAGGCCACGAACTGAGTACCTACTAGCTAGCTTTTGTTCTTTGAGGGGAATCCCGGAATGCGCGCGAATTATCTCTTTACCAGCGAATCTGTTGCCGAAGGTCATCCGGACAAGGTGTGTGACCGCATCTCCGACGAAATCGTCGATCTGGTCTACCGCGAAGCGGCCAAGACCGGCGTCAATCCGTGGGGTGTGCGCATTGCCTGTGAAACGCTGGCAACGACCAACCGCGTCGTCATCGCCGGCGAAGTCCGCCTGCCGCCGAGCCTGATGAAGAAGGACAAGGACGGCAAGGACGTCATCAACCCGTCGAAGTTCAAGGCCGCCGCGCGCCGCGCCATCAAGGATATCGGCTACGAGCAGGACGGCTTCCACTGGAAGAAAGCCAAGATCGACGTACTGCTGCACTCGCAGTCGGCCGACATCGCACAGGGCGTTGACAGTGCCGCCGACCAGCAGGGCGACGAGGGCGCCGGCGACCAGGGCATCATGTTCGGTTACGCCTGCAAGGAAACGCCGGATCTGATGCCGGCCCCGATCTATTACTCCCACAAGATCCTGCAGCTGCTCGCGGCCGCTCGCAAGAAGGGCGACGGCGAAGTCGCCAAGCTCGGCCCCGACGCCAAGAGCCAGGTGACGGTGCGTTACGTCGACGGCAAGCCGTCGGAAGCGACCTCGATCGTGCTTTCGACGCAGCATCTCGACGAGAGCTGGGATTCGAACAAGGTGCGCGCCGTCGTCGAGCCTTATATCCGCGAGGCGCTCGGCGAGCTGAAGATCGCCGATGACTGCAAGTGGTACATCAACCCGACCGGCAAGTTCGTCATCGGCGGACCGGACGGCGATGCGGGCCTCACCGGCCGCAAGATCATCGTCGACACGTACGGCGGTGCCGCTCCGCATGGCGGCGGTGCATTTTCCGGCAAGGACACGACCAAGGTCGACCGTTCGGCCGCCTACGCCGCACGCTACCTCGCCAAGAACGTCGTGGCCGCCGGCCTCGCCGACCGCTGCACGATCCAGCTCTCCTACGCCATTGGCGTCGCCCAGCCGCTGTCGATCTATGTCGACCTGCACGGCACCGGAAAGGGTGTTTCGGAAGACCAGGTCGAAGCTGCGATCCGCCAGAATATGGATCTGTCGCCGTCGGGCATCCGCCGCCACCTCGACCTCAACAAGCCGATCTACGCCAAGACCTCGGCCTACGGCCACTTCGGCCGCAAGGCAGGCCGCGACGGCTCGTTCTCCTGGGAGCGCACCGACCTCGTGAAGGCCCTCAAGGAAGCCGTGAAGACCAAGGCCGCTGCATGACGGATATGGAACGCCGGGGCCGGGCGACCGAAGCCTTTTTCGGTCGCCGCAAGGGAAAGGCCCTGCGCGAGCAGCAGGCTGAAACATTGAACAGCCTGCTCCCGGCATTCCTCGTCGACCTCTCGGCGGCTCCTCCGGAGCCGCTGATCTCGCTTTTTCCGGTTCCTGTCGAGAGATTGCGGCTGGAAATTGGTTTCGGCGGCGGCGAACATCTGATGCACCGCGCATTGGAAAGATCTTCGACCGGCTTCATCGGCGTCGAGCCCTTCGTCAATTCCATGCAGAAGCTGCTGTCGCGCATCGGCGAGACGGGCGCGCGCAATATCCGCGTTTACAATGACGACGCGACGCAACTGCTCGACTGGCTGCCGGACGCCTCGCTCGATCAGATCGACCTGCTCTATCCCGACCCCCTGGCCGAAGCGGAAGCACTGGAAACGGCGTTTCGTCTCGAAAACCAACCTCGACCGCTTTCACCGCGTGCTGAAGCCCGGCGGCCTCTTCTGCTTCGCCTCCGACATCGATACCTATGTGAACTGGACGCTGATCAAATGCCGCGACCATGGCGGCTTCGACTGGATCGCCGAAAATGCGGCTGACTGGCTGACCCCCTATGAGGGCTGGCCGAGCACGCGCTACGAGGCCAAGGCGCGGCGCGAGGGCCGGTCTTCCGCCTATCTGACATTCAGGAAGATTTGAGTTTCGGAGGCAAGCCGGCGCGTAGGATATTTCCGGCCGGCTAAAAGACGCGCTGCGCTAAAAGCTGATACTGCGCGTGATGTCGCGGCATCAGTCGCGACCCTAGCAACTCCAACAAAGCACCCGCGCACCGGAAAAGCGGTGGAACGCAACAGGCACTATTTGACGGTCAGTGCAGGCTGACCGTCTTCAGTTCGTCCTCGGCAGCCTTGAAGAAGGTGCTGGAGCGGTTGTCTGTCAGCAGGATCGGCGTGCCGTCGGCGCCGAAGAGTGCCCAAAGATCGACGTTCGGATCGATATCCGGTGCCTCCGGGAAGCACTTGGCGACTTCCTCGGTGCGCATTTTTCTGATGTAGGCGACCTCGCCGTTGCCGATGTGGGCAAGCTCGGATTTGGTCAAGTGAGACGTGGCTTCTTTCATCAACATTCCTGTTCCTCCGGGAGAAGGGACCAACGGTTCAACAAACCGTTGTGCTACTGTGAGACCGAAATGTTAATTTTCTTGACCATGCGGGCGGGTTCCGGACGAATTAGGTCGACGGAGAGCAGACCGTTCTTCAGGCCGGCGCCGAGCACCTGCATGCCATCGGCAAGAACGAAGGTCCGCTGGAACTGGCGAGAGGCGATGCCGCGATAGAGGTAGTCCCGCTCGCCCTGCTCGGCCTGACGGCCGCGGATCAGAAGCTGGTTTTCCTCGGTAGAGACATCGAGCTCCTCCTCGCTGAAACCGGCGACGGCAAGGGTGATGCGCAGGCGCTCCGGCGCGCCGCTATCGGCGGCGATGCGTTCGATATTGTAGGGGGGATATCCGTCGCTTGCCTTGGAAATGCGTTCCAGCGTCTTTTCCATGGCATCGAAGCCCAGAAGCAGCGGGCTGGCGAAAGGGGTAATGCGGCTCATCTTTTTTCAAGTCCTTGATGCAAGCGACCATCCCGGACCTCAGATGCAGCATCCGGATAGCGCTAATATGGGGACAGGACGCCGGCGCTGCAAGGCGCAGCCGGCCTCTCGGCGTGGCCTTTGATTTTAAGGTGATCCGGGAGGTTCCTCCTTGCTTGACAAAGCGCCTCCCGCCTCGCATCAAAACGTGCCCGTCGGGATGTGCTGATTTGTGACGGGAGATGAAGAAATTGGTGTATGCAGAGATGCCCACCGTGAGCACGGGACGATCGGAATGACGAGCGCAAGAAAGATCATCATCGACACGGATCCCGGTCAGGACGACGCGGCCGCCATCATGCTTGCCTTCGGCAGCCCGGACGAGCTTGAAGTGCTGGGGATCACGACGGTCGCCGGAAACGTGCCGCTGGCGCTCACCAGCCGCAATGCACGCATCGTCTGCGAGCTCTGCGGACGGACGGAGACGAAAGTTTTCGCCGGCGCCGACAGGCCGATCGCCCGCAAGCTGGTGACGGCCGAACATGTGCACGGCAAGACCGGCCTCGACGGCCCGGAACTTGACGAACCAACGATGGCGCTGCAGCCCGGCCATTCCGTCGATTTCATCATCGAGACGCTGCGCCGCGAGCCGGAAGGCACGGTGACGCTCTGCACGCTTGGGCCGCTCACCAATGTCGGCATGGCCTTCCAGAAGGCGCCCGACATTATCCCTCGCATCCGCGAACTAGTGATGATGGGCGGCGGGTTCTTCGAGGGCGGCAACATCACGCCAGCAGCCGAATTCAACATCTACGTCGATCCGGAAGCCGCCGACATCGTTTTCCGTTCGGGCGTTCCGATCGTGATGATGCCGCTTGACGTGACGCATCAGCTGCTGACCCGCAAGGACCGGGTGAAACGCATGGCCGAGATCGGCACCGCGCCGGCAAGGGCGATGGTCGAAATGCTGGAATTCTTCGAGCGGTTCGACATCGAGAAATACGGCTCCGATGGCGGACCGCTGCATGACCCCACAGTCGTCGCCTATCTGCTGAGGCCCGAGCTTTTCGAGGGCCGGGACTGCAATGTCGAGATCGAAGTCCAATCCGAACTCACGGTCGGCATGACCGTCGTCGACTGGTGGCATGTGACCGACCGCAAGCGCAATGCGAAAGTCATGCGCTTTGTCGATGCGGACGGCTTCTTCGATCTGCTGATCGAGCGCTTCGCCCGCATCTGATCTTTCGGCTTCCTCCTTTTTAGGGAGGAAGCGGCCTCAGGCGTCTTTTTCGTCGAAGACGGAATTGGCTTCGGCTTCGACCGGCTTAGGGCCACCCTTGGCGACACCGACCATAGCAGGACGCAGCACACGCTCGCCGATGGTGAAGCCTGCCTGCACCACCTGGACGACCGTATTGTTCGGCACCTCAGGGTTCGGCACTTCGAACATCGCCTGGTGGAAATTGGGATCGAACTTCTGGCCGACCGGCTCCAGCTTGCGGACGCCATGGCGTTCAAGGGCCGAGAGCATGGCGCGCTCGGTCATCTCCACACCCTCGATCAGCGTGGTGAGGCCCGCGTCGGCTGCAGCCTTGGCCTCCGGGGGGATGGCATCCAGCGCCCGGCGCAGATTGTCGGAAACGGCGAGCATGTCACGCGCGAAGCCGGCGACGGAATAGGATTTGGCATCCTTCACCTCGCGCTCGGTCCGGCGGCGCAGATTGTCCATCTCCGCAGCAAGGCGCAGATAGCGGTCGCGCAGTTCGGAGTTCTCGGCCTTCAGAAGCTCGAGCGGATCCGGCTGGCTCGCCTCCGCACGCTCGGCAGTATCAGTCTCGACGTTGGCGGCGGCGTCGGCTGCGGCATCGGCCGCAGTTGCGTCAGGTCCGTTTTTCGTCGTTTCATCGGTCATGACGGTCTCCGGTTGGTGTCTTCAGATGCGCCCGATATCGAGGTTTGACCGAAAAAAATCAAGTCTGCGTGACAAAGAAGCGAAAATTCCGCCTCTTCTTCGGCGAAGCTCCTAAAGAGGATTGCGCGAAAGGCGGGAGACGAGCTGAGCGGTATAATCCACCATGGGCACGATGCGGGAATAATTGAGCCGGGTCGGGCCGATGACCCCGACAGCACCGACGATCCGATCGTCCTCGTCACGATAGGGCGCGACGATAAGCGACGAGCCGGAAAGCGAGAAGAGCTTGTTTTCCGAGCCGATGAAGATGCGCACCCCCGAACCGCTCTCAGCCAGGTTCAAGATCTCGATCAAACTGTCCTTTTTCTCGAGATCGTCGAACAACAGGCGCAACCGATCGAGGTCCTCGGCGCCGGCGAGGCCTTCGAGCAGATTGGCGCGGCCACGGAGGATGAGCTGGGCGGGCTTTCCCTCGTCCGGACTGCCGGCCCAGACGGCGATGCCGCGTTCGACGAGATCACGCGACAGCGCATCGAGCTCGTGGCGGACATCATCCTTCAGCCGACTCAACTGCTTGCGCAGCTCCGGCAGCGTCTGGCCGGACATATGGGCATTGAGGAAATTCGCCGCCTCCGTCAATTGCGAGGAGGTAACGCCCGCCGGCAGCTCGATGATGCGGTTTTCCACCTGGTCATGATCGCCGACGAGCACGGCGAGCGCCTTCGTCGGCTCGAGGCGGATGAACTCGACATGTTTCAGGACAGGATCGCTTTTCGAGGTAATGACGAGGCCCGCACCGCGCGAGATGCCCGACAGCATGCGGCTTGCCTCGTTCATCATCGATTCGAGTGGATTGCCGCCGCTTTCAGCCCGCACCTGGCGATCGATATTGGCGCGGTCCTCGGCCGAGAGATCGCCAATCTGCATGAAGGCATCGACGAAGAAGCGCAGGCCGATCTGGGTCGGCAGCCGGCCGGCGCTGACATGCGGGGAATAGATCAGGCCGAGCTCTTCGAGGTCGCTCATGACGTTGCGCACCGAGGCCGGCGAGAGCGACATCGGCAGGAGGCGCGACAGATTGCGCGAGCCGAGCGGCTCGCCGCTCTCCAGATAACCTTCCACGATGCGGCGGAAAATTTCCCTGGAACGTTCGTCCAGCGCAGCAACGGCATCCGAAACCGACGTCGACCTGATGCCCATGAACCTCTCGAACCCACGCTGATGATGCTTCCCAAAATATAGTCAAACTCGCACCCGTGGCAAAAGGGAATTTGCAAATGGGCGCGGCCAATCGTAGAAGCGGTCAGCAACTCCAGGAGATAAGAATGCGGCCTTCAGGCAGAAAAACCGACCAGATGCGCAAGGTCTCGTTCGAGCGCAATTTTTCCAAGCATGCGGAAGGCTCCTGCCTGGTGAAATTCGGCGACACGCATGTGCTCTGCACGGCAAGCCTCGAAGACAAGACGCCGCCATGGCTGCGCAACACCGGCAAGGGCTGGGTCACCGCCGAATACGGCATGCTGCCGAGAGCGACCGGCGAGCGCATGAAGCGCGAGGCCGCGGCCGGCAAGCAGGGCGGCCGCACGCAGGAGATCCAGCGTCTGATCGGCCGCTCGCTGCGCGCCGTCGTCGACCTACAAGCGCTCGGCGAAAAGCAGATCACGCTCGACTGCGACGTCATCCAAGCCGATGGGGGCACGCGGACGGCCTCGATCACCGGCGGGTGGATCGCGCTTTACGACTGCCTGAAATGGATGGAAAGCCGCAACATGATCAAGGTCGACCGGGTCCTGAAGGATCATGTCGCCGCCATCTCCTGCGGCATCTTCGCCAACCAGCCGGTGGTCGATCTCGATTACCTTGAGGATTCCTCAGCCGAGACCGATGCGAACTTCGTCATGACCGGCGCCGGCGGGATCGTCGAGATCCAGGGCACGGCCGAAGGTACGCCCTTCAGCGAAGAGGAGTTCACCTCGTTGATGCATCTTGCCAAGAACGGCATCGGCGAACTCGTCGCCCTGCAGAAACAGGCCATCGCGGGATGAACGCCATGCTGGAAGGCATGTTGGAAACGGCGCTCTATGCGCGGGATCTCGACCAGGCCGAGGCGTTCTACGAGAACATTCTCGGGCTTGCAAAGATCAGCCGCGCCGGCAACCGGCATGTCTTCTTCCGCTGCGGACCAGGCGTTCTCTTGATCTTCAACCCCGAGGAAACGGTGAAGCCGCCGGCGCCCCACGCGCTGCAGGTGCCGCCGCACGGCGCGACCGGAGAGGGCCATGCCTGTTTCAGGGTATCCGGCCGCAACATCGATGCCATGGCCGAACGGCTGAGGTCGGCGGGCGTGGCGATCGAATCCGAAGTGCACTGGCCAAATGGCGGTCGCTCGATCTATTTCCGCGATCCCGCCGGCAACAGCCTGGAGTGCGCGGAAGCTGAAATCTGGGGCATCGAACAGGACATCTGAATGCGCAAGCTTGAAACGAAGACCATCGTCGTCGCCAGCCACAATGCCGGCAAGATCCGCGAAATCCAGGAATTGATCGGGCCGCTCGGCTTCACCGCCAAATCGGCGGCGGAACTGAATTTCGTCGAGCCCGATGAGACCGGCACGAGCTTCGAGGAGAATGCGACGATCAAGGCTGTCGCCTCCGCCAATGCCGCCGGCCTGCCGGCGTTGTCTGACGATTCCGGGCTGGTGGTCGACGCGCTTGGCGGTGATCCCGGCGTTTATACCGCCAACTGGGCGGAGAAGGCCGACGGCACGCGCGATTTCGACATGGCGATGGCCAAGGTGGAAAAGGCGCTGCAGGGTGCCGGCGCGACGGCCCCGGAACAGCGCGGCGCGCGTTTCGTCAGCGTGCTCTGCCTTGCCTGGCCGGACGGCCATACGGAGCTCTTCCGCGGCGAGGTTGAAGGCACCGTCGTCTGGCCGCCGCGCGGCACGCAGGGCTTCGGTTACGATCCGGTCTTCCAGCCCGAGGGTTACGGCACTACCTTTGGCGAGATGAGCGGCGAGGAGAAACACGGCTGGAACGTCGGCAAGCCGCAGGCGCTGTCGCACCGGGCGCGCGCCTTCAAGCTCTTCGTCGAAACCTGCCTGGAGGCATAAGGTCTGTTCGTGGGCAATCTCGGTACGCCAAGCCTCGCGCGCGATGCTGCGCTTTTGCCCGATACCGGCGAGCCCGGCTTCGGCGTCTATGTGCACTGGCCCTTCTGCGCAGCGAAGTGTCCCTACTGCGATTTCAACAGCCATGTGCGCCACCAGCCGGTGGATCAGGAGCGCTTCACATCAGCCTTCCTGAAGGAGATGGCGGCAATCCGGGCGATGAGCGGGCCGAAGACGGTGACGAGCATCTTCCTCGGCGGCGGTACGCCCTCGCTGATGAAGCCGGAAACGGTCGACGCCATTCTCGACGCCATTGCGCGGCACTGGCATGTGCCTGCCGGCATCGAGATCACCATGGAGGCCAATCCGTCGAGCGTCGAGGCCGAACGGTTCCGCGGCTACCGTGCGGCCGGCGTCAACCGCGTGTCGCTCGGGGTGCAGGCGTTGAACGACCGGGACCTGAAATTCCTCGGCCGGCTGCATGACGTCGCAGATGCGCTGAAGGCGATCCGGCTGGCGCGCGAGATCTTCCCGCGCATGTCCTTCGACCTGATCTACGCCCGGCCGGACCAGACGGTCGAGCAATGGGAAAGGGAGCTGAAGGAAGCGATCTCCTATGCGGTCGATCATCTTTCGCTCTACCAGCTGACCATCGAGGAAGGCACGCCCTTCTACGGCCTGCACAAGGCGGGCAAGCTGATTGTGCCAGATGGCGATCAATCGGCGCTGCTCTACGAGGCGACACAGGAGATCACGGCGCGGGAAGGCATGCCCGCCTACGAGGTCTCCAACCATGCACGGCCGGGTGCCGAAAGCCGGCATAACCTGACCTATTGGCGTTACGGCGATTATGCCGGCATCGGCCCGGGCGCGCACGGCCGGCTGACGCGCGGGCCTGAGAAGATCGCGACCGCCACCGAACGCAAGCCGGAAGCCTGGCTCGAGATGGTCGAGCGCGATGGTCAAGGCATTCTCGACGAGGAACGGCTGGGCTTCGAGGAACAGGCCGACGAGTTGCTGCTGATGGGACTGCGGCTCCGGGAGGGTGTCGATCTCGCCCGCTGGCAGCAGCTTTCGGGCCGCGAACTCGACCCGAAACGCGAGGAATTCCTGCTCGAACACAAATTCATCGAGCGGATCGGCAATTCACGCCTGCGCTGCACACCGTCAGGCATGCTGATCCTCGATTCCGTCGTCGCCGATCTCGCCTGCTGATGCCCATATGGCGGATTGCTTCCAGCGCGGCGTGATCGATATCGCCGCCGCGCCGGAATCTGATATCAGCGGTGGCTGGTCGCACCCGCCTTGAAAAGGCTGCCGGTCGGCGTCTTCAGGAACATATCGAGCGGGATGTGCTCCTGATGCAGGAAGCCGGTCGCAGGCAGCAAGCCGTCGCGGACCATCTCGATGACGGCGACGACGGAGGCCGACGTCGTCCAGGCAATCGCCGTGCGGCGGGCACCGGCAATCTCGATCGGATAATAGGCGCGCACGAACTCCTTGCGGCGCAGGCTGCCGTTCTCCGTGCCTTCGGCGGCCACATGGACGTAGACGACATCGTCTTCAACCGGCGGCTTGGCGTTGGTGAGGATTTCGCCCGCGAGCTTGCGCTTGTCACGCATCAGGAGTTCATGGAAGAAGAAGTTCATCAGCTCCATATGGCCGGGGTAACGCATGGTCTTGTAATCGAGATTGTCGACCTTGCCGAGCATGGTGTCGCACATGGTGCCGAGACCGCCCGACGTCGTGAAGGCTTCGAGCTTGACACCGCCGACATAGATCGTCTCATGCCATTCCATCGGCGACACGAGCTTGCGCACGCCACCCTCGATGACCTCGCAATCGTTCAGGTATTCGTTGACGACGCCTTCCGGCGACCAGTTGAAGGCATAGCCCAGCAGGCCCGTGGGATGCTGCGGCAGGGCGCCGACGCGCATGCGGATCGAACGGCAGCGGTCGAAACCGTCGGCGAGGCTCGCCCCGACGATGCCGACGAAACCGGGTGCCAGGCCGCATTGCGGCGCCATCAGGCCGCGGGCCGTCTTCGACAATTCGATGATGAAATTGGTGGTGGGGACGTCTTCTGTCAGATCGAAATAATGAATGCCGGCAAGATGGGCGGCGCGCGCCAACTCGATGTTCAGATGATAGGGCAGGCAGGACAGAACCGCCTCGACATTCGAGAGCAGTTCGCCGATCACTTGGGGATCGGATATATCGGCGGTACGGCACTTGAAGGGAAGCTCGCCCAGAGGCAGTTGCGCATCGACGCCGATGACCTCGAAGCCGCCTTCATGCAAAAGCGTTGCCGCCAGCCGCCCGACCTTGCCAAGGCCGAGAACGGCGATCTTTTCAAAACTCATTCATTACCTCCCTTGCGCCCTTTCGGCGCTCATTCTTGGATGCGGGAGGTATAGAATAAAAAGCTTATAAAGGAAAACGGCCGGAATCGCTTCCGGCCGTCAAATTTCCCGACAGATCCACCGCTTATTCGTTGATGAGCCGCTTCAGAAGCTCGATTTCGTGCGAAAGCTTGGTGTCTCCCGAAATCAGTTCCTCGATCTTGCGCACGGCGTGCAGCACGGTCGTGTGATCGCGCCCGCCGAAACGGCGGCCGATCTCCGGGAAGGAACGCGGCGTCAGCGTCTTGGACAGATACATGGCGATTTGGCGCGGCTTGACGATGACACGGGTGCGGCGGTTCGAAACCAGTTCCTGACGCGAGACATTGTAGTGCCTGGCGACGATGCGCTGTATATCCTCGATGCGCACCCGGCGCGGCTCGCCGGAGCCGACGAGATGGGCGAGCAGTTCGTCCACGCGCTCGATCGACAGGTTCGGCTCGAAGGAGCGACGGAAGATCAGCTGATTGAAGGCGCCCTCGAGTTCGCGGCCGCTGGCAGTGACGTTGCGGGCGACGTGTTGCATCAGTTCCGCGGGAATTTCCAACGATGGATCTTCGAGCCGTGCCGCAGCAAGCCGGCGCTTGAGGATTTCGAGGCGCATCTCGTAATCCGGCGCGTCGAGTTCGATTGCTACGCCGCCCTGAAGGCGCGAGCGGACCCGGGGGTCGAGCGACTCCAGCTCCCAGGGTGCACGGTCGGCGGCGACGACGACTTGCTTGGCGCTGTCGAGCAGCATGTTCAGAAGATGGCAGAACTCATGCTGGATCATCTTGCCCTGGAGGAACTGCATGTCGTCGATGATCAGCAGGTCGATGTTGCGCAGGGAATCCTTCAGCGTCAGCGCATCATTGTCGCGGATCGCCGTGGCGAAGCGCCACATGAAATATTCGGCCGTCAGATAGACGACGCGCAGAGCCCGCGGATTCTGCACTGCGGCATTGGCGATCGCCTGCAACAGATGGGTTTTGCCGAGGCCGACCGTCGAATGGATGAAGAGCGGATTGAAGCGCACGGCGCCGGAACCGGCTTCCGCGATCGTCTTGGCAGCCGCAAGAGCAACACGGTTCGAGCTGCCTTCGACGAAAGTGTCGAAGGTGAAGCGCAAATCGAGCGGCGAACCGAAGAGCGGCGAGCCAAGGCTTGCGGGCCTTGCCGCAGCGACGACGGAAACTGCCTGCTGGACAGCCTGGCCCGCCTGCTGAGCGCTTGCAGGGCGACGCATCTGCGCGGGGGCGGCAGGCTCGGGCGTTGCCGCCTCATCGAGCGCCTTCATGCCGCTGCGCGTTGCCGTGCGCACCAGGATTTCGACTTTGAGAATTTCAGGGTCTTCGGCCTGGAAGAGGCCGGCAATGAGATCGAGATAACGATTGTTGATCCACGACTTCAGGAAAGTCGTCGGAACCGAAAGGCGAACCACGCTCTTCGAGACCGAATGGAGCTTCAGCCGTGCAAACCAGCTGGCATAGACGTCTGGACCGACTTGAGCCTTCAAGCGTGCACTGACACGCTCAAACAATATGCTTTGCTTCAT